>NZ_QNUL01000002.1 GCF_003383615.1 Dyadobacter luteus
ATCTTATATTAATACTTTAGATATTTGAATTATTTAGTACTCTTCAAACCTCAAAACGAAGTTTTGAAATGCACCCGTTGCTCTCTATAAAATCCAGCTCTGTTCGAATACCATCCAATGCAATTTCTATATCAGCAATGCGATTTGTATCAGCACCTTCCTTTTTCAGATCACCCGATTGTTGCTCTTTTAATTCTTCTATGTGCTTTTTAATGTCACTGGTTTTGGTTACCAATTGGCTATCAAGCAGATTCGTTAGCCCTGTGATTCGCTCTTCTTCTGCATTGATTTTTCTCTTTTGTTCCTTTTCTTTGACGCCAAGCTGAGTTTGAAGATTAGCATCAATCGTATTATAATTTTGCTGATTGGTTGCCAATTCTTCCCGAGCCTTCATCAAATCCGCCTCAATTAGTGCTAACATCAGAACCTTTTCTTCGGCAGCCTTTACAGCAATTTCTTCCAGCCCGCATTCCTTTTCCTGCAATTGCTCCTTCGCTTTTGTAAGTGCATATTCTGCCTGATAACCAGTGTCTCTGGCATCTTTTATCTTCGGTTGGTACTTTCTTCTCAGTTTATCTGCGTCTTCTTTTTCCTGCTCGCTTAGTGTATTCAGAGCCGTATTGTTGGACTCGATAAGTTGTTTCAAATCCAGTTTATCCCGCTCATAATCAGCAACCGTTTTTACTGTTCTGTTTATTTCATCCAAATCAATTTTGACTCCAAAGAGCGTATTACCAGTGTTCTCAATAAATTGCGGTGCGAGCGCAGGATGAAAAAGAACGTCTTCTTCGTCAATCACTTTACCAATCGTATTTTCCCAACCGGGTACATTTTCGTTAAGCCAGCCGTAGAGGGACTCTTTGTTTTTCAAGAGTTTCGCATCAATCCCCTCGATTTTGATTGAAACTTGTGTGCTATGTTCCTGTATTTTTTCTTTTTTTCTGCCAAAAACTGTCAGACTTTTTTCAAGATCCAGTTCCCATTGCTTCTGCAAGCTTTCTGCTTGTTTTTTACTGTCCGATACAGCGGTATTATTGCTGTTTATTTTCTCCTTTAAATCGGCGATTTCTTTTTTCAGTTCTTCGGTTTCCTTTTCAAATAGGCTCCCAAGCTGCGCCTTTTGCTTTTTTAGTTTAAGACCGAAAATTGCCTCGGTTTTTTGCTCAATCTCTTGTCTGGAAAATTGTAAAGACCGGCGCATTTCAGATCTACGCAGCGTGGCTTAATGCTTGTGTAACACAACTCCATCGATTACTTTCTCTGAGAACCCTCAGGTTTAGCATAGCCTGAGCTCCTTTGGGAGTCCACCGCTGCCCACTACGCTTCATTCTTGTTTGTATGACGGTCCTATGCGCGGCTTCCATCGGGCCATTTCCTATCATAAGTCCTTGACTGCGAAATGACTTATAATCCATTCTATCAACGTTATTTTTATAGTATTCCAGAAGCTTTGTTCGTTGTTTCTTCACGTTTTTTGACAGCTTTCTAAGCTTCGCTATATTATCCAGAACATTCTGAGCAGAACCTTCCAGCAACTCGCCTTTTTGAGTTTTAACCCATTTTTCGCGTCTGGCTATGTCTGTAAAATGTGAGTTTGCAAAATCTGTTAAATGTTCCACTGCATGATAGTAATCTAGGATGTGGGTTGCATTGGGAAATCTATTAGTCAGGTAGTTATGTATCCATTGTGCTCCATCTGTAATAAATACCAATCGGTCTTCACAATCTTTATAAGTCCCTAAGCTGGCTTCAAACTTGGGAATAAAATGGCTATACGAACCTAAATGGCCACTGTAAGAAGACTCATTAAGTTTATAACGTATCTCACCCTGCTCTTTCGTACCATTTTTTGACCTACAATCCTCTCTGAAAATACGGCCGAGCTTGACCTCCTGCCACCCTTGATCCATTTGAATCATGCTTCCATCCATTGAAGCATATACACGTTCATTGAAATTCAAATTCGGATGTTTGATCTCAGACATCACATCTTCATCAACTGCATTACCCAGGTAATCAGTTACTCTATATACCTGACTTTCAGAAATATTAATACATAAAAAAGCATTTAGTAAGTCATTTGATTTTGAGTACACGTCGCTCACGCCGGCAAGTGCCATCAAATTTTGAAGATAGGGACTTATGAAGAAGCCATTAGTTTTGGCCCTGTAGCGATGTGTTTTGGATAACTCTAATCTACCGAATCGGGTTTGACAGAAGTTTTTTTTCGCTTATCCGTTGATGTGCCCTTTTTTAAGCTTGCCTGCATTACCTGTCCACCCAACTCAGTCCATACTTTTACGGGGACGCCTAGTCGAAACCCTCCTCATAGGCGTAAAAGGTCTTTTCTGATTGTAAACCAGTTAATTTATCATATTGAGCATCTACCAATGCATGTAATTCTTCGCGGGTCATATCTGTAAAATTACTCGTTTTATTGAAAAGACCGCCTACTTGAGATCATACTTTAGGAGTTTCAAATATTTCAGCGTTAAGAAACTTTCGAAGCGAACTTTTGAAATGCGCCCCTATGATGGAAGCAATACTCGCCAGAGTTGTGAAACTATTACTCAGATGTTTCATAGATAAGGATGAATAAATATGTTTTTTAATTTTTTACAGTAATTTAATTTTACGGAACTTCACTTGGACTCGTTTCGTAATTTATCTGCTACTTCTTCATAGTGAAAGTCCTGATCACTGTTTGAGTTTTCATATTGGGATATTGTTTAAGTAACTCTTCAGTTAATTTTATACAAACTAGATCGAATTCATCGTCTGCTGTATATACCTTAGCGATTTCCTCGTGCGTGAACCGGCAATGTAACGATTCATTTAGGCCAGCGATCTTAAATTCGAAGTTTGCACCAGTGCTATCAATAACATCGTCACTTGATACAGTTGATTGCAAACTGCTCACAAGATAGTATGTGAGCGCTGTTCTTAATACTTGGGCGTCTTCGAATTGAGTAACTGTAGTCATAAGTGTGCCAAGTTAAATTTCTTTCTTTGACATGATAGTTTATTTTATGTCACAAAGAAATGTTTGTAAAATATGGTTATCTATGCCGGCGAAATCTTTAAACTGATTTTAAGGTATCAAAATCACCCCTGAACTTTCCCCTCAATCAGCGTCAACCTCTTCAGCACTTCATTGAGTGTTGCCGAAATATGCTGAACGTCAGCTGGCGGGTCAGGCACTGCAGTGGACTGATAGCTATGGTACTTCCAGATTTCAAGCACCTGGTCAAGGCCCACCTGATAGGGCTGATAGGCAGGGTTCAAAGATTCAAGGATCAGCATTCCTGCGCTGGCATCCACTGTCACTTTTTTGAAAACGATGTCCTGCTCGCCCCGAAGGATCACAATGCACAAGGTGCCTGGTTTTAAAGCCGTCCAGTCCTGCACAAACCGGCAGATCACATCCGCTCCATCAGGCAGCGGAAGCATCGAATCACCCGTTATAGGAAACATGCGGAAAGTCTGTCCTTTGGGAAGATTGGGAAGCGAGAATTTGGGCAGTGTGGCCAGATACTCCGGATCCGAATATCCAGCCCGGTAGCCCGCCTTGGCTTTTACAGGTATATACTCAATATTCTCCTTGTTCTCTGTGTTGACGGTAATAGCCAGCACCCTTACTTGTCCACCTGTCAGATACACATCATTTCCGGCCTGCAGTTCCCGAAGTTTCAGCTCAGAGAGTTTAGAGAGATCGACTCTGAGCAAGCTGTCCACACTGATCTTAAAGAAATTCGAGTAGTTCAGATAATCCACTGGCTGGGGCGCTTTGGTATGCCCGTTTTCGAGTGCATTGAGCTTGGTGCGCGTCAAATTTACTTTTTCTGCAAGTGTTTCCTGGCTCATTTTCAGGCGTTCGCGAAGGAATTTAATGTTGCTATGGAAAAATATATTTTGACTATCCATGATATGTTTGTTATAATTACAATCAATAATTTGATACAATTTGTATCAAATGTAATTTAAAAATGGAAGAATATGAAACAGCTGGCAAACAAAAGTGAGCTTGTAACCAAGCTCCGCCGCGACATATTAGAGCGCCAGGGCTACCACAGCAGCACCCGTCACAGAAAAGTCGAGATGGGTCTGGGGCAGATTGAGAAATCCTTTCCCAATGGTGTATTCCCGGTAGGCTGCGTGCATGAGCTAATCAGTCACAGCAGTGAACAGGTGGCGGCTGCCAGCGGGTTTATGGCCGCAGTGCTGGGCAAGATCACAAGGCCGGGCGGCATGAGTGTGTGGATCAGCACGGCAAGGACCGTGTTTGCCCCAGGGCTTAAATGCTTTGGCGTGGATCCTGACCGGGTTATATTCATCGATGTAAGAAACCACAAAGACCTTTTGTGGATCACAGAGCAGTGTCTGAAATGCCAGGCGCTCTCAGCGGTGGTCACAGAGCTTAAGGACATAGGCCTGACTGAATCCAGACGTCTTCAACTCGCAGTTGAGCAAAGCCGGGTGACAGGACTGATGCACCGGATTAATCCTTCGGTGGTCAGCAGTACCGCCGCCGCTGCCCGCTGGAGGATCACACCTGTGGCAAGCACGCTCTGTGATGGCATGCCGGGTGTGGGTTTTTTTCGCTGGCATGTAGAGCTTTTGAAAGTACGAAACGGGGAGCCGGGAAGCTGGGATATACAGTGGATGCCTGGTCATTTCACTCAAAATACAGCGGCTCAGCCAGGGAAAGAAACACTTTTAAAAGCGGGCTGATATGCAAAGCCGATATGCAGCTATCTGGTTTAAAAACCTTCTTTGCGATCAGCGCGCAGTGCGCATGCCTGAGCTCAAAGAGACAGCCTTTGTGCTTGCCGCTCCCAGAAAGGGACGTATGCTCATTACCGCCAGCAGCATTCATGCAGAAAAGAAAGGGATCCTGCCAGGCATGGTGCTCGCTGATGCAAGGGCGGTGTACCCTGAGCTGACCGTACTGGAAGATAAACCCGGACTGGCTGAAAAGCTGTTAAACGGTATAGGTCAGTGGGCGCTTCGTTTTACTCCTATTGTGGCAGTTGATGAGCACGATGGCCTGCTACTGGACATCACAGGCTGCGCGCATTTATGGGGATCAGAAAAGCTTTACCTGCAAGATATCAATCAGCGTTTGAAAGAAAAGGGCTATCATGTGCGCTGCGCTATAGCTGATACACCGGCAGCGGCCTGGGCCAATAGCCGCTACGGCAGGCAGAAAGCGATCATTGAGCCAGCAGGGCAGGCGCAGGCGATTTCTGTGATGCCTCCGGCAGCACTTAGAGTAGAGCCGCCGATAGTTGAGAAACTGGAAAAGCTCGGCTTTTACCAGCTGGCAAGTTTGATTGATATGCCGCGCAGCGTGCTGCGGCGGCGGTTCGGTGCGCAGCTGCTGCTGAGATTAGACCAGGTGCTGGGACTGGCCCCCGAGCCGATTACGGCCATCGAGCCAGATGAGCCTTACAAAGAAATCCTGCCTTGTATGGAAGCGATCCGAAGCGGGGCAGGTATTGAAATAGCGGTGCAAAAGCTTCTGGAAGCCATCTGTCAAAGACTCTCGAAAGAATCAAAAGGGCTAAGAAAAGCACTGCTCACTGCCCACAGAATGGATGGCAGCAGTCAGCAGATCCAGATCGGTACGCACGCTGCCAACTGCAGCACCCAGCATCTTTTAAAACTCTTTGTTTTGCAGGTGCCCAAGCTGCGGCCCGATCTGGGCTTTGAGCTTTTTGAATTAGAGGCGCTGATGCTGGAAGATACAGAGCAGCATACCCAAATGCTGTTCGCTCAGTCAGCCAGTGGCGACAGTGCTCAGATTGCAGAGCTGCTCGATACGATCACTGCCAAAACAGGGCAGGGCAGCGTCAGCCGTTATCTGCCAGATGAGCACTACTGGCCGGAGCGCTCGGTAAAAGTGGCGGGGTCTTTGCAGCAGATGCCTGTTTTTAAATGGCCGACAGAGCGCCCTAGGCCGATAAGTCTTCTAACAACGCCTGAGAAAATACATGTAACAGCGCCCGTGCCGGACTACCCGCCGATGCTGTTTCGTTACCTGGGCATGATCCATAATGTGATCAGGGCAGATGGCCCTGAGCGCATAGAGCAGGAGTGGTGGATACAAGCTGGGCTTCACCGCGACTATTACATCATCGAAGACCATCAGGGAGCCCGCTACTGGATATTCCGTCTGGGGCATTACGGAAAGGATTTTCCCGAGTGGTTTTTACATGGCTTTTTTTCCTGAGCAGCTATGAAATACACAGAACTACAGGTCACGACCAATTTTACATTTCTGAGGGGCGCTTCGCATCCTGAAGAGATGATCACGCAGGCGGCTGATCTGGGTTATACAGAGATCGCCATCACAGACCACAACACGCTGGCGGGTATCGTCAGGGCGCACACAGCAGCGAAAGCCAGAAACATCCGAATCATAGTAGGATGCCGATTGAACCTGGCAGATGGGCCCAGCCTTCTGGCATATCCCACCGATATCTCTGCTTATAGCAGGTTATCAGCTCTGCTCTCGCTAGGCAACTCGCGCACTGAAAAAGGCAAGTGTCTGCCAAACAAAGCGGATGTGTATGCTTATAAAGAAGGAATGCAGTTTGTAGTTCTGCCACCAGAATCACTTAATGAATTCTTTGAGCTCGACAGCTCATTTGCTGCCCACCTGAAAGAATACAAACAAAAACTGGCAGACGCGCTTTACCTGGCAGTAAGAAGGGCCTACCGTGGAGATGATGCCAAAATCCTTTTCCGGCTTAGAGAACTTTCCGACAATCTGGGTGTGCCGCTAGTGGCCACCAATGATGTGCATTATCATCATCCGGACCGAAGACAGCTTCAGGATATTGTCACCTGCATCAGAGAGAAGTGCACCATCTATGATGCAGGCTACAGACTGCACCAGAACGCGGAGCGCCATCTGAAGCCACAGGCGGAAATGCTCCGGCTATTCAGGGCTTATGAGGATGCCATCAGCAATACACAGGTGCTGGCCGGCGCCTGCCTGTTTTCGCTGGATAGTTTAAAATATGAATATCCTAAAGAGATTACTACCGAGGGCAGAACACCCATGCAACAGCTGACGTATCTGACCTGGAAGATGGCTCCGGACTGCTTTCAAGGCACGATCCCAGAGAAAGTAAAACAGACCCTGGAGTATGAGCTTAAATTCATAGAAGAGAAGAATTATGCCTCCTACTTTCTGACAGTTTACGACATTGTGCGCTTTGCCCGGCAGCAGGGTATTCTGTGTCAGGGCAGGGGTTCAGCAGCTAATTCAGCGGTCTGTTTTTGTCTTGGGATTACCTCTGTGAACCCGACAAAATTTGATCTTCTCTTCGAACGCTTTATCTCTTCTGCCAGAAACGAGCCGCCTGACATTGACGTTGATTTTGAGCACGAGCGGCGCGAGGAAGTCATACAGTATATCTACAACAAGTATGGCCGTGACCGTTCGGCGATTGTGGCCACGGTCACCCAGCTGCACCAGCGGGGCGCGATCCGCGATGTGGCCAAGGCGATGGGCATGTCACAGGATGCGATCGGAAGGCTGGCTAACTCGATCTGGGAGTTTACAGATGAGTGGTTTGATGGTAAAAGAATCAGTGAGCACGGCTTTAACCCGGATGATGCGCACCTGAGAAAAGTCCTGGAGCTTACCTCGCAGTTTATGGGTTTCCCACGGCAACTGGGGCAGCATACCGGAGGTTTTGTGATCACCGAAGGCAAGATCACAGACCTGTGCCCGGTGATCAATGCCCGCATGGCAGACCGCACCAATATTGAATGGAACAAGGACGATATTGATGCGCTGGGTTTTCTGAAAATTGATGTGCTTGCGCTGGGCATGCTGACCTGTATCAGAAAAGCATTTGATCTGGCCAAAAAGCATTACAGCAAAAATTACACACTGGCCAATGTAAAACAGGATCTCAAAGAGGTTTACGATATGATCAGTGATGCGGACACATTGGGCGTTTTTCAGATCGAAAGCCGCGCGCAGATGTCGATGCTGCCAAGGCTCAGGCCCAAGACTTTTTATGATCTGGTCATTGAGGTGGCCATCGTGCGGCCTGGGCCAATACAGGGAGATATGGTGCATCCTTACCTGAGAAGGCGTAACGGTGAAGAAAAGATTGAGTACCCTTCTAAAGAACTCGAAGAGATCCTCAAACGCACACTAGGTGTTCCGCTTTTTCAGGAGCAGGCGATGAAAATAGCGATTGTGGCGGCGGGCTTTACGCCTGCTGAAGCAGACGGGCTCCGGCGGAGCATGGCTACCTTTAAAGCAAAGGGACTGGTGGCCCAGTACGAGAAAAAATTGATCGAGGGTATGCTGGCCAACGGATACAGTCTTGAATTCGCCCAGCGGATCTTCAAGCAGCTGGAAGGTTTTGGAAGCTACGGTTTTCCCGAAAGCCACGCTGCCAGCTTTGCGCTGCTGGTGTATGTGTCATGTTACATGAAATGCTTTTACCCTGATGTATTTGCTACCGCGCTTCTAAATAGTATGCCGATGGGCTTTTACCAGCCGGCACAAATCGTGATTGATGCCCGAAAGCATGGTGTGAAGGTATTGCCCATTGATGTAAACCTGTCTGACTGGGACAACACGCTGCTGGATGAAGGGGGCAAGTACAAAAGTATGCGGCTGGGTTTCCGTCAGGTGAAAGGGCTGGCCCAAACTGATATACTGATTCTAATCTCCTGCAGAAGCAGCGGCTACAATAGCATTCATCAGATCCGGGATGCAGGTGTGTCCCAGCAGGCGATTGAAAAGCTGGCTGATGCCGACGCATTCCGCTCGATGGGACTTGACAGAAGGCGGGCGCTATGGGAAGCTGCAGCACTCACTGACCGACCAGATGGGCTTTTTAAAGGACACAGGTCACAAAGTGATTTTGAGCCGGATGTTACCCTTCCAAGGATGAGCGCATCGGAGCACGTCGTGCAGGATTATGCTTCCACCTCACTTTCTTTGAAAGCGCACCCTGTCAGTTTTGTAAGAAAGGGGCTTGCCGGGCAAAGAGCTATTCCGACAAGTGCATTGGACCTTTACAAAGATGGGATGATTCTTCGGGTGGCAGGGCTGGTGCTTGTCAGACAAAGGCCAGGCACGGCAGGAGGGGTTTGTTTTATCACGATCGAGGATGAGACCGGGTTTTGTAATCTGGTGCTCTTTGAAAGTCTTTTTGAAAAGTACCGAAAAGAGATTCTTAGGGCAAGACTTCTGATGGTAGAAGGCAAGCTGCAAAGGGAAGGCCAGGTCACCCATGTGATCGTGAGGCACTGCTATGATATGTCTTACCTTCTGAAAGAAATGCACCAGAACCAGACTGACCCGGCGGTTCAAACCCTGTCTCGCGCAGACGAGAAAGACGAATATGCTTCGCAGGCAGTCAACAAAAGGACACAGGTCAGAAAGCCTGGCGTGCAGACTGAGATTTTTCCTTCGGGGAGGAATTTTAGGTAAGTGGAATTTACATTTAAGGGCCACGCTGTTTGTTTGTGTGCATTCATTAATGTTCAAATGAAGCGGAAGTATGTCAGGTGGAATTAAGAGGTTTTATCGATTTTTAAAGGAGTTGAGAAGATACACCGAAGTACTGAGAACTAGAATTATGCTTTGGTTTTCAGTTCTTTACTCAATACTTTCAATTCACAGAGATGCTTAATGAATGGATCTCTGACCTCGATCGAATCTTTGTAAGCCAATATTTTAGCAATGGTATTTGGAATTATTAATTTTCTGAGAAGATACATTTGTTTAGTTAAAAACATCCTATTGGACACTTTGCATTTTTGAAATATTCGGTCAGGTCTGCTAGTTCTTGCTCTTTGATCGTTCTGATGCAAAAGTATAGAAAGTTTCTTTTTTGAAAATTTAAAGTGTAAATTACTGCTCCGGATTGGGCCTGAACCTATACAGAGAACATTGAGTGTATTCTTGCCAAAATTTGGAGCACTTAAATAAACTAGCATTATTAGAAGTAGTGATTCTTAAATTTAAAGTTAATATAAAATTCAACTATAATGAGCAATAAAAGTTACGTAATGTGGAATAATAAGGGTGGAGTTGGGAAGAGTACAATTACTTTTCATATTGCATCCGTATATGCAGAGACTAATCCTGATAGAGATGTTATTGTAATAGATATGTGCCCTCAGGCGAATTCTTCATCTATGTTAATGGGAGGGGGGAAACAGAGCGAAGCTAAATTGCAGGAATTGATTTCGAAAGACGAGCCTCAAAGTGTTGTAGGTTATATCACAGAAGCAACATTAAATGGAGATGCGGAGATTAGTAAGTATATTACAAAACTTTCCGACATAAATAGCAATTTGGCCGAAAATTTATATTTAATTTCAGGTGACGGAAACCTAGAGCTTATAGCACCATTATTGTCGGAAAGAGCCGAGGCTACGCCTCTTTCAGCTGCAGATAAACCATGGGTCAAAATCCACAGCATTATCAAGAATTTAACAAGTAAAAGAATAGACCCTTCACGAAGTTGCACGTATTTTATTGATACTAATCCAAGTTTTGCTATATACACACAGCTGGCTATCGTTGGCGGTGATAAACTGCTTGTACCGATCAACGCTGATGATTCCTCAATATTTGCAATTACAGGGCTATTTAATCTAATTTGGGGTACATCTGTCACTCACCCAGTGTACGGGAAATACACATTTGCCTCAAAGGCAAAACTAAACAATCTGGAGCTACCAAAAATTAGTTACTTGTTAGGAAATCGTTTTACTCAGAAGAAAGGTGCTGCTCATGCTTTCAAAGCACTTTCCAATGAAGCATTAAATAAAATGTATTCGGAGTTTAAAAGTAACCCAGATAAATTTGAAGCAGTGCAAGACAGTATTAATTCTATTTCTGAATTTGAGGTAGCATACAGTGTTGAACTAAGAGACTTCAATAGTGCTGGAGTAGTTGCTGCTAATCAGGGATTGCCATTAAGCAAAATGACCAGGCACACATATACAGTCTATGGAGAGGAAATTCAGGTGGCTAAGGAGCAGAGAGAACTTTGTAAATCAACAATAGAAAATTTAGTTAGTAGGTTATAACCTCGCTTTGGAGGAAGCTCAATAGAAGTCTAAGTTAAAAAGCAAATCAGAAATTATCACGTTCTGTTCTTGATATCATGTAGCTACTATAAGCTCATTCCTTTACATAATACTCAATTCTTTGGATATACTTCTTATTTAATGAAATACTGGGAAATTTTACTTACCAAACAACGCGAAAGAGGGAAAGACGGCTTGACCATTCCGTTCATCATTGGAAGTCAGCAATATTTATCGACTAGTTCAAATCAAGATATTTCTGAGCTGATTCTTGACATGGCAGGGAATTACTCTTTTGAAACCTGCATACGATACTGTATAGGAACTCAAACTTTAATTGCTGAAATTAGGAATCCAGGAAACAACGTATATTATCTTGAAACCAATAATGGAGAGAAGACTAATCTTTCTATTGGAGTTCTGATTCTGGATGACATAGGTATAAATCTTCAAGACGCAATCGAGAAATTTGTTGAAAAATTTAAAGCCCCAATCGATAGATTGACTTTTTCAGCAGAACCAAATGTAGACAGTCGAGAAGTAAATTGGCAAGCATTTACAGAAGAAGATATTAAATTTGTTGAAGATTCATTTAGTTCATTGTCAAATTCTTTATGTTGTAAAGATTAAATATTCAATAATGGTTAGACTGAATCGAAAGTATTTACGTAGGAAAAATAAGTGCATTGTGCTTACCTTTCTTACTTTTCCTCGAAAGCACAACGCTCTCACTGAGAGGCTTGGGAATTGAAAGAATGGAGATCGTGTCATCTTAACAGTGACGTTTTTCGATCTTGATCATGAGTTTTGTACAAAAGAAACCGAATTGGCAAAGAAGTATACCTTACGTATTCTGAAGTTGAGAAGCAATATCAGGTTGAGAGATTTCAACTCATGAAATCTCAAAAAGGAAAATACAACTTCGAATGGAAGCAGGGAAGACTAAGCTGGAGAGCATCAGAGTACAGTGTTTACTTTGATACTGGAAAAGATTTTTTGTTCGAAAGGCGTGGTACGGGTAAATTCGCTAAAGTTAGCAAGGATGAACTTTTCGGAAGACACCAGTAATCAATCATGCCGAGGATTGGTTATATACGCCCAGACTAAAGAGAAGTTCTTAGATTTTTTGGTTTTCCGTGTCGATTATACCTGCAATAGCGGAATCATATCCAGCACACAGTAGATGCCCCTTTGTATTTGAAAGGTTAGAGTATCATCTTGGCTATCTCTGTCATCAATAGGCACTACATTCCGTGGCTGGATGGAGCTACTTGGTTTAAAATAAATAAACCAAGTACCAATGGTGACTCATTTGGTACTTGCCCTGGTAAATTCATTTAGCAAGCTAAGAGTAACTAATCTACTTTGAAAAACTAGGATTGAACAGCTTTGGGTTTGAGGATAAAATTATTATCCTTCTCTGAGAATTTTTCTATCACATAATTTTCGAACTCTACGGGTAATTTGCCGTATCCGGTAGTCAAAATAACCTGATAGTCCTTTACTTTCTTTGTCTCGTCCATTCCTAGAGCAATGGCTTTCTCAAGAAGTAATAGATTCTGATTTAGATGGTCTGTATCAATTCCGGATGCTTCGGGTGTGTCAATTAGCAAAAATCTTGGATGCTTTACCGATTCAAGCTTCAGCGACAGGCTTAAAATTGTAAAGTAATACATAAGCCTTTTGGGTACCTCGCTGCTGTTGGCCTTGTATTCGCCATTGTCTATATAAGGCATATAAGCGTCGTCTATGTAGGCAGTGATACTTTTGTAGGAAGATTCTGCTAGCAATGTGCTGTAAGTTTCATTGAAAAGCTCAATTGTAGCGGCATTATTTTCGTCATACGCTATCTTAGCCTTACTGAGGATTTGTTGAGCCTTAGAAAATGCATCTTTCTTTTCATCGAAGTTAGCTCTTAACCGCCGCTCCTGGTCACTGTTTCGAAGTGCAGAATTTACTTGTAAGAGCTCATCCTTTAGTTTTATAATTCTGTCATTTAAATCATCAATACGTGTGGTATTGCCCGCAAATTGTGCGGTAAGAATTATATTTTTTAGCTTTTCGGTATACTCTTCGATTAATACATCGGTGCGCTTCAAGACGGATGTTAGTTCTTTTACTTCCTCCTGATATGTTTGAACAGCTAGATCAATTGCCTTTATGCTCTTTTGTTTATGGGATAAGATATCTTTATACTCGCTGGTGTTGTAGACAAATTTCTCATAGTCATCGTCATTAAATTTAGACCCACATATACAGTGCCCTTTTTCAATATTCTGTTCGCTCATGCAAAAAGGACAGACCTCCATTGCAAAAAGGTCAAGCTTTTCATGGGTAAATATGATTTTCTCAATCTGATTGATTTCCTGTTTGAGTCCCTCATGCAGTATAGCAATTTTTGATTCTTCGTTAGTAAGGTTTATGATTTTGATCCTGTCCCGAGAAGCTTTAAGCTGTAGCTCAACCAGGTTCGATTGTATTTCTGCCAGTTCCCCTAATTTGTCATCCGAATTAGTGCTTTTCTTGAGAAACTCGTCCCTTTGGGTTTGTAATCCCGATATTTCGTTTTCAATAACAACTTTTCTATCGCTCTGTACATATGAGTGTTCAGATATGTCATGATTCTCTAAGAAGCCTTCCAAAAGGCCTTTGGCTAGGTCTTTCGCTTTCAATGCAGCTCTTGCAGTATCCATCTTTTTGAAATAATCGGCAGACGACATCCCAAGTAGGATCTCAAATATCGATTTACGAATTACTATTGAATCCGCAATGAAATTCTCAGCTACGGGTTCTTTGTAAATTTTTCTGGGTTCTGTATTCTGGTCGTAATTTAGTAAACGGAATAAATCATTGAAGTTGAAAAACCAATGCGAAGCTCCTATATGTAGCTCAAAGACTGGTATATCAAGCTTTCCCAATATCCAATCCGAAAAAATAAATGGGGCTGTTTTTCTATCGAGTGGAAAGGTCTCTACAAAATCATTATGTCCGACAAAAATATCCTGCGAACCGATAAATCTTTTCAGTGAGTATGAGGCATCGTTTATTAGTATGTCTAATTGAACATAGTTGTTGGTGTCTTCGATGATCAAAGAATACTTTTGTTTGTCTTCGGCCTTGGTAAAAGGCTTTATTTTTCCACCCAAACCATATTCGATAAAATAACTAAACGTGCTTTTTCCTGAACCATTATCACCGACGACTATATTTATCCCTTTGTTTAACTCGGGAGAGGCATAATAATAAGCATCGCCAGAGTAAATGACCTTTTTTATAATTAGACTTCCCATGTGATTACATTATTATCTGCGAATACTTTGTCTGCTAATGTTTTTATCGTAATGGTCCTTAACGAACGTACGGCAGATTTAAGAGATTTAATGTTGGATAGTTCAGCATTAAACATACGTTTGTCTAAAAAGCCTTCCGACACTTCTGTCTTCTTTAACCAAAGATCTATCGTGTGTGAGGTGCTGTTCATAGATACGCCTATGAAGTTTTTATTTTTAAGAATAATCACTAAGTGATGAAGGAGCTTTTTTTTGATTTGCGCCCTGGAATAAATCTTACTTAATTGACTTTGATCGAATTTTGAAGGGTCACCACCTTCATTTATAAAATCAATTAGATAAGCTATCTTTCTGAAATCCTTGAATTTTTTTTCCTCGGACGTGCAGCCAAGGGCATCCAGTAATATTATTGTATTATACGCAAGGAAGTTGTAGTCTTCCTTTTGAATAAACATCAGCCTTTTCTTTGCAGCACTTCTATTCATAAATTCCAGCCTTGTCAAATGAGAGATAACAATCGTTGATAAGATCGAGTACGAGCTTTTCCATCAGGTCGTCATCGATTATAGGGTATCTGTAGGTCTTTGATTTGACTCTAATGATTTCAATAGCTCTATTAGTAAATAAAGCTATTAGCTTTTTTATATCATCATTTGATAATTCAGCTATTTCTTTATCATCAAAAAATTCTACCATCTCCTTCTGACAGGCCTCGAAAATCCTATATTTGAGTGCGCTAAGGTCTCTTTCGAAAATGTTCGAAAGCTCTAATTTGCCGAGGGCAAGATCCCGGCAATATCGTTTGACACGGATTTCAGAAATCGAACTATTAACTGCTTTTAATTTTTCAATTAGATCCCTATGGTCTGTAGTATTTAATGCATCAAACTGTGCGCTGGCCCAATCATCACCAACGGTTTCTGTCGAAATTTCATGAGACTTAATGCCGATAATTGAGATCATGTCAGTCATCGGGCAGCACTTGATGTCATCATTCAATGCATCATCTCCTTTAACACTTTTCAATATACCTATGAGATACAGCTTCTCATTAGTTACGAAAAACGCACCGCTTCCAGAAAGACCACGTGCGTCATCAGTTCCTGCTTTAAATTTTTCGTCACCAGAAAGTGTTATACGAAACTCGCTGTTTGAGATACCGTTGAGGACCCGACAATTAAATGGCCTTGCTTCATCTTGATTGCTTGCCTGAAATCCGGTAAAACTCACTAGCGTATCTTTTCTAAAAGAGAATGAGGCTAATATAGAAGGAAAGCCTTCTTGGCCTTCATCGTAGTTTACTTTCAATATGACCCAGTCCTGGGTTCTATTCTTACCACTCACTTCTATTACACTAATTGGATAGAACTTCGAGTTGAAAGTTTTTTGCTGTTCAACAACGATTGATTCAATCCCTAGATATGCATATTGATCCTCATCCCCAAAAACACAGTGATAAGCAGTAGCAACAAAAAAACCACATGCTCCCTTGACAAGTGTACCGGAACCGTGACTCACCTTTGCACCGCTTACATAAATTGACACCCTGACGCATGGGCGATATAGTAATTCCTCACTCATGCTCCAATACGTTTGTACGGTCTATCAGCTCCCAGTTTCCAGTTAAGAAGTCGTCCTTGTCTATAAATTTGCCAGCTTTTTCTTCAACGGTAGATAAGGGGTAGTTCAGATATATTTTACGGGTGGAAGGGTAACTAAGCCTTATTCTTTCGGGATGATGTATGATCCTTGCGATGGTTTCTCTGTCAGGATGGGTGTGCCGGGAGTTTCCGCCGTTGGTTGATATGATAAACCTATTACATTCAATCATGTCCAGAATAGCATTCGTTGTATTGTTTTTACTTCCATGATGGGATACTTTGACAATATCAACCTTCAGTTTATTCTCCGTCGAATAACCGGCACTTTTCATTGACTGATGAATTAAACATGGGTGTGAGTCGCCTAGTAGCAGAATACTCAAATCAGATGTCCTTAATACAAATGCAATTGAGGAGCTGTTGGCAAGGTCTGCTAAAATCGCTTTCTGGGGTGTATCATCAGACAGTGCCAGGTCTACCAATTTACCTCGGCTGATTTGTGAAGGCTTTATACCGGATATAGTGATATCCTTAAGTTTCTGTTTGTATTCTTTACTGACTTCCGGCCAATGTACCTTTAGCTTGGTCAGCACTTCAATTGTCGGAGACAAAATTTCTATCTTAAATCCTTCAGGTAACAACGGTGTTTTTCCTAGGTAAATATCTTCCGACCATTTATCTTTTATCGCTCCTTTTTCAATAAGTAATTCTTCGAAGCTCTTAGCTTGCTCATAGCTAATACTGTCCCCACCCGAAATGAACTTAATATTTTTAGAGTTGAACCAGTACTTTCCAATTTTGTCCGCATTAAAGGACGCGCTTTTTACGAATTTGATCAGTCCTCCGATATGATCGGAATCAATGTGAGTGAGCAGAAGTACATCAATAACGGCAAGCTTTTTTAGGCTTTGTTTCAATGCAGAATCAAATGTTTTCGAAGTTCCTCCATCGATAACAATATTAAAATCATTACCGGCCTGATCTTTGGTCTGTATTATTATACAATCTCCATGATAGGCTTTTAGTATAGATACTTTAGTTTTTTTTGTAACAGGTAAATCTTCTTTCACTTAGAGGGTTTATTATCATTATGATGTGGTTTACGTAGGTAAAGTAAATAAAAAATGGGAAGCTGCAAAAAAGAGTCAAATTAGTTTGTATTAACAGTTAATGTAAATTTGATACTTCCGAAGCTTTAAGTTTTTCATTTACAGTAATTTGTAATAGAAGGAGGTGTTTTAAATTTTCCTTATTTGCCGGATGATAAATCTAATCATCTCCAACTAGAAAGTTCTTTCTTCCGGAGCGGATTTAAACTCAATATTGTAGCTATTCAATTAATGAAGCGCTAGACATTGGGTTGTGGTGACTTGCGAGTCAAAATAATACATACAGAATTCTAAAAGAAAACTATATGCAGAAATTTTAACTTGTAAATGACGCAGCCAAGTCCCAGATTCCATTATCTGCTCGCCGTTTTCCTTCTGTTTGTTTTCTCCGAAAAATAATGCAGCTGCCCTTTTGACGGCAAGGGACTTTCGCGGCATATGCTCGCTGCGCGTGCGCTATTCCACGGTTCCCTTGCCGTCAAGGCTGCCGCATTAGTCATTTTCCTGCAAAAAAATCAGAAGCAATGAAAACAGCCAAAAACATCTTAACAGCATCTGAAAAACAGCTTAAATCAATTTTACAATTAAAAAAAACAAAAACAATTATGGAAATCACAGGACGCATCACGCAGGACGCAAGCACCTTCACCACTAAATCAGACAAGCAGGTGGTCAATTTTAACATCGCGGTTAACGAGCGCTATCAGACCAAAGCAGGAGAGAAGAAAGAAATTACTGAATACATACGCTGCTCTTACTGGATCGCTCCGGCAGTCGCTGCCGTGCTCACAAAAGGTACAATCGTTCAGCTTTTCGGGCGCATCAGCACGCAGGCATGGCAGGACTCTGACGGCAACCCAAAGGCATCACTTCAGTTTCACACCTCCAATATCAAAATATTGGGTGGGGGCAGCAGGGGTTCTTTCCCGAAGCCCGAATTAGCGGGTAACGAAAAGCAGCAAACCCGGCAGCAGGGCGACGATCTGCCATTCTAGACTCTGATCCTTTTTTTTTATTAGTCTGATTTTCTCACTTTCAAATCATTTCAATCATGTCTCACAATCTTAATTACAACGAAATCACAGGTAAACACTCATTTTTCTCGGTCAAGCAGAAAGCATGGCACGGGCTTGGTCAGGTTATCTGTGAGCACCCCACATCTGAGCAGGCGATCATTCATGCAGGCCTCGACTACCAGATCATCAAACGTCCGCTTTACGTTAGAGACGGCTCTGTCGATGCGCAGACAATCCTCACGCCAGTGCCCGAGCACTTCGCCACCGTGCGGACAGATAACGGAGCGCCTTTGGGCGTGGTCGGAAAAGACTATCATGTGCTCCAAAACCGCGAAGCCTTCTCTTTCTTTGACAGTATCGTCGGTGGTGGCGACGGCATCATCTACGAGACCGCCGGAGCGCTGGGGCAGGGGGAGAGGATTTTTATCACCGCCAAACTCCCTGATTATATTTGCGTCGGAAACGATGATCTTATCGAGAGGTATATTTTCCTTACCACCTCCCACGATGGAAGCGGCAGTATTACAGCAGCATTTACTCCCGTCAGGATTGTCTGCGCGAACACGCTCGGTGCAGCGCTTCAGAACATGACAAACGTTGTCCGTATACGCCATACCGTCAATGCCAGACACCGCCTCGAGCAGGCGCACAAAGTCATGGGGCTTTCTAACCGTCTGAGCATTGAAATGGAAGGGATTTTTAACCAGTGGGCAAAAGTCAGGATCACAGACAAAGAGGTACATAAGCTCATCCGTATGGCGCTGGCTTCAAACGCGGAGATTCTGGGAAATCTCAGAGAGGGCAGAGAGGAGCAGCTTTCCACCGTCTTTAAAAATCAGTGTGAGGATGCCTTCGTCTACTGCATGGAAAACGAAACACAGCAGCTTGAAACAACCAAAGGCACAGTCTTCGGAGCTTTCAACGCGGTCACTGGTTTTTATCAAAATGTACGCAGCTATAAAAACGATGAGGCCAAGCTCAAATCAATTCTGATGGGAGGCACAGGCGCGCTGCGCACCCAGAAAGCTTTTGATCTCTGTAATGCTTTTGCGCGCTATGGTGCCCAGAGTTTGCAGTAAGTTATTTTTCCTACCTGACCGCAGCCACAATGCTGCGGTCGCAATCCCTTCATGTTTATGAAACCATTTCACCAAATGAGCAGCAAAGACAAAGCCAGACTGCTGCATCAGCTTTTCCCTGAGCATATGCCTGAGCTTATCAGGTTTATAGAAGCCGTTTGTCTGACGATCATCGAAGATGAGCAGCTTCTTAGAAGCCGGTGGCAGTATCAGGCCATGGATTTTGACAAATGGCTCACGCTTGCCCAGATCATTTTTGCCCGTATCGCACAGAACGGCGAGGGTATCACAGCCGAGCCGGAGCTGTTTGCCCAGAGCCTTTTCAGCGGGGACTTTGCCGATTTCAGCATCGACTGTATCCAGAGCTACACCAAAGTCAGGAAACACCCTGATGATAAATTCACCTAGGCTACTGATTTTTTCTTTAACCCGTAAAGCCAACACTTATGGCAAATCCTTTCAATACACTCACTTTGCTCGGCACTTTATCAGTTTTAGCCGGACTCTTGTTGCGGCTGCTCATAGGAAAAAGAAAGTTTGAAAGAAGGGGAGCGGCAGGCTTGCAGCGCTTTGATAGCTTTTGGTCTTTTTTGATCATTATTTTTCTTGAATCTGTCGGCGCAGCTGTATCCCTGCTTCTGACGCTAATCGGTATACTGCTACTGATCGCTGGATACTTTATTTGATCACTTCTTTTTAACTTCTAAACTCATCAAATGATGAACACTAATTTCTTTCAGCAAATAGCCGCCCTTGACATTCAGGGGCAACTTAGAATCACCATCGCTAAATCTGATCTGGATACGCTGACCGTTTCTTTGCTTTTGGTAAATGAGCAGTGCGGCGATGATGCAAGAATGATCGTGCCGCCCTTGATTCTCAGGGGCAGTGGCTGTGAGCTTGACGAAGGTTTCTTTGCAAACATCAAAGCCCCGCTGCAAACCACCTCTCAGCTTTTTGTAAACATGGATTCTTATCTGACTCAGCAGCAAAAAGCACTAGCAGAATCTCAGATGAAGAAAGAGCAAGAGAAGAAAGAGCAGCAGCAGAAATCAGAGCGGGACAAAAAGTTTACCGTAGCCTGCGAAAAATCCAGTCAGCTCGAAGCCGAAGGAAAGTTCCGCGAAGCGTGGAGCAAAGTGCCTGATCCGGCATTGTTTCCCGAGCACGCTGAGCAGATCAGAAAACGAAGAAGCGAGCTGTCTTTAAAATTTGAACAGACCAGTCTTTTCTGAAAACCCATTTTTAAACTCCGCCATTATGCTAATCGCCACAGCACTCGAAAGAATTTTCCTGTTTGAAAACAAAGGACAGAAGATCACACTCGCCGATCCTGACAGGACACTAAGCCCGCAGGCAGTACTGAATTTTTATGCTGCCACCTACCCGTTGCTTGTCACTGCCAAGGTATCAGCGCCGGAGATCAAAGACGACAAAGTCCAGTACCGTTTTGAATCTGTGATGGGAACAAAAGGATAAAAAGCCCAGACTATGAAACGAAAACAAAAATCCGCAAGGCTTATCAGAAACGAAAAATACACAAGCGCATGGTACACAGCCCGAAATCTTGCAGACCTCTCCGAAAGACTCAATCAGCTTCCCGATGCGGCGCAGGCAGTGCGGCAGAAGAAAACCAGCGCACCGCGCAGTATGCTGCCAATGATTTTCTAAAAAGCAGCTTTCTGCCTGTGATCGGCTCTCAGTACAGTCAGCTTGCAAAACGCAAGCATGTTGAGAAAAGCTTTTTTATTTCCCTTGAAAACCTGTCGGCACTGTATCATTTTACACCATTACCTGAAAGCTGCTCTGTGTACCCGCATAATATTTGGTTGGCATTTTCTCATGCAGAGCGAGAAATCAAAAAGCAAAGCGTGGACACAGAGCTCGCTATCATCAGCACTGATCATGCCATACTTGCCACCTACAGACAGTTCGCCGTCGGGCAGATTCTTTACTATATCCCCATCAGACCACTCTATGAGCTGACTGAGGATCCTGAAAGAAAACAGCAGGCGGATTTACTTCTTTCTGTGTACGCTTATCTATTTAAAGTAGCGCAGCTGCCTCTCTACACACAGGAGCACAGTTACCTGTACTACCAGTATGAAATGATTTTCGACTGGCAGAGTACAGACGAGGATTTGCAGCCCGAAGACTGGCAGCACTTCAATCAACAGTTTCAGCATCTGGGAATGGCAGGCATGTTGATGCAGCAGCAGCTTGCTGATCCACCTCATCTTGTTGAATTTGAAAATAGGCTCACTGGTTTTGAATGCCGCTGTGAGACCGATCATAAAATCAAAAAGCTTGCACAGGGCTTTTTTGATTTGTACACAGATTATCCGAGCGTTTCCATTTTCGATTTTATTTATTCAGGGTTTGACTGCCCGAAAGAGAAAGAGCGTATTGACGGCAGGCACTACCTTTCTTTTATCTGGGATTTGGATGGTGATATTGCCAGTGATCTTCTCAGCTTAGTGAACACAGATTTACAGGAATACACAATCATGGATAACCCTGTCGCCCTGCAGCTTTTTGACAAAGAGCAAAAGTGGGTCTCTATGAGCCTTGATTACCCTGAACGCTTCTTTTCGCTTCTTGATGATTTATCAGATATTTTAAAGCTACTATAATGGAAAATATCACTGATCTTTTCTCCGACATCTATCTGCCGCAGTCGGGCTTTCTGATCTACAGAAACAGCTCAGACGCATCGGACTGTTACTTAGAGTCCTTTGATGTAGGGCAGAGCGGGCTGCCTATGAACCTTCACCCGTTGTCTGACTCTGAAACCATTCAGCTCGCAAGCGCGCTCGACTCTTCAAAATCACTTCGGAAGTCTTTTCTTAAACCCAAAGGGTTAATGCCGGATTCAGTGCTGCATATAGACCCCTCGCAAAACGGGCATGCACTCTGGTATACGCCAGCGCGGCAAACTGAATTGTTTTTTGCTTCTGCTCTTGGTATTCCAAACGGAAAGGCGTCTGTGCCCGCACTTGTCTGGAAAGCGTCAAAAAATGAGCTTTTTATCTATGCCCTTAAATCAGATCTCAAGCCTCAATTGACGACGCCTGTATACCACGCGCCGTTTTTTAACCTTTACAAAACCGGAAAGGTGTGCATGGGAACAGTTGATGTGCAGATTTCAGACTCTGTTTCGCTTGAAGAATTTATTAGCTCATGGCAGCGCTACTTTTTTCAAAGCTATTTCAGCCACCTGATAGATTCTCATAGTCCCGTAAAAGGTAATATGATTCAGCTCTGGCAAAAACAGATGGCTAACCCGAAACCATTTCCTCTCGGCGCGCTTCTTAAAACAGGTCTCACTTTAAATGATCTTATCCAATGAATATCGCACTCAATAAACCAACCGTGCATTTCGCGCCCTCGTATCTTCTAAACCCGGCCAATCCTGTTACAGTAAACCTGATCGGGGCAGGCGGCACGGGTAGCCGCGTTCTGACCGCACTTGCTGAGATCAGCCATGCACTCACAGAGCTTGGGCATGCAGGGCTTTTTGTAAGAATGTTTGATGATGATCTTGTCTGTGAGCCGAACCTTGGAAGACAGCGGTTTTCTTCCTGTGAGCTTGGGCTAAACAAAGCGGTAGTCAGGATCAATAACGTTAACCGCTTTTTCGGGACTAACTGGAAAGCGTTCCCTTACAGGTTCGATCACGACAATCTTTACAGGTTTCAAAATCAGGCGAGCGCGAATATTTTTATAAGTTGCGTTGACACTGTAGCAGCCAGACTTGAAATTGCCAGGATGCTGAAAACCCGTTTTGCTGATCAGCATCAGCGAAGGGAGAAACCTTATTACTGGATCGACTATGGAAACAGCAGCAGCACAGGGCAGGTTATACTCTCGACGATTAGTAGTATCCCGCAGCCCGATTCTGAAAAATTTCATACAGTAAGTGAGCTTGCTTTTGTAACGGATGAATTCGCAGGTCTACTTGAATCCTCTGAGTCTGATGACAACACCCCGAGCTGCTCTCTGGCTGAGGCGCTGGAAAAACAGGATTTGTTTATCAATGCCGCGCTGACGCAGCTTGGAAGCGCGCTGCTCTGGTCACTTTTCCGGCAGGGGATGACTAAGAACAGGGGCGTGTTTCTGAACCTTGATACAATGATTTCTCAGCCGTTAAAGGTGGCCTGAGAGATTTGGAAAGCCGGCGCGGGCAAACCAGCCAGACTCGCCCGTCTGGCTGGTTTGCCCGCATTTCTTTTCTTTGCTCGCCCAAAGAAAAGAAACAAAAGAAAGGGCGGGCTTATGTCTGAAGCCTTTAAGATTACAAGCGTTTTGTTAAAGCTGATATTGTAATTTGCTTTGATTGGCAGTGTAACGGGTTTTAGGTTATTAATAGGATGTGTAGTCCTTGCAGATAGCATTTTGTATGGTTCATGGAATATTAACAGACATTTTTGTAACAAAAAATGTCAATCTTATAATTTGTAATTTCTTTGATTCCAGCCGGATTTTCTCAAGATCAATGAAATATTTATAGAAGATGAATGCTACGAAATTCTTTGAAAATTCAAGGTTTGACATTAGAGCTGAGGGGTGGGGAGAGGTCGAACTGCAAGATGTGATAAAGCTTTTGGATAACGTTATCAGCACGTTTTACGGGTATCTGGATGAATCAAGCTTGCCCGTCCGCAATGTCAATATTATAAATGCCAAAGAAAGTGGGGATGTAGAAGGCCCTGAAATAAGAAGACGGGGCGATTTCGACCAGGTCTATCTGGATGTGAGCGGTAGGTATTGGTCTCAGTATGTATATCAGTTTTCACATGAACTTTGTCACCACGTCATAGACATTGATTATTCGCCAGAGGATGATCACTACGGATGGTTAGAAGAGAGTATCTGTGAGATGGCTTCTCTTTTTATTATGTTAAAAATGGAAAGCAGCTGGAGCGGTGGTGAAGCACCATATCAAAATTGGGAGGGGTATGCCGCGGTTCTTGGTAATTATGCAAGGACAATAGCAGAGCAAAGCATCGTTCTTTACGAGCCTTTTCATCTCTGGCTGACACGAAATACTTCTTATCTGTCTGCCGGTAGATATGACAGGCGAAAAAACAGGATTATTGCTTTGCAAATGATGCCACTGTTCATCCAGACTCCGGAGCTATGGAAGGCTGTTCAATTTTTTAAATTTGCCGATGCTGGTTCGCACAGAACTATCAGTGAATTTCTGGAAGATTGGAAGAGTTTTCTTCCTTACTCTCTTCAAGTGCCGTTTGGCGGGTTTATTTCACTTTTTACAACCGGACAGAAATAAAACAAACCGGCAGTTGGTGTGCCGGTTTGTTTTTTTGATTACATAGGAAAAGCGTTAAGCTTTTCACTAAGCTCTGTCAACCCCGCTTTCTGAAGGCAGTTGTTGCTGATGCTGGACAGATCTGAAATTGCCTCCTTTGTGGCGACTGAAAAAATGCCTGTCGGATTATCAGTTTCCTGCCTTAAGCCGCGCTCAATGATCTGGGCAAGTAAAAGCACTTGCTTTCGGCTAACCTTCAAATCCAGTTTGATCTGGTCATTCATTCCCGGAATGCAAAGCAATGTTTCATACACGCTTGCTACTTGCTCACTCGTCATCATATCCCTCAGTTTTAAATGTTCAACATCTCGCTGCAAATATACTTAGCCCATTAGTCAGAGCACCAGACCTTAATTTGTACAGGTGATGACTTTCCCGGTAGCAAACAGAACACCTTTTTGTAACTAACAAATGATCTTGCAGATCTTTCTGCGCCTTGGAAGTAGCTGGTCAAGGGTTATATCTTGATTTCTCCAGAAATACATCCAGTGCCTGCACACTATCCAGATCAAGGGAAATGATTTCTGAGATCGCCTGATCTTTATCGCTCGCATTTTCATAATATGATTTACAAATAGCATAGCCTATATAGTAACCCAGGTCTGAATCCCCGTTTTTTCTCTGGAAACCATTGTAAAGCCAGTCCGATGATTTCCTGCCGTGCATCTCAATTTTAAATTTCTCCCATAGCTCGCGTTCATGTTGCTTGCCATATTTCATGTACGGTCTTTTTACTTCGGTGCCGGTAATCATTTCAGCAATAAAGTCGCAACTGCCCTCGGCCAGACAAAAGCCTAATAAGTTTGATTTTCGATCTGTTTCCATATCGCCTCCCCGTTGCTGGGTATGTGTCAATTCATGGGCGATTATACCGAGTATGCCAGTGTTTGTGCTCATAAAATCTCGGATCATTGGATGCAAACCCCTTGTGTCTACTGTTGCGTCTGCTGCAGCGATCTCAGTACCGATCAGTAACTGATTTTGAGTGGTGGTTCCTCCGGTCTGAATGTATCCCATCAGAAAATAAATCTCGGGAGCTTTAAAGTTCTTATAAATCCTTTGATAGTTACTGTAAAGTTTTTCAATAGCTGTGTTTTGATCTTTGATGCCTTCAGTTTTAACTCGAATAGATTTCCAGAAATTCGCATTGGTAATCATGTTTTTCTGGAAATCAGCTGACGTCCATTCTTTGAGCTTGATCATTTCTCTTAGACCTATACTCGCTTTGTCCAGATACTGCGTTTGGATAATAGCGATTTGCTTAGCCGGGTCATTTTGAAGTCTAACACTATCATACGCCACCCAAAAATTGTCTATGTCACTGGTGAATATAGTAGTT
Source organism: Dyadobacter luteus (assembly GCF_003383615.1). GTDB lineage: Bacteria > Bacteroidota > Bacteroidia > Cytophagales > Spirosomataceae > Dyadobacter > Dyadobacter luteus. The sequence goes on from NZ_QNUL01000002.1 coordinate 25,843, forward strand.
GGCTGTGCATGTAAAAAATTTGTAAGTAGCGTCAGCGCTGCAATGGTTAAGATTTTTCTCATCCGCTAGATGTGTTTGATTTCCGTAAGAGAGATGTCAGCAGGGCATGTGAAGTTGCATGTAGTATTTTATTAGCAGGGAAAAAAGCTTGTCCATGCAATAGTTATGCTTAATCCTGCCGGTCTGAAACCAGGCCGTAATTTGTACAGGTAGCTATACTTCGGAATTGGGCTAATACTTTCGTATCACATTACTGAACTGTGAAACGAAAATTGTGCTGTATGAATTTCAGAAAGAACCGGCTCTCCACCGGGCAAGCCAAACAAATCGATTTGGTTGCCTACCTGGCTTTGCTTGGCTACAAATCTTCCAAAGTAAGGAATAATAGTCATTGGTATTACTCACCATTACATCAGGAAAAAACACCTTCATTTGTAGTTAACCGAAGCAAGAATGTGTGGTATGATTTTGGGATAGGGAAAGGGGGATCTATTATCGATTTTGGGATCCTTTATCATAAGACTACAATTCCCGAGTTATTACAATTGCTATCTGATGGAAATTTCCTTCCCCTGGTTCAGCGACCTGGGAGTACTAACGCGGAAAAAACAGAAGAGACCGGCAAGATTAAAATTGTCGGGAATTCTAAACTGTCTTCACCATCGCTTCTGAGCTATATTGAAAGCCGCGGTATTCCGTTAGCCACCGCTGAACAGTACTGCCGGGAAGTCCGGTTTGAGATCAGCGGAAAGAATTACTTCGGGATCGGTTTTCAAAATGATTCGGGTGGATATGAAATCCGTAACCCTTACTTCAAATCCGGCAGCTCGCCCAAAGACATCACCACTTTAAGCATCGGCTCTGATAGCATCGCAGTCTTCGAAGGCTTTTTTGATTTTCTGTCCTACCAGGCAATCCGTGAGGAGCTCCCACGCCCATCTACAGATTACCTGATCCTGAACTCTCTTTCCTTTTTCGAAAAAGCATTGGTGCCACTGAAAGAATACCAGAGCGTGCACCTATATCTGGATAACAATGATGCTGGCAGAAAATGTACAGAAAAGGCCTTGTCGATTTCCGCCAAGTTTAAGGATGAAAGTGGCCTTTACAGAGGACACGAAGATCTCAACGATTTTCTTTTAGCCCGTAGAAACAATCCTTTCAAAAAGCAGAGAAAGGGCCTAAGGATTGGCTGAGGTAATAGTTTAATTGAAAGTAACTGCTTCAGCTTTACTTATTTCTCAAAGGCCTTCAGAGAGGCGGGAGATTTTCCGGTGTCCCGAAAATGGCAAGATGTCCGGTTGTATCACAACCGATTTTTTTCTGCCCTCACTCCGAAGTCGTGGGCAGTGAATTGATTTAAGCAAGAATGTTCAAACTGTGAAAAAGATCCGAGATGAAAGAGAACAAAAAAGTAAAAGACAAATGGCTGCATATCCGTATTGACGAGGTGGAGCAAAAGCAAATTCAAAGCCTGTTTACCCGCTCGAAAGACCGCAAGCTAAGCGGCTATCTAAGAAAGGTAATTCTTCAAAAACCGGTAGTGGTCACTTATCACAACCAGTCGCTGGAAGATGTGATTACGGTTCTTACGAGACTTCAAAATGATTTGAACGGTCTTGCCAACAACTACAATCAGGCGGTACACAAACTGCATACGCTGCGCGATACACCTGAGTATATCAACTGGCTGATTACGTATGAGCTCGACCGTAAGAAGCTGCTGGAAGATGTAGCTGAAATCAAATCTTACATCAGAAAGACCGCGGAGTTATGGTTGCAGTCATAAACACAGGAAAGTCAATCCGGGCTGCATTTATGTACAATGAAAATAAGGTAGCAGAGGGCGTAGCTGACCTAATTATGGCTGGTAACTATCCGATGGAAACAGATGATATGAACCAGATGCACCGGCTGAATATGCTTTTAAAAACTGCTGCGAACAACGATAATATAAAGCGAAACAGCGTTCATATTTCCCTGAATTTTGCGCCGGGAGAGCAGCTTGGAAAGGATACTTTGGCAGCCATTGCCGCGGATTACATGGAAAGAATTGGTTTTGGCGGGCAGCCCTTTCTGGTATATGAGCATAAGGATGTTGCCCACCAGCACCTTCACATCGTGAGCGTGAAAGTGCGGCCCGACGGCAGCCGAATTGATATGAACAACATCGGAAAAGTGCAATCGCAGCAGGCTAGAAAGGTACTTGAAATTAAGTATGGTCTTGTAAAAGCGGAGCAACAAAATAATGCTGTATCCAACCTGAAACCTGTCAGTGCATCAAGGGTAGGATATGGTAAATCAGAGACGCGACGCGCGATTTATAAGGTGCTGTGTGCAGTTCTCAAACCTTATAAATATACTTCGCTTGCTGAGCTGAATGCTGTACTTAGACTATACAACGTAACGGCCGAAAGGGGCAGCGAGACTTCAAGAACCCACCGGCATCGGGGGCTATTATACCGCATGCTGGACAGTGAAGGCAAGCCTGTCGGCGTCCCAATTAAAGCAAGTCTATTTCCTGACAGCTTCCCTGGAAGACCTACGCTGAAGTATATAGAAAGCAGGTTTCTGATCAACGAAACGCTCAGGCAAGATGATAAAAAAAGGGTCAAAGCGGCCATCGATTTTGCGCTGATCAATGCGCAGCGCACTACATTGCAGGACATGATTAAGGAGCTAAATGGTAAGGGAATCACTACCGTTCTTAGACAAAATCAGCAAAGTGTGCTGTATGGAATCACCTTCATAGATCATCAGAAGAAGGCAGTTTTCAATGGAAGTGACTTGGGAAAACAATACAGCGCGAGCGGAATTCTTTCCCGCTGCAAGCAGGCAGAAAAGATCCCTCACTACATGAATCCGAACCTTTCTAGTGGCAGAATTTCAGCCTCACAATCAAATAGTGTGCAAGCAGGACGAAGGGATTTTTTGGTAGCACCGGCAGGATCTGAAAAGGAGTCGGGTGTTATCGATGCGCTTTTGAAAGTTGAATATGGAGCGGATTATCTGCCAGGACAATGGAAAGCAAGACGAAAAAAGAAGAGAAGAAATCAATCAAATAACCTTTAAATCAAAACGAAGATGGCACACCAGACAGGCGAGAATGAACAGGCACTGCGGAAGATTCTGGATATGACGCGCATGATAAGTTTCATATTATTAGGGCTACACTTTTATTATTATTGTTACGGAGCTTTCAAGCATTGGGGACTGGTTTCAGCCTTTTCAGACCGGATGTTGGTTAACGTTGCAGCTACCGGATTGTTCAGCAGCTTTTCCAAATCCAAGCTGTTTGCATTGGGTTTTTTATGCATATCACTTCTGGGATCAAAGGGCAGAAAGAATGAAAAGCTGAGCTACAAAAATGCTCTGGTTTATATGGCAATCGGGCTAACTGTTTACTTTCTGAGCTACTATTTACTTCTGGCAAGGTTATCTGTGGAGGGGCGATCAGTCTTATACGTGGTGGGGTTACTGACTGGTTATCTCACGATACTCAAAGGCGGGACGATCCTTTCACGCATCATTACTGACAAGCTAAAAAAGGATATTTTCAACTCAGAAAATGAGACCTTTCCCCAGGAAGAACGCCTGCTCGATAACGAGTATTCGATTAATCTGCCTGCAAAATATCAACTGAAAAACAAACAACGAAAAAGCTGGATCAACATCATTAATCCGTTTCGGGGCCTGCTTGTGCTAGGTACGCCTGGGGCAGGGAAGAGCTATTTTGTGATCCGGCATGTGATTACCCAGCACATCAAAAAAGGCTTCTCTATGTTCGCTTATGATTTCAAATACCCAGATCTGTCAGTCATCGTATACAACACCTGGTTAAAGAATAAACACCTGTTCAAAGTGGAGCCAAAGTTCTATGTGATCAACTTTGATGATCTTACCAGAAGCCACCGATGTAATCCTTTGGATCCTTCTGGTATGCAGGATATCACCGACGCATCAGAATCTGCGCGCACAATCCTAATGGGGTTGAACCGTGAATGGATTAAAAAACAGGGAGACTTCTTTGTTGAATCACCTATCAATTTTCTTTCTGCGATCATCTGGTATCTGCGCCGTTACCAGGATGGTGCCTTCTGTACATTGCCGCATGTGATCGAGTTAATGCAGGTGGATTACGATAGTTTGTTCACGATCCTTAGAACTGAAAAGGAGATTGAGGTACTGATCAATCCATTTGTCAATGCATATATGAATGATGTCATGGAGCAGCTCGAAGGCCAGATTGCATCAGCTAAAATATCTATGGCTAGGCTTTCGTCGCCACAGCTTTACTACGCTCTTTCAGGATCGGATTTTACTTTGGACATTAATAATCCAGATGAGCCAAAGCTTGTTTGCGCCGGAAATAACCCGCAGAAAATACAGATTTACGGAGCCGTCCTGTCTCTATACGTGAACCGTTTGGTCAAACTTGTCAACCAGAAAGGTAAGCTGAAAAGCAGTCTGGTGTTCGACGAATTTCCAACTATCTACCTAAATAATATGGACAGTTTGATTGCTACAGCCCGTAGCAACAAAGTCTCTACGACACTGGGAATTCAGGATTTTAGTCAACTCAAAAAGGACTACGGCAGGGAACAGGCGGATGTCATCATGAACATCGTCGGCAATGTAGTCTCCGGACAAGTAACGGGAGATACTGCCAAACAATTGTCAGAACGTTTCGGGAAAATCATGCAGGACCGGGAAAGTCTTTCGATTAACAGCTCAGATACATCTATCAGCAGGTCGCAGCAACTCGAATCGGCAGTGCCTCCGTCTAAGATTTCGGCGCTTTCATCCGGTGAGTTTGTGGGGATGGTCGCTGATGATCCTAAGAATAAAATTACTTTGAAAGCCTTTCATTGTGAGATACAGAATGATCATGATGCGCTTGAAAAGGAAGAAGATGCTTACTTCTCAATTCCTGAGATACGGAAGGTCGACCAGGTTATGATTCAACGGAATTACAATCAGATTAAGCAGGATGTGCAGGATATTATTGCTTCAGAGATGGAGAGGTTGAGCGGTGATCCGGCCTTGGTAAGGCTTATTATTAGAAAACAGTAATGGTGTCAAGTTTATTTTTCGCACCCGCCCAATGTGTTACCAACGCAGAATCCCTGTGAGTAATTGAGGGTACCCGAAGATAAGTTCAACTTTGTTAAGTGGGAAAATTCTGGTAGAATTACCACTTTAATACCTTATCTGGAATGAATGAAGAATTTTATTGCCTTATTGATGATTTCTGGGTTGCTAATCTCATGCTCTGGAAATAATCAGCTAAAAGTGGAATCGGATGCTACTTTATTAGATCAACCAGCAGACCCGGAATTATTTGCAGTCAGTCGATACGAAGTACACCTTTTAACAGATCCAGAACCGAAAGTGGCTAGAATAGTAAATCAAAAGGCCGCGGAAACACTTCGCGAAACATACTACATCTTGGTAGGTAGATCTTTAAAAATCACCATTTTATCCGAATATAACGAGTGGGTAAATGTCAAAGTGATTGAGCCTAACTGGTTACAGAACACGCATATTGGTTGGATGGCAATAGTTGGGCAATTTTGATTCTTCTAAACCGAAAGGAAGCACACCCGTTAAACTAAGCGTTTTTACAGCGATCGATCCGTTACGTAGCAAACTATCAGGTAATGGCATAGGTCAATTATACTCTTGGCAATACGTTGATGGTGTAGACTGGCAAGCAATCACGAACTATTTTGACATAGGAAGAGGTTTGAATGAATGGGGTTTGCAAAATAATCTAGCTTATTATTTTTCCAGCTCGGAAGAACCCTTTGTAGAATCGTTTCAACTTGTTTTGAACATCAATGTCTCATCAGAGCAAAAATATGCCAAGAACAAGATGATAAGTTTAACAAAAAAATCTTTGCTTCATTGGGAGAATCAATATCTTCAGGTCTTCTCGGTGCGGTTAATCACCAAGCTAAATTTTGAAGCCGGAAAAGTCAAGGATAATGACTTTGATATTAGAAGTAAGAACTAAGAAACTATTCCTATTACCAGCAGTCTGATCAATGTATATGCCCGCTAATTGTTGTGATAAGGACTTATTTAATGTGTTGTTTCAAACCTTGTTATTAACTTGACGACCACTTGTCATATATGAATTCCATGAATGTATGTTAAATTATAAATTTATCCCCTACAGCATAGCTTATTGTGACTTCAAGGACGTTACTAACGGTTAACACAATTGGCAATCAAGGTAGACTAGCGAGATCCGGATATTTATCTCCCATTGAGTTCGTGTTTAACTACAAAATTACACTTCAAACTTGAATATGCGTAACTTTGTCTAAAACGGACTTCACCGGGCCAGTCATTTCGGAGTATCAGGGGCCAGTCATAACGGAAATCAACGGGCCAAAATTCAGGATCAATTTCGGAGGTCATTGGGCCAAGTTTTCGTCGGGTCAAGCTTGCTGACTTAGGTTGAAAACGGAGGTAACTGGGCCAATAACGATTTTGATTTCGGAAGTCATTGGGCCAATCCTTCGAGTGAGAATTGGTCAGAGCTTCTAAAAACGGAGGTCGTTGGGCCAAAACACCCTCAATCCGATCCTGACCTATTAGTACAGGCAATCTAACTTCTTAAAAAACGGAAGTCATTGGGCCACTTTCCATGATTTATCATAGCCTTGTTACTGAATTAAATCTCAGCGACATGGCCGGACAAAGGATCAATATCATGGAAATACGTAGCTTGATTGCATTGAAATTAAAGGGGTTAAGCAACAGGAAAGTGGCGGACCTGTTAAAGATTAACCGCAAGACCGTTGATAATTATACCAGCCGTTTTTCAGCTCTGAACCTTGGTTTTGACGAGCTTATTAATCTTACAGAGCCCGATCTGCGGGATCTGTTTACCGAAGAGCCACAGACTGAAAAACAGCGTTATGAACTGCTAGCCGCACGTTTTTCTTACCTAGAAAAGCAGCTTCGCAAGCCAGGGTGCACCCTTCAGGCACTCTGGAAAGAATACTTGCAACAAAATCCACAGGGTTATAAATACACTCAGTTTACTTTTCATTATCGCCGGTGGCGCTCCTTAAATAACCATAGTGGAAAGCTTGATCATAAAGCAGGAGAAAAGCTCTTCATTGACTTCTGTGGCAAAAAATTATCCTACATCGATAAAGCGACCGGAGAACAAGTTGAAGTAGAGGTTTTTGTAGGTGTTCTGCCCTGCAGCCAGTATACTTTTGTAAAAGTCGTTGCTTCACAAAAAAGGGAGGATCTTATTCTTTGTCTGGAATCCTGTCTGCAATGGATTGGTGGTGTGCCGCAGGCTATTGTATCGGATAATCTGAAAGCAGCTGTTAGCAAAGGCAGTAAATATGCCCCGGTAATTAACAGGACGCTTACTGATTTTGCATTGCACTATGGATGTGTCGTCGACCCGGCCCGTCCGCATCACCCTCAGGATAAAGCGCTTGTAGAGCGCAGCGTCGAACTGGTATACCAACGGATCTTCTATCCTTTAAGCAAGTTCACCTTCTTTAGTCTGGATGAACTTAATAAGGCCATTAAAGGCCTTCTGGATGAATATAATGACTATTTATTCTCTCATGGGGGCGGCAGCAGGCGGAGCCACTTCGTGGACCTTGAAAAAGAATATCTCCAGGCGTTACCTGCCGGTACTTATAGCATCCGCCATTACAGACGGGCCAAAGTCCAACGCACTGCCCATATTTTCCTGAGCGAAGACCACAACTATTACAGTGTCCCGTACCGCTTTACCGGCCTGTCTGTCGAAGTCCAGTATAACCACAATCATGTGGAGATATTTTATAACCACGACCGTATTGCCTTGCATAAAAGAAGTTACAGGCCAGGTCATTACACCACTGTAGCCGATCACATGCCTTCTACACATCGTGCTTATCAGCAGTGGTCACCCCAGCATTTTGAAGACCGGGCCATACAAGTTGGTAGTTGTACTTTGGAGTATATCAAAAAGTTATTAGGTCAGTACAGCTATCCCGAAGTTGCCTATAAACAAGCGCAAGGTATACTGGCCTTCCTGAAGCAATATGACAGGTCGCGTTTAGAAAATGCATGCAAACGTGCGCTACTGTATCATAAGGCCTCTTATCATACGATTGAAAACATTCTTAAAAACAACCTGGACATGGAGGAGATCAATCAACAGCCAGAGTTGACTATTCCACAGCATGATAATATCCGCGGCGCAAGCCATTACAAGTAGTATTCCGGACCATGTTGACCCCGGTAAATTTTATAAACCAAAACAATTATGAACGAACACAACACCCTTGAAAAAATGCGCCGGATGCGCATGAACGCGATGGCTACACTTTATTATCGCTGCGTCAACGAACACCTGTATCAGGATTACTCTCTGGATGACTTCCTGTCTCTTCTGGTCGACACAGAATGGGAAAGCAGGCAAAGCCGTAACATAGAAAGCCTGATCCTCAGAGCTGGTTTTAAGCAAGACGCTGCCGCGTCTGACATCGATTACCAAACCACCAGAAATTTGGACAAAACAACCTTTGAAAGGCTGCTCAGCCTAAATTTTATTAGTAAAAAGGAGAACCTGATCATCACCGGACCCACTGGGTCTGGCAAGAGTTTTCTTGCTCAATCTCTTGGAATCAAAGCTTGCCAACTCCTCAATAAAACCATTTATTACAATACCGCCAGATTTTTTGACATTGCAAAGCTGGCCAAGCTCGAAGGCACCTACCATAAACTAATCAAACGTATACAGAAAGCAGAGCTTTTAATCCTGGACGACTTCGGGCTCGTATCTATTGATCAGGCAGCTAGAAATGTCCTGCTCGACGTGATTGAAGAACGGTATGATAAATCGTCAACAATCATTGCAACCCAGATACCAGTCTCAAAATGGCATGGTCTGATTGGAGAAAATACCATTGCCGACGCGATTTTAGATCGAATTGTTTTTTCTTCCCACCGCATTGAGCTCGAAGGAGATTCCCTAAGAAAGAAAAAACAGTTGAGTACTTAAATTTAAACTACTATTATTGCACTTGGAAAGTGGCCCAATGATTCCCGAAAAGCTTGGCCCTATATGCTCCGAAATGCCTGCCCCCATATCTCCGAAATAGACATAACTTTAGAATCGGTGTTTTACTTTTGTGGAACAGTGTGTCTTCAGTTGGTGATTCGATCTAACGACAGCTAGTGCATCGGAGATCAAAAAAACCGTTGCCAGCACAGTAACTGTCATGTCCAAACTTAGAACATTTAAACCCACTTCCCCACTTTTAATTGGCTATAATTTCTTCGCATTAATTGTCGTCCGGAAAGTAAGTTTGAAACTCAAATAACGATAGACTCTTAAATGTTTTTCTTCACACCACTTGCACATTTGTAGGTAAAAGAGGAAATTATAAGATCTAGGTCAACTGCCTAATTCCAACTACCGTTGTATATGCTATTGCTACCAAAATTGTGATTGGCTTGCTGAACGATCACTTGTTCAAACTCCTGCTATTCATAATTGCTGTATGTTTTATATCCTTGGACTAATCTTTCAATATCTAAACATTTGTGTATTGCTGAACTAAGCTTATGAAACCACCAAATTTTAAAGCTTCAACAGTTTCCTCTTTTGTAAGATCAGCATATGCTCTTATTTGGTCTATTACAGTTTTTCGTCTATTTACCAGACTTTTGTCTTGTAGATTGAATACTTCTATAGTTTTTTGGACTTTTGCTTGTAAAACAGGATCAGATAATGTTGGATGTGGCTCTATTTCTCCTATTTCGTTGTAATAGAAATAATCCTGAACAGCATCCATAACAGGATTAAAGAATTCGGCATAATCAGATTTCTTTATACCAGATTTATTGTCTTTGAATTTTGCACCAAAATCTTCATCGTTACATGCAGCTACAAGGTTATCCCAGTAAAAGGTTTGCTCAGGAAACATATGACCGGCTTTTTGACGATAATGATCCAAATGGCAATTCCTTTCGTCATCAATAACCAATTCTGTATAACCACACAAACACTCCTGCTCCTCTGTAAGAATAAAGAGTTTCGTTTCCTGATAGGCAGAATATCCAGAACTATTTTTAGCACTAAAATCACTCCAGTTGGCTGATGGATTCTTCTCTTTGAAACCATCAAAGCACTTCAAAGAGGCTTGCTTATCAATTTTTCTCATTCAATTTAGCCCTTTTAATTATTTCTAGTCGTATGTCCGTTAGAGCCTTGTCGGATTTTCCAAGATCCCTTTCTAATACAGAAAATGATTTTTTAAATTTGTCAGATTCATAATTATCAGACCTAATGAGATCCCAAATATCATTTAGCTGCTGTTGCACTTTTTTATAACGCAATCCTTCTAAATCAAAGAAATCTGTTAATATGTCATCAACCGGTTTGCCGTAAGGATTAAAAGAAATATTCTTAATCCTAGATTTTCCATTTTCATTTACAAGAACATTTAGTTGTCCTTTTTTTAATGCAGAAAGAACATTTGGTGAGTGGGTAGTTATGATGGAAAAATTTTTGAATAAATCTTCTTCTTCTTCTTCAAATAGATTGTAGACAAATTCACGTTTCCATTCAGGATGGAGATACGTGTCGGGCTCATCTAGTAAAAACAAACTGTTATGACCAGCTAGTAGTTCTTTCAAACCCGTGATAATCAATAATTGCTTTTCACCCTCACTCAGGTTGTTGAAGCTTACATCGCGTCCATTTTTGATTAGGTTCAGGTCGATGCTTTCAAGAAAATCATTCGATTGTAAAGAAACTAAGTATTCAAAAATCCTTTTTTCAGTCCCGTAGAAGCTCCAAATGTTTTCCAGTTGTGATTTGTCGGAAATACTAAATGTGATTGAGTCAGGTTGAAATTTTGCTTTAGTTGCCCCTTTCAAAATATTCATGAACTGATTAAGTTCCCCCATTGCTCCCCAAAAGTCTTCCGGCGTGGATTTGGGCTTTGCCCATCTTGGCTTTTTAAAATTGAGTCGAATAGTTGAAAAACCACTAATACCAAATTGCTTCTCTAGTGTCTCGGGAACGTCTCCATACTCATAACTTAACAAACCTATCAAAATAGCAGGCAAGTCCTGAGGCCGGAAATAATAGAAAGGTTGATCAAACCTGATTTCTCCTGTAAGTGTGCCAGTAATTAAGTCTCTCTGAAATATATTGTAAATGTCATAAATACTATTGGAAATTCCAGAGTAGTAAACCACGAAATTGTCGGGCAGAATATAAGCTAATTCTTCCCCTTTGCTTCGCAGATGCTTTTCTATTTTCGGTAAACCCTCTATAACATCGCTACCTTCAAACAATTTGATGTGTGGTTTATCTTCAAATGATACCTCTACACCTATGTAGTTTACAAATGATTGACCAAACATGGCTGTTTCAGTGACTTTTTCCCTTCTTAGTAGATAAACGATAGAAAATTGGAAAGGGAAGGTTTCTTTCTCCAATGACTTGAAATCCTTTGTACCTAAAAGCGTGGCGAAAATTTGTGTCAATGATTCGATTAAAGTTGTTTTCCCCGAACCATTTTTGCCGATGAATACTGCTACATGACCACTGGCCAGGAAATCAACTGAGAGGTTTTCGAAAAGCTTAAAATTATTTATATCTAATTTGAGTAATTTCATAACTGTCCAATCATGATGGGTTTGATTAATTTCAGAATTTCATTGGTAGCTATTTGTTTCAACTGCGTTTGGTTTTTGTGCCATGAGCGGTGTTGAGTCGACTGAATTATTCCGTATTAATGATGGCGGTGCAAGTCTTCAACTGCTCATCTGTAGCTTCCTTAGAGCGGCGCGAATAGAATAATAATATTGCTTCCCTGATCTACGAATTTTTGAGAGTCTGAAACATTCCGCTATTCGGATCTCTCTGGCTTTCTATGCCTACTTTTATGTCATTGATGTCGAATATATACGTAATATCTGTAGCAGTGTTTACAGCTGAAGGGTATGATTTGGAAATGCAGTTAAAAATAAAATATCAACTTCACGAACCGTTTCCGATTACCATGACTGGATGAGCCATATATGGCAATGACTGATTTTTTCATTTTAGTCGATATTAAAGATTGCTGATTCAAATTCACTTTGAGCTTCAGAATATAGGCTTTGCTCAAGCGATTCAAGATCATTTTTCTGTGTTATCAATTCAGATATCCTTTTCACGATTTGATTTTGTTTTTTTTGGGGAGGTAGTACGATTTTGAAATCTAAAAATTCATGACTATTTATGCTTTCAACGGTAACACCAGTTTTAGAACATTCTTCAAGGATCAGCTTTTGAAATATTCTTAGAAAATAAACGAAGTACATTTTGTCTACATGGGCTTGTAGATTTATGGCTTTCAGGTCTTGATTAATTGTTACTGGTATTGTGGTTATTGAGACAGGGAAAGAATGCTGAAGAATCCCACTTCTAAAAACAGCTAAAATTGTTCCTGGTGCATGTATAGTTAGTTTGTTTTTATTTACAGCATTAGAAGTAATTAAGTCAATTGAAGTTGAAATGTTTAGGGTTTTCATATCCTTGGGAGAAACCCAATTTATTGTTCCACTTAGCCAATACTCATTTCTATTTTTTGAAGGCGTACTTCCTCCTTCAAAAGATTTGATAAGCTCTCTAATTGAAACTAGTGGGAACTTTGCATTAGAAAGTGAATAGGAGGGCTTTCTTTTTAGGTAATTAACCGACCACTTATTTAAATTTTTATAATGAAGGATTCTAAAGCGATTTGAGGATTCTGAGGTATCTACTTTTTTTATCCCAGTGAACTCACACATTTCTTTTTCAATAATTCCCACTAGGCTATCTGATTCTGTTTTAACTATTTCAGCCTTGCGTATTTTTTCATTAAAAGATCTTATGATTTTATCTTGAATATCTTTCGTAGGTACAGGAATTCTAAATCCTAAAAAGGCTTTTTCATCTACTCGTTGACGGCCTGTAGTACCAGAGCTGGCTTTTTGGCAAAGTTCAGCAAAGTATTTTGTACCTGTAATTAGGTTGAAAAATTCGGGTAGTATTTTTTTTGCATGGATGTTGTAGCTCAAGAAGTCCTGCGTGGTGATTGCTCCCTCCAGTTCAGCAGGTACAATACCAAACGCTCCATTACGGGCGTCTATCTTGCTCATAATGAATTGTCCTTCTGAAATACGGAACTGGTTCTTTGTCCCAATGTCTTTACCGAAAATCAGGTCTTCACCACGTTGTACCACACCTTTGCCATATAGCTTAATTGTTACCTGCTTGTAGGCTTTGTCATTTTCCAGTATTTCTTTTTCTCTATTTCGAATAATGAGATTTCCAATAGGTTCTAATTTGAACCCATCTTTATATAATACTTTGCCGCTCAGAATAGCCCCCACACTCCAATTAGAGAGGGTCATAAAGCGAACTTCATTGAGATATTTAAATGCTATTTCAGTGGGCATATGCATCATAGAATATTTCAGGTTTGCCTACAATTTTTCCATCAATGGACTGAAGCCGTGATATATTACCTTCATTATCAACTAGGTATTGGACCTCCTTTTTAGGCTCATCCCAAAGGATAGCTTTCTTCCTGTAAGTTCTAAATTCTACGGCAACATCTTCCAACTCATTTTCGCAAGGAGCCCCTGTACTTGAAATACCCGCTTTCTCCACTTCAATGACCGGGATAGGATAATCGAAGCGCTCTTTCACTAGTGATTTGATATCGACTGCAATAACGTCTTCTATTTGTTTGGCATTGTCCGTAAATTTCTTTTTCAACTCTTTAAGCTCTTTGAATGATTTGCTTTCTTTTAACGTCTTCTCCTCTTTTTTAAAGTCTGCTTTTAATTCATCCAATTTTGACTGATACTTGTAATTAACCTCTTTGATTGTATCCTCTGTGATTTTTTGATAGGTTACCAATTCATCATTGCTAAATTTTTTAAGGAACAGTAAACTGGGCTTTACGGTAGCACCTGAAGCAATGAAAACATCCTGAGGAATTGATGTGATGTTAATTAACTTTGCCCTTCCTTCAATGTATTCCCTAATTTTTTGCAGTGCACTGTTGTTCAGTACACCTTCCGGCAATACAATACCCATTCTGCCACCTGGTTTTAAAAGGTTCAGGCATCTTTCCATAAATAATACTTCTGTCAATCCACTCCATGCACCTACGTCAAAGATGTCCAGCAGCGCCTTTCCTCGGCTTTTGCCAAGGCCATTGTCATGATCTGCCCAATCTTTTATTTGTTTTACTACATTATTTCTGTATTGACTTCCATACCTCTCTTCATAATATCTTGTTTTCTCTTCACTAGGTACGTCAGAGTGGGTGACCTTTAATGTTTTGTTTACTCTTGAACCAAATGGTGGATTGGTTAAGATAACATCAAATCGCCCATCAAATATGCCATTGATATTTAGCAGTCCATCATGATGATGCACACCGCCATGACCATCACCGTGCATAATCATGTTCATCTTAGCAGTACGAGCCATCCTCGGGTTAGCATCTGTACCAAAAATGCAGTTGTATGATAGATTGTGCAGTCTTCCTTTCTTGTTATTTAGATCAAACTCTTCAAACAACTTGATTTTTAAGTCGTTGACATTTTTTTTAATTTTAGACTTTTGTAATTTGGGAAGCTTTTCGAAATTAGAATCATAATGGGTGCTTTGAATATTCTTTATTTTAGACTGAATGTCGGATTCTATTTTGTCCCTTACATATTCGAAAGTTTTAATTAGGAACCCTCCACTTCCACAACACGGATCGCAAATCAGTTCATCCTCGTTCGGATCAAGTACGTCCACCATATAATCAACAACGGTCCTAGGTGTAAAGAACTGACCAAGTTCTCCTCTAAATGTGCGTCCCAAGAATTCCTCAAATGCTATACCTTTAATGTCGTCTGATGTATTTGATAGATTAAAAGACTCTAATTCTTCAACTATCATTTCGAAGCTTCTTTGGCGGATTCGAATTCTGTCTAACTCTTCAAATAATTCGTCATTTTTGAATTCTTCTTTGGTCTTGTCAAAAAGATACTGCATGTATTCTTTGTCGAAAAGGGGAGATCCTGATGCCCTTAATGATGGACGAATATTTTCTTCATAAGCTTTTTCATCAGCTTTGAACTTATCTTTCGAAAAAATCAAGTCTTTATCTGATTTTCGTTCATACATGATTTTCATGAATAGTATCTTGCTGATCTCATCAAATGCGGCTTCAGGAGATAATTTATCATTATTCCTGATGATGTTGTGACATTTGGATAACAGAGCAGTAAACTGATCCCTAGTGAAGGTTTTTGATTCTGAAATAAACTTTTTGATCAGGGCATCTTCCGTAATTAATTGAGCTTTTGGTATGTCTTGTAGACGTTCAAGTTTTCTATCTAGAGGTTCCTCTTTAATATAAAAAATCTTTGTTTCTTTGAGATTAGTAGCAATAAAAAAGTCAGCCTTTATACTTGATGCGAAATTATATCCTATGAGATAATCCTCTTCGTTAATGGTTATATGCTCAGCTTTACATTGAGCGGCAATGATAATTGAAGGGATATTATTTTTCTTTTTCTCGTTTTTGTTTTTCCAAATTCCAATATCAGCCTTATATCTATTTTTAATTACCACATCCTGACCTAATTGCCCTATATCATATCCATAGTGATTTACAAGTCTGAGAATAAACTGCTGTTTTAAAGTTTCTTCAGGAGTTGCGGTTATCCATTTTCCTAATAGCGGAGCATAAATTTTATCGTCTTTTATTGCTAATTCCATGCTCATGATTTGATACTTCTTTTTAATTCTTGTTCTGCCCTTTTCAATGCTGCAAGAGCAGTTGTCTCGTCTCCAACATCTTCAATGATCTTATCTGATAGCCAAATAGTTAAGAGTTCATCTTCACTAACATCGAGAAGGCGAGCTAAAGAGATTACGTGAACCCTTTTTGCTTTCCTCTCACCTCTTTCTATTTTACTATACATCGGAGCGTCAATGTCAAGGCTTGCCGCTATCTGTCGTTGTAAAAGATACTTTTCTTCTCTCAATCGCTTGATTTTTTCACCAAATTGCATGACCTGTAAGTTTGTGACTTGTCAAATTTTGGCTAATGTATGAAAAGAAATCCATAGTGAAAGAGAAATTGCTGCTAATCTGACTAAGTATCTTCATTCAGACCTTCAAGAGTGATCTTCATACTTTTCTTGATTCATTCCATGAGATAGGGGATGGCAAGGACAACTTGTCCCCTGCCTCTTTCTGTTTTCGCTCAAGTGCATACAGCACTTCTGGTTCTGAGATCTACGGTTATGGGCTTAAATTCTTGAAAATCAATTGGCCATACTCAGTATGGCACTTGGTTTTTGGTCGTCTACGTATTGTAAGAAACATTGTTATTTAGTCTTTTCCAATCATTGCATCCCACCTCAGATACTAACTTGTTTCAGCATATCGAGAGGAACAACGACGACAAGCTGAAACAAGCTAATTGTTATCTGTTTAAGATATCCCGCAGTCGGGCCATATCATCACTTACTTTCTTGTCCACGATTTTAGCATACTGCTGCGTCGTCTTTATATTTCTGTGCCCTAGCATTTTGGATACACTTTCAATCGGCACACCATTGGTGAGTGTAACGGTGGTAGCAAACGTATGCCTTGCCAAGTGAAAGGTGATATTCTTTTGGATTCCTGTCAAATCCGCTATTTCTTTCAAGTAAGAATTCATTTTTTGGTTCGTGAGAACAGGCAGGACTCTGCCTTCAGATTCACATTGAGGATGGTCCTGATATTTATCCATTATTTCCTGGGCCACTGGTAATATTGGAATTCTTGATGACGAATCCGTTTTTTTTCGTGTTGTGGTTATCCACTTGCCTCCATCCATACCTTCAATTATTTCCATACGACGTAGCTTATGAACGTCGGCATATGCCAATCCTGTGTAACAACAGAATAGGAATATGTCTCTTACCTGTGAGAGCCTCCCATTACCAAAATCCTTATTTCTTATTTTTTTTAACTCGGTATCTGTAAGTGCTTCTCTGTCGACCTCGCGTTTCGTCATTTTAAACGCATGAAACGGATCACGTGTTAGCCATCCTTGCTTTATACAAATAAGCACGATCTTCTTGAAATTAGCTAGGTACTTCATAGTTGTATTGTGGCTGCATTTGCGGACAGACTTAAACCAGAATTCATACTGTGATATAAAATCGTAATCCAGCAAGTCTATCTCAATATCGTCTTGCTTGTATTTCCATTTAATAAAAGAGCGTGTGTGGTCCAAGGAAGTAGCATAGCGCTCTAATGTGCCTGGAGCAAATTCAGAGCCTATCAAGGCAGACATTTGATCATTGTGATGCTTAAATACTGCAAGGATAGTTTTTTTATCTCCTCGCTTGCCATGGATAATATTAAAAATTGATATAGCGCTGACGGATTTACGGTCATCAATCAATGATTTTTTAGCCTCATAAATCTTTGCGGTTATTGAGTCTATGTAAGCATTCAATGCTCGTGCATCTTCTTTATTGCCATTAGGTCTTCCGAGTCTGATATTCCACCTGGATGGATGCCATAAATGTTTCAATGAGAATTCCTTGGCGTGCCCATCGACGGTAATTCGGCAATACAGATAATGAGTGCCTTCGGCATTTTCTGGGCGTGGCTTTCTCAAAAAGAAAATTAACCCGAAGCTTGTTTCTAACATAGTCGTTAATGTTTGAGATGAACAAATCTCGGATTGATACCTTAAAAAGTAAAGATGTAAATCTTGTAAACATCTTTACAGTCAGTGGATTACGTGTCTGATCGTGGGAGATTTTCGTTGAATAAAAAACTCCCACGATCTTGCTAATAAATTATGGGCAATTTTGAAGATTTTGGTAGTTGTAGAAAAACAAAAAACCCCGTTTAAATGATTTAAACGGGGTTTTGAATGTTTTGGTAAGCATACCAGCAGAGAGAGAGGGATTCGAACCCCCGGACCTGTTACAGTCAACGGTTTTCAAGACCGTCGCAATCGACCACTCTGCCATCTCTCTAAGTGTTTCGGCGTATCCGAAACGTGGTGCAAAGGTAATAACAAATTCTTTACATGCAAGTGTTCTGCAAATTTATCTGCATGTTTTTTAATAAATTTAATGTGCCCCAAACAGCTTTCTTCTGATGTTCCGGCGTATTAAATTTGCATTTTTGTGAGTTAATGATAAGTGAAACAGTGTGTTATCCTGATGTTATTTGCTTTGCTGCTTTCGCTCAATTTTTTTCGAAATAAGCAGTTATTTTTATTATTTATTTGAAACCAAACAGATAAGGGAGAACGAATATCACGATTATAGTCCAAACCAGATAAATGGGAAGAAAGGTAGTAATACTCTTTTTTACATTCTCAATTCTTCCTGGTATGCCTATGGTTTTGAAGAGCTGGTAGGTGACCACTAACAAATGGGCAAGAATCAGTATGTTACTCCCCAATACTGCGAGTCGGTTAGGGGTGACGCCCCAATTGGCAATCCTGAACATGATGGCTGACAGGGCAACACTGTTTACAGCAATGGTTATTACTGCAAGTGCAAACAGGATAATTGTCCCAATTTTATCGGCAGATTTACGGGCTATCTCAACAACAGAAAAAAGAATAAGTGCCATCACACCCACTAAAAGCAGATTGAAAATCAACAGAAACTCTCGATCATTGTATGGATCTTTACCTGTGTAAAATACAGTTCCCAGGTACACGGTCAGGATTAGAAGAACAATGGGGGCGAATATTCTTGCAATAACAGGCGGCACTTTTCCGACAATGTTAGGATTACTCCGAACAAGGTACGTAGCGATAACCGGCGCTGCGCTAAGTCCCCAAGTACCCACGTATTTGAAATAATAGGTTTCAATCTTTATTCCGATGACAGAGAACAGCCCGATTGTCATTCCAGTCATGATAAATCCTGCGATCAGAATCAGCCCGGTCATTACTACAAAGTCTCCGTTAAACCTCAGAAAGTCAATCTTTTTGGTGTAGTCCTTATTATCGCCACCAATAAAAATGTAGCCGAGAATGCCCCAAAGCAACATGGGAAGGTGAATGCATGCCAATACAAAGGTGTCGGTTTTCTCATTTCCGGGGAGTAAATTGATGTAAATTGCCGGTATTAAAAAAGCTGTTGCAAAGCCGAGGATTTGGCGGATAGAAAACATATGTTGCTTCCAGATAAAGAAGGCGGTAAGAGCGGGAAAAACAACAAAAGGAACATTGCGGGAATAAAAGTACTCCGGATCTACAGATGTGAGATGGGGGATTTTTGCGATTAACCCTGCGATCAGGCAAAGGAAGAAAACAAACGGAAGGTCTTTATTTAGGTTCCATGATGCTTCCTGATTGTCAAAATTTAGCCTTTCGTGCCATATCTGAACAGTTTTATTGTCGTGAAGGTCGGGGGAGAGCTGCGCAAATGATCTCCGAAAACTTGCCTTGTCTTCTCTGTACAAAGCTTCGAGCCGTTTAGGATTTTCCAGGTTGGCGATAATCTGTTCTTTCATGGATGTAATTAAGTTTGATTAAAAGTACTTTGAATTGCAAAGTAAAATGATAAAAAAATAGCTGTTTTATTTTTGACTCCTGATCAGACTTTCCAGTGCTGCCAAATGCTCTTCAAAAGCTTTCCGACCTGCTTTGGTAATGAAATAGCTCGTGTTAGGCTTACGACCAATAAAAGTTTTGTTAATTCCAATTAGCTCTTCCTTTTCCAGGGCCTTCAGGTGACTTGCCAGATTGCCATCTGTTAATTCCAGATATTCTTTCAAACTATTAAAATCAAGCGCATCATTCACAGCCAGAACAGACATGATGCCCAACCTGACTCTGCTCTCAAAAGCTTTATTAAGTGCATGAATGATTGCTTTCACTTTTCGTATTTCAGGTGCATGATAATACCATACACGATGTGCATAATTCCAAAACCAATAGCCCATAGCAGAAGTGCATGTTCTACGAAATAGGCGGCTATCAAACCAAGTACAATTTGTATAAATCCAAGGTATCTCAGATCGTCATAAGTAAATCTGCTGGCATTAATAAGTGCTAAACCGTAAAATAGTAACGTGGCAGGTGCGATT
Organism: Dyadobacter luteus; assembly: GCF_003383615.1. Taxonomy (GTDB): domain Bacteria; phylum Bacteroidota; class Bacteroidia; order Cytophagales; family Spirosomataceae; genus Dyadobacter; species Dyadobacter luteus. The sequence continues at coordinate 45,980 of NZ_QNUL01000002.1, forward strand.
AAAACCAGCATTCCTTTTGCAAAAAGGATCAGGATAAAAATTCCACCTGTTACGAGCGGTATGGCCATATTGATCACAAGCCTTTTCGCCGCTGCATTCCATAATTTTTCACCATTCCTGCCGGATTTCCGATGAGCAAGAAAAATAGCAGTTCCGATTGCAAGAACGAGCATCGACAAGGTGATTACGAAAAGATCGGTATTGCCTGTTATATCCTCGCGTGAAACAGCCGAATAATCCAGAATTGTACCCGTGTAACGCGCGTAAAAAGACTGTCGGACCAGAAATGCCCCTACCAACGCATAAACCCCTGCCATCACTCCCGACATTCCTGAAAGAGACAGAAATTTGGTTGATCGCTCCATCATAGAACGGATCTCGGTGAGGTCTTTGATGTATTCTTGCTCTGTTTTCATAAAAGTACTTTGTGTTTCAAAGTTAAAAATATGTTTCGGTATTTTGCAAGAGGATGACGAAAAAAGTTTCATGATCTTCATCTGCCACACAGTGCACTTCGGTCTCGTCCTTTACCTCCTTACCTGAATATATCATGTTCTTCTCCTGTACAAATAGGTAATTTTTTTTACTATATTAATCTTGTAGATTAAATAGAATAATTACATTTGTGTCATACTAACAATTAAATCTTCATTAATAGGATTTTTTAAATACAATATTAGCTTCAATAATAAAAAGTGCGTGTTGGATTGGATTCGAGAAGTTGGATGGCACATAAAGCCTGGCCCCTGAAATAGAAAAAAACGAAGATGGATAATCAGATATGTACTGAATTAAGTGACGATTTGGTTTATCCTATTTAATATATAGAATTTATATTTTAACACTATCAGATAATCTGAACTACATCAATTCAATTAAGAAAAACAGGGGCTATTTTTTATGAAAAAAGTTTTCAGTGGATTAGTAATTGCTTTCGCCCTCACCGGACAGGGAAGGGTGGTCCAGGCAGAACGGATAGGTACACTGCGGCATTTTGCTGTGGACCGTACAATCCGTGGAGTGGTCAAAGATGACAAGGGGGAAGTACTTCCCGGCGTCAGTATTGTCCTGAAGGGTACCACACGAGGAACGTCTACGGATGTAAACGGGAAATTTGAGTTTACTGCTCCTGAGCAAGGCGGGACGCTGATATTCTCATTTGTAGGATATGTGCAGCAGCAGGTCGTTTTGGATAGTCGCTCGGCATTAGATGTAGTGCTGATGCCAGATACCAAATCATTGGAAGAACTGGTTGTGGTAGGTTACGGAACTCAGAAAAAAAGTGACTTAACAGGGGCTATTTCCAGTTTGACTGAGCAGCAAATTCGTGAAAGACCAGTACAAAACGTCGTACAGGCGTTGCAGGGAAAAGTGTCCGGGGTAGATATTACATCCAATCAGCGTCCGGGGGAAGTAGGCAGAATCCGTATTCGTGGAAACAGGTCTATTAATGCTTCCAACGAACCGCTTTATGTAATCGACGGTATTCCTCTCTCTGCCAGTGAAGTAGCAGCGATTAATCCCAATGATATTGCTTCCGTAGAAGTACTGAAGGATGCTTCTGCAACAGCTATTTATGGTTCCAGAGGAGCCAATGGTGTTATTCTGATCAACTATAAAGAAGGTAAAAAAGGCAAAACTTCTATTAACTATGATGTAAGCTATACCTCTGCTAAAATCCACTCGACTACCGATTGGATGAATGCCGGACAATTGCTCAACTGGCAACGACAAGCGCATATCAACGGTGGTACTTACACAGGGAAATACGGCACCGCTCCTGATCCTGATTTTGATGTACAAACTTTCGGAGGAGGTGAGGAGTCAGGTATCAATAATATTCGTACCGCGTACCAGTGGAATGCTGATGGCACAGTACAAATGAGAGCAGCGACTGCTGACGAGGTTGCAGCAGGCTACGCCGCCAGTGTACCGGTTTACAATTCGGAAAATCTGTTTGACCAGAACTGGATGGATCTTGTAACAAGAACCGGAAGAACACAAAACCACCAGCTTTCACTTTCATCCGGTAGTGATAATTCCCGTGTGTATCTTTCTCTTGGTTATCTGAACCAGCTCGGGACATTGAAAGACCAGGATTTTAACAGATATTCTCTGAACCTGAAAGGGGACATTACACCGCGGAAATGGCTTACTGTAGGTCTTGCACTGAACGGTGTCTATTCAAAACAGAATTACGGAACTTCTGAAAACTCATCCAACAGTGGTGCCAAAGATTCTTACGGACAAGCCTTGGCTCTGATGCCGTACGCAAGTGCATTCGATGCGAATGGTCAGTATCTTAATACCAACAGAGAAGGACTTTCCGCGCATAACGTACTTTTAAATATTGAGAATTCTACGAACGAACATAAGCTTGCTTCAGTTTTATCCAATCTGTTTGCGGAAATCCGATTTACCGATTGGTTGAAATTTTCTTCAAAATTCGGTGCGCAGTATAGTGACAAAGAATATGGTTCTTTCTTTGGACCCAATTACACCAATCCTTTCAGCGCCGTAGGTACTGCACCCCTGATCGGATACAATTCGCATAATAAGAGTCTGGGCTGGACGCTGGAAAACTTACTTTTCCTGAATAAACAATTTGGTGTTCACAGTATCGGAATCACCGCACTTCAATCTTCACAACAGAACACCAATAACGGAATCAATATTCGTGCGCAGGGGATTACATTTCCTTCTTCTCAATGGTATAACCTGGCAGCCAATGCAACCGGGATTCCGATGGGATACGGTACATCCTACAGCCGTTCGGCACTGGCGTCCTACATGGGACGTATCAACTATGGCTTGATGGACCGGTTCCTGCTGACACTTTCAGGTCGTTGGGATGGAGCTTCCGTTCTTGCGAGAGGCAATAAGTGGGCATTTTTCCCGTCTGCAGCTGTAGCGTGGAAACTTGAAGAAGAGGCATTTATTAAACAAATTGACTGGGTTAGTCAGTTGAAATTGCGTTACAGCTGGGGGAGGACCGGTAACTCATCGGTGGCAGCCTATTCTACAGGTGGTTCTATAATAGGTGCTGGCTATGTATTCAATGAAACCCAGGCTGCCGGTTACAAGTCGGCTTCCATGCCCAATCAGGATCTGCGTTGGGAGAAAACGGCTCAGCAAAATATCGGTCTGGACTTCGCTCTGTTTAAAAACCGCATATCGGGATCTCTTGAAGCCTACCGTGCCGAAACCAGTGATTTGTTGATGTCAAGATCCATTCCTCCGGTTTTAGGCTACACCAGCATTCTGAGCAATATTGGACGTACGCAAAACAGTGGGATAGAGATATCCATTTCATCCGTGAATGTACACAGCAAGAACTTTACCTGGAAAACAGATTTCAACTGGTCGACTAACAAAGAAAAGATTCTTGAATTGACAAGTGGTGCAGTAGATGATCTTGCGAATGGTTGGTACATCGGTCAGCCGATATCTGTATTCAGAGATTATCAGTATGACAGACTTTGGCAGAATACAGCCGAAGATGCACGTTTGATTGAGCTTTACAAAAAGATTGGAAACATTACTGCATTGCCTGGTCAGGTAAAAATTAAAGATCAGCCATTGATCACAGCAACAAGTGGAGAAGCCAATTCAAAATCTGTGACGCTCGCCAGCGGTGAAGTTGTCACTTATGTCGACAATGGATTTGGGGTGATTAACGATAGTGATAAAGCGATCTTGGGAAGCAATCGTCCTGCATGGACAGCCGGACTTACCAATACATTCGGTTATAGAAATTTCGAACTTACTTTCTTTTTGCAAGCGCGTATCAATAATCTGTACTATGGTGCTTTGCAAACCTATGGACGTCGCGTGGAAACGGATACATGGAGCCCTGAAAACACCGGAGCTGCTTACCCACAGCCGACTACAGCTACATTTACCAACTATAATAATGTACGCAACTATGCGAACGGCTCGCTTGTAGCACTACGTAATATCTCTCTCACCTATACGCTTCCTCAGTCGCTGGCGGACCGCTATAAACTGGGCAATTTCCAGGTTTACACGCAGGTATTGAATCCATTCCTTTGGGGTGGAGAGGCCGTGAAAACTGGTTTGAACACAGAAGATATCACAGGCTGGGATACCACTGCCGGAGCGCAGTCCGGAGGACAAACCAACAACACAATTTTGAATCGCAGTTTCGTATTGGGATTGAGAGTAACGCTTTAACTTTTAGAGTAAGATCAAAATGAAAAAATATATCATACCCATTTTATCATTGATACCACTGGCTTCCTGCGAGAATTTCCTTGAAGAGAAAATGGTATCTACCATTACACAGGATTATTTCGAATCGGAAAAGGGAGCAGAAGAACTCGTAGTTGCTTCCTATAATACGCTTCGCTGGAAATACGGATTTATGGAAGGTCCCTATATGTTTGAAACCGGTACAGATATTACTGAGCCAACAGACAACAACTGGGCAACGATCAGTCCGGCAGTATGGGCCCCGACGGGAGAAGCAGGGAGTTACTCCAATAACCTGATGGGCTATTACGCTACGCAATTGCTTGGTGGATATCCGATCATTAACGATTGTAATAAAGCGATTGAAATCATTACCAAACTTGCACCCGGCAAATTCGGAACGGACAAGGATTTTGCGAACAGAAGGCTTTCGGAGGTATATTTCCTTCGCGCCTGGACGTACTATATGCTGGTTACGCAGTTGGGCGATGTTCCTATGCCTTTGGCGAGCAACAATTCGCTTCCTGCGGCGTTCAATTTTCCTAAATCTACATCAGCTGAGATTTATGCAAGAATCATCGGTGATCTGAGATTTGCACATGCCAATCTGCCCACCACACAGGCTGAGAGAGGGCGTATTACCAAGTATGCTGTAGCGCATTTATTGGCAAAACTGTATTTGCAAAGAGACCAGGCTAAGGATTTCGGACAATATCGTAATGCTGACGGGACTGTCAATAACAATGATGCCAACGCACATTTAGGATTGCTTTACAAAGGCAAAGGTGCAAATGACCTTGACTCGGCTAAAATTTTCTCAACAGAAGTGATCAATGGTCTTTCAGCTTCAAACGGTGGTCAATACGGCGGTTTGGCTGCTGATTACTGGAGCTTGTTCAAAACGGCACGCGGAGATTGGAGCAACGAAAGTAATGCTGAGATCATTCTTCAGGCTTCGTATGGAAATAATCTGGACAATGGTCGCTATGGGATGCGTACCACTGCGGCGTTCACTTGTGATTACACCAATGCAGCCTGGAATTTACCGTCTAAAACATGGGCTTATGGGTTGAGAAAAGGAACAGGATTTTTACCAACCGACTGGGGGTACGACGTTTTTACGGACAAGGTAAATGATTCTAGATTTGAGAAGAGCTTTCAGATCGAATATGAAAGTGCATCGTTCAATAACGGAACATTGCAGGATGGTCCGGGACTTGCCTACACGGATGAGAATAACAAATCGTTAGCATGGACTGCTGAGGAGGTGGCTTACTTCAATGCGAATATCCAACCGGATTATAACCGTACGTCCTGGGGCGGAAGAAAAGCAGTGTTAGGGCAGAGGAAAATCGGACGGGGAGATCTTGGATTAGTATTTCTTGAAAATACAAAGGAAACTGCCATTGACTATCTGGAGGCAGTGTCCCAGCCTTATGTCCTGTATCCACGTTGGGTGAAAAAAGATGGAGCCTACTATTACCGCAAAACAGGTGTAGACAGATTGTCTTCAAACACAGGATTGCTTTTAGGCAGAACGTTACGTCCTTCTTCACGGAAGTTCATAGATCCTAACCGCAGTACAGTGGACAATCACTTCGGTACAAGAGATGTAGCGATTTTCAGATTGGCAGAAACCTATCTGATCCGGGCTGAAGTATTGGGAAGACAAGGGAATTATGGTGCTGCTCTGAATGATATTAACGTTGTGAGAGCAAGAGCAGCGTACAAAGCAGGGGAGTCGAGAGCAGAGGTACTGGCGCGCATTTATCCTGGCTCAGAAAGTTTAGCGAAGTCGGAGAAAACATACCCATACTCAGCTTCTGCAGATACTTACAGTAAAATTAAAGCAGATGCATCTTACTGGGACGGAGCTTCTCCTAAGTCTAAACTGGAAAATTACCCTGCAGAAGCAGTAACGGCAGCGCAGCGCTTTATTCATTTTATATACAATGAATATTCAAGAGAATTCAATTCGGAGCAAATTGTATATGAGGGAATTCACCACGCAGGAATTCAGCTTGAAAGGGTTTTACATCACAATCAGCTGGCTTCTTCAAAAGTGGGCAACTGGCCGGTATCCGATAATCCTGTAAATAGCAACGGACAGAATGGAAATGGAAAAGGGGTGTTTCAGGCGAAGGATACCTTCAAGCCGTTTCCGCAATCTTATATTAATATGCTAACAGACGAAAAAGGTGCTCCTTTGGATCAAGCGCAAGCTGCCAAATACCAGAATCCGGGTTACAACTAATAGATAAATAATGAATAGAATGCTCAAAAATGTGAGCGCAGTATTGTGCGGCCTGCTGATGGCCGCACAATCTTTTGCGCAGCAGTCACCCAATATCGTTTTCATCCTGGCCGATGATCTTGGCTATGGAGATATTGGCATACATGGACAAACGAAGATTAAAACACCCAATATTGATGCACTCGCGAAAGAAGGAGCGAGGTTTACCGATTTTCACGCCGGAGCTCCTGTGTGTTCGCCTTCACGTAGTGTGCTCATTACCGGTTTGCATACGGGGCATACTACCGTTCGGGGCAATGCAACTAAGCAGGGCGGTATAGCCGGTACAAAAGGAAAGTCAACCGTTTACCGTACCAATCTTGCCAAAGATGATTTCACTGTAGGGAATCTGATGCAGCAGTCAGGTTACACAACGGCTTTGATGGGTAAATGGCATTTGGATGGTTATGATACATTGGCAACCCCCATTCACAGGGGTTTTGATACTTTCTCTGGCTGGCTGATCAGTTATACGGGAACCTATGCGAATGGTTACTGGCCCGCTCAACGTTACACGGATGGGAAATTGCTGGAAGTTCCCCGCAATGCGTCCGGTAAGAAAGGATATTACACCGATGATATCTGTACAGATGAAAGCCTGGCATTTTTGTCAAAACAAAAGAATGCGACAAAGCCGTTTCTGCTGATGATCAATTACAACAGTCCTCACTCGCCTTTGGATGCGGTAGACAGTACGATTTACAAGAATGAGAACTGGCCTGAGGACATGAAGATATATGGTGCAATGGTGCATCATCTGGATGAAAATGTAGGGAAAATCAAACGCTACCTGATCGAAAGCGGATTATCAAAGAATACGATCGTTTTCTTCTGTTCCGATAATGGCCCAAGGTCAGAACCTTCACCGCAGCAAACCGCTGTAGCCGATTTCTTTGATTCGAACGGAGCACTTCGTGGTTATAAGCGCGATCTGTATGAAGGTGGTATCAGAGTACCAATGCTGGTTTGGGCGCCGGGTTTGATCAAGGCAGGAACAGTGAGTAAAGAGCCGGGTTATTTTGCCGATCTGATGCCTACATTTGCTGATATCGCCAAATCGAAGGTGAAATATCAAACGGATGGAGTCAGTGTTTTACCATTTGCCAAAGGGCAGAAGTCGGCTAAACCACGTTTCCTGTATTGGGAATTTTTTGAGAAAGGTTTTGAGCAATCTGTCAGATATGGAAAATGGAAGGCGATTAAAACCAAAGGAAAAACCGAACTGTATGATATAGAAAAGGATCTGAGCGAGACCAGGGATGTTGCCGCTCAACATCCGGATGTACTGAAAACGATTGAGAATTATCTTTCTAAAGCAAGAACAGAATCACCTTTCTGGCCGGTGGATTAGGAAGGAAGTTTTTATATCAGTTTAAAAGCAAATCGGGCTGCCCTGGAAACAAGGCAGCCCGATTATATTATAAGGATATCTGATTATTGATTAACCGATTCTACCCATTTTCTCGCGTTTACGAAAGCCTCCATCCATGGAGATACTTCGTCTTTGCGTCCTTCCGGATAATTCGCCCAATGCCACTGGAACAACGATCTCTCGATGTGTGGCATCATCACCAAATGGCGACCTGTTTCGTCGCATAGCATAGCCGTGTTATAGGCTGATCCATTCGGACTGGCAGGATAGCTTTCATAACCGTATTTGGCAACGATTTTATATTGATCTTCTGAATAAGGCAATTGGAAACGGCCTTCTCCGTGAGACACCCATACACCCAAAGTACTTCCCGCAAGTGTTGAAAGCATCACAGAATTGTTTTCCTGTACCTTCAGAGAGGTGAATATACTCTCGTGTTTGTGGCTCTCGTTATGCAGCATCTTTGGCTTCTCGGTATGATCAGGATTGATCAGCCCAAGCTCTACAAACAGCTGGCAACCATTACAGATACCAACAGACAAAGTATCTTCTCTCTTAAAGAAGTTCTCCAATGCTGTTCTGGCTTTTTCATTGTAAAGGAAAGCACCTGCCCATCCTTTTGCAGAACCCAATACATCAGAGTTGGAGAAACCTCCCACTGCACCGATAAACTGAATATCTTCCAGAGTTTCACGTCCCGAGATAAGGTCTGTCATGTGAACATCTTTCACATCGAATCCTGCCAGATACATCGCATTCGCTACTTCTCTTTCAGAATTGCTTCCTTTTTCGCGAAGAATAGCTGCTTTCGGACGCGGTTTTGATGCATCGATTACAGGTTTTTTACCATCAAACTGAGCAGGGAAATTGTATTTCAGCGGCTGGTTTTTATAGTTTTCAAAACGCTCCAGTGCCTTCACCGGTCCACTTTGTTTGCGGTCCAGAAGGTAAGAAGTTTTGAACCACACATCACGCAGACGATCTATGTCAAAATTCCATGTCTGTCCACCATCCAGAATCTGCAATCCTGCCTGGTTGGTAACAGTTCCGATTTTATGGAAGTCAACACCGGCTCCAGTCAATACAGCTTCTGCAGAAGCATCGGCCTGGAATACGATGGCAATGTTTTCAGCAAATAGTTTGGTGATTATATCCTGAGGACCTAAAGCCGAAAGATCAATGTTTGCACCCAGTTCACGGTCTGCAAAACACATTTCAAGCAAGGTGGTAATCAATCCACCGCTGCCAATATCGTGACCTGCCTGAATTTTTCCTGCTTTGATCAAATCCTGAATCGTATTGAATGCAGTTGCGAAACTTTCAGCATTTACTACATCCGGGGTTTCAGTTCCGATTTTATTTAAGATCTGAGCGAATGAAGAACCGCCCAGTTTATATTGATCTCCTGAAAGGTTAACATAATAAATTGCGCCTCCTGTTTTACGCAGTACAGGCTCCACTACCGAAGTGATGTCATCGCAATGTCCTGCAGCAGATATAATGACAGTTCCAGGTGCAATCACCTCAGAATCTTTGTATTTCTGCTTCATGGAAAGAGAATCCTTTCCGGTTGGAATATTGATTCCCAGGCTGATCGCGAAGTCAGAACATGCTTTCACTGCCTTGTACAAGCGTGCATCTTCACCTTCATTTTTGCAAGCCCACATCCAGTTGGCAGAAAGAGAAACTCCTTTCAAGCCCAGCTGTAGCGGTGCCCACACCAGATTAGAAAGTGATTCCGCAATAGCATTACGGCTTCCGGCAGCAGGATCAATCAATGCTGACAACGGAGCGTGCCCGATTGAAGTAGCGATACCATCTTTACCCTGGAAATCCAGTGCCATTACGCCCACGTTGTTCAACGGCAATTGCAGAGGGCCGGCATTTTGTTGTTTTGCAACACGGCCACCTACACAACGGTCTACCTTATTGGTAAGCCAGTCTTTACTCGCCACCGCTTCCAGTTGAAGCACCTGCTCCAGATACTCATTCAGTTTTTCTGTTGAATAAGCAATCGGTGCGTATTGTCTTTCTACTGTTTTGTCGTGCATATACACCTTCGGCGAGCTGCCAAACATATCGCCCATTTCAAGATCCATAGGCTTGGCTCCTGTCTCAGCCGATTCGAAAGTGAAACGGTGATCGCCCGTTACATCACCTACAGTATACATCGGTGCGCGCTCACGTTCCGCGATTTTACGCAACGTTTCAATATTTTCTTTGTCGATCACAAGCCCCATGCGTTCCTGAGACTCATTTCCGATGATTTCTTTAGCGGAAAGGGTAGGGTCGCCAACCGGCAATTTGTCCAGATCAATCTTTCCTCCGGTTTCTTCTACGAGTTCAGAAAGACAGTTTAAATGTCCACCTGCGCCGTGATCGTGAATAGAAATGATGGTATTGTTGTCGCTCTCCACCATACCGCGTACTGCATTGGCAACACGCTTCTGCATTTCAGGATTTGAACGCTGGATTGCATTCAACTCAATGCCCGATCCGAAAGCTCCTGTGTCAGCAGATGACACCGCTGCACCACCCATACCGATACGGTAGTTTTCACCACCCAAAACCACGATTTTATCACCAGGTTCAGGAGTGGCTTTTTTAGCCTGATCCGCCTTTCCGTAACCGATACCACCCGCTTGCATAATCACTTTATCGTAACCCAGCTTGCGGTTTCCTTCTTCGTGTTCGAAAGTTAATACAGATCCGGTGATCAAAGGCTGACCAAATTTGTTGCCGAAGTCTGTAGCACCATTGGAAGCCTTGATCAGGATATCCATTGGCGTTTGATATAACCATGCTCTCTCTTCCACACCTTTTTCCCATGGACGGTTATCCTCCAGACGGGAAAGTGCGGTCATGTACACAGCCGTTCCTGCCAATGGCAATGAACCCTGTCCACCTGCAAGTCTGTCTCTTATTTCACCTCCCGAACCTGTAGCAGCACCGTTGAAAGGCTCCACTGTGGTAGGAAAATTGTGCGTTTCCGCTTTAAGAGAGATAACAGATTTAAAATCTTTGATTTCGTAGTAATCCGGAACATCCGGACGTTTCGGTGCAAACTGCTGTACAACCGGTCCTTCAAGAAATGCAACGTTATCTTTATAGGCAGAAACAATTCCATTCGGATTTGCCTCTGACGTTTTGCGGATCAGCTTAAACAACGAAACGGGCTGCTCATCACCATCAATCACAAATACACCGTTGAATATCTTATGGCGGCAGTGCTCTGAGTTGACCTGAGAAAAACCAAAAACTTCAGAATCCGTCAGTTTTCTTTCCAGCTTTTCAGCAAGGTCGTTCAGGTATTCAACTTCCTCGTCGCTTAGCGAAAGACCTTCCTGCTTGTTGTATTCAGCAATGTTGTCAATAGCTAAAACCGGCTCAGGAGCAATACTGATCGTATACAAATCCTGACCCAGAGCCGTATACTTTTGAGAAAGCATAGGGTCGAAATCAGAAAATACCGGCTCTACGCGTTTGAATTCTTCAATCCTGATAATGCCTTCAATACCCATGTTCTGGGTAATCTCAACAGCATTGGTGCTCCATGGGGTAATCATGGCAGCACGCGGACCAACAAAAGAATCAGTGAGAACAGTTTCCTGGCTAAGTTCAGCTCCTGCAAACAGCCATGTGAGTTTTGAAGTATCTGACGATGTGAGCGTTCGCTCCAGTTGCACTGCATACACAGTATTCTGATCGTCGGCGAAGAAATAAATCATAGTATCGTTTTATGGTGCAAAGGTAATTCTTTTAATTTTTTATCCCTATCAAAATCGAGTAAGGATGATGCGGTTTATGAACAGGTTGCCCGGTATTGAAAATGAGCAACGAAATGCAAGAGACCTGGCAAGTTGTAACCGTTTTGTATTCTATAACCTTTTTTGTTAAAATTAGGCTTTTAACATGTTTGGCTATGATGAGATCAATTTGTATCTGTTTGATATTAATACTTTCGGGAGCAGATTCCATCGCTCAGAAAAAGGATGTTCCTGTAGTGCGTACGGCTCGTGACCGCATTACTTTATATCTGGATGGAGAAAAGGACGACATGAATGGCATCAACAAAATAAACAAACAGTTTGATTTCAGTTTTGTTGTTGAAAAAGACTCCCTTCCTCTTGTACTTGTTTCTGAAAAGGATTCCATAGCGCTTTTGCTTCGTTCCGGTCATACAACCCGGTTTATGATTACCAGGGAAAGTTCGGGAGATACGGTGCTTTGTGGTTTCAGTCCGGAAAGAAAGGTAAAAGCTGCGACTTTTTCGGAGGCTTACAAGGCGGAAAATAAGGGTAAAATACTGGTAGAACTTCCGGAAGTCTACGAGTTAATGAACGTGATTTTTGCACTTACGGATTATGGTAAAACACAAGCCATTTACAAGGATACAGATTATTATAAGAAGATGATGAAGCAGTTTGCCGGTTATAAAAACCATCAGGCTGTACGCACGGTTGATTCCTTGTTGACGCTTTCTCCGGCGTATTATTACAATCGGATGAAAATGGATAGTTATGCATTCGTTTTTCAGGGGGATAAAATCGTAAATGGCGGGGTGTACGATCATGTCAGCTGGGGTGAGAGAAACGAGCTCACATTATTTATTCCTTTGCTGGCCGATTTTGCCGGTAAGACGGAATTTCGAAAGTTTTTTAAAAACAACAGTACTTATTACAACGGTTTAATTACTGAATACAAAAAAGAAACAGACATTGCCGGAATGATTCAGTGGCTTGAAAAACAGTTTCCTTCGACAAAGTATGATGCCACAAAAGTGATTTTTTCCCCCTTGGTAGGGTGGAATCAGTCTGCCAATATATTCAGTGATAATGGTTTTACAGAATCGCAAGCACATGTAAATTTCCCTTTTCTTACAAGCAGTGATAAATCGAAACCTGCTGATGTAGTCAAAGGAGGTCGTATGACGATCGCTTTTACTGAAATCAACCATGCTTACCTGAATCCGGAAGCAGAAAAATATAGAGCAGATATTGATAATGTATTTGGTAAACTTGAACAATGGACTACGGCCGGTAAGCCATCTTCCACCTACAACAGCCCTTTGATGTGTTTTGAAGAGTATATGAACTATGGACTGGTAACACTTTATTACTCAGATGTGTTTGATAAAAAATCTTTCGGCACTCTGAATGAAAATATCGAAAGTAATATGGAAGACAGGCGGGGATTTCAGAGATTCAAAGCTTTCAACCAGGCACTTCTCAATCTGTACAAAAACAGAAAAAGCGGACAAACTGTAGCAGATTTATATCCTGATATTATTGATTGGGCAAAAAAACAGTGATTTAAAAACAAAACAACTTGCCAGCAGAAACCGGCAAGCTGTTGCACCAATACAACCTTAATTCCAATTCTTCCGGTAGCACCGTTGAATTACAAATCAAAGTTATGGATATATTCCATAAAAATGGATATGATCCAATTTTATATTTTATTAATGTTTGTAACTTGTTCAAATCGTATATATTAGGCAAAAAATTTCAGCAAAGATTAAAATCATCCTAACCATGGCAGATGCAGAAAAAACCGTAATTACAGTTGAAACGATAGTGAATGCACCGGTAGAAAAGGTGTGGGAATACTGGACTTCGCCGGAGCATATTGTGCAATGGAACAGTGCTTCGGACGATTGGCACACACCACGAGCTGAAAATGATCCCCGCACTGGCGGTAAGTTTTCGTCCAGAATGGAAGCCCGTGACGGCAGTTTTGGCTTCGATTTTGAAGGCGTTTATGACGAAGTACAACCTCTGTCGCTTATTAGCTACTCTCTTGGAGATGGCCGGCAGGTGCGGATCATTTTTGAAACACAGGGGGAACAGACGAAAGTGATTGAGAGCTTTGATGCAGAAAATCAAAATCCGATTGATATGCAACGCGCTGGCTGGCAGGCGATTCTTGATAATTTTAAGAAGCATACCGAGGCTTAAAAAGAACGAGATTCAGTCACAGTTGGCTGAATCTCGTTTCTTTTCTATTCGTTTCCTTTTCAGTTGATACGTGCATGGATACCATTGCCGGATACCTGTGCTTTCATAATTGCCCCTGAAGGTAGTTCTACTTCAATATCATGCGATTTGTTATCCGAAAATGAGTTGAGGTAAAACCAGGCTGTCTGCCCGTTTTTAGTCTCAGAATAAACAAATCCGCGCTTGTCGTGATAGGCATCTACTATTTCTTCTGCACTGAACTGAGAAGGTGTAATCCATTGGCCGTTGTCCAGCCTGTGTTTCAGAAACTTTCTGCTTCCTCCGTTAATTTTTCCGAAAGTATCGTTGTATAACTTCTGGCTGAAGTATGACAAATCGCTGCTGCCGTTGTATCCCGGATAGGAGGGAGACTGAGGTTTTGCATAGTGAGGAAACCCTTCCTGAGGCTGATCAGCACCCTTGGGAAACCATATTCCTTTATACCATTCCGGATCAAAGTTTTTGTTGGAAGTTTTGCCCGATCCTCCCCATTCAATATATAGCTTACCAAAAATCTGAGCGATGAATCCGTTTGCAATGATTACATTCGGATCCAGGGGAAGTTTACTGTAGTTGTAGAATAACCCTTCCGGATATTTGTATTGATGCAAATTGTTCGGGCGCCATTCATGAACACCAAACAGGAAAATGCCTGTTTCATAGCCCATTTGCCGGATCAGGTGCATTCTGTAAATGGATTCATATACTTGTCCGGTCTGAGCATCAGGAGCGCCAATATACACCGCTTCCGGAATAAGCGTAGTGGATGAAAGCGAGCCTCCGGGAGAAAAGTTGGTTTCAGGCAATTTGTTCGGAGCCTGATGCAGCAGGCTCTTAAAATGTGCTCTGCTTTTTTTAAGAGAAAGGGACATTTCTGACGGCCAGAACATGAAGTAGTTGTGCGCAATGTAGTAGGGGATTTTTCTCGCTCCCCACTTTTCCTGATAACGCTCATGAAGTCTTTTGTAAAAGTGCCCCCACATTTCTGCCTCAGCAGGCATAAAGGAGGTACCTTCCATCGTTTCTCCGATCCAGACAGCATCCGAGATATCGGCTTCATTGGCCTTTTGAATTGCCTGCTCTTTGGTAAGCGGTCCATTCGGCCAATAGCGCAAATTATATCCGTTTCTGAAATTGTCGGCGCCCTGCGGATTGAGATGAAGAAAATGCTCTATACGGGGAACGTTGTTGTAAGTTACCCCGCCTTCCTTCAACTGTTGTACTTTGGTTTTGTTATCCCAGGGCAAAGCATGGTGAGCTATATGCGTAACGCCTTTGCTCATTACTTTGTCCACAGACCAGTCTCCCGCGGCGGCAACCCATACATGTCCCTTTGGCAGCTTCATGTCCGGCGCAATATCGGCCCATTGCGTTACCTGAGTAGATGGGTCAAATACGTCAGGAATGACGGTATTAAACACCTTGTCTTTTCTTTCCGGAAATATCAAAGTTTGAAATGCTGCGGTAGTGTTATAAGAAAAACCTTCGCCAGCTGTGGTGCTGTAGTACCAGTTATTTTCTTTGTCCGACCACCGCGCTGTGTTTTCAAGTCCTTTTTTTGTTTTCATTTTCCAGATACGGACCATCCTTCCGCCGGCATAAAAATGATTGCTTAAAGGTTTATCTGACGTAATTACTTCAGCACCAATCATGTATCTGAATTCATAGCCATCCCCGGGAATTGCGATAGCATAGTCTGAAATGAGGTAGCCATTGCCGTTGGGAACAAAGCCTAGTTCCATGTGTTCATTCAGTCCTTTTGCTATTACCTTGGGAGTAAAAGTCCCTTTCTTTGCATTAGAACCAATCTCAAATGGCATGGTGCTTGGAGAAGAAAGGCAGCTTTTGCCGGTGTAGGTGAGTGTATATTTTCCGAAGGGAAGCGCTTCAAAACTAATTCTTGGATTGCTGTGCTGAGGAGCAAATTCTCCCTGACGAACTATTTTCTCCTTTGTGTCGCGGATTACCCAGGCAATTTCAAAGACATCTGTTCCGTAAAACTGACCATTTAACTGTGTGGTGGAAATATTGCTGATCGATAAGATCTTAGGTCCGAGTTTACAAGAATCTGAATCAGTGGGTAGACCTTTTGACTCCTGTGGATTTTTAGAAAATCGGCTGAAAGGTTTAGTTTGAATGATTACTACAGCGGCAACCAACGCAATGACCGTAAAGTAAAAGACGGATGAAAACTGATAGTATACTCCTGGTTTCTTCTGTTCTTGCATTCGGAGAGACAATAAATGTTGTATGTACTGCAACGCACATGTATGTTTTGCGATCATGAGTAAGCAACGACTCAGGGTAAAGTAAATTATAATCTCTGAATATAAATCAAAATAAGTATCCTAATGGGCACTCAGGTGTATTGTTAGGAGTAATTTCTACGTTTAGAAATGAATTCGTTCGAGTTTTGGTAGTTAGATTTCAGATTAGTTCAATTTTATTACTTCTTATTACTGACTGACTTTGCTCATAAAATCCGATACTTTTAATAGCTTTACATGCCCGATTAGATTGTAGACATAGAAATCACATGTATGATGTTTTTATCAGAATGTAGTACTAGTTTCGTTGTCCTCGTCGGGGTGATTCCCGTGCAAATGAAGATGTCTTCTTGTGTCTTTAAAGACAAGTGCTTCGTGGAATGATCATCAGCAACACCTATACCATGAAAAACCCGCTTAAAAAAGCATCTCTGTCTTCATTTATCTGGATTATACTGCTCATTGTTATTTTGGTATGTTTTGTATTCGTAACCCTCACGAAAGATTCCAAATCACGTGTTCTGCGAAGCAGCATTTCTGCTTTGAACAATGAAAGTGACAATTATCAAAAACTCGATAGCTGTATAGCCATTCTTTACGATGCAGAAAACAACAGCAGGTTGTTTGTAACCACTCTGGATTCCACTTACCTGAATTTATATAAAAATCAGTTGGGGGCAGTATCAAGGATGTTGGCAGATTACGAATCGTCAAGGAGTCGAATCGGTCTACCATTGTCCAACCTGATTATTGACAAAAAATTAAAAGATGAGCAGTTTGTTGAGATGAAAATGATGGTGGATAGCCTTTTGCTCTTTTCATTTCAATTGCAAAGTGCCAAACCGATTCCTATTCCAAGGCAGGCTCCGGCAGTTACCACCACGCGTAAGATTGCCAAAACAGATTCAGTATTTATTGAGCCACAAAAAAATAAAAAACGTCTTTTCCGCCGTATTGCTGATGCTATATCCAATAAATCGACCGAAGACAAGGCATTGACAAAATCTGAAAGTACCATTATAATTAAGGATTCTGTAATTGCATCGTCTAAAGCGGAGGCTATCAACCCGCTTGATGTTTTTGAACAATACGAAAATGCACGCAGGCAGCTCAACGATACGGAACGTCAGATGCTGTTTATCAATAGTCGCCTGTTCGCGAATTTGAAAAGTATTCTTGCAGAGATGAAGACAGAGGAAGACAGCAATCTGAAAGCGATCAGGAATTCCCTTGTAGAAACGACACAAGTACAGCTTGACGAAGTGAACAGGCTTTCGACAGGGAATATTTTTATAGTGCTGGCGCTCACAGCAATGATTATCTGGAACCTGATCCGGTTGTACAGACAGGAAAATGATCTGTTGAAGTATGCCCGGCTTACTACAGATACAAACAAGAAAAAGGGCGAATTTATGGCTCAGGTTGCCCATGAAATCCGTACGCCTCTCAATGCAATTATCGGTTTCTCTCAATTGATTGATTCTGAAAAGCTGGATGATGATCTTAAAATGAATGTCAACGCGATTAAAAGTTCATCGAGAACATTATTGGTTCTGGTGAATGAGATTCTCGATTTTTCGAAATTTGAAAGCGGGAAGATATCGTTGGTAAATGTCGCGTTTTCTCCGAAGGAAATGCTGGAGGAGGCTGAAGGCATGTTATCGGTGCTGGCAGATGAGAAGGATATCAACATTCACACCAACTTCAATTTATCTGATGACCTGTATCTGATAGGAGATGGTTTCAGACTGAAACAGATAGTGATCAATTTGTTGTCGAATGCGATCAAGTTTACGCCTGATAAAGGGCATATTACCCTGGCAGGTACATTTGATAACAAAGATGGCGCAGCGGGCGTCTTGAAACTTGGGGTCAGAGATTCCGGTGTAGGTATTGCACAGGAGTATCTGGATACAATTTTTGATGATTTTGTACAGGTAGAAAATAGCGAAAATACGTCACGCCAGGCAGGAACAGGACTTGGACTTGCTATATGCAAGCGTATTGTGGATCTCTATGGAGGGGAGATAAATGTAAGCAGTGAACTTGGGAAAGGATCTGAGTTTACTGTAGAAATTCCTCTGGAGATGGCTTTGAAAACAGATGAAATAATAAAAACGAAGGTATTGTCAGCCAGCGGGAAGGGACTGCTTTCGGGCAAAAGAATCCTGGTGGCTGATGATACTAAGATGAATCTTGTACTGGTTGGTAAGATTCTCGAAAAATACGGTGCCGTTTATGACCTGACCAGCGACGGACAGGAGGCTTACGACCTTTTTCAGACCGATACCTATGATCTGGTGATTACAGATATCCATATGCCAATTATGAATGGTATTGAACTGGCAACCCGGATTCGTCAGCAGGAAGGGAAGTTAAAAGCAATTACACCAATCCTGGGCTTTACAGGTAGCTCCACGTCAGCCACTCAGCATCAGTATATTCAGGCGGGTATGAATGGCGTCATCAGAAAGCCATTTGAAGAGCGCAAATTCATAGATACCATTGAAGAGCTTGTCAGAATTTAGTGGTTCGCAGGCTAATCCAATATTTTTCGTATTACTGCATACTCATCTCTGTCAAGCACATCCAGTTTCCCTTTTGTTGCATGACTGATCTGGTCCCTGAATTTTTTAATACGGGAAAGCATCGGCTCCACAATCGTATTACTGTGGTTGATAAAGTCATATAAATCACCCTCACTGGCAGGGAGTTTGTACCCACGAGAGCTGCTGGCAATCAATACTCCCGCATCTCTGAGAGGAGCGATAACCTTGGTCTGGAAATAGTGCAGTGAAACCGATTTGCCTCTCCGAACCCTTATATGCTCAATAATCTCAAAACTGGAAATGTAACGTGTAGGACTGATGTGCCTGAAATGGAAAAGCAAAAATCCCAGGCATGCAAGTTGGTCTGCTATGTGAGGCGCCTGAATACCAGACTTCCGGTTGATAAAATCATTGGCCAGTTTTACACTCAGGTTGGCCAGCTCTTCATTGTAACGCAGCTCTTTGGTATTGACCTTCACCAGATACGGCGCGAATACATCAGGCCAGAACTTCATGGTCAGTAAAGAGGGTTGTATCAGCTCCACGAAATCCTGACGTTGATCGGTAAGCAGGTTTTCGTCGTAGCAGCGTGCCATAGTCCCCGCAATAAAATCGGATGCCTGAAGTATAAAATCACCATGTGGCTTGACGAAACCAAAAGTAGATTCGTTGAACAGATTGGGAATATGGTTTTGATGCGTGTATTTGATAAAGCCTTCCATGAAACTGTCAGCGCTTTTGGGCTTACCGACCAGCTCCAGATTATTGAAAAGGCCATACAATTCGCGGTCGGCCAGACCGTGCAGAAATTTATGTAATGAGCCTTTGTAACGCAATCCTTCACCTATAAGCTGTCGTTTGTCTACAACGAGGGCAAATATTCTGAAAGGTGCAGAAAGTACTTCGTTCAGTATCTGTTTTCTTCTCTCATGATCATTGTCAACCGTTGCCGAACTGATTACGCCATCGTCAAAATGCTTTTTTGCAATGGCTTCCAAAGTATTGTTCGCATACTCCACATCTCTTTTGGCAAGAAGCAGTGCGGTAACGATAAAATGGGTGGAGGTGTCTTCTCCATTATTTTCCTTTTTTAAGAATTCCAGTCCATATGTTCCCCATTCTTCAAGAAAGGCAATCTGTTCGGGCATTGTGATCATGATTGGTAAATGACAAAAATATCATTTTCGGCTTGTTAAAACTATGAACTTGATATAATTAGAGTGTATTAGTAGTAGTAATTGTTGTTTTAGCGGCTCATTGGAGAAGGAAATATGGATTTTTAGTACTTCAGAAAAAAAGAGCATGGTCCGTTTTTCTTGTCCTAGTTCAATGTTTTGCCCTGTGCGACCGCTGTACATTTGTATCATCAAAACGACAACAATTAAACAGATACGAAAATGGAAAATACAATAAACGGCATCCACCACATCACTGCTATCGCCGGAGACGCTAAAAGAAACTACGATTTTTATACTCGTATTCTGGGATTAAGAATGGTTAAAAAAACCGTGAATTTCGATGATCCTAATACATACCATTTCTATTACGGAGATGAAAACGGAACTCCAGGTACCATCCTGACTTTCTTTCCATGGGGAGATCAGATTCCTGCAGGTAGGAGAGGAACACGCCAGGTAACTGAGATCGGTTATTCTGTTCCTGAGGGAAGTTTAGGCTTCTGGGAAAAAAGATTGCACGATAACAAAGTAACCTATAACAAGGTGGCTGAGAAGTTTGGCGAGCAATATCTGACTTTCCTTGATCCTGATGGTTTGAAATTCGAACTAACTGTTCCTAAAAAAGCAGATGATCGGAAACCATGGGAAACCGACGAAGTAAAAGCTGAACATGCTACCAGAGGTTTTCACCATATTACGATTACCAGTAACAAAATCGAAGAAACAGCGAAAATTCTGACTGACATCTTCGGATACAAATTGGTGGAGCAGCATGTCAACCGGTTCAGATTTATCACTGATGCAGTAGAGCAGGCTTCTATCGTGGATCTTGTGGAAGTACCAGGCGAACGTGCAGGTCATGTAGCGGGAGGTTCTGTCCACCACGTAGCTTTCAGAGTTGCCAACGATGATATTTTGATGGAATTCCGCAAAAAAATCGTTGAGGCTGGTCATCAGATCACTGATAAAATTGATAGAAATTACTTCTATTCACTTTATTTCCGTGAACCAGGTGGCGTACTTTTTGAAATCGCAAGTGACAATCCTGGTTTTGCCACTGACGAAACTGTAGCTGAATTGGGTAGTGGATTGATGTTGCCACCTCAGTACGAGCCACGCAGAGCTCAGATTGAAAAAGTGCTGCCTGTTTTGAAATAAACAGCATATCAGCAAAGGGCTGGAAGTAACCAGCTCTTTGCTTTAAATGATTATTCATTTTATCAGTAATTGAAAATGTACCAGCATACAAAACAGATCGTGAAAGCCGGAGTCGCTTTGCAGGATGCCAAAAAGGCGATTGTTATGATTCATGGCAGAGGCGCAGCTCCGGAAGATATCATTTCATTGAAACGTTATCTGAACCTTAATGATGTGGCAATACTTGCACCCGCAGCCACCAACAATAGTTGGTATCCGTTCAGTTTTATGGCTCCGGTTGAAAAGAACCAGCCCGCACTGGATTCGGCTCTGGCACTTATTGATGATACGGTGAAGGAAATAGAAGCTGCAGGAATAGCTGCCGATCAGATTTACTTTGCAGGATTTTCGCAGGGAGCATGTCTCATGCTGGAATATACGGCCCGTCACGCGCGGAAGTATGCGGGAATCATTGCGCTTACCGGTGGATTGGTAGGAGAGAAGTTGGAAATGACCAATTATGGTGGTGATTTTGAAAATACCCCTGTCTTTATATCAACAGGAGATCCTGATCCGCATGTGCCCGTTAGCCGTGTGGAAGAGAGTATTTCAGTACTGAAAAATCTGAATGCGCAGGTAAGCTCGGCGATATACCCTGGCCGTCCGCATACGATATCGGGAGAAGAAATCGCTATTGTTAATCGGGAGATATTAAAGTAAAACGATGTATTGATACGTGTGTTTTTGATAATATCAGATACTGACACTAATTTTAAAAACTCATTCTGCGACTATGCAGGGTGAGTTTTTTGTTTGGAACAAATACTCCTGCTGATATGTTCGAAGAAATCAATGCTTATGCAAAGCGCTGTCTGCCATTTACAGATGACGATCTGGAATTTTTTAATTCTGTACTTCAATTTAAAAAGCAGCGTAAAAAGACTTTCCTGTTGCAGGAAGGAGAGGTATGTAATTTCGAGGCATTTATACTGAAAGGTTGTATCAGAACTTACCATATTGATCACGCGGGAGCTGAGGTTACTTTGCAATTTGCTGTGGAAGACTGGTGGGTGAGCGACATTACCAGTTTCACCGAACAAAAACCGAGCATGGTTTATATAGAAACACTGGAGGATTGTGAGCTACTGATACTTACACCGGAGACTAAAGAAAAATTGCTGGCCAGGGTGCCGGGATTTGAGCGTATGTTCAGGTTGATGGTACAACGAAATCTTGCGCAAACGCAGGAACGGCTTTTCAGAACTATCTCAACAACGGCAGTGGAGAAATATCTGGATTTTTTGAACCGCTATCCTGCTATTCCTCAGCGTGTAGCACAGCATTACATTGCTTCATACCTGGGTTTTTCTCCGGAATTTCTCAGTAAGGTCAGAAAGAAGCTCAGTGCGAATTAAGCGTCTGTGTTTGCAGAGCATAGTTCATGCAGTATCTTTGTGTCATGTCAAAAATGATCCCCGAGAATTTAGAGGAAATCATGATTCACAATGCCACTGAGGTTCAAAACCAGTTGAGCAGAGATCATGAACCTGTGGTTAAACTGCATTCGAAGTATGGTAAAGGTATATGGCTTTTATCTGAAATGGACGCCGCAAATCATATTGCATATGGCATTTGTGATTTGGGGCAGGGTACTCCTGAGTTGAGCTATGTGTCTGTTACACATCTTGAAAGTATCAAGCATGCGCGTTTGAAGGTTCCGATGGTAGAAATAGATCGTGCCTTCGAAGGAAAATATCCGATGAGCGTCTATTTCGAAGCTGCTAAAGCAAATAAAAGAGTAACTGAAGACGAAGAACTGTTAAAGCAAGCAGCAGAAAGGCTAAGCAAGTAGTCCGGCTGTGCAGTCGGACTACTCTGCTTAAGATGACATTATGCAGACTGCGTGTCGTGGATGATAACTCCTGCGAGCGCAGCTGCCAATCCTGCAGCCAATAGACTGATTTCCTTATTACTATCTTTTTGTTTCGCTGCAATTCCTGCCAGTGCTGTTGCGATAGGAAGCAGATAAGCCGGGTCGTTTAGCTGTCTGGATGCCCATATACCCAGGCCAGTTGTGACCGGCAAAGCGGCAGAGGTCCATTGCTTAATGTCTGTTGTTTTTTTTAGATAGCCGCTTTCCTGAATCAGTGTAGTTGCGCTTATAGCCGAGGCTGCAGTGAGCCAGCCCGTATAAATGCCGATAAACTTACGCAGCGTGTTTTCTGGTTCTGCCACAGGCTCACCGCCCACTTCCAGAGCCCTGTGCAAACCAATTGCAGCCGGCAACATGGCTATGGTCGTAATTGCGGCACCTATCCGATGTTTCTTTTCAGATTTGGCAAAGAACAATCCGAAAACCATCGTCAACAGATAATTGATTCTGAGCCATGGCTGCGCTTTCTGATAACGTGGATTATTGAGCTGATCGGGTAGTGCCTGGTGAATGGCCAGAGCGATAGTGCCGGCATAGATAGTGGACCAAACAATTCCGAATGTAGCATTTGCTGGTGTCAGCAGGTTACGATCTACTTTCTTTTGCCTTTTGATATCCAGATATGTTTTGGCAACATTCTTCCGTGGACGGCTGAAAAAATAGGTTCCCACAATTCCTCCGATGACTATTCCGGCAGTAACATATCTTCCAAGTTCCCTGTTTTTCATGATTTGAATTTTTATAGGTTATCTCAAACCATTTAACACAAAAATACTGTACCGATGCAGTTTCACACTACGCCGGTACAGCAGGGAATTCTAATCAGTATGCTGCTATTCCTGAATCAGCTGTACCGCTTTCTCCAGCAATTCGTCACGCCCTTCCCTGATTCCTTTGATGGTAGGTTTTACTTCAACATCCGGAACAATTCCAATCCGCTGGGTTTCTTTCCCATTAGGATAATAAACCCCGATACCACTGATTGCCGTGTTGATGCGGCCGGGTAGTACAATACCCGAAACGTTGCCATCGGCAGCGGCAGTAGTGCTACCCACAATGGTCACGTTAGGAGCGGTAGAAAATGCCATGGTCGTGTATTCAGCCTGGCTCAGAGTTTGTTCATTCACCAGAATTACAATCTCACCTTTATAATAATCACTACTGATACTTCCCGTTTTAACGGGTGGTCCGAAAGTGAAGGTTCCAGGTTTGGTAATACTTCCTGTTGTGAATTTGACAAAATCGGCTGGCTGGGGAAGCAGATAATTAGCAAGTGAAAATACAATGAAATCGGAAGGATAGCAGCGCATGTCAATAATCAACCCTTTGGTTTTGAGCAGATCCGGTGCGATTGCAGGCAGGTGGCTATTTTTGATCTTACCAGGGAACAGATAAGAAACCCCGGGGCGGATTAACTTGAAACTCGTGTCTTTGCTATTAAAGTTAGCATACACGTTGATCATTTTCTTGTCATACGTCTTCAGTTTCAATTGCTCAGGTTTGTTATCCCGCGTATAGGTTACGGTAATAAGTGAGTCGTTGGTTCTGAGGAGATTTCTTGCTATGCTTCGTAGCTGAGTGGGAAAGTTGGAAGCCGGCGTAAGCGGTAACTGTTCCTGAATGATCTGCTGAATTTTCTTCCCGTTGATGCTTTCAATGACGTCTCCGGCTTTTAGCCCCGATTTCTCCCCTAGAACTTGGTGAAAGTAGTTGATTACTACAGGTTTTTCTTCAACAAAAGAAAGCTCAATAGGAGCATATTGATTGCCAAAAAACTTTTCAATGGCAGGGTCATTGTAGACATTGGCATGTGTGTCATGAACGCGGGCAATGAGTGCAAGTACAGCGAGCTTATATTCGGTTTCATTTGCTGCGTTCACGAATTTGGGGATAAATTCAGGCAGCACTTTTTGCCAGTCCTGCCCGATCAGGTATTTATACGGAAAAAAATATTCGATCATGTTCCAATACCTGAATAGCGACAATAACCTGAAACCGGCATCCGGATAATTCATTTGAGGATATGGATTTTCGTTATTGAATTCAGGATTTCCAACATGTGTATTCAGTGCTATGTAGTAATGATCGTTGGTGCGTGATGCTCTTTTCACTGAATCCAGCCTGGCTAATAGCTTTGGATTGTAGTTTTTATCGTTAATCCAGGACAGCGTAGGTTCCATTTTATCAATCCCGTCTTTAAAATTTTCCTTTGGATCGGCCTGGAAAGTTCCGAGTTTTGTGGCCCAGCTATAGATAGCATTCTGTTTTTCAGTTTCCGATTTAGCATTGATAACATGTGGAATGATACGGAATAACTCGTAATCCCAATTGTGTTTTCCGGCCGCTACTGCCGGGTGATAGTATTTCAGGAATCCCCACAATTTCCCAATTTCTGCAAGCCTGACAGTCTGCTGAGGAGTAAGTGTTTTGATGGAAATTTTCGAACCCTGATCAAATTCTTTGTCCAGCTCTGCGCCCGGAGTTTGTTTCAGCGGTGCTTCGTTATACGGTTTGCCGTCAATTAATAATTGAAGATTATCGACCCACATATCACCTTCACCAGTGAGCAGGGCACCTATATGAATCGACTTTGCACTGCGCGAATAGGGAAGTTTGATACTGTACTTTTTCCAGTCAGCAGTGCCTTGAATATCCTGTTGCTGCATGTTGTTGAACTGAAGCACTCCTGACGCCCCATCGATACGCATCATCAGTCCGGCAAAACCATTCCGCACATTGTTGATTTTGAAATAACCAGTGAGCTCTATTTCTTTTCCCTCATAAATGGCAGGAGCAGATGCAGCCACACAGCCAAAGGTATTTTCCTTCTTTTCTTCCGGAGACTGAATCAATACGGACGACTTTCCTTCCTGCACCTCTGTGCTGTCAATAAACAAATGATAACCCGCGCCCCACTGCATCCAGTTTTCCGGCAAATGGAAGCCGGACTTATGTTTTTCAAAGCTAAGGTTGAGGTCAATTTCTTTGGCGGTGTTTTGGGCAGACACAACCATACACGGCAGATAAAAGGCTGTGAGTAAAAGTAATTTTTTCATGTTGAAAGGGGTAGATGAGGTGATATTGTAGCAATTCGTATATACGGTAAGTACTGTACGTTTGGAATATATCTTTTCGTATATAACGGTTACAAATAAAAGTTGCCAATACAGGATAAAAGTCGCTTTTAGTCTTAATTTAATATTAAACTATAACTTTTATATAATATTTGTCTTATTTACAAAAATGGGATATAATTGTTTAGTTAAGTTATTTAAATGAAGTATAAAAAATTGCTGTTTTAATAAATTGTGATTTAATATATAATTTAAATAGTTGCTCTTCCCGCCGCAGGAAAGTAGAGTATAATTATCTCAATGCACATCATAAATGGCGATACTTTACAATTTCTATAATCATGAGTTCCAGTTACGACGAAAAATCGTTCGTTAGGAAAATTGTCCTGGGAGATCAGAAAGCTTTCTCTGTTGTGTATGATCGTTATAAGCCGGTGCTGTATCGTTTCGTATTCAACATCCTTAAATCTGATGACTTAACCAATGACACCTGTCAGGAAGTTTTTATCAAGATTTGGGAGGAGAGAGCAAAGTTGGCAGAAGTAAATTCTTTCAGATACTATCTGTTGACGGTGGGAAAAAACCATAGCCTGAATATCCTTAAAAAAATCCTATCGGAGGAAAGAAATGCTTCTCTTTTTATCTATTCCTGTAATGAGATCAGTAATGATCTGGAAGAACAGGTCGAATCCGACGAATACCAGTGTTTTATCTCTTCAGTATTAAGCACTTTGACTCCGCAAAGTCGGCGGGTTTTTATGCTATGCCGGCAGCAGGGATTGTCCTACGACGAAGCTGCAGAAACCATGGGCGTTTCCAGAAATATCATAAAAAAACACATGGTGAGGTCAATGAAAATTTTCCGGACAGCCATGCAGAAGGATCTGGGGATTGCTTTTAATTTTTTGATATTGAGTTGGTTGCCTTCACAGATGTAAGCCATCTGTTCCCGGCGCTCATTGCGGGATCAGACTGATACGGGTTATGTATTGGTGATAAGGGTAGTTAAAATATAAATAATATAAGAAGATAGGTTTTTTTATAAAACCGGGGGACCCTCGGGAGCCATGAATTTTGTCTTACAGCTAACAATCCGAAATGATGACCGATCCAAAATTGCTTCGCAGGCTTGTGGAAAAATACTATTCCAACAAAGCAACTCCTGAAGAGATATTGGTCTTTATCGAGCTGCAAAGAACAGGGGTTTTAGATGAAGTTTTGGACGATTTTTTGAATGAGCAAATAAGCAGAGAAGCAGATGGATTGACTATATCAAAGCCCGGATTACTGTCTTTCAGCACAAATATAAAATGGGCAGCTTCTGTCAGTGTAATAATTGTTTGTGCTTATCTGATATTCCATTTTATGGGGTCTTGGGGGATAACAAACTATGTGCATGTACATACCGATCAGTATCAGGAAAAGAACATAAAGTTGATCGACGGCTCGCTGGTCACACTTAATCGGAACAGTGAATTTGCTTATCCGGCTGAATGGAAAGGAGCATCCAGAGAAGTGAAACTTATTTCAGGAGAGGCCTATTTTCAGGTAGCCCAAAATAAAAAGTTGCAGGCATTTGTAGTACACCTTCCTGAAGGTTTTGATGTAAAAGTATCAGGTACCGAATTCAATGTGAAAAGCAGGGGAGGTGAATCCCGTATTTATCTGGAAAGCGGTGCTGTAAGTATCGAAGGAAATGGACATGAGACGGATATAAAACCTGGTCAGATGGCTCTATGCAGTGTAGATCGCCAATATGTCCATATTTCTGAAGTTGACGGAGAGGCCTGGCTTGCCTGGAAAAATAATATATTTTTCTTCGACGACAGCCCGCTTACCGAGGTAGCGGAAGTGCTTCGGGATTACTATCATCAAAAGGTAATAATTGAAAGCAGTGAGGTCGGACAATTAAGATTTACAGGTAAAATTCCCAGAAACGATATGGCCATGGTGCTCAGAATCCTATCGAGCACATTGCATATAGATATCGTGCATCGCAACAATCAGATTATCATGGAAGACAGAGAGGATGTCTTCCCGCAAACCGATTAGAGTCTAACTATTTACCTACATAAACTTTCAGACTTATGAGATCAATGTTTTACGGGAAGAAATTTCTGTGGCTGATGTTCCTGTTGCCGGGTGCCGTGTATCCGGTCAGGGGGCAGGGGTCGATGCTGGCGCGAGGTAATGATGAGCAGAAGACAACAGTCAGTAAGGCTCAACCGGCGGCACTGACAGATGTGCTGATGGAACTGGAAAAAAAGTATCACGTCACTTTCGCTTACCAGAAAGGACAGGTTCAGGGTAAACGTATATCAAAACCGTTAGGTAAAAGCGAGAATCTTGAAATGTATTTAAAAGATATTCTTGTCCCTCTGAATTTGTCATTTGAGAAATTTAACAAAACCTACGTC
Source organism: Dyadobacter luteus (assembly GCF_003383615.1). Classification (GTDB taxonomy): domain Bacteria; phylum Bacteroidota; class Bacteroidia; order Cytophagales; family Spirosomataceae; genus Dyadobacter; species Dyadobacter luteus. Next base: position 74,408 of record NZ_QNUL01000002.1, read on the forward strand.
ATTGCTGAAACTGCTAAACCTGCCACTTTGAAACGGCCTGAGCAATCCAACAAAGTGCTGATGGATATCCGTGTAAAAGGAAAAGTGATCGCAAAGGATGATGCAAGTGCTCTGGCAGGTGTGAATGTGGTGGTGAAAGGAACTCAAATCGGAACTACAACAGATACTGACGGGGCTTATTCTATTCAGGTACCTGGTCCGGAATCCGTGCTGGTTTTCTCATTTCTTGGATTTGCCTCGCAGGAGCAGGTGGTCAGGGACAGGACTATCCTGGATGTAGAGCTGCTGGCCGACACCCGGCAGCTGAGTGAAGTGGTGGTGACGGCTGCTGGTATTGAGCGGCAAGCCAGCACGTTGGGCTATTCGGTTTCCACCCTGAAAGCGGATGATATGGCTCAGAAAAACGAACCCGATCCTATGCGCGCACTGACCGGCAAGATGGCTGGTGTGAACATACAAGGCGGTGGCGGCGTAGCGGGTGGCTCCACCAATGTGACAATTCGCGGAAATTCTTCACTGGGAAATAACAATCAGCCGTTGTATGTTGTTGACGGTGTCCCTTTTGATAACTCAACCTTTGCTCCTTCGGGTGACAGGCAAACGCAAAGCAACCAGTCCACAGCCAGCCGTGCTTTCGATATTGATCCCAATAATATTCAAAGTCTTACAGTACTGAAAGGAGCCGCTGCAGCTGCCCTGTATGGATCACGTGCTGCCAATGGTGCAATTATTATCACCACAAAGGCATCAGCAAAAAAAGGAAAGAAGGGAACTGAAATTACTTATAGCAGTTCTTATTCACTGGAAGAAATAGCTGGTTTGCCTGACTACCAGCATACCTACGGGCAGGGCACCAATGGGGATTTCCGTACAGCAGTTTACGGTTCATCCGGTTCTGCCTATAGCAGCCGGCCTACCATTCCGCATCCGTTGGCACGTCCGGGCTACTCGGCGGCAGACTTTCCCGAGTTTTACATGGCAGATGGCGTAACAGCCGCTCAGGTTCCTTATCAGTCTTATGCAGGTAAAAGTCAGCGTGATTTTTTCAGAACCGGCTCGGTATTTGAAAACGGACTTACGGTGAACAGCGGAAGTGAAAAAGGAAATTTTACATTGGGAATAGGACGTACTTCAAACAAAGGCATTGTACCCGGAAATGAGATTTCAAGAACCTCCTTTAACGTAGGTGGTAACATCCGGCTCGACAATAAGTTTTATGCCAGAGGTACGATCAACTATGTAATGACTGATCAGAAAAGTCCTCCTATAGGTGGTAGCGGAGATATTATGAGTAATTTGTACTACCTGCCTACCAGTTACGATCTGAGCGGATTGCCGTATGAAAACCCGAACACGGGTGCGAATGTGTATGACCGCGATGGGCTTGACAATCCTTACTGGTCGGTAAAGCATAGCCCTTCGACCTCGAATGTTGATCGCTACTACGGGAATTTTGTACTTGGTTTTGATCCGCTTCCATGGCTTAATATTCAAAACACTGCCGGGTTCAATGCCTATACCGATCGACGTGTGGGCGTATTAGGAAAGGGTTCTTCGGTGTACGCCAATGGAACGATTAACACCGATAACATCTACCGTCAGGAGCTGGACAATACGCTACTTTTTACGATCACAAAAAGTTTCGGGCAGGATTTGTCGTTGCGGGCGATACTGGGAAATAACATTAATCAGCGAAAAACGATACGTTCAGCATTCAGTGGTGATAACATCATTACTGCCGGGATCAACGATATCAGCAATACATCTACGATCACACTGGGGAGCCTGCCCAACAACCGCGCGAAGATTATGCAGCGATATTATGCATTCTTTACCGATGTTACCCTGGATTACAAGAACTATGCATCGCTGAATCTGGTAGCCCGTAATGACGTATCATCTACCTTGCCACCACAAAACAGAAGTTACTTCTACGGTGGGGCAAACGGTTCATTTGTTTTTACAGAAGCGTTTAAGATCCGTAATACAATCCTTTCGTCAGGAAAAGTGAGATTGGGCTATACCAGGGTAGGAAATGAAGCCAATCCATATCAGACTGCCAACGTTTACCAGGCCAATTCGGATGCCGGAGGGCTGGGAGCACCATTTTCCAACGGATCACTTTCTAATGTAAGTACGCTTACTTTGTCCGATATTTTAACAAATGCAAATCTAAAACCTGAGTTTATTACCGAGTTTGAAACAGGTACGAATCTTGAATTTTTTGATGGCCGTTTGTCTTTAGATCTGACCTACTACAATAAGAAAAGTACCTCGCAGATTTTTACCGTGAAGTCGGCACCCTCAACGGGCTATACCGACAGAATCATCAACCTCGGGCAGACGTCGAATAAAGGGATTGAAGTAACGCTTGGCGCTACGCCAATTGAAACTTCAAATGGTTTCAGATGGGAAATAGATGCGAATTTTACCCGTAACAGAAACATGGTGGATGATCTGGGGGGGTATGCTCAGCTGGTGTATGGCAACAATGTTCATATTCCGGGGCAGCCCTATGGTCAGATTTACCGTTCGAGATATGCCAGAGACGATGAGGGAAATATTCTGGTGAATCCGCAAACGGCGAAACCCATTTCGTCTTCCACGAGCGGACCGATCGGGAATCCGAATCCCAATTTTATGGCGGGGATAAGTAATACGCTCTCCTTTAAGAAATTCACATTTGGTGTTCTTTTTGACTGGAAACAGGGTGGATCGATTTATTCAAGCAACATCGGCGAAGCCATGTCACGTGGTGTGAGCAAGGATACCGAAGACAGGCAAAGAATGCTTATTGCTCCGGGAGTGCTGGGAGATGTAAACACGTTCCTTCCATTATTAGATGAAAATGGTAATAAAATCCCGAATAACACCGCCATCACTGTCATCGATTATTTCTTCGCCAGTGGATACGGGCCGGGTGGAGTAGCAGAAGGAAGTGTATTTGATGCGACAGTCTTTCGTCTTCGGGAAGTGTCACTGGGTTATCAGCTTCCTGCACATTTACTCAGTAAAACACCGTTTGGCTCTGCATCGCTTTCAATCAGTGGAAGAAACCTTTGGTACAAAGCCCCCAATTTTCCCAAGTACATGAACTATGACCCTGAGGTAAGTACGGGAGCTTCCAACAATGCAGGGGCAGATGCTTATGGCGTTCCCACAACACGCCGGTATGGAGTCAATTTGAAGATCAGTTTCTAATAAAGCTCAAAACAGTAAAGATGATGAAAGGAAAATATAGAGTATCCGATATCCTGTTGCTTGTTCTGATTTTTTTAGCCAGTTCATGCAGTGATTTTGTAGACATTAATGATGATCCTAACAACCCGACAACACCTACACTTAGTCTTTTGTTGCCTTCCACTCAATTGTCTATGGCGGGGCATTTTAATAATATCAATGCAGGAGGATCGAGTGTTGTGCAGCACTTCGCATCCGGATCGTTGAACAGATGGAGTCAAAGTGGAACGTCTTTTTCGTCGGCCTGGTCAGGGTTTTATACAGGAACCATTCCTGATCTGGAAACCATCATTCGGGTAGGAACTGCACAGGAGCAATGGGGCTACGTGGCTATTGCGAAACTACAGAAGGCATATTTGTACAGCATTATGGTGGATCTTTGGGGAGATGTTCCTTATAGTGAAGCAGTGGGAGATTTCGCCAACCCCAAGCTAGATAAAGGCGAAGACATTTACAATAGTCTGTTTGCGCTGATTGACGAAGCTTTGGCAGATATGGATAAAAGCTTTACCGTAGTAGCGGCGTCGGATGTTTTTTACCAGGGTTCGAAGGCCAACTGGCAGAGAATGGGTAATTCGTTGAAACTAAAAATGTTCAATCAGATTCGGGTAAGTGATCCTGCCAGAGCAGCAGCCGGAATTAAAGCGTTACTTGCTTCCAATGCGCCGCTGATCTCGGATAATGCTCAGGATTTTACCTTTCAATACGGAACCAATGTTACTCCTAATGCAAGGCATCCCTGGTTTACAAGCTGGTACAGTACCGGCAGAGGCGGCTACACAAGCATGCAACTGATCAATAAACTCAAAGACAGCGATGATCCGAGGTTGCGCTATTACATTTTCAGACAAAATGCTAATGTGGGACTGGCCAATTCTATGAACGGCGAAGGTTATTACGGACGTGAGCCAGGCGACGGGGCTGCGGCTCCGGCAGATCTTAATACAAGAGCGCTTGTCGGCATATATCCCGCAGCTGGTTTGTATGACAACGGCACTATCAAAACACTCACTGCCAGTCACCAGTTTTTGAATAATACCGGTGCAGTATCGACGACCTCATCCAATTCTTTCAAAATATCATTGTTTACTTCCGGGGATGGTACCGGCGCTGGTATTCTGCCACTGATAACCCATTCCATGGTAAAGTTCATTCGGGCGGAAGCGGCGCTTACCCTGGATACAGGCGAAGATGCAGGGCTGTTGCTCGCAGAAGCAGTAGCGGCACAGCTGAATAGTGTAAGTACGCTTGCTTCCAGAAATAAGGGGAATGTGATGCCTGCCACTACTATTTCAGGATTCTCGAATAAGGTGAAAGCTGAGTTTATAGCGGCAGGCACGACCGGGAAAATGAATGTGTTGATGACGCAAAAATGGATCGCACTTTTTGGTAACGGGGTTGAATCGTACAATGATTACCGCAGGACGGGACTACCGGTGTTGGGTGATCTGGTGGCACCGCTGGACGTTTTTCCGATGCGGTATTACTATTCCGAAACAGAAATGACTTCCAATGAGACGCTGATCAACGACAGAGAGAGTATTCAGCGTGCCCAGCAGACACTGCCCGTATTTTGGGATAAATAAAATAGGGGAACATCAAAATTAGGTATCCATTTATAATCTGAATGATATGAAAAAGTTTTTTGTGTACAGTTTGTTGATCCTTGCTGTGATGATTGACTCCTGTAAAAATGTAACTTATGACTGGGAGAATTTCACAACTGCGGCAACTCCGAAGGTGACTGTGAATATCGAAAAGTCGGCATTGCCTACCGTTCAAACAGGAAAAGTTTCTTTTTTTAATATGAAAGATCCCGAATTTGCCACCAAACAGCAATTTGAATGGACGCTGGATTACAATGATTTTGACAGGACTACTGTACAGTCTATTGAGGTTTATCTGAGTTACAACCGGCGGGAATCCAGTCCGCCGGCGTATCCGATCGTGTTTTCTCTGGCAGGTGTTTATCCAAGTATACGCCAGTTTCCCCTGCCAAGTACGGTGTTAGCGACTGATAAATTGTTTGAAACCGTAACCACATTTCCAAAGACATTCACACATACTCCTGCCGAACTGGCTGCTTTCACCGGAACGAACCTGAGTCAGGTGAGCGTCAATGATTACTTCCTTTTTAAATTTATATTGACCATGGGTGATGGAAGAAGAATTGTACAATATCAGGAGAACGGCTGTGACGAGTCGAGAGGAGAGCCTTGCGATTGCCGCGTAGGGGTACGTTTCAAAAATCAGTAAAAATTAGGTTTACAATGCTGCCAAGAAGTTAACGTGATAATCGTACCTTAATTCCTTAATGCTAAACCAATTTTATCCAACCATCTCAATTGTTGGTTTATTATCTGTTTTTTGTAAATATTTCTATTTTGGTTCTCATCTCAGACTTCTTTTAAAAATTACTCATTTAAACCGCTAACCAGTTCAACATGATGCGAATACGTTTATGTATAATGCTGTTTGTCTTTTCAGCATCCATGTCCTTGGCCCAAACGATTCCTACCCCGAAGGAACATTTTGGATTTGACATTGGTGATGATTACAGTCTTGCTACGTTTACCCAGGCTGAGGCTTATTTCAAAAAAGTAGCTGCCGTTTCGGATCGGGTCAAATTCGTAGATATAGGCCCCACCGAAGAGGGGCGGCGACAACCTATGATGATCATTACCTCTCCTGAGAATCTCAAAAAAATAGACCGTTATAAAGAAATCTCTCAAAAACTGGGAAGAGCTGAGGTGTCGGAAGAAGAGGCAAGAGCACTTGTTACAGAGGGTAAACCAGTTATCTGGATTGACGGAGGGCTTCATGCTACCGAAACCGTAGGTTCACATCAGCTCATTGAAACGTATTACCAGCTGGTGAGCAGAAAGGATCCGGAGACAATGAAGATTCTGGATAACGTAATTATACTCCTTTCTCAGGTGAATCCTGACGGGCAGGAGCTCGTGGCTGGCTGGTATATGAACGAAAAGGATCCGAAAAAACGGAATATGAATGTTCCGCGCCTGTATCAAAAATATGTTGGTCATGATAACAACAGAGATTTTTTCATGATGAACATGAAAGAAACCACCAACACATCATTGCAGCAATATGTTGAGTGGCTTCCGCAGGTGATTTATAATCACCATCAGACTTCACCGGCCGGAGCAGTGGTGGCAGGACCTCCGTATCGGGATCCGTTCAACCACGTGCTGGATCCTCTTCTCATTACAGGAATTGAAGGTGTAGCCGCCTCGATGATCAATCGTCTGCACGTGGAAGACAAGCCGGGATATACCCGCTTGTCCGGTTCTGTATTTTCTACATGGTGGAATGGCGGCCTTCGTACAACGCCTTACTTCCACAATATGATCGGTATTCTTACTGAAATTACGGGAAATCCTACACCAGCCACTATTCCTCTGGTACCCGATCGTCTGATTCCTAATAATGCGACACCATTTCCTGTGATGCCACAAAAGTGGCCCTATCGCCGTTCGATTGACTATTCAGTATCGTTGAACTATGGTATTCTGAACTATGCGATGCGTAACGGTGATGTACTTCTGTACAATATTTACAAAATGGGCAGAAGCTCTATAGAAAGAGGTAACAAGGACAACTGGACACTTTACCCAAAGTATTCAGAAGCTGTGACCTCAGGTTTCGAAGCATCGAAAAAAGCGGCAGCGGCATTACCTCCCTCGGCACGTCCCCGTCCCGACAGTACAGCGAATGCGTTTTCAGGCTTTGGCGGTAGTACTATTCCACAGAAATTTTTTGATACCGTTTACACCAATCCGGTACTGCGGGATCCCCGTGGATTTATCATTCCTTCTGATCAGGCTGATTTTCCGACTGCAGTGAAATTTATGAATGCACTGATCAAATCCGGTATTCTGATTCATAAGGCCACTGAAGCATTTACCGTAGAAGGTAAAATTTATCCCAAGGGATCCTATGTGGTTAAGGCCAATCAGGCATTCCGTCCGCACGTCCTGGATATGTTTGAGCCTCAGAACCATCCCAACGATTTTGCCTACCCAGGTGGTCCTCCGATCAGGCCTTACGATGCTGCCGGCTGGACACTGGCATTTCAGATGGGCGTTAAATTTGACAGAATTCTGAATGGTTTTGACGGTCCTTTCGAACGGATACCTTACGGTCAGATACAATCGCCACCGGCAGTGTCCAGTCCTGCTTCAAAAGGTGGATACCTTGTTGATGCAAGAGTTAATAATGCCTTCACGGCTGTCAATGATCTTTTGAAAGAAGGTATTGAGGTATACCGGACAAAAGAGAGTGAAGGCAAAGTTCCGGCTGGTTCCTTCTTTGTGCCTGCAAAAGGAAAGGCTATTCTTGAAAAAGCAGGTGCAACTTACGGTGTGAGGGGAATTGCTGTTGCTGCAAAACCAGCCGGTGCCGTAAAAATAAGTCCTGCCCGAATCGCCCTTTTTGATAACTATGGTGGCTCAATGCCTTCGGGCTGGGTACGCTGGATGATGGAACAATACAATTTCCCATTTAAGGTGGTGTATCCTCAGGATATTGATAAAGGGGAACTTGCTTCCAAATATGATGTGATTCTCTTTATAAGCGGAGGCATTCCACCGGTAACCGCGGGTGGTGGTGAAGGCTTCAGAGGAGGTCGTCAACCGAAGCCAGAGGAAATTGCGGAAGAGTTCCGTCCCTGGCTGGGAAATATTACTGCAGCCAAATCAGTTCCGGAACTTAAAAAGTTTATGGAAGCGGGTGGCCAGATTGTCACGGTGGGGAGCAGCACTTCTCTTGCCTATCATTTGGGATTACCCGTCAGCAACGCTTTGGTGGAAGTAAACAGCAAGGGTGAAGAGAAAAATCTGAGTGGTGAGCGTTATTACATTCCGGGAAGCATTCTGAAAGTCGCATTCGATTCATCTCTCCCGGCAAACTGGGGAATGGAGAAGGAGGCAGATGTAGTGTTCAGTAATAGTCCTGTTTTCAGAATGGGGCCGGATGCAGGTATAAAAGGAATAAAACCATTAGCGTGGTTCGCTTCGGATAAGCCACTTGTGAGCGGATGGGCATGGGGAGAAACCTACCTTAAAAACGGAGTAGTGGCATTTGAGGCCAAAGTAGGTAAAGGTAAACTATACGCTTTCGGTCCGGAGATTACGTTCCGCGGACAGGCGCATGGCACTTTCAAACTGTTATTTAATGAGCTTTACAAAACAAACCTAACCCTATGAAAAACAAATCTAAAAGCCTGTTTTTAGCACTGCTTTTCCTTGTAACCCATGTTTCCTGGTCGCAGGTACCAACTCCGAAAGAGCACTTCGGTTTTGATATCGGAGATGATTACATGCTAGCGAATTTTACCCAAACAGAGGACTATTTCAAAAAGCTGGAAAAAGCTTCGGACAGGTTAAAACTGACAGTAATTGGTAAAACGGAGGAAGGCCGTGACCAGTACATGCTGATAGTATCGTCTCCCGAAAACCTGAAAAAGCTTGACAGATACAAGGAGATTTCTTCAAAAATGGCGCGTGCGGAAGGTATCAGCGAGGAGCAGGCAAGAGGCATGGCTGCCGAAGGGAAAGCTGTGGTTTGGATAGATGGCGGCTTACATGCTACTGAGGTAGTAGGTATCCATCAGCTGATCGAAACGATTTATCAGGTGTTGAGCAGAAATGACGCCGAAACAAAAAGAATATTGGATAATGTCATTATTCTTTTCACACATGCTAATCCTGATGGCCAGGAGCTGACTTCCAACTGGTACATGCGTGAAAAAGACCCTTTGAAAAGGAAAAATGAAGCTCTGCCCCGTTTGTATCAAAAGTACATCGGCCATGACAATAACCGCGATTTCTATATTCAGAATATGAAGGAAAGCCGGAACATGGGCTATCAGCTTTTCGTAGAGTGGATTCCGCAAATCATGTATAACCACCATCAACGTGGTCCCGCGGGTTCGGTTCTGGCAGGGCCTCCTTATCGTGATCCTTTCAACTATGTATTTGATCCGATGATGGTGACAGGAATAGATGCAGTAGGAGCTGCGATGTATAACCGGTTGAATGCTGAAAACAAGCCTGGTTTTACAAGATTGAACGGTTCAAGTTTTTCGACCTGGTATAATGGCGGACTCAGAACGACCACACATTTTCATAATATGATCGGTATTCTGACGGAGATTATTGGAGGGCCGACACCTGAGGAGGTGCCCCTGGTACCAGAGCGTTTGATCCCGAATAACAATACGCCGAATCCGGTTACACCGCAGAAGAAATGGCACTTCAAACAGTCCATTGATTATTCAGTATCTCTGAATTATGCCATTCTTGATCATGCATCGCGTAACAGCGATCACCTGTTGTACAATATTTATACGATGGGAAAAAACTCTATCAAACGTGGAAGTGCCGATTATTGGACTCCATCTCCCAAACGTGTAGAGGAAATTAATGCAGCATACAAGGCTGATCAGGCCAAAGCTAAAAAACCTGAGGATGCCAATGCCTTCAATTCGTTATACGGAGGAAACTTCCGCGGAGGTAGTGTACCGGTACAATATTACGAAACGGTTTTTGAAGCACCTGTCCGCCGTGATCCGCGCGGGTATATCATTCCAGCTGATCAGGCTGATTTTCCTACAGCTGTGAAATATATCAATGCACTTGTACGGACTGGTATTCAGATTGAAAAAGCGACTGCTGCATTTCAGGTGAATGGGAAAAGTTATCCCGCAGGATCCTATATTGTGAAAACGGCCCAGGCTTTCCGTCCGCATATATTGGATATGTTCGAGCCACAGGATTACCCGAATGATTTCCAATATCCGGGTGGTCCTCCTGTACGTCCTTATGATGCAGCAGGTTGGACACTTGCCTATCAGATGGGTGTGAAGTTTGACAGGGTGCTGGATGCTTTTGACGGTCCGTTTGAAAAGTTACCTTATGGGCAACTTCAATTGGCAGAAGTAAAAGCAATAGCTGGCTCAGCCGGATATGAAATCGGAGCCGGTGTCAATGATGCTTTTGTGGTTGTGAATGATGTATTGAAAGCCGGAGGAGAAGCATACCGTCTGGCCGATGGGAGATTTTATATACCTCAGAGTGCCAAAGCGAAGTTGTCTGTTGAAAAATCGGCAAAAGATTTTGGAGTAAAAGTTACTTCTCTGTCTAAAAAACCTTCGGGAACAATGACTAAAGTAGTGCCTTTAAAGGTAGCACTCTGGGATACATATGGCGGCTCGATGCCATCGGGATGGGTTCGCTGGATGCTGGAACAATATCATTTTCCATTCAACGTCGTATTTTCAAAGGAAATTGATGGGGGAGACCTTCGTAAAAAGTATGATGTGATTTTGTTTGTAACGCGGGCTATTCCGGCCGCTACTGCAGGTGGTGATATGTTTGGTGCATTTAGAGGTAGAGGGCCGAAAGAAGAAGAGATTCCTTCTGAGTTTCATGCCACCATGGGCTCGATTACAGCGGATAAATCCATTCCGGAATTGAAGAAGTTTCTTGAAGCAGGCGGGAAGATTGTTACGATCGGAAGCAGTACAAACCTTGCTTACCATTTGGGCTTGCCGGTACGCAACGCCTTAACAGAACTTACAGCTGAGGGTGTGAGTAAACCATTGCCTAACGAAAAATACTTTATTCCAGGAAGTATCCTGAACGTGGCGGTTGACACTACTGCAAAAGCAAGCTGGGGAATTGCAGCAAATACAGACGTATACTTCGATAATAGTCCTGTGTTTACACTTGCTCCGGATGCCGTGGCAAAAGGTACTTTGAGGCCTCTTGCCTGGTTTCCGAACAATACACCGCTAAGAAGTGGCTGGGCTTGGGGACAAGCTTATTTACAGGGAGGCGTTGCTGCTTTTGAGGCAAATGTCGGAAAAGGGAAATTATATGCTTTTGGTCCTGAAATTACTTTCAGAGCCCAGTCGCATGGTACTTTTAAATGGCTGATGAATCAGTTGTATTAATAGGTTTATAAAAAAATGACACCGGAGAGAAACTGCTTCGGTGTCATTTTTTTTACCCTCCAATCTGTATCAGTGCCTCTTCCACAGAGCCTACCGGTAGCTGACAGGTTTTATCAAAACAAACATAGATAAGTGCCTTACCATCTTTATCAGTCTTTTCCTGTAACAGTGGGAGGGATGATGCGCCTGTTGTTCCCAGTACAACCTTATTCGGAATAAAGAAACGGTCCAGGTCTTTCCTGATTTCATCCGCATTTTCTCCGACAATGACAATTTCAGGAGTAGGAGCAGTACGCAGACAGTACAACGCAGCCCAATTCGTAACCCATTGTACATCTGCCGTCAGAATTTTATGCATTTGAGAAAGCATGCGGTCCGAGATGGCAGCGTAATCTTCTCTATACAAAATTTTGCCTAAGATATAGAGGTTTGTAGCCATGATCGAATTTGAAGCCGGAATGACGTTATCAAACAGCTCTTTTTTTCGGGCAATCAGTGATTCTCCTTCTGAGTCGGTGAAATAAAAGTAGCCTTCTTTTTCATCATAAAAATTGGAGATAGTATAGTCAGTCAAAAGACGAGCCTGCTCAATCCATATTTCTTCAAAAGTGATCTGATACAATCCTATGTAGCCGTCTGTCACAGCTGCGTAGTCTTCCAGAAATGCTGTGATAGTGGCTTTGCCATTTTTGTAGCTATGTTTTAATTTGCCGTCAATTGTCATTTCCCTGAGCAGGAATCTGCCGCAATCTACAGCAAGTAGCCTGATCTGCTCATCACCAAGTGCCCGGTAAGCATCCGTAAGCCCTTTTAGCACCAAGCCGTTCCAGGAAGCAAGTATCTTATCATCCAATCCTGGCCTTATTTTTTCTTCCCTTTTTGAAGCTAGTTTAGCAATGGCGTTATCATATTTGGTAATAAAATGATCATCATAAATTCCAAGTGCCTTTGCTGTTTGAGCTACCTCGTTGGTGAGGTGGAGATGGTTGTAACCATGCTCCCAATTGCCTTCCCGGCTAATATTGTACAGATCTGCAAACCATGGAAAATCCTCCTGCAATATTGCTTCGAGCTCAGCATAAGTCCAGATATAGAATTTCCCTTCAATGCCTTCACTGTCGGCATCCAGCGCAGAATAAAAGCCGCCTTGTGTATGCAGCATCTCTTTTTTCAGCCATTCGATTGTCTGACGTATTCTGTCCGCGTACAATTCATTGCGGGTCAGCGAATAGGTTTCGGCATATATGCTCAGTAACTGCCCGTTATCATAGAGCATTTTTTCAAAGTGAGGTATAAACCAGTCTTCATCCACTGAATATCTGGTCCAGCCACCACCAACGTGATCGTAAATTCCACCAACCGCTATCCGTGTAAGGCTTAGTTCTATTTGTGCCAGTGCTTCTGCATTCTGGCTAAGATCGAAGTAGCGTAAAAGGAACTTATAAATAGAAGGCATCGGGAACTTGGGAGCTCTGTCCATGCCGCCTTTTTGCATATCAAAATGTTTCTTGATCTGTTCGAACAGCGTGTCAAGCTCATACATATTGTACTGGCGCTCTTCGAAAGTCAGGCCATATTTAACTGACTCAGACAAGGTCATATTTTGTACAAAACCCTCCGCCGATCCCGCCAGTTCGTCGCGGTGATTTTCAAAAGCATTGTCTATACTCTTCAGCAGCTGTACCCAGTTCTGGGGAGGCAGGTAAGTAACGCCGTAGAATGGCTTGGCATCGGGCAACAGAAAAACATTCAAAGGCCAGCCGCCTCGAACACCCATTGCCTGAACTGCATCCATATAAACTGCATCCACGTCGGGACGTTCTTCCCTGTCTACCTTAATGCATATGAAATGCTCATTCATGACTGACGCAATCTCAGCCTTTTCAAAACACTCTTTTTCCATCACATGGCACCAGTGACAGGCGGAATAACCAATACTTACCAAAATAGGCTTATTTTCTGAAACCGCCTTTTGCAACGCCTCGGGCCCCCACGGATACCAGTCTACGGGATTGTGTGCATGTTGAAGTAAATATGGGCTTGTTTCCTGGCTGAGACGGTTCATGTATTGTTGCTTATGTGAAGTCAGTAACGAATGCTATTACTGATTGATGATAACCTTTTTGGTGATGACTTGATTTTTAGACACAAACCTGGCAAAATATATGCCCGGGGAAAGATGCGGTAATGGAATAAACTCATTGGTCATACCTGAAAACGATTTGATGTTTTTCCCTGTAACCGTTTGCCCTTTGGTATTGATCAAAGTGAAAGCAACATCACTCATGCCATTTACTCCGATCAGTTTAATATTTAGTTCCGTTTTTGCAGGGTTAGGAAATAGTGTGACTTCTGCCAGCAAGGATTCTTCGCCTGTGATCACGTCGTTCAGGTCATATTTGCAAAGGAATATTTCCTTTCCTTTCAAAGTGACACTTTTATGCCAGTTTCCATGATAGAAATTAACAACTGTCTCTTCATTATCTGCTGCATGAGCATTATGTGCAGCCACCAGGATATGATTATCTTTTACCACTCCGCGCCACACAGTTCCCTGTCCTTGCGCCATAAGGTCTCTGGCGGTGGCAGGTATTACGAGCTCATGTTGTCCCTCAAACATATCTTTGAATTCGGATAGGCGATAAAGGCCATAAATAAAGTGTTCGTATGTACCGTAGTTTTCTTGTCTGTCGCCGGGGAAAAACGGATTTTCCCAAATCCATAGCCCCGCAGCTCCTGAGAAAAAGGGAAAAATGGCGGTTGCTTCTGCCATAAACGGCGTGATAAAAGGGGTATTTTTGTCGTAACTATCATGTATTCTTAGCCAGACAAACGGAATGACGGGCTTGTCACTCCAGGCACGATTCACTTCAACGTGAAAAAGGAGGTAAGTAAGGTAGTCTTTCCCGAATGGATTGTCGTAACCGTAGTAATAATAGGGGGAAGGTGCCAGAATATCCATTCCCTCGTAATAAGGACCACCAACATTTCCTGCTTCATTCTGAGTCAGATAGTGAGTTCTGACAGGGTTGGTAGTCCAGTCCTGCCATGTGTTGGAAGTAATGTTCAGCCAGGTATTTCTTACGGGAACATCACTGTATGCAGACACCAGCGGTTCACTACCTATTTTTCCCCGAAGTCTGTTAATCGCTTCGCGGTGCCACCAACGCATGTCCCGTTTGTAGGTTTTCAAAAAGTCGGCATCAGATAAATTACGGTATTCCTGAGGAATCTGAGTATTGGATTTGAGCAGGAGTATGTCCCTGTCCTCACGTTGGAAACGCTCCACGTCCAGACAAACCATATCTGCATGTACAGAACCTGCATAAGCATCCCAGTAATTTCTGTATGCCGTCGTGTCATTTCCCCATGGACTTCGTAATGTATTATCGGCCCAGGGATGATTGCCTGCATTGGTAGCAACGCCGTACCAAAGTACAGCGCGATTTTTGACGGGAAGAGAACCGGGCTCATTACCACTGTAAGAAGCCAGGTGGCTGAACCCATGTTTAAGCGGCTGGGATTGTGTATCGCCAAACCGTGGCCCGTTGTATACAATCTTGAATGGAAGGGTGAATTCCGGAAACTTATTCCACTCAATGGTATTATTGCTGGTGACCAGCGAAAGCTTGTATGCAGGCTCACAATTTTGAGCCTTTAAAGGTATTGCATTGATTATTAGAAGAATAAATGTGGTAGTGTATATCCGTAAAGTCATTTTTGTTGTGTCGTTTATAAGATTGACGAAACAAATTCGTTAATTTTGTGTCAGTTGGCGGCGTAAGATTTCGAAAAGTTTCGATAAATGAGTGTAAACCGTAGCGGTTAACCACGAAAAACAAGAACCTTGTCAGTAAAGAATTTTCAAATAAAACAAATAAAATGAAACGCATTTTTAATCTTATTCCCTTATTGGCTGTTCTACTTTTTGTCTCTTCCTGCAAGGACAAAGATAAGGAAGCAACTCCACAGCCTGCAGAAATGAGTAAAATACTTGTTACTTATCCATGGAATCTTAAAAGTGTAACTGATTTGTCTGGTAGAGCTATTCCCCAAAATCAATTGGATATAGTAGCGAGATCATTGCCGGATATGAACATTGAATTCCAGGCGGGTAATAAAGTTTTGGCCAGAGGCACCGGAGATTCGCAGGTAACAAACGGAGGTACATGGTATCTGACAGAAGATAGTAAGGGATTGGACATCAATGTAAGTATGATCGCCGGGGTTTTTGGCATTGTTGAACTTACTAACAGTACGATGCGATTGAAAAAGTCAATGCCTATTGCTGGTGTAGAGCAGGAGGCCATCATGGTGTTTGCGCCGGTGGTAAGGTAGTCCGTATAAGAGCCTGTTGTTGGCACTGTTTAAGAATTTGTAAGAAAAGCGGCGGAATTGATTCGTCGCTTTCTTTATTTTGCACCAAATTCCTTTTACATGCAAAAGAATAACCCTCGCATCGTCAATGCATGGTGTATGTACGACTGGGCCAACTCGGTACACGCTCTGGTCATTGTTTCCAGTATTTTCCCTGTTTATTTCAGTGCTACGGCGCTCAGTGCATCGGGCAGTCCGGAGATTAACTTTTTTGGATTCAGCGTAAAAAGCTCCGTGCTGTTTTCTTATACAGTTTCCAGTGCCTTTTTAATCACAGCAGCTTTGATTCCGCTATGTACCGCTATAGCTGATTATACAGGAAGAAAGAAGAGTTTTATGAAGTTCTTCTGCTATCTTGGAGCGATTAGTTGCATGCTTCTTTTTTTCTTTACGAAGGATACACTCATTCCATCATTGTTGCTATTCGGACTAAGTCTTATCGGGTGGAGCGGAAGTATTGTTTTTTACGACTCCTATCTGCCTGAAATTGCAACGGAGGAAAATTATGACCGGTACAGTGCAAGAGGCTTCTCTATGGGGTATTTTGGCAGTGTTCTGTTACTGCTGTTTAACCTGAGTATGATCTTATTCCCGCATTTTTACGGTATTGAAAATAAAGCGATTCCTGCTCGAATCTCATTTTTTACAGTAGGAGTGTGGTGGATTTTGTTCGCCCAGATTCCCTTTCGCTATCTGCCTGCTGGAAAACCTTCTGCGCGGTCAGTTCAAAGCAATTGGTTCTTTAATGGTTTTCAGGAGCTGAAAAAAGTATATGGACAACTACAGGATCAGCCTTATCTGGCTAAGTTCTTGTCTGCTTTTTTCATTTACACGATGGGTTTACGCACTGTGATGTATGTTGCCACCATTTTCGGTGCCACTGAGCTCAAACTTCCTTCACAGAGTCTGATTATAACAGTTCTTCTTATTCAACTGGTAGGGATTGTCGGTTCTTTTGCATTTGCATGGCTGTCCGGTCAGATCGGTAACATTTATGCCCTGATGATCGGAGTGGTGATATGGATTGGAATCTGCACCGGAGCTTATTATACAACTGAAGCCATGGAGTTCTACATTCTGGCTTGTACGGTGGGCATGGTGATGGGCGGGCTACAGTCGCTTTCAAGAGCAACGTATTCCAAATTACTTCCCGAACAAACAACTGACACAGCATCTTATTTCAGTTTCTATGATGTAACGGAGAAACTGGCGATCGTTTTGGGAACGTTCATCTACGGATTTGTGGATCAGTTTACCGGAAGTATGCGCTATAGTATACTCGCTCTTCTTGTCATCTTCATATTTGGTCTCATCCTTCTCGCACGCATTCCATCACGCAAGGTTTACAGGTTTGAACTGGAATCTCAGGATTAATGGCTTTCCTATAAATAGGAGTGGGGAATTCTTAGTGGGGATTCTGTTGCACGGTCGCCTTGTTATATAAAAACAAAGTATCGAAAAATGATTGGGCCTGGCTCAGAATTGAGCAACTGCTATGTCTTCTTTTACAAAGATCATTGGTAAATCCGGAATGTCTTCATTGCTGCCCCTGCTGGTACAGTATTTTAATCTCATGTAATATTATTAGAATGAGGTTAATATTCAGAGTAACATGAACAATCCTATCAGTGTTTTGGTAATTGATGACGACCAGGACGATCATGAAATTTTTTCGGGTGCAATGCGCATAGCATATCCAAGAGCGCTATGCAAGTTTGCTTTTAACAGGATGGAAGCGCTTGCTCAGTTAAGTGTTCTCGCTAACAAACCTGATTTTATATTTATGGATCTGAACATGCCGGAAATGGAGCCTGAAGAGTTTATTCGAAAACTACGACTCATTCCTGACATGCAGGACATCGCTGTTTATACCTTGTCAGGATTTGCTCCCTATGATCAGATGAAGCATTTGATGCAGATAGGAGTGACTAAGGTACTTCAGAAACAAAATACAATAGGCCAGCTCTCGAATCTGCTCAGATCAACAATTGGATGCGCTACGAGTTAAATCAGATATAAATCAACACACACGAAGTTAAACACACACACTCATTCATAAAATTAAAAGCCCGACAGAATTTCTGCCGGGCTTTTGATTTTATATCGAAACACTGTTTTTACAATGTTCTTTTCACTTCACGTAGCTCAAAGCTTTCAATGATATCACCAACTTCGATATCGTTGAAGTTTTTGATACTCAAACCACATTCGTAGCCATTTCTTACTTCCTGAACATCATCTTTGTAACGTTTCAGAGAATCGATTTCACCTGTCAGTAATACGATACCGTCACGAACAATTCTGATTTTGTTACTACGTTTCACGAAACCATCCGTAACATAGCAACCTGCAATGGTACCGATACGGCTGATTTTGAATACTTCACGTACTTCAATATTACCAGTGATAACTTCTTCGATTGTCGGAGCAAGCATACCAGTCATCGCATCTTTCACCTCATCAATAGCGCTGTAGATTACAGAGTAGTGACGAATTTCGATTTGATCCTGTTCTGCCATTTTCTTCGCGTTGGCCGAAGGACGAACCTGGAAGCCGATTACGATTGCATCCGAAGCAATTGCAAGGTTTACGTCTGATTCAGAAATCTGACCTACACCTTTATGAATGATGTTAACCTGAACCTCAGATGTTGAAAGTTGCAATAACGAATCTGAAAGGGCTTCCACCGATCCATCCACGTCACCTTTAACGATCAGGTTCAATTCACGGAAGCTACCAATTGCCTTACGACGACCAATCTCTTCAAGAGTGATATGTTTACGTGTTCTGATTGTCTGTTCACGCTGTATCTGCTCACGTTTAACTGCTATCTCACGCGCATCACGCTCGTTTTCGAATACGTTAAAACGATCACCAGCCTGAGGAGCACCATTTAATCCAAGCAACTGTACCGGCATAGATGGTCCCGCGGTTTTCAATTTTCTACCGAGGTAATCCGTCATTGCTTTCACTTTACCAAAGTGAGCTCCGGCAAGTACCACATCACCCAGTTTCAGAGTCCCGGTTTCAACAAGAAGTGTAGTCACATAACCACGTCCTTTGTCAAGGGAAGCTTCCACTACCGTACCGTTTGCACGGCGGTTAGGGTTTGCTTTCAATTCAAGAAGTTCTGCTTCAAGAAGTACTTTTTCAAGCAATTCGTCTATACCAAGCCCTGTCTTAGAAGAAATTTCCTGAGTTTGGTATTTACCACCCCATTCTTCAACAAGCAGGTTCATGTTAGCAAGTTCTTCACGGATTTTCTCTGTGTTGGCACCTGGCTTATCTACTTTACTGAAAGCAAATACGATAGGAACACCTGCAACCTGTGCGTGATTGATTGCTTCACGCGTCTGAGGCATGATGCTATCGTCAGCTGCGATTACAATGATAACAACGTCGGTAACTTTTGCTCCACGGGCACGCATCGCTGTAAATGCTTCGTGACCTGGTGTATCAAGGAATGTAACCTGTTTGCCTACCTTCGTTTTCACACTATATGCACCGATGTGCTGGGTGATACCACCCGCTTCACCGCTTGCAACGTTTTCCTTACGGATATAATCGAGAAGCGAGGTTTTACCATGATCGACGTGACCCATGATGGTTACGATAGGAGCTCTTTCAACCAGACTTTCCTCTGAGTCTACTTCTTCCACCACGTCATTCTGAACTTCTTCTTCTGCTGATATAAATGCTACTTCAAAACCAAATTCATCTGTGATGAAAGTGATGGCTTCTGCATCCAGGCGCTGGTTGATCGAAACAAACATACCCATGCTCATACATACGGAAATTACTTCCTGCACTGTAACGTCCATCAGAGAGGCCAGATCATTCGCAGAAACGAATTCCGTTACGCGCAATACCTTAGTTTCGCTGTCGTCCATTGCGTTTGGATCATTCTGATCTGCGCGGTCACGACGTCTTAAACCTCTTCCTCTTCCACCAGCTTTGTTGTTGCTTCCTCCACCCATACGTGCCATTGTTGCACGGATGTTGTCCGAAACTTCTTTGTCAGATACCTCTTCACGTTTTCCTCCGCGACGGTTATTTGCACCACGGTTGTTTCCGCCTTTTGCTGCTGCACTGCCGGTATTATTTGTACCAGTGTTACCTGTTCCTGTATTACCAGTGGTGCCGGTAGCCGGCCGGTTGTTGGTTCTGTTACCTGTTGCCGGAGCATTAGCGTCTTTCGGACGTGCTGCTGTATTATCACCGGTAGCAGTAGTTGTGGTAGCCGGTTTCGCATCACCAGGAGCTGCTACGCCATCACGAATGCGCTTACGCTTACGACGACGTTTTTTATCTGCTGCTGTATCGCTACTCGAAGCAACCGGATCTTTTTTCTTGAATTTATCAGAAGGTAATTCAATTTTACCTACTACACGAAGCCCTCTCAACTGCTCTCCGCGTGCTTCGATCAGCTCTGATCCCGCAGCTTCTGCAGGGGGTGTTTCTGTAGAAGGTTTTTCTTCCTGTACAGTTGAAGCTGGCTTTTCAGCCGGGATTTCTACAGGCTTCTCAGCTACAACAGCAGGTTGCGGAGTTACAACCGGGGCTGGGGCTTCAATTTTTTGCTGAACAGGTTCTGTTTTCACAGGAACTTCTTCTTTAACAACTTCAGTTTGCTTTTCCTGCTTAGGTTCTGCAACTGGTTGTTCAGGGGCTTTTACTTCCACTGGTGCTGTTTGCACAGGTTTTATATCTTCTTTAGGAGCAGGTACAACCTCTGCCACTTCAGGTTTTTTCTCTTCTACAACCGGTTTTGGAGCTTCGGCGACAGGAGCTTTCTCAGGAGTAACAGCAGGAGCTGGTACTGGCTTCTTAGCATCCAGGTCGATCTTCCCAACCACTTTTATTCCCGGTAATCTGTTTTCCTGAACAGGAGCTACAGGTTCCGGTTTCTCCTCTGTCTGAGGCTTTTCTTCTGCCGGTTTTGCAGTCGTATTTCTGAAGTAAAGAATTTCGTCATTGGTACTCTTTACTTTCTCTTCTTTTTGTTCCGAAGGAGCTTCCACAGGAGCTGGCTTAGGAACAAGGGATGTTCTGAGGTCGTCCGATTTAAAGTCCTTTGCAAGAAACTCGATTTGATCAGAATTAATCTTGGTATTAGGGTTACTTTCCACCTTATACCCTTTGGCAGACAGATGATCCACGATCGTAGTAATTCCCACGTTCAGGATCCGTGCCACTTGGCTAAGGCGCATCATTTTATCTTCTGCCATATTAGCAATTAAATAGAAAAAAGTTTTGCATTTGCGGACAACCTAACACCATTGTCAGATCATCCAAATAGATTATTCAAATTCTTTACGCAGGATATCCAGAATGTCTTCAACCGCTTCTTCTTCCAGATCCGTACGTCTTACTAATTCTTCCTTATTCAGGGCCAATACACTTTTAGCTGTATCAAGACCTATTTTGTGCAGTTCAGCAATCATCCAGCTTTCGATTTCATCCGAGAACTCTGACAAGTCCACATCTTCGTCGTTCTGCTCTTCAATATCTCTGAACACATCAATTTCCATACCTACAAGCTTGCCGGCCAGTTTGATATTCTGTCCGCCTTTACCAATGGCCAATGAAACCTGATCCGGTTTCAGAAACACCGATACGCGTTTTGAGTCGCGGTCAATCTGCATCGAGCTTACTTTTGCAGGACTCAACGCACGGCTGATCAGCAGTTCAAGGTTATCAGTGTAATTGATCACATCGATATTCTCATTACCCAATTCACGTACGATCGAATGGATCCTTGATCCTTTCATACCTACGCACGCACCAACCGGGTCAATCCTGTCATCGTATGATTCTACTGCAACCTTAGCACGTTCCCCTGGTTCACGAACGACTTTTCTTACTGAAATAATTCCATCATAGATCTCAGGAATTTCAACTTCGAATAGTCTTTCCAGGAATACAGGAGATGTTCTTGACAACGTAATCTTTGGCGAGCCGTTGTTCATATCAACTTTATGAATAACCGCTTTCACTGATTCACCTTTACGGAAACGATCTTTTGAGATCTGCTCAGTACGAGGCATTGAAAGTTCATTTCCTTCGCTGTCTACGATAATGACCTCATGACGAAGTGTCTGATACACTTCTCCTGTAATCATTTCGCCTACCTGATCCTTGTACTTCTCGTACATGATCTCCTTCTCCATATCCTTAATTTTCTGGATAAGAGTCTGGCGGGCAGTTTGTACCAGACGGCGACCAAAATCTACAAGTTTAACTTCTTCGGCTACCTCTTCTCCAACTTCAAAGTCACTCTGAATTCTGCGTGCCTCTTCCAACGGAATTTTGTTGTATTCCCAGATATCCTCTGAGTTATCATCAACAATTTCACGTGTCCGCCACATTTCAAGGTCACCGCTTTCCGGGTTAATGATCACGTCAAAGTTGTCGTCTGTGCCATACTTTTTACGGATCATCGTACGAAACACCTCCTCTAATACACTGATCATCGTAGGACGGTCAATGTTCTTTGAACTGGCAAACTCCGCGAATGATTCTATTAATACTCCGCTATCCATTTTATGCTAAAGAATATTTGCTGATACTAAGTTAAACATATTATACATTTCATTACAAATCAGGTATGTACCTGCTATGTACAAGTTTATTTAAATGAAATCTCAATCATTGCCTTGGAGATATCTTCCAGGCTGATCGTTTTAATCAGTTCTGAAGGTTCGATAGCTACCTTTGGCTTCTTTTTGGGCTCGGGCAACTGAAGCGTTATCTGCTCTTCCTGTACATCTGTCAACTGACCTGTAACAATATCTCCGCTCTTAAGCGTTACTTTGATATTCCTTCCAAGGTTTTTCCTGTATTGACGAACCAATGTGAGAGGCTGATCCAAACCAGGAGAAGAAACCTCCAGTGTATAAGCATCTGCAAACAAATCAAGCTCTTCGAGTTGCTTTGCCAGCCGTCTGCTGATAGAAGTACATTCCTGAATGGTGATTCCCTCGTCGCTGTCGACAAGGATAGATACTTTTTGACTGGTCCTTGAAGGTTTGATCAGAATATTTACTATGAATAATCTTCCCTCCTCCAGCATTGGATTCAGTAATGTTTCTAAATGCTCTTTTATTGACATGTAAGGCTTGATACAAATAAAAAAGGGGATTGTAGACCCCCTCACTCAACCGATCATCTTTAAATAATGATGCAAAGGTAAAACTATTTTATGATTTGTACAAGTTATGGTTTTTTAGAAATGAGGGTTAAGCTATTTTTGTTGTCAACATCCTAAAAGACCTCCATGAAAAAAATTGCCAGTACTTTTTCGTTTTTTTATTACCTCTTTGTCCTGTACACACTTGTCTGCTACGCCCTTATTTACTGGAGTCCGTTAAAGGGGTGGTTCTGGGGGTTCATCATGATGTCGTTTCCACTGGTCATCGCCGGACATTTGCTTATTCTGGTGATGTCGCTACTTTCCCGTAGAAAAAAGAACATCGTTTTGCCTTTCCTGGTTCTGCTTCTGGGAGGATTTTTTTTGCCACGAACTTTTCAGTGGGGAAATGATCCGGAAGAAGTGGATACAGCAAAAAAGAAACTGACAGTTATCCATTATAACGTTCATGGCTTTCAGCATAGTCATGGGGGGGATAAGGATATGATAAATGCGGATAAGAAGAAAATGAAGGACTGGCTTGTTGATCTTGGTGGGGATATAATTTGTATGCATGAGTATGTGAATTATAAAGGCTCAGGAGTAATGGATGTAACCGGAGCATTTGAGAAGGCTGGCTTTAAAAATGCAGTTTACTTTAATTCAAGAGAATATAATCGCCCGCATAGCTACTATGGAATGGTACTTTTTTCTAAATACCCTGTTGTTGCGTCAAGAGATACGTTATTTGAAATGCAGAATGGAATGATTCAGGCTGATATTAAAGTGGGTAAGGACACCGTAAGGGTTATCTCAGTACATCTTTTTTCGATGACGTTAAGGCTGAAAGCCTTGGTAAGCCAGCGAACTTCCGAAGGGCTTATCCGGGAAGGGAGGTCAACCGCACGTTCAATTAAGCTGGGTTTTCTCAATCATGCAAGGGAAGCCGAAGTGCTTAAGGAATGGATTCGTGCTTCTCCGTATCCTGTGATTGTAGGAGGTGATTTTAATGAGACACCTTACAGCTATGTTTACGGAAAAATCAGAGGTGTACTTGCCAGTACTTTTGAAGATAAGGGGAGTGGGTTTGGTTTTACTTTTAATGAAATGCCTTATTTCATTAGAATAGACCATCAGTTTTATGATGGCAAACGCTTAAAGCTCATCGATTTTAAGACAATCAATAATGTAAAATACTCTGATCACTATCCTGTGATGGGCACTTATCAGGTGATACGAGACTAAGGTGATGAGGAGGTTTATAAATGAGAAAAGCCTGATGATTCAGGCTTTTCTCATTTATAGGTAATCTTAAGGCTGTCCAGCTCTCTGATCTCTACAGTGGGCGGGAAAACTTTTCTCTCCAGTTTACTCATTACCAGATCAGCTACGGCCTGGGCTTCCTGCTGATTGCGGAAAGGACTATTGCCCTCAACTCCGGGAATGTTAAATTGCTCAATGAGTGCAGACGTGTCCTGCATCACACGGTAGCCCCAGCCATTGGGCAGCGCTACCGTCTCTGTCCTTAAATTGCGAAAGCCTTCGCTGGTGGCGTCTATTCCGTTTTTCGAACGTGTTGAAAAATAGAAATAGGCTGCTCCTGCGAAGGCTATCAGGCAAATCAGAACGACTTTAATGGTGTTACTGATTTTCACTATATGATCTTAGTTATCGTCGGCATTTACAGTCGCTGTTGGATCAAATGCCCAGAAGTCGTCTGTATTGGTTGTACCTCCTGCAAGGCCGGTTCCTAAATATCCTATTCCTTTCAAGGTGAATCCTGCAGCATAACTTCTTGCTCCGTTTTCGAAGTTGGTTCTTGCTATCCAGCTGTTGTCAGCCGCGTTGTATTCCCAAACGTCTGAAGATCCTGACCCTCCGATGATGTAAGCTTTTTCGTTAAGTATAAGCGTAAATCCGAATGCTCTTGCAGTCAAGTCGTCGTTAGTTGCTTCAAGACGAGTCCATGCGTTAGCAGCAGGATCGAAAGAATACAAATCTTTCGTAGCTGTTAAAGAGTTATTCTGACCAAAACCAACATAAGCTTTTCCGCCTAATACGAATGCGTTAGCTCCTTTGCGTTTTCCTCCTGTGAAGTTAGCAACCTCAGTCCAGGTGTTAGCAGTAGCATCGTAGCGATAGAAATCCTGATACATAGTGGAGATATTGATGCTACCCAAACCTACATATCCTTTGTCTCCAACTACAAAAGAAGAAGCATTGCTGCGAAGCATCGGGAAATCAGCGATTTTTTTCCATGTATTTGCAGTTGCGTCATACTCGTAAAAATCTTTCTTGTAGCCGTTGTCTACAAGCGTGTTTCCATCATAACCTGTTCCAACGTATGCTTTATTACCTGCAACGAATGCGATAGCATCCTGGCGGCCTGTTCCCGGGAACTCGGCAACCTGTGCCCAGGTGGCTCCATTGAACGACCACATATCTTTTACTCTTGAAACAGTTTCGTTGGTGCGACCTGTTCCGATATATCCTTTTTCTCCTACAACAAAGCTTACAGCTCCGCTTCTTGGTGTTCCTCCGAAATCAGGAATTCCTTGTCTGTACCAGTTACCCAGTTTGTCGGCATCAGCGTCATCATTGTTACAACTGAACTGAACTAAAGCGGTAGATGCAATTAGAATGGCTAATGAGGTCTTCTTTAAAGTATTAAACATGAAAAATTATGGTTTGACTAATTGTTACAAATGAAATAATAATTTTTGGTTTAATTAAGAAAATATCACGTGCGGGGTGCATCGGTAACAGACAACACGAAACTATTTCAATCAAATTTTTTGCAAACATAACATCTTGAACCTGCTAACAGAAATTATCCATTTACTTTTTACCGAAAAGTTAAAAATCATGTCCTGTGAATAAACGCCAAAGGACTAATGATGTTGCAATAAGGTTAAGCCAGTTACATACACATTTCTTTCCGTCAGCTACAAGCGGCACAGGTCTATTCCGTCTGACTGAAATACATCCGGTATTTTTACGTTAGATTTCCGGATGCCCTGCCACTATTTCATATAATGACGCGTAAAGTTGAAATAAGGTTGGCTCACTGATGTTATTTGTTCTCTCAGAGATGCTAAATCCCAAAATCATTAATCTTTACGTTGCCTCAGGGTGTTTTGTTGCATATTCATAAATTATTGCTTTTAATAAATGAATCATGTTGTAAATACCGTTACATCTGATAATTTTGCACTTTTACTGTTCTTGCCTTCAATGAAATTTATTTCTTATTATTTCAATACGTATTCTCCGGCTGTTTCTAAATTTCTGGTAGCGACGGTATTTGCGGTTTCTATTGTCTCCTGCCAATGGGGCGATCAGGTGGATGCACTTGTTCAGCCGAATCCGGATGAGTTTGCCGCGCTTTTTTCAGATACAAGCTCAGTAGTACTCTCTACAGTTGCCACCGATTCCATGATGACAGGTTCTCAGAGCAGACACCTTGTTGGAAGATATACGGATCCTTTTTTCGGGAAAATGCACGCAACCTCGAATATTCAGGTGGGGCTTACTAACACGGGTGCTATCTCTGTTCCTGAAACTGCAGTGTATGATTCGTTGGCTTTGTCATTGCGTTATGATGGATATTATTATGGCGACACCACAAAATTGATGAACATAACCGTACACAGGCATTTGTCCGACATGATGGACAAGTCTGTGTATTACAATAGCGATCAGACTCCATACGAGGCAACGCCTATCGGAAGAAAAAGATTTTATCCGAGTCCGCGCCCATCAGCGGGAACAGTTGGTTCTGCCACAGGGAGAGTGGATCTGCATATCAAATTATCGGACGAATTAGGGAAAGAAATATTCGATCTGGCTAAAGCTGGTAAACTCAGTAACAATGCTGAGTTTGTTAATCTGCTTAAGGGACTTGCCATTTTGCCGGCCACCACAGATAACAGTGCGGTGGTAGGTTTTTTACCAAACAACACAGCGCTAAGATTGTATCATCATACGCCTGATGCGGTCGAAGGTTTGGATAAAGATTCTGTATCCGTTGAGCTTGTCGGCATCTATAATACTACGGGAGCGGACAGGAAGGGAACAATACTGGAAAAACTTCCTAATACGTATCGGGTAGCTTTACCATCTGCTCAGTCGGGTAATATGGCATTTGTACAGGCAGGTACAGGTATCATGACCCGTGTGGATCTTCCATCAATACGTCAGCTGAATAACCTTAACTATACATTTGCAAACACCGCGCAGCTGATCCTTCAGCCCGTGAGAAGCAGCATTACAAATGCCTACTTTTTGCCATCGTCGTTGTATGTTTATTTATGTGATAAAAACAATGATTATATTCTGAGTGGGGGCAGCCCTCTTCCGCTGACCACGCTTACTTCTGCGGGTACATCAGCAGTTGTGGGTACATTGGTGAATGATTTTGTTAACGACAGACAGTACTATACTGTTGACGTCAGTCAGTTTGTTAGAGATATAATGGCATCTGAATCCGAGATCTCGTATGGTCTTTTATTAAGGACTTCGGCAACCTCTGTCAGCGGTGGCCTGTACGATGTTAACTCTGAATTCTCTAAAAGTTTTACAAGGATTGTGTTTGCCGACCAGGCTAATCCGAACGGAAGAACTAAATTGGAAATTAAGTATACCACCATCAAAACGCAATAGTTTCCTGATGGTATAAGAAGAGCGATCTGTAACTCCTTGTTGCAGATCGCTTTTTTGTTACATGATAAATCCGTTTTTCGGTAAAATCTTATCCGGGATAATCGGATCTTCTATCAACTGCAAAATATTGATTTCTATCGTACGGCAGAGCGAGGTCATCGGAATGTCGTTGGGCACATTTTCGAAAGGGTTCTGCATGGTGTAGGATATACTCTCAACATAAAAGAAGAGAAAGGAAATTACGAAAGTAATAGGAATGGCGATCCGGCCGATACTGTCGATCAGGCCCATCGGAAGAATGATCGTAAATACAAATATGATCATATGTACAAAGAAGCTGTACTGAGTAGGGAATATTGTGTTTTTAATTCTTTCACATTTTCCCATGGAATCACATAATCTCATAAAAGTATCGTCAAGGCTCTGAAACAATATGTGATCTATGTACCCGAGATGGTATACATCGGTCATTTTTGTCTGCATCAGATGAATAAGCGCGTTGGGGATGTTGTCGTGTCCTTTAATGAAGTTTATTTCATCCTCCGTCAGATGCAGGCTGGCATTGGGCAGTACAGGTTCTTTACGGAGGGAGTGATTGAGCGCGTAGCACCATGCAATCTGCAAATGTGCGAGATTATCAATAATTGTCTTTCTCTCAGGTGCAGCAGGATCAATAAACGAAATTCCCTGCCTGACCAACGTTCTGCTATCATTCACAATAGCTCCCCACACTTGGCGCGCTTCCCACCACCGGTCATAGGCCGAATTGGTACGAAAGCCTAATAGTAGTGAAAGTGCCGTTCCCACTACAGAAATAATAGAAATTGGGAATACAAGAAAGTGCCAGTTCTGATATTGATACAGATAAAAAACCAGACCGGCATAGCAGGTCACTGCCACTACTCCGAGCCAGAAGCTTTTGAGTAGTCGCCATAGCGAAAAGACTTGCGTAACGTACATGTAAGTGGTGCTTATTGTTTTTGAAAAGTGTTAAAATGAGATAAAAATAATTATACCAATGTACATGAAAGCAAAGAAGCGCGGAACAGGTGCTCCGCGCTTCGAAAAGATAATGATGTATTTTATTGCAATCCTGGCTAAATGAGGCGGGATTGTTTTTCTTCTTTTCTCATTTTGCCTTTGTAAACAAACTTCTCAATTGCTACAAATAATACCGGCACAACGAAAATGGCAAGAGAAGTTGCCGCTAACATACCTCCGAATACGGTCCAGCCAATGGTTTTACGTGATTCGGCTGCCGCGCCACTTGCAAAGGCCAGTGGAAGTACCCCAAGTATGAATGCCAGGGATGTCATGATGATCGGACGAAGACGCAGCTTCACAGCATCTAATGTCGCATCCACAATCGGCATACCGCCATCCACACGTTCCTTGGCAAATTCCACAATCAAAATCGCATTCTTCGCCGCCAAACCAATCAATGTAATTAAACCGATCTGCGCATAAATGTTATTTGACAAATTAGGAAGGAAGGTCAGCGTAAGAATAGATCCGAACGCTCCGATGGGAACAGCAAACAGTACTGAGAACGGAATAGACCAGCTTTCATAAAGTGCTGCGAGGAACAGGAATACGAAGACGATTGAGATGGCGAAAATAACAACTGTACTGTCACCTGCTTTAATCTCTTCACTACTCATACCAGAGAATTCATAACCGTATCCTGCAGGCAGTGTTGTGGCTGCTACTTCTTTAAGCGCCTCAATAGCCTGACCTGAACTGAATCCTGGCTTAGGTGTTCCGTTAATCTCAACCGAACGATAAATGTTATAATGAGAAATCAGGGCGGGGTTTTCAACTACTTTGGAAGTAATGAGCGCGCTGAGAGGAATCATATTTCCTTCACGGTTACGAACATAGAACTTGTTCACCTGCTCCAGATTGGAACGGAAACTGCTGTCAGCCTGAACCATTACACGGAAGTTTCTTCCATAAAGGTTAAAGTCATTTACATAGCTACTACCCAAAAGTGTAGATAATGATGTAAACACGTCGTTAACCTGAACACCCAATTTTTTGGTTTTGTCGCGGTCCACATCAATTTGATATCCGGGAGTACGGGCATTAAAGAAGGTATAAGCCATCCCGATCTCAGGACGCGCATTTACCGCACCAAGGAACTTACGGGTTACCGCTTCAAATTGCTGGATATTATCCGTGCTTGTTGTCTGTTGAAGCTGGAAAGTAAATCCGGAAGTATTACCAAGACCAGGAATCGCCGGAGGTGCAATAGCCATAACACGGGCTTCTTTCAGGTCAGAAGTAGCTTTTTGTATTTTCTGGATTACCGCTTGTACGTGGTGTTCTGCTCCTTTTCTTTCTGCCCATGGATGTAAGCTCACGAAGAGTGTACCTACGTTAGATTTGTTGGAGAAGCTGATCGCGTTCAATCCTGCAATACCACCCGCTACACGTACTTCTGGAATAGCTGCCACACGTTTCATAACCTCCTTCATCATCGCGATGTTACGAGTAGTAGAAGTAGCTTCCTGCATTTCGTAAGTCACAAACATACGTCCTTCGTCCTCTACAGGAATAAATCCGGATGGTTTGTTTTTGAAAAGGAATACAAGACCGACAATAAGACAAACCATCATGATCATTACATAAGGCGTGCCTTTGATCCATTTCGATACACCTCTTGTATAAGAATTGGCCAATCCGTCGAACCATTTGTTGAAACGGTCAAAGAATTTTTCAAGCATGTTTTTCTTTTCACCTGCTCCTTTGCTGGGTTTCAGCATGATGGTACATAGAGCCGGCGTTAATGAAAGTGCAACAAATGCTGAAAGCAATACAGAAACAGCAATGGTGATCGCAAACTGCTGATAGAGACGACCTACGATACCTGGTACAAAACTTACCGGAACGAATACCGCAGCCAAAATAAGTGCAATCGCAATTACAGGTCCGGAAATTTCTTTCATCGCTTTGGCAGTTGCCTCACGCGCCGACATTTTGTGGTGGTCAATATTATGCTGCACCGCTTCCACCACCACAATCGCATCATCGACTACAATACCAATGGCGAGTACGAAGGCAAAGAGCGTCAGTGTATTAATCGTGAAGCCGAACGGTATAAAGAAAATAAATGTACCGATCAGAGATACCGGAATCGCAAGGATAGGAATCAGTGTTGCTCTCCAGTTCTGAAGGAACAGGAATACCACGATTACCACCAGAATCATCGCTTCCGCGAAAGTATGAAGCACTTCTTCGATAGAAACTTTTACAACCGTGGCCGTCTCGTTAGGAATCACATAATCGATATCCTTAGGGAAGGTCTTCTTCATTTCTGTAAGCGCCTTCATTACGCCGTCGTAAGTTTCAAGCGCATTGGCACCAGGAGCCTGATAGATCAATACAAATGCAGCAGGTTTTCCTTCTACGAATGCATTTACACCGTAATCAAATTTACCCAGTTCTACACGCGCTATGTCTTTCAGATACACAACACTTCCTTCAGCAGGAGAGGAGCGTACTATAATGTTTTCAAACTGTTCTTTGGTGTTCAAACGGCTATTCGTCAGAACTGTGTATTCGAAACTCTGTGTATTTGGCTGAGGATTTCCACCGACAGTACCTGCTGCGATCTGAAGGTTTTGTTCTGCAAGCGCAGCCGAAATGTCGCTTGGCGTCATGTTCATGCTGGCCAGTTTCTCCGGATTTAACCAGATACGCATACCGAAGTCATCCGCACGCGACACGATATCACCCACACCTTTTACACGTTGCAATGCATCCTTAACATAGATGTTGGCAAAGTTACCAATGAATTGGGCGTCGTGTGTGCCGTTCGGAGAATACAGTGCCAGTACGATCATGATACTTGGCTGGCGTTTTCTTACCGTAAGACCGAGACGTTTCACCGCATCCGGGAGAGATGGTTCAGCTACGCTTACACGGTTCTGTACATCAAGTGCGGCAATGTTTACATCTGTTCCAACATCAAATACAACGTTAATGCTGCTTTGTCCGCTACTTGTACTGTTACTGGACATGTAGCTCATGCCGGGTACACCATTCACCTGGGTTTCTATTGCTGTGGTGGTGGTTTGTTCCACCGTCTGGGCATCGGCACCGGTAAATGTACCGGAAATAGTTACCGTAGGAGGGGTAACATCAGGATACTGCGCTACGGGTAGCGTTGTTAAGGCTATCAGCCCGACCAGCACAATCACAATCGAGGAAACGATTGCGGTAATGGGCCGTTTTATAAAAATATCTGCAATCATTTGTTCAGTTATTTAGAGAATCATCAGGAAAATTTGGCGACTTGTGTCTCAAATTTCCTGTAACTATTTTGTTGTAGGTGCTCCGGCAGGGGCTGCTGCAGGTTGTGTGTTGATTACAGCACCTTCACGCAGGTTCTGAACACCTTCAACCACGATCTTTTCGCCTGGCTTTAAGCCTTCCTTTACAATAATATTCTGACCGATAGGCTGTCCAAGAGCAAGTTTACGCTGACTTACTTTGCTGCTGTCTCCTTCAACATATACAAAAAATTCACCCAACTGTTCTGTCACAGCTTTGTAAGGAATAATGACCGATTCGGCAGAGGCACTGTTCAATACACGAACGGTGCCCGTCATACCCGCGCGAAGCAGATTTTCATTGTTCGGGAAAACAAGTCTGGCTTTGATTGTTCCTGTCTGAGGATCAACTGCACGGTCCAGTAGTTGTAGTTTTCCGGGCTGAGGGTAAATATCCCTTCCGAAGGCAAGTGTAAATGTGGAATCAGTTCCTTTGTTGTTTTTCAGAAAGTTTGAAAAGCGGAAAATTTCTTTTTGATCTACATTGAAATCTACCGCCAGCTGACCGTCAGATGAAACGGTATTAAGAACAGTTTGTCCTGCACTCACCGCTGCGCCTACTTTCACAAGTGAGATACCGATGGTTCCATTGAATGGCGCAAATACCTTCGTGTAGCGAACATTGGTAGATACAGCAGCTATGTTTGCTTTAGCAGCCTGGGCTTGTCTTTTAGCCACTTCAAGCGCCGCATCAGCATTGTCTACAAGCTGTTTTGCTACAGCATCGTTTTTGTCAAGCTCATGATAGCGGTCTGCATCCTTTTGAGCTTTCACAACATTCGCTTCCTGTACTGCCAGATTAGCCACAGCTTGTTCGTAGTTGGCAGAGTACAGCTGGGCATCAATAGTATAGAGTAGTTGACCTTTCTTTACACGTGCTCCATCCTGAAAATGAACGCCTGTGATAAATCCTGTTACCTGAGGACGAAGTTCCACCTGATTCAGTGCAGTTATACTTGCGGGATATTCGTCGTGGTAAACAGCGTCAGTAGATTTTACTTCTTCAACAGTAACGTTTACAGGCGGAGGAGCCTGTTGTGCAGCCTGCTCATTTTTTTTACCGCATGAAGCCAATAAAAGTGCTGAAAGTGCGGCTATATAATAGGTTGTTTTATTTGAAAACATGGTACTAATAAGGTTTCGATAATTAATAGTTTAGCTGACCAAGTGCTCTTTGTACATCAATTTTGTTGGCAAGAACCTGATACAAAGCGTTGTAATAGTTAATGCGTGCCAATCTGAGATCAGTTTCAGAAGTGATTACTTCCAGATACGTTTTGATTCCGGATTTATACTGAAGTTGGATCACGTCATATACTTCGCGGGCAAGGTCCACATTTTCTTTCTGAGCCAACAGGTTCGTAAGGCTTCCTTTGTAGTAACCCAGAGCCGTTGCGTATTCCGAATTTACACTCATCTGCAAATTCTTGATATCAAGATCCGTTCTCTTTACCTGCCATTCTGCCGTATTGATGTTGTACTTACGCTTTCCCCCCTGAAATAATGGAAGGGACAATGTTAGGTTGGCGAAAGAGTTGGGGAAGTTGTTAGAGTACAAATCTGTCAGATTGTTGTTCAGATAGTTCAGGTTGTATGCTCCATTAAGAGAAACAGTTGGCAAAAAGCTCCATTTGTTATATTGAAGATTTGCTTCCATCAGTCTCTTCTGGGTATTGAGCAATTGATACTCAATACGTGCAGTGGCCTGAGGATTCTGAACTGTATCCAGCAGTATATCACGTTCCATCTGCAAACTATCATAGCTGATTTTCAGACTCTGCTCCGTCGGGTAACCCATCAGTGCTTTCAGGTATTCTACCTTCCCTTTAAGAATCTCCTCGTTGCTGGTTTTCGCAGCTCTGGTGTTGTTGAGCGAAATGGTTGCACGTTTGTAGTCAATCTTATCGGCGATGCCCGACTTATATTGATTCTCTGCATCTTTCAAACTTCTTTCCAACCGCTGGATATCTTCGGTTGATACCTGAATCTGCTGAGTAGTGGCCAGTACATCGTAAAATGCTTTGGACACATTCACTGCCAGGTCAATTTTGTTAGCAGTAGTAGTCTGGCTGGCCTGCGTACGTACGTCGGTTTTTGTTCTTTTGGCCAAAAGCACATCTCTGTTAAATATGGCCTGATTGAGCGTAAACTGTGCTGCAGAAGTATTCGCCACGCCCAATTTTACCGGGTTACCCGCAATAATGCTGGTTTGCACAATGAATGCGTGCTGCAGATTATACGCGAAATTGATTTGCGGATACCAGTCGGCGAGCTTGCTTTTAATGTTGTTTTCAGTAATTTTTTCGTCAATTAAAGACTGCTGAATAAGAGGCTGGTTCTTTAGAGCATACTGAATTACTTCTTCAAGCGTAGCGTTGTTGATAGTATTTTGTCCGCCGGATGCATTGCTTTGCGACTGGGCAAAAACAAGTGCCTGTCCAGGGAAAAGCATTGATACAAAAATTGCTAAAAGTCGAATTCTTTTAGCCTTCAATTTAAAATCCATGAAAGGGAGACTTTTAATTTAGATAATGATTTATGGTGTTAATTGGAGGGAGACAGCGTTGCAGCATTAACTCGTGATTGAATCGTTTAATTCCGGTTTAATCATTTCCTGAAATATTTTTTTGAAATGACTCTTAAGTTTTGCAATCATGTGTGCTTCCTGTTCTTCCTCTGACAAATCCTGAATACCATAGACAGTACAGTAATAAGATTTGGTACTAAGTAGTTGGTTTACAGTTCCGTAAAGTGTTGTCGAAAGCATGGGTACATCCACTTCACTTCTAAATATGCCAAGCTTCTGACCTTCATGAATAATGCTCTCCATAGCACGAAGGTTTTTTAGCTTCAATTCAGTCAATAGCTCCGATATGATTGGCGTTCGCCTATCAGGGGAAAGTTGCTCACGAAGTACTACGTTGTGAAAGCACTGTTTCTCAAATATTCTGTTGATCATACCGTCCACCATCAGGTTCACACGCTGCATTGGAGACAGGCCCAGATCACGGAGCAGTTCATCCAGCCGTGCACCAAATTCACGGGCACGAACTTCAAAAAGTGCTTCTATAAGCTTGTCTTTTG
Source organism: Dyadobacter luteus (assembly GCF_003383615.1). GTDB lineage: Bacteria > Bacteroidota > Bacteroidia > Cytophagales > Spirosomataceae > Dyadobacter > Dyadobacter luteus. Next base: position 109,209 of record NZ_QNUL01000002.1, read on the forward strand.
ACCCAAAATAGTACGAGACCATCGAGACATTGATATCTGCTTCCTGAGAAATGTCGCGTATTGAGGTGGCAGAGAATCCCTTTGCGGCGAAGAGCCGCTCAGCAACGCTGATAATCTGTAATTGCTTTTGATTGTATTCCATATTTACACTGATAGCATAACCGCAGGGCTATGCTGAAGTTGGAATGGCAAAGGTAGTTCTTACTTTAAGATAATCAAACGTTTGTTTGATTATCTTAAACAATTATTTGATTTCTATAATAAAATGTTGCTTTTGTGTAAGTCTGTTAGAAAAATATGATCTTAAACATGCACAGGATTGACTTTAGGCTGTGGCCAAATCGTTTCAATAATCCATGCAAAAAAGATCACGAGTACGCAACCGATCAGATTGAGCCATAGAAAGGCAGTGAGTTCAAGATTGTAGCTGATGATTACAAAAATTTCGCCGATGATGCTCCCCCAGAAAACAGCTCGTCCACCGATTTTTTTAAAGTAAAAGGCAACAAGGAAAATGCCTAGTATCACACCGTAAAAGAGTGAGCCAAGAATATTTACGGCCTCAATCATACTTCCCAGTCGGGATGCATACTGCGCCACGGCAATACAAAAGATACCCCAGAAAAAGGTAGCCCAACGTGAAGCGGCTACGTAGTTTCCTGTGTCATCGTCTTTACGGTACATACGCTTGTATATATCAACCACAGAGCACGATGCCAGGGAATTGTAAGCAGAAGCCACCGATCCCATGGATGCCAGTAGGATAACCGCGATCAATAGTCCTACCATACCAACAGGCAGATAGTCGATAACGAAGCGAAGAAAGATGTAGTTGACATCGTTAACATCGCTTCCATTGGCTTTGGTCAGCAAGGTACCTGCTTCTTTTCGGATTTCAGTAACCTTCTCTTCAGAGGCAGTCAGTGTCGATCGGAGCTGATTAATCAATGGCTGGTCATCATTTTTGACAGCCTCTGTCAGTGACATGACCTGCTGGTGTTTCGACTCCTGAATCTGGTTGTGGCGTGTCTCGAGTTCCTGATATTGAGAGGCGTATTCCGTAGTCCTGACTTTGTCTACCGCTGTCTGGTTAAAAAACAAAGGCGGCGTGGTGAACTGGTAGAATGCAAAAACAAGTATTCCTACGAGCAAAATCAAAAACTGCATCGGAATTTTCAGCAAACCATTCATGGCAAGTCCCAGTTTACTTTGTCCTTCAGAACTCCCGGTTAGAAAACGTCCCACCTGTGATTGATCCGTACCGAAGTAGGAGAGCTGAAGGAAAAAGCCACCTATCAGTCCTGACCATACATTGTAACGATTATTCAGGTCGAAGGTAAAGTCAATCACGTTGGTTCTGCCCATTTTTCCGGCAACATGCAGAGCGTCTGTAAATGATACACTTTCGGGTAGCTGATGTACAACCATATACCCTGCAACGACCATCCCGATAGTAATGATAGTCATTTGCTGCATGTGCGTATGCGATACTGCACCGGAGCCGCCGGTGATGGTGTAGATCATCACGATTCCTCCCGAAATGATGTTGGTCAGTGTAATGTCCCAGCCTAATATTGTTGAAAGAATAAGAGACGGGGCATATATAGACAACCCTGTAGAAAGCCCCCTTTGTAAAAGAAATAGAAAAGAAGTGAGCGTACGTGTCCGAAGATCGAAACGGGTTTCCAGAAATTCGTAGGCGGTAAATATCTTAAGCTTATGGAATTTGGGAACGAAGGTTATGCACAGCACCACCATAGCAAGCGGAAGTCCGAAATAGAATTGCACAAACCGCATGCCGTCAGTATAGGCCTGTCCGGGAACAGAAAGGAAGGTAATCGCACTGGCCTGCGTTGCCATCAATGATAAGGTCACATGGTACCAGGGTAAAGACTGCCCGGCAAGCAGGAAAGAGTCCATTGTATGTTTTTCCCTGCTACGATAGATTCCGTACGCGACAACAAAGATTAAAGTAAGGGCAAGTACAATCCAATCCAGATAATTCATAAAGGTTTAGCGCGATGCAAAAGGGCGTTTTTTAGGGTTTAAAGGCACTTTTTTGTGCGATATGCGTTGTTAGAAATACTTATAATTATTAAATTTGTTTCTGCAATGTGTATGCAAAATCTTACAAATTATGGCCAGCTTTAATGTTGAACTGAATTCACGGAAGAACAAAGATGGACTCTACTCTGTCTTTATCCGTTACACTGAGAATCGTAAAAGTAGAAAAGTAAAACTTAACTTTCGCGTCCCAGAAGATCATTTTAACAAGCAAGCCAGGTTCGGTAAATGGATCCGCATTGCAAACAGTAAATCCAAAGCTTACAACAAAGAGATCGAAGATACACTTGAAGAGCTAAGGATAAAATTTACTGAGATTAAAAAGCAGTCGCTGGCTCCACTTACGTATATTAATAAGCCAGTCTCAAATGGAACGTTCATAACGGTCGGAGCGTATATAAAATCTTACCTTTCTGACAAAGAAGGCGAGGCGACTATCGGATACTTTAATGTTCTGAGCTGGATGCTGAATGCCTTTGCAACATATGTAGGAGAGGATACTTTGATGGTTGATATCAAACCTCGCCATGTAGCTGAGTACCGGGCTCTGTTACTGGCAAGAGGTGCAAAGGGCTCAACAATAAACAACACGCTACAGAAGATCCACAAGGTTTTCACAATAGCCCTCAAAGATGACACCATTTCAAAAGATCCTTTTCGGTTGAATGAGCCAGTAAAAGAGGTTAGACCAAGTAGAGTCCGCCTAAATGACGAGCTGATTAAGAAATTATCCGAATTGGATCTCACTGATCCTGCTTTGGATAATGCTCGGAATTACTACCTGTTTTCCTTTTACAATGCCGGAATCCGGATTGCTGACTTTATGCAGATCCGCAAGGGCAGTATAGCTAATGGCCGGCTCGAATACGAGATGGATAAGACCGGCCATAAGAAAAGCATCCTACTCAATAAGTCCGCATTGGCCATTCTGGAGAAATATCCAAAGAAGAAAGGGGAGAGTTATGAGTACATGTTTCCTATCCTGGATAGTAAATCAGAATATGCGAAAAATGTAAGCTACGAAGACAAGCGGAGGATGCCAAGGCCGCTGCGTGTGAAACTGGACCGCGACATCAAGAACAATGCCCGGTACATTAATACCGCGCTGGCTGACATATCCACCTTATTGAAGATACCCAAAGCAATCACCTTTCATACGGCGCGTCACTCATTTGCAGACAAGGCACGCAGGGCGATGAAAAATTCCAACAAGATTACCCTGGTGGATATCAAGAACAGTCTTGCTCATAAAAAGATATCGACCACAGAGAACTATTGGGCTTCTTTTGATGAAGATTCACTGGATGAAGCGATGGAGGCTATATTTGAGTAAGATTAGAATTTTATAGCCCCCATTGCTTTACAATTTAGTTATTTTACAACCACAGTTTTCACAGCTTCTACTCCACGTTCTTTTCTTAGAATAATCATGTATGTTCCAGGGCCATAGTTTGCAATATTTATTTTTTCTTTTTGTGCCCCTTTTCCAAGTACAGTTTTATCCGATATTGTCTTTCCTTGAATATCTACAACAGAAAGAGTTGCGCTTTTCCCTTTTTCCAAAGAAAAAACTACTTCAAAAATCCCTGTATTAGGATTTGGAGTAATTTGTATTGCAGACTCTTTTGGAGGACTTTCTATATTTTGCAGACCAGTAGAAACTAATAGATCTTCCTTAACTCCAATTCTGGCGCTTCCGCCAGTGTGAAAGTATTTAGCTCCATCGATTTCACTTGCCTGTGTATAGCCCGCCGGTATTGTTATGCCAGAAGGTAAATCAAGTCCATAAAATCCAGTATCACCATCACCTAAGCAAGATTTAGATATTGCGCCGTTATCCCATAATATATCATTGCGCTCCGCGAAATTGGCTCCTTTGGGGAAGTGTTTATCAACTGAGGAACCTGTCGGTGCCACCACAAGCAACCATTGGAATGTCCCGTTTACAATGAACTGTCTTGTTTGGACATTTAATCCACTCCATGTTCCCACGATTCCTTTATCTGTGAAATTACAGGGGTTTGCAATTGGGCTGATGACAATATTAACTGTGGATGTCTTGTCAGGACAGCTAGTTTTTTTTGATGTCAGGGTATAGGTATAGGTGCCAGCTGTTGATGGGGCAGTAATATTTAATGGTTGAGAACTTCCATCAATACTATTTCCACTCCAAGAATAAGTTACACCATTACACCCTGATCCTGAACAAGCATAGCTTAAGCTTATAGCTGATCCAGGTGCAGGATTGCTATTTGAAACCAAAGCTGATGGCGTAAAATTACAATCAACAGAGTAATCTGAATATATACCTAGCTCCGCAATGGACATCTGCGTCCCTGTTTGTCCGGCTCCATTAGGTAGCACGGCTTTGATACCTATATACCTTGCTTCAAATGGCTGACTAAAGGTGTGATAATTTTGTAAATTTGAGTTTCCAGTTACGTGCTTTACTTCAACCCAATTGATTTTATTTGAGGACGCAAATACTTTGTATTCAGTTGCGAACCCGTTGGCAAGGAAGTCGATGTTTATTTTGTTAATTCCTTGATATACTTTGTCCAAGTCAGTGAAGAAGGTCCAGTCCCAACTAAGACTTGCAACTGCTGCGGTAGTAAGGTCTGTATCAATTGCTAGTTCAGGCAAAGCAGTATAGGTACTTGATATTTGAGGGGAGCCAGGGACAGGGTTGCCATCATTTTTCTGAAGATATAGTTTTGCTTCTGGTGTAGCTGCGAGGTTGGTCGATTCGAAAACTCCAAGTTCAGCTATTGCCATTTGAAAACCCAATTGGCCGGGAGCATTGGGTTTTAAAGAACGAACTCTCACGTACCTTGCTTCCCGGGGAGCAAACCAGTGATCCGGATTGTAATTTACTGGATTCGGAGCAACGCCATTGTTGCTTACCACTGCTACAGTATCTGGCCAATTGACATTATCTTTTGATGTCTGAATAATGTAGTCTGTAGAAAATAGTGGCTCTGCGAAATTGATACGCACCCGAGTTAATTTATTGTACGTGCGACCAAGGTCAGTAAGCAGTGTCCATGGGAATTGACCGCCAGCCTGCGCACGTGTATTCAAGTCTCCATCAATGGCATGCTTTGCAACGTGCAAGTTTTCACTAGCTCCCAGTGACGAACCTGAATTACTCTGTAAGAAAACGTCTGTTCCTACAGCCAAATTAGGATCGGAATAAACGCCTAATTTTACAATTCGCATCTGCTCTCCTACTTGATTGGCTGTATCGGGCTTAAGAGACCTAACCCGGATATATCTAAGATCTTTAGCAGGAAATGATATCTGATGATGTTTTTCTTCATTATTAGTTTTTGAATAGAGTAATTCCCACGAATTACTCTTTGCTCCCCAAACCTGAAATTCGGTAGAGTAGCCGCTTTCATCAAAGTCAATTTTAACTTTATTAATATTCCTATGAACACGCCCTAAATCCGTATGAAGAGTCCATGCATACGATACTGTTGCTGCAGCGGATGTTTCAGGATCATCATCTACTGCATTTTCAGCATAAAACGGTTTAACAACAACACTTGGCTCCCTGTGTTGACTATTGTTATCTTGAAGATATGTTGCGGCGCCAAAAGCTAAATTGGTCGGTTCTACCACGACTGTATCTGTCTGATACACCATATTTAGTAGTTGCCCATTCCCATCTTCGACAACAAGCTTTTTGCCACCATTAGGATTTAGGTTAAACTTCACTAGTTTGTTGAAGTTTTTATCTAATACCGATTTTGAAATAGGGGTATTTAAATACTTGTCTATTGAATTTTCTTTTGAAGCGATGATGTAGGTTTTTCCAGCTTGAAGAACTACTGGCATGATATCCACGTATTTGTATCCTAAACCGTCAGCATTGCCAATATTCATATCAATACTGGTGCTGCGAAGTATTTCATCGTCTTCATATTTTTTAATCAATATATTGTGCTTCCCAGCATTAGCAGGCGCAAAGTATCGTCCTATCTTCTTTAAAAGAACTGATTGATGTCCAACGGTAAACTTTATCCCACGGTAGTATTCTTTGACGTCTGTAATGCTTTCGCCACCAGTAATTCCGGATAATAGTTTGACTAAATTTTCCAACGTTTCCGGGCCGATTGAATAGTATACGTCCAGTGATAAGCTTTCACCCTTCCCTTGCTCAACCGATATTGCTCTTAGTCTGGTATTTTTATTAATATGCAATGGACTTGAAGCTATATATTGGGTGCTAGTCTTAGTAGGATAAGATCCGTCAAGCGTATAATAAATTGTTGCGTTAGGAGCATTGAGACTTACTGTTTGCGCTGTATTGTAATGTCCTGGAGCCAATGAAGAAGTAGGTGTGATACTCCAACCCTGATTAGCCTTAACAAACTCACCAATATCTTTAAGAGTTTGGCGATACTGTGTGGGTATTAGTGTACCATTAGGAAGAGCTGGATAATTAAGCATATATGTAGCTCCCACACGCCAATTCCTTTTAATACTTTCGATAATGTCCGCTGATGTCTTTGCAGAACCCCCGTAATTATCTACTGGCCAAGTCCAAGCCCAAGAATTATCTAACAGGTTATCTACTTCCAGAGCCATCTTTTTGTTAGTAGAGTTTTGTACCGCAACTGCTGGAGCCCATGAAACGGAGTTTTCATATACAATTATATCGGTGTCTGGCCAATGAAGTACCGTATCGCCGTTACCAACACCTGAGTTAGCTACAAAGGTTGCGAAAGGATTTATCGACCTAATGACTGGAAGAATGGTTCCCCAAGGAAACCACGCGGGATTCACCGAAGCGGGATAGAGCTCTGCCGTTGCGCCCATGTCAATCCAAACCCCATCAACCCCCATCGCTATTAGCTCTCGGATTAATGCGGTGTTCAATACACCTGTTCCTATGTGAACATCAGTAGTTAATGAATCTGAATCCCAAAGGGCGTTGTTTTTAGGCCACCCATGATCTGGCGCAAAATAAGCTACAAACTTCACCCCCTTTGCATGGCAAGCAGTCAATAACTCTCCCACTATATCCCGTGAGGTTTTATATCCCAATTTACTTGGCGAAGTTGACGGCCAGTAACGAATACCGTTTCCATCCTTCCCGTAAAAGTTTAATACCTTGGCACCCATGTTTTTTATTGAATCAACCCAAGCTTCAGCATTAAATAATGGCGTTATGCCCGCTTCAAAAGTTGCTATATCTGCCTTGGCGGTCAATTTTGGTACACCCCATTGCAACATGATGCCAAATTTTGAATCAGTCATCCATTTCGATCGATACGGTGCCGCTTTCATTATGAGCTGCTTAGATACTGTAACATTGCTCGCATCCTTAACCTGGGCGGTGAATGTAAAATCTCCTTCTGTTGTAGGGGTACCCTGAATTTTGCCATCGGTTGTGAGTGACAAACCACCAGGAAGAGATCCTGATGTAACTGACCATGTGTACGGCGAGGCACCTCCGGTAGCCTTGAGTTGAAAGTAGGAATTTTTGCCAGATTCAGTCCAGGAGTTATACTCCATATTGTCAACAAAAGCAGGGTAAATGGCGTTAGGCGGATAAGGAACCGCCGCACTGCTGGATTCGGATACAATTGTCAGACTTTGGGCGTACAGGTTGCACAACAATAACTGCATAACCAATAATAAGCAAATCCTAATGAGTAATAATTTTCTGATCATATCGTGAAGGTTTAAATTCTCCCAAAAATATGATAAATAGTTAAACATATGTTATGAATAATTTACAATCTTGAAATGAATTAATGTCACATTGAAAATAAAAATAGTACGTATTTACTTTGCTATATTTTATGGAAATAGTTTATCAAATAAATTCTATAATAAAGAAATACAACTGCTTTTAAACAGAAGCTGCGAAATGGTAAGTTTTATGTCTGCCAAGTTTTTAAATAAAAATAATTCTGTTGATCTAAGCGGGATTATGGCAGTGATATTAAAACAAGTCTCCAAGTTTTCATTACTATTCATTTATTTATGGAAAATCCAGTTGAAGTTCTGATAGAATACATTGACAAACGTATGTTGGAAATGGAATCGCGCTTAATGAATGAGATAGCAATGGAAAGAGAGCACATTCCAGGTATTGACCTTGACCGTTACATACCGCTTCAAAAGGTTGCGGAAATGTACGGTGTATCCCCACAGACCCTGAGCAGTCACAAATCCAGGATTGATCACGTCAAACATTTCAACCAAATCTTCTTTGTGAAAGAAAGCTTGCTTCATTTCATGGAAAGTGGGCGCCCTACAATTGAAGGGAAAAAAGTAATGTATGAGGTGTGCTAATTTTGCCGCACGGTTAATTGTCTAAGAGTTTGAAAATTTCTTCGAAACGAAGGACAAATATTTGAATATCTGCCCCTGCGTTAGGAAGCCGTGTAGATTTTTTGTCTGACTCAAATTTAAGTTGATTTATTTGATTGTCTTCGAAATTTCTCTTCGAATTCGGTCGGTATTTCGTAATTGATACCTGAATGTCTCCGTTTCCGGTTGTAGTATATTTCGATGTATTCAAAAATCTCAGTGTATGCGTCATCAAAATTGAGAAATGTTCCTTTTTGCATCAATTCCGCTTTAAATCTACTAAACAGACTTTCACCCATCGCGTTGTCATAGTGGTTATTTTTTCGCGTCATACTTTGGTTGAACTTATGCTTTTTTATCAGCTTTCTAAAGTCCTCAGATGCATACTGTCCACCTCCGTCGGTATGAATAATAAGTCCATTTTTCAGGTTTCGTCTTTCAATAGTTTTAGTTAAAGCATTTATTAACAGATCACTACGCATATTGTCATCCAGGTTCCAACCAACTATCACTCTACTAAACATACCCAGCCAAGTGGCCAGGTAAAGAAAAGAGCCATCGGCTAATGGGACATACGTAATGTCGCCTACAAAGACTTCATTGGGCTGTGTCGGCGGCGCTCTATTAAGTAATAAATTAGCATTGCGTCCGAAATTATGGTTTGAGTCGGTCGTTTTTGGAACAAAACTCTTGGGCTGAATCGCCTTTAAATTTTGTATTCTCATCAAGGACTGAGTTTGATGACGCCCAATCTTTACACCTCTAGACTGCAATTCTTTACTTATTCTTATTGCTCCATAACGAGATCGATGATCATCAAAGACAACTTTTACCTGTTCTGCCAAATCCTTTTTTGCCTTTCTGAGCACGTATGTTTCTGATCGCTTCCAAGCATAAAATACCCCAAAACCAATGTTCAGAACAGAACAAAGCACTCGAACTGGGTACTCAGACGACAATGCTTCGATTACTTCGTAGGATTTTGTTATGTCCCCCGGCCAAAAATAACGAGTGCTTTTTTTTAAATATCCCGCTCTGTCTCAAGTTGCCGAATTTGTTTGCGAAGTTGATCTAATTCAGAATTTACAGACTTTTCCTCTGGATTTTCATGGATTCTTGACTCAGCTTTCCACTTGTACACCAGGTTCTCTCCTAAGCCCATCGTCCGAGCAACTTCTGGCACACTTCGGCCAGAATTGATCATCTTCAAAATCTCCTGCTTGAAGTTTTCGTCGTATTTCCGTCGTTTTCGGCTGGCTGTTTTCTTTTCCATTTCACACAAAATTAAGAGAATTTAGTGTGCGGTTTTATTAGACAATCTCAGTATACCAGATGCAGACGGTAGATGATCAAAACTCCATAACCCTATGGAGCGTTACATTGATTCACCTAAAATCACTGTAATATGGAAAATCCATTTGAAATACTGGAGAACAAGCTGTCGGAGCTCAAAGAACTTATTTGCCAAATAAAAGATCCCCAAACAGAGCACATTCCAGGAGTTGATTTGGATGCTTACATCTCTCTTCAAAAAGTTGCTGAGTTGTATTCGATATCCCCTAAAACACTTGTTGTTCACAAAAATGAGATACAGCATGTCAAGCGGTTCGGCCAGATTTTCTTTCTGAAGAAGAGCCTGAGTGATTACATGGAAGGTGGGCGTCCGGTTATTGAAATGAAGAAAGTAATGCGCACCAAGAGAGGTAGAGCAGCTACCGTTTGATAAATTTAGTTTGCTATGAGGGTTGATATTCGTAGAATTGACGGAAGTCAACCCTCTGTTACATGAAGAAAGTTTTATTTACTATCATTTCTGTTTCCATTCTGCAAAGCTGCGTTACCATCGGTACGGTTCGCATAAAAGGCAAGTATCAAGAAGGCCCTGTTCGTATGGAGGTGGCTAAGCCTTACGGCGAAACATGGAACAAGGTCATAGACTTCATTTCGGATATTGGTATGAACGTTAAAATGGTCGACAAGGCAAGCGGATTGGTGATTTCAGATCCAACCTCATTCTTCGGACACACGTCTATTGAAGATAAAGACGGGAAGATACTTAACCCGAAAGCTCAGATTGTCACATCTCGGACAAATGACCCCAACGTAAAAAATCTGATAAGGTCCGCCACTGCATCTTACAAGAGTGAGACCTAAATAAAAGAGCGACTCAAACGGGTCGCCCTTTTATTTAGGTCAGGAAACATTATGGCTCCACAACCCATGGGCCAATCATCTCCTTGATAAACCAACTATCCGCACTTTTCTTACTCAGTGTTATTCTGCTACCAACGGTGGAACTTGAAACCTTTTTTCCGACTGTTGGAGAAAGAGGAAGTATGCTATCAGTGGCATCCGGAATGATAGTAATCTTGTTTGCGCTGGTAACCTCCACAGTGACATCTGGAAATCCTGTCCAGGCCTTAAATAAAGTCAAGTCCCGAGGCCCCAATGAAGTTTTGTTATGCCAGAACCTGGCGTAGTTATAAAAAGCCACAGTTCTGTTACCGGTGCCCATGTCAAAAATATTATGTTCGAAATTATCAATGATACTAATTTCACCAGTAGTGGTAAAATGTAAATCAGTTGGGATACCTTCCTGTTTTGCGTCTATGATTTGGACTGCTTTAATGAGCCCGCCGGCTTGGGTATCTTGGCAGGCTATACCTTTTTGTACTTGGCGAGTAGCTCTATTGTCAATTATATGTGGGTATACGAATTTTATATTACCAATGTATTGATCACCCGCTTCGTTATCTTCACGATAAACGCGCATGGCGCTACCGAGTATAGGAGAAGTATTATTGATCGTATTAGAGTTGTAGGCTGTACACTGATTTAGTACAACCCGAGGAAATCCTATGCCGTAATTGTTAGCTACGAAACCGCTGTAAGTGTTGTTAGACCATGTGGAGTTTTCAATAATAATTGATCCCTTTAAAACACCCTGGCCTTTGCTTACCAGTGCTCCATAAAAGCTACCCTGATCGTTATGTCCCGTAACCAAAATATCAACAAAAGTGCCTGAGTTGGCTAAAGCGCCAAGAGCTAAGACCAATCCAGCGCCTTCATTATTGACTGTTTTTGCATTGATTATTCTTATCCCGGTTAAGACTTCGTCTGAGTAGTTTGGCTCAATGTCAATTCCGGCTCCTGGAGCAGTCCCTTTCGTATTGCTAAAAATACAATTGTCAATTGTGATATTTTTTCCCGAGATGATAGAAAGGCCCTGTCTTCTGTTATTATCGGCACTACAATTAATCAACGTTATGTTCTCGCTGTATTTTTGGCTGCCGGATCCTATGTAAAATCCGTCTCCTCCCCCATCATTGGCCGCTATTCCTTCTATATGAATATTTGAGGCTCCTTGCATTAAAAACATATGCCTTTGCTCTCCTGAGGTATAATTCGCCTTTATGTCGCTGAAAATGACGTTTTTACCAATAATGGTAATATTTCTCTTATCATACATCATCACCATAAACTCGCCGTTAACTCTGTTGCCCATACCATGTACTTTAACATTATCAGCAAAGATCAATTTCTTATTCGATGGAATTACAATCTTTTTGATCCTGTATGGAACATTACCGACTGTTGGTGGGAAATAGAAGCTAGATGCTGAACTAAGAAGCATTCTATCCCATTTAACATGTTCGTCGGTTACCCCGTCTCCGACGATACCAAACCACCTAACATCTGCAGGACCTACGTAGTCACGTACATATCTTTTGGTGCCATTTCGTAGCACGAGTGAAGAGTCATCAGCACTACTCAAATTGGATGGGTCGTACTTAAAAAGTCCGCTTCTGGCGCCCTCGGATATGTAAACAGCTTTAGCGGTATCCGCCAATCCACTTCTTAGTTCCGCCATTGTCATATAAGGAACATACCCTGGCGTACCGGCTAGCATGATACGTGCAGTACGGTTGTCAGGTAATTCTTCACCTGAATTGACATTAAAATTTAACCGCCCGACCTCGATGAATGTGCTTTGGTTATCTGAGTTCTTATGGCTTCGTAATAGCTGAAATGTGCCATCCTGACCAGTCGACACGAACTTCCCCTTGATAGTATACGATGCAGAAGTTTTGCCCTTGGTTAGTTCAGTACCAATAAAATCCTGAAAGTCGCCCCCTGTCTGTACGAATCCTGACGGCATAACTACTTTTAATTTGAAGGAATTTGACCCTTCAAATACGAATGCTGAACCAGGGGGAATGTTTAGATACTTTGCTGAGATCGTTATCTCAAACTCTTCATTCAATGACACCTGTGCGGCCTTGGTGCCAATTGAAAATCTGATTGGGTCAATCTTGGGATTACCGAAAGACTGAAGGGTTGTCAACAGCAGCAACGCCAGATATAAAAGTGTGGGGGTAAAGTGTTTTTTGTACATGATTGTTGAGAGTTTGATTAACGTTAGTAATATACTAATTACTTATCGGTTACTTAAATTTTCAACAGTTAATATTCCAAATAGTTGTACAAAAAGTTCTCGTATCTGCTTGTTATACATGTAATACCAGAACAGGGTCAATGGTATGGACCCTGAGAGGATTCTTCGCTGCATCAGGCATGCCTGAGAGTTGATAAAAAACAAGGAGACTCCAATGGTCTCCCTGTTGATCCATACATTTAAAAATGCTATTAATTACTTATTCTAAGGCTATCTGAGATTTATTTACCCCGTCTTCTGTAGTTACATGTATGAAATACTTTCCTCTCGGTAAGGTTTTCACATCCACTGACTGCTTATTAGACTTATCTAGATTTTTTGAACTTTCTCTAATCGATTTTACCAACTTACCAGCGCTATTGTAGATCTCTGTACGTTTTATTTGTCTGGTAGACTCAACAATGAGATAGTCATTTACAGGATTTGGAAATACCCGCATGGTAATAACTCCGCCACCGCAGTCAGACAATGTTCTAAATACAGTCGCAGATCCTGGCGAAGTGCCGCATGAATTGGAGACGCTGAGGGTAATGCTAGCTGTTTGTCCCTGAACTCCCGAAAATGAAAACGATGCGTTTTTTCCTAAATCTGAAACTAGGTAACTATTTACTCCACTCCAAGAATAGTTTACCATATCGTACAGTGAAGCATAGTCCGGATGGCTATTTGCCTGCAACCAGACAGTTTGTCCATTACATATTTCTTCAGGCCATTCCCCTCCATTGTAGAGAATTCCCCCTATTATCGGAGTTCCTGCAATTATTTTTTTTGTTTTCTCAAAATAACCGCACCCATTACTGGTACTTATGGTTGCTTTGACGAAGGTGTTTCTGCTTACACCACCATGAGTTAGATTAACCGAACTACCTGTGGAAGATCCGCTAATTGACAAACCATCCCCCACACTCCAACTTACCGATCCTATGGCATTTTGTAGGGAGAAGCTTTTGCTTGAACCAGAACAGACATCCGATTCTCCCAAAATCTGACCAGGAACAGGTCTGACAATATTTACATAAGGTGAGGCAATATTACCGGACATGCTACTATACATATGAATTTTAAGTACTCCTCCAGAAACTAAATCCGTACCTATAGAATAATATGGGGAGTAATTGGGGATATCGTCACTTATTGTCCAATTACTTGGTAGAGAATTCCAATCCCCATTACGCCAAAGATCGTAGTACAATCCACCGCGGACTCCTTTAACAACTAAAGTTCCAACATCGCATGGAAGGGTTACTGTACTGCCTGAATTATACAAGACGCCATTGATTTCTACCTTGTCCTGAGCGCTAATTTTGTCTGTTAGCAGAAAGATAGAAACTAAAAAAAATACAATTGAAGATGTACGAACCATAGTTAGATAAATTTTAAATGGTTAAATTACAATGTGACTTAATTCACTACAAATTATAGAAATAAATCTACATTGCAACCCAAAAGAGTAAAATTAAGCATATGATGTTAAATCATAGGGGTGCGTAACCGCGGCAAATTGTCGACTACTTACCTCATTTAGCAACGAGCAATGATATTACTGGATTAAGGAGTAACTCCTGGTAGGATACGATTGATATTTTGCAAGAAAATGTTTCAGTATAGTTTCAGTAAAATAAAAAACCACTTGCAAGTGGTTGATAATCAACTCAAACAAGTGGTTTTATCGTGACCGCGACGGGAGTCGAACATATGTTTTGGGGTATGGAATGTAAAGTTAATGGCGTAGAAGATATTACATTCTATGACTCCTTTGTCTTGTGATCGGTATTGTGAGCCTGTTCTTTCTTGTAGAGTATACGAACTCTGCCACCAACAAAGTGATGCTTATTAACGAAAGCAAAGAGAGATAAATGTGTACTAATATGTTTATGCAATGTGTATGCAGGTAGTTATTCTTTTGTAGGTAATTGTTTGATATGCAGATAATTACTTATCTTTTGGCACAATCCAATCCAGATAATTCATAAAGGTTTAGCGCGATGCAAAAGGGCGTTTTGGTGGTTTTAGGGCTATTTTTATGCAGTGTGTACTTCCTGATCTGTTTAACTGAAATCCGGTTACATCTACCAGATTTTAGGGCTTAACAGGATTTGGGTAATGTTAAAATGATCATTCCCGGATTCCGATGTATTACACTGAGCATCGTAAAAGTAGGAAAGTAAAGACGAACTTCTGTGTCTCAAATGATGATTTAACAAACAAACCCGTTCCATATATGGCTCACTATATTCTATAATAAAACTGCCGGTTACCACATCTCAATTCAAAATTGGCTGGATAAACTGCTTGTATTTGCGTATAGGAGTGAATCGGTTTTAATTGGAACGCTGGTATTCGTTAGAGCGTATATAAAAACTTGCCTTTCTGATCTTACGCAGCATAGTCATTGGCAGAAACAACAGAGGAGCCACATTTTGGCCTGGAAAGAAATCGATCCTTATTATCGCAACTAAAGAAATCCAAAATAATTCAGGTTTAGAACCAACCACCATGCAACTTTTTCTTCCGTTTATGAATCCATAGGTCAGTAAACCAGCATATATTCAAATCGCAACAAAACTTTATAATGAAGCTGCCTAAACTTTTTCTCTGCCTCATCCTCTTAATCATTACGGTGCCTGTAAAAGCACAGGTTCTGCCGGATTCTCTCAACCAAAAGATTGAGAATATTTTTAAAACTTATAACAGGACTAACGGTCCCGGGTGCGCTGTGTCTGTCATCAGAAATGATTCAGTCGTATTCAGCAAAGGCTTTGGAATGGCCAGTCTTGAATACGATGTGCCTGTCAGGCCGTCTACTGTGTTCGATATTGCTTCTGTCTCAAAGCAGTTTACAGGGTATGCTATTTCGAGATTGATTCAGGATGGTAAAATTGCAGGAAAGGATGATATACGTAAATATCTCCCTGATGTGCCTTTTTTTGGAAAAACAATTACTATTGATCACCTGCTGCAACACACCAGCGGTTTGAGAGACTGGCCGGAAGCACTGGTATTGGCTGGATGGCGCTGGGACGAGGTTTTTTCATTCAATGACATTATGCGTATGGTAAAGGCGCAAAAAGAACTAGACTTCGAGCCTGGTACTAAATACTCTTATTCCAATACAGGTTATAATATGCTGGCCGCGGTGGTTGAAAAAGTGAGTGGCGTTTCGTTTAGTGCATGGACTGCCGAAAACATATTCAAACCGCTTGGGATGAATTCATCCGGATTTCAGGATGATTACACTGTTGTAATTAAAAATCTTGCTCATTCCTATGAACCGACAAGTACAGGTTTCGGAAATATTCCCGGCGCATTAACTGCATATGGTTCCAGTTCCTTATTTTCAACTGTTGAGGATCTGAGTAAGTGGGTCATTAATTTTGACAAGCAGATTGAACTAAAAAATCCGGTTTACCTGAATATGTTGACAGAGGGCAAACTGAGCGATAATAAAAGTGTTCCTTATAATTATGGGTTAGAGACAAGCACCGACAGGGGTATCCAAAACGTTTCGCATACAGGTGGTTGGGCTGGCTACAGAACTATCATCTCCAATTACCCTTGGGAGTCTTTGTCAGTTATCATTCTGAGTAATTCAGCTGATTTCAACCCCAGTCAATCTGCATCTGAAGTTGCAGATCTTTTTCTCAGTAGTAAATGGAAAAAGGTATCATCGGTAACAAATCCAGTTAAGGATTTACAGACAGTGGTTCTGGATTCGGTTCTTGCCAAACAATATGTTGGCTCCTACCTACTCAGGGCTGGGAAATTAATTACCATCACTTACGAGGATGGAAAGCTGATGACACAGGCAACCCGTGAACCCAAATTTCCGGGTGAAGCGAAATCAGATTCTACGATATGGATTGAAGCTTATGGAGCTCCCATGACTTTTGTAAAAGATAAAAGCGGAAAAGTAACCATGATCAGGTACCGGAATATAGATGTTAAAAGAGTGACGCCATGGAATCCCGACCCAAAGACTTTCTCCCAGTATACAGGAACTTATTACAGTGAAGAATTAGCAGCTGAATATAAAATTGGTCTGAAAGAAGGGAGGCTGGAGATGAGCCATCGGCGTGGTGGGGAAGCGCTGCTATCACCAGATCCATCAGCGGCTGACTTGTTTACCAGCGATTCCGGTTATATCCAGTTTACAAGGGACACTCAAAAAAGAGTGAATGGTTATAAGGTTTCCGGTGGTCGTATCAAAAATATTTCTTTTAGAAAAAAATAAAGTGTAACAGCCGGCGGTAGTTATGAGCGGTCAGCTTATTGGTATCCGATCATAAACCAATAGAAGAAAACGATCAGGAAAATCAGGGTACCAATGAGCACCATATATAGCTGAGGCCAATTGCGAACAAATGGCGGTAATCCGTCGCGGTTCTCTTGACCGTCTAAGTTTTCATTCATCGTTGGTCGGGTTCAGAATATGGAGCAGAGTCTTTGATAGGTGATGCCACAAAAGTAGAACGGTTTTTGAATTGTTTTAGCATGCAGCCATTAAAAGGATTGCGAATTTAACTGTTTCATCATAATGGTTTTGGTATAATTTCATTTCAGTTTGTCTAAATTCGACGCTATTTAATTTACTATTTCCCAACGTGTGAGCATTTAAAAGTCTTATGAGAATAATCTGTATTGCCGTTTTCATTCTGTCGGTTTCATGGGCAGGGACTTTCGCCCAGTCACATAAAATCAATCTCAAAACAACCTCAGATCTGCATAGGTTTTTTAAATATGATCCTGAAAAGCCAGTGATTATTACTGGTCATAGGGGAGGGATGGTAACGGGTTTTCCTGAGAACTCCATCGCTACTTTTGAAAATACGCTGAATCATACACCCGCATTCTTTGAAATAGATCCGCGTCTGACCAAAGACAGCGTCATTGTACTCATGCATGATGCGACACTGGATCGTACGACAACTGGTAAGGGAAAACTGTCAGATTACACTTACAAGGAGCTAAAAGATATCAGGTTGAAGGATGCTGAGGGAAATATTACAGCCTATTCCATTCCTACACTTTCTGAGGTAATTGAATGGGCAAGAGGAAAAACGATTCTGAACCTGGATCATAAAGATGTGCCGCTTGCGATGACTGCGAAATTGATCCGCAAGCACAAAGCGGAGGCATTTGTAATGCTTACCGTACATAGTCCTAAGGAGGCCAGGTATTATCTGGATCAGAATAAAGCCAGCATGTTTTCAGCATTTGTCAAAAATAAAAATGATTTTGATGAATACCAGAAGGAAGGTATTCCATTCACACAGATGATCGCGTATATCGGTCCGACTGTCAAACCGGAAAATAAAGAATTATATCACTTGCTGAATGCAAGAGGTACAATGTGTATGATTTCTTCGGCCTCTTCTTATGATAAATTGAAATATGTGCAGGAGCGGAAAAAACACTATCATGCTATTGCGGCGGACGGAGCCAGTATACTCGAATCTGATTATCCCATTGAAGCTGCAGAAGCGTTGAAAGAATTAAAGAAGTAATGTTACCTGATAGAAAGTAAAAGCCCGGCTACCATTTTACAGGTGGCCGGGCTTTCGGTTTTTAGAAGCTGATGGAATATTTTTATTTTGTTTTACCGGTTTTGCGATAAGCCCAGTAGAAGATCTGAGGCAATACTGTAAATGACAGGAACATACAGATCAACAGACCTCCCACAATCATGATGGCCAGCGGTTTTTGAATCTCAGAACCCATTCCGTTGGAGAGTGCTGCGGGCAACAACCCCAACGAACCCATCAACGCGATCATGATTACCGGACGAATACGACCATGTATGCCATCGGATATGGCCTGTTGTAATGGCATTTTTTTCAAGAGATTTTCTTTCATCACGTGTACGAGTATGATACCGTCAATCGTACAGACACCAAACAAAATGATAAAGCCGATTCCTGCTGATATTCCAAAGGTAGTGCCGGTGATCCAAAGTGACAGGAATCCTCCGATGAATGCAAAAGGGATGGTGATCAGTGAAATAGCGGTGTCTTTGGCGTTTCCGAAATTGACATACAAAAGGAATATGATCATGATCAGCGCGGCAGGTATAATCACAGCGAGCTGAGCAGTTGCCCGTTCTTTACTTTCAAATTCTCCCGCCCACACCACTTTGCTGGTTTCAGGGAATTTGACATTTTCTTTCACCACTTTTTGTGCTTCGGCAATCGTACTTCCCAAATCTCTTCCATCAATACTGAAACCAATTCCGATGTAACGGCTGCTTCCTTCGCGGTAAATAAACGCCGGACCCGTTTTTGTACCGATTCTGGCGATTTCTTTCAGCGGTACTTCATGGTTATCAAGCGAAGGGATCAGAATGTTGCCGATTTCTTCTTCGGTATCACGGTATTCTTTCTGGTAACGAATGGTGATATCGAACATACGGTCGTTTTCGTAAAAGACAGAGGCTGCCTTTCCGCCAATGGTCATTTCAATCACCGCCTGTGCATCAGCCATAGAAACCCCGTGCCGCGCCATTCTGGCTTCATCAAGCTGAATCGCAAGCTCCGGAATTCCAATGTTGCGATACACCAGAACATCGGTAATACCCTGTACCTTGTGAAGGTTATCCGCCACCTGATCCGCCATATTTTCCAGATCCTGCAGGTCTTCCCCAAAGATTTTGACAACCAGCGAGCTTTTTACGCCGGCTACATATTCCTCCACATTATCCTGAATCGGCTGACTGAATCCGAGCGAAATACCCGGGTAGGAGGACAATACGTCCTTCATTTCTTTGAGCAATTCTTCCTTAGTGATATGTCTTTTCCACTCACTTTCAGGTTTAAGCTGAATATGGAATTCGTTGTTGAAAAAACCTGTGGGATCGGTTCCGTCGTTAGGTCGGCCGGTCTGGTTCATGACAAATTTTACCTCGTCAAATGACCTCAGCGTATCCCTCAATGTATTTCCTGTACGAACCGATTGTTCCAGATTGATACTGTTCGGTAAGGTGGCTCGTACATAAATAGCCCCTTCGTTGAGTTTCGGAATAAACTCCGTTCCGTAGTTCATAAATTTGATCACACAGACCGCAAACAATACGCCGAATGAAACCATAACCAGTTTCTTGTAACGGTCGCTCCACTGGTATAGCTTGAAGATGTTATTCCTGAAGAAGTTAACAATCGGATTATTGACTTCCTTAATTTTACCTTTCAGCAATACCTTACACATGGCCGGTACAAAAGTCAGACTCAAAATCAACGAACCTACCAATGCATATCCCAGCGTAAATGCCAGCGGTGCGAACATTTTTCCTTCTACTTTCTGGAATGAGAATATCGGGAGCAATGCAATAATCAGGATGATCTGCGCAAAGAAAATATGGGAAGCTACATTCTTCACACTACGTTTCATCAGCCCGAGTTTAGACATTTTACTAAACCTGTCGGTACCCAGCCGGAGCGAATTCTTTTCCAGATCGACGTATATCTTTTCGACAATCACCATGGTCCCTTCCAACAGCAAACCAAAATCGATAGCGCCCAGCGAAATCAAATTGGCGGGTAGTCCCTGAATACGCAGCATCGTAATGGCAAAAAGGAAAGATAACGGAATGACAAGCGCTACTGTAATGGTAGTTCTCCAGTTGAAAAGGAACACAAATACGATCACTGAAACCAGCACAATTCCTTCTGCCAGGTTGTGTGTTACTGTGTTCACAGTGGCATCCACCAGCTCGGTCCTGTCAATAACCGGCACGATTTTTACATCTGCGGGCAGAATACGGGTGTTCAGATCATCAATCGTTTTACGAAGTCTGACAATCACATCGCTCGGATTTTCTCCCCTTAGCATCACCACAATACCTTCTACCAGATCATTTTTCTCATCCAGCCCGACCTGGCCCAGACGTGGTTTAGCAGTAATATTGACTTCCGCTACCTGCTTTACATGCACAGGCGTAGAGCCTTTTACATTGATCAATATATTCTCGATGTCCTGCGTACTTTCCAGCAAACCTACGCCGCGAACCACGTACGCCTGATCGCCTTTCTGGATCACATCACCGCCTACGTTAATATTACTCTTTTCAACAGCCTCATAAACATCAAGAGGAGTGAGGTTGTACTGAGCTAGCAATGCAGGATTTACCCGCACCTCATATATCTTTTCCTCTCCTCCAAAGCTCGCAACAGTAGCCACTCCCGGAACAGCGACAAGCTCCCGCTCGATCACCCATTCCTGTAAAGCGGTGAGTTCTTTAACCGGTTTATTGCTTTTAAGTACATACCTGAAAATCTCACCGGTAGCCCCGTACGGAGGTTCTATTTCAGCCTCGGCACCTTTGGGAAGATCAATATTTCGAAGTCGGGTAGAAGCATATTGCTGCGCATAAAAGTCTTCTACCTTGTCTTCAAAAAGCACAGTGACAACAGACAAGCCGAACAAGGAAATCGACCTTACTTCACTTTTTTTAGGAATCGTGTTCATTTCCTTCATTACGGGAAGGGTAATGAACTTTTCGATTTCTTCAGCGCTGCGCCCGGGCCATTGGGTAATGATCCTTGCGCGGGTGTTGGTTACGTCCGGAAATGCTTCAATGGGGGTATGGATATAACTCACCACCCCGACCACCGCCAGAACGGCAGTCATAAAGAATATCAGCATCGTGTTTTTCAGTGAAAAAGCGACGATGCTTTGTGTTAATTTTTGCATGGGATTTGAATTATTTACCCGACTCAATTACTTCTGAAAAGAGCAGCAACTGATTGTCTGTGACTACTTTTTCGCCGGCTACAATGCCTTCTTTGAAAAACACGCGGTCATTGTCTTTCACATGAATGATGACCTTACGTGGCTCCAGGGATAAATCCGGTTTTTGGATGAGCAAGTAGTTCTCATTGTTATAAAAAATGAGTGCTTTGACTGGAACGCCCACTGCTTCACCGGATGCATCTTTTCTGACAACTGCCTCAATCGCAAGTCCGGGTTTTAGTTTAAGATCTTTATTCGGCATACGGATACGCGCTTTGAGTACGCGTTCCTGCGGATCAAAAACCTGGGAAATTTCAGAGATCACTCCCTCAAAAGTTTCGTCGGGATACGCCTTGGATTTGATTACAGCCTTCATTCCTTTTTTCACAAAAGGCAGATCTACTGCATATACATTGGTCGTGATCCAGACATCGGAAAGATCAGAGATCGTAAATAAATCCGAGTCGCTTCCGCTGATCTGCGTGCCTGTGGAGATATTGCTTTCCACCACATAACCGCTTACAGGAGCCTTGATCTGAAATACACCCTTCTCACTGCTAGCATTGTACAGCATCAGATTTTCCTGAATTTTATCAATTTCAGCACCGATCACATCCACTTCACTTTGTGCTTCAATCAGTTCTTTTTCTGAGCCGATCCGGTCTTTGAACATGGATTCCGCCAGTGCCTGTGTTCTTTTGGCAACGGTGAGCCGGGATTCCAGAGTGCGTTTCTGGGAAGTGAGTTCGGTAAGTTCGCTACTTCTGATCTCAGCGAGTACTTGCCCTTTGGAAACCTTATCACCCAATGAAAAATTGGTTTTTGTGATCAAGCCGTTGACCAAACTCGCATACCGAACGACCTGATTGGGATTGTACTCAATCTGTCCGTTAAGCCGGATAGATTGCGTAACAGGCTCCATGACCGTAGTGTAAGTAGTTACCTTCGTCAGGTTGATCGCCTTCTTTTCCGTCGGAGCAGTTTGCTCTTTTTCCTGGTCTTTGTAGCAGGAGCTTATGGTCACAGCAGCCACTAGTGCCACTGGTATAAAATAAGTTAGTTTTAACATTTTCGTAAGCTTTCGAATGATAGTGGCAGTTATTGAATGTCTGTTCCTACTGCGTAGTTGAGGTTTTCCCGGCTTTCAGCGAGTTGTCGGCGGGTAGTCAGTATGGTACGTTTGTTGGCCAGGTAAGCATCAAAAAAGTCCAGATACTCTACCATATTGATACGCCGTTCCAGAAAGTAGCGCGTGTAATTGTTGAAGACGTCATCCAGGTCCTCACCATACCCGGCTTCAATACTTTGATAAGCCCCCAGATCTGTTCTCAGATTTCTGAACGCTTCCGCCACTTCACTTTCAATACCTTTGGTTTTCTGATTGGCAAGAACCTGTGCTTTTTCAATACCGATTTTACTTTCCTGGATCGCTCCCTGATTTCTGTTAAAAACAGGCAAAGGCATACTGATCCCGAAACCGATAAAATTGCGAAGGAAATTACCACCACGGTCGTAGTTGACTCCTAATGTCAGATCGGGCTTTCTGTTGGCCAGCTCCAGATCATGCTGTTTGGAAGCAAAGGTCTTTTCCAACTCGCTGATTTTCGCATCCGGTCGTTGACTCAAAGCCGTTTCTACCAACTGCGAAAACGACAGAGATTGCAACTTTTCAAGATCCTGAACCGGCAAAGTTGCGTCGGCTTGTATATAAGTAGCGGCTGGAATATTGAGCAGTACCACCAGCTCCTTTTGAATACCGGTAATCTCTTTTTTTGTTTCGATAATCTGTTGCCCCAATTCCAGCTTAAGTGCTTTCAGCCTGAATAGGTCAGGTTTTTTCAAATCTCCGGTCGCATATTGTCTTTCATAGGAAGCCACCAGTTTTTCCAGCGCAGCATTCTGAATACCCAGAATCTGCGCGTACGACTGGTGATAGGAGAGTGCGGTCAGGTTATTTCTTAAATCTGTTTTCAGGTTCCTGATCAGTTCGGTGAAATATTCCAATGCCATATCACGGGACAGGCTTTCCAGTGCAATGCGTTTTTTTCGCTTGCCACCGGTTTCGATCAACTGTTCAAGAGCGGCCGCAATCTGTCTGTTTTTACCAAAGTTTCCTGCGATCGGAGGTAGTGATTCTCCTGAGGAGAGCTGTCCTTTAGTTGCCCAAAGGTTGAGTTCTTCTACGGAAAATTCAGGATTTGGCCATAATTTGGCCTGAATGATCATTGCCTCAGACTGCCGGATGCTGAGTTTTTGAGCAACCAGGTCGAGGTTGTTGTTTAAAAATAATGCTTCGGCTTCCTTCGTGGTAAGTCGCAAGGTATCTTCCTGCGCTTGCTGGGCAATAGAGGAACAAATACTGACGAGGAGAAAGAAGCCTAATGAAATGTATCGCTTCACCAGGTTCTGTTTTTGTTGTGATACAAAATTAGACCCCGTACATTAGAGGACTCTTCGAGCTAAATTATAATAAGCTCAGCAATACATTAAAAAATTATAAGAAAGAGTCTCCGAACAGCAGCGCTATTTCTGTCCCTACACCTTTTTGTGAACGAATGTTTAGCTGTATACCATGATTCATCAGGATCTTATGTGAAATAGCCATTCCAAGGCCGTTTCCATGCACACCGGCTACGTTATTCCCGCGGTAAAACGGTTCGAATATATGTGCAAGGTCTTCTTCCGAAATTCCGATTCCCTCATCTTTGATAGTCAGACAAATGTTATTTTCTTTCTTTTCCAGCGTAAGATTCACAGGTTTTGAACAGGAAAATTTGGCAGCATTTTCGGTGAGATTGTATATGGCCATATAAAGCTGGGTTTTCACACAATCATAGGTCAGCAGATCTTCATCCTGATCCGACAATTCCCAGTGCAGGTTCACCTTTGTCTGAGGATAATCGATAGCCAGGCGATCGAGCACTTCCCAGAGAATCTCGTCAATACGCTCGGGCTGTAGCAGTTGTTTTTTGTCCTGTTCCAGGCCGGAAAGGACAAGTAAATTCTGAAGAATATTTTCGAGTCTGCCGGCATCGGACAATACGCTGCTGCTTACTTGCTGATACTCCGAAACAGGGCGGTCTTTCTGCAATAGAACTTCCAGATTTCCGACAATGGAAGCCAGCGGACTTTTCAGTTCATGGGAAGCGTGACTGATAAAATTTTTCTGAATCTGCACATTCTGATATACCTTTTCGAGCATTGCGTTAAATTCCTTGAACAGGTCTTCCAGCTCGTCTTTGGTCTCAGGGTAGGAGAGTTTATGACTGTGCCCGGTCATATCGATCTTCTTGACCTGAGTAATAATTTCCCTCACAGGCGAGTAGGCAATACGGGATAAAGTGTAGCTCAGTATCACAATCACGATCATACCAATGAGCAGCGCAATAATCAGAATCCTGATGAATTCAGCTTTTTGTGCTTTCAGTGTCGGGTTATTCGCTTTGATAATGACACTGAATGAACCCTGGTTGTCGCGGTAATAAATGGCATAGTAAAACGAATCCCCGACCTTGAAGTTGTATTGGCTCTTGGCACGGATAGTTTTGAGTATTTTTAATGTGATATTGGTATCCGGATCGGCTTCTCCATAATGAATTTTACCCTGTTTGTCATAAAGCCGAATCTCCTGATTGGCAGTGGCAGTCAGAAATTTCTTTTCAATTTTACGGTATTCATTGGTGCTCAGTTCATCTTCTTCCAGGTAAAAAAGAGCTGTCAATGAGGCTGTTCTGGAGAGTTCAGCAAAAAACACATTCTCCGCCGACTTTACAAAATTCAGGTAAATCAGAATAGAAGATATCGTAAATACCAACCCGAAAACCAGTGAGGAATTCAGCGTGAGTTTGTGCTGTATTTTCATGGATTATCAGAAATCATATAACCCCTTCCTTTCAAAGTCCTGATCAGTTTTTGATCAAAATCATTGTCAATTTTATTTCTCAGATAAGAAATGTAGACGTCCACAACATTGGTATAGGTATCCATGTTCGTGTTCCAGACAGAGCTCAGTATCTGCGTGCGTGTAATGATCCGGTTTTTGTTTTCAAGAAAGAAGACCAGCAATTTGAATTCTTTGGCAGATAACTGAATAGGCCGGCCGGCACGCTCCACCAGACTTGAATCCATGTTGACTTCCAGATCGCCACATTTGAGCACCTGGTCTCTTGAATAATGCAGCTCGTATCTGCGTCTGAGCGCTTTGATACGGGAAAGCAGTTCAGGGAAATGGAAAGGCTTTACCAGATAATCGTCTGCTCCAAGGTCCAGCGCTTTGATCTTGTCTTCGGCCTCGCCCAATGCACTGAGCATCAGCATGGGTGTGTCCAGTTTTTTATACCGAATCAGTTGTGCGAGTTGTAATCCGTCCATGTCAGGAAGCATCACATCCAGGATAAATAAATCCCAGGATTCGGCTAGTATCTTGTCGCGCGCCTCATACCCATTACCGGCAAGCTCAGCCTGATAGCCGGCTTCTGATAATCCTTTCAGTAAAAAACTGCTGATGCGGACGTCATCTTCTACAACTAATATTTTCATACGTTTTTGCCTTGCTGCTTTCAGCTTTGGTATTCCGCAAATATTGTAAAATGTTTTGAGTCGCCGGATATCAGGGAATTTTTAGCGCTTGTAATCCATTAAAATGGTATAAATATTTAATTAAAAATAAGCGTGGTAGCTGGAGCAGAGATTTACTTGAAATGTACTAAGTACCCTTTTGAGTGGGTATTTAAGTAAAAAATGCCTGCTAAACATAGCTTATAATTTTCTAATTTTAGTGCAGACGATATATCGCTCCTATGGTTCATCAAAATTTGTTACTGATTCTGGCGCTGTTTTTTGCAATGGCGCTTCTTTATTTATTGAGTCAGAGATTGAAGATTTCTTATCCTATCCTGCTTGTAATCGGAGGGTTAGGCATTTCTTTTATACCCGCAGTACCCGACATCAATATCAATCCGGAAATTGTATTCCTGATCTTTCTGCCCCCTTTACTTTTTGAGGCTGCATGGTACACTTCCTGGAACAGTTTCTGGAAATGGAAAAGATCCATTCTTTCTCTGGGTTTCGGACTCACTTTTTTTACATCGTTGGCGATTGCTTACTTTTCAGTTAGTCTGATACCAGATTTTACCTTAGCGCTTGGTTTTCTTTTAGGCGGAATCATTTCTCCTCCTGATGCCGTGGCGGCCACTTCGGTTTTAAAAGGAATGAATATGCCCAGAAGGGGAACGACGATTCTGGAAGGGGAGAGCCTTGTGAATGATGCTGCTTCACTTACTGTTTTCCGTTTCGCTCTTGCTGCTATTCTTACCGGTCAGTTTGTATTGCAGAAGGCCGCGTCCGATTTTCTTGTTCTATCCTTTATGGGAGTGGTTGTGGGTGTGGCAATCGGGCATGTTTTATATTTTATTCTGCGTTTTCTGGCTAAATCGTCCAGTATTACAACCCCTATTACGCTCATTGCTCCGTACCTGATGTACCTGGTGGCGGAAGAGTTTCACTGGTCGGGTGTACTGGCTGTGGTCAGTGGCGGGCTTTTTCTGTCTTTCCGATCAAAGGATTACCTCAACTACCACACACGTATACAGACTAAGGAGGTATGGGAAACAGTGGGTTTTCTGTTGAATGGATTTGTATTTATACTGATAGGGTTGGAACTACCCGTGATTGTAAAAGGGCTTGGAGACTACTCACGCGAAGAGGCCATTGAATATGCACTGATGATCAGTGTGATTGTGATCGTGATCCGGGTGATCATGGTGTACCTGTCTACGTATGTACCAAGATTACTATTCCCGATGATTCGCCGAAGAGAAAAAAGTCCGGGCCTGAAATTACCCTTTATTATAGGTTGGGCCGGTATGAGAGGAGTAGTGTCGCTGGCATCTGCACTGGCCATACCGCTCACACTAAATAATGGAGAGGCCTTTCCGCACCGGAACCTGATCCTGTTTATCACTTTTGTCGTGATTTTGATTACCCTTGTTTTTCAGGGGCTTACCCTGCCAATTTTCCTCAGATGGTTAAAGGTGGAAGAAGTGGACGATATTCAACCAGCCGATGAGCAGATTGAAGCGATCAGATTGCAGCTTGCCAAGGAGTCGGTGGTATACATGGATCGCCACTACTCAAAGGAAATGGCTGATTACGAAACCATATCCAGGATTAAAGAGCAGCTTTTGAGAAGTATCAATGCTACCGAAAAAGCTGCCGTTGAGGATAAAAAAGCAGCGCTGGGATCGGTGCGGCAATTGTATCGGGAAATTATGCTGGAACTTGTTGAGCACCGCAGAGAAGGGCTTTTCAGAATGGCACTCGACAAAAAATATGAGGACAGTATTATCCGCAACATGGAGCATAATCTGGATCTGGAAGAGGCCAGATTAAGAAAAAATTAGAGAATATTTCCCTGTAACGTAAAAGACTGCAACAGAGACTGAAAGCGAGGCGTATTGAGATTAAGTCCAACTTTCACTTTCAGGCATTTTTTAGCAGGGTTATGGGGAAATCTCTATTGTTTTTTTGCTTGTCTATTTTTCTGTCAGCTTCTGTATCGGCACAGGTTGACTGTAGTAATATTGGTTTCGAGCTGGGCAATACCAATGGCTGGACGCTGAGCTACGGAACGGTGACAGATGCCAACAGTAAAGTGGTGTTTCAGGCAGAGACGAATGGTACCAGGGAAAATGAGCACATGATCACCAGCTCAGGTAATGATCCCAAAATACCTTCCATAAGCATGGTCGCACCCGGTAGCTCGCATTCCATAAGATTAGGCAATACTACAACAGGAACCCATTTTTCAAGATTAAAGACGCAGTATACCGTAACGGCGGACAATACGCTCTTTCAATACCAGTTTGCAGTTCTTCTACAGAACACTTCGGGAACCGGCAACCAGAATCATGAATCGTATCAGAAACCCGGTTTTAATCTGGCGATTCTGGATAGTAATGGCGATGAGCTGGCCTGTAACCATTACGACATACAATTACAGGGAACCAACACGGTCAACGGATTTCTCTCATCCGGCGATATTCAGTATCGTCCCTGGACCACCGGTGCTATTGATCTTCGCAATTATGTGGGTAAAACCATTACCATAGTCGTTACTGCTCATGGCTGCACGCAGCGGGGGCATTTTGGTTATGCTTACTTTGATGCCCAATGTCTGAAATCTGAAATTACTCCGGTTTCTGCCTGTCCTGATTCAGATGGTTATATGACACTCAAAGCACCGGATGGTTTTGGCAGTTACCGCTGGAACAATGGTGCCACGACTTCTCAGATCAGCGTAAAGGCAAACCTGGGAGATCAATACAATGTAAGTATGGTACCACTGGCAAGTCTGGATGAATCGTGTGCTTTACAACTAGATTATACGATTCAGTATAAAAAGCAGGAAAGTAAGTTGGAAAGGACCATTTGTGAAGGAGATGAGGTAGCGGTTGGGGACACCGTATACCGTACGTCGGGTATTTTTGTAAGAAATATTCTACATTCTACCGTGTGTGACAGCACTGTTACACTGAATCTTACCGTGAATCCGGTGCCTGTTTTTACTCAGGACCTGACAATCTGTGAAGGAGAACAGGTGACCGTAGGAGATACTGCATACGCTACTACAGGCACTTTCGTCCGTGCCATACCTTTGCCTACGGGCTGCGACAGTACGGTCACTACAAATCTTGTTGTCAAAGATTTTCTTCTTTCCTACACGCCGTCTTACCAGATCACAGAGGGTGATAGTGTACTGATTTTTACAAAGGCGGATCCTGAAGGAGATTACGAATATTTATGGCAATCTGCATCAACAGTCTCCTGTAAGGATTGCAGTGAAATGTGGGTCAAGCCTGCTTCTTCAGCCGTCTATAACATTTCAGTCTCAGACCAGGATCATGTCTGCAGCCGTGCGGGAAAAGTGAGTATTTCTGTAAAACCCTGTGGTATCAGTATTCCGGATGCTTTCACACCCGGAACAGATGCGCACAACAATGTCTTCTATGTCTTTGGTGCTTCCTGTGTGAAGCAGGTGCGTGAAATGTGGATATATAACCGCTGGGGCCAGGTGGTATTTCATAACCAGCATTTTGCGGCCTCCGATCCGCAGCAAGGCTGGACAGGCAAATTTCAGAACGCCGACAGCGTTGCGGGTATTTATCCTTACAAAATTCAGGTTGAACTGAAAACAGGAGAACTGCGGAACTATACCGGACAGGTAAATTTATTACGCTAACCCTATTGGTGCAGGTTTTCCTGATGTTTCCATAACTCTCTGAACACCGGACTTTGTTCTTTAAGATAAATGAAAGTGCCTTCGTCAACGATCTTGCCGTCTTTAAGCACATATACATAATCGAACTTGGTCAACAGGTGTAAACGGTGTAGCGTGGATACAACGGCTTTGCTGCGGAACTGGGAAAACATCCGGTCATAGATCAGCGATTCCGTCTTCGGGTCCACACTGCTGGTCGGCTCATCAAGTAATACAATGTCGCTCGAACGTGCCGCCAGAATCCCACGCGCCAGCGCCAGGCGTTGTTTCTGCCCTCCCGAAAGATTAACGCCCTTTTCCTGAATATTGGAATCCAGGTGGTTGGGGAGTTTGTCGAGCACATCGGCAAAATGAGCGGTTTGGCATACTTCCATAATTTCATCTTTTGAAAAAGGAAGTCCGAGGGTAATGTTGTATTCAATGGTGTTTTCGAAAATTTCAGGATCCTGAGGAAATAAAGTGACTGTATCGGCCAGTGTGCCCATCGATGCTTTGAGCTGGCTGTCAACTTCTACTTTTACCTGATCTTCCGGCTGGTATAAACCCCTTAGCACAGCGAGAAGAGTACTTTTGCCGCTTCCGCTTTCACCGATCAGGGCCAGCTTTTCCCCGCGCCGGATCCGTATCTGAAGATCGTGCAGACTATGAGACAATTTTTGCTCTGAATAGTTTTCTTCGTGCGCAAAACTCAGATGGCTGATCTGAATTTCCTTCCAGTCAGAAGGAAGCGGAACGGTTGCCTCGGGAATATGCTGATGGGTGTACGCTTCACCAATGCTGCGGGCTGTCTGTACTTCGGTATTGTAGCGGATGATCTCGGTATACTGCCAGGCCACATCCTGAAACACGCTCGTGAACTGGTTGACATAACCCAGCAGCGTAACCAATCCGCCTACCAGAAAAACCTGTCCGGGTGTGTAATTCTGATAGACATATCCGAGGGTGACGACGATGTAAATGATTGAAATAAAAATACTGGCTACAAACCATTTCCATTCATTGATTACGACTGTCTTTCTGAAGGGAGGAAATACATCGGCTACTTTTTGCATCAGTCCGGCTTTCATCCTTTTTTCCAGACGCAGGGTAATCACGGTAATGATGTTTGAAAGACTATCGAATAAAGTCGAAGATACAACGTGCTCTCTTTCATTGGTTTCGTCGAGTGTTTTGATAAAAGGCTTATCGAACAGAAAAATCACGCGCATGGTAATGATACCGATCAAAATACCGATACCGCCGTATAAGGGCGAGAACCATACAATGGCAACGAATGAGAATATAAATTTGGCAAAGGCATGCAGGAACATAAAGCCGTTCTGAAAGAAGTCACGCAGGGCTTCATAAGCTTTTCTGATCCTGTTGATCGTAGAGCCGCTGTGGTGATCCTGATGCCATTTTGTAGGCAGATGTAGCGCCTGATGGTACATTTCATCCAGGAAATTTCTGCTCAGGTCAAAAGCCAGTTTTCTTTCAAGGACTCTTGCAGGGCCGTGAAATACCCATTCCCCGAGTGTCAGACTGATGTATCCGGCGGCGAAGAGCAGGACATTATCTGGAATATCATTAGGCTCGCTTTGGATAGACTGAATAAACCAGCCCAGCAACAAAGGATGCATCGCCAGCACAATATTGGCCAGAATGAACATGCCATAAACAAGTAAGTACTGTTTGCGCTGGCTGCGTGCGTAGCGCCAGGCGGTGGCAAGTAACGAGATATAGGGATTTTGCATGGATATGATTTCTGCCCGCAAAGATATAAAAACGTGCAGGCTGATGCATAAACACCGCTTCACGCTTAACAGTTTGATCTTATAGGTGAATAAGTAGTTTTTATAACTTCACTTGCTTTAAATTAAATCATATCTGCTTTGACTTTTACCTAAATCTGTTTTACTATGAGACGTTTAGTACATGCTTTGAGTCTGCTTGGATTAGTAATTTTGATGAATGCCGGAAACGCAGCAGCTCAGGACGGCTGGGTTTCTATTTTTAATGGCCAGAATCTGGATGGCTGGAAAGTAGGGGCCAATGCATCTTCATTTTCGATTGTAGATGGAGCGATTCAGGTCGCTGGGCCACGTGCACATCTTTTCTATGAAGGTCCTGTGAAAAATCACATGTTCAAGAACTTTGAGTTCAAAGCAAAGGTAATGACGCGTCCCGGCTCGAATTCCGGTATTTTTATACACACCATTTTTCAGGAAGATGGCTGGCCTTCGCAAGGCTATGAGGTGCAGGTGAATAACTCACACACCGACTGGAAAAGAACCGGAAGTTTGTATGATGTAGTGGATGTGAAAGAAACTTACGTGAAAGACAATGAGTGGTATACTGAGTATATCAAAGTAGAAGGCAAGCACATCACCATCATGATCAACGACAAGGTGGTAGTGGATTACGAAGAAAGTGACGCAGACAAACGCTCTGTGAATGGCAAAGGAAAAATACTCGGTAGCGGCACGTTTGCATTGCAGGCGCATGATCCTAAAAGCGTAGTTTTGTATAAGGACATTATGGTACGACCTCTGACTGAGTAATACCAGTTATAGCAAAACAGGCATTGGAAGAATTTGTAAACTTTGAAACCAGAATAGACCGCTTCGATGGAAAAGCCGGGAGTTATTATATCCCGGTTCCGGATGAAGTGGCGGCCATTTTTGTGACGGGCCGTAAACCTGAACGTGTTCGCTGCGTGCTGAACGGGACAGTTGAGTTTCAATGTGCGATTCGTCCGATATCGGGTGCCGGTTTTTATATCAATGTTGCCACGCAGATCAGAAATCAGGCGCGGGTGGTATTGGGGCAAACGGTGAAGGCCGCTGTAAAAAAAGATGACAGCGTATACGGAAGGGATATGCCCGAGGAGCTTGGAGAACTGTTGAGCCAGGATGAGCAGGGGAATACACTTTTTCATGAAATCCTACCCAGCAAACAGCGCGGTATCATACACTATATCGCTTCTGCCAAATCTGTACAGGTGCGCGTAGATAGGGCCATCATGATGATCAACAGGCTGAAACGGGGCGAGATTTAAGAAGTTATTACAATAAGTGTGCAGAGGCGCTCATTGCGCGGTACTGGGATGGAGATATGCCTTCCAGTTTTTTAAATTGCCTTCCGAAATAATTCAGATCTGAAAAACCGAGCTGATAGCAGACGTCAGAAATACTGGATTTAGACTCGCTGAGCAGTTGTTTCGCTTTTTTGATTTTCTCTTTCAGAATAAAATCCAGCGGGCTCAGGTTGAACTCTCTTTTAAATGCACGGTAAAAAGAAGTGCGGCTCATGCACGCTTTTTCACTCAGATCGTCCACCTGTATTTTCTCGCTGATGTTGGTTCTGATATAGCTGATCACGTAAGACAGCGGATTGTCCTGACCGGCATTCGGATCACTGGCCAGTGACAGGTTTTGGGTTTGTATAATATGTACCACCAGTTCCTGAAGCGTCAGGTCGGCCAGAATATCTTTACCCAAAGAATTGCCCGAGCAGATCCTGATCAGTTTGTTCAGGCTTTGAGCCATATCTAAATTGTTCAAAAAATGGTATTCGTTGTGGCTTAGTGCCCAGTGCTGGTCTTTTCCAGACAATGGGTACTGCTCATTGAGCCGGTCTACGATGGATTGAATCTTGACATGGTCCAGCGCAAGTGCAATACATTGTGTAGGATTGTTTTCTGATGCTTCCGGGAAATCGATCTTCATCGTCACGTTCGCCGGCACCAGCACTGTCTCACCAGGCAGGTAGTCGAAGCCGGGCTGGTCAAACAAATGCATCACCTTTTTGCCTCTGAGCATACTTGTCACCACAAAATCTGAAAAGGTAAGTGGTACCAGGGCGGAAGCCTGCAGGGTTTCGAAGACATTGAGCTCGCAGTTTTCCAAAGTGAATGCCCTTCGGTTCTCCACCAGCGTTTTCATCGATTTCTCCTCCGAGATAGCAATCTGGTTCAGCTTATATCCTGTTGACATGAAAGTACCGGGTTAAAGTTTTTCGTTTTATGATCTCTGTAAAAAATTGGCTTTCAGAGCATGATTTGTTCAGTTCAGGGAAGTTAGGGGATAAATGCATAAATGTAAATATTTTTCTAAATAATGAGATAATTATGCTACAATCTGGAACGATTGTGCCATTCAATAACGCTTGATACGGATAGATTTGTATCAATAATTCATTTAAAAATACTTTTTTAATTATGGATACGATCACCGAAGACCCAAAATCAGCAATACATGTGAATGAGAACCTGGCCAAACGTCCTGATTTCAAAGAACGTTATGGTAACTATATCAACGGGCAGTTTGTAGCACCTGTAAAAGGTGAATATTTTGATAATATTTCCCCGATCGACGGGCAGGTATTCACGCAGGCAGCCCGTTCTACAAAAGAAGATATAGAGGCAGCACTTGATGCCGCGCATGCAGCCTTTCCCGTCTGGAGCAAATCATCAGCCACTTCAAGAAGTAACCTGCTGCTGAAAATTGCGCAGGTGATAGAGGATAATCTGGAGTATCTGGCGATAGTCGAGACAATAGATAACGGAAAGGCAATCCGCGAGACGCGGGCGGCTGATTTACCACTGTGTGTAGACCACTTCCGGTATTTTGCAGGTGTGATCCGTGCAGAAGAAGGCAGTGTTTCGGAGCACGATGAAAATACAGTTTGCATCAACTTACATGAACCCCTGGGTGTTGTGGCTCAGATCATTCCATGGAACTTTCCGCTTTTGATGGCGACATGGAAAATTGCCCCGGCTCTGGCAGCCGGGTGTTGTGTGGTCGTTAAGCCGGCAGAACAGACGCCGACTTCGATCATGGTTTTAATGGAGTTAATCGGAGATATATTGCCGGCGGGAGTCCTGAACGTAGTTTCTGGTTTTGGTGTGGAAGCAGGAAAACCGCTGGCATCCTCTCCGAGAGTGGCCAAGGTGGCATTTACAGGAGAAACTACTACCGGACGACTGATCATGCAATATGCTTCAGAAAATCTGATTCCGGTGACGATGGAGCTGGGAGGTAAATCTCCGAATATATTCTTCCCTTCGGTGGCGGACGAAGACGACGCTTATTTTGACAAGGCTATTGAGGGTGCGGTACTATTTGCTTTGAACCAGGGAGAGGTTTGTACCTGTCCGTCCAGGATCCTTGTGCATGAAAGTATTTATGACAAATTTATCAGCCGGGTCGTGGAGCGTACCAAAGCGATCAAAATGGGACACCCTCTTGACGGGACTACGATGATGGGTGCACAGGCTTCGAATGATCAGTATGAAAAAATTCTTTCTTACCTGAAAATAGGAAAAGAAGAAGGAGCGGAAGTGTTGGCAGGAGGGGATGCACAGAAATTTGAAAATGGTATTTCGGGAGGATATTACATTCAGCCTACCATTTTTAAAGGACACAACAAGATGAGGATTTTCCAGGAAGAAATCTTCGGGCCGGTAGTATGTGTGACTACTTTCAAAACGACGGAAGAAGCCATCAGTATCGCGAATGATACGCTCTACGGGCTGGGAGCAGGGGTGTGGACGAGGGATGCACATGAGATTTACCAGGTGCCCAGAGCGATCCAGGCTGGCCGTGTGTGGGTCAATAACTACCATGCCTATCCTGCACATGCACCTTTTGGCGGATATAAAAAATCCGGGTTTGGCCGTGAGAATCACAAGATGATGCTGGGCTATTACCGCCAGACAAAGAACATGCTTATTTCTTACGATAAGAATAAACTCGGATTCTTTTGATAATTTAGGAGAATGATTTGCGGCCAATGATAGCCCCTTACCTGTAAAAAAAGGCATACGCAACCCAAGCGGTCGCCTGATACAGAACCTGGTTTCTGTCTAAAGGTAAGGGGATTGGTCGTCTTCCCTCAGATTTCTTTCGGTTTTAAATTCAAGGTGTTATGACTCCAAGGGTATTGATTACCCCCGAAGCTGAAATGATTGTTAACCAGCTCAGGGAAAGATATGGCGAGCTGATGTTTCACCAGAGCGGGGGATGCTGCGACGGATCACAGCCTATGTGCTTTGAAAAGGGTGAATTCAGGACAGGTGATAGTGATGTATTGCTCGGACAGATTGCAGGATGTGATTTTTTTATGAGCCGCGATCAGTTTGAGTACTGGCAACATACCCAGCTTACAATTGATGTTACGCCTGGGCGTGGTTCGAGTTTTTCTCTTGAAATCCCTTTGGGTATAAGGTTTGTCACCAAATCCAGACTGTATACGCCTTCGGAGGCTTCCGATCTGGTTGAAGTAAGTTAGTAATCAGCTATTTATTCCATATCTGTCGCTTTACTGGTCAGCACTGCGTTTAGTCTGCGCGTGTATACGCGCCTTTCGGTTTCTAAGATATATTACTTACATTTGTGTAAAATCTAGCGGTTTGCTGACTGGGATAATTTAAAGTCAGCTCTGATTTATTATCAACGATTCATTGCAGAAGTATTTCTGTATGAATTATTTAAAAGCTGAACTTTGAATTTTAACGAATTTGATCTCCACGAGGATGTTCTCAGCGCCGTGGACTCTATGAACTACCAGCAGGCTACTCCTATTCAGGAGCAGGCAATTCCCCATATTCTTTCCGGAGCTGACCTTTTAGCCTGCGCACAAACAGGTACAGGAAAGACAGCTGCTTATCTGATTCCTATTCTTGACAAAGTAGCGCATGAATCTAATTCGGATACCGCTGCGCTGATATTGGTTCCTACGCGTGAGCTGGCTGTACAGATTGACCAGCAGATACAAGGACTGGGATATTTTGTCGGAGCTACCAGTATCGCTGTTTACGGCGGTAACAAAGGGCCGGAGTGGGACCAGCAAAAGAAAGCGCTTACGCAGGGAGCAGACATCATCATTGCAACTCCGGGAAGACTGATAGCCCATTTACAGCTCGGATACGTTAACTTTAAGGGTATCAGGCATCTGGTGCTCGATGAAGCCGATCGTATGCTTGACATGGGTTTTCTGCAGGATATTCTCAAAATCATGAGTTTTTTGCCGGCCAAGAGGCAAACGCTGATGTTTTCAGCTACGATGCCTTCTAAGATCGGTGAGCTTGCCAAACGTATCCTGCACAATCCGCAGGAGGTGCGTCTGGCGGTATCACGTCCTGCGGATCGTATAGACCAGCAGTTCTATATGGCCAAGGATGAGCAAAAACTTCCTTTACTGACACATTTACTGACGGGTGTTGAAAACATCAGTATGGTGTTATTTACCTCTCGCAAGTCTACAGTTGATCCGATTGTCCGGGCTTTGAGAAAACTCAAAGTTGGCGCTTTCGGTATATCCTCAGATTCTGATCAGGCTGAAAGAGAAGTGGTATTAAGAGATTTCAAAAACAGAAAATTTCCGATTCTGGTTGCGACAGACGTATTGTCAAGAGGAATCGATATTGATAACCTGAGTCACGTTGTGAATTACGATGTGCCCAGGGACCCTGAAGACTATGTACACCGTATCGGGCGAACGGCGCGTGCAGAATCAAAAGGTATAGCGATCACGTTCATCAATGAACAGGATCAAAAGTATGTATTGAAAATTGAAAGGCTGTTTGAGAAGGAACTGGAAAAACGTTCCGTTACAGCAGAACTGGGGTTGGGTGAAGCGCCTGTTTTTGAGGCCAGAAGAAGCCGTTCATCTCATGGAAGAAAGCGGTCTGACGGTGTTAAAAAAACAGAAAGTGGCGATCCGGCAGCCGGGAAAAAAAGACGTAAACCTAAAAATAAGGGACCAAAAAATCCGGTTCAGGCATAACTATTGCCGTCAGTTGTTTGTTAGCTTATAGAGCAAATAGGGGAGATCAGAAGAAAATATAACGATTATCATGTTTATTTTGACGATAATGATGATATTCAGGTTATGTGCTCTTTTTACTATTCATTTGCCGACTGGTGGTATAACGTGATGAAAATTTGACTGAATGGTTATTGATCGACTTATTGAATGGATAAGAAATTATAGGTTTACTGTATCTAATCCGCCTATTGTTTCTATGGAAGGATTGTTTTCACTTCTGCTTCTGGTACTGCTAAGTCTTGTAGCGGTCTTTTTTCACCTGATTCGTATTTACTTTAACTCTCCGGTCGACTTTTCGATGGATTGGAATCTGTTCCTCAGTTGGATTCCCCTGATTGCGGCATTTATTGCCAATAATCTGACCAAACGATTCGGCGATATTCCCTACACGCTTATTGCAATAAGTTTATTCTGGCTGGCTTTTTTTCCCAATGCCCCGTACATGGTTACGGACCTTGCCCACCTTACTGTAGACTATGAGAGAGATCTTACCTGGCATGACACAATCATGCTTTTCTTTTATGCTGAGGTGAGTCTGTTCAATGGTCTGGTATCTCTTTACTGGATTCATCAGGCATGGAGGCAGGTATTTACCCGCAGGATGAGCACCGTTTTCTTTTTCCTGAGTCTGCCATTGGCAGGTTTTGGTGTGTACCTGGGGCGCGTGAGAAGGATGAACAGCTGGGATATTATTCACGAGCCGAGGCTGATTTTTCAAAGTATGCTTGAAAGTTTACTCGACCGGACAGCCTGGGTTTTTGCATTGGAAATAGGTATGCTGATTGGTATACTGTATCTGGTGCTATGGGCAATTATAAGGTTCAGGATCAGATATACAAAAAAGATATAAGCAGGCCATATACAAACTTTTTACTCTGATTTTCCACTTTGTCTTCCTTTACTCCTCTTGATATTGTTTTTCAGGATGATTTCCTGATAGCGGTCAATAAACCGCACGGCTTACTGGTGCATAAGAGTTTCATAGCAGCAGATGCGGATGTGTTTGCTGTGCAACTGCTCAGGGACCAGATCGGAAAGCGGGTGTATCCCTCACATAGACTTGACCGGAAAACAAGTGGAATTCTGCTATTTGCGCTGCAGGAAGAGCTCAACGGAGTGATGCAAAAGCAGTTTATGGAGGCGGAGGTCACCAAGCATTATCACGCGATTGTAAGAGGCTATACGCCGGATGAATCGGAAATTGATTATGCCTTAAAGCGGGATGATGGCGTAGTGCAGCAGGCAGTTACGCGCCTTAGAACACTGGATAGGGTAGAGGCTGGATTCTCGGTTGGTAAACATCCTACATCTCGCTATTCACTGGTAGAGTTGTATCCTCAAACCGGACGCATGCATCAGCTTCGCAAACATATGGCGCATGTTTTTCATCCTATCATCGGTGACAGGCCACATGGCTGTAACAAGCAGAATAAGTATTTCCTGGATACATTTTCGATGAATACGATGCTGCTGCATGCGTGTTATCTTTCATTCAAACATCCTCTAACAGGTGACACAATTGAAATTCGTGCTGATTATCAGCCGGAATTCAGCAGGATGAAACAATTATTGGGTTTTGCTGAATCCCGGCCACAGGTGCCTATTGGGCAGGAGTGAAACGTTCTACCTTATGGCTGATCGGCGCCAGACTCTGCAGGTAAGCAAAAATTGCCTTTAAGTCCTGCTCTTCCATGCGTGCGTACATGGTCCATGGCATGGGTGTGTTCATGTCCTTCGGTCCTACAGGATGTGGGATGTAGCTCGAATCAGCATACATTTTGAATCTCTTGATAAACTCTTGCTCAGACCAGCTTCCGATCCCAGTCGCTTTATCGCCGGTAATATTAGGCGATCTTACCACGCCTGCAGGCATGGTAAACTCCATTCCGCCACCATACTCGGTACCAGGTACTTTGCTGCCTTTATCCATTTTGCTATGACAATCCACGCAGGCAGCCGCAGAAGTAATGTATTTACCTCGTGCCAGTAAATCATTGTCTGATGGGCGTTTTCCGGGAGTGGCTTTGGCGGGCATTGTGTTGAGAATGATACTGACCGGGAACTCAGGTTCTCTTTGAGGAAGCGTATTTTCTACTGGTTTAAGTGTTCTCACATAAGCAATAATGCTGTAAATATCCTCAGGATCCATTTGCCCGTAAGTGTGATAGGGCATGACAGGAAACAGCGCTTCGCCGCTTTTGGTTACACCTGTGGTTATGGCGCGGTACAGTTCGCCATCTGTCCAGTCGCCGATTCCGAAGGGTGTGATGTTTCGGGAGTAGAAAACGCCCGGGAAACCCATTTCAGGGCCGAACCGCTCACCGCCACCACCAAAGTTACCGGGTAAAAGAGGACCGGAGAAAAGGTCAGCGGCGCGTGTGCTGTGACAGTCCATACAGACTGTGACGTGATTGGCCAGGTATTCTCCTCTGGCAATACGGGCTGGTGTGGGGTCAACGGTAAGCTGCGGTGCCTCACCGACGTCGGGAAGCATAGTCTTGACATAAATACCGGAAGCGGTTGCAGCTGCAACCAGGCCCAGGCACAGATAGCCCAGGATCTTGAAGAATTTTTTCATAAAGGGTTGAGGTTGTTTACGTAACGGTCACAAATATAGATATTTGATGACCTGAGAAGTAGAAGTTGTACTAATATAGAATGAATATAAATTGTAACCGATTGGTCATATTCAGTTATTCATTGAATGCCTGTTGCATAAAAAATCCCGCAACCTGAGGGAAGCGGGATCGTAAAACAGCTATGCTTTTACTTTTTAGAATTGTACTTCTTATTGGCAGCCTGCGCTTTTTCAAAATCCAGTACTACTCCGTTTATGCAGTAGCGTAAGCCGGTAGGCGGAGGACCATCTTCAAATACGTGCCCCAGGTGGGACTTGCATCTTCCGCACATCACCTCCACTCGCCGCATACCCAGACTATTGTCGGCAGCTTCTAAAATTGACTTTTTACTGATAGGTTCAAAGAAGCTTGGCCAGCCGCAACCACTTTCGTATTTGGCATTACTGCGAAACAGAGGGTTTCCGCATACGGCGCAGTAGAAGGTGCCTACCTCTTTGGAATGCTCGTACTCACTGGTGAAGGGACGCTCGGTACCTTTTAATCTGGCTACCTTATATACCTCTGGCGAAAGAATCTTTTCCCACTCTTTGTCAGACACCTTTACCGGCGAACTATCTGTTCTGGAATAAACTGTATTTTTCTGGTCTGGCTGCGTTTTGGAATTGTTCTGTCCGTAACAATTCACCAGAAGCATAGCCGACACCCCACAAAGCAATACCGCAATCTTATGTCTCATGTTGTTGTTATTTTAGTCTGTTTTTATATACGACAAGCTATATCCGAAAGTTGAAACCTGCCGCACTATTTTAACAACAAATCAGGCGCCACAAGTTTCTAGGAGAAAACAGAAAGGTCTTTTACGCCAAGTTTTCTGTAAGAAGTAAAGCCTTCCCCGAATTGAGCACCG
Source organism: Dyadobacter luteus (assembly GCF_003383615.1). Classification (GTDB taxonomy): domain Bacteria; phylum Bacteroidota; class Bacteroidia; order Cytophagales; family Spirosomataceae; genus Dyadobacter; species Dyadobacter luteus. Next base: position 150,350 of record NZ_QNUL01000002.1, read on the forward strand.
ATGGCATGTCCCATTTCCTGAGCTCTGGCAATAATGAAATTCAGGAATTCCGGTGAAGAGATGTAGCTCTGAGGCTCGGTAGAAGTCTTGTTATAGGATGCATCAAAAAACTGACTTTTAAATGCTCTTACTGCTTCAATCTTCTTGTCATGAACCGCGGAGATATCAACAATGAAATCAGGGTTGACGTATCTGTCCTGAATCGCATGGAAAACATTTTTAGGTCTCCAGGCTTGCTGCGGATTGCTATTTTCGTCAAGGGTTTCGATCATTCTCAGACCTGAATAAAAGCAGGCGTCGGCTACGAGCCGGGCCCCTTTTCCGTGATCGGGATGGCGGTCGTCGATCGCATTAGTGATCACGATATCAGGCTGGTATTTTCTGATATAGGGAATTATTCTTTTCTGGTGAGCCTCGTCGTTTTGAAAAAAGCCGTCCGCGAGCCCAACATTTTCACGCACATCTACGCCCAGAATTCTTGCTGCTTCAGCACCTTCAAGTATTCTTCCCTCAGGGGTACCTCTGGTTCCCAGCTCACCGCGGGTCAGGTCCACAATACCTACTTTTTTACCAAGTGCCATCTGAACAAGCAGCGTACCGGCACAACAAAGCTCTACATCATCGGGATGTGCGGTGATGGCAAGTATGTCTAGTTTCATATAATACCAGGGTTATTTGATTCGAAGTTTCTGGCCCAGGCGCAAAGTAGACCGGGTAGAAATTCTGTTTTTCTTAGCGATAGAACTGATAGAAACGCCGTAACGGCTTGCTATGGAAGAAAGTGTATCTCCGGAGCGTACTTTATGAAGAATGGAGCGTGATTGCGCCACAGGCACTGCATCGCCGGATTCAAACTCACTCTTGTAAGAAGATTTGCCTCTGAGGTGGTTCCACACACTGCTGGTCAGCATAAATTTATCCGAACGGATCTGTTTGTTCTCCCAGTCAAATATATTGCGTGAATCAAAGGGGTTTCCTTCGTAGCGGTTTTCATAGTGCAAATGTGAACCTGTACTTCGTCCAGTATTACCACCGAGCCCGAGTACCTCACCTGCTTTCACCAACTGGCCTGATTCAACCAATTGTTTGGACATGTGACCGTACAAAGTTTCAAGACCATTGTAATGACGGACCAGAACAAATTTACCATAACCGCTTCCGTCATAAGCTACGATACGCACCATTCCGTCGTAGGTAGTGCGCACGCTGTCGCCCGTTTCCAGATCGAGGTCTGTACCGTTATGCCAGCGGCCCCATCTGAACGAAAAGTTGGAAGTAGTTCTTATTTTGTCAAGAGGATTGCTCCATTTGCGGTTTACAGCATCGTCATAGAGGGTAAGTTCTACGGGTTCATCAAATTCCAAAGCACTGAGCCCGTACGGGTTGATCGCCCTCGCATCCCAGATCACATAATATTCAGCTGCTTTCACCCATTCGTCGGCTACCTGAAGGGAATCTACCACTTCAACTACTTCTGTCTCACCTTCATCAACTGTGGTCGTGTCTTCACTGACAACGGGATTGAGGGGTTTTACAGGTTCGAATTGATTCTGAAATTTGAGTCCGGATGTCTGAACCTGGTATTCGTCTTCGGCTTGTGGAGTTGCCTTTGTCGTGGGAGATTCGTTTGTATTGTTTCCCGACTGGTTGATTTTCGGATTCTTCTTAAATTTTCCTCGCTCTTGTGCTTGCGTGTTCCAGGATATCAAACACACCATCATTAGCAAACTTACAATAAGCTTTCCTTTCATAGGTCTATGCACTAGTCAGGCTACATCGTTGTGTTAACCAGATGTAGCCTGATCAAAATTTAATTTATCGGGGTTATTTTCGATTGAGTGTTTCGGTTAGGAAGCACTTTCTTCAAGCATTACTTCTACTTCATGTTCCATCAGGAAACGTTCGGCATCCAAAGCAGCCATACAGCCTGTACCGGCAGCTGTTACAGCCTGACGGTATACATTGTCCTGGGCATCTCCGCAGGCAAAAACACCTTTGATGTTGGTGCATGAGCTACCAGGGATAGTCTGAATGTAACCTGTCTCATCCATATTCAGATAACCTTTGAATATGTCAGTATTAGGTTTGTGGCCGATCGCAACAAAAAATCCGGTTGCATTCAATACGGTTTCTTCGCCTGTTTTATTGTTTCTTACTTCCACACTTTCCAGACCGTGCTCTCCATTGAGTTTTACTGTCTCAGTATTCCACAGAATCTCAACGTTAGGAAGAGTCTCCAGGCGTTTTTGCATGATCTTGGAAGCGCGCATTTCGTCTCTGCGGACCAGCAGATATACTTTGCGGGCAAGTTTGGCCAGATAACTTGCTTCTTCAGCAGCTGTATCACCGGCACCTACTACAACTACATCCTGTCCACGGAAGAAAAATCCGTCACAAACCGCGCAGGCAGATACGCCATGGCCGTTAAGTCTTTCTTCTCCTTCAATGCCGAGCCACTTGGCAGAGGCACCGGTAGAAACAATTACGGATTCGGCGATGATTTCTTTTTTACCATCTACGATCACCTTGTGCGGGTAGCTCGTGAAGTCTACTTCGGTAATCATTCCGTAACGGATATCAGTACCGAAACGGCGCGCCTGATTTTCGAACTGGATCATCATTTCAGGGCCTGTAACCCCATCCGGATAACCCGGAAAATTATCAACTTCGGTAGTAATGGTCAATTGACCGCCAGGCTGCGCGCCCTGATACAAAACAGGATTCAGTCCCGCTCTGGAAGCATATATAGCAGCAGTATAACCGGCAGGGCCGGAACCAATTATAAGGCAGGAAACTTTTTCAGATGTCATTTTTTATTCAAACTTAGAATACGATAATCGATTTTAGCTGGTGAGGACGAAAACGTCGTCAATATAGTGTGATCATTGAAGCGGCCGCCGGCGAATCCTCATAAAGTACAACACAGGCCGAAGGACAAAAGTGCGAAAAAACACCGCGGAATGCAAATTTCATTATTCTATCTTCCATTCTATACGTCTGTTTTTCTGCCTTCCTTTTTCTGTCTCATTCGCTTCCACGGGTCTGCTCTCACCATAGCCTACTGAAGAGATACGGGCCTGCTGAATCCCGGATCTGATCAGATACTGCTCAACGGCCAAAGCCCGCTTGCGGGACAGTTCCAGATTCTCCTTGTCTGAGCCCACATCGTCGGTATGACCTGAAATCTGTATGCGGATAGCCTTGTTGTTTTGCAGAAAATCGGTCATTTTATCCAGCTCTACTGCTGATTTCTGGTCCAGCTCAAAAGAGCCTGTTGCAAAGAAAATGTTGTTGAGCACTTCAGCCTTGTTTTTTTCAATAGGTTCCAAAGCGATATCAACCTGCACGGATGGGGTAGAATCACTTACGGAGAAAGACAGACTTTTGAAAAGATAGTTGCTTTTCGAGACGTAAAAAGCGTACTCACTTCCGCTGTTCAGTACTGCAAGAAAGCTTCCCGTGCTGGGATCTGAGGTGAAAGAAAATACTTTTTCTTTGGATTTTAAATCGTAAAGGTCAATATCCGAGCCGAGGGCATTGCCTGTTTTTTTATCAAAAACCCGGCCTTTGGCATATCGCGTAGGAACAATAGCCTGACGCAGACTTTCAGGAAGCTTAAACATATAGAGTAGTGCACGGTTTTTACCGTTCTCAGAGAAGTCATCAGAATAGTAGGCCATGCCGCCATCTGAGGAAATCGAAAGACCAACCTGCTCAGAAACGGTATTGATGGGGTAACCAAGATTTTTAGGCTCTGACCAAACCGTATCAATGCGTTGGGAAATAAAAATATCCATGCCGCCCATACCCGGCAGGCCATTGGATGCGTAGAAAAGCGTTTGTCCGTTGGCATGAATAAAAGGAGCATTCTCATCGTCTGCAGTATTTACAGTACCTCCGAGATTTTTGGGCTCAGACCATTTTCCTTTTTTATCCAGAGATGATACCCATATATCCTTTTTGCCGTGTCCGCCCTTTCGGTCAGAAGCAAAGTACAAGGTATGGCCGTCGGCAGATAAAGAGGGCTGCGAATCCCAGTCTCTGGTGTTGATCGGCTCTCCCATGTTGACCGGCGTGCCCCAGTCACTGCCTTGTTTGTGGGTGATGTACAGATCGCAGCTGCCGTAACCATCGGGCCGGTTGCAGGCTGTAAAAACAAGCGTTCTCCCGTCGGCTGAGATCGCACAGGTGCCTTCATTATTGGTTGTATTGATTGACTTAGATATTTCTTCAGGAACATCCCAGCCCTTTTTCTGACGTGTGGTAAAATAGATATTTTCATCACGCTCATGGGTCAGTCCTGAAAAAATCAGTGTTTCTCCGTCGGCGGTCAGTACCGGAAAGTACTGGGAAGGCAGAAAGTTCACTGTATCTCCCAGTGATTGCTTTTTAACGGAAAGCGGCTTTTTGATGGCTTCCAATGCAAAGTGGCAGGAAATAATAGACTTCTCTGTAAGGCGGTAGAGGCTGGATTTAGGCTGAAACAGGGGTAGTCCCTTTTCGTAGTAAACCAGTGCTGAGTCATACTTTTCCTGCTGGAAAAAATGTTTGCCAAGCCACTGATAAGCCGTAGCAGATTGCGTGGCCGTGGGCTGCAGGGCTACCAAGGCCGCATAATGCTTTTTGACAAGAATGGGTTGCCGTAGCAGCTCGTAGGTCTGAGCAAGCCTGAGATGACTTTCGGCATGAGTCGGCTCCAGTTCCACAACCTTTTCATATTGAATCGCCGCTTCACTGAGCTGTCTGGCCTGCCATGCTTTCTGAGCCTTTTCGTAATGATCGCGTGCACGTTTGTTGGTGGGTGCATTTTGAGCGTTTGTCTGTAAAGTCAGACAAACGGCACACAGAAGGCTCAGAAGAAAATAACGCATTACGGAATATTCATATACTTGTGAGTTTGTAACGACATTTTCCATTTGGGATTGTCTTTGATATAGTCAATTATCAAAGGCAGCATTTGCTCGTGCTTACTCCATTCCGGCTGCAGAAGCAGTGTGCATTCGTCAGAGACGAGCGCTGCATGCTGTTCGGCAAATTCGAAATCGCTCTTATTATAAATGATTGCTTTGAGCTCGTTGGCGTTCTTGTAAATGTCCGGATGGGGTGTCTTGAACTTTTTGGGCGAAAAGCAGACCCAGTTCCAATGGCCGGTGAAAGGGTATACCCCAGAGGTTTCAATATTGGTCTGAAAGCCCGCAGCCTGCAAAGCACCCGTAAGTGCGTCCAGATTGTACATCAAAGGCTCTCCGCCTGTGATCACGGCCAGCCTGCCCGGAAACTGCTCAGCGCCGGCTACGATGTTTTGAATTGTAGTTTTCGGGTGTATGTCCGCCTCCCAGGATTCTTTCACATCACACCAGTGACAACCTACATCACAGCCCCCAAGGCGGATAAAATAGGCCGCCTTTCCACTATGCTGGCCTTCGCCCTGCAAGGTGTAGAATGCTTCCATAACCGGAAGCTGGCTGGTGATGATGGGTAATGTTTCGGTAAGCACAGCAGTAAATAATAGATGTTGAAAAAAATGTAACAACCTAAAAGGCAGAAAAATCCCCAAAGATACGAAAAGCTGCCGATGTATTTTTGCTGATAGAATCGCATCTTTGCATCATGAATACGATTCAAATACATCAGCAGGAAGTGATTTGTGCATTGGCGACACCTTCCGGGGTAGGGGCTATTGCGATTATCCGCGTATCGGGACTTGGTGCGATAGCGCTTGTCAACAGTGTTTTTAAAGGAAAAAATCTGGAAAATGCCGAGTCGCATACCGTGCATTTCGGAACGATACATGCAGGTGATCATATCATAGATGAAGTGCTGGTGAGTGTCTTTAAAACGCCAAGATCTTTCACCAAAGAAGATTCTGTGGAAATTTCCTGTCATGGATCCGATTATATTATCAGGCAAATACTCAAACTGCTGGTGCAGAAAAGTGCCCGTATAGCCAGGCCGGGAGAGTTTACCCAGCGTGCTTTTCTGAACGGACAGTTTGACCTGGTGCAGGCCGAGGCTGTTGCCGATCTGATCGCTGCGGATTCGGAAGCGAGCCACAAAACTGCACTGAACCAGCTCAGAGGAGGATTTTCGAGAAAACTGACATCACTGAGAACCGAGCTGATCCATTTTGCATCGATGATTGAGCTGGAACTGGATTTTGGCGAGGAGGACGTAGAGTTTGCCGGAAGGGACGATCTGAAAAGGCTGATTGAGTCGCTTCAGGATACGATCGCGCCACTGATCGAATCCTTTGACTACGGTAATGCACTTAAGGAAGGTGTTCCGGTAGCCATTATAGGCTCTCCGAACGTAGGAAAATCGACACTGCTGAACGCGCTTTTAAATGAAGAAAAAGCGATCGTGACCAGCGTAGCCGGCACTACACGGGATGTGATTGAAGATACGATCGTTTTGCAGGGGCTCAAATTCAGGTTTATCGACACGGCGGGAATCCGCGAGACCACCGATCTTGTAGAATCCATCGGTATAGAGCGCTCGAAAGCTGCCATGGAAAAGGCGGATATTGTGCTGTTTTTGTTTGATAGTGAGCTGACGCTCGAAGAAAATCAAAAGCTGGCGAATGACCTGGACGGTAAAGAAATCCTTTGGGTGATGAACAAAATTGATCTGAATGATCAGCTGGTTGTAAAGCTTCAGACTGAAAATCCGGATATGCTCTTTATCTCTGCCCAGAAACAGCAACAGCTACCTGCACTGACAGGCAGGCTTGTGTCGCTCGTCCAAAAACAGGCCGCCAGCGATACAGTAGTAACCAACCTCCGTCACTTCGAACACCTGATCAAAACACAAGGTGCGCTCACCGACGTTCTCAATGGCCTTGCCCTTGGGGTAACCGGAGATTTTCTGGCCCAGGACATCCGGCTTTCGCTGCATCATCTGGGAGAGATTACCGGGACAATTGTGACGGATGATTTGCTGGATAATATATTTTCGAAGTTCTGTATCGGGAAATAAGCATAAACAAAGATCTCTATCAGCATAGAAACACGTAAGCATTAAATATTTGATGACATGGAAGGACAGGATATTCGTTGGGAACAGCGTTTTAATAATTATAACAAGGCGTTGAACAAATTGGATCAGGCAGTATCCAAAATTAAAAAAGATTATCCGGCTGACGAACATGGGAGTATTGATCAAGACGATTTTCTTGATGATATCATTAAGGAAGGGTTAATTCAGAGATTTGAATATACCCATGAGCTTGCCTGGAATGTGATGAAGGACTTTTTGCTATATGAGGCTGATATAAAGGTATTGGGTTCAAGGGATGCTACAAGAGCGGCTTTTGCGGCAGAGCTGATTGTTGATGGCGACATTTGGATGGAGATGATTAAAAGCCGTAACCAGACTTCTCATACCTACAATGAAGAAACTGCAGATGTGATTTTTACGCAGATTATGGATGTTTATTTGCCTGCTTTCCTGGCTTTTGCTAATACCATGGAGGAGAAACGAACCGGAAAGCAGGGTAACTTATTTACAAAAGAATGAATCACGGATTATCAGAAAAAACAATAGCAGCCATCCAGGGTGTATTTACCAAATATCCACAGGCGGAAAAAGCCATCCTGTATGGTTCGCGTGCGAAAGGAAATTACCGCAATGGATCGGATATTGATCTTGTACTGGTGGGAGCTGAACTCAATTTATCCCAATTATTTAAAATAGAACTGGAACTTGATGACCTGCTGCTTCCCTATAAAATTGACCTGGCACTTCTACATCAAATAAGTAATCCGGATCTGGTTGAGCATATTGAACGAAAAGGAGTTGTGTTTTATCAGAGAAGTGATGTTTGAGTGAGGGAATGAGTCTTCAGTTCACCATCACTCTGCTAGTAGCGTACTCCGGAAAATCAGTGTGTTTATAGAAAAAACTAAGGGAATGGACAGACAACTATGAATAACATAGTTAATTAAAATAGAATGCAAATTTTCAAGAACAACAAACAAACCCTCACAACGCTACAAGAGAATCCTTTTAAGCTCGAAAGGGAAATTCAGACGCTATTTGAGCAAAATTTGGAAATACTGACATCTCTGAAAATGGTGAAGTCAGAGTTTACGATTAAACAGTCTCGGATCGATACACTTGCCTTCGATCCTGAGAGCAATGCGTTTGTAATCATTGAGTATAAGCGGGGGCAGAATTACAGCGTGGTAGATCAGGGCGTGTCGTATCTGAACCTGATGCTGGAATACAAGGCTGACTTTATTGTGGAGTACAACGAGGCGAATGGGCTAAGTCTTAAACGCGACGAAGTGGACTGGTCCCAAAGCCGTATCATTTTCGTCTCCCCGTCGTTCACATAGTTTCAAAAGCAGTCTACCAATTTTAAGGACCTCGGTATTGAGCTGTGGGAAATCAAGCGATTCGAAAATGACCTTATTACGGTCAGTCAGGTGAAAAAATCAAAATCAGCGCCCAGTATTAAGCCAATGCAGAAAGGTTACGATTCTCAAATCAGCAAGCTTGCAAAGGAAATCAAGGTATATGCAGAGGAAGATCACTTGAAAGGAAAGTCGGATGAAGTAACGGAATTGTACGAGAGCTTCAGGAATGCCATCCAGAACCTTGACCCGGATATTGAGATCAAGCCTCAGAAAATGGTGATTGGCTTTACTCACCGAGGGAAAATATTTGCAGATGTGCTGGTTTTGAAATCGGAGCTTAAATGCTGGATCAATCTCAAATGGGGAGTACTGGATGATCCCAAGCATATTTCCCGGGATGTTTCCAATGTAGGAACCTGGGGAAATGGAGACTATGAAATCAGAGTAAGTGACACAAAGAATCTTGAATACACTATGAGTCTGGTGAAGCAAGCATTGACTAACTGATATCGATTCAATAAACTCACAATCAAATTTTTAACCGCCTGTGTTTCTTCCGGCTTTCTGGCGGCCGTAAAGAAGTGTCAAAAGAGTAAGTACTTCATTGCTGGTGAGCAAATTTCCGTCTTTTGATTTTAACAAAACGTTCATTTCCAGAAAAGGTAAAAACAGGCGACAGCGATTTGTTTATTGTCGTGTACAAACGAATGGTTCTTGATGATTAAATAGAGTAGCCGCCTTTTCTTCGATAGGTGGATAAAAGTCAATATCTCCGAAATCACTTCTCATGGCTTCGGTGAGATTTTGATAGCTTGGAAATTCAGGGTATGTTGCCGGATGCGTGTTTCGATCTTTCTGGCCAAGATTTTCATGATCGGAGTCATCTAGGAGTTCCAGACCCTTCGCAAATTGGTCAAGCCACCCAATGTCGGGATCTCCGATTTTCGTTTCAATAGCTATGTTTAGTATACGAATCCCGTCTTTCAGGGTTTGGATCTGCTGTTGCTGCTGGGCTAATCGCTTCTCGTTGATGACTTGACCCTGTATTAAATAGTCTTTTAAGTGCTGGGTAACCCACTGAGATAATTGCATCAAGATTATGAACCTTCTGGTTCCGTTTCACCTCTATTTTTCCCTCCTTTCGAACTATTAAGAAATCCTTAATAATTGCTTCCTCTGTCAGTTCTCCATCGCCGAACACACATTGCCAAGGCGCATATTGATGTTCTGCACGGTCGTCTGAAAAAGCTCAGCCATCGTTCTCTGTGTAAGGCAAACTGTCTCCTGATCAAATTTTACCTCGATCAGAGTTTTACCGTCACTGGTTTCGTAAATTTCTATTTGATTCCCCATGCCAAGATTTGCTTTGAAGTAACCAAAAGCTGATAAAAGGAAGGTTAAAATAAAAATCAAGTATTTTCGGTTTGGAGAAGGAGGTAACGGATTTCCTTCCGAGGATGGGCTTTTTCCTCCATTACGAATACTACCCAAGGTAGAACGGCCACCTCCTTTGACGCCTGGGGCAGAAGACGTAATCCGGCCAGTTGGGCACTGCTCACGCCAACAACGACTACAGGTCTGCCACCAGTCTGGCTTTACAGAGGTTACACAGGCCACGAGATGCTGGATCAGTTCGGACTCATCAATATGAACGGGCGGATGTATGACCCTGTGCTCGGAAGAATGCTATCACCTGCTAATTATGTTCAAGAGCCAGGTATGACCCAAAGTTATAACCGGTATAGCTACGTATGGAACAATCCGCTGCGTTACACGGACCCATCAGGACAAGTAGTCGTTGTTGATAACCTTATTATTGTTGTATTTACGGGAGTATATAACCTTGCAACTAATCTTAGTAATCTTGACGGAAATGGTTGGAAGGCATTCAGATATTTTGGCGTAGGTTTTGTAGCGGGTTTCACTGGAGGTTATGCGGGGTCAGCAGCCACAGGGGCTATTCTTAGTGGAGGAAATGCACTTCTCGATGGGCTAAGCTGGGAGAACGCCGCGCTATCGGCCGCTACTGTAGCGGCAACTGGATATGTGGGATCTGAAATAGGTAAGCAGATTGCGCCGGTTAAGTAAATGATATTCTTGTAGATATAGCCAGTCCGGTCATAAAAAGAGTTGCAGGAAACGTCATTACTGGTGCTGTTACTGGCGGGAATACTTGGAGGTGCTGTGAGTCCATTATCTGGAGACGGATTTTTAGCAGGTGTCGGAAATGTTTTAATCAATGGTGCAGGTGGCGGATTATCCAATGGACTTAGTCAAGGTTTTGTTGAAGCAAGGCGTTGGGGGGGAGTTAGCTCTTTCACAGGAAACACACTGAGTAAGTATCAATATGCCACAACTGAATTTTTTGAAACAACAGGAAATCGCTATACTGTTCCGTTGCCAAATCAAGGAGCAAAGACAGGAACCAATGCTTTTAAGTCCTTTACAGGAAATAATTATAGATATAACTTACAGGTATTGACAGGAAAGAGCGGTACGGGAATGGATGCTCATCATGTCTATCCCCAGGCATAACGCTTTCAAAAGCATTTTAGCAGGGTTGGCTTAAATGTACATGATCCCAAAAATCTTACATGGTGGCAGAGCGCAGCACATAGGAGTGCCGCAGGCCCTTATAATAAGGCCTGGGACGGATTTTTTAGGCAATATCCCAATGCAGATCTTCATCAGATTCAAAATTTTGGAAATTCATTAATGAAAAGTCACGGATTTTAACATGGACGCATTTTTTAACATCGGAATAAAAAGAGAAACAGATGAAGCTTTGATTCAGAGTTTAATCGAATATGATCAAATAAAACTAAATCAAGCTGAGTTCATACCAGTCGAACCGTTTGAAATGGAAATAACGGAAGGAAATAAGCTATACGACGTTGTTGGCTTTCAAGATACCTCAAATTTTGCTATCTCTGAAAGGTTTTATAGTTTGTTGAAAGAACATCTTATATCCGGTTGGAAGGGATATCAAATAAGTATTAGTGGCATAAGTGAGAAATACTATGGGCTACAGGTAACAGGCAGATGTGGTAAACTAGAACAACCAAAAGAAGCAGGATTTTATAAAGGATATAAGTTTGATTATGCGACTTGGGATAAAAGTAATCTATTTAGTCCTGATGAAACAGTATTACTTTTTTGCACAAAAAAAGTGAGAGACCTTTTGAAGAAAAATAAAATAACAAATTTAGATGTAACTGATATTAGTAAAATTCACGCATATTCAGTAGGTGTAAGATAGGGGAATTTTTCAGTGATTGAATACAGCTAGAACGGTTTGTAATACTAAATTAGAAATAAAAAGTCGTGTATTTACATATGAAATATGCCGACATTATAAAAGAGTCTGAATCGGATTTACTCCAATTAGAAAAGCGAGAGAAGAATGCTATGCGACGTGATCGCATTCGATTTATAAGATCGCTGAAAACAGGTCAGTTTCGTAGCCAGTCAGCTGCAAGTGCAGCAATCGGTTTAGGTGAGCGGCAATCGCAGCGCTTGTGGAGTAGTTATATGAAAGAAGGGATAAATAGGTTTGTTATCAACCTACTCTGAACGCTGGTGGGGCAAACTGATCGGGCCGATGCGGTAGTGTTCAGATAAGTTAGCTACGTGCATTTCTGCTGTCAGATCAGGCTCAGACTCTGGCTGATATCCAGGCTTATTTAGCTGGGAATCTAGGCGTAAAGTACACTATTGGCGGAGTGAGTGATTTGTGTAAAAGACTAAAAATCAAGCTAAAAACAGGTAGACCTGTTAACGTTCGCCAGAAACCAGGAAGCGTTGAGGAATTTAATCGGAGCGCCTAACGGAAATAATTTGTAATCTACGGTCAGATTTTCCAGATAGTGCAATATTTTTTCATCGCAGCGGCGCTCAGGGCGGGTACGCGCACAGAATTAAGCAGAAAATGGGCTTCCACAGTACATCGGCCAATAGCACCGGTAAAAAATAGGCCGCTGGGCGGCGTACCGCTATGAAAATACATACCTATATCTAACAATTTGTCCTTTCAATGGTAAAGGTTTTGCTACATTTCAAAAAGGCTTTTTGCAATCAAAATGGTATAGGATACCACAAATTCAATTACTGGGTTAAAAAAATCTATCGCAAGAATGTCGCTCCGGTTGTACCATCTCATGGGTTCAACCAGATACAGGTTCAACTACCGGATGTAGTAGTTGAGAAAAGCCAGCAGGCGCTGGCCGCTATTACTTTCCCATCTGGCGCGTATAGTGATGTTCGGATCACTCGACGCTTCATTAATCAAAAAGCTGATTCTTTAAAATGCTTGCATTATCTAATAGTTGTCGGTACTTCTTGTATAGTAGCCCGACTAACATGCGCTATGGGATATACAGTTTGGCTGGGCTGTTTCACAATGAGTTAGGCTTTAATCCAACGAGTGGTGATGTTTTTGTTTTCTTGGATAAACGCCTCAATCAGAGCCGGCTCTTGCAGCGGCCGCCGCGCGGTGGGATCGGGACGGTTTTGCGATGTATGTCAAAAAGTTGGAACAAGGCACTTTCGAATGGCCCAAAGGAGATAATATATCCCTTACCAGCCATCAGCTTATACTTCTTCTGCAAGGTGTAATGTTAAATCGCCGGTATTTAGGGTAAAGGGTCAGACCGGTCCAGTCGGCTTTCCTGGTTGAACTGTTTGTTTTTCTGCCTTAATTACTTCTTATTTGAACATCAGGATTCACGAAAGCTGGAAAGTTGTTGTAACTAACCGCAAGCAGATAAATGAGCCAAAGCTAAGATTAGAGCACTTTTAAACTAAATCAGATAGCCAGCTAGCCATGGAATTGAGAATAACTCCGAAGTTTACTGTAACATTTTTAGCATTGGTATTCATGTTGCATGAAGCGCATGAAATAGCGCACACTGCTGTAGGTCGACTGATTTGCGGGTGCTGGGGAGAAAGAGATTTTAACGTTTGGGGCGTTTGTGAAGGCTGCCCGGAGCAAAATCCGCTGGCTGTACTCGCTACCTTTGCAGGGCCCGTTTTTACTTTTTCTCTCATTTGGATGGGAACACGTATGCTAGCGTCCGCTCGATCTGAAAGACAACGTACTCTGGGATTTTCGCTCATTTTTGCTAATCTGCCATTTGCGCGCCTGCTTGGGGCTGGTTTGAAAGGGGGAGATGAGGTTTGGGGTCTTAATACGCTATTGAATAATAGCTCTGCGGCATGGATACTGGCATTCGTTTTGATCTTTCTGATTCTGTTTTTTCCTTTATCGACTGCTTACAAGGCGATAAGTAACAAAAGGAAGACGCTCTGGTTTTTGCTATTTCTGATTGCTCCGATTTTGATTGATGTACTAGTGGTATTGGGTGTGATGAATACGCTTGTTGAAAATGGCGTACTCAGCGATTACTGGATTCTGGGCTCTCCAAGGTTAGTGACTGTATGGACCCTATTTGTGACGCTGGTCTTTGTTTTGACCCGCGCCAATATAGCTGAGCTGACGGCATCTTCCGACACGCCAGCTCAGTGAAAAATCATGTGGGTAAGGAAATCTTAGGCCAATAAAAGCTCTTTTTTACCGCGTCTGGTGCGCGCTAAGTGGGATTCGTAGTATTTAGCCAAATAGTGATAGATCACAAGTTCCTGCATCCGGGGCTCTGCAATAAATAACCTGATTGCGAACATGTGAATGTAGCTCAGCAGCAGATCTTTTTTTTGGTTGATGGATAGTGAGGTATTTTCCAGAACCATCCTGTTCATTTCAGATCTGATGCTGAAACAGGCAACTCCTTTGGTAATGTAGATGGCATCCTTGTCCGGATTGAGTATATTTTCAATAGCTTCTCTGTTTTGGCGGTACTTTTGGTTCAGATTGTGTTTGAGAAGGTCGTCTCCATTGAACTCTTCAAAGTAGCTACGGGCCATCGTGTTGATCACATCATACTTTTCTGTTATATCCAAGCAGAAGTCTTCCATCAGCATGTCAATGCCTCTGAGGGCAAAAAGCCAGCGGAATTTTTCTCCTTCGCTACCAGCAATAAGCGAAAGAAATTTCGATACAGCGACACTATCGTGGTAGAAGAGCGATTCACTGACTTGCATCGTTTTTGACCCGTAACGCTCGATCTCCTGCTCATAGGTATCAAGCTGAATTTTATAGATCTCTCCGCTGCTCAGCAGAGGCTCAGCGAGCTGGTTGAATTGCTGAAGTACCTGTGACCAGAATCCGGAGTCTTTGCTATGAAACCTAATTCTCAGATGCTCCTGCGGATCTGAGAATCTGAGGAAAAACCATTTGTCAATTGTTTTACTAGCAATAAGCTCCTTACAAAATGGCCGGATCACAGCAGTCAGAATTTTATCAGCAGTTTTGGTTCCAGTGTATAATTTGATGTATAGCCATTCACTGCCAACGTTATAGGTTCTTTTGGCCACTGTTTCTTTGGGTGCATTTTGTATGCTAGTAACCGGACTTTCTTTTTTGCTCAGAAGTGAGAAAATGATTTCGTTGCAATATTTGTTTCCCTGCTTATCGCTGAGCACACAATGCTGTGGGGTTTGTAAAAACTCGACCAGGGTGATATCTGATTTTTTTATGTAGGAGATAAGTATTTCCAGAGAGTTGCGCGACTCAAAATCAATCAATAGCTCATTGTCACCTTGTGCTAAAAGAACAAATCTGGGGACGTTAAAATCAGTTCGGAAAGCTGCTAGCGCGTCGATGGTGTTGAGAGATCCTTCAAAATGTTTTTTTTGTAGGTTCCACTGCTGCTTTCTAAGAATGATATTTTTGTATTGAACACGGGGAATATGAATTTCCTGCTGGTCGAAGGCGGATATCCATGCATAGGGTTGGTACATATTCTGCATCTGCAAATCACAGAGGAACTTGTATACAGGTAAGCCCCGAGAGAAGCTATGGGCTGTGGTAAGAGAAGGAAGTATCTCCCTATTGAGTCTTTTGCTTCTTAATATAGCCCGGCCCGATCTGACCGATATCATCAGATCGCTGAGCGGAATCTGAAATTCTTCTGCCACAGAAGACTGTCCCAGATAAGGAATTTCATAGCTAAATGTGTTAGGTCTGATCAGGATATTGCCCATCCTCGACTGAGGCAGATGGACGATTTCAGCAATCAGCTTATCAGTCTGGCTTTCCTCGTGTCGGCATGTACTGGCAAGTTCGCTGGCAATTTCGGATGATCCCAGTCCAAATCGCGCCAGGGTGTTACTCGAGGAGTTACCTCCCAATGAGGTTAGGCTGAAAAGGAAATTATTCCCGCTGATCTGACCCTCATTTTCAGCCATGAGTGATCCGAACACCTGCATGCTGGAAGGAAACTCTACCTGATGAAGGTCTTTGTCGATAAGCTGTTGAATGTCTTCATCCGTGATGTGAATTACGCTGTAGCCCTGCTTTTTCGCTTGCTGTATCTTCCGAAAAAGAAATTTGTTGCGCTCAGTCCATTCCAGGGGAGCACTGCCTTTGGTTGCCGGTAAAGTCAAATCATTTAATAAAGGCATGTGATTGGAAACGCGCTTTGCGCTCAGTCCATAGCCAATCCCGGTTTCGCTATCCAGGGCCACCGACAATGGAACTTCCCGCGTCTCATAGCGGCTGTAAAAGCTCGCCTTAAAGCGCTCGAGATCCTCGTTTTTTACCTTGTTATTAACTCTTAGCAGCTGGGTCACCTGTTGGGTTAGGCTGTCTTTGAGCTGCTGATCAATATGAACCCGGGCCTGATCATAGAACACGTCAGTTTGTATGAGATCTTTACCGGTCGTGTTCGGAAAATGTTTCAGGATTTTTGCATGAAGATTTTGATAGTCAGTGACTGAGCGGCTTTCGTAATCGAGCGTGTCTTTGACCTCACGCAAAAATGTTAAGTAACGCTTCGCAGCGGGTATTTTCGCTAGCTTTCCGATCAGTGCATCAAAAAAGAATTCTCCGGTGATCAAAGGCTCCAGATCGCTCACCAGAATTTGATTGTCAATCAGTTTTTCAACGAACTCGGCCGCCTCAGAAGGACTCACATCCGCCTCCAGTGCTGCGCCAAGCTCACAGATGGATCCGCCGTGTTTGGCTCTTTCCAAAATCATATCTACAAAGATGTTTTCTTTGATCATCGATGTGGAATAGGTCCTTTTCTTGTTTTTGAGCTGGTATTCTACGAACCGGATATTGCCGCCGATCCGGTAGATGCTTGTATTAGGTTTATAAGTAAGGTGTGGCCTGATGGTCTTGTCATGACTTATGTAGGAAGCAATTTCTGCGATGTAGTTCATATCCAATCGCGAGCATTTTCTGTGGCTTTCGGCATCAACGAAAAAGTGATTTTCAGATGTGGAAAACGCACCTGTAGTACATCCTGAAAACAATCCATAGGGTGTGCTTCTGCTACACATCCGTATGAAATATTTATACAAACTATTAGCCATTTTTAGGTCATAATCTGTATGTTTTTCTTCTGTATTTAACCATTTGATTAGTTCTTGATGAAGATCAATTGATGCGGTGTAAATGGCCTGCTGAAACAATGAATTGGAAAATTTGTCACGCATCGCAGTAACAAGATATTGCTCTCCATTTTCCAGAAGTTTATTTTGTAAGGTAATTAATTCGTCAATTGAAAGAAGAGGTTTTCTTATAATAAATCGGTCCTTTAATGATAGATTTTTCATGTCATTTTTGTTTTAAGTTCGACTTACAATTGACTTTGTTTTTCAGATTATTGTTGAATACTTTTTGTAGCATGTAGCAACAAAATATGTCGCCAAATACTTTTGGCGACATATTTTTGAAGATGCGATAGGGTTAGCAAGAACCGATATAGCAGCTGCATCCAACTTTACCGCTTCCATCTTCGATCGCTTCTTGTTGATTAACACCTCCGGCAAGTTTTTCCAGCTGATCGCTGTCCAACTCGTTCAATTTTTCTTTTGCGATGTCCAAAAGTCTTTTAGTGATGTCACCGCGGCTTTTTTCTGGTTGGTTTGTGTTTTCCTCTTGCATGATTGAAAAATGTTAAAATGGAATAGTTGAGAATCACACCTATGCTTCGTGCATAAATGTTTGTAATCTGTAAGGGATTCGAACCCTGTTTTTTTATAAAAAATAAAACGTCCTACCACTAGACTAACAGATCCTTTCGAATTTGACATGAATTATTTTTTCGTGCCGTTTCGAATTATTGTATTGCAAACAAAACACATCGGAGACGGCCCCGAAAATTTAATAGACGAACCGCCAGGTTTGTGCGATTATCCGTTGGGCGCAAAAAATGTGCGGTTCGTCGCAAAAAATTCCGCCTTCTCATTATCTGTGGTATCATTGCCTAATGCAATTCTGACATAAGGAATTCAATCAAAACCTAAGACTATGAAACGGTTTCTATTTTCACTGACTCCATTGTTGATCAGCGCTTCGCTGGTAAATGGACAAACCTTACAGATTCAAGGAGTCGCTGTGGATGGCGGCAATCAAAAGCCAGTAGAATTTGCTACCGTTACCATCTACAAGGCCGCGGACAGCTTAATTGTACAAGGCGCCTTGACTGATTCGTCGGGTCATTTCAGAGTCGGTAGTCTCCAACCAGGTTCTTATCTGGTTAGTATTTCGTCGCTTGAATATGCCAAGTTATATAAGGGACCCATTGAGATTAAAGGTGATTCTAATGTTGTGGATCTAGGCCATGTAGGGATGTTTGCTGATCAGAAGGTACTCAGGGAGGTTACAGTAAGAGGAGAGCGGTCTTTGGTCGAGCAGCGGCCTGATGGACTGGTGGTGAACCTTGAGAATAGTATTCTATCAAAAGGTCGAAATGGTACAGAGTTATTAGGCGTTTTGCCATTGATTCAGGTTGGAAACAGTGGCGATATTTCAGTGCGTGGAAAATCAAACGTGCTCGTACTTATTGACAACCGTCCTTACTATGGCCAGACGCTGAATATGATGTTGTCAAATATGAAGTCGGAAGATGTAATCAAGGTAGAGGTAATTACTAATCCACCTGCTAAATATGACGCAGCTGCATCAGGAGGCGTTGTAAATATTGTCACCAGAAGGTCGTTGCAAAATGGATGGACGGGGCAGTTTGACGGTGCTGTTTCTCAGGGTAGGCGTCTGAGGTACAGGCCTCGCTTAAATATGGGATACAGATATGAAAAATTTTCCATGTCTGCCAATGTCGGCTATGGTTACTACTACGGAGAAAACAATCAGCACCTGACCAATCTGTTTCAGTCCGACAACCAATTGTTTGATAACAGAGGAGTTCATGAGTATAAAAAGATAACTATTCCCGTAAGTCTGGGTGTCTCTTATAATTTGAGCAAATCAAGCTCTGTTGGTTTAACCTTTGACTATAATAACAATGATAACAGGGATTATATCAATGAAACAGCCAAGTTCAGACTATTCAATGAAAATAGCCCACTTTTAAGTGGAACTCAAAGTAATACACAAGGGTCAGCAAGCAACAGTCTTTTCAATTACAGTGCCTATTATGAGGGGAAATTCAAGAAAAGTAGTCTGAATTTTATAGGTACATTCAGCAATTATGATAATTCGGGCAATTCGAATATCTCCTATAATGACTTTGACCGGAATCTGGATAAAGTAGAGAATAGCGACACCGATATCAAGACATCCAACCGTGCAGATATCAGGTTGTTGGTATCTCAAATTGACTATTCCTATGAGGTCGGCACTCACACATCTCTTGAAGTGGGGGTGAAGGGCCTTTACACCGAATCGGACAATGCTATAAGACAATTTCAGACAAGAAACGGGGTTACACAGCCCATCGACAATCAATTTGAGAATTCTGGATACAAAGAGCGTATTCTGGCCGCGTACCTGGGTATGTCTCATCAGGTAGGTAAGGTCAAGCTCAACGCATCAATCCGGGCAGAACAAACTGACTCTGATGTCAGATTTGTTGGCAAGAGAGATTTTCTGGATTGGTTTCCTTCCTTGCTGCTCCATAGCAAGCCGTCCGAGAATTACCAATGGGGAGTTTCTTTCAGCCGCAAAATTAATCGTCCGCCATTCTCAATATTGATTCCTTTTGTGTCATACTCTGGTAAATATGCGATCAGGCAGGGCAACCCTGCGCTCACACCGCAGTACAACAACAACTTTGAGTTCAGCCAGACATTCAAAGGTTTAAATGTTATTCTAGGCTATACACACATCAAAGACGCCATGTTCGATATTCCCAAGATAGACGATCAGACAAAGGTGACCACCTTTCTTTATCAGAACATGGACAAGCAGTCTCAATACTCGTTATCTGTCACCATGCCCTTTACAACTGTTAAAGGCGTTAACAGCAGTCTGACGCTGTTTGGTAGCTACTCAGTTTTGAGCGATCCTGGCTTAAATCAAAATATTGCTTTTAGCAACTCTCTTTGGAGCGGCTATGTACAGGTGGTAAACACGATTGCCCTGCCGCATAAGTGGAAAGGCGAAGTGCTGTTTTACTATCAGGCTCCCCGCATCGAAGGAATCGATAGACTACGCAGTAATTCCAGTCTGGATTTGGGGATAGGCAGGCCCATATTTAACGCACGTGGAAATATCAAACTCAGCGTTTCAGACTTGTTTCTGCAAAGAAGGTGGAGAGGTAGCGCGTTTTACGGCAATGTCAATATGACGGTAGATAACTTCTATGATACTCGCCGTGTACAGCTTGCATTCAGCTACGGGCTGGGAAAGAAAACAGTAAAAAGAGTCAGAGAAAAATCATTAGGCAATGAGGAGCAAAGAGGTCGTATGCAGTAGCATTCCAGCCCGGTCGGCTAGTCGGGCTTCGCAGGTAGTCGAACAGATTGCTATTTCGCTACAGGAAAATGCTTGTCGTCTGAAGTATCCCGGTTATGGTAATGGGTTGCTAAGCATATCACTGTTTAGTGCTTACTATGCCTTATTTAGTGGTCAACGGCAGTTCACCACAGCAGCAGCAGCCTATTTTGAGAGGGCGATCTCAGCGATCTCTGTCGATATCTATGCGCATAAAATTTCTTATTTCAGAGAACTGATCGAAATGGCGTTCTTTGTACAGTTTGTAAAAAGCAACAACCTGATCAGCTTCATTGATACAGATATACTGGCTGCTCTTGACACCCGGATTGATGCTTTTTTTAAAATTAAGCTTCGTGAAGGAGAGCTAAACCATTTTGGGGCACTTTATGCTTCGGAGTATTACCTGACTAGAATCGACCAGGATCCGCTAGCGGCAGACAGGCTGGTAAAATTGGTGGAGGCTTTGGAGCATTTTGCCATCAGAGATTCAGCGGGATATTGCTGGAAATGGCCTTTTTCCAAAAATGATGGCATTTATCTGGGCATGATTTGCGGTTCTGCAAGGGTGATCAGGGTCTTGTCAGAGCTGTACTGGATCGGTATAAAGCAGCAGGAAGTAATTCATTTGATTAACCGGGCGGCTGATTTTATCCTCAGTCAAAGTCAGAAACCTAATCCGGGGTATTTTCCGGTCAAGGTACATACAGAAGGCCGGTCTGATTTTATGCTGGATGCGGACTTGGCTGTCAGCTGTGCGCTCTGGGAAACCTACCGCATCACCGGCAGAAAGGATGTGCTAAGAGTCATGGAATGCACCCTTGCGCTCTGCTGTCAAAGGCGAGATCTGGCCGGATGCAGGGTGGGTGATGCCAGTATACAGTACGGTAGCACTGGACTTGCACTCAGGTTTGAAGGTCTTTATAGAAAAAGCGGGCTGCAAGATCTGAAAAATGCAAGCGAATACTGGCATCAGCAAACGATGCTACAACAGCGGTTTGATAATGATACAGCAGGATTTAAAGCCAGCTACAACCAGATGCATGTACATACCAATATCGCCTTTCATGAGGGGATTGCAGGAATTGGCATAGGTCTGATGTGCTATGCAGATGCAAGCCTGCCTCTTCCCACTCAACTGATTTAAGATAAACCAGAAATCGAAAGTTATGTTAGCAAAACTGGAAATAAACACCGCGACAGACTGGACTGAACAGATCAACCGGAAAATAAAGGATCATCCTGTAAAAACAGATGGTTTGTATTCTGGGGAATCAGGCCTGCTTTTATTTTACCTGTATACCTACCTGACAGATACGAAACAGCACTGGAAAGATATCCTGTTTGAGAAGCTGGACGGCGTGCTTGAAAGGCTCGGTGAGCCGTCAGGACTCAGTACCCTGATTTCGGTTTGCGCCGGGCTTACAGGTCTCGGATGGGTACTGAATTCTCTGAGAAAGTACGAGTTGATTGGCAGTGAGTATGATGATTTTATCCTTAATCTCAACAGCACCATTGCTAAAAGGGCTGTGTCAGAGGCGCGCGGGCAAAATCTGGATTACATGCATGGCTCTATCGGTGCGCTGACCTACCTGTGTGAGGGCGATATGACCAGTGAAATTGCCAGAGAACATGTATCTGCTTTGACCAGAGAGATTCTTGCCAGACAATCTGATGAGCATGGATTTATTAAAAACGAATATATTTTCCGCAAATTGGGATACACCACCGAGGATGATATGAATCTGGGTCTTGCCCATGGTCTTTCCGGGATTCTGCTCGGTATTCTCAGGGTTTATGAAATAGGCATTCTTCAGGATGAAATAAGGCCTGTTGCCGTGGCAGGCATTAACTACATACTTTCGCTAGCCAATTTTGATCATGACAATGACTTGACAAAGAGCATTTTTCCTACCAACAGGATGTTGTCACTGGCTGCGGATGATCCTAAAAATCAGCTCTATTACACACTCAGGTCAGGTTGGTGCTACGGGGATCTCAACCAGGTATTGTTATTGTACCGGGCCGGCTCTTTACTTGGTAACAATTCCTGGTCTGCGACAGCCAGGCAAGTAGGCCTTAGATGCGTGAAAAGAACCACAAATGCCCAAACCTGGGTGGATAACCCATTCCTTTGCCATGGTTCGGCTGTCGTCTCTTTGATGTTTGACAACCTGATGCAATATGATGAAGATGCCGCCCGGGCGTTTGCCGAAGGCAGCACTTTTTGGAAAGCACAGACTCTGGATTACATGAGCCGGTTCTTGCAGGATGGTGATCGTAAGGATGTATCATTTCTGAGTGGCTTTTGCGGGGTGGCACTTGCCGAAACAGCACTTGGAAATCCGGAGTTCAATGAGTTGCAAAAAATAATGCTACTGTACTGATCTATGAAAAATGTCAAATTCGGTCTTATCGATTTCGGTCTGCGGGGCGGAACTACCAATAGTTTGAGAATATTGAGCGATCTGGTCGAGTACGCCCAGTACGCCGACGAGCTTGGGTTTTCCAGAATATGGCTTGCAGAGCATTACTACAGTCATAAAACCCATGCGTGGACCAGTCCCGAACCTTTGGTGGGGGTGCTGGCAGCTGCTACAGAGCGGATCAGAATCGGTACCGCAGGTATTTTGCTGTCCATTCATCAGCCGTTTCACATTGCAGCGAAGTTCAAACTGCTCAACAATCTCTTCTCTGACCGCATAGACCTGGGGCTGGCTAACGGCTTGGTTGGTGAAAAAATTAGAGAGTACGCCCTTGATGATCCTTCCTGCGATATCAAGGGTGCGTTTGACAAAGCATTGGACAAACTGCTGTTTTTCCTTAGGGAAGAAGACGAAATATTCAATTCGGGAGAAGGAATTGTGCTACCGCCCTACAAGGCAAGTATACCCGAGCTGTGGAGCATGGGTACGTCATTAAACGGGCTGGGAAGGACACTTACCAGGGAAATGAATTTTTCCCGATCCCTATTTCACAAAGGAGCAGACAAGAGTCCGAACAAAGAGCAGCTTCAGGAGTACAACGCCGCATACCGGTCTGCCTTCGGCTATGCCCCAAAGGTGAATCTGGCTATTTCGGGCATTTGCAATGATGGTCAAAACCGGGAAAATCAATACGAATTAGCGCAGGAAGGATCCGAAAATTGCATCATAGGTTGTCCTAGCTTGTTCTACGACAAGATAGCTGCGTATCAGGAAGATTTCGGGGTTGACGAGTTTATATTTATGGACTTGTCTACTTCACACAATGACCGACTGAAAAGTTTAGAAAGAATTCAGACATTATTTGGATAGGTTATGGAAACAAATCGGATATTAATTTTTGCCACTCGGCTGGATCAGTTTTACATCTCATCTGAAAAAAGTGAGCTGATCGAGTTTATAGGTGCAACCCAGATCAACCGGTTGCAGAAGACGGACGTTTACGCCTTTCTGGGAGAAGAAGCAGGTAAGCAGTGCCTTGCTGTGGTTGATTTGTTTTCCCGGGCCGTCTACAAGGCCAGGACCGATTCGCGCAGCGCGTCACTACCTTACTTCAGGATGGCCAATAAGGAGCTTGAAATCCTGCAGGCGGATGCCTATCTGTTTACGCGCTTGTTTTACGCATCAGGTTGGTCTTTCTTCTATTATCTGAAGGGCGTATATGCAAAAGCGTCAGCATTTACCATCGAAGGTCTTGCGTTGTCAGAACACTTGGAAGCCAAAGGCGCAGCTTTTCTTGGCTCCCGACGTCTTTTGGATCAACTGCCCAATCTGAGCAAAATATTGATTCACCAGGGTAATGCCCAGGATGGATATAGTCTCTACAATGGCATCCTAAGGGCATTGATTTACAAAGATTTTACCCATTTGCCAGGGAAATGGAACAAGCACATGTTCGACAGGGACGAGTATACCCGCCAGCAGGGGATTGACAATGTGGTCATTAGTGCCACCAGGCTTATTTTGGCAAATACATCAGACGATCAGGAGAAGTTGTTTTATCAGATTCTGTTCAGGGGGATTGGCTATATCGATGTTTCCAACGATCATCTCGAGGTCATCGAGCGGTTTATTACACTAAAACGCTCCTATTTTGAACACCGAAACGAGGCCTTTCTTTCTCAATTGGAGGAGTTTCTGACGCTTTCAATGGATACGTATTTCGATATTCTGAAACTGTCTGTGATCCGAAATTATCTGGCTCTGTCAAAAATCGGGACAATTTGTGAAGCTGATCAGATGGAGATCAAAACCAATGTCACCCGATATCTGAATCGTCACTTACATCTTCTGCCCTCTGAGCAGCATTTGTTACCACTACTCTGCAAGGAATTTAAATTGACCAATTTGTCTCAGTCTAAGGCCTGGTGATGCTGAACGTTAAATGTTTGATATGAAAAATAAATATAAATTCTTCCGCCAGTTGGACTACATGGATTGTGGGCCAACCTGTTTGAGAATGGTCACAGCCCACTATGGAAAGGACTATTCACTTGATTTCTTTCGTGCCAACGCGTTCATTGGACGCAACGGAGTAAGCTTGAATGGACTTTGTCAGGCAGCTGAAAAGATAGGGATCAAGACCTTGCCGGTAAAACTGACCTTCGAACAGCTATCCTCAGAGGTGCCCTTACCTTGTATATTGCATTGGAACCAGGAGCATTATGTGGTTTTGTATGATGTAAAGGGAAAAAATATATTTAGAAAAGACGATGTATTGGTGGTTGCCGATCCAGCTCATGGACTCGTGCAGGTCAACAAGAAGACTTTCATGAAGAGTTGGGCTAGCTCTTATGATGACAGGGGTGTAGCACTGCTGCTTGAGCCCACTCCGGAATTTTACGATCATGACGAGGAGCATAAGCAAACTCCGGTAGGCTTCAAGTTTTTGTTTCAATACCTGCGTCCCTACAAGAGCTACGTTTACCAGATTCTGCTTGGCATGCTGCTTGGTAGTTTAATAAGTGTATTGTTTCCGTTTCTGACCCAAAGCCTTGTTGACTACGGGATACAGCTGCAGAACTACAATTTCATTCATTTGATTTTGTTCTCTCAATTACTGCTGTTTTTGGGCAATATCGGTGTGGATATGATCCGGAACTGGATACTGCTGCATATCAATACAAGGTTGAGCGTCTCAATTATCTCCAACTTCCTGACCAAGTTGATGAAGTTGCCGATTAACTTTTTTGAATCAAAGAATGTTGGTGATATCTCCCAAAGGATCAATGATCACCACAGGATTGAAGATTTCCTGACCGGTTCGACGCTCAGCACATTATTTTCATTGGTCAA
Source organism: Dyadobacter luteus (assembly GCF_003383615.1). Classification (GTDB taxonomy): domain Bacteria; phylum Bacteroidota; class Bacteroidia; order Cytophagales; family Spirosomataceae; genus Dyadobacter; species Dyadobacter luteus. The sequence goes on from NZ_QNUL01000002.1 coordinate 175,783, forward strand.
TTTGCTGATTTTTTCGATCGTACTTTCGACTTACGACATTTCGTTGCTAGGCATCTTTTTCATAGGTAGCGCCATGTCAGTCAGCTGGATTTTCATCTTTTTGCGCCAGCGCAAGAATCTGGATTATATGAGGTTTCAGCGCTTGAGAGAAAATCAGAATAGCATTTACGAGCTGATCACCGGCATGCAGGAAATCAAGCTTAACAATTGTGAGCAGGCCCGCCGCTGGGAATGGGAACGTATACAAGCCAAGTTATTTAAGATAAATGTCGAGAGCTTGTCGCTGGAACAATACCAGGAGATAGGTGCGAATTGTTTGACGCAGGTCAAGAATATCCTGATCTCTTATATGGCCGCCAAGCTGGTGATGCAACATGAAATTACCCTGGGTGCCATGTTGAGTATTTCCTACATCATCGGGCAGATGAACGGCCCGCTGAACCAGATAATGAACTTTGTTAAAAAGGTGCAGGACGCCAAAATCAGTCTGGATCGTTTGGGAGAGATTCATAACAAACCTAATGAAGAGCTGGACGAAGACTACCACTTCCAAATCAGTGATCTGGGTCAGGACGATAATCTGCTCAAGCTAAACAGCCTGGACAGTGAGAAAGGCATTGTGCTCAATGAAGTTTCATTCAGGTACGGCAGTGATACCTCACCGCTAATCCTGAAAAACATCTCCATGCATATCCCGAAAGGAAAAGTGACAGCGATCGTCGGCTCGAGTGGAAGTGGTAAGACAACACTCTTGAAGCTACTGCTTCGCTTTTATCCGCTTTCATCTGGTAATATTCTCGTTGACGGCGAGGATTTGGATCAAATCTCGCCAAAGGAGTGGAGAAAGGACTGCGGAACAGTCATGCAGGATGGATTTATTTTCTCTGATACGATCGCCCGAAATATAGCGGTAGATGGCCAACGGATCCTGGAGCCCAGAATGAAAAAAGCCATACATGTGGCCAACTTACAGGATTATATTAAAAAATTGCCGCTTGGTTTTACGACCAGGATCGGAAATACCGGCGCAGGTATAAGCGGCGGACAGCGGCAGCGCTTATTTATCGCTAGAGCTGTTTACAAGGATCCTAAATACATCTTTTTTGATGAGGCTACCAGCGCGCTTGATGCCAACAATGAGAAAATCATTATGCAAAATCTTGATGAGTTTTTTGAAGGGAAGACCGTCGTTGTCATTGCCCACAGATTAAGTACTGTCAAGAATGCGGATCAGATTGTAGTGTTACATAATGGAGAAATTTGTGAATCCGGAACCCATGCGGAGCTAACCTCGAAAAGAGGCGTGTACTTTGAATTAGTGAAAAACCAACTAGAGCTAGGAGCTGCCTGAAACCATGCCAACGATCGAAAAAAACACCGAGTTTGAAAGAGTAAGCGACGAGATTCAAGATATCATCGGTCAAATTCCCCCCTGGATTGTTCGCTGGGGTATCAGCGTGATGTTCGCAGGCGTCGTCGTTATTCTGATTATAGCCCATCATATCTCATTTCCGGACGTGATCATCGGAGAAAGCCAGTTGCAGGCCAGCGAAAAGCCCAGTAAAATCAGTTGGTTTGTGGCAAGTCCCAGCGAAGAGTACTATGCGCTGGTCAAGGAAGGTCAGCAAGTCAAAGCAGGTGATAGCTTGATCCTGGAACAAAAGGCAACGCAAAAAACTTACTTTAAGTCACCCATCGCAGGCACTGTGATGTTTTCCCAGGGCTACAAGGACAATGCCAGTAAGCAGTCGGTGTGGATCGTACCCGAGATCAAAAGTTATGAAGTTCTGGTAAAAATCCCGGTTAAAAACTTTGGGAAAGTAAGGGTTGGGCAAAGGGTGAAAATAAGCCTGGATGAATTCTCTCAGAGCGAGTTTGGCTTCATTGTAGGCACTATCGTTTCTGTTTTACCAATTAAGATCGAGGGGGCCTACCGCGTTAACGTCAAGCTGACAAACGGTCTTTTGACCAATACCGGACGGAGACTACAGACTCAACCTTCATTTGCGGGTAAAGCCGAGATTATCCTCGACGAGAAGAGCATTCTAAGCCGCGTTTTTGGAGGTATTTTGGGAAGGAGCTGATTTTATGAATTTCATTTCAGCTCTTTCGTGCCAAATCTGCTTGGTTAAGAGGTCGATTAGGTGGTAGTCAATCGAAAGTTCATTGAGAGTTTTCTCCACGGTACCGAAGACATTCTTTAATTCTGCATGCTTTAGGGCTGGGCGAATATATGGGTTAGCTTTTTGTCGTAAATAATATTTGCAGTCTCAATACATCGTGCATCACCTGTAATCATCAGGTCAGCGTAAGTTATCAGTTCAGGCGTCGCGCGATTGTTCATGTAAATCGTGGTGTCCATCCAAAACTTGTTATAAATTTTTAGGTTTCCATCAGACCGTCAAGCCAGCTTTTAAATTCTAACCCGCTCACTTTTTTCATTAGGGGTATAAACTGTCCATTGTTCGGGATCCAGGTGGCCGGTTTCAACATCGCCTGCTGGCTCGCCGCCTTAAACAACAGCTGCTGGTAATTCCAACTGGCCCCAAAGTTTGCTTCCAGCGAAGTGGTAAGTGCCTAACAGCAAGGAAGGTTTTAATACATTCCTATACCCTATGATCCACTTATCAATTAATCAGACTCGCAGTTACTACTAGTAATGCTACAGAAAGATATATTTTCCTCTTTTCGAGGCTTTGTTTGTAATAACCATGTAACTTATTTTGTGCTAAAATAAACATCAATTTGTAACCAGAGAAGACATTTGAATAAATTACTGAAAGAAAGTCATTCAATGGAATCTTCGGTTGCCAGGCTGAAGGGTATTTTTCTATTTGTGGGTATACCAAGATAGGATGTTGACTTAGTGCAGAACTTGGGGGAATTAGCTACTGACCACCGGGGTAGTTTTAATGGGAAATGACGTTAGAGTTTTCTCGGTTTGATTTTTGGCTTGGTGAGGAGGTGAATTTTGTGATTAAAAAAGCCGCCTGCCGTCCGGTTATAGCCCGGCAGTTGTCCTACCTGGCGCGACCAGTCAGTTCAATCTGCAAACACTTCAAACTTCTGCAGCCCCGCTTGCAAAACAGCCTCGTCGGATAGATAGTCAATCAGGGCATGCTGGATGTAATGGATGATCCTTTTTAAATCAGAACAGTATACCGAAGGATTATCAAACTGTAACTCGCGGCTGAAACGGTGCGGTAAAAAGCCACCGCCACAAACGCTGACCACAGGGCAGTTCTGACACAGGGCTGAGAGGTTGTGGTGCCCATTGTGGTAGATATGCATGAGTGGAGATTGCATGGCCTGCTCAAAATTGTGGGTTTGCAGATGATAGTTTTCTTTTGTGAAGCCATCTCCACAGATCTTCATTGCATCTACAGTTTCAATACTGCCATCAGTTTCAACGACCAGATAGTCGTTGGTCTGCTGACCAAGCATATCAAAACCCAATCCTAATCCCAGACAGTTTACAATGACCTGAGTCAGGAAGCGGATATTGGGTTTACTATCATCATTATCATAAAACCAGATATCAAACAAGCTGATCCACCAGTCGGCATAACCGGTCTGCTGGGGCTTCTTATCGTGGTGGTGATGTGGAAAAAGAAAATCAATATTGGTAGCACCAGCCTTTTTAGAAAAAGCATAGAGCTCGTCAGGAGCGGTTTGGGGGTTTTGCACGCCAAGCAAACCGAACGGATAGTGGTGCCGGTTGCAAACTGCAAGTCCTTTCATGACGGCATCAAAGCTGCCATTACCCTTATGGTCTTTTCTGTGTAGGTCATTGACGTGTTTGGGCCCGTCAATACTGATACCGAGGGCTACCTGATGCTTTCGGAAGACCTCGATCCAATCGTCGTTGAGTAAAATCCCATTGCTTTGGACTGCATAGTTAAGCTTGACCAGACTGTTTGTCTCACTGGAAATACGTGTGAGGAGTTGATCAAAGGCCCCGGTACCTAACAGTGTAGGTTCTCCGCCATGGAGTATGAGCTCAAAGCTTTCGGGGCGGTTTCGGGTAAAATAGTCAGTCAGGCGCCTACATAGTTGATCGATGACATCGCTGCTGATAAACTTGGGCTGCTTCAAAAAACTCATATCTCCCTGGCTGTACATGTAGCAGTAGGTGCAATCCAGATTGCACCTACTGCACACCTTCAGGATTAGTCCTTTGAGCGGCTGTTTACTCATCGTCCAATTTCAATTTATCCGGGGTAATTCCGCCCTTGATCACTTCGACCCATCCGCCGTGGATGTTGTCTCCGATGATTTTGTTTGCTCCCAGATTGAGCTCATCCAGGGCTTTTTTCGCACTTTTCTTTGAAGTTTGTGCTGGTTTTTTTGGCTGATCCATAACTGTCTTATCTGATGTTATCTAATAGCATACTTGCCTTTTCCCAAATACTCTGATGTTCAAATTGATAAACGGGTTTGGTCGGCTCTCTGTCGCCGCCGCGAAGTAGCGAGGTATCTTCAGAGGCGAGCACCTCAATGGCGATTGAATGATCGGTTCCACTCAGATGGCATTTGGCCTTTAGGTCATCAATAGAAAGTCTCATATCTGAAAAGTGTTTAAGTGATAAGACAAAGAAACTGGATGTGATTTTGATGGGGAAATAATAGCGACAGTCGGTTGAATTATGAGACAGACTGCTGATTATTTGCGGTGAATGCACGCTTACATGGTGATACCTTCAATCCGTTTTCTGACTTCGTCTTTGAATGTTCTTCCGATTTGAAGTCTGTGGCCCTCTTTAAGCTTGATTTCGTTTCCTTCCAAAGCGACAATTTCCTGAAATTTGACGATGTAGGATCTGCTTATACGCAGGAAAGCATCTTCGGGAAGCTTGGACTCTATGTCCTTCATTGTCATTCTGATCACAATGTATCCTGTGGCGTTAACAGGTTCTATCAGAAAGATTTTCAGGTAGTCCTCCATAGCCTGTATCATCCAGATGTTGTTGAAGTTCAGGCGTATGTTTTTCTTGTCAAACTTTACAAAAGCGGAGTCATTTTCCTGACGAATATCCGGCGTTACGTTCATAAAGGAGCCTCCCCCGCGAATGCCTTCCTTTATGGTTTTCATCTCCTTGACCTTTTCTATACTGCGGATAAACTTGTCGAACGAAACAGGTTTGAGCAGATAATCGAGTGCATCGAAATCATAGCTTTTGAAAGCGTACTCGACATGGGCAGTTGAAAAAATAACCAATGGTTTGTGCAGGCGCAGCACATTCAGCATCTCAAAACCTGTCATTTCAGGCAGGTTGATGTCGAGCAAAATGAAATCCGGTCTGGTATTCTGAATCACCGAAATAGCCTCCAGGGCATTGCTGCAGGTGGCCAATAGCTGAACATCAGGCAATTTTGCGAGGTAGCGGTGGTAGATGTTTTGGGCCAGCGGCTCATCCTCTATAATCACACAGGTGATAGGATTGTTCTGATTAGACATCTCATTCATACAAGAATTCCATATTTGGTTAAAACGACTGCTAACGGCAATCTGGTCGCTCGCACAGTGTTACAATTTGAACAATAAAATGGGAAGCCTGTAATTTATTCGATGAGCTGCTGCAGACTTTCGACAAACTGCCGGGTTTCAACGATTTTCGAGCACGGATTGTTTTCGGGCAATTTTGCTTTTATAGTGTTTAGCAAGAAAATGGTAAACCAGTAATTCCTGCTCGCGGGACTCTGAAATGAATAGCCGGTTGCAGCACATGTGCACAAACGCACCGATCTGCTCCCAGGTGAAGTGGTGCTGTGAAGCGTTGAGTTGCCGGCTGATCTGTTCGGTATAGTTTCGGCACAGTACCGCCGTCTGTTGTGAGAGAGGGTCTTCCGATACACCCATAACCGTTTCGAGCTCTTTGCGAAGCAATCGGTATTTATCGTTCAAGCGGATTTCTATTTTTTCTTTCTCTGTAAAATCTGATAGAAAACCAGAAGCGAAATCTCTGGTGATAGCTGCTCTCTGATCTAATGTCAACATAAATCCTTCCAGGGCCGCGTCCACGATTCTGCAGCCATAGAGCCAACGGTGCTCATCGGCCTGATGTTGCTGTAGTTGCGCAAGCAGCTGTGTGGTCAGCTGGGTATCGATAGCGAATATTGTTTCAGCCAGTTCGATGTGCTGTGGGCCATACCGCTCCAGTTCGCGTTCATAGGTGTCCAGCGCAAATTTGTCTATAAGCCCCTGCTGAATTAAGGGATCCAGTTCCGCTTTAAGCAGTAGGACGGTTTGGTCGATGCCATCAGGGTAGGAGTGGCTCAAAAGCCTTAAGCGAAGATGAGGCTGAGGATCCTGATATCTTATAAAAAACCACTTTTCAATCTTGCCCTCTTGTAGTAGCTTGTTGCAGATTGGGGTTACCGTCTCCAAAAGCGTCCTGTCGACAATCGTGTAGCCCGCATAAATTTTGATGTACAGCCACTGGTCCCCAAAGCTGAATTTTCTTTGAATACCATTTGCTGATTCGATGCAAATTTTCGGTGGGACGCTTTGGTAGTTTGTTGCCTTGAAGGGAATGATGATTTCGTTAGAGTAGGAGCCATGTTCGTCTGCAATAAGGCATTGAGATTTTGCAGATAAAAACTCCTTGAGCTGCGCTTTACCCTTTCTTTCAATTTGTTCAGCAAGCATATGAAGGCTCACAGGTAATTGTAAATCGAGCAGCAATTCGTTGTCGCCCTCAATCAGCTGAACATACCTGGGAACATCGTATTTCGCGATAAACGTGGCGGGATTCTTTGACCAGCTTTGATCCAGATTCCATGTTTTACGGCTCAGGATAAGGTTCTCGAAACATACTCTGGGCAGCATAGGGCGGTCTTCAAGAACTGACCAGGTCCATTTAAAGTTGATGCTTCCCGAATCGCTCTGCAAGTCACAAAGGAACTGATATACTGGTAGTTCAGAAACATAGAAGTGCGCATTGGAAAGTCGGGGGATCACCTGCTTTCCCAGTTTCTTTGAGCGTAGCGTTATTTTTCCTGATGCTGTTGAAGCTACCAATAGATCATCTATGGGTAGCTGATGCTGCTGATCTACAGTCGATAGGGTGATGTAGGGAATCTCATAGGGATACAAAGCAGGATGTGATAGCACATTTCCTGTTCTGGATTCGGGCAAAAATACGATTTCAGCCAGAATCGAATCCTTTACACATGATTGTTCGTAATCTGCAATCTCGACAAGTTTTGAGTGTAATACGGGGTCAGTTCCTGAGAAGCGTGCCATAAGTGCGGCTGCTGAATTTCCGCCTACAAAGCTCAGGTTAAACATAAGCTCGCCGTCTGCCGAGTCAGGTTGCCCGATTAGATTACCAAAGCCGTAAAATGTTGGGTTCAGGCTTGGCGCCGTTGTGAAAGATGAAAGATCTTCTGTTGAGATCCTGATTTCAGTCGGAGTAGAGTCGATATAATTCAGGTAGTGTTTAAGAATAAACTGATCCCAGTCAGTAAGTTCTCTGGCTTGTTTCGCCGTTGAGTTCAGATCCAGCCCGTCCAGTACAGAGACGCTGCTCAGACGGGAGGCATGACCGTAGTCGATACCGATCTCGCCATCGAGTGCTATGGCAAGTGGAATTTCCGCACTTCCGAATTTATCATAAAATTCTTTCTGAAACCTGCGCAGATTAGGGCTTGCTGCACTAACAAATAGGGGTTTGAGCCGCGACAAGCTCCGAGTGAGCTCATCTACGAATGTTTTTTGAATGGTGCACTGGCTGTAACCTTGTTGAAGTGTTGTCTGTATCAGGTTTTTGACAGGTTCACCGGGAAAAGCACTCGCAATCAGATTTTTGATCACATCGAAATTTGCGGGTTGTCCCTCTGAGGATTTAAGCAGGATGACGATCTCTGTCAGTGTTTGCAGCAGCTGGCTGTTTGCATCTGCATTTTGGAGCCGGTCGATTAAATGCTGCAGACTGCTGGCTGTCGTGATTCTTGGCTGAAGCTCGCTGGTCAGAAGCTGGAATTCCACAAGATCATCCACGAATTCATGGGCCTGAGTTTCCGAAAATCCCTTGCTCAGAAGGGATTTTCGGAGATCAGACAAGTAGCAGCCTTTTTTTGCTAAAAGCATCAGGCTTGCAAGCACGTCGCTATTTTCAGTTGAAGTAAGAAAGTATTTAGCTTTCCCCTCATGCATCTCATATTCTACGTACCGGATATCATTTCCTGCCGTATAAATACTGTTGTTGGCATAGAAAAGGCATCGTTCTGCCAGATGCTGGTCTTGCAATAATAAGTCAATAATTTGATTGACCTGGGTAATATCGAGTTCGTTATAAATACGGTCTTTCGATTTGTCGGGTACAATCCGTGTGCTGTAGGCCCATGATCCCAGCGATACACCGGCAAACAATCCGTAGGGGGTTGCACGGCTGCAAATTCTTGACCAGTATTTTAAAAGTGTTCTAACCAACTGGGTTTCTTCTGAGATCGTCTTCCCTGTCAGCCAATGAAGTGTGCGCTCATGAAACGCAGGAGATGCCAGGTACAAGGCCTTAAGAAATTCGTCGTTAGCTGCAATCAATTTCCCAAATGAACTGGCAAATACAGCCTGGTCAGCATTGGCTAGCTTATCTAAATTGAGAAAGAAATCAACAGGAAACTGAGACCTTCTTACCAGGAAAAAATCAAAAGAAGTAAACTCAGCAGAACCCTTGAATTTCATACTTTAACGAATCCGTTGGTAGATAAGAGCGAACAGGTAGCTGGCGGACTACCTCGAAGTAAAGAAGATGGTTTCGGTCAGGGTAGTACTTTCCGTGACAGCTTTGTTACCAGGTTTAACAGCAGTTTTGGCTTTAAGCGAAAGGATTCTTTTCCTCTCCAGCTTAGTTGTTTGGTGGTTGTTAAGCATTGTGGTATCAATTATTTAGTTAAGTACGGCTACAAACAAACGGGGTACAGTCTTAATTTAAAAATATTTTAGATGAACCAGATTAATTTTTAGACGAAACTAGATAATTCTGCCCTGCAGACTTCTAAGTACCAGATCGCGGAAGGTAGCTCCAATCGTTACTTTCTGATTATTAGAAAGCTCCATTTCATTTCCATCGATCGTTTTGATTTCCTTTACACTTACAATATATGATTTGTTGACTCTGATGAATTGGCGGCTTTTCAGAATCTGTTCCATTTTTGACAACGTCATATGGATGACAATCATTGAGTTGGCCAGATTAATTTTGAGGTAGTCTTTCATACCTTCCACCATCACGATGTCGTCGATGTTCACTTTGATGAGCTTTTTATTACTTTTAACCATAAAGAAATTATCCATAGGCGTTACGGATTCTGTCGCAGCAGGGGCACTGCTGTCAAGTTGACCTCCCCAGACTTTGCTTTGCAGCTCCATTTGCTCAGAGACTTTGTTGATCGCTCTGACAAACCGCTCAAAAGAAATAGGTTTGACCAGATAGTCCGTGGCTTCAAAATCGTAGCTCTCTGCTGCGTGATTCGGATACGCAGTCGTGAAGATGACGTAGGGTCTTGAAGCTCCCAGCATTTTGATCATCTCCATGCCTGACACTTCCGGCATCGAAATGTCCAGCAGCAGGATGTCAGGCTTCAGACTCCTGACCGCATTGAGCGCTTTTAGCGCATCAGGATATATACCAAGAAGCTTCAGATAATCCAGGCGCTCTACAAACCTGCACAGCAGGTTTTGCGCGAGTGGCTCGTCATCGACGATTACACAGGAGATTTCTTTCTTAATCATAGGTCGATACGTAGCAGGACACGATATTCTGTAGCAGAATTATCAATTTTTAGTTCGTAGAGGTTTGGGTAATAGAGATCCAATCTTTTTTTCAGGTTAGCCAAGCCAATTCCGCCCTTTTGTGTCGCCTCTGTTTTTGAAGTGGGCTTACTATTGCTCACCATGAAGGTGAGTTTAGAATCAGCAATTTGAATCAGGATGTCTACCCACTTTTTCTCCACCGCATTCAGCCCATGCTTAAATGCATTTTCCACAAATGGAATCAGCAGAAAGGGAGGTATCCGGTAAGATTCGAAGTTGCCATCTGCCTGGAAATTAATATGCGTACCGGCCGTGTGCCTGATTTTTTCCAGCTCGATGTAATCCTTTAGAAACAGAATTTCCCGTGAAAGCAGCACATTGGGTGAGCTGGACTCATAGAGCGAATAGCGCATCAAATCAGCGAGCTTCAGAATTGTATTTCCGGCCAACTCGTTGGTTTCTTCAACCATCGAATAGATGTTATTCAAACTGTTGAACAAAAAATGCGGATTGAGTTGAGCGCGTAGAAAATCTAGTTCTAAGCTCAGGTTGTTTCTTTGAAGTTGTAAAATCCGATTGAAATAAGAAAAAGTGTTGCTTATACCAATAATGGCGATCGGGATGACAATGTAGTTTCCCGTCAGGGCCCAGATATAAAGGTCCAGATAGCGATTAAAGGGGATGCTCCAAAAAGATTCAGCTTGCATTCTGTGCCAGCCCAACAGGACAAATCGGGATGGATTTGGCGTAGAAGATATAAATTTGAATGCGAAATAAATGATGTAGGAGTTGAAAAGATATACAGAGATTGCCACGATGGCAAATATGTAAAACTTGTCAGGCAAGCTACGTTTCAGAGCAAATCTGAGCGAGTAGATTGATAGTATGATGACTGAAAAAATGCTGATAAACAGAATATTGTTCCATTTGTCATTGCCAGATGTTCCCGCAGTTACCGAGAAATCAGAAATAATATACACGCCATATAACCAGCAGAGGAATAGGTGTTTTCCTATATTCAAATACCTGTTCTTCCGCCAAAAGCTCACCAGATCAAAGGACATAACGCAGGCTTAGTGATCGAATTTTCAGCACTCTTCATCAAGATTTCAATGAATACAGGAGGTATGTGCTCACAAATAAGCAAACATCGCTTTTATATCCAATAATCCTAAGGGAAAATGTGATAATAAACCATATGTACTTCACGTCAGCGTGCCGGTTCAAGAATAAAAGACATGACCCGCATGCCGCTTATTGATTTGGGCTGTGACAAAGCGGCTGTGGCGAGTGGGTATGTTGCAGCTCACAGCGTTGTTTGGTAATAGAAAGCGGTTAGAATTTACAATTCAGCTAAGTATGCCCTTGGATCTTTGTAGCCTTCAGCGTGTCGGTTGGCCACGTAAATATCACGTGGGCATTTTCTTTTGATTGTATGGAGTCCTGGTCTGTGATCCATTTAGAAATATAAGCAGCTCGCCGGGACGTCTCTCGGTTACATTTACCTGAAGCTGGGTTTTACAACCAATGTACCCGAAAGATTTTGTGCTTGCGCTGGTATCAACAACTATTTTAACAGATTCGGAACCCTTGACACCTACAAAGTTTTTCTAGCGAATATTAGTGGTCTGCTCTTTGGGGAAATGAGTTTGTGCGGTAAGGTTGACCGTATGGAGCTGATTGGCTGATGCGTTCACAAAAGTATATTCGACTGGAAATAGCTCTTCAGCCGCAGGGATTATCTCATCACTGTTGCACCTCCACAGAAAAGCAGAAGCTACGCCAATTAGGCTTGGTCTATGTATATTCATGTCTATGTATCCGTTAGTGTACTTGCGAATGCGCCTGTCTATGTCATTCCTCGGTTTACCTGCAAACCGGATCACCAATCTATCCGCAACTGCAATACCAGGATGCCGCCTGCACTGTATGGCTTTCCGGTTATTGTAGCGAATCCTGAATTGGTTCAGCATATATAGCAAGATTTTTCTTCCCTACAATACGAATACTATCCAGAGTATAACTGCCATTTAAATTGTCATGTTCGAAAACTCGTTTCGTTCTCTCTAAATCAGCAAATCTTCTCAACTCTTTATATTCGTCTATTGAAATACTATTTCGTGTGGAAAAACTTTTGATGTGAGATTTACCAACTTTTGTTTTCTTTTTTTGAAAAGTGAATCCGTAAGTGAGGCAAAACAACAAGGATAAAAGTGTTACAGCAACCGACAGTTTTGAGAACCGCCGTCTGCCACCGGTTTCGCTCATGTACGCAATCCAAAAACATAGCTTTGTCATCATTGTCAGGGTAATTGTTTTACGGATCGCGTTTGTACTTTTAATTAGCCGAATGCGGCTACCACTTTTTCGATGGTATCCGGGACGGGTTAAAATTCGTTATCTATTGGTTTCTAGTTGTTAGACACAATTTTCATTTTAACCCGTTGCATTGCGCTTAAAGAAATTTCTCTTCAATACGCCAGAGCCCCTAATAGCTATTTACCTCTGAGTTATCGGTACTTTTTCTTTCTAGCATATCTCAAATCAGGTAATAAACTGAATTGTCAGAGACGGGACAGACATAAAAAAGGGCCGTAGCCCTTTTGGTCAGTAATCGAAGAACACATGACCGTTAATCTGAGTGTAAGTGTCCATAAAAAGGTCTCTGGCAAATGCTTCGTAGTCGAAGTACCTCTGAACGGTCGGGGACACATCTGAAAGCATTCCCGTCTGATCTACATACTCATATGCATATTCCAGCTGGGGATCTGTTGCGGACTCTGCATAATACCCCTGATAGCATTCATCAAAATTCTGAAGCTGCTCATCCAGGTCGCCATCTGCAGACCACCTGGCGATCTGACTGCAATAAATCTCAAACGCTTCAGCGCGGTGCTGCTCCATATCCGATACTATATCCAGATACTGAAAGCACAAAGGGCTCAGATAACTTTCACTGATCAGAAAATCAGGCATTCCTTCCCAATCCTGAAACATGAACTCTGGGTCTGATTCGTCCTTGTGCAGTTTGCTGCAGGCCTGATAAAATGCTTCGGATCCGGGATACTGGGATAAATCCAACCATGATCCAAAGATTGAACCATTGTTGTACTTGGCGTAAGTACCAACGTAAATGCGAAATTCAACTGTAGCTTTCATGCGCTTAAATATTAAAAAGATCAATTGCGCCCGGCACCTGCCCTGGGCATTCGCTGGCCCTGCACAGAAGAAATCTGACGGGGCAAAGCCCCCTGGTTGCAAGTCCGGCGGCACCTTTACGGCGGGTGGGGTAAGAGCAGATGGCTAAATGAGCTGCCGGCAAGGCGAAGACTTGCTGCCGTCAGTATGAATTCTGTAACTTTCGATATGACCTGTGGCTGTGTGGGTCTTAAGACATTAGGGAAGTCTTTTAAAGTGAGTTGGTTTCAAATAGGAATGCTGATGTTTGCGGGGTAGGGGCAGAATAAAGAAGATGTATTTTTCTACTTGTAATTTGAAAGTAATGTCATTCTTTGTATGACTTAGGATATTTCAGTGATCCGTTCTGAGAGAATTTGTGTTTTGAAGAGGCAGAGTATATATAAAGTACACGCTTAAAAGATCAACAAGGGAAGCTGATTGAAGGCGTAGCTTCAGTGCTTTGGAGCAGTCGGGGCGGCAATTCACGAATGAAAGCGTTGCAGCAAAAATGGCAAGTTAAGGTTATTCGAAGTAAGATGTCTGGCAGAGATAAAACGGCTGGCTTCCTGCAAAAAACTGGTGAAATTTTAGTAGATCAACTCTGCGTTTGAAGATTAACTTTATCTTACTGGAAACGGATTGTTCGTACTTCTTATTTATACGGGCAATAAAAAGCCGGACAAGTGCAATCAGATAGATGCCTTGTCCGGATTATCGGTTGATGCGTTAGTTGGCAAGGCCTCTGCCTGTTTTATGCTGCAGTTCGTCAATACGTTTTGAAGCTTCAGCTTTTGTAAGGTTAGTGTCGAGCTCTTCACCCGCTTCTTCTGATAACGTTTTCAGATAGGATTGCTGAGCGCCCGTCATCGGTTCCTGACCCGTTGTCCATTCATCAGGATCCTTCACCGTATTAGATCCTTTCAATGTCTGGGCGTCTTCAGCGTCCTGCTGAATCTCGTCCCCTGATTTTTTCTCTGTGTTTGCCATGATTCTTTCTTGTTTATACAGGCAGATACAAAAACTACGCCAGGCAGAGCAGCATTTTTCCATATCTTGCAGACCTGTACCAGGCCATGGTTATTCAGGCATTTTACCTTTTTTTGTCATTGTGATTGAAAGAATATCAACAAGACAAACAAGGATTGAATAAATTGCGACGCGACAGAATCATTACTGGTGTAGCTATTGTCTGGGCTTTACGTAGCCGGGCACATACATAACCCTTAAATCCTTCCAGAGAATGAAAAAAATAATATTCCTGATCCCGGCGTTGTTTTCGGTATCAACATTATTTGCACAACAGATATCACTATTTAATAGTGGGGGAGATCCGCTGGCCTACATTGATTATGACCAGCAAGCGACCATTTATATGTGGGACGGCAAACCTGTAGCTTTCATAGAACAGGAAGGAAATGATGCGTGTGTAATCGGCTTCAACGGAAATTTTCTGGGCTGGTATGAAAACGGAGTCATTTACGATAAGAAAGGATGCGCGGTGGGTGCCAGGGATGGCGCAGCTAATATGATCACCAAAATTGAACCAATGAAGGGCATGCAGAAGATCACACCTATCCGGCCTGTCACACCGATATCGCCTTTACAGCCTATATGGAAGATCGGTTGGGGCAAAACCTCTTTAACTGCATTCTTGTCTGGTGGAATCAAGTAAACTGATCTGAAAAGGCAGTATAGAATGGCGCCTTGTTTAAAGCTAATTGGAGGCTATTGGGTCAGATGCATGTCTTTTACCAGGATTTTCCGGAATAGGGATTCTGCCGGCTCTCATAACAAGCGGGTATCTGACTCAGTACAAGGGTTTCGGGTTCGCAGAGACAGAATCAGCGAAAAACTGTGAAGCAGGAAGAAATACTTTTGGAGATTGGAAGCAGGCGCACGCTCAGCGCTTGGCCTTGAGACGTGCGGAAGTTATCTGCAATAGCGGTAACAGCTCCGAAGATATACCGCAATCCCCGAAGCTGGAGTGATTCGCAGACTTTTGAACAGGAAAGTATCCAACGTCTGCGAATGGTTTAAATCAATAATTATTTAAATAATAATGGAGCCAACTGGTACAGACTGCGGCGCCATGTCTGGAACTCATGTGCAGTACCTTCAGACACGTATGAAACTGCGTTGTAACCGGCAGATTTCAGTGAAGCTGCCGCATTACGCACTCCGTCTGGTCTCTCCTTGCTACCTGCACTCAGAAATACCAGCGATGGTTTAGGTTTATCTTTCAGGTCCTGTGGAGCATATACACCGCCGCTTAAAAGCGCGTAATAACTAAACAGTTCAGGCTTGTTTAAGGTAATTGTGCGCGTTTCCATTCCGCCCATCGACAGACCTGCCATCGCGCGGCTGCGGCGTTCGGTTAGCGTACGGAAGGTAGCATCTACGTAAGGTATCAGCTCCTGGGTCAGCACAGTTTGAAAGGGCTCAATCTTAAATTCTCTGATTTTGCCCATCTTCACTTCGTTGGTCATTCCGTAGGTCATCACAATAATGAAGGGCTCAATTTTCCTTTCTGCAATCAGGTTGTCCATAATCAGGTTTGCCCGGCCCTGATTGCTCCACGCGGTCTCATCCTCTCCCCAGCCGTGCTGAAGGTAGAGCACAGGATAGCGCTTATCTGATTTATCATACCCTGGCGGTGTATAGACAAAAGCCCGGCGGGATGTATTGGTGCTTTTGGATGGAAACAAAACCTGCTGCACATGGCCATGAGGTACATCTTTGAGCTGGTAAAACTCTCTATCATGTGCCGGGATTTCAATGCCGCTTTCCCACCGGATCGAGCCGTAGTAATTCATCGCGCCAGGATCGTTGACAGTCGCTCCGTCCATCGTCAGGTGATAATAATGAAATCCTTCATCCATAGGGCCTTCAGTGGTACCCGTGAAGAATCCATCTGTGTCCTTGGTTAATCTTGTACCCCCTCTTCCCCCAAGGCCAAGGCTCACCTTTACGCTATCGGCTTGTGGCGCCTTGATACGGAAGCGGGCATAACCCTGAGAATTCACTTGTGGATACTGTTGTCCTGGCTGATTAAGCTCTGAAGGCTTGAAATCCTCTGTGATGGTCTGAGCCCATGCCGTTGAGACGGTCATAGATGCTGCTAAGATAATGGATAGGGCGTGAGTGTTCATCTAATTTTAAGATGCTGGTTATAGGTGAGTATTAAAAAAACTGTTATTCGGAGTCTATAACTTTATAAAAAGCAGGTTTTGGCCTATACTGACGATCAAATAGCAGCGGATAATTAGTTCTTCCTGCCACAGGCCAGCCGTTAAGCCAGCTTTGCCCGTCGTGGACTCCCCAGAACGTTACACGGGCGATTTTGTCTTTATGTTTTACGAATAATTTAAATAGTGCATCGTAATCTTCGGCCAGGCGCTGCTGTATACTATCCGGAAGACTTTCTTTGTAGGGATCAAGCGAGGGATCGCTGTTCATTCGCTGACTGATTTCTGCACCCTGAAAATTGCGTTTAAGTACTTCAATATCAAGTTCTGTGATCGCAACTTTGAGGCCCAAGGCAGCATATTGAAGGATACTTTCTTCGATATCTTTGATCGGTAGCTGTCCCAGATGCCAGTGTCCTTGTATACCCACGCCATCAATTTTTACTCCCGCCGCCTGAATTTTTTTTATAATTTCTATACAGCCTGCTCTTTTGGCGGGCTTTTCATTATTGTAATCATTGTAGTACAGGTCTGTGCCGGGTGTGGCAGCCTGAGCAAGGCGGAATGCCTCTATGATATAGTTTTCTCCTAACTTGTCATAAAACACGGATTTGCGCAGTGTGCCGTCTTCATTTAATGCCTCGTTGACAACATCCCAGGACTGAACCTTTCCGTAGTATCTGCCAGCCACAGTATTTATGTGATTGGACATAAAGAGTTTCAACGAGTCTGCAGTCTGCAAAGAGCGCACAAAGCGAGGCAGTTGGCTATGCCATATCAGCGTATGTGCATTTACGTTCATGTGATACTTCTTGCTGAATTCGATGAGCTGGTCGGCCTGCTCAAAGTTAAAACTGTTCCAGCGGGGCTGAAGGCTCTGCGCCTTCATTACGTTCTCAGGCGTTATTGCATTAAACTGAGTAGCCAGCAGCTGTGTTTCCATCGGAATACGTTCCTGAACTTGCCTGGCATTTACAGCCGTTCCGATCATAAAATCATCCCGGAAACGGTCTCTAAGTGTGTGGGCGCTGGGAGCTCGCTGCTGCTGGCCATGGACGGCACTCACAAGCAGATAGCTAAATATGTAAACTGCGAACGATCTATTTAAATGATTCAGCATAGGCGTTGTGGGATTACCGGGTTTGTTATTGGAACAATTGATGAAAAGCAGATACAATGGCCGCTCTGCTTGCCAGATAACCATGACTGCGATGCGTATGTATTGATTACGATCGTCAATGCCGGACCGACAGTAACTTCTAACGTGCTTATGTTTGATTGCAATTGCTAACGCGTGTCAAAAAAAGTGCCAGTAAGATTAAACTGACCAATAATGAATGGCACCGTAAAGCAAAGATCGTATTTTTTTTAAAATTCCAAGAAAAACTTTTAAAAATATTATTTTTAAGGGCTGTCCATGCGGAATACTTTGTTTATCATCGGACAGGTTCACTGACTCAGGGAATGTTAATAACTGATATGGATATACGTCTGTCTCGTCAGATTGGAACACCTGCCATGGGGTACAAGATAGTCAGCCTGAATGTAGCCGAATACGTATGGAATGAACATTTGTTCCATTGTTTTGAACATTTGAGCTAGTGCAGTTACGATTGACCAGATAAAAAGTGCGCGGAAGTATTTTTGCGTATACTGCAAATCGTCTGTCCGTGAGTTGGAGATGGTCCAGTCGAATTCCCTTAACCACACAAGATTGATTCGCTTGAAGAAGTGAGCCAGAATACATGAGTGTTGTTGCTCAGGTAGGTTTCTGTTAAAATGTCGCTCCTGTCTCTGATCACTGGAACTGCGTGGCTTCGAGGATATAGTTTGAAAATGTTATTGCAGGTAAACAGACATGTGGGTTGATCCATTTTAATAGATGACAGGCCGCTTAGTTACTAATTTTACATGGTATAATCACATCATTATAAAATCCTGTTTGACTGTGCAATTTGTTTGGATATTTGATCAGCAGTGCTAAATAATTATCCAAGTAACCCTTTTACTTTGCGTACATGATATTATGGTATATGTTATTCAGTGATTCATATTTATATCTATGGAAAAATTTTGCTATTCCGTTCGCTGGATTAGAAATCAGCTGCGTCTGACCGCATGCATGATTTGTTTTTTATGTATCTGCCCTCTGCCGAAACTAAGTGCCCAAAGTGTTATAGTGAATGGAATTATTAAAGAAATGACTGGCGAGTTACAGCGAGTGTCCGTTACGGATCAAAAAACTCAGTAAGGGGAAACACCATCTTGTGCGCACCTGAACGAACAATTGTATTTTTTATCATTACTTCTCAATTACCCGTAAGTAAATGGCATGAAGTGACAGGAGAAAAAACAATTGCGGATTATCATCACTTTTTTATAATGAGATGTAATCTTATACTATGCCTTGTAAGACAAGCCATTAAAGCATTTTTAGTGATGATTACTTCGCATAATTTCACTCCTTTAGTAAGTTCTCTTAATATTTCCATTAGTTACTCATTGCCTTTCAAAATAGCCATATCATATGCTATAATATTCTTATAAGCTTTCTCCATCTTCATAAAACACCTATGGAAGAAATAAAAGTACCCACGTTCAATAAAGCCAATGGGTTCGCCACAACAGGGCCCAGGTGAAAAAATGGCGAAAATCCGGGGTGTGAATACAAAATCTGAAATACTTTTAAGGAAAGCAGTCTGGGGCTTGGGTATCCGTTCCCGAAAAAATGATCCACGGCTACCTGGCTAGCGCCGTGCGTTATCATTGAACAGTCTCTGTTCTGGAGAGTATTTTTATCAGCCTTTGAATGCACGTCCAGCTTGGCACTATTGGGAGATGATTTTAGCAGTTTATTAGCTTCATAGACCGAAATTTCGGTCTATGAACGCCACGGTCCTGATCTGTTCATCAGAATTGCATCAGTTTTTCTGAAAAATTGAAATTGCTCTTTATGCCACACATTCCTAGACGACTTGATTAACACGCGGGATTTTTACAACAAGATAACCTAACAGGAAACTTGTTATAATACCTAGCGGTGCCACGATCAGGAATTTAACAGCGGGGTCTATTGCCCAGTCTTTGAGTAAAAGCGATAGTACCACCAGCACAAATGGATGTATAATGTAAACGGCGAAGGCGCAGCGCGACATTTTATCCATGAAGCGGGAGTGCACATTCAACTTATTTTTTCCAATTGCCAGCAAGGCTGCCATTATGGAAATACCTATGATCTGTTCCCAGAATGCATAAAGTAGTGCGGCCATATGCCACCCGCCCACAAACCATTCAAGTGGTTGTCCAAAGACAATTTTAAGAGAAAAAATAAGCGGAAAGCCGATGAAAACCATACAAAAAATAAAGATGGTCAGCTTTCGGTAATGCTGCCGGTCAATTTGCCGGATCCATTGGTTTTCTGCTGCAATCAATCCAAAAACAAACATCGCTATGTACTGCGGGAAATGTCCTGGCTGAAACCCCAGCGGTTGTAAAACCCAGCCCACCGCAAAAACAGTCCTGGTCAGAAAAGTGATGAGCCCAAGCACTGCAGCGAAAACCAGAATTTGTTGAAGCGATGGTAGTGGCAGGTCTTTAAAATCAGGTTTAGCGATTCTGGTCCAAACCAGGTAAAATAGAGTGAAAAGCAGCAGGGCGAGCACAAACCAGAGCACGCCAACATCGATCCACCCGTCATAACCTGAAAGAAACTGTGTAAATGAAATATCATGGTTTTGTCCATAGCGGTAAACCAGAAAATTCATAATTGTGGCCTGTATCAAAGAATAGTAAATCACTGGAATTCCTAATCTGAAAAATCGATCTTTGATGAAAACTGCGCTCCCTTTACGTTTTAGGGAACCGGGAATAAAGAGTGCGGAGAGAAAAAAGAAAAAGCCCATAAAAAAGGACTGATTAACGCTTACGGCCATTGTCATAGGAATGGTTGCGCCGGCCGACTGGGTTTTCTCAAAATAGTACCAGCCGCCGGGAGCGCCATAAGTTACAAGGGCATGGTGTACTATGACCAGTGCGGTGAGCAGCACTTTGAGATGATCGATGTAAAGGACTTTGCTGTTGGGATACTGGCCAGCGGAAGCTGACTGTGAAAAGGAAGGATGCATCAATTACGGGTTATGGCTAAATGTGCAAATTACAAAATGCCGGGCAAAGTCAAATATGATCAATTACAGATAGGGTGCAAAATAACGACAACGAAGAAAATGCCATTGCATTCTAACGATTAATTAGCATGTGTATTCAAGGTTTTTTATTACTTATCAGAAGGTAATTAGCTGCTGAAGCGCCGGTCAGTTTTGTGAACACATACCCCGGCGCTTACAGGATGATGGTTTTGCAGACGAGAAAAAGTAGATTTTAGTTTGGTTGCTGTCTTGTTTCGTTAAAGATATTGCGCAGGCCAGTTAAAGGATAGGTAAAAGGATTTGCCCTGGTTGGCGCACGGATACTCTGAGACCAGATCAGGTTTCGGTAAACGTAGTGATTACAATTGACGCGATGCTGTTATGGAATGAATTAAGGATGGGTCAGTCCTTATAGAGACGCGTAGAAAAACAGGGGTAGCATTACTCGTACCCCTGACAAAAACTACACTCCTCTGATCAGGTAAATAAAATCGTCTGTCTGATTGTTGGCAATGTGAGTGGGAGCAATGTGCTCAATCCATAGCCAACCTTCAACACTTGACGTGCTTCTCATTTCAGCTGTAAAATTCAAAGTAGCCGAAACGCCGGGACCTAGAATAACTCTGCCACCCCCATATCCGAATGGATTTGTGTAACTCGGTGAATCATCCCACATACAAGTCCCGCCGCCTGAACAACTCAAACTAGGTGAGTTGATCCGAAGCTGCCCGGTAACGGCGACGATAATCGGAAAGCTATTGGTATTACTGATATAAGCAGAAACTGCTTTAGAATAGCTTGTCAAAGAGCCGGTCATTTGATAGCCATACGGTGTGAAGTACCAAGTTGCCCCGCCAGAGCTGCGGGCTGATGATACAAGGTTTTGTTTCGCGTTGTTGGAGTCAATTGCCTGCCTTACAAACGCATTACCGGCATTATCGGCCTCGGATTTACTGATTTCCTGTTGTGACTGGCTTTCGATTCGATTGTCAGTACATGAGGTTACCATTGTCGCCAATAGTATCGCAGCTGAGAAAATTAGTTTTTCATAAAATAGTTTGATGAGTTTGTAGTTTATTTACTACATCAATATTATAAATAAATAATGGTATAATTACAAATAATGAAATGTTTTAAAACTTTCTGGAATATCTGGAATCATGTTTCAGGTTGTCGTTTCTCACTCTCGCCGGAATGTTACTACTTCCCACCCAGGCCCGGCACATTTAAAAAGTGACTGCGCGGGCAGCCTCGTTTTGCGCTATAGTATCTTCTACTTTTTGTACAAACCATTCGAAAGATGCACTGTCGAGTTTGGGTAGAAATGCCGCAAAACCTTGATTATTGAACGGACAAATTGTTAGATACAGGTGTGTATTTTCATAGCGGTATGCCGCTGCGGCCTGTTTTTCCGGTGCTACTGGCCAATGTCCTGCAGGAGCACATTTTCTGCTTAATTCTGTGCGCGTGCCTGCCCTGAGTTCGTCGTGAAAAAATATTATATACCTTCTGTCAGGTCTGTATCTGGCAATCTTTTGCTTCTTTTATCAACTTTACCCAGCCATAAATAGCCTAAAATTCCGGATACAATAGAAGCGATTAATATAGAAAATTTGGCTTCTGCCAATACCAATTCCATTCCTGAAAATGAAAGCAGAGCTATAAATATAGACATGGTAAAGCCTATCCCTCCAAGCATTCCTACACCAATGATGTGTAGCCATGATGCATGCTTGGGCATTTTGGCAATTCCTAACTTTACGGCAATCCAGGAAAAAATGGTAATTCCAAGAGGCTTTCCAATGACAAGGCCGGCGATAATTCCCATACCCAACACGGTAGTCAACCCCAGCAGCATGATCGGTTCAAAATGAATATTGGTATTTGCAAGTGCAAATATGGGCATAATCAGAAAATTGACCGGGTTGACCAGGATATGCTCAAGTTTTTCCAGCGGGGATTCGGTCGCGTCCGGAGTAGTCGGTATAGCAAACGCAGTTAACACCCCCGCAATGGTTGCATGCACCCCCGAATGATGCACAAAATACCATATAAAAAGGCCGGGAATCAGGTATGCAGCCAGATTTTTTACTTTCAATTTATTAAGCAGAAGCAAAAAGCCAAAAATGCCGGACGCATAAAATAAATATGTAAAATGAATGTCAGTGGAGTAAAATAAGGCAATCACTAAAATCGCCATCAGATCGTCAACGATGGCCAGTGCAGAAAGAAATATTTTCAGCGACGACGGTACGCGTTTTCCCAGCATCGAAATCACGGCAATCGCAAAAGCGATATCCGTTGCCATAGGTATACCCCAGCCGCCGGCTGTCTGAGAGCCGTAATTAAATGAGAAGTATATCAGTGCGGGAGCCATCACACCTCCAATCGCTGCCAGTATGGGCAATGACGCTTTTTTGAAAGATGAGAGTTCTCCCTCTACCATTTCCCGCTTGATTTCCAGTCCCACTAAAAGGAAGAAAATGGCCATCAACCCATCATTAATCCAAAGTATGATAGGGTAACGCAGGTGAATGCCCGCAAAGTTTGCACCGAGCTCAGTTGCGAGAATTGCTTCTAAGCCGGGCCCTAAGCCTGTGTTTGCAATGATTAAGGATGTGATCACACAAAAAATGAGAATAATACCACCAATAGATGTGGATCTGAAGAATTGCTTGAAAGACCGGAGGTTGATTAGTTGTGCCATAGCCGTAAAACTAGTCACTAATGCCGGAATTAGCATCCCAAAGTGATAAGTAAACCGTGTCCGGATACAGAGCCTCTTGCTGTAGTAACATTTGCAGGGCAAATACTTGTCGTGCATAATGGGATTGGTGCTGGTTGTATGCGGCTGTCTGGTGCCGCTGCGCAGGGCATATAAGCTGATTGGAAATCAACAAAAGGTGCTTTGGCCTGTATCGTTTCTAATTTTGCCTGTACTGATAGACATACTGATTGTATAGGGAGTAATGAACACGGTGATGAAACTAGGAATAATGAGCAACTACTGGATTTTGGGCTCTCCTAAAATAGTCAGCATCTGGACCGCCTGCGTGAGGATACTGTTTCTTCTTGACATAAAACAACTGTATGCATTAAATGCCCCTGCCAGCTAAATAAACAGACTCGAATTGATTGGCAGTTGGCAGGAAACGTTTTGCTAGGCGTAGGCAATTTCAGAATTGTTTTGTGCGTACAAGTGAAGACTGGTAGTGCCTGGAAAGATAGTAATAAATCACGAGTTCTTGCAGGTGGGGTTCGGCTTCAAAAAAGCCACATGCAGGTCATATGGATATAGCTTAAATGCAGATCTTTTACAGTGTCCGGATCCGGTATTTGTTGTTTTAAAGCAAGCTTATTCACCTCTGAGCGCCAATCATAACAGTCTACAGCCTTTTTTATATATTGACTGTGTCCTGGCCTGCTCGGATTGGCTACATACATGGCAGAACAGCGCACAAAAGAAATCGGTATACGAAAAGTTCTTGGAGCGATACGTTAATTGCAACGTGCTGACCAGATAATTATGTGAGTGCTGTTCTTAGTATTTGAGCATCTTCGAATCGGTTAGGCGTGGTCATAATTGTGACAGGCTAATTTTTTTTTCTTTGAACTGACACTTTCATCACAAACGCATGTTGGGAAAGCACTGTTTACACGTAACATAACCTCATCTGATTAGTAACCATAACAAAATTAGCCCGGCACGCTGTCGTGGGTGAATTTCAGAATTGCTTTGCAATATTTTAACAGAGATATTTTGCCAGTCTGATTCATCCAAACATAGGTTTTGAGAGAATGTAAAGGCTCTATAGCAACAGATTGATTTCACCGATCAACTAATAGTGTAGTTTGTGAACCAGTAAATAAGTTATATATTTAACTTGTAATCATTAAGACACGACATAAACTCATTGTCCGATTTAAACTCACGTTGGCTATGATACAAAATTACATCACAGTTGCCTGGCGTAATCTGTTGAAGAATAAGGCAATTTCATTCATTATGATATTTGGGTTAGCTGCTAGTATAACTACCTTTCTCCTGATCACGCAATATGTATTCTCTGAGTTTAGCTATGATGAATTCCATACCGGCGCAGATAACATCTATCGTATCCGACTCGATGATTATAAGCAGGGCATTCTTACCAGCAGCAGCACGGTCAGCTATCACGCGGAAGCTCCGGCCATAAAAGAGACCTTTCCTGAGGTTGAGAATTTTGTTCGGCTGCACCGGGCAGATGGTATGATCAGTTACCGGAAACCATCGGGAGAATTGGTCAGCCATCATGAGAAAAAGGCATTTTATGCGGACTCTTCTTTATTTGATGTATTTTCATTCCCGTTGCTAAAAGGTGCTGCCAATCAGGTGCTGCGTCGGCCTGAGTCCGTTGTGATTTCAGAAACGATGGCCCGTAAGTATTTTGGTCGGCATAATCCGATTGGCAAAACGCTTTCTTTAAGTTCAGACTGGCAGGGAGGTGACTACATCGTGGAGGGGGTGTTTGCTGATATTCCAGTGAATAGTCATATCCATTTCGATTTTGTTTTTGCCATCCAGAATCTGCTTAAAAATCAGCAGTTTGCCACCGGAGGCTGGTACTGGGCTAATTTCTATACGTATCTGCTACTTAAACCAGGTACCTTGCCAAAAGCATTGGAGAGTCGGCTGTCTGGGGTAATAGAAAAGCATATTGGTAAACAACTGAGAAAATATAATGTCAGGCAAACTTTCGCTTTACAACCCCTGCGTTCCATTCACCTTTACTCTCAAACGGCATCAGAAATCGAACCAAACGGCAAAATTGGAATCGTTTATGTGCTTATTCTGGTTGCTTTTCTGATTTTAGCCATAGGCTGGCTTAATTTTATAAACCTATCCACGGCCAGAGGTATTGAACGAGCTAAGGAAGTAGGTCTCCGCAAGGCACTGGGCTGTGAAAAAAGACAACTGATGCAGCAATTCTTTCTTGAGTCTCTCGGTTTTAACTTGTTATCTGTGTGCATCGGAATTGGTCTGTTTTCACTCGTGCTGGTAATCTTTTCTGACTGGATTCAGACTACCGGTAGCTTTTCGATGCTTGTGAATCCCTTATTTTGGATCGTATCCTTAACTGTAATTTTTTCCGGTTTTTTGCTTTCTGCACTTTACCCTGCTTTTGTCCTTTCCTCGTTTAAACCGATTGCAATTTTAAAAGGGTATTTACCTAAGCAAACTGGAGGTGAATCTTTCCGTAAATCCTTAGTAGTATTTCAATTTACAGCTTCGATTTTCCTGATTATTGCTACACTGGTCATTAATCAACAGCTTACTTTTATGCAGCAGCAAGATCTGGGAATGAATATCAACCAGCAGCTTATAGTTAAAGCTCCCAAAATATTACGAACAGACAGCTTTACCAATGACATTCGCTCTTTTAAAGACCGGATGTTATCGCATACCGATATCCGCCACGTAACTGCTTCCTCCGAAGTTCCGGGGCAGGAAATTTTCTGGACAGCAGAATGGCAACGATTCCATCAGGCTACCACCGATTTTAAACTGTGCAATATGTTAGCTGTTGATGAAGATTTTATACCGACATATAACATAAAGCTGCTGGCGGGACGAAATTTTAGCAAGGATTTATCACTTGATAACGAATCTGTTATTATTAACACAAGTGCCTTGAAGGCTTTTGGCTTTGCATCCGCTGAACAGGCAATCAATCAGGAAATTGGCGACGTGATACCTAAGAAGATTGTCGGCGTCGTCAATGACTTCCATCAGCAATCCCTAAAAACAGCAAATCGTCCAATTATTTTTCAGCATATCCCCTGGAATGGTAGCTTTTTGACGATTGGATTACGGAGCAATCATCCGGGGCAATCAATCGCAATGCTTCAAAAAGACTATCAGGAAGCATTTCCCGGTAATGCATTTGAATTTTTTTTCCTGGATGATCATTTTCAAAGGCAGTACGAATCGGATGAACGGGTAGCCGATCTGTTTAGTTGGTTTGCGGTAGTAGCAATTAGTATTGCCTGCTCAGGTCTATTGGGTTTGGCGATGTTCACGGCAAAAAATCGTACAAAGGAAATTGGTATCCGAAAAGTGGTGGGAGCCAGCATTGGCAGCGTCGTCATGCTCTTGTCAAGGGATTTTCTCAGGCCGGTAGGTCTGGCTATTCTGTTAGCTTCGCCTCTTGCCTGGTACGCTATGACCTGGTGGCTACAGGACTTCGCGTATAAAACTGACATCAAGTTATGGATATTTTTGGTAGCAGGTGTGCTGGCAGCAGGAATTGCGCTGGTAACTGTAAGTTTTCACAGTGTCAAAGCAGCTTTGACGAACCCCGTGAAGAGCCTACGAGGGGAATAAGTTCAGAGTTTTACTTACGTTTCCTGCTTTAAATGGCTAGGTCCGTTTAAAAAAGGCAGGATTTCGGATTGGCACATCATCTCAGTAATCCTTAATTAATGAGCAAAAACATCTAAACTTCGAATTGATAAATATGAATGATTTGCGGCCTGTTACGGAGAGCCCTGGGTTGGTAAATCCCTGGCTGCAGCTCATACCAAATGGCTGATGGAATTAATCTCTGAGGATCCTGTCAGTGGTAAATCGTTTGAGAAATCAGCAACGTAACAGCGTAGGTCTGCGTACCTGATTAACGGGAATCCCTGGTTACAATAGATTTAAACGCTCATGGTGAAAATTGATTACCTTCCTTCATGCCTGATTTTGTTAATAATGGCGGCATGTAATTCTGACAAAGATACCAGTCAAAGATCCGTGGACAGTACAATGGTTTACCAGGTAGGATACCGAGCTATGTCATTTATTGACAGTTCGAGAACTTACAGACCAGGTGTAGAGCAAAGCGACCCATTGTACTTTCGACCGATCGATATTGATCTCTGGTACCCGGCGCAACCGGGTGAATCGGATTCAACGCTGAAATTCAGGTATTTTCTACAATTGTTGCAAGACAGGGCTAATTTTTACGCTGCTCCTCAGAAGTTTGATAGCTTACCCATAACTTTTGCTAAGTCATTTTGCGATGGCTTTGGCTGTTCTCAACCGGCTCTTCTTTTGAAAAGCCCTACCCATACATACAATCAGGCTAAGCCAGTATCCCGTCAATTCCCTCTCCTCTTATACTTCGCAAGTTTCGGTTCGATGGGTTACGAGAACTACCTGCTTTTTGAATCTCTCGTTAGCCAGGGCTATATCATTGCCTGCGTTAACTCAATTGGACGTTATCCTGGTGATATGACGATGAAAAATGCAGACCTGATGGAGCAGGTCAGGGATGCTGATCAAATTGTAAACCGCTTGAAACTCATGGCTGGGATAGATACAACAAAAATTGGTGTATTAGGTTACAGTTGGGGGGGATTTGCCGGCGTCATCTGGGCCATGCAATCGCAAGGCGTTGATGCTATCGTATCATTAGATGGTTCTGAGGTCCACCATTATGGTTATTCAATATCAGAGGATCAGGATTTTGAATATACTGTCAATACCCCATTCTTCAAAAAGACCGGTTTGTCTGTGCCTTACCTGCGATTAGAGAGTAACCCTGAAGCCAAGATATCTAAGAAAGATTCTACGTATAACTTTTTAAGGAAAGTCAAAACAACAAAGCAGGTCGTAAAAATTGATTCTGCAGGGCATCAGGATTTTTCTTCATTTCCAACTATTGTCAGATTATCGGGAAAATGCCCCGCTCCGAAAGTGTACCACACCATTACTGCCCATACCATATCACACTTTAACAGATATCTTAAAACCGATGCTATGAAATAGACAGTAGCTTTTAGCCATTGGGGATTGCAGGGCGGCCCATGCCGTCAGTCTGTTAAATTTTTTAGTTAATACTTTAATCCGTCTTGCTGTTTGGTCATTGCAAAGATGGAACGATCTCCATTCTTGTCAATTAGCTCCTGATGTAAATGGCTTTTGCCGGCAAAACGGCACCTATTTTACCAGAACCAGATATTCCAGCTCAGGGTTATTGAGCATGTCTGCAATCTCTGAATCGATAATGTCCTGCACATCCTGACGGATCTGATCGAAGTTTCGCTGTACGATTGCGTTGTCAAGGTTTCTGATCAAAGGTATTTCCTGGTATGAGGCCTCCTGCTTTTTGATCTGGTTGTGTTCATTGAGGATTTCACAGTGGAAAGCCTTCAGATCAACCTTCTTATCCGGATTATCAGATACAAGCCCGATAAATTCCCCCGAGCTGAGTGTATTTATTTTTGAAGCCGGCAAGGCAGCATCCAGTTGTTTGGAGCGGCTTACAGAGGTGTCTGTCCTGTTAATCGAAAAGCTTGTCCGGTCCTGCATGATCCTGCCTACACGCTCAGAGAGCTGTTTGGCCGTATCGCCGGATACCTGACCGCTGATGATGTTTCCGGTAATGTTCATAATCACATCAGCCTGCTCACGGCCATATTCCTTTCGGAGCTGGCTCAGGTCCTGAAGGCCCAGTGTTGTCGCTACCTTATTGCTGCGGGCGGTTGCCATCAGACTATCTACATGATTGAGATAGATGGTCGGGAATTCATCAAAAACCAGGCTGCTTTTCAGTCTGCCTTTTTTGTTTACAAGTTTGATCAGCCTTGTGACATAGAGCGAAAGCACCGCTCCGTAGGTCAGTAATTTCTGAGGATTGTTGCCCATACATACAATCTTGGGCTCATCAGGGTCATTGATTTCAAGGCTGAAGTCATTTCCGGACAATACATAATACAAAGATGGGGAGGAGAGCCTCGCCATTGATATCTGAGCAGTAGCAATCTGGCCCTCAAGCTGCTGCGTGGCATCGTTTATAAATGCAGAAACAAACGGGCTGATCAGCGTCTGAATCTCAGGCTCAGCACGAAGGACAGTAAATAATTTATCCTGTTGTACCTGCATCAGCTCAATGACATGCGGCAGTGTACAGAACTCGCCATTCTGATATTTTCGCAGATACCAGATGATAGCAGTCAGAAAATTAATAGGTGATTCAACAAAAAAATCGCCCTGCCGCCTGATCCATTCCTTATTCAGGCCCATCAGGATCGTTCTTGCGGACTCGGCAGCATCTGTGATGTCGGAAAGACCGGAAGGTTCTATTGGATTGCATCTGTGAGAGCGGGCAAGGTCGTCGAAGTTGATCACATAGAACTTTGGTGCAACTTTGTATTGATGCTTGTTTTTAAGAAAGTTGTTATAAGTTATTTTAGTCAGATCGTCGAATTTAAAGTCATAGACAAACATACTGAATCCTTTCTGCAGGTGCTGGGCGATAATGTGCCGGATCACAAAGTAGGTTTTTCCCGAGCCGGGAGATCCCAATACCAAAATACCACGGAAAGGGTTGATGAAATTAATCCAGCTAAAGCGCAGTTTGCCTTTCAGGCGGTAACGTGCCGGAAGGTTAACGGAATATTCGTTTTCGATCAGCTCTTCATTCTGAGGGAAGCTTTCATTGTCACGGTTAAAAATATCATGGCCAGTGATTTTCAGCCGGATGACCCGTGAAAGCATTGTGCCTCCTGTCAGCACCAGCATATAGCCTATACTGCATAAGGCAAAATACACGCAGCTTATGGTCTGGTTATTGGCGTTTACAGTCAGGATCCACTGAGAAGGAAAGTAAAAAAGTAGTCCAATAGCGGCATATTTGAGGGCTGTTGCTGTGCTGAGTTTTTCTTCTTTTTTGCCTTTTGCACCAAGCAGAGATATGCCAAGAAAACCAAGTGCAAGGACTTTGGTTTTAAAAAATGAGCTGAACAGGCCTGTCTTTATTACATTTTCAATGATCCGGTCACTGAACCGTGAGACAAGGCCCCAGCCTGCAAACACTGTATAGCAGTAATAATAAAAGTGCAAGCCTAAAAGCACCAGACTGATCATTCGAGTCATGTCCAGGATCCGCCTTAGTGCCTGATCATTTTCTCCGGTATTTGATGCCATGATGTTACAGGTTCAGAGTTGCTGGGAAAGTTTTTTCTGTTTTCTTTTTCTGGTCTTTCTGAGCTGCCAGGGCAGATAGCCGTTTTCACGCACCGGTGCAAAGAGAAGATCAAGATTTTCATCAGCGTTGACCGCTTCTGCCGGGTTGTTCAGACTGACGGGGTCCGGCGGTCCGGCGGAGGCATTTCTGGTCCGGTTGTAATGGTGACCATAGCCTTTGTGATGCGATGGTATGTGCTGTCTGGAGTGGTCCTGAACTGTGTTTCCTGTGCACCGCTCCAGGATAGCACTGACCGTGTACTGATGTCCCAGGTCATTTGAGTCAAATACGGATTTTGTCTTGAAATCAACGAAGATGATCTCAGTGATCTGCGCCTGTTTATTCTGCCGGACGACGGTTTTGATTGCTTCTTTTTCCAGTGAGGATGTAAAGCTGCGAAGTGATCCGTCACTGACTCTGAGAAGCCTGAGATCAACTAAGCTGCGGAGCCTTGGCACGTGGGCCAGTCTTGCCTGACGGTTGATCTCAAAACGTTTTTCAAGATATTTCAGCGTGGGCTTGCCAGGCAGGATGCTGGCTTTTACAGGAGCGCCGGTCCTGTTTCCGTAAGTGTCCAGAATCCTGTAGACCAACCCCCTCCTTTTATAGGTCTGAGAGTTTTCAGTACCTTGGTCGGCGGTAATATTGTACTGCCTGAGCAAGGCATTCAGTTCAGAAAGAGATGTGTATCTGTACACCGGTAAGATCGCATTCAGAACGGTGGCAATGGCTGCGACAGTCTGGTCTTTTCCGTATTCTACCCTTTGTGCATGCTGCTGATTTATCTTATGTGTGCTCCCCTGGGCAGTCAGAAGCCCGAAGGACTGTTCAATTTGTTTTCTTGCTTTTTCAGATTGGTTGCGGCCAATGTTGAGAATATCAATTCTTTCACCATTGTGTCTGACAATACTTGACACAATGTGCAGATGCGGATGGGCCGCATCATGGTGCTGATATACCAGATAAGGCTGTTGATCAAAGCCGATCTGTCTCATATAGCTTTCGGCGATCGCAGTCAGTGAAGTTTTCGGCAGCTTCTCGGACGGGTGAAAATTCAGTGTGATATGAATGCTGTTTGTTTTCACATTCTGGTTCATTGCTGCTATTTTCAAAAGCATGTTCAGTCTGTGGCCCGCTGTCATCTGATGTGCATCGCAGGGGTAGTTGGCAGCCATCAGGCATTCAGCAGTTCCGAGTTCAATTTTCTTCTCGTTGTAATAAACAGCTGCCTTGATCGAGCGCGAGGTTTTGATTACTGCAACCATTTTCTGCCGGTTTGTGAGATATACTCGTGGATGGTCCTGATCTGATCAAGCATGATTTTTCGGTCTGACTCATAGTCTGATATCCATGCCGGTAGCTGATCGGGCCCATTGATGTGGTGCAGCTTTTCAAAAGCCTTCTCAAAGCGGTCAGCTACCGTGTTCAGCCGGTTTCTGAGCTGTATCAGTTCGACCATCATCTCGTCAAGGGATGCGTTTCTGTGGTTGAAAGTTACCGGCTGGTCAAGCAGGATTTTTCTGCCGTATTCACTGAATTTGCGGCAGGTCGAGTTTTTAAAACGTTTTTCAATAATTTCAAACTCATGTCTGGTGAAACGCATGAATACGGCCTTGTTTCGCGGATCTTTTTTCTCGTTCATCACAGTATCAGTTTATAGCCAGATATGATTACCTTCCTTTGTTGCGCTTCGGCCTGCCCGCGGAGTCCGGTATGATCATATGCGGCTTAAGCCAGCAGGATGCGAAAGCCGCTGACGCATTGTGAAAATACAGAACATGTACCGTTTTGACCCTTCCTAAGGTAATTTCGGGTAGGTTAACCGGGATGAATGCCTGCGCCTGATTTAGCTTCTATTTCGACTTCACCAGCATACAGCACCGGATACGAAATACCGCTGTTCATGATGATGTGGGCATAAACACATTCTTACTGTCAGGGTGAGAGAATCAATATCGGGCAGCCGAAGAAAGTAGTCTGATTGTGACAATCCTTGTATTAACCCGCCGTGTTACGAAGGTTAAATTATTGTCAGCCTCACGGGAAGACGGGCGGCTTGAAGGTTGTGTCTTAACATAGAACCGGCTAACAGGCTGTCCGGTCCGGACAGCTATGATGGCGCTGTGCCTAAAAAAAGGAGCCCGTTTGGTGGGCTCCGTTATTTTTCAAAGATAGGATACAGGTGAGCTGTTGCATAATGAAAGTAGGATTATGTCCTAAGTGTCCAGATTGCTTTTTAAATGCAAGTAGAATTGTTTGCTTCACGGTTATTACGGTTTGCTGTCAACTGCACTTTGGTATGCCCAGTCTATGATCTGATCCATCGTTTTGTGCAACTGCCGCATATCATCCGGATGGTTGATATCCAGGCCACAGAATTTACTGCCGTTGGTTTTGTCATGCAGTACACAATAATAGATTCCACCTATCAGCAGGGTCATGACTGCACGGAAACTTACCTGTGTGTTTCCAAAGTGGGCATCTGTCAGACCGAGCATCTGATCACCTGCATATTCCCGCATGTTTGATACGCCCCTGGAAATATCATTTTTCTCAGTTATTTCCCAGCGAATCAGCTCCTGCATCTGCTTGTTCTTATAGAAGTATTCGAGTTGTTCGTGCAGGATTTTTTTTGCCAGCGACTTTCCTGAATCGGCCTTGTTTTCTTCAAGTATCTGATCAATGTTTTCCTTGTAAGGGCTCCAGAAATCCTGCTGTTCAATGTATCTTTTAAACAGGATTTCCAGCGTGCCGAAGTAGCGGTAAATTAATCCTTTGTTTACATCCGCATGCCTTGCGATCTTGTTTACGCCGAGTTCTTGGTAGCCTTCTGCAAGGAAAATTTCTCCGGCAGCTTGCATAAGCCTCATTTCTGTCCTCTTTCTGTTTCTTTTTCTCATAGTAGATAAAGTTTTTAAATGATATTAAATAAGTCCCTGACGATCAGTACGGTCGCCGAAATAAATTAAAAAAAATTAAGATGTAACCGAAATAAATTAAATGGAAAAATAAGTTTGGTGTTCAATTGACACATAATGTCATACGATTACTTTAAATAATTAAAAAACGTATAGCCCTCATCGAAGCGATTTCTGAAAGACATGAGTAAAATTTAAGCAGTTGATATTCATCTATTAACAAGCGTTGTCATGGAATATCGTTACACACTCGAGTGGTATGATTCGCTGATTTCGGTCACTTTGAACCCTGCAAGGACCGATTTACCGGAGATTACAAAGCAGCAAACGGATGCAATTCTGATCACTGCATCCGGGCAGAAAGACAAGTGGCTCTGGGAGGTCAAAAGGGAGATTTATGGTCTGAACAACAAGGCTCAGATAGAATTTCTGGTACGGCGCTACCATTCAGATCTGATCCTGCTGGCCGATCAGGCCTACGACAACCATAACCGGATGCTGCAGGTGCCGGATCATCTCAGAAAGTTGTCCACAGCGATCGTTAGTGATCTTCACGAACTGCTGTCCTTTCTGGAAGACCGGTATTTGAAATATTTGGGGATGGAGCAGCCGGTCCCGGCTGTCTGCATGCAAAAAACCAGGGACGAGATGAAGGCAAGACTCGGCCGTCTGAAAGTCAGGTTAGCACGGCGGATCAGCGATAAGGCACTGATCGAAATTGTACTGGGGACATTGCAACAGTTTTTCAGCAAACAGGATAACAGAAGGGTCAGTTTTGCGCAGGCCGGTTATATGAAAGAACTGATCCTGGGACTGGAGCAGGCAGCAGATCTGAGAACTGAGGCAAAGGTTTATCAGGCAGTTAACGAGTTTCTGATCTACATGAATTTCAATAAAAGGGCTTACCTGAACTACTATACAGAAAGGGTTGCGGCCAGGATTAACTGTTTCGGATCCTTTTCAGATAAGATGGATCAGCTCTTTCTGGCGTACAAGGAATTTAACCAGATGCATATCAGGCCAGGTGTCAAACTGAAACCGAAATACAAAGGGGTAAAACATGTAATCGGAAACTGGTTTGCACATGAGATCGCTTATCTGGAAAAGAAGTACCAGTGGGAGGTAAACCCGCTGGAAATGCGATCAGAGCACGGTAACCCGTCAGGGCCACAGGCAAAAGTGAAACTCGCCCTGAATGCAGATCAGATCGCGATCCTTATACGGGCTTTCTCGAGCCAAGGTGTACTGGAAAGGGGTACTGTGCACGCCGTGTTCAGACATCTGGTCCCTTATCTGTCTTCAAAAGAACGGGTAAATCTCTCCTGGGACAGTATGCGCAAAAGATCGTATACACCCGAAGACAAGGATAAAAAAGCAGTACTCGCCATTCTGGAAAACGCAATGGCAGCTATCAGAAAATTTGACGGACTCTAACTAAATCAGCTTATGAACAAATCCCGGTTAATCACCTACCTTTCACACCTTCATCCCATCCGGCCTGAATTCGAGGAGCTTCTGTCTAAAAAACTTCAGCAGCATATCTTTAAAAAGGGCAGGGCTCTGCGCGAACCTCTCAGAAGTTCATCAGTCTGGTTTGTGGCCCACGGTATATTGAAAGCTTCCTACTATGACCAGGTCGGTAACGAGCATGTCACCCGTTTCTGGCATGAGGATGAAATCCTGCTATTGGAAGTCAATGCATACAAGAGCATACCTTCTGCGGATTACCTTATTATGCTCGAAGATACCGTGCTGCTTTCGCTTCCTGATCATGTGATCGGATACTGTCTTAAAAATTTCCGGGAGGCCCATACGCTCCGCGCCATGCTTTTCCACAAGGACCGCGACAGGGCCGAAGTACTCGGACATTTGCTGAAGCTGCCGCTTGCTGACGGGTACGGTAAGTTTCGGGAAATCTATCCTGTACACCGTATCCCGGTCAAGGATGTGGCCTCTTATCTGGGCGTGCATCCGAAACGAATCAGTGAACTCAGAAGCAAAAGGTAGCCTCCCATGACTTTTTTTTCTTAATCAGAGCATACCGGAACGGAAAAAATTTGCTCCGCTGCGTGCCATGCCGGCCACAAAGCGGCGGAATAGCTTTGTTGTGTAATGATCACACGGCGTGTGTACGTGTGTGATCAGTTGTTTGGAACACAATCTGAAAGCTATGAAAAGATCTCACACCGTTTTGCAGCTGACCGTCTGTCTGCTTGTCATTCTGTTTTTTTACACAGCACTAAGCAAGCTGATGGATATTGGCCAGTTTGAAAAACAGCTCAGAAACCAGGTCCTGCCTGGGTGGGCAGTTGTTCCGCTGCTCTGGCTGATCCCCATATCAGAACTCATTGTCACAGAGCTTCTGATCTTTAAGAAAACCAGACTGGCAGGACTTTACGGGGCGTTGATCATGATGGTGGTTTTTACAGCATACATAGGGCTGGTTTATCTGAATGTTTTTAACAGGGTTCCCTGCGGCTGCGGGGGTGTAATTAAGAACATGGGGTTTGGTGCTCACCTGGTGTTTAATTTTTTCTTTCTGATCCTATCGGTGGTAGGTATATACATGTTTCACGCAGATAAGAAGGGAGGTGCGGTGACAGCAAGTGGCAGGTGAGCGGAAGCCGGAAAGACATGGCCCAGGGCCGTTTCTTTCTGCCAGGGATTGCCTACTCTACTGAAAAAGCGTAGGTAACAATTAATCAATTTCATATTTAAACGCTTCCAAGAAGCACAAATGCCTTATGAAAAATGTGTTTAAATTTAAGTATTTACCCGCTTTTGCATTGGTATTAGCTGGCGGTATGGCTGTCGCTACTACAAGTCGCAGCATGGCTCCACAGTATTTCAAGGATTCAGCGGGCGAATGGCAGCCGCTGGGTAGCAGGCAGATCGGCACTCAACCCGGTCAATACAGCTGTAATCAAAGTGATAGTCAATGTACAGCCG
This sequence comes from Dyadobacter luteus, assembly GCF_003383615.1. Lineage (GTDB taxonomy): Bacteria > Bacteroidota > Bacteroidia > Cytophagales > Spirosomataceae > Dyadobacter > Dyadobacter luteus. Next base: position 211,912 of record NZ_QNUL01000002.1, read on the forward strand.
AAGGCTTGGATGCAAATGGTGAACCTACCGGCAATATTACCGAAGGGCAGCTGGTTCAAAACTAGCTTCATATTGCTACCCGTATTTTAAAACAAAAAGTCCCCGAATCCGGGGACTTTTTGTTTCTATCTCACATTCTGTTCAATACCACCTCCCAGAATCTCATTCTCAGGGATACTCAAAACATACCGGCTGTCATTGGCAGACAGCTCTAAAAGCTCGGCCGAAGGTTTTCGGTATAACGTTTTGGCAAACCTGGGATCCTTGTTGAGCCGTCTGAGATCCGTCCAGCGCACGCCCCTTGAAAAAAGCTGCTTCCTTCTTTCCAATAGGATCAGCTCCAAAAGCTGCAGCGGCCTGGTCTCCGTGACGGGCTTATACGTGCCTTTTTTGTAACGGGTGACCAGTAGTTTATTCAGATCACCCAAAGCTTTGCTTTCCTGCCCCAACCGGGCAGCACACTCACTTCGGATCAGAAGCATCTCATCGGTGGCAAGCCCTGCAAACAATGCTGCCGTCCCGGTGTAGGTGCCAATGAAGCGTCCGGTACCCTTCTGAAAAAACAGGGACCTTCTTAAATCGTTGGCCTCAAAGCTGCGGGCAAGAACCGTGTCCGGGTAAATTAAACTGGAACTAAAAAACCCGTATTTGACCAGCGTCGCCTGGAAGAGTACCTCTGGATTTGCGTTCAGAATCGATCTGGGCATCGGGCGCGCCAAAGTAGAATCGACCGTGCCGTAATCCAGCAGCTGATCTTTGAGCGCCAGAGCCGAATCTGCATACAACGCCGCTACCGGATACGCTTCCATCGAATGGTGCACCCGGGCCAGTAGCCCGTAAGCCGCCGGTTTAGCCGGCTGCGTGGGAACGGCCGTCTTGACAGGCAGCAGCCTTGTGGCCAGTGCCAGGTCCTGGTTTATCCGCTCATAGGTTTGTTGTAGCGTACCCCGGGGCGCTTTGGTGTTGATATCCGCCTGCAATTTCAAAGGAATGCCTAAAAGCTTTTCTGCCGTCGCTTGATCGTAAGCTGCTGCAAACCCCTGCGCCAGATGATAAAAAGCCCAGGCCCTAAAAAAAAGCGCGCTGCCTTTCAGCCGGTCCCATTCGGCCCGCTGCGTTTGCTGAGGCGTGATCTTTTCAAGACCTTCGAGCACCACATTCGCATAAAACACCTGGCGGTAAGGCGTGGTCCAGTCCGGGGCAAACGTGGTTCCCTCGTAAAGATCCTTTGCCCAGAAATATGTGTTTCTTTCGATCTGGTTGGTCAGCGCATCCAGGCCGCTTTGGGGCATGTAGTATTCATCTCCTCCTAGCACACCCAGTGCAGGCACATCGTTCATGTAGGCGCTGTTGTTTAAAAGATCATTCATATCAGCCAGTGAGGTGGGTACCACCAGCGCCTTATCGGGCTTTTGCTGCAGATAATCCTGGCAGCCCAGATTTACCAAAGCCATCAGCATAGCTAAATATCGTTTTTTCATTTTGATCCTGTCTTTTGATTAAAAATCTGCTCTTAGTCCTATTGAAAGTGTTCTCGGCGGCACATAGACCGCATAGGCGTAGTCGGGATCAAGGCTGGTTTTTGCCGCCTTCCAGATAACTCCCAGATTATCCCCGTACGCATACAGTTGCAAGCTTCGAAGGGGCAGTTTGCCCAGCTGCCTCCTGGTGAAATCATAGGAGAGCTGAACGTCTTTCAGCCGGATATGGTCCGCTTTCTGCACGAGCGCCTGAGAGAAAAGATAAAAATTATCCCGCGCTGTAAGGCCCGTTTGCGGTACTGAAGGGACATTTGTCCTGGTTTCATCACCCGGCTTCTGCCAGCGCATGCCATAGTCCCCATGTTGGGAAGCTAGTCCGGAGTTCAGACCATATCGGATCGAATTTCTTCTGAAATAGTATCCTGCCCTAAAATTCAACATGGCTGAAAGCGAAAAGCCCCTGTAGCTGAACTGATTTCGGACCGAACCGAACAGTGTAGGCCGCGCCGGCCCGTAGTAGACCAGATCCTCTGGCTTTGTGGTGCTCAAAATGCTGCTGTATGCCTGACTCGGCGCTCCGTTTAGAAAACCGACCGGATTACCTTTCTCCGGGTCTAGTCCTTCAAAACGGTAGGCATAGACCGCCATAAGGGGCCGGCCTTCCATCGGAAGCGCCCCCGAGGACATGTTATCGCCACCCTGGGTATACGCCAGCGAAGTGGCTTTGATGTCATAGTGGCTGACCTGGTCTTTGGCATGGCTTACCAGAAGGTGCGTATCCCACTGAAAGACGCCGGTAATATTCTGGCTGTTTAATACCAGGTCAAACCCGCTGCCTTTGGTTGCGGCATTGTTTCCCCTAAACGTGCTTACCCCGACCGAAGGCGGGACCTGCGCCGAACCGATCAGATCGATGCCTTTCTTGGAGAAGTATTCCACGCTGCCCGATAGTCTGCGGTTGATATTGGCAAAATCCACACCCACATTGATCATCCGGATCTTTTCCCAGCGAAGCTTCGGATTCGGCGGGTTTACGATCTGCGCATACGGAAGCCCGCTTTCAATATCAGTATACCCCGACCGGGCAGTCGTGTAAGCCGAGACGGTTTTATCGATGTTGCCATTATAGCCCGCGGTTGCCCGGACCCTCAGATACGGCATGGCTTTCCACTGGTAGAATTTCTCCTGGCTGATCTCCCAGCTACTCCCAACCGAGAAAAGTGGTACCCCTTTCTGGTTGGTGGCCACGCCAAACAGATTGCTTTTATCCAGCCTTCCGCTGGCAGAAAGTGTATAGCGGTTTTTAAAGCTGTATGCGGCATTGCCATAAAATGAGACAAACCGGTCAAAAGTCTCAGAGAAGCTGTCCATGTTTGGGATTACGCTGTTAAACCCGTTGATATAATTTGGAAACTGCCGCACGTAATCCACCGGAATGAATGAGGCATAATCATCATTGTAACCATAATGCCGGGTGCTGTTTGCTTTTCGGGCACGGCTCCGGATCTCTGAGCCCGCAATCGCATCAATACGGTGATGCTGTTTCCAGCTTTTGGCGTAGCTGCCCTGCAGACGGGCACTGTGGCTGAGCGCTGCGGATTCGCCCTGATCCAGAATATCACCATAGGGAAGGTTCCGGGTCAGACTGCCATCGGCGTTAACCTGGGTGAACCGGTTGACAAAATCCCGGGCAAAATAGCTTTGCCGGCTTTGCATGTTGCGGCTCGAATTGTTTTCTACCCCATACTGGTAGAGCCCCTGAAACGTCAGCGCCTGTCCTACCCGGTAGCTCACATCGGCATTCAGCCGGTAATCGGTCAGTGTGCTTCTGTTATCTGCCAGCTCCAGCTCATCGAGGGGAACATATTCCCATGGAAGAAGCCCCTGCGCCGAAGCCTGCGAAATCACCGAGCTTCTCACATCCCGGGGTAGAGCCAGTGGTTTTCCGGCTTCATCCGCCAGCCGGGCATACGGATAGATCAGATTATTGTTGAGCATGAAGCGGTCGGTGCCATTATTATCCTGGCTGCTGTTCGAGTAGTACAGCCCGGCAGTGATACGCAGTCTGTTTTCCAGAAGCTGAAGCGTGTTATTGACATGAAGAGACGTTCTCTGATAGGCGTTTCCGACCAGCGGGTTCAGGTTGCGGTCATGACCCAGCGATACCAGTAGCTTCTGGTGCTCGGTTCCTGAGCTCAGACTCAGCGCATACTGCTGGTTCACACTTCTGCGGTAGACATACCGGCTAAGATCTCTTCTGAAATCATGCGCCGATAGCGCCGCGATCTGGCTTGTAAGCTCACTGTCTGAAAGCTGCCCGTCCCTGTTTTTGATCAGCAGTTCGACTACTGGCGAGAGCGCCACCTTGTTTACCGAGGTTTCATCGGCTTTAAAATACCCTGTTTTAAAAAGGCTAGTTTCAATACCTGCGTATTCCGCACCCGACATCAGCGGCTGGTAGTACAGATCGGGCGACGCCCCCAGTGTTACATTGCTATTAAAGGATAGCTGCACGGGCTTTTTAAAGGAGCCCTTTTTTGTGGTGATCACAATCACCCCGTTACCGGCCCTGGCTCCCCAGATCGAAGCGGCCGCGGCATCTTTTAATACGGTAATGCTTTCGATATCATTAGGGTTGATCGAATTGATATCGCCTTCGTAAGGAAAATTATCAATCACGATCAGTGGGTCCGCCTGAGCAAATATCGTGCTTTGCCCCCGTATGCGCAGCGCACTGCTTCTGCCCTTGTTGAAAATCACACCCGGCACGACATCGGAGATCCTCGTCAGCACATCCGGGCTGACCCTTCTGCTCAAAAGCTTATTGTCAGCAAAAGCAAACGAGCCTGTCGCCCTTTCTGCCGGGATTTGTTGGTAACCCGTTGAGACCACCACCTCGCTAAGCTCGGAGGGGTTGGGCTCCAAAGCGATCGTCAGCGGGCCACTACGTGAGGCTTTTACCTGCCGGGTCAGATAGCCGATATAGGAGATAACCAGGGTAGCAGCGGTATCGGGCACCGTCAGTGAAAATTTACCATTTTCATCACAGACCGTTCCAGACTGTTTATCTTTCACACTGACCACAGCGCCGGCAAGCGGCTGCTCATCGGATGCCGAAAGCACGGTGCCTTCCATCCTTTTTTGTGCGAAAACATAACCAGTCAGGACCGAAAGCAGTATAGAGAGTAGTATCGTTTTTTTCATCACCGTCCAGGTTAAAGATTATCCGAAATCACCAGCATATCAATTTCACGTACCTTCTCATTCAGCGTCAGCCCGTAAGGTTTTAAGGCCCTGTTCAGATCTGCTATATCCGAAAGGTCTGCATCCAGTATCAGGTCCACAGGATCTGTATAGCCCGTTCCGTCCACGACCGGATAAGGAGAATCCTGCATTGAGATCACATTGAGCTGCGAGATCAGAAACAGCAATTTTTTATTTTGGAGTGTGAACTGACCGTACTCAGTGGCCATCAGCGGCCTGCCGCCTTTGGAGCGGATGTGGTCAACCGAATCCGTTCTTGTCAGTACCAGACAAGTACGGCTCCGCCTTTGCATGCTGGCTTTGTATCGGCTAAAAAGCCGGGCAAAATCCTGCTGCATAATCGTGTAAGCCTCTTTACCAACTGCTGCCGGCACTTTTACCTCGTAACAAAAGGCGTTACCCTGTTTTTTCCAGTCGGTGTATTTTTGCCCGGTCAGATCCGAGCGTAGACGGCCCGGATCGTTTACTTCCAGAATCATCCGGTTTTTGCCCAGGTATCCATTGCCCCCATAGGCCACACGGAACATCGAGGAAAGCGGCGTGTTGCGTAGCACGATCCGAAGCTCGGTGCTGTCTTTTATAATAGAGTATCCAGCGCTCAGAAGACCTTCGGTGTAATTTGCCAGTACCGAGTGGTAAATTAATTCTTTACCATCGCCACCATTGCCGCCCACCAGAAACGGCTTTTTTACATCGTAGGCAATGCCTTTTTCGTCTTTTTTCTGCCGGATATCACCCGCTTTCCCTTCCAGCACTTTCCTGATAGTAGAAGCATTCATTTCTTCCATGCCTGTGAAGGTCAGCACAACACCTTCACTGCTGATCCAGACATAATGCGGCACGTACCTATGTGGAAACAGCTCGTGAAGCACGCTGTCTGCAATTACTTGCGGTAAGACTATACGTCTTGTGGTTTTCGCCTGGTATTTGCTGAGAAAAGTTTGGACAGCCTTTGCATCCTGATAGGCCACCGGAAGAATCTGTATTTTATCATCAAACTGCTTTTGAAGCGAATCCAGACGCGGAAGCATCGACACGCATGCACCACACCAGGTAGCCCAGAAGTCGATAATCAGCAGCTTCCCCTTAAAATCAGAAAGTTTGACCGTCGGTGTTTTGTAGTTCAGAACGTTACTGACTGTTATATCCGGCAGGGTATCACCGATAGCGAGCTGCCGGACAGCGCCTGTCTGCGCTTTCACGGGCCGCCAGCACAGCATCAGGATAAATGAGAGTAAAAGATAGAAAAGATAAGGCAATAGCTTACCTGGTGAGCAAAAACGTGAGTTCATTGCAAAAAAGATTGGAGTGAAAATAATGTAATTACACCCTGCAAACCCATCAGGATTGCAGAGGAAATCGCATACGGATCCCGTGATCCAATATTCAGCTATTGGATCAATCAGATTCGAAAATGCAGGATGAGCCGAGCCTACTGAGGCTTACGGATGATCAATTTAAAGACAAGACGATTACTCATACGCGTAACAATGGTTTGGCTCCGGAGGAGAGCATGAAACATTATGTAATTGTTACTGGAGTCTTTTGGTGGAGAACGCAATAAATGTGGGACTGCCAACCGTGGTTACATTTGGTTTCTGACGCCTTAAGTTAGCACGGATTTACAGCAAGCCCCACATCTACTCTAGCAGCAAATATAGCACACTAGCTTAGAAATTGTGGGTATTGGCTTGCTGCCTTGCGCTAACGGCGTCAGAAATGTAACCGCAAGACCTCTCAATACCTTATAGTATATTTAAGAATATCAGGTGGTAAAGATAGTAAGTTGTCCTTCAATATAAAAATATTGAATAAATTTTATGACAACTTTTTGTGTGCATTTGTGCATGCAAAGAAGCGATAAACTGCTATACAGTGCTCAAATAGCAGACCGTATTAGGTTGATAATGGAAATTCTGGGATTAGAATTAAGCGGATTCTCCGAGTTTACTCAGATATCCGAAAGCCATTTGTACGCAATTTTAAATGGTAAGAGGAAATTAACAAGAAACATTGCGGAGAAAATTGGAGAGAAGTTGGATTTTGATGGATGGAAAATACAACAACTTGACCACAAGATACCTATGAGTATCCGAAGAGCAACAGAATTATCAAGGTTCTATATAGAGAATAAAGATGTACTGGAATTTTTTGTTAATACGAAAGATGAAAGGAAAGCTTCACATTTTATCGAATTCGGTTTGATAAAGGCCAAGGTGTTTGACGAACCTAAGTATATTTGGGAGATTCGTCAGATATGTAGTGAAGCTAAAAGGAACTATAAAAGTAAGGACTTAAGTCAGCTTTTGCTGTATCTGACCGAGAAGGGAAAGCTAAAAAAAGAAAAGAGGCCTTTAAAAAGAAGAGACGGAACCTTTACTGAGAATCGCTTGGTATACGTGTTTTTTAAACCTGATTTCAAAGCTTAAACTTGTTGTCGTACGTGGGAGTTTAACCCGGTGTTATATCTAACTAATCCTAGAAATATCTGATTTTATTGATACTTCTAGCCAAATATTTTAGTCTAAATTCGAAACGAGTTAAAACATGGAGCCTACACCCCTCCAAGATTTTGTAGTTCACACCTCAATAAAATATGGTTAGCGTTACTGAACGCACTCTGTATTGAAGTCAGTACTCATATCAAGAAAATTCTCTGCCTTAAGGAAACCTAAGCGTTACCCAGGAATAAGAGACCAATGCACGGCTCATTCTCTTTTGGGAATCAAATGTCAAAACAGATACTGCATATAGTGATACTGTTGTCATAATGAAGATTTTATCATTTGAATATGAATTGAAGTCCTGCGAATACTGTGGACAAATACCATTGTGCAATTTCTGAAATGTACAATAGCTCCTTTACTGCCGGAGTCGTATGTAGCTACGTACCATTAAATAAAAATATTTTGTTCATTTTATAAAATATTGTACAATTACATCTGTGCCTCACAGTGGGGTGTAAGTGAATATAGATACCGATAAAATATGAGTAACGGAAAGCAAGAGAATATCGACCCAGCAACGATTGAAGCCCACCCTACCAAGGAGTTTTTCATAACGATGTTAACCAGAGACCTTTCATTAAAAGATGCCATTGGAGATTTGGTTGACAACTGTGTGGATGGAGCGAGAGCGCTCTCTCCGGATAACTATTCGGGGTTCGAAATTTTCATCGACTACGACGACACCAAATTTAAAATCAGAGACAACTGCGGAGGTATCGATATAAACACAGCTCGTAATTATGCATTTAGATTTGGGAGACCAACAGGGTTTACAGGCGTAAAAGGATCGGTTGGACAATTTGGCATAGGCATGAAAAGATCTTTATTCAAAATAGGAAAGGAATTTTCTATAATATCTAATGCTGAAGAATCATCTTTCAAGTTGGATGTTGATGTGGAAGAATGGCAAAAAACTAGCGAGTGGGAGTTTAAGTTAAAGGATTATACCGAGAATAAAAAAAACCTTCAAGCACGAGGAACTGAGATAACAATCCAAAAGCTTAATAAAGATGTAAAGTCAGACTTCAACAATTCGCTTTTTCTTACAAGTTTAAAAGCAGATTTAGAATTGGAAAATACTTATCCGTTGAGCAAGGGATTGACTATTAAAATTAACAACATCCCTTTAAAAAAACGAACTCTTGAGTTTTCTTACTCTGAAGTCATCAAACCAGCCTTTGAGGAGTATAAGCATGGTTTGGTAAGTGTGAAAATTGTAGCCGGTGTTGGGGAAGAATTACTGGAAGACGGTGGTTGGTATCTATTTTGCAATGGCAGGTTAGTCTTGGGGCCAGAACAAACCCATATAACTGGATGGACTGGAGGGCGAGGCACATCGGATGGAGGGCCTAAATACCATGGGCAATATATGAGATTTAGAGGATACGTATTTTTTGAAGCTGATGACGCATCACTCCTGCCATGGAATACTACTAAAAATGGAGTCGACTATGACTCGGCTGTCTTCAAACAGGCGCGGCAAAAAATGATCAACATAATGAAGCCAGTTATTACCTTCTTGAATAAGATGAAAGAAGAGCGAGAGGGGGATACTTCCGAGAAAGATATGTTTTTGAAAAAGCAAATGGAAGGAACTCAGCGTGTCAATGTTGCAACCATATTAGATAGTCAGGCAAACTTAGCAAAATATACCACAAAAATTTTCCAATCTCCATCCCCCCCTTTAAGGCCCGTACCGAAACCTACTGACGTAACGATCAGTTATAAAATCCCGAAAGTTGATGCTGATAGAGGCAAAAGACATTTGAACACAACAAGTAATAAAGCCCTTGGAGAGTTCTCGTTCAAATATTTCATGGAAATGGAGGTTGACAATTAATATGAGCTTCAGGAAAATAAACTATAAACTAAGGCCTGCCAAAACGGTGGAGAGAAAAATGATTACTGAATCATTTAGAAAATTAAGTGCGTTTAATCACATCTCAGACTACCAATACATTGGATTTGGATCCATATACTTTGTTGATTTCGTTTTATTTCACAAGCATTTGGGAATAAAAAAAATGATTAGCATAGAAAAAGATGCCAACGCACAATCAAGGGTGGAGTTCAATAAGCCCTTTTCATGTATTGACATGCACTTCGACACATCAAGTAACGTATTACCAAAACTGGAGTTAGATAGACCGTCAATTATCTGGCTGGATTATGATGGCAAACTTTCCACAGATTGCTTGTCTGATCTTAGCACTACTTGTTCAAACCTGGCTCCTGGAAGTGTCCTAATGGCAACTCTGAATGTCCAAGCAGAAAGCATTATAAATATAGCCAAAGATGAGAAACAGGAAGAGGGTGATGATGACGAAATCTATGTGAGTGTTGGAAAGGAGGAGATATTCGAACATAGGCTAAAAATTTTAGAAGAACAAATAAGTAGGTATAAGATACCTGCGGATATTGAGGCTAAAGACTTGACTCCCAATGGTCTTCCAAAGTTGATAGCTAGGATATTAGAGAACGAAATATCATCCGCGCTTGATACGAGAAATTTGGGATTAGACGATACTGAATATCTTTATTTTAAGCAGCTATACAACATCAAGTATGAAGATGGGGCGGCTATGCTGACATTTGGTGGAATAATAGTATCAGCGGATCAACTTGATACTTTTGATAGTGCCAACTTTTTCGAACTTCCGTATTGTACTCCTGAAAAAGACGCATTCCACATAAAAATACCGAATCTTACGACAAAGGAGGTTGTGCTACTTGACTCTCAAATTCATGAAGCGTATGACTTCAAAGATCTATCGTTGAAGGCAATACCAAAACCTTTAAAGTTCATTAATTCATCCGAAATTAAAAGCTATGCTGAGATATATAGGTTTTACCCTACCTTTACTGAATCAATTTGGTAGAAGACACTAATACAGTATTTAGAAGTAATGGCAAACCCGGAATGGACAGTCTTTGACTTATTCGCTGGAGCTGGCGGATTTGGATTGGGATTTGAGATGGCAGGTATAGAGCTTAGGTTATCTTTGGAGAAGGATGCATGGGCGGTTGAAACTCTGAAAGCTAACCAATTAAACGATCGTCACAAGATTATTCAAAAAGATATTAGGTTTTTAAACTGCACCGATAGTATTTTAGAAGCTGCAGACGGTATCAAACCCAATATTATTATCGGAGGGCCGCCTTGTCAGGGATTCAGTCAAGCTGGCCCCCCTAAAGATCCTGCAGATCCCAGAAATACATTATTTGTAAACTACGCGAGATGGGTTGAGGTTTTACGACCACAAGTTTTTGTAATGGAAAACGTATCGGGAATGCTAACGCGTAAGAATGAATCAGGTGTCCCAGTCATAGATATAATAAGGGGGAAGTTTCAGGAACTTGGTTACTTAATTGAAATCTGGAAACTAAATGCATTAAACTATGGTGTACCACAATCAAGAGAGAGAGTATTTATAGTTGGAAATATTTACAACAAAGAAATTGGAAGTCCGCTTGCTACACATGGAACGCCTGCAATGCAAAAAAAACTACAAACAATTTTGTTAACACCTTTGACAGTTGGTGAAGCAATCAGCGATTTGCCAAGGATATTAGCGGGTGAAGGCAGTGAGCAGATGAATTATACTCAACCGCCCTTGTCAGACTTTCAAGCATGGGCAAGAGGCAATTCTCAGTTTGTAAATAATCACGTTTCAATGATTCACACAAAACGCATCGTCGAGCGTTATAAATATTTGCAATCGGGTGAAGTTTTCGAAGATCTGCCAGAAAACTTACAGGTAAGGAAACGGAGTGGAAATGGGGAGATATCCAGTTCAAAATATCATTCGAATTACCGTCATTTGAAGGCCGAGCAGATATCCTTTACAATTCCAGCGTCATTTTATTCCACCTTCATTCATCCTACGATTCCAAGAAACATAACGTCAAGGGAGGCAGCGAGACTGCAATCCTTCCCTGATCATTACATATTTAAGGGGAAGCGAACACAAATATCCGCGAAGCTCCTAAAGCGACTTGGAAAAGAATCACAAAACAATTTATCCCAATACAATCAGATAGGCAATGCCGTCCCCCCTCTGCTATCTTTTCACATTGCAAAAAGGATAGACGATTTTCTTAAATCAGAAAAGGCCGGTGATTTGAGTAAAGTTATTTATGATATTGAATATGTAACTAACTGATATAGTGTTTGTTTAATTCAATGGCGCATGAAACGTTGAGGTGAATATCTGAAATAGAAGTTACTTTGTAGATTTCCCATTCCACATCTTCATTTCAAAAGCAAGTTCTTCATTCGATGCTATATAACGAAGAAGACTGGTTTACTTTCCAGGGTTCTCCAAAGTAGAGTGGTGGTGAATTACACAAATTTTAATCCGCGTCTTTTGAAAAAACAGTAAGAGAGGCCATAAAAAAGAAATACAACAACTAATGATTGTATGAGAAATGGGGTAGATACAATGGTAACATTTTGAATAGTGTCGTGAATGTCTGAGAAAAGGTACTTACCAGAAGTGCTAAACACTAGATTCGCGGAAACCTATTTTAAGATTACTGCTTCTTATAAATCTGAATTAAAACCTCATCTATTAAGGGTTCAGCAAAATTTAGGATAAAATCTTCTTCGTTTTCTGTAAGTATATACTCGCCTATCCGTTGATGGGCAATTGAGCTTCTGATACGATAAATCCAATATGAAATCAAGTCAATAATAAAATGTTCGTATGTCGTTGTTGTTATCTTTTTTCGAAGAGTTCTAATATCTGTCTCAGAAAACGAAGGTAGCTTCATAAAGCTTTCAAATTCCGCTTCATTACTCTTCATGGGGTCGCCAGTTTTGGAAAAGACATGAAAAAGAGTTTCTGAAATTGCATAATATTCCGTAGACTTGTAAGCAATGGTTGCTATTGCTGAATAATCAGTTATTCTACCTTTGAGAACCAATTTAAGTCTGTTCAATTCATTACTACCCAAGTCAGACATTATTCCTGCAATTCCGATCAAGTCATTCTTCAATGCTTTAATTCGATCAACTACTTCCAGGTCATAAAGTAATTCGATCTGATGATATTTTTTTAAGAATCTCTCAAAACAATAAGGTTGTAACAAAGCTTTTAAAGAGTTACTCCTATGAAAATTAGAGGAATGCTTTAAATCCGGAATTAAGGTGATAGAGGGAATATTCAATTGCTTACTTGATAGACTGTGTCTTGTATCGTGAGAATAGTTTCCCCAAATTGATGCAGTTTTAAAGTACTTATTGTAATATAAATCTAGATAATCCTCATGAATAACTGCGTATGAGGATTTCATTACTAGTTCCTTAACTAGAAAGACATCGATATCGACGTCGCTCAAATATGCTATATATTTGTTTTCAGTAAGTTTGCTCCTATCCAACAGGTTGTTGCTAGGCTTAGTGCACAAAGAACCGATTTTAGTTCCGTCTTCTAGCAATAGGTCGATTTCATTATCGGCATGATAAATATTGCTTGCTACGGATACCTTTAGAGCCACATGATGATTCACTACGACTTTTTTTCTTATGAAACCGATTGATGTTACTGTATACTCAAACTTATCAAAGGTTTGGAACGACGATGATTTGAAGTCTAATTCTTTCATATACTAAGCTTCTGCTGTCCAACAATCTGATAGTTTTTTTTCACCTTCCTCGCGAAAAAATTCTTTAAATCCATTAAACAGTAATTTTCTTGTCGCGACTCCTACATTTATTTTTCTTATTTCAAAACCTTTTAATAGTTTGTAGTATATATCTAATCCCAACGGGTCTTCCTGTATTTTTGAAGCCAATTGGTCTAAAAGATTATTAAGTGCTTTACTTATTCTATTTTCTCTTTCTCTACTAACACCAAAGTCAGAGATGGCAGCAAAAAATGAAATCATAACATTTTCTAGGCTAAGCCAATTAATTTTAGAACCGTCCTCGCTTGCCAAATAATACTTGTATGCTAACGTATCTATTTGTGTATAGTATTCCAGAAAGAAAATGTACCTTTCGAAACTATCATTTAAATCGCTCTCACTTGAATCGGTTACTGAATCCTCCATTAGCTGTTGTGCTACAATGTTACTTTTATTGAGCTCCTGAGTTTTCCATAAAAAGCTTTGGTAGGAAGCAACCAACCGTTCAAAGACGAATTGTCCAGCTCTACTTTTTCTTCTCGACTCTGCTTCCCGAAAAATCTCCAGTCCCGGTATGCTCTCTTTAATTCGCTCCTCAAGTGTCATGAAGAGAAGCTCTATTTGATGGCGAAGCGACATTGGTTTTTGTCCTGCATTAAGAACAATAAGCCTGTAAATAATATGCTTTGGATTTTTCTCGACCCAAAATTCCAGGAGTAATTTTTGATCCTTATTGAACTCGTGACCTTCTTCTCTAATGTCATGTAGAATATATGTTCTCTGCAAACCATCCAGAATACTGAAGATACCAGGAGTCTCTAAAACTTTTTTCAATTCATCATCCCCTTGATTGTTAAGAATATCCAAGACACGATCAACCTCACCTTTGTTGACAGCAAGCGTAATAGTTGGCAGCAAAGCACCTGCTTTAATGTCATTTTTCATCCTGTTGTAAGCCTTGTGCTTTTCTCGTCGTCGTTGAATACCGTACTTATCATAATCCTCACCGATTAAGTTAAGGTAGTCATCAATGTTAATTTGCCCATAAATTATATCTGTACTCGTTCGTAGATCTCTAGTTTTTCCAACTACTTGTAAATCCATAATTATCTATTTTTACTCTTTTAATTTTATATTTTTTTTACTTCGTAAGTTTCAAATCGTTCAATAATATTTGTCAACATCGCATCATTAACTTTACTTAACTGATAGATCTTAGTACACCAACGGACGAGAAGCTTAACATTTCAAATGTCATTCATTGGAGTTTCAACTACAATAGTCTATCTGCACTTCGGAGGCCACCATTTTAAAAGTATAAGCCTGTCTGACGTTGAAGTCAAATACATTCGAAAAATATGTCGATGAGAGTATCTGGAGATTCGTGCTCAACAATGTATTAGTTTCGAAAAATAATTATAGTGGTTTTTGAACTCCATTTGCTGCGCCCCTTTTGTAAATATCATTTATTAATTGCCGACCTTTAAAAATACTTATTTTTACGAAATACATTAGGTAAACTTCCGAGATTTTATCAGACTCATGAAGCATACAGTACACGATATGCTTGTTTCGTTTATCTGGTCCATTGCAGAGGACTGTCTCCGTGATGTTCGTAAGCGCGGAGAATACAGGGATGTAATTCTCCCAATGGTGATATTCAGCAGGTTGGATGCATTGCTTGAGCCGACCAAGGGGATAGTATGGAAGAATTAACTTTCCCAAAAAAAGCGGGTCTTATTGAATGTGGCCAGAATTATTCAAGTATAGGGATATGTGTATTATTACATCAGTCAATGGACTTTGTAACTAGTTTACGATACTGCTCTAAAATTCTTCGCCAGAAGCCAAACCAGACAGAATATGTTGAAGATGCGGTGAGAGCAAAATTTAGTTCTGGTCAGGAAGGCCGGTCGGAAAGGAATTGATAATAGTTTCCGGAACTTACGAATTTGCCTGTGGACTGCATTTCCAATTACCGACCTGCAAGCTTTTGAACAGAGCGAGGCTTCTGTATCTTAACACCTCCACTTGTCCTGATATTAGATCATACGTTAACTATCTGTCGCTTTACGATTTCCATCGCTTCTTCTGATGAAAGTATATCTCCAAATTCATTAATGGAATCTCTGTCATTGTAGATGCCACCTGCATCATTCCATTGCAGCCAGTCAATAATTTCTTCTCTGGGTGTCAGCGCCAAAAACCTGTGGAGGTCTTCTGGCGAAAGCTCCATAATGTCAAAGTAGCTCAGGCCTAAAGAGAATTGTCTATCTGTTGCCATAACGATTGATAATTTTTGGTTAACTAAAGATAAGGGTTGCCGGACAGAATCCCAAGTCCTTAGAGGAATAAATAATATCAGGAAATGGATCGTATGCGGATTTACAATGTGGTTTTGTCTTGTAAATCATTAGACTGCCGGCTTAACGGGATAGTGGAAACGTGCCTGCGAGACAAGAAAGAGTGTATCTTATGTGCAGAAAGAAAAAAACTCACCTTCCTGAAGCTCACGGTGCCAAAAGCACCTTGGGATTCAGGAAGGGTTCCAAGGGGTCCGGGGATGGAATAGTCCCCGGAAACGAATGCTGACTGGGGCTGTGCCGTTACGTACACCAGGATGTTTAGGTTATAATGTCTGGCTAAGGTCCACAAAATGCAGTTCACTGACAAATAGCCGCCTTAAGATAAAATACGTTGTCACTTCGTAGGCCGCGGCAGGTGGCTTGTAGGCGGAACACCCTGTGGCAGAACTTGCAAGTTATTCAGATAACCGATGTGTGTCGCAATTATTCATCGGCTATCCGTAGAAAGTATTTTCGATATTTTAGCCACACAAAGGTGTGACCTGCATATGGCTGACCTTAGATGATGTCCAGATCCATTATACGGATTTTTTTAGAGGTTATCCTGAAGCATCCGGAGTCGGGCCCGTTAGCTTACTCGGACGGGCTTGATGCTGACGCTGCTATCTGTATCATTAAGGAGGGCGCAAAATGTGAATTGGGAAATAGTTTGTTTTTTATAAGTTTGGGTTATGCAGACTATCAGTATCAATGACTTTTTAGAAAAATCAAATGTGAGTCACATGTCCGGTCCAGGCAACTTTAATATGCTGCGGATCAACGAAAAAGACCCATGTGCATTACAGCCTATACCTTATCATCGAAGATCGTTTTATAAGATCAACCTGCTCAGGGGCTCCTATGACATTCACTTTGCGGAAGAAACCTATAAAGTCAGTAAATATGCTATTTTTTTCGCCAATCCTTTGAGCCCTTATAACTGGATACCCGGTGATGGGGCACACAGTGGCGTGTACTGTATTTTCAACACGGACTTCTTTCACCACTTTGGTTCTCTGCAAGCCTACTCTGTTTTCCAGCAGGACGGAGTAAAGGTGTTCGAATTACAAGAAGAGCAGTTTTTTCGGTTAGATGGTATTTTTAGTGAGATGCAAGCTGCTTACCAGAGCGATGATAAGCATAAGTATGATTTAATCAGGAGTAAAATATACGAGCTTCTTCATTTTGCTTCAAAGCTGGATACTCAAAAAGGCAATGTGTTTCAGCATGGTAGAGCTTCTGCGCGTCTTGTTAAAGCATTCCTTGATTTGCTTGAAGAGCAGTTTGATGTGGCAATAAATCCCAATGGAATCATTTTGAAGACCACTTTTGACTTTGCCGCGGCATTGTCTGTTCATCCCAACTATCTCAACCGCGTACTGAAAGAAAATATGGGCAGCTCAACAAAGCAGCTTATCCAGGAACGTTTTCTGCAACAAGCCAGGATATTGCTGAGGTACAGTGATCTGGATATATCCCAGATTGCCCACATGCTGGGCTTTCGGGAACTGACGCACTTTTCTGCCTTTTTCCGAAAGCATGAGAGGATATCCCCTTCCATGTGCAGAAAGGTTTGATTTTTGTCACTATTGGTTTATATCTCGTTACCTGCGGAGACCTCATAGTCCGAAATTTGCAGTCTAAGCAAACAAGTACCAGCATGAACAAAAAATGGTTTATTACCGGCGCATCAAGTGGTATCGGACGGAGTTTAACAGAGCAGCTTTTGAAGGCAGGACATACTGTCTTTGCCACACTGAGACGGCCTGAGCAATTAAAGGAATTATCAGAACAGTATCCTGAAAGATGCTATGCCGATTATTTAGAGCTGACTGATCCTGAAAGTATCCAAAGAGCTGTCGCCAATGCCTGTGACAAATTCGGGCAGATTGATGTCGCAGTCAGCAATGCGGGAATAGGTGTCTTTGGAGCAGCAGAAGAATTAGATATTCCGGTGATCAGAAAGCAACTGGAAGTAAATTTACTAGGATCGATCATCCTGATAAAAACCTTAATCCCTTTTTTAAGGAAACAACCCCATGGAGGGCATATCATTCAGGTATCTTCGGAGGGCGGACAGATCACTTATCCCGGGTTCAGCCTTTACCATGCCTCCAAGTGGGGGATAGAAGGTTTCGTAGAAGCTACCGCGCAAGACGTTGCATCATTCAACATCAGGTTTACCATTGCTGAGCCAGGCCCTACCGGGACGAATTTTGGAAAAAGCCTGACCATCGCAGAGCCCATGGAGGCCTATGAAAAAACACCGGTCAACGGCATTCGGAAATTTATTGAATCCGGGTTTGGGGAACTGGAAGATGTGGATCAGGTTGCCATGCAGATCATTCAGTGTACCGAATCCGTTAATCCGCCTTTACGTTTACCCATTGGATCAGTAGCTAAGAAAAATTTGACTTCCGGCTTGCAGAAAAGACTAAGGGATATTGAGATGATATAATGCAGCAAAAACAGGGCAGCGCACCATAGAGCAGTACGTAAGCCGGGCCCGTAGGTCCGAAGCTGGTGCCCGGGAATGCTGCCTGGGTCCCGGCATCGTTCAAACGAAGCTATTGAGATAATATAAAACCCGTCTTTCCCATAGGGTGTATACCCGGCTGTTTGGACTGCTCAATAAAGCAAATTGGACTTTTCAGAAAACCAGCCCTTCTTTTTTCCCCACGACCTTTGTATCCTATTTTAATCGTAAAAAAATGGAAGACAAAACAACCGTTTTGGTAACGGGCGGAACGGGTTTTGTAGCCCGGCAGATCATTCTGCAATTATTACAAAAGGGCTACCGGGTCAGGGCCACTGTCCGTAAACTGGAAAGTAAAACAGGATTGACAAGCATGCTGGTATCTCAGGGTGTGACGGCCATTGACCAGCTCTCGTTTGTAGAAGCAGAACTCACCAAAGACGATAACTGGCAACAGGCGATGAAAGGTTGCAGGTATGTACTGAGCGTAGCCTCTCCGGTATTTTTTGAGAAACCAAAAGATGAGCAGCAGGCCATCCGGCCTGCCGTGGAAGGTATTTTGCGTATCCTGAGGTTTGCCCGGAGCGAGGGTGTCCGGCGGGTAGTAATGACCTCCAACTTCGGTGCGGTCGGCTTTACACAAACCGATAAGAGCAGGGAAACTACGGAAGCGGACTGGACGGATACAGCAGCAAAGGGGCTATCAGTTTACGAAAAGTCAAAAACACTGGCCGAAAAAGCAGCCTGGGATTTTATACGAACGGAAGGGGGTAAGCTGGAATTAGTAACCATCAACGCCGTTGCGATTTTGGGCCCGGCGCTGGATGCGCACGTTTCCGGCAGCTTTCATCTGCTTCAGAACCTGCTGAACGGATCTATGAAAGCGGTGCCCAATATCCCATTGAACGTTGTGGACGTCAGAGACGTAGCTGACCTGCATATCCGGGCGATGCTCGTTGCTGAAGCCGCAGGTGAGCGCTTCATTGCCAGTGCAGACCGGCAAATTTCATTGCCTGAAATTGCCACATTATTAAGGGCCGAACGGCCAGGTGCATCCCAGCTGGTTGTTACAAGGAAGCTACCGGCCTGGATACTGAGGGTAGGGGCATTATTCAGCACGCAGGCCAGGGAAGCAATGCTGCTGCTCAAAATCAGCCGGAATGTAAGCAATCAAAAAGCCAGGACCGTGCTAGGCTGGAGTCCTGTTGCTCCGCAGGAAGAAACGGTGCTGGCTTCTGTCGACGCTATAATAAAATATAACCTTCTTAAAACTGAGTAATATGAAGGTCATAAGCGGGCTGTTGATTCTGATTTCCTTATATTTGGGTGTCAGCCACGGAAGCCGTGCATTCAGAAAACCATCTGAGGAATATATCCATATGATGTCAGCCCTGGGCATAACGGACGCGGCGCGGACGGTATTTGGCCTTTGGGCGATAACTTCTGCCCTACTGATACTGCTGCCCAGAACGTTCTTTTTTGGAAATGCGCTGCGGGCCGTTCAATTGGTAGTTATGATGGCATTCGCACTGAAGGCAGGGAACTACAGGTTTGCTCTGATAGAAGTGCCGTTTTTGATTATGCCATTGCTGCTGATCTATCTGGGACATCCCTTCGAAGAGCAACGGGTCTGACATCACAAAATACGCTATCGATGAGAACGCTGACAAGCCAGGTAAAGCCTGATGTACTGAAAGAACAGTTCATACCCGATCACCTTTTCATATATATTGCAAAAGGTAATGTCAGTTTCTTTGACGGAAACGAGATTTACACCTACAGCTCAGGGGACTGTTGTATTGCCCGCAGGAACCATCTGGTTAAATTTATGCTCAGCGGTACGACGGAGGATTTTGAACCGATACTGTTTTGTTTTGATGAAGCGTTTCTCAATCAGTTCCGGCAAAAGTACCAAAGCAGCGCAGTCAAGTTTGCATCCGAACATGCTATTGTCAAGGTCTGTGAGAGTGAATTGATCCACAGCTTTGTCAGGTCGGTAAAACCTTATTCCATAGGTGTGATGGAACTGGACACAGCCTTTGAAGATATCAAGTACGAGGAGCTTGTGATCATCCTTCTCAGGTTGCAACCCGAGCTTGCCGGAATATTATTCAATTTTGACACGCCTGAAAAAATTAATCTGGAAGCTTATGTGAACCGGAATTTTCGGTTCAATGTCAGCCTGGAGCGGTTAGCTTTGCTGACCGGGCGCAGCCTTTCTGCATTTAAGCGGGATTTTAACGCGGTGTTCAGCGAGCCGCCGGGCCGCTGGTTGGTGCGGAAGCGTCTGCAGGAAGCTTACTTCCTGGTGCAGCATCAGGGCAGGAAGCCTTCGGATATTTATCTCGAGCTCGGTTTTGAATCCCTGTCCCATTTTTCTGTTGCCTTTAAGAAGGAGTTTGGAATGGTTCCAACCTCACTGAAGATAAGTAACGGGGACTAATTGTTATTTTCATTCAATGATGATTGTAAGAAACCATGCCCATTAGCACTTTCCCTGCAGATCTGAGCCAGAATACCGAGCTCTCCATACGTATCGTTTCTCCGGAGTTCGGACATGTATCCCCGGATTCGGCCGCTCAGCACGGTGTTGCCGGGCGGCTGCCTTATTATTTCTTTCTTTTCGTAATGAAAGGCAGCAGTAAGGAGGTGATTGACGGAGATACGATCGAAGTGGGCGAACGTGAGCTTTTTTTTGCTTTGCCTCATCAGCTCAGACAATTAAGTATGGGTTTCCATACCGCAGACTATTATAAACTGGGATTTGACGATGAGTGCCTTTCGCGATTGCCGAGAAAGTTCCCTTTTTTGCTCAACCCTTTGAGCCAGCAAAAAATCAGTTTTCCTTCCGACGCTGCGCTTAGGCTATCGAACACGTTCAGGATTTTAAGTGACCTGCTGCGCACTGCAGACAATGATCCGGAACTGATCCTGGCTTATCTAAACAGCCTGCTTACAGAAATCAACGCCGCTTATTTTGTATTAGATAAGAAACCTGCGCCACAGGGGCTTGATCAGTTTGTGGGGTTCAAGCTGTTTGTGGAAGATCATCTTACTGATCAGCCCAGTATAACCGAGATTGCGGAGAAACTGGCCCTGAGCACAGATAGTCTGTACAGGGTCGTAAAAGAACATTCCGGGGTTTCACCCAAGGAATTTATTACCGACCGTCTGATCGTAGAGGCAAGACGCAGAATGTATAATAACCGCAAGACCTCTGTAAAGGAACTGGCTTATGAGCTGGGCTTTAATGACCCGGGCTATTTTTCTCGTCTGTTTAAAAAAGTAACCGGTAAAACGGTAGCCGGATTCTATCAGGATTTGTCCTTGTAACTGCGGTATTTGTCCGGGCCTTACTGATAGATTAGCCACACCTTTGTCCAAAACAAATTTAATTATGGACAAACAATTTAGTAAGATATTGGTCACCGGTGCAACCGGTCTGGTAGGTTCAAGGCTTTTGCCACGCCTTCTTGAAGCAGGGTACGATTGTTTCGCATTGGTGCGGGGCAAAGAGGTCGCTGCCGGAGTAACGGCTGTAGAGGGAGACTTATTTGAACCTGCAACGCTGCAAGAAGCTGTCAGGGATGCAGTTGCCGTCGTTCACCTGGCCGCTGTGTTTCGTTCACCTGACACGGACCTGATCTGGAAAAGCAACCTGGAAGGCACGCGCAATCTCATTGATGCGGTAAAGCGCCATGCGCCGCATGCCCGCTTTATACTGGCAAGTACCAGCCATGTATACAACATATCCAATCCTCACCCTGGTAGGGAAGACGACGTGCTTAATCCTGAACATGCCTATCCGGCCAGCAAAGTTGCTGCTGAAAAGGAGTTGGGGGAAAGCGGTTTAAATTGGTCAGTTCTTCGTTTCCCTTTTGTTTACGGAGATGGTGACGGCCACCTGGAAGAGCTGCCCAGACACGTAGTGGCCGCCAGGTTTCATCCGGCCATGCGCATGAGCACAATCCACCACCGCGATATATACACGGCTGTCATGATGGCTTTGCAGGGGACTATGGATGGCAGAGTGGTAAACATAGCGGATGAGGCCCCGACTACATTATATGAACTATTACAGCTGGTGGGTCAGCCGATGACTTCATCCGCAGAGCCATTGACAAACCCTTGGTACCTTCATTCCGATACTTCGCTGGCCCGTAGTTTAGGCTTTCAGCCGTCGGTGAGAACCGTTTATCAGGCGGCACAGGAAAACCTGCTCTGACAACCTTGATCATTTTTTAACTGTCCGCGCCGGAATTACGTTTACGTAGTACCGGCGCCCGGGTTTGAATTGTATACATAACCTTCCGCCCTAAAAGCACAGCGGGCAAGACCCCTGAAACCAGTGACAGCCAAAAGATAAAGGGGTGTATTGTCGACATCCAAAGCCAGGCTGTTACCAATATGATCAGCCCACCAACGATCAGGTTTTCCCTTATGCTGCCACCAATGCCTGTGGTGAGCATCCCTCCTAAAACGCAACTGACCAATACGCACAATAGTTTGATCGTAAACTGAAGGCCTGTTGAAGCCAGATTTGGATCAGTAAATATTTGCAGAGATGAAGGGAAAAACATCCCCTGCAACCTGGCCAGGACAGAACTTAACAATCCAATTGTTCCAAATCCGATCAGTATGGAAATAACTTTTCTAAGATTCATCGTTAGCTTATTCTAAATTTTAACTGATCTTCTGTCAATACAATGGGATCTGTCATTATTTTTTGCACATCGAGATCCGATGCAGTCCGGAAGGAATTCACAAACCGTTTTAATTTTTCTTCGCTGTCGGGAATAAAAGATGCTGCATTATTTTTGGCGTTTGCCTGGAATTTGCGGACCACAGGTTGCATTACTGTGTTGTAATTTCTGCAAGCTGTTTTCAAATCATTGCTGTTCTCCCTGATAAAATGAGCCAATGCCTTTGCCCCGTAAATAGATAAAGAAGCACCCATACCTGATAATGCCGTAGGGCAATATCCTGCATCTCCCAACAAAACAACATTTCCCTTTACCAGATCCGGGGAATTTATCATACCCATTTTATCTGCGAACATGATTCCTTCTTCTGCAAAACGGTTCAACAGGTGCTGAATTTCCTTGTTGTAATCCTGAAATGAGGATAT
The DNA here is from genome assembly GCF_003383615.1 of Dyadobacter luteus. Lineage (GTDB taxonomy): Bacteria > Bacteroidota > Bacteroidia > Cytophagales > Spirosomataceae > Dyadobacter > Dyadobacter luteus. The sequence continues at coordinate 234,741 of NZ_QNUL01000002.1, forward strand.
CAACAGCTCATTGGCTCTGCTGTGGATAGAGGCCGCATCTCCCTGACTGTGGATATAGCACTGAATAGCTATTTCATCCTGAGCAATGGGATAAATGGACAACATCTTGTCCACATCCACATAGATATCGAATTTACCGACAGTGTAAGCATGAGGTCCTTTCAGACGTCCTCCCATGTAGAGCACATTAAAATCCTCCAATACACTTGCAGGGAAATAACGTTGTCTGGTTGTAGATCGCAACCCTTCCGAAACGACCAACAGGTCTGCTTCCAGTTGCCCGCCATCCTGGAGGGTTATGCTGACCCCTTTGTCGCTTTGGGTTAGTTTATCGATGCTGGCAGAGAAGCGGAAATCAACATCTTCTTTCAGACCGTTATATAAAACGTGATGCAGACCGCCCCTGGTGATCAATACAGAACGTTCGATATGCTGGTTCATTTTTTCGTAACTGATACCTTGTATGATTTGGTCATTCGATTCCCTGAAATTCACAAACTCGGATGGTGATGATTCTTCGGCAAGTTTGTCTGTCAGTCCCAATTCGTCCATAATGGAAATACCAAAACTTTTAAGGGAGATCAGAAATCCTGATTTACTGAATGATGACGCCCTTTCCAGAACAGTCACGCAATGTCCTTGCCGGGTCAGAAATTTTGCGGCAGTTAACCCTGCTATCCCGCCGCCTGAGATTATAATTCTGTGTTTCATTGTTTACACCTTTTTGTTACTGACACAAAATTATTCCTACTTTTATGGACAAAATAGCTCCATTTAAATTAAAAATAGTCCAGAAAAATGGATCATGAAAAGCGGGAGATGCTCCGGATCGCAGAAAAACTCGGCGTGTCTGTAGCTGCTGTCGAAGAAGAAATTAAAAATCTGCGGCTAAACGACTTAAAGATTGTGGACCTGTTGCCGGAGATGCTGATTATGGTCCGCTCTTTAATTTCCAGCGAGACATTTTTGTATAAAAGGAATCAGATTGAGGCGGTAGATAAAGGATTGCTTATCTCATTTCAGAATATTTTAGATAAGCCGGGAGATGGGGCGGGTATCACAGCAGGAAATCCGGACAGCCGTCCACATGTACGCATTACGTCATCACATCTGGAAAGTGAGATATTGTTTCCGAAAGACATCCATGTCCAGCAGATTACTATCCTTGTGGAACTACAATACTTGAAACGCTTCGTGGGGTCCGACCGGAATAAATTGTATTATCTTTTCGATACCGATAAGATTTTTTGGATAGAAGAATTCATGTCGCCTGAGATGGGGATTTTAGTCGGTCAGCTTGCCAACCTTTCATTGGAGAATGTCTTATCACAAGCCTTTTATCGGTTAAAAGCGCTTGAACTGATCTATATGCTTTTCAGTAATTTACTGGGCCGGGAGAAAACAGAATACCATGACCTGAGCAAAGATGAAATTAATGCGGTTTATCTGGTTCGAAATGCCATAGCATCTTCACTGGATAAACCACCCGTAAAAGATGGGCTGGTAAAGCTCAGCGGCTTGAACGAACTAAAGCTCCGGAAAATTTTCACGCAGGTTTTTGGTAAAGGGATTTATGAATATTACAATCATTTGAGAATGCAGCAAGCGGCTGAACTTTTGAGGCAGGATAACCTTTCTGTTTCCGAAGTCGGTTATCAGTTAGGATTTAGTAACCTGAGCTATTTCGGAAGATTGTTTGAAAAAAGCTATGGCTTAAAACCGAAAAAATGGCAGCATCAAAATGCAAAGTTATTTGTGAAATGAACCTAACATATAGTTGTGTTTATCTAAATTTATTTAACGCACTTCTATTGGCTTTTACGACGTTTTCCGGACAAATCACTGATATACACATCTAAGCTCTTTACTGAGGTGTATGCTGCCCTAAAATTCCACAATACAAAGAGACTATAATACTCGCAAATAATGGGGACAGCAACTAAAATTTCTAAGTTAGTAGTTGATTATGAAAAAAGTACGTGGAAAATTCAGCTCGAGCTTCAAGGCCAAGGCTACCATAGAAGACATCAAAGAAATGAGTATCCTCCAAGACTTAGTTTCTGAGTGACCAAATCCATCCAACCCAGATTTCGGCCTTCTGCGAGTTGGCTGAAATTACTCAATAATCTGTCCTGCAAATGTCTCTTCAAATTTTTGAAGGATTGAATCTTCTGTATAGTTCTTAGCTAAATTGACACTGAACCTATGAAGTCTGTCGTAAAATGATTTGTCATAAATCAAGAGGTTGATTTTTTCTGTGATCTGATCGGCATTGTCCGTCCCAAGTGTGCCTACCAATCCTAATCCGTAGTATGCAATTCGTGCGGCAAATCCAGGCTGGTCCCACCAAATAGGATAAGCAAGCATAGGTACGCGATTGTAAATACTTTCCTTCACAGACTGGGATCCACCATGAGTAATAAATACAGATGTCTTGGATAAAATCATTAGCTGCGGGACATTTTCAAAAAAGTGAATATTTGGAGGTGTCCGCCCTAACTTAGCTGAGTATTCCTTACTCAAACTAACCACAAAAATGTAATCTTTAAGTTTTTTCGCCACATCAATTAGTGAGGTGAAAAATTGATTTATTTGTGATGACTTGTTCGATACGGTATAAACCGTTCCTAGCGAGCAGAAAATAATTTTTGATGTCTGGTCAATCTGATCAAAGAAAGATATGAATGAAGGTTCATAAGTTTCTTTCCTTTCGTGATCTATCACTGATCCAAGGTATTGTTGATAGTGTTGCTTGTGATTGGTAAATTCCAGCTCAAAGGGTGTTGTTATGAGCTCGGGGATGTTGTTGAACCCTACTCTGAAAACTTGTTTGGTACTGATGGAATACTTTAAGGGTATTCCGTTTTTTTTAAATTTATCTTTAATCATAGACAAATTAGACTTTCCCATGAAGATTATTCTGTCTGAGACGTCTTTAAAGAATCTGCGGGCATAGTATCTCTTCCAATGTTTATCGTAATCCGTTGTCTCATCGGGGATAACACAACAATCCAAGGGTAGGGACTTGGGTTGTTGTATGAATGATAGCATTATTTGTATAAATCCAAATTTAATATTATACTTCTTCAGTAACTTATATAGAATAAGAAAGTCGCTCGACTGAAAAGAGTCTAACAATATAATGTCGGGTCTGTGTTCCTCGACTAACTGAAGCATTCTATTCTCTCTGGCGTTGTATAACTTGTCGTATAGCCGATCAATTAAGTTATCCAAATACCCAATCCTGAATTCCTTATTTGTCATATCCATGAAGTTCTCTCCATTCGTAGCAAATGGTAGCCCATCCAAAGATATACATCTGAATCCATTCTTAACTACATATTGATGGATCGGATGTGGTACTGCAAATAAAATACTATACCCCTTTTTGGCCAGAATTCTTGCTAGTCCAAAAGCAGGGTGTATGTGACCCATTGCATTTGGTACAATGAACATTATCTTTTCAGACATAGGACTAACTTGCAGATAGTTGAGATACTTCTGCCCATGAATACCAATATTCACTATACAGATTTGAGGAAATCATTAGCTCCTGGTGAGAACCACTGTAAATCATTCTTCCATTTTCCAAAACATATATCCTTTCACATATATTTTTCAGGGTGTGCAGTCTATGAGTAATAAAGATGACGCCCATATCCCTTTTCAAGAGAGCTAGTAAATCCAAAACGAAACGTTCAGTGTAGCGGTCCATCGAGGATGTAATTTCATCTAGTATCAGTAGTTTCGGTTTACATGCCAAGGCACGGGCAAGGCCGATGATCTGTTTCTGACCTCCCGATAACTTGATTCCATCTTCCCCCAACTCTGTCATTAACCCCTGTGGAAGGCTTTCGAAAAAAGGAAGGAAACCATACTCTTGTAGCATTGTGAAAACCTCCTGTATATCTTGGTTTGAACTACTCAGGCATACATTGAATAACACGTTTCCATTGAAAACATGCACGTTTTGCGGCACCATACATACTGTGTTTCGCCATACATAATCGTCAACTGATGACAGAGGTATCTCATTGTTTATAAAAACGCTCTCAGATTCCGGGATGTAGAACTTATTGATAATTTGACATATCAGACTTTTACCACCTCCATTCTCTCCTACAATAGAAATAATTTCTCCTTTTGATACGCTCAGGCATATATTGTCTAATATTTTTGGCTTTCCAGGAAATCTATACGATAGACTATCTATTTTCAACGATTCAAAATTAAGGTTGGTATTATTCACAACGGCTGGATTTTCGTGAGAGAAAGCAAATTCGTACATACGGTCATACGCAACCTTAGCTTCATTGATAGGTATGCTGATGAGTGCAAGATTGCTTACCACCGGTATCAAAGTTGATGCTGTGGCCAGAATAGCCGTCAGTTCGCCGACTTTAATCATTCCCGATTGCACTTCGTAGATTGAAATTGACAAAACCGTCGCTATAAAAAAAACTGCTATCAATCCTGCAATATTGGATATACTGATTTTTATAATACCGGACCGATACAACATATCCTGGTAGGTGGTATACAGGTTATCATTTAAATTATAAAAAAGCTGTTTTCTCTTTGCTGTCTGAATATCAGCAATTCCTAGAAGGGTATTGATATAGCTGCTTTCACTGGTAGACTTGGTTGTCATAACATTCGACTGTGCCTGAACAACCTTGTCGTTTCTGGAGCTGATTAGGTAATAGTAAAGTGGTAGCACAATCACACAGACAATACCTATTACCCATTGATAATAGAACAACAGACCGATAGATGAAATAAGTAGAAAAACGTCAATGAGTATATTGCCAGCAATGTACGTTGTTGTATTGGAGATTCGTGCTGTATCATTTAGCCTGGTGATAAAGTCACCTATTTTTCGACTATCGAAAAATGACTTCGGAAGATTAAGTAGTTTGTTATAAAATGAAATATTTAATTTGGTTGCGAGCTCTTTGTGCTGCCTTAACAGTAAATACTGTCTTAATGCTGATATGCCTACTCTAGTGAAAAGAATGAGAATCAGCAAGGTTGTGGATATAATTATTTTATTTAAATCTTTAGAAGGGAGTATTTTATCTATCAGTTGCTGAGAGTATATGGCCATGGAAAGGCTCAATATCGCTCCGACCAGTCCAATTAAGGCACTGACAAATAGGATTGTGTAGTCATCTTTGAGTAGTTCTAGAAACCACTGTCTCTTTTGTTTATTGATATTGTCAGTTTTTGTGAAATCAGTTGTTAATTCCAAAGTCAGGCATATTCGTGATTTCCAAACACGAAGCAAATCCTGTTCTGAGTATTGTTTCAAACCAGATTCAGGATCACCGATCATATAAAGATTGACATTATCAACATTACTGGACGACTTTCCGTAAAACACTATGTAATGCTGCTGACCGCTTTCCAAAGCTACATGTAGAATCACTGGCTTTCCATGTTCGAGCAGACTATTAAAGTCTGCTTGACAGCCTTCCGCTTCGAAACCTGACTTTATCGCCGCCTCTTTTAGACCAAGCATCGATGTACCGTAAATATCTGTACCGGATAATCTGCGGATCTGCTCAAATGTGCTATCACCCCCATAGAAGCGAATTAAAGAGATCAAGCATGCAACTCCGCAATCTTTTTGATCATGCTGGCGTGTAAATGTTTTATTTAAAATTGATTCATTCACTGTAGGGCAGATTAATCTATGATAGTTTATATTTACATATTTAGCCTCAAATAAGCTACGTCTTTATTGGGTTATAGAAGCAGCAACTATTCTTATGTCCGTTTGACCGATGAATTTTTTAACTAGCACACCTTTATGGTTGTATACATATATGGTAGGGGTGACATTCAACCCCATGATATCTCTGGCGTTTTTAGGTGATATTGTTGCAAACATTAGATTCGGAATCATGTCGGTGAGGTTTGATTCACTATTGAAATGATTAACTACATCGGCATCTTCGCTGGAAAGCATCAATATTTTCGTTCCATTTAACTTGGGAAAGTTTGCTTTTAGATCATTAATTTCTTTATTGCAATGTTCGCATGTTGAGTCAAAATAAAATATTAATAAACCTTTGCCTTTGGACCATAATTGAAGGTTTATCTTTGCACCATTTGTATCTTTTATATTCAAGTTTGGAATGGTTTCCAACATCTCATTGGAAAGTTGTCTCTGGTTTACTTTTATGATAGTCTGCCATAGCATAACAACGGTTGCTGCGCAAACTATCATAAATATGCAGATGATTACTTTCTTAGTCATTTATGTCCGTAGGTAATTGATAAAAACATTACCGATACTATCCATAATACTAGTCCTGATCCATAGCTAGTTAGGACGATTTCAAGGGATTTGGATAAGTTCATATTTACTATTTTCCTAATTCCGTAAGCGAGAATAATCCAATATAGAATTTCAAAAATGTTTAATACCTGTAATGGGTATATAAGCCAATTCTCCAGAAGAACAGGGTCGAAAATATGGATTGCAGATAATGGGTAAAAAAAATGAATATCTTTTATACTGTAATCTATATTAACGAAATGAAACCATAATATTTTAATTACAGAAGGAATAAAGAAAATGAACTCAGCTTTCATTACGAGTGAAAACACTCGCTCGAAATCAAATCTGTCGCAATAGAAATATACTCCCAGACTTAAGCATACACTAACAAATAATAACTTGACTAATAGTATTAAAGGCATTATCAGGTATGGCACCCAAATCCACTTTCTCTCGGATTCAATAATAGATGCTATCTGATTGTAAGAGAACTGGTCTGAGAGGGACTTGAAGTATAAATTTTCAGATATGAGGAAATATTTCGTTAAGAATATAGTCGTTACCACTGACACGATCAGCATAAGAAATAGCGTTTTCTTATCTAGATGTATATCCATTCTAATTTCCCTATTCTGTTTTTCGATAATGTTTGAAATAAATCGAAACCAGGAGTATTAAAATAATAAAGAAGAGTCCGATATATAAAGGTGTTACATTCCCCCTTTCTGAAACCGGCTTTTGATAGTCTCTAATTATAAATACGGCCATCAGCAACAGACCCGATATTGCTGTTAGATTGTTTTTTAGGTATCTCATCTGATTATTCGTTTAATTAACTCGCTTGAAGTACTACTTCAAACGAGTTAAAATGTTATGCACAATAAATCGCTAACCCAGCTCCGGCGACCGCCGCTATCAGTCCGACAGTTCCTCCGGTTGCTACCGTTACAATTCCAAAATATGTTAAGCCAGCTGTTCCGACGCCCACACCGCCAAGAAAAGCCCCTGCGTTTGTGCAGAATCCACCTCCTTGTACAATTTCTAACTCACTGATTGGTAGTGTTTTCATGATTTTTTAAGTTATAGTTTACTTTATAAGTTATAGTTTACTTTATATAGGTATTCTAGCTTATTGATAACATATTTTATCCACACCCACCGCCGAAATACAATGCTGCCCCAAATCCACCGATCACAATCCCTAGTGGTGCAGCAATGATTGAAGTAGAAAGTGCGGTTCCCATGCCAATCATCGTCCATGTAACGGTATCACATCGTGCATCTCCCGCACGCGTTTGCTCTAATTCCTGTAGTCGTAGTTTTCTCATGTTTTTTGTGTTGAGGTTTACAAATTAATATTTTATAAGTGCAAATTAAACATCATATTATTTAAAAACATCTGTTTTTCGCTGGTAAATAACTAGTATAGTGATATAATTAACTTGAAAAATTATTTAATTGATTTTTTTATTGTTTACATGACAATTATTATTAACCTTCGTATCTGTGATTGGCAAACTATTACTATACACAGCAGGATGAAGAAATTACCTATTGGAGACAATATAAGGCTTGTTAGAAATCGCCTCGGTTATTCGCAAGAATATGTTGCAGAACGGTTAGGAATCTCTAAGCAGCGCTACAGACAATTGGAAAACGAGGATCAGAAGTCACTTACAATAGGGAGGATTCTCGAGATTGCAATAATCTTGCAGACAGATATAGAAACCCTGTTTAGTATCCATAGAATTAAATTCAAAAATGAAGATGTAGATATGCAACCTACTGAAAGTCAGTTGGATGAGTTGCTGTATCTGATTAAAGACCAAAAAGTTCTTATAGATGACATTCACAAGAATATGAAAAGTTAACTCTTGTGCGGATTTATTTCGTCCGTGCATTCAGATGACTAGTTACACCAGCTTTTTGTTTTGATAGGTTGTATCACGGGCCCAGGTGTTCTACTGGGTGTTGGGAATTCTAAAAAAACACAACCGAAGGATCGACCATCTGACTAATTCATACATTCATTATTATACTTTTCACAAATGATTAAAGTAGTTTGCTGTATTTCTGATTTCGGTGTGGCTGGTTACAGAAATGGTTTAAGCTATTCATGCAGGCGTTTTAAAATTAATCTTACAACTTTATTCCACAGTGATTTATGGCATAGTCATCGTTTGAAGGACAGTAGTCTGAAGTTATTCTTGCAGTCACAGCCCGCGGAGCAGATTGTTTTATTCACTGATGGTTACGACACCCTGTTTCTAGCTAGGGAAATGGATATCTATATCAAGTATTTACAGTTGTCTCCGAATAGGGATATTGTAGTGTCTGCAGAAACAAACTGCTATCCCGATGAAAATCTTGCAAGCGTATATCCGAATACTGTGGGTAGTTATCGGTTTTTAAATTCAGGAGGTATCATCGGGCCCGCTGCGAAATTGCTTTCTGCTCTTAATGAAATTGATTCCATTAAACATCTGGAGGATGATAAATACGCATGGAGCAACCAGTACCTATGGTCGAAATTGTATCTTAATAGGTCGGTCCCAATGATTGTAGATCATCAGTGCGAGATATTCCAGACATTCTCAAACGACTTAAAAAGCGCACATGCCTTCGCATTAGCATCAAAGGAAGGTAAAACGGAGCTGGTTAGTCGGTTAATAGAAGATGAACGTGTCAGAATTGATGCTAACTTTGAAATTAAAGACAGTGCGATTAGTAACTTGGAGACAAACACTAGACCTTTACATTTGCATTTTAACGGGCCAATCATGAAGTTCATGATGTTTCTTGATCCATTTAGAGCCTTGATATAGCTTACATAACTAGCAGTGTTTACATGTAAGAGAGTTAGTAAAGAAAGTATGAGTAGAGGTGCTTACTATTACAGAGTTTCAACAAGTAATCATCAATGCGGTAAATATTTTACGATAGGCGCTTCCCGGTAGTACATGATAAAATAATAGCTTCCTGGGGTGGCCCAAAAAGCGGCACACATTTTTGCACATCGTGATGCAAGTTGACATACAAAAAAACCGGTTAAAATTCTAAGGAGTTCTAATGCTGATTTTAAGCAGGAAGTGATAAGGATGCTGGCATCAGGTAGAATTACAAAGGAAATCTCCGAAGCGTTTGGAACTGCCGACAATCTTCTCCAACGTTGGAAGAGAATGGCAACAAAAATATAAAATCGACTCTTGGAGAAAATGGCAAGGAGAAGTCGGCGAAGATGGACACAGAAGTTGCTAAATTACGTGCTGAAAATGCGTGCTTAAAAGCCGAGCGCGAAATTTTAAAAAAGGCCTTAGGTCTACCATACAACTTCTCAAGCCGCAACGTCTTTCTGGCGTTTTAAAACCCTTTCCAGATTCGCTATTTTTGTTTGTCTATATTTTTCTTTGTATTCTTCGTAATCGAATGGAGTAAAAGGTTACTTATATCTAACCATACGGTAGTAGATAATTGCAATTTTTCTTGCCGTAGCGACAATTGCATATTTATGACCACCTTTTGATCTCATTCTTCTAAAATAGTCACCTAGCCAATTGCTACTGGATAACAAGCTGTTGGCCGCCATGCGAAAAGCTTGTGAGGCTAAGTTAGCTTTTTTGGATAACAATTTGCTACTGATTAGTTTACCGCCAGAGACTTTTCGGTTTGGACACAGATTTAACCAACTCACAAATTTTTCTTCCGTTGCCCACTTACTCAAATCTGTTCCTGTTTCACCTAACACCTCCAATGCAACCGTAGAACTTATACCGTATACATCGGTCCCAAGAATACCTTTTAAATATTTCCTGGTATTAAACGCGAAAAATGCATCTGATCCGGTCGTTGTCGCCAGATTGATAAAAAAAGGAATTGAGGCTAAATTTCCAAAAACGAGGTACACAGGAGCTTCTGGTGCTAAATTGATGTTATTTTTGAAAACAATGCTCTCGGACAGAATGTTTGACAAACTGGTGATGAGCCAGATGAAATAAGATGGAAACAGTAATCAACTATCTGCTGCAGTTCGGAAACCTCAACCAGCAGCAGATCAACTTTATGACGAAAAAGGGTAAGGCTTTAGAACTTACCAAAGAGGATTACTTTTCTGAAGCGGGAAAGATTGCAAAACAAGTCGGGGTTATCCTGGAAGGTATCCTGAGGGTCTGTTACTACAATAACAAAGGCGAAGATGTTACCAAATATTTCATAGACGAAAATAATTTTGTTGTGGATCTGGACAGTTTTGATAACCAGATCCTCTCATCCGAGTATGTGCAGGCCGTTACGAACTGCAAACTCATCGTTTTTTCCAAGCATGATTGGGAAGACATTTCTGCTACCATCATAGGCTGGGAAAGTATCATAACCAAAATCGTCAAAAAATCCCTGTTTCAAAAGATTGAAAGGCGCAGTCCCCTGGTTTCTGAAGATGCTACTACGCGTTATCTTGCCTTCATGGAAAAATTTCCGGAAATGGCAAACCGCATCCCGCTTTCCTACCTGGCATCTTATCTGGGTGTTACGCAATCGTCGCTGAGCCGGATAAGAAAAAGCATTCGCTGAGAACGCGTGGTAAAGTGCTTAACATTGCTGTATTGTACTGATATGATTTTTGATACGAGACTTTTTGATCAATAAAACAAGAAGCATAAACAAATCGTCAGTTGCATTCGTTAACATCGGGGTGTAGAAAAAGAGTCCTGGATGCAAGGCCGGGTCATTACTGTTAAGGTGATGTAACAATCTTACTGATAATTAGACAAGGTTACCTGTAGCAAAAGGTATTCTATGGCATAGATGCGGCAGCAGGTTGTACTGTCCGCTTTGTCTGCCCCTTGCTTTTACAAACGCATTGTTTCTGATTCTATAGCTCACTGACACAAGTCGGTAAGCAGACCTGAAGCACATCGGCATTTTTCAAACCTGATGATAGAAGGTAACGGTACAATTGAACTACTGATAGGGTATATAATCAGCTGGCTTCTTTTATGACTTAGCAGGTTAGAAGCCCGCAATTGCTCCTGGTGGTCTCCATTTGTAAATCTGTACTATCTTGCCCATTCGCCCAATACGGCAGCTTTTCGAATTAGCCCGACTTGCACACGGTTGGTTCATGTTAAACGTTAGGTTGATTCCACAGCATTTTTAGCTCTCCAGGGTGGTCTGTTTCGCCCGGAACATGTCGTCAGCTTAAATCTTACTTATCTGGTCAGTTAAACAGGTCATCGTCATTCTACTTTATTCTAAACGATCAATGACTTCATCATTACATCAGCCGATTGTTGATATCAGATCAGTTCAGAATAATTTTTTTTTCAGCCGTGCATCGTATCAGTATTTCACCTGTGTCTTAGGAGTAGATAATGGCAATACTATCTGTTATAATCTGTGTATAAGCCAACTTTCGCACGAGAATCCTGATGAAAACAGTACTTTTTTATTTAATGACCATATTGTCCGTCGGGCTTCTGTCCTGCGATAGAGTGGAGGGCCTGCAGCCGGAAGAGGGAGAGATTTCGAAAGCAACTGCTGCGCTTATTGCTGACCGCTTCCCGGATGCGGCGAACGTGACATTCAGGACCATCGATAAAGACCGGTTATGGGAAGCACGTTTCGAACAGGGTGCTGTTTCTTATTATGCAGGGCTGCAAACTGATAAAATCCTGGCGGTGCACCGGCTTCTGGGTAGCAGTGTCCCGGATTCGGTAGACCGGATTATACGCAGTAACATTCCTGTGGCCAGGACGGGCCAGTTGTCAGATTACCGCCAGGAACTGTTCATTGAGGGTGATACCGAAACCTCCCGCTACAGGGCTATGCTGTCTGTTGACGGAAATGAATACCTGGTCAAATGGAATTTTAACAGTAGTGCTTCCAATGGAAAAACCAGGGTTCAGATCGCCATGCATGAATACTCTATTTTCGAATTTGATACAGATGTTCGTACTGAGCCGTTACCGCCGGCATTGAAGGCTTTTCAGGACCGGACACAATACGTCGTGGTAAAATTAAAAACGAAGGTACTGGATGTAAATAAAATGCACTTCCATTTCGTGCCGGAAAACCGCGATGCAGCCATGATTCTGGACAGTGAAGGCGTTCTGATTGGTTCATATAACTTTATAGAAGGGTATAATTCATTTGATGAACTTCCGCTTTTGTTACAGGTCAGATTAAAATATTTCGGCACACAGAATTACCAGACATCGGTATTCAGCGGCAAATTCCAGGAAGACAATAACACAGGTTACCGTATACTGACCTGGTCAGATACGGTAACCGCTGATTTTTTCTTCGACCAGAACGGTGGGTGGCCGTCATTTAGCTACGCACTTGCTGTTAATTTATGAAAGGAGGAATTGTAGGATGACTCTCCTGATTTGTGATCACCAGAATGGGGCTGCCTTTAGCTGATGAAGTTTTTTTTGAACAGAAAATATAACGATGTAACTGAATTGGTAAGAGCCTGCCAGAGGCTGGACCCAAAGGCGCAGACAATATTCTATGACCGTTACAAGTCGGAGCTGACCGCTATCTGCAGCCGTTATGCAAAAACAAAGGCAGAAGCGGAGGATATCTATCAGGAATCGTTTATTAAAGTTTTCAATAACCTCTCAGAAGTAGCAGATCCCAACGCTATTGATGCATGGATCAAGTCAATCGTTGTCCGCACGGCAATTAATTACTACCATCGGACAACTAAAAACGAACTGCGTTCTACAGGTCCTGAAGACCATGTAGCATCTATCGAATCTGACGACTACGAGCGGATCATTGAAACAATGCGGCTGAATGATCTCAGAGATATTATCGGCAAACTGCCTGATGGTTACAGGATCATCATTAACCTGCACTTGATAGACGGATACTCGCATGTTGAAATTGCAGAAATGTTAAACATCTCTGACAGTACGTCCCGGTCACAATTTTATCGCGGACGCAACCTGTTGATCAGAAAGTTACAGCAATACGGCATTAATAGTTATGAAATACCCTGATGACCAGATAAATGAGCGGTTGCGCAAAGCGCTGCTTGCCAGATTAAGCCAGATTGAAGACCAGCCGGATCCGGCCCTGGCAAGGATCGTATTGGCTTCGGTCGCACCTGGAAACCGGATGGCCCAACAGGCCCGATGGATTCTTACGGCGCTGTTTGTTCTGCTTTTTTCCATATCACTTTATGATCCGAAATTGCCAGCCAGAGTGCTCAGCAGAGATGCATCATATGTCCCGGTAAATCCTGAAAGTATCTATGCCAAAGGAGAAAATCAGCCAAGGGGAGGCATTATCCCATCAGCACAGAAAGAGACACTGTCTCACAGGCCGCCTGCAAACAGTGTTGTCACAGCCACGGCAGATCTGGAAAAATCCGTCACGGGGACTTTTTCTTCTTCGCCCTATAATCCGGGCGCCGGACTTGCGGCAATGGATGATTTGAAGCTTCTGGAAAGCCGCCCGGCTGTGCCTTTTGAAGGGATTCCTCTTCCGGAGATTGAATCAGTTCATCAGAGCCGGCGTACTCCTGCCTTAAAACAAAGGTGGGGTCTGGTATTGGGTTTTACCCCGATGAACACCTCCCATCTGGTCAGAATTAACTCTGCCAATCATCCGGGATATCAGAATTTTAATTTCCCGGAGAATTTTTCGTCGCGGAAAATTGCATGGAAAGTCCAGGCTGGTGCAGAGTATAAAGGCTTTCAGCTATTGCTTCATTATGCCCGTGTAAAGCAGATCTTTGAATACGAACTTGCTACTGACGAGTTCGTTCTGGATGCACAGAAAAACCCGCTTCGTAAAGGGATAGAAAAACAACTTGATCAAACTCTTGAATTTGCAGGCCTGGGGATCAAAAAGAACATTGACCTGACAGCCGCCGGACTTAAAAATTATTTTGTTAATGCGGGCCTTGATTATTCAAGGGAACTGACCTCTAAACAAAATGCTTTCTGGGTAACAGTAAGTGCGGGCCGCCAGGTCAGGCTTCACCAGAACACTTATCTGATGATAGGGCCATATGCTGAGTATTCGCTCAACAGGTTAAATACCAGCGAAAGAGGTTTTCAGCTTCAGCCGTATCAGGTAGGTTTTTCGTTTAATCTCAAACATAAAATCAATTAGCCATATGTTTTCCACTCTGTTCAATCCGGTCCGCGTACTCATTTTTCCATTGTTTGCTGCCTGCGTTTTTTCCTGTAGCCGCAGCAAGGATATCCCACCCTCTGAAATCACAGAAATTAACCCGACGACAGCTTTTGAAATTTATGATTCTCTGACCTCTGCAGAGGGAACAGTGATTAAAAATATGCAAATCGACCGCACGGTTTATACCTATAACGGGGATTATCCGCCCGTTTCCTATAAGATCAAATCGGTTTACAGCTACGAATATGACCAGAAAAGCCGGCTGGTCAAATGTGTCTATAACGCTGACGATTACCGAAGAACCAGGACCACACAACTGGAGTACGGCCTGGACGGCTTGATCAGCAAGGTGACAATGAATTGGTATACCCCTCAGGGCACACCGGGCAAAGATATGGTATGGATTTTCAGAAAGGAAAACGGGGTCTCTAAAATTACGCCTGCCGGAACCTCCGTACCGTTTTTCCCACCTGTGAACCCGGCCAATGATGACTATAAAAATCTTGTGATGATCGGCGCTGACAATAAGATCATCCAGATGGGAGGTACAGAGAATGGATTTATGAGTAACTATTCTTCATTCAGCTACGACAATGAGAACAATATCAAGCAAATCATCTTCAGTTCGGTAACCACAGAGGGACAGCAACTGCATATCCCTTCCCTGGCAGGATTGGAATATACCAAATACGTCCGCTCACCATTTACTTCTTCCAGCTTTGCACTGGTGCATCATTTTACACAATATTCCGGCTTTAGTCCGTCAAGCGATATGCTGGACTTTGGTGTGAATATGCCTGTCAAAACATATACACACGAAATTATCAGAGAAGAGAGCCCTTCAAGCCGTTTCGGCTACCGCTATGGCAAGAGCGACTATGATTTTCATTATGACTTTGTATACCGTTATAATTTAAAAAAGTTTCCGGTCTCCGCTGTAAAAAAAGCCGGATATGCAGGAAAACAGGTCGCGTATGTGGATTCTATCCACTTTCAATATCAATGAATTATCCGAATAACCTGTCCCTGAATCAATATGAAATCCTGGATGTTTTCCGCTTTGGTGCCTTTGGTATTTGCATGCTCTAAACGTAACGTGATTTTACCGGATGCTTTACTGTCAGTACATCCTGTCTTCAGGGATTCTACGGCCCGGCACCGTCAGGGATACAATCTGGCGAATGGAGATCATATACCATACGACAAGCAAAACTTGTTTCTGAAGCAATATCTGACTGAACACCTGGATTCTCTGGGCTTTATCCCGGCAGATTCCAGCCTTGGACGTATTGTCAGGATTGTACAAAACTCAAAATCATTCAAGCCGCTTCCATTACCCATTAAGGTACTACCATTCTCAGAGTTTGGATATGTGAAAACAAAGGGCGGGAAGATAATTGCTTATGCAATGCATACCAATTGTTTTCACGATTTCACCAATAACAGGAGCTACGTGCCTGAGCAAGATACGCTGCGATGAAAGTGGTTTGAGTTATTATTTGATCCTATTGTCAGGTTGAATTCATAATTTAGTCCATACGATCGATTTTGTGAATGTCATTTCTCGGGCCGTAATTGTCAGGTTATCGCCGTTCATTATCAACTCGCAATCAGCTTTTGTGCTGCTACCGGGTTCGAAAATTTTTCCCTTCCAACAACTATCTGTAAATTGGACATTTTCAATTATTTTCTCCATTGATTCCTCAACGGCTCCTGTAAACCCTTTACAGCAGTGAGGATCATACAAGCAGGTTTATAGAACTATACAGAATCCTCCCTCCCTCGATTTGGATACAACATTTCCTGTTTTGGCTACAAAGATCGGATCGCTATCGTGGAATTTTGCTGTGTAAAAATTAAAATGATATGCAGACAGAAACAAAGAAAGTCGCAATGGTGACAGGAGCCAATACAGGCGTGGGATACCAGATTGCCAAATCGCTTGCCGAAAATGGCTATACAGTTTACGTTGGTGCCAGAAACATCGACAAAGGGGTGATCGCTGCTACTGAGATTGGAGAACAGTCAAAAGCAATTCAACTGGATGTTACCGATGCCAGGTCCATCGATGCAGCAGTAAAACAGATTGAAGGCGAAGCCGGATACCTCACGCTGCTGGTCAATAATGCAGCTATTTCGCATGCGGGCACACCTGAGCGCACCATGCAGGAGGTTCTTGGAGCTCAGCGGGCCAGTATTGCACCGATCGACGAAATGAAAATAGTCTGGGAAACGAATGTGTTTGGTACGCTTGCCGCTACGCAAGCCTTTTTACCTCTGTTAAGGAGGGCTGAAAAAGCACGAATTGTTACCGTGTCGAGCGCTTTGGGCTCGCTCACTTTGAATGCCAACCCGACTAACCCATACCGTTCAGCATTCGATGCCGTTTATGGCGCATCTAAAACTGCGCTTAATGGCGTTTTCCTTTCGCTTGCCATTGATTTGGCGGATACAAATATTAAAGTACACCTGGTGAGTCCTGGTTTTACGGCAACGGCTCTGAATAATTTCCAGGGAACAGATACGGTAGAGCAGGGATCTATAGAGCCCATAAGGGTGGCCTTGTCAGAAGACCTCCCGACAGGAAGTTTTACAGGGCCGGCTCATTATGCCGGAGCAGACAAAGCTGTTCCCTGGTGATAGTAAAAGGCTAAAAACCTGTGGCTGGAAACATTCACAGGTTTTTGGTATATTTATATGATGAAAAGTAAGGAAGACAAATTGATACGGTTCATAACGATATCGGAAACGCATCAGGCTTTCGGCTTGCCCAAGCCCCAGCATCCTTTAATCAGCCTTGTCCATTTCAACGAGCATAATCCTTTCAATACAGGCATGGCTCCAATCTACGATGTGCTTAGCTTTTATAAGATCACCTTCATCACCGACAACAACGGAAAGTTGAAGTATGGACGGGATTATTATGATTACGATGAAGGAAGCATGCTGTTTCTTGCGCCTAACCAGCTGGTGGGCAGTACAGACTATAACAGCAGGACCTATTGTTATATCCTGCTCATACACCCGGATTTTTTACTGGGTCATCCTTTGGCAGGCAAAATCAGGCAATACGGTTATTTCGCTTATTCAGCCAATGAGGCACTGCATTTATCCGACACAGAAAAGGAAAATATCCTTTCTATTTACCGGAACATGGAAAAGGAACTGGGCAGCCGTGTGGACGAATTCAGTCAGGAGCTCATGATTGCGCATATCGAATTGCTGTTAAGTTATGTCAACCGCTACTACAAACGCCAGTTTGTTACCCGAAAGGTAGCCAACGATGATATCCTGTCGAAGACAGAAGCGATACTGGATAATTATCTGAACAGCCGGCAGTCCCTGCATGACGGGGTTCCTACAGTTCAGTTTCTTTCTGAAAAACTGAACCTGTCGCCCGGTTACCTGAGCGATATGCTCCGTTCACTGATCGGGCTCAATGCGCAGCAGTATATCCATGAAAAACTAATCGAGAAAGCAAAGGAGAGGCTGACCACAACGCAGTTAAGTATGTCCGAAATCGCCTATGAGCTCGGATTTGAGCATTCGCAAAGCTTCAGTAAGCTATTTAAAAACAAAACCAATCAATCTCCGCTGGAATTTAGGGCATCATTCAGCTAAAGGCTTGATTATCGTTGGCAGTTGGCCGATACTATGGACGAAAAGCCATTAGAAATAGCTCCTTTAAAACACAGAATTAAATTAGGATTAATCGTTCGGTCTGCCCGCGTCATTCGTGAACACAGCTACACCCGGGCAATGTTTCTGCCGGGCCCGGAGTTTTACTGTGAAAACCGAGAGGGGAGCCCTTAGCCCAAACAGCATCAGACAGACCGGGAAAAAACATTTACAAGGTGCCGTTTCTCAAGCATACTTGCAAAACGAGGATAATCATATACCCCTCCATAGCATTAAACTGGTACTTCCGCATTTGAATAATGCCACGCTGGAGTTTGCCAAAACGCAGGAATGTAAAACGGGAGTCTCAAATGATATCACTTCGAAACAGCTTCAGGAAAGTGATATTTACAGCTGATTGTCAAGTCGCAGAGGACAAATGAATTATAGCAGTCAGCAGATGCAATCACCGGCGTTGGATGGATAAATTGTCAGGTTATATAAAAGGTTGATTATTAAGATAATTATACTTCAAAAAGCAATGTTCAACTATTTTGCCAGAATTGTCAATGACTATAAGCACTGTCTCTCCATTCCATCCGCCTGTGCTCAGGTGAAGGCGTACGTAGTGATTATCTCCAAGCTTAATATGGTGGGCAACGGTTAAATTCCGGCCGTTTCCTCGTCGCCAGGGCCATACTGATTTTTTTCTTATCGGCTGCCTTAGTCCGACGTAGAACCTTCTTTCGGTATTATTTAGATGGAAGCTGGAGTCGGCTTGCTGCTCTCTTGCCACTCTTTGCTGCAATAAGCCGGATTCATCCATTTGGCCAAGTGTCTTACATTTATCTGCAAATGGAGTTAACAGGGTTGCGTCCTCCTCGACCAGTCCTATTGAATAAGCCGTAACATCACCGTAAGTTTTTGCCGGCAGCAGACTATCTGCATAAAAATTTACAGCAAGTTGCTCAAAACAGGTGGTTTTCAAAGCCAGTTCCTGTGAATGACTTTCCAGATACGACAAGCCGGTAATCAGACCCTTATCGGTACCTTGTGATAAATCTGTACGGGTGTGAATAACACCGATGTCGACCGGTACTCCATGCGCCTCATAGTTTTTCCGGCTACTACTTACCGTTTGCCCGTTTGATAATGCAACCTGCCATCCGTTGGGCAGCCGTTTTCCAAGCATAGGTGAAAAAATTCCATTTGTGTTTTCTCCGATTTGTTTTACGTAGGGGAATTCTTTCAGGTAAAGGGCAAAGTGGTCTGCAGCACTGATCGTGGATCCGCTTGTAAGCAGAATGGTCGGTTTTATAAGCTTATGCTCCCCGACGGGATTCATAAAATAGGGTTTCCAGCGACTGTACTCATGCTTCTTACTATTTATCCTGGTGCGCCCGTATCCCACCAACCGCTTTACCTCGGTCAGCCGTCCGGCGAGCGCTTCTACAAAAGCCGGAGATCCGCCTCCATTGATCCTGATATCAATAATCAGCCCTTTGATGTCGGCAAATTCAATAATCATTTCATCCAGTTGCGTGCAGAAATCATCTAAGCGCATTCCACCAAATCCGTTAAGCTGTAAGTAGCCAAGGTCTGCTGACCTGCAGTAGCCTCCAATGTCATAATGCTGGCTGCGAAACTTCTTGATGCTTCCGAATCCGTTCTGCAATAATACGTCGAAGGTTGTTTTCCGGAATTGAGCCTGTAAATCCTTTGTAGGGAACTCATCGAAAAATGGAGCATACTTTGCACTCGCGGGTAAATCTCCTGTTGGAGATATGACAACATGACCATCCCTGAGAGGCGATGTCATCTCATTGAAAATGGTCAGCAATTGTTCCTGCGAGGTCGATCCGTTTACTTTTGGCCGAAAAGCTGCATATTGTTTTTTCCAGTCAACATTACGGGTTTCAAAATGAGCATAATTTTTATCGAACAACTTCCAGAATACTTCAAAATTATGCTCGGGATCATTTCTGCCTGCTCCACCTGCAAGAGCGATGGTTTGAACAAGAATGGTAAAAATCAGGGCGGTTAAACATTTCATCTTGCAGATTGGATTAATGTTGGCCGGAAGGTGAGTAAATAAAAGACCCTCCTGGTGTGGATATACTTCATGAACTTAGGGAGCGTGGCACTGAAAGCTATGTCTCCACAGAATGTAGCGCAGACAGGGATCCTGCACCAGGTACCACTGTTTAACTGGAACGGCTTTTTTATAACTAGCTGAGCATTTTTTATGTAGGGGAAGTAACAGGAATAGGATTGCTTGTATTGGCAATCCTATTTTTGCTAATGTATTACCAAAGACAACCGTTCAGGTGCCGGGCTTTTACCCTTCCATAAGAAACTTTTCCCAAACCAGGAAGGGTACGACAGGCGACACTTCCCGTGGAAATTCAGCAAAAAATACTCTCAGATAAATTGACTGTCTGTCTGAACTTCGAGAATATGTTCAACACCCGGCAGGTTCCTGTCTCCCTGTACAGTGATTCTCTTTCTGTGGAGTCCCTCAATAAGCTTACTGCAAGGTATGTTAGCTGAAATTAGTCTGTAATTTCGGGTAATCATTTAAATCAGGACAGACCAGGAGAACCAGCTTAACTATCTATCCATCATAAAATATAACCAGAGCCTGCTCAGATCGAGGCTATGCAGCTTCGCTCAGATGCCGTCGGCGGGCTGTCTGCAACAGCTTGGCATAACAGAGAAAGAACTGCCCGGTAGCGACTTTCATTGCCCGGTGTAGTCAGAGTGTCGAAGATAATTTTGTAATCAGCAAGAGCTTGTCCAAGTATTTAGATATCAAAAAGGGTGACCGACTTTGATTGGAGTTTGTATGTTTGAAAATGAAAGCTTCGGATTAAGTTTCACAGTAACTTTAAGTTGACAGAAGTGATAACAAAAACCCGAAGCTCATGGAAACTAATTTAAGAAATTTTAGTGGAGAATCCATTTATGTAGGGATCGATTCTCATTTAAAAAGTTGGAAGGTAACGGTTATGTCCGATGAAATGGAACTACGTAACTTTACTCAAGAGCCAGACACTAAGAAGCTTTCTTTGTTTTTACATAGGAACTACCCAGGTGCAAATTTCAAATGTGTTTATGAAGCAGGATTTGCTGGTTTTAACGCGCAGAGAGAATTAACTTCTGAGGGAATCAACTGTATGGTTATCCACCCTGCAGATGTACCTACAACAGATAAGGAAAAACGTCAAAAAAGTGATCGTATTGATAGCCGAAAACTTGCCAGAGGTTTAAAGAATGGAGATTTCAAGTCTGTATTTGTACCAGAGATATTGCAGCAACAGGACAGGTCACTACTGAGAACTTATGACAAAATTATTCGGGATACTACCCGTGTGAAGAACCGGATAAAGTTCTTTTTGATGTTCTTCGGCTTGAGTATCCCTGATGAGTTTCAGGGGAAGAATTGGACAAAGGAATTCATTAATTGGCTAGAAAAGCTTAATCCCGGCGGCTATGGCAATTTAAGTCTTCAGATACTTTTGGATGAATACCGGATGCTCTCTAGCCAGACAATTTTATTACGGAAACAAATTAAAGAATTATCAGAGCAAGCAAGATATAAAGCGAATGCTGAACTACTAAAGAGTATTCCCGGAATTGGTACTTTGACTTCAATGATCCTGTTGACAGAGATCGGGGATATTAATCGCTTCGCAGGCCTAAATGAGTTGTCTGCATATTTTGGTTTGATTCCTAACTGCCATGATAGTGGCGAAACAAAGCGGGTGGGACGTAACACTAAGAGAGGGAATGTGTATCTGAAATATATCCTTGTCGAGGTTTCGTGGATGTCTATCAGATATGATTCATCTTTGCTTCTGACATACAAATCAGCTGTCAGAAAAATGGATAGCAATAAAGCAATCATTAAAGTCGCACGAAAGCTGCTCAACCGGGTCAGATTCGTACTTAAAAATAAAAAGCCATATCAAGTGAATATGGCCTAAAATCAGACATAGTCTATTAAACCATTATGCGGGTCAACGCTTGAGGGTGTCTGTGACGCTATCATGAAGGCTGTTCACTATTTTGAGTTTGCGTCCCGCATTTATATAACATAACAACAAGACTGTGACTCTTCACAAGAAGATGTTCACTAAGAGAAGTGTGGTTTATAGAATTTAAGGGATCCCGTTAAAATGAGATAACCTTTCAGGTTAACACATTTCAACGGGAGATTAATAACCTATTGTCAAAATCTAACAAATAAGCCTAAAATTTAATCCTGGACTTGTTTTTCAACATAGAAGACACCCTCATGACATTCTGTATATACAGATCCATAACAATAACAGAGCAATTAATGGCTCCCTGTGTCTACGGATGTTTTTCTTGCCGTAGTTTTAATCATGCGGACCCTGCTTCTGATGCATTCATAGTCTGCCTGCCAGGTCTACTAACATGCTGTAGTTTATCCAAGATCTGCTATAATACTGACTATCGCGGCATGTGAGAACAAGTCATACCCGGCAGGCATTTTTCTTACATACAATTAAATTCTGATTCTTCGTCCGCTTCAATCTATCTTCCTTTCAAAAAGCATCTTATCCAGATGAAACATGGTATCGGTCGGGTTCGGACCCGAAAAGACCAGGTATATATTATGCCTGCCGGCCGAGGGTTTCAAAGGGATTGTCACCTGCTGCCAACCGGTTTTCAGGTCACTGACCTGCCCTTTTTCAATGTCAATTGAACCGATTTCAGTTCCGTTAGAAGCATTGGACCGTACAGAAATATGTCCGCCTGCACCGTGCTTTTGCACCCACAGCCGGATGGAGCTTATATTTTTCAGATCGATATCGTCGTAGCGGACATACTTCCCATCCCTGATATTGGAAATGTAGGATACGTAACCTGTATTTAATGTCGCGATCACCACGCCTACATTACCCTGTGAATAATCTTCCATCTCAATCTGAGGACTACGCAGTACCACATGCACGCCTGCGGTAATGGGCTGGATTGCTTTGTTGCCCGCATCGGTATAGGATGCCTGCAGCACATAAGCCCCATTGTCTCCCTTGCCTAAATGCTTGTTCAAAGTTAATTTTCCATGCAGGGGCAGCATCGGCTGCTTCTCATTAAGGTGCAGGATGTAATTTGTAATTTCTGTTGCCTGCTCCAAAGACAGATTAGGGTGGGGGGGCATCGGATAGGAGCCCCAGCTGCCACTTCCGCCTTTTATGATTTTTACGGCAAGTACGGATACGGCACCTTTATTTCCTGAGTATTTTGCTGCAATTTCTTTCAGGGAGGGGCCGATCGACCGCGTCTGCACCGTGTGGCATGCCTTGCAGTCAAGACCGGAATATAACTTCCTTGTCTGGGTATAGCGTACATCTTCGCTACCTGATGAGAGTACGCTGGCCAGGTCCTTCCCAAAAGGCAGGTAATTAAAAGCGATCTTCAGGCGGTCTTTGGCGATCGGATTGTCCTCCTTGTCACTGACTGATATTTTGTAATCAAACTCAGCGTTGTCCCAGTAAAAACTTTGATTGGCTTGCGAGACTATTGCCACTTTTGGGGGCTGGTTACCTACCCTGATCTGGGATGCAGTTGTTGCGCTGGCCCCTTTGGAATCCGTAACAGTGAGTACAACATTATAAATGCCGGCTTTGGTGAATGTATATGTCAGGTCCCTGCCGCTGAATGTGAGGTTACCTATTGTCCAGCTGTATGAAAGCAGGTCTCCCTGATCAAAATCTTTGGATCCGGTTGCCGAAAGCTTCACTTTTAACGGCACAGCGCCGACCGGATCAGAAATGCTCGCAATGGCAACCGGCCTTCTGTTTCCTTCGCTGTATTCTACACGGATAATCCCCGAATCTGTATTTTTTGCAAACCAGTTGGTTCCATAGGCCAGAATGTAAATGGACCCGTCTTTGGCAATCTGCATATCCATGGGCGCTACAACGCGGAGCTGAGGCAGAAACGGCTCCATTGCAATATAGTTTCCGTTTTCGTCCATTGTTACTGCAAGCATCCATTTTCTGATCCAGTCGTATATCAGTAATTTACCGTTATAATACTGTGGTAATTTGTAGGGGGCTTCCGGATATAAATCACTGTAATAAACAGGTCCGGCCATTGCGCTTGCGCCACCGCGGTCTACCAGTGGCCAGCTTTTTGAGGGGCCTTTGCCATACCAGATAAAGGCAGGCTGTGCAGCCGGTAGATTTTTCAGACCCGTATTGTTTGGTGAACTGTTAACCGGATGTCCGGGGTCTTTTCCCGGGCCTTCTTTTTTTGTTTCAAAATCGTACCTGGGGAAAATCTCATTCGCCCCTAAAAAGTAGGGATAACCGAAAAATCCCGGCTGACGGGCCTGGTTGATTTCGTCGTAACTTAGTTTTCCCTCCCGGGCAGCTACTTCAGTGTCAGGTCCGACATCTCCCCAGTATACGAAGCCGTTTTTGGGATCAACAGACATGCGGAATGGGTTGCGGCAACCCATCACATAAATCTCAGCACGTGTATTGGCCTGGTTTTTTGCAAAAAGGTTTCCGTCAGGAATAGAGTATGTACCGTCGGGTTCAGGTTTTATTCTCAGTATTTTACCCCGGAGGTCATTGGTATTTGCAGAGGTTGCCTGTCCATCCGAAAGTTGCCGGCCCGGGCGCTCGTCTGTAGGGTTATGACCTTCAATCTCTTCGGCATTTGTATTGTCGCCGGTTGAAAGATAAAGTAAGCCTTTCGAGTCAAAGGTCAGATAGCCTGCTGAATGGCAACAGTAAGTCCTTTGAGTGGGAATTTCGAGCAGCACCTTTTTTGAGCCCATATCCAGTTTTCCTTCCCGGTACACGAAACGGGAAAGTTCACTGACATGTTTGTCTCCTCCGAGTCCATAGTAGAGATAGATCCAGTTGTTTTTTTCATAGTCCGGATCCGCTGCCACACCCAGCAAACCGTCTTCTATCCCGCTAAAAACATTCAGATGGGCAACTGTACTGAGTTTTTTATCCTTTGCATTGTAAAGCCTGAGTGCCCCTTTCCTTTCGGCAACAAGAACATCGTAGTCAGGTAGAATCGCCATTTGCATCGGTTCATCAAAACCTGAAGCCAATGTGCTGTAACTGAACCGGGTAGAGTCCGGCTTTTCTGACTGTACGTAACAGCTGGTCACAGAGATTTGTCTTTGTGTTTTTTCTGTGTAAAAAAGCAGCGACAGCAAGCCGAGCAGTCCGGCTGTCCAAAGTTTATAACTGGTCAAAATTTTAACGGTTTGGTTAAGGAATCTAAAAAGGAAAAGGATTTATTTTTTCTTTATAACCATTACCAGCGGCAGGTGATCGGATGCATAAGTTTCTGAAACGGTTTTATAGGAAAGCTTGTCATATTTTTTTTGCGCTTTCCGGCTCAAAAGAATATAATCCAGGGTTTTGCCAGGATTATCTGCAGGGAACGTAAGCGGGCACTGCCAGCAAGGAATTTCAAGATATTTACCCAGCTTCTGTATGATGGCGTTGTCGGGTGTTGTGTTCAGGTCAGCACCCAGGACGATGGGCAATCTGTTATATTTTTGAAGTATTTTGTTGAGCTGCGCGATCTGATAGCTGCGTTGCTGGTCACTGAGGTGATCCAGATGGGCCGATACAAATGTCATTTTACCCAAATTGGTTTTTACAGTGATCAAAGCGACTGCACGAATTTCGTTTTCCGGATTCGTTGAGATAACATTCAGACGAAAGCTTTTACTCTTTTTGATCGGAAACCGGGAAAGTATGCCCACACCGTAATCACCGTTGCTGCGGTCAACTGCTTTTGAAAAGTGATAGTACATTCCGGTAAGCTCTGCAAGTTTTCTGGCCTGGTTGATGTCCTTTCCGGACCGGTCAGTAAAAGCATCGACTTCCTGCAAAGCAACAAGGTCCGGTTTCTGTTTTCGTATCACTTCCGCAGTAGCAGCCAGGTCTGTATAGCCCCATCCCTTTGAGGGGGGACTGGCAATCCGGATGTTGTAAGACATCACTTTGAGCGAGTCAGTAGCAGAGCCGGCATTTTGCGCCTGTGCCGGTAGCTGTGGCTGTAATGCCAGCAGTATTAGCAGGCACAGAAGAAGCTGTTTGGTCGAAGCGGTCATTTTTTAATGTTTAGTGTCGGACAAAATGCCTGATTGGCCGGTGGCGTCAGTTGTCTGGAAATAGGCCGCACTCATTCAATGTAGAATTCGTACTGGTCATAAGAGGCGGTACGCCATGCCAAATGTCTTGTAGAAGGAGATATGGCAAACAAAGGGGAGAAGGTTCTGACCTTTACGGTCTTCTGGTCCGGTAAAAATTCCAGAATTCTTATCCAGCCATCACCTCCGTTGCCACGCCAGTTTCCACCTTCATTTTGCGCATTAAAGAGCATTTGATTAACCACTTTTCCGGCACCATTTTCGTCGGTGCGGAAACCTACATGTCCGGCATGGGTTGGCTGGTCGATAACATGGCCGCAAATCACCATTCCGATATTTGAGGACGGCCTGACAAGTGAGTCCCAAAGCTGCCTGCCAAGTGTAACATCGGTAAAACCGGGAGGATAGTCCTCTTTAACGATATGTTCGTTGTCTTTAACTGTGGATCTGATGTAACTGTGCGTGAGTATCAACCCCAAATGGTTTTTGAATTGCGCGCGTGCCGATACGCTCCTGGCCCAGTCAACAATTGTTTTTCTGGGGGCAAATTCAAGAGAGAAAATGAGCATTGGTTTACCGAATGCAGGTTTAAATTCATAACAGGCATTTTCCAGAGTTTTTACGCCTTGGCCGTTTGCTGCCATTTCGACAAGAATTTTCTTGTTCAAAGCATTTTTATCGAGTGGAAAATAGCTGTTGAACTGCGAGTATCGGTTTTCGCTGCTGCCTGTTCCATAATCATGGTTACCTGTGCAAAGAATGTAGGGGACTTTTCCATCCAGCTTTCCGAATGCATTGCTGACAGCTTCCCACTGGGAGGTGCTTAGCTGATCGCCGTTTTCCTTTGTCAGCTCTGTAATGTAATTCTGTTCGACCAAATCGCCTGTGCATAGCACCATTCCGATGTTCAGCTTTTCGCGGTTGTCCTCTATCCAGGAGGTGATAAGCCCGAGCAGTGGCTGATTTCGTTTGAACTTGGTATACCCTTGCGTATCCGGCACGATCACAACAGACCACGATCCTTTTTCAGTGAGAGCAGGAGCCGTATATTGCTGGGCATGAGTGGAAAAGGTAAGAAATACAAGGGCAAGCCCAATCCCGATTACCGAAAACTGTTTCGGTATTAACCTGTGAATGTTCATCTTCATTAAGGGATAAGCAGCTTCCCGGCATCACTGGCCGGGAAGCTGTTGTCAAATTTAAGGCTTGTTGTACTTCATTTTGTAAACCATGATACCTGATGTGGTGACAGCATTGGTAGCCATAGTTGCGTAAAAGTAGATTTCATCACCTCTTACGTCGGCCACTATGTCGCCATAACGGTTGTAATTGGTGCCACCATATGCCTCGGATTCAAACAGCATAAAATCAGAATAGCCACCTGCACCGGGAAGAAGGCTGAATCTGGTAGGGTCCTTTGTCTGGAATACCTTCACGTGCGTTGCATCCCATGCATAGTAGCCCTGTGTGAGCATGGATGTAAATTCTTCTCCTTGCAAAGTGAAAGTATCAAAACCCAATACTTTGTAATAGTGATTTTGTTTGGCCATTGCAGTCACTTCCATGTCAGGTGTAAAGGACACAAAGCGGCTTCCCTGTGTCAGGTTTGGATCCGCAGCATTGTAGTTGCAATAAGTAAAGTAGTGCTCTGAGTTTGGGTCCAGCGACTTACGTTGTACAGCGGCAAAAGTCCATGCTTCGGCAGCGGCGTAACGCATAATGGTGGGTTCCTGTTTTAGCGCAACGCCGTCAAGGAATTCCCAATAGTATATGCTGTTATTGCCATTGGTGGTTGCATATACGAAGGCCTTACCATTTTTCAGGTTCCCGATCACGCTCACTTTACGGCCTAAATTGACCGGGCACCCGGCAGCTGCTGTGTAATTCAGTATTTGTTTTGGTTCACTGTCCACATTGTCATAATAGTAAACCACAAACCCGGCAGAGTAAATGTTATAACGGTTAATGATGAAATGACCTGCATCATCTGCGGTAACCTGCATACAATAGGTAGTAGGAGGAGCTATTGACTTTACAAGCTCGCCTGTATTCTTGTTTAAAACGCGAATTCCGTTATCCGGCCCGGTTGCCCCGCCATTAAAATCAGCAACAAGCAAATATTCACCGGCAACCGCTAAACCGGAAATGTTGGTTCTTTTAATGCCGAGAACATCACTGGTTTTAAACCAGAGTTTTGAGAAAACAGTCTTGGGAAGACTCGGCACCACTTTTACGATGAACCGTGCCACAGATCCGTCAGAATTGGTTACCTTGATATGTACCGGTTTTGTGAAGTCCATGATCCCGCCAAGCGCCGGTTCAATAATGCTGTTGTGATCCAGGCTCGCAAATGGTTTAAGCTGACTGGGATCCAGGGGATGCTCTTCAGTTGAAGGTACTTTAACCGTAATGGTATCTCCGTCCCGGTAAGGGCCGGCCACTGTGGCCGCATATTCTGTTGGCTGATTTGGAACCGCTACTGAAAAATTCATCAGCCCCTTTCTGGCAGTAACACCTTTATTGAGATCCGCCTGCTCACAGGAAAAAAGCAGTATCATGCATCCAAGCCAGCATGCAGTCTGATATATATATGATCGTTTCATTTTTTGCTTATTGATTTAGAATACAGGATCTTTTACTTCCACTCGTCAAATTGCTCAACCAGCGCGTTCCGCTGCAACTCAACAGAGGGTATCGGAAAGCGGTTATAGCGCGGTAGATAGATGCGCTTTCTGCCGTTATCAGCATCCACCTCTTTATAGGTGAATGTGCCGGCAGGTGCAGCAACAGGGACGCGTCCTGTAATCATGATGCCATTCAGTGCTGTTCTGGCAAGGTCCCATCGGCGAAGGTCCCAGTAACGATGCCCCTCGAAAGCGAGTTCAATCATACGTTCGTGACGAAGCAGCTTCATGAAATCCTCTTTGCTGCCTGCGGTCAGGTCCTGTTTAAAACCTGCTCTTTTACGTACTTTGTTGAGTGCTTCAAGCGCGCCGGACAAGTTGCCCTGCTCGGCCATTGCTTCTGCCTTTATCAAAAGTATTTCGGCGTAACGCATGAAGTAAAAAGTGAACTCTCCCGGCTGGAACCCAAGATCCTGTGTTTTAACGCTTCCATCAAAAAACTTTCTCATGTAGTATCCTGTGCTGGTCGTGCCCCCGCCTATCGCATACCCGTCTACGCCGCCTTCAACTGTACTGATCGTGCGGCCCTTCCAGGATGCACCGTTGTAAAGAATGGAAGCATAGAAACGAGGCTCCCGGCCTTCATAGGGTTTTTTGGCCTTGGCTGTATCAGCCCAGCTGAAACCGCTTCCATCTGCCATCTGATACTGCGAAACCAGATTTTCGGTAGGGCTTATCTGCGCGTATCCCTTATCTCCGGGAGGGCAGAAGAAATAGTCAAATGAATAACCAAAGTTGGGTGACGAGTAGGCAAATTCCAGAATACTTTCCTTGTTTTCCAGGTGCTGGGCACGCTTCATCTGAAACAGCTTTTCGTAGTCAGGGTACAAATCATAAAGTCCCAGTCCGTCCAGCGCTGTTATGGCCTCTGTTACAACATTCCAGCGTTTTGCATACAACATCGCTCTTGCCTTTAATCCAAGGGCAGCTCCCTTTGTAAGTTTTCCGGCTTTGGTAGCTGGCACAGTGGCTGGCAGGTTTGCAGCTGCAAAATCAAGATCTGTTGAAACAAAATTCCATACTTCTTCCGGTGTGCTCAAAGACCGCTGTGAACCATCAGGCAGTTTATCATAAATTATGATGCTTGCCCCGTAACGTTTTGCAAGCTCAAAGTTGACGTAAGCTCTGAAAAAGCGGACTTCAGCTTCTGCCCGCAATTTGATATCTGCTGGTAACCTGTCACCATTTGTCTTGATACCATCCAAAAACTCGTTGCAGGTCCTGATCCAGTTATAGCCCCAGTCCCAGTTGCCAAGGGGATTTTCGCCGGGAGTAATAAAGGATGAGCCGAGCGCGAAAAGGTTTGAGCTTTCGGAAGGGGTATTCTTTTTTAGAATATCTGCGAAAGCATCCTGATTTACATGAGATGTATAGTAGGTTTGTCCGATGAGCGGGTAGAACTTATTCAAAGAGAGTTCAAGGTTTGCCTCACTTGACCAGGCAACCTGCTCGCCGTATACATCCGTAAGCTCAGGGTCAATATTACAGCCTGATAACACCATTAGGAACCCGACTGTAAACAGGTTGATTTTAGTAAAGAATTTCATGATATATAAGTGGTAATATATGAAAGCCAGTTAGTTAAAAAGACAGACTTAAACCAGCCTCAACCAGCTTTTGCTGAGGATAATAACCCTGGTTAACATCGGGCATTTCGGGATCAAGATATTCGAGCCCGCTCAGGGTAAATAAGTTACTGGCCGAGACGTGCACACGAAGGTTGTCGATTTTGAGCCTTTTTGTAATCGTTGGTGGCAGTGTGTAACCGATCTGCGCGCTTTTCAGGCGGACATAAGAGGCATCTTTGATCCACCAGGAAGAAAATTTACCTCCGCTTTGCGCTGAAATTGTACTCAGACGTGGATACTTAGCATTGGTGTTTTCTGGTGTCCAGGCTCCTTCAGCCAGATATTTGGGCGCGTTTCCATCCTGATAAAACGCCATGGTATAGAACGTGTTGTCATATACCTCCGAGGTGGAGTACAGACCCGACAATGCCACGTCAGCCATGGCTGCTCCCTGGAAAAACAGATTGAAGTCGAATGCTTTGTATCCGCCGCCCACGTTAAGACCGAACATCATCTCCGGGGTGCTGCTGCGCCCGATCACGGTCCAATCCTGGTCCCACGTGATTTTGCCATCGCCATTCAGATCTTTCAGTTTCACTTCACCCACTCTTGACGGGCCGAACAGTGCGCTGTTGGCAATTTCTTCTTCACTCTGGAAAAGCCCGTCTGCGACAAAACCGTATTTCATTCCGATCTGGCGGCCGGTACGCCTGAGGTGATCAGGTACATTTACATTTTCTGTGGTTTCAATAACCTTGTTACGGGCCCAGGATACGTTTCCACGCACATTATAATAGAAATCGCCGATGCTTTTGCGGTGCGTAACGATCAGCTCGAATCCGCGGTTGTCTACAATTCCGGAATTTACCCTTGCTGGAAAATATCCGCCCATTGAAGGCGGCATCAAACCACTCTGAGCTTGCAGAATATCCTTTGTGACGTTGTAAAACACGTCGGCTTCCAGTCCAAGCAGCCCGTTCCACAGCGTACTTTCAAAGCCCGCATTGTAGGTTGTGGTAGTTTCCCACCTGATATCGGCATTGGGAACTCCTGTAACACCCAGAGACCGGACCAGCTTGTCACCGATCATCGCTACCGGATTGGCGCCCATTTGCATGGTTCGCAGGTAAGCGTAGTTGCCTACTGCATCATTTCCAAGACGTCCGGTGGATGCCCTTAACTTCAGGTCATTGACAAAATGCGCGTTTCTTTTGAAAAAATCTTCGTCCGATATCCGCCACCCTACTGCAACAGCCGGGAACAGACCCCAGCGGTTATTGGCCGGCAGGCGTGTAGACCCGTCATATCTTCCGGTAAATTCCATCAGATATTTTCCTTTGTAATCATAGGTAAGCCGTGATACATATCCTGCGCGGTGAAACATCTTATGTCCGCCTTTGACAAGATCGTCGATCACTTCCTCTCCCCAGTTCAGATCCATAATGTCAGTGATGGGAAAGCCACGGCGGCCGCCGGAAAGGGAGGTTTCGTTTTGGCGGATGTATTCATACAATAACATACCACCGACTTTATGTGCTCCGAAGGTCCGGTTGTAGTTGACCGATGGCTGAATGGTTGTTTGCCATGAATCAGCAAACCACTGGTTAATGGTTGCATTTCCGGTCAGAGCGTGCCGGGCGTAGGTTTCTGTGAAGTTTCTGGTTGTGTTGTTGTATACCGAAAGCAAGTAGGGTAGCAGGGCAGATTTACGCATGCTGTATCCCTTGTCGAGGCCACCGTTTACTTTCAGGTTAAGCCCCTGTATGCCGGGGATGTCATATGTAAGTGAAATATTTCCCTGGACACTGCTGGATCTGGTATCCTGTTTCCCTGACAAATCCCTGGCAGCAAGAGGATTTTGATTTCCGTTTCCTGTATTGAAGCTTCCGACTGGCATCCCGTTGGCGTTGGTGGCCCGCAGGAAAGGATAGGACATCATTGCCTGGCTGAATATGGATGCATAGGAATTACCGTTACCCGCCGATAATCCAGGTTGGTTAGTGGTTTCATCCCGGACTGCAATCCCGAAGGAAGCTTTAAAACGTTCAGCTACCTGGGCATCAATATTGGTCCTGAAGTTGTACCGGTTGTTGCTGGTACGTGCAATGATCCCTTGCTGATTATAGGATCCAACCGAAACAAAATATTTGAATTTATCCGAGCCTCCGTTCAATGAAAGGTTATTTGTGTAAATAGGAGCAACGCTTTTGAAGAGCATGCCAAACCAGTCCGTATTACCAAAAACACCCTGCGGATCTCCATTTGTGATCCGGTCTATTTCTTCAGTTGTAAAGCGTCTGCCAGTTTCAGCGATACCATCCATCTGCTGAGCTTTATCGTACCATTTTGCATATTCCGGACCGTTTAAGAACTCCGGAAAACGGGTGTTTGAACTGAGCGCAAGCGATGAATTGAAGGTAATCGTCGGTTTTTGAACAGTACCGCGTTTTGTGGTTACCAGAATAACACCGTTCGCTGCCCTGGCTCCGTAAACGGCCGCAGAGGCTGCATCTTTCAATACTGTGACCGATTCGATTTCATCCGGATTTATGGAAGGGAACCCGCGCTCAATTCCGTCAACAATGATAAGGGGGGAACTGCTGCTGAGAGTGTTCATTCCACGCACAAGAAGAGACGCACCGTCAGAACCGGGCTGGCCACTCGCCTGCCGGGTAATCAAACCGGGCAGGCGGCCCTGCAACATAGAAGATAAGTTTGCCGTTGGCGCGGTTTTTAATTCTGCCGAGCTGACCTGAACCACGGAAGAAACCAGACTCTGTTTTGTGGTCGAACCGTAACCCAGTACCACAACATCATCGAGCGACTTGTTTTCCGCCAGAAGCACGATGTCAATATTGTTATTTTTTCCGACTGTCACTTCCCGGGACACAAAGCCGATATAGGATACAACAAGGATACTTCCTTCCTCAGCCTGTAACAGGAACAGTCCTTTGGAGTCTGTCGTAGTACCCTGTCCCTGGCTATTTTTGATCAGAATGGAAGCTCCTATCAAAGCGTTTCCGTCTTTATCATAAACCGAACCGGTGATGGGAATACGCAGATCCGCCTTTTTTATGTCTGCTTTAATGGCTGGTTTAAGCTCCGGTTTTTTTCGGATCAGTACCGTAGACTTGTCGATTGTATAATACAGCGGCTGACCTTCCAGACAAGCATCGAGTATGGTGGTAACCGGTGTATTTACAGCTTGGATCGTAACGTTTCCGGTATGTTTGAGATCGTCAGAAACATACAGTATGTCTATGCCTGCCTTCTTTTTAAGCAAACGAAAAACCTCCTTGACCGATACGTTTCTTACATTGATACTGGCGTTTTGCCCGTAAACAGCCGCAGCAGTTACCTCCAGTACGCCGCAGAGCACCATGATGACACATAGTTTCATAATGAGAATTAATTTCACCCGGACCGAAAACTTGTTTCGAGCTCCGGGTAATGGCCTTTCTTTGTACATTTGCTACAATAGGTTACCGGTTGATTGAAATTGTTCACTGCACTTTCTTTTTGATGAGGACCTACCACAGCTTTCCGAAGCTGTCGGGCCGGGAGTGTTCGAGCACTTCCGGCTTTTTTCAATCCGGGGTCTGGATGAGCGTTTTTATTTCATGATGGTGATCTTTTTGCCCTGTTGTTTAAATTGAATATTACTTAATTGCTGTAAATAATTCAGTAAGCCGTCCAGGCCCTTTGATTTGGAAAAAGTTCCGCCAAACTTGTTATCCGGTATGGCTCCCTGGTACTCAACTTCGACATCATACCAACGGGAAACCATCTTCATGACTGACTTCAAGTCTTGATCTTCGAAGACAAAATATCCTTCTTTCCAGGCCAGGGCGCTTTCCAGGTCGACCTTTCCGAAAGTGATATCACCCGAAGCACTGCTCACCGACTGCTGTCCGGGAATTAAAGCTCTTTGGCTGTTGCTGTTTGAAACAATAACGGCCCCTTCGGCAAGTGTAGTGGTAACCTGCAGGTCATCTTCATAGGCTGACACATTGAAATGAGTTCCGGTTACAAGTATTTCGGTTCCGTTGGAAATGACCCTGAAAGGCCGCTTTTTATCCTTGGCAACCTCAAAATAAGCCTCGCCTGTCAGCTGTACAACCCGCTCGCTGTCGGCATTGCCCGCAGGATAGCTTATGGTGGTGGCAGAGTTTATCCATGCTTTTGTACCATCGGACATTGTGATCTGGAAAGTGCCTCCTCTGGGAACCGCCAGGGTGTTTCTGCCGGCGGGTGTTGAATGGTTACTTTCGGATTGATACTCCAGGGCGCCATTACTGTTTTTTAATACACGACTCGGGCCGTCGCTTGCCACTAAGCCGTTGGCAGCACCATCAAGCAGTACTGACGACCCGTCACTGAGCGTCAGCATAGCCTGTTTGCTTCCAGGTGCCACTGCGATCTGATGGAAGGGTTGTAGAGAAAGTTGCTTTTGATCGGATAAGTAAAAATACCAGCCTGAAAATAGCATCAATAACACCGATGCAGCAACGCTGATGTAGGGCCACAAGCGATTCTTCTTCTGCTCCGGCTCTTCTATTGCGGCTGTAATCCCCTTTAAAATGTCAGCCTTGATATTTTTTTTATGAGCCGGATCCCTCCATTGCCAGTCTGACTGCCCGGAGGTGATGTCAAACCACAGCTCAACAGATTCTCTTTCCTGCTCAGTGCAGTTGCCTTCGCGGTAGCGCTTTAAAAGTTCTTTTATTTCTTCTTCGTTCATACTTGCTATCTGGGCCAGGTCGCGTGCGGATCGCAGCTTTTTTTGTCTCTTTTACAGAAGAGTCAAAACAGACTGGCAGGTAGTAGGTAATCCGAGAAAAAGTTTAATTTATTTTTGAGATAGCTCCTGCAGGACAGAATTTTCTACATTTTCGAAATTGTACACAGTAAAATGGTCGTCCACATATGCTGTTCGTCGAGCTTAAATCGAAGATATTTTAGCGCATTGTGTATTTGTTTCTTGACGGTTTTGTCAGAAATATTGAGTCGTTCAGCAATTTCAGCGTAGGACAGTTGCTCCTTGCGACTCAGTAAAAAAACCTCACGCATCCGCTCTGGAAGACGTTGTATATGAGATTCAATAAATGTTTCCATTTCAGAGCCGATCAGATCCAGTTCCGGCGAATGATCATAGTCTTTGAAATATTGAAGAAATGAAGTTTTGTATTTTTCCTGTGAAAGCTGCAGACTGATGCTGCGCAGGGACTTGTAGCGTGCAATGGAAAACAGATATGATTTAAGCGACTGAATATTGGCTAGATCGCCGCGTTTCTGCCAGATGGCAATAAATGTTTCCTGGACAATGTCGCTTGCCTCCTGCTCGTCGCTTAACACTTTAACCACGTAGATATAGATTGCTTCCCAATAACGATCGTACAGCTCAGTCAACGCGGTATCGCTTCCCTCATTGATCAAATTGAGAAGGGTTGAATCCGTAGCGTTGGTCAGCCGATATTTACTGTAAATAAAATCTGTCACCGCAAATCAGGTAAGTAGTAAGGTTCTGACGGTTTTTTAGTTTAACCTGAGCAGAATGGGTTATTGCGCTGCAAGTTATTGGAAAATTTCTCTTAATACTGGTTAAGTAAATGTTAAATTTTGCTGTTTGGGGTTCATGCAAATGTAAAGTTTGGTTTCTTACCTGATAGTGAAATTTTAGTTTTTACAACTGCCAATGTGCCAAATATATGCCTGTTGGTGTTATGGTGCGGTTTTTGAAGATTTGATTTTTTTTCGCTTTTGGCATACTACCACCCCCAGCAATCCTGCACATAGTCATAGACCGCAACATATTTATGTGTCAGATGCCAACGTTGCCGGCAGAGTCTTTAACGCCTGTTCGCATTTGTGTCTGCGGGAATACTATTCCTAAATTCTTTAAAATGATCGACCTGTTTAAGCTTAAAAAGTGGGCTGTTTTCCTTTTATTACTTCTTGGGAGCTTCATCTCAACGCTTTCGATTGCACAAACGGGCAAAGATTCCGGAAAACAGAATCCTGCTCTTGCCATATCCAAAGAGAATCTGAAAGACAAAATAAAGGGTGGCTGGGCAGGCCAGACAATTGGTGTAACTTTTGGCTGGCCTACTGAGTTTGTCTACCTGGGAACATTCATGCAGGATTATCAGCAGATTAAATGGCATGATGATTACGTCAATGAAGCTATGCGCGTCTTTCCGGGTTTGTTCGATGACATCTACATGGATTTAACCTTTGTAAATACTTTCGAAAGGCTTGGACTTGATGCACCTGCCGACTCGTTCGCCCATGATTACGCGCATCGTGGTTATGAGCTATGGCATGCCAACCAAGCTGGCAGGTATAACATTTTGCAAGGTAAAAAAGCACCTGAGTCCGGTCACTGGCTCAACAACCCGCATGCGGACGATATAGATTTTCAGATCGAAGCCGATTTTGCAGGACTGATGAGTCCGGCCATGCCGAACACAGCGTCAGAGATTTCCGACCGGATCGGACATATCATGAATTATGGTGATGGCTGGTATGGCGGGGTGTTTGTAGCTAATATGTACGCGCAGGCATTCAAAAGTAAAGATATCAAGGTAGTGGTTGGTGAAGCTTTGAAAGTAATTCCAGCCCGCAGTAAGTTCTATCAATGCATTTCAGATGTGGTAAACTGGTACAAAAAGTATCCTGACGACTGGAAACAAACCTGGTTTGAGCTGCAGAAAAAATGGGCTGAGGAAGTGGGTTGTCCCGACGGAGTTTTTCATCCGCTGGATATTGACGCGAAACTCAATGCGGCCTACGTGGTGATGGGATTGCTTTATGGCAACGGAGATTTTACAAAAACGATGCAGATTACTACCCGGGCCGGCCAGGACTCGGACTGCAATCCGTCCACTGCGGCAGGGGTGCTCGGAACGATGATCGGATACAGCAACATACCCGCTTACTGGCTTAATCCGGTTAAAAAGGCTGAGGATAAAAATTTCAGTTACACTGATCTTTCCTTGAATAAAACCTACGAATTGAGCTTCAGGCACGCTCTGCAAAACATAGAGGCAAATGGCGGCAGCATAAAAGGTGACCAGATTTTGATTCCTGTGCAGATCCCAAACACTGTTGCTTTTGAAGAAAGCTTTGCCGGACATTATCCAAGGGAAAAAGTGACACACAACAAGCTGAGTGGTGAAAGGCTTGTGCTGAAAACCCAGGGGATTGGGTTCGTGCTACGCGGACATCTGCGGAAAAAAAACTATGGTGCTCCAAATAAAGTAATACGTGCAAAACTATTCGTTGATGGCGTTGAGCTGGAGGAATCTGGTTTTTCAACAGTCCCCACAGCGCGTAAAACTGAACTTTTCTGGCGATACAATCTCACAGAGGGCAGTCATCATGTGGAAGTGATAGTAACCGATCCAAGTCCTGATTACGAGTTTGTCCTGACTGAATCACTTGAATATGATGCAAAGAAGTAGCGTAAAAAGTAGCTGTTAAATCAGATTAAAAGGATGGAAAGAAGAACATTTATACAAAAGTCTGTTGCACTCGCCGGGGGCATGTTGGCAGCAAACAGCACCTTCGCCAGAGAAGATTCTGTTATTTTAGGTAAACGAATCGGAATCATCGGGCTTGACACGAGTCATAGTGAGGTATTTACCAAAATTATCAATAACAATTTGATTGACAGCCAGGGATTCAAGGTTGTCGCAGCATATGCAGATGGAAGCAGGGATATACCGTCTGCTCTAAAAATGAAACCTGCTGTCACCAATGCTGTAAGGCAGATGGGAGTCGAAATTGTAGATACAATCGATGATTTGCTTGGGAAAGTAGATGTATTGCTTCTTGAAAGTAATGACGGGCGTGTACATCTTAACCAGGCAATGCCTGTTTTTAAAGCGGGTAAACCTGTTTTTATTGATAAACCACTTGCTGCAAACCTGAAGCAGGCAGATGAAATCTTCAGACTGGCTGCCGTCTGGCACACTCCGGTATTTACATCTTCCGCATTGCGGTTCGAGAAAAATGTGCAAAGTATAACGAATGGAACGATCGGAGAAGTAACCGGTGCAGATGTCTACGTTCCGGCTGATATTGATCCGGGCCATCTGGACCTTGCGTGGTATGCAATACATGGTGTGGAGATGTTGTTTACCGTACTGGGACCAGACTGCAGATCGGTTTCAAGGGTGTACAGTGAAGGTACGGACTTGGTGATCGGGCAATGGGAAAATGGTGCTATCGGAACGTTGAGGGGAATAAGAAAGGGCGCATCGGGAATTGCAGGGACTGCCTTCGGGTCCCGTGGAATTGCTAAACTTGGTCCTTTTGAGACCTACAATCCACTTGTTGAGCAAATAATAATGTTTTTTCAAACCGGAAAGCCACCTGTGGCAGCAGCGGACACCATCGCTATGTTCCGCTTTATGGAAGCAGCGGATTTAAGTAAAGGGAGGGGAGGAAAGCCTGTCACTTTATCAGATTTGTAGTCTGTACAGCAACTGGTTCCCTGACCGGATTACACGGTGCTTGAGGCACCTTGGGATCTGGTCAGGGTTCCTAGGGGCCCGGGGATGGAATACTCCCCGGTAAGATATCAGTGTATGAGCTGAAAAGTTGTAACTTTTTTACAGATTGAGGGGCGCTTTCCGAAATCAGACGCTACCGCAACAAAAGCAAGATAGTTAGTTAGAACCAGGCCTGGATATCTTTATGCGACTTTTAGAAGGAGTAGCAGGTGTTTGTGCTGTTTGCTGTAAGGCCCGAATCACCTGCGTGCATACGTTGTATAGCCTCCATCGGCCAGAAGCTCAGTCCCTGAAATAAAGCTGGCATCATCTGAGGCCAGAAACAACACGGTTTTGGCGATTTCATCTGCATGTCCCAGGCGTTGCATAGCAGTGGCAGTGGTTAAGTACTGTTTTGCTTCAGGGGTTACGGCACCTTCCAGACCCGGGGTTTGAACTGGACCCGGACTTACGATGTTTACACGGATCTTTTTCGGGGCCAGTTCATTGGCTGCTATCTGTGCTATTTTATTTACAGCCCCTTTTGTTGCAGAATAAATGGCCGATCCCAGGTTTGCTGCTGTCGCAACTGTTGAGGACGTGAAAAGAACTGATGAACCTTCACTCAGATACGGCAGCAACTTTTGCAAGGTAAAGAAGTAGCCCTTCACGTTTGTATTGAACTGCAGGTCAAAATCAGTTTCTGTCACCAGTTCAAGCGGAGAAAAGACTGCTACCCCTGCATTCAAAAAAAGAACATCGACCTTGATCCCACTTTGAGAAATCGTTTTTTCCAGGACTGATATGCCTTTGAGTTCAGATGTATCGGAAACTACCGTTTTTAGTCTCGAATTGTTGATTTCTGCTGCTGCCTTTTGCAGATTATCCTCTTTTCTACTGGTTATCCACACGTTAGCTCCCGCGCCTATGAATGCTTTTGCTGCTGCCAACCCGATACCGGTACTGCCACCGGTAATGACTACATTTTTATTGGAGAAATTCATTTCTGTTTGTGTTTGTTTGTGAGGCAAAACTAGTTTGTGTTTGTTAATTATGGTAACTTTGTTACAAAAAGTAACAGTAACATCGAAGTAACAATGTAACCTTATGGAGTGCATCAAAGATTTTCAGCAGGAACACAAATTAGAAATGAGGGCAGTCCGTGATTCTATGGATGTGCTTAACGGGAAATGGAAAATCGCTGTCATTTCCTCAATCTGTTATTATAATAAGAGAAGGTTTTCTGACATTCTGCATGACGTCGAGGGCATTTCCAACAAAATGCTCAGTAAAGAACTGAAAGAACTGGAACTGAACCAGCTTATAAAACGGACGGTTTTGGACAGCCAGCCTGTCAGTGTGCAATATGAACTGACCGAGCATGGTCTGTCGCTGAAGACCATTATTACCAACCTGACAGTCTGGGGCATAGAACACCGGAAAAAAATTTTTGCAACCTGACCACTGTTTATTTCCGTTGGTAACAGCTTCCTGAAATCATATACATCCATCTTTGAAAGCAAGAATTCTGAAATATGGGGCCTATAGACAAATCAACCACTACGGAACTGGAGAAACTCTCAGCTGTCGTCACGCGCGTTACGTTTCACAGTCTGGAAACCGGTTATACGATACTGAAAGTGACAGCTATCCAAAGGCCTGGCCAGGAACTTACTGTGGTTGTTCACCAGTCAAAAGTATTTGCAGGCGCCACGATGGATTTTTATGGTGAATGGGTTACACACCCCAGTTATGGCCTGCAGTTCAAAGCTGCGAAAATTGTCGAGAGAAAACCCGCGACAACAAACGCCCTAGAAAAATATCTCGGATCAGGTCTGATCAGGGGGGTAGGGCCGGCGACGGCCAGAAAAATTGTGAGTTATTTCGGAGAAAAAACACTTGATGTATTTGAAGATGACATCGAAAGCCTTACTCAGATAGATGGGATCGCGCAACGGAAGCTTAGAATGATCAGTGAAGCCTGGATTGAACACCGTCAGATACGCAGTGTGATGATGTTTTTACAGTCACATAACATTTCGACGCTGTTTGCAGTTAAAATCTACAAGGTAT
This sequence comes from Dyadobacter luteus, assembly GCF_003383615.1. Lineage (GTDB taxonomy): Bacteria > Bacteroidota > Bacteroidia > Cytophagales > Spirosomataceae > Dyadobacter > Dyadobacter luteus. The sequence continues at coordinate 275,768 of NZ_QNUL01000002.1, forward strand.
ACGGCAACGACGCGATTGAGATTGTACAAAGTAACCCTTACCGGCTAGCGTCGGATATATATGGGATCGGCTTTTTATCCGCCGACCATATAGCACTTGGTATGGGGCTGGCGGCGGACTCACCCCAGCGTATCGGGGCTGGTATCGGGCATGTTCTGCAGCATGCGCGAGAGCAGGGTCATTGCTATCTGAACCTGAAGCAGATTCTGCCGGGTGTAAGCGAATTGCTGTCTTTAACAGATACCGAATGCATCACGCGTGTGCTTGATCAGCTTTATGAAAGGGGAGAATTAAAAACCAGACAGTTGCCCGATGAAACGGGTGTGCTGCAGGTTTGCTACTACGCGCATTCGCTGTACTACGACGAGCAGTATATTGCCCTGCGGCTCAAAGAGATGGTCCGGATGACGCCGATGCCGCGTATGCCCGACCTGCAGCAGCGATTGGCGGGTTTCTGCGAGCAACAGGGGATAATACTGAGCGGGGAGCAGAATCAAAGTGTCCGGCAGATCCTTGCAGAACGGGTGTGCGTGCTTACCGGCGGCCCCGGATGCGGGAAGACTACTACGACCCGGGTTTTGGTGGGCATGCTGCAGATGGACGGAAAGCAAGTGATGCTGGCAGCTCCTACCGGCCGCGCTGCACAACGCATGAGCGAGGTGATTGGCCTGGAATCAAAGACCATACACAGATTGCTGGAGGTGGATGCAGTCAACGGAGGTTTCAAAAGAAAGGAGGACAATCCTGTGGAAGCCGATGTTTTGATTGTCGATGAATGTTCGATGCTTGATGTACATCTGACCGCTGCACTACTGCGGGCGCTGGACAAAGATACCCAACTGGTGCTGATCGGTGATGCAGATCAGCTGCCTGCTGTCGGGGCGGGAAATGTGCTGAAAGATGTTATCGCTTCGCAGCAGATTCCCTGCCTGAGACTTACAAAGATATTCCGTCAGGCCCGGGAATCATTGATTATTTCTTATGCACATCAGATCAATACGGGAGTAGTGCCACAGATAACCTCTCCTTTCAACTGGCCGCAGGCGTGGCAGCAAAAACAGGATTGCCTTTTCATAGACTCAGAAGAAGCAACGGGCGAACAGCTCCGCTTCATATCCAAGGTCAAACGCCTGGTGCACGCGACAGCTATAGACGCTGATACCTCACAGATACTTCAGGATCCCTATAGTCAGGATAACGGGCTTGTTATTCCCCAAAAGTTCAGCCATGTAAACCTGGAAGCTTTGGTGAAGGCCCGCAGCCATACGGAAGAATTAAGACAAGTGCTCCAGCGCATTCATCCCTGGTCATCCCTGAGATATGGCTATTCTGCTGTAGATATGGTCGAAAAGCTCTACGATGGTATCATCCAGAAATACTTCGGAAATGAGACCGAAATACAGATACTCTCGCCAATGACGAAAGGATCTTTGGGCACGGCGAATCTGAATAAGGTTATTCAGCAGAAGAAAAATCCTGCCTGTGCCGGAAAAGCTCAGCTTTCCATTGCGGGCAGGGTTTTCCGGCAGTCAGACCGCGTCATCCAGAAGCGTAATAACTATGATCTGAACGTCTTTAACGGGGACATCGGTTTAATTACGGATGTAGACAACGAGGGGATGGAATTGACTGTGCAGTTCAGGGCGGGGCAACAGGTAAAAGAGGTTGTTTATTCAAGGGAAAATCTTCTGGAACTGGATCTGGCCTATGCGATTACTATTCATAAATCACAGGGAAGTGAGTTTGAAACCATCATTATTCCTCTGGTTACCCAGCACTTCAACATGTTGTTTCGCAATCTCGTTTATACTGCAATTACCAGGGCCAGGAAATTGGTGGTTTTTGTCGGTACCAGAAAAGCATTGACGATGGCTATAGGTAAACAAAACCCGGCCGTCAGGCAAACAGCACTGGTATACCTGCTCAATCAGAGTGATAAGTAGACCTGGGACAAGGAAATGGCTGACCTACTTGCTGAGAAAATGCACATTAGCACTGAGCTCGCTTCTTGATCCGGTCCTCAGCGATTGAGAATGGCATAATTTTAAAACCGATGCATAGTACCGGCATTCGCGGGTCAGCACTCAGGCCTGTAAGAAGTTAGATTAAAGGATTGTAGAAAAAGTACCGAGGTTCGCTACTGTATGTGAGTTGCATGTAGATTATTGGAGTACTTATTCAAATTTTAATTGGTCCTGATACTTTCTTATTGATATGAATTTCATTCCATCTTCAAATGAAGGTACAGCAGTACCCATATGTTCCAGGTCTGGGTATACCCGGGTTTGAAGATCGATAATTCTGGAAGTTTTGAGAGCGTCGTTAAAATTTGAAAAAGAGTTTCCTGAAATCTCCATTTCGCCCATCGATAAAAAGAGTTTTAAATTCTTTCCGCCTTTTGGTAAGACTCTTTTTAACTCATTGACGATGTAGTCGTGGTGATAACTTATTGACGGACTGGCTGAGACATAATTATTAAAAACAAGACCCTTGTTTAAGCCTTGACAGAGAGCATATAAGGTAAAATATCCTCCCAGAGAATGTCCCATAATGGTACGATTTGTGGCATCTGTCTTATATTTATATTCTATCTGTGGGATCAGCTCATGTTCCAGAAATTTATAGAAATTTTGACCACCTCCGCTAACAGCAAAACTATCCGTAGCCAGAGCTTTGGGGAATGTATAGTCACGATTCCTGAGTGAATCCATTACATAGGCATCGCGGTAACCAATGCCTACAAGGATAGGCTCTTTAAAGGCTTTTCGCCTGCTAAGCTTGTTTATGGAGGTACTTACATGTTCAAAATAGGCATTTCCGTCCAGATGGTAAACAACAGGGTATTTCGTAACTGAGCTGCGCTGATAATCTTTTGGTAAACGTACAAACACATTAAATGTATCTTTTACGACTTCAGAGTATAATTTGAAAGCTGGTAATGTCTCTTTATCTTCAATCTCATCAGGCGTATCTTTGTCCACCAAGGCTGTAATAAAAAGACAATAATGGTGTGGGGGAGTATTCCATTGACCCAGGCTATTTCTTCGGTAAAAACTCTTACTTGATCCCCCTAATTTTACTTCATAGGTAAGCTTTCTGTCTGCTTTTTCAGCGTCTGGAATACATTCTACTGAAACAATGAAGTCTCCATCTACCACAACTCCGTGATCTGATACATCAAATCGCAACCAACCTTTTTTTACCGGATGCTTTTGCAAGATACTTTTTGCGATAATTCTGTCTGAGGGTTTTTCACCGTCATACCGGTAGAAATTAATCCTGAAACTTGCGCTGTCTTCGGTATCACTGCTTATATAAAGGTTTGCGGACATAATTTGCGCAGGACCGCGCCCTGGTTTTATCAACTGGCCAATTTCAAAAATATCTTCCTGCGAAAACATTCCGTCTGTAAAATGTATCGGGCCACCGCGTTTTTTGATCCCAAACTTTTTTTCAATTGGTCTGTTTTCACGGATTGTGAGTTCGTTTAACTCGACAGTTCTTTCCCGGAGTTTTATGTTTACGGACTTTTTATCACTGAGCATTTTAACGGGTAAATCCAGCTGCTGAAAACCTACCAGTGAAAAACTAAGGGTATCTCTCAGATTTTCATCTGGTATTTTTATGGAAAACCCACCATTTTCCCGTGAGATGGTCCCGATATTTTTTTTATTTATACCAACATTAACATACGCAAGTGGCTGGTTATTGCTGGCATCCACTACGTTTCCTTCAATTATGGTCTGAGATTGAACAAGGTAATTATCGCCAAAAATGAGTATCATCAAAATCAATCTGGTGATCATGGTTCACTGTTTATTATAAAAAATACATAACGCTTGTATCTGGTTACGTAGTTTTTGGGGAATATGTTGCATTATTTACAGGTTTAGATTGTTCATCCTGTTTTAAAAATCCTGGGGTATAAACTCTGGCGGATCTCATTACAGCAGCCCTTCGGATCTGATACTTTTCTTAGTATGTGAAATCTGCCATGAAGCGATAACTTCCCGGGCCGGTCTTTTATTCTAGGGTGTGCTTCAAAGAACCGGACAAACCGCATGCGTGACAAAATCCCGGCTAAGCACTGCCGAATATATATATAAACGGTTGCTTACAACCCTGTCTGACTTGCCTTGATGTATGTGGTTGGTAACAGGTACATATCCTGAATTGACAACAAGCGAAACCCTTTGCGGAAACTTTAAAAAGAGAAAAAAATTACCAGCTATCTTTTCATAGTGAAAGTCCGGCAGACGGTATGTGTTTTAAGGTCGGGATACTGTTTACATAACTCTTCGATTATTCTTAAACAGATCGTATCGAACTCTTTGTCATCTGCATAAACTTTAGCGATCTGCCTGTGCGTGAAATGGCATTCCAAGGAATTAGCCAAGCCATCGATTTTAAATTCAAAGCTTGCGCCGGTACTGTTAATTATATCGTTTCCACAGACCGTGGATTGTAATGCGCTGATCAGATAACAGGTAAGGGCAGTTCTCAGTATCTGAGCGTTTTCGAATTCAACAGGTGTGGTCATAGTGTAGCAAGGTAACTTTCCTGTAAGACCTGCTACTTTCATTTTCGTCACCGGGGCGTCTACCGGGAGCAACCGGTCTGGCGCTTGTTTGCTCAGAAATCTGATGCGCCTGCCGGTATCTGCTTGATTACCAAACAGAGCGCATCATTTTCTGATCAAATTAACTGAGGTTATGATATGAGTATTTTCCTTACCAGGGTAATAAAATTTCTTGCTGAAAGAGGCTTGAAAGCCGAAGCTTTGATCCGGGGATCGCTCAGATCCATAGTGTAAAGGTTGTCGGCTGTTATCAAACCTACCTTTACATCGGCTTCAGGCAAAGCAGCGAGCATCTGAAGGCCAGTCATATAGGGCATATTATAATCAAGAAAAACGATGTCTGGCTTTAATGACCTGATTTTCTCGATCCCGTCGACAGGAGAGTAACAGTTGGCCAGCAGTGTTAAGTTAGGCATCGTACTCAGATGAAATTCCAGGTCCTGGTGGCAACCGGGGTCGTCGTCAATAATAATACAGGTGTAAATTGGTGTCTGCATGGGAAGTAAGGTTAAGTGCAAATACGTCATAAGCCGGATACGGCTCTGGCTTTCTGTGTCGTTAATTCACCGATGAGTTACAAAGTATAATCTGCCGAACCAAGGAACTATTGAAATCTGAAAACAGATTATTCAAATAGTCAAAGAATATCTGGTGCGGTTAATCTTCATGTATGGCCGGCCGGCCTGGTTTTAAACTGAGATGTCACAGTCACATCACCCGTTTGATATGCTCAAATGCATTCAGTGTTTTGTCAAGATGCTCACGGGTATGAGTAGCCATTACGCTCATTCTAATGCGGGCATTCTTTTTGGCGACTGCCGGATAAAGAATAGGGTTGGTATAAATGCCGGCTTTCAGAAGCATCGAACCGACATCAGAGGTTTTGTGCGGATCTCCGATTTTAACCGGTATGATTGCAGACCCGGTAATGCCTACATCAAGGCCAAGACTGATTAATCCGTTTTTGAAATAAGTGATGTTCTCTGATAGCCTGGCCTGCCACTGCGGCTCCTGGTCAATCAGCTCTATAGCTTTAATAATTCCTGCCACCGCTGGCGTCGAAGTGGCCGAGAATATATGCTGGCGGGATTGAAACTTTAAATATGCTGCTACCTTGGGCGGCGCGATCACATAACCTCCGATGCCTGCGAACGTTTTACTGAAAGTTCCTGTGATAAAATCCACCTGATCAATCACCGAGTAAAGTTCCATGGCCCCACGGCCGGTTTTGCCTATTACTCCTATGCCATGCGCGTCATCGACCATCAGGTAAGCGCCATAACGGTTGGCGAGTTCTCTTATTTTATCCAGTGGAGCGATATCCCCGTCCTGTGAATAAACCCCGTCGATGATGATCATTTTAGTCCGGTAACTGCCCTGAACGTCTTTGAGTATCCTTTCCAAAGACTGAAGGTCATTATGAGGAAAGCTTTTTCTGTTCGTCAGAAGGCAGCCCTCGTAAACACTGGCGTGCACGGCCATGTCAACGATGGCAATGTCCTCTTTTCTCAGAAGGCTCTGAAGTGAGGCGCTGTTGGCCGTGTAGCCGGTGGTATAGATCACGGCCGAATCCGGGCTATGAGAGAAGAATGAAGAGATCGTTTCTTCAAGCTGCTGGTGGAAACTGAAGTGTCCGCCGATCAGCGGCGATGCCCCGGCGCCGGTGCCATAATTTTAAATGGCATCGATTACCGCTTTTTTGACCAGAGGATGCTGTGTGAAACCCAGATAATCATTGGAAACAAAACTCACATGTCTTACCGGCTGCCCACCGCTGTAAGGCGTGATTATATTCATTTCAGGTCCGCACCCTGAGCTGTTCACAAGGCGGTAATTCATGTGGCCGCTGTCTTTCATGAACTCAAGAAAGTCATAAAAAACATCAGCCCTTTCAATAGCATCCAGGCCGGGAATGTTTTCAAAATCCCGGAAGCTTGCTGTGGCGAAATTAATGTTCATTGCTGTGATATGTTTAAGTGGCTGGTAAGGAATTTGTGAAATTTACTGGTAGTTTTTCGTCGAAACGGTTACATAGTAAATTAATTTAATCCTGCCGCAGCTCGCGTGTACCATTCGAATACGTATAATGTGTTGATGTCTGTAGTCAGCCGGGGCCCGGGAAAGTGTACCCGGCAGGTGTTCGGCCAGAGCCTTTCAGGTTGATCCGGACAGCGCAGGCAGAAAATCGCCGTTGGGTAATTAACTGCAAAGTGGTCAATAGTCTTCGTTTCAATGATTTTATGAATTGTAACGGAGCGGAAAATCAGGCATTGACCATCTGATATGGCTGCTTACAGAAAAAAGCAACATTTTTTTATCATTTGAAAATCAGTGGAATAGATCCCAGTCACGCCCGGGCGCAGAGGGGAGGCGGAAAAAGCTGCGCTTTTAAATCCCCGCAGCTCAATCTTACTTTGTAGCCATCAAACATGATCACCGGTGCAGACAAGGTGACTGTGCATTTGCGAAACTATAAACGATACAATCTTATGTTTACGACCAATCCCTGGGTAGTTTATGCATATCTGACCGGCCCCGTAATTGTGGGTTACTATCTGTTTGCTGTCTTTCGATTTTACGGAAAAGAAATCAAGGCGTGGAACAGGATGACAGCGGACCGAATCAGAAATCCGTCAGCGAAATCAGCTGCGGTGGATAATTACCACAAAGATCCGGCGGAAACCGGATTGATTCAGCTCCGACCAGAGCTCGGTGCCGGTGAGATCAATCCGGCCGGACCTCAGGAAGGCTGACTGGCAGCCATGAATAATGACGATCTGGCAGCAGGTATTACAGAACTGATCCGGCGGGGCCACCAGAAAGGTTACGACAGAAGTGAGCTTATGCTGCGGGTTCAGAGGGCTTTAAGGATTTTCAAAATACCGGGCATTGATTCTGATTGAGAATGAATGCGCAAAGTACAGCCTCCTACACCTTGGTGAACAGGATAAAGCGGCGATTGGGGGTAAGGTGTAGTGGGGCGGTGTGTTTGTCTGGGCAGCATTTCCCGCCAGTGGGCGGGAAGCTGCCGGCAAACCAATGAAACAGCATGTTCAACTTTTAAATAGGTGTGGTATGAAAAGAAGGGTTATGATTTTAAAGGTTAAAAGAAAGCTGCTGCTGACGGCGGTAGGCGCTGTGACAGCCGTGTCAGCATTTTCTCAGGATGGTGCGGCCGGGATTGAAGAAGCAAATTCTCAGGTGCGCTCTTACTTTGAGCCGGGAACGAATCTGATGTATGCCATTGGGGCAGTGCTTGGCCTCGTTGGCGCGGTGAAGGTCTTTCAGAAATGGAATGCGGGGGATCAGGATACAGGCAAGGTGGCGGCAGCCTGGTTCGGCAGCTGTATTTTTCTGGTGGTCGTAGCCACAGTGCTGCAATCTTTCTTCGGATTGTAGAAGAGCGCTTTCAAAGCAGGCGAAGAGATACCTACCCCGAATGCTCTTGACTACAGGCCACCGGATCATAAGATCCAGATTCACACCGGCCCGGGCCTTGGAGAATTCTTTTTATAAGGTCCGGCCAGGGCAGAAACCAAAGGTTTTGATAGCAGGCAGACAGGATAGGGAGCTGATTTGGCAAAAGGGCCGAAGTGGCCCTGAGCCAGATCAGAAATCAGACCGCAGCGTATCAATTAACCAATACGGTTATGACCAGTAAATGCTTTGAGGGCAGGCTCCGAGAGAATATGTGGTGTTTTGTCAAGGCCAATACTGCCGACCTGACCGGTGAGCTTGAAGAATCTGGCGGCTGATTTGAAACCATCACGTTTTAATTGCCTGACAGCTGTACTGAAAGACGGATTTGCCGGGATTTATAAAAGCTGGTATCAGAAAGGCCAGACCACAGGGCATACTATCAAATGGTTTGTGATCTGTTGGGACTCAATTCAGATAGTGCTGTTATAACCGGACTTATTATCTGGTTAAAACAGAGATTCTGATCTACCTAGGTGAGCTCTCGGACGAACAGGGCTGAAAATATGGTTTACGTATATGTATTAACGGCAGTTTTGGTTAGGCCGGCTTGACAAGTATGTAAAGGATTATAAAGATTGCAAATTAACACAAGGCTTTATGGCAACTAACAGATACGTAATTAACAAAGGGGTCAATCAGAGCATTGTATTCAAGGGACTGAGAGCGCAGTATATCTGGTATATGGGAGCTGCTATGTTCGCTCTTCTGATCCTTTACTCAATCATGTATGTAGCGGGCATTAATACCTACATCAGCTTGGGTATTACCGTGTGCACAGGCACAGGAGTGCTTGTATGGATCTACCATCTGAGCAGTACCTACGGAGAGCACGGACTGATCAAGGCGCTGGCCAAACGCAGTATCCCGCGTGTGATTAAATCCCATTCAAGGAAGGTGTTCATCAGGCGCGGTGCGCCCGGGGAAAAGAACCAGAAATATTAACGAAACAAATCAGCAAGTGAAGATGGAAAAGGTGATAGATGATTTGCTGCCGATACTGGATATGGAAAATGGGTGTATTCTCTCCAAGCAGGGAGATGTTACAGTGGTGTTTCAAACAGAGCTGCCTGAGATATTCAGTCTTTCGGATAAGGATTATGACACGCTGCATCAAAGTTTTGTGAAAGCTTTAAAAATGCTTCCAGCCGGCAGCGTATTTCATAAACAGGATTATTTTATTGACAGTCGTTACAGGGCTGAATTTGGTGATCAGGACACAAGTTTTCTGTCTTTAAGCAGCGAGAGGTTTTTCAATGAGCGGCCTTATCTGGCGCACAGCTGCTATATCATGCTGACCAGAAAGCCCAAAGCGCGCAAGGCTTCAAGCTCGCTTTTCTCTAATCTGATCCGGCCCGCGCTTGTACCGCAGGACGCCATGGATGTGGCCGTTCATCAGGATTTTATTGATGCAGCCGATCAGTTCAGGCGCGTTTTGGAAGACAGCGGATATGTAAAGCTGCGTCAGCTCGAAGACCATGAGCTTTTTAGCTACGCCGGTAAAGCAGGGCTGATTGAAAGGTATTGCTATCTGAGCGAGCAGCAGACCAGTAGCATGATCCGGGACATAGAGTTCAAGGACGGTATAAAGATCGGTGAAAAGTACTGTCAGCTCTACACGCTTGCTGATGCGGCTGATCTGCCGGGATCCGCCGGGGCTGGCACTACTTATGAGAAGTACTCTACGGATAAGACAAAGTTCAGTATCGGTTTTGCTTCAACGCTCGGGCAGCTTCTATCCTGTAACCATATTTATAACCAGTATGTTTTCATTGAAGACAGCGGCGCTGCCATCAGGCGTTTGGAAAGCAAAAGGCTCAGGCTTCAGTCTTTGTCTGTTTACGCAAGGGAGAACTCTCTGGCGCTGGATGCGGCCAACGAGTTTTTGAACGAAGCGGTCAAAGAGCAGCGCTCGCCGGTCAAAGCCCATTTCAATGTGCTTGCCTGGACAGATAAACGCTCAGAGCTTCAGCAGATCAAAAGTATGGTCTCATCAGCTCTGGCGCAAATCGATGCTACTGTCAAACTGGAAACGACGGGTGCTCCACAGATATTCTGGGCAGGCATTCCTGGCAATGAGGCCGATTTTCCTATGAATGAGACCTTCGATACGTTCGCAGAGCAGGCAAGCTGTTTTCTGAACCTGGAGACAGGATATATCTCCTCGCTCAGCCCGGTAGGTATCCGGCTTGGGGATAGGCTCACCGGAAAACCGGTACATGTAGATATCAGTGATGAGCCGATCAGGCTTGGAATCTGCACAAACCGTAACAAGTTTATTCTTGGGCCTTCGGGTAGCGGCAAGTCCTTTTTTACCAACCATATGATCCGGTCTTACTATGAGCAGGGGGCCCATGTGGTGCTCGTCGACGTGGGGCACTCTTATAAAGGGCTCTGTGATCTGGTCGAAGGATATTACTTTACCTACGACGAAAAGCATCCGATCCGTTTCAATCCGTTTTATATTGAAGGCCGCGCAAAGCCTGATACAGAGAAAAAGGAGAGTATTAAAACACTGCTCTTAGCACTTTGGAAAAAAGACAACGAGGTTTTCAAAAGAAGCGAGTATGTGGCGCTCTCCAATGCGCTGACGCTTTACTACCAGTTTTTGCAGGAGCATCCAAGGGTTGTAGCATCGTTTGATTCTTTCTATGATTTTCTCAGAGATGTCTTTGTCAAGGTGCTGCAGGATGACCAGGTAAAAGACCGTGATTTTGATGTGTCCAACTTTTTGTATGTGCTTAGACCCTATTACAGAGGGGGTGAGTTTGATTACCTTTTAAATGCGAGCGAGAACCTGGACCTTCAAAATCAGCGGTTTATTGTCTTTGAGCTGGATGCTGTGAAAGATCATCCGATTCTTTTTCCTGTGATCACCATCATTATCATGGAGGTATTTATCTCCAAGATGAGAAAGCTCAAAGGGATAAGAAAAGTCATATTGATCGAAGAGGCATGGAAAGCGATTGCCAAAGAGGGGATGGCAGAATACATACGCTATCTGTTTAAAACGGTCAGAAAGTTTTTCGGAGAGGCCATTGTTGTTACCCAGGAGGTCGAGGACATTATTTCATCACCGGTAGTCAAACAGGCCATTATCAACAACAGTGATTGCAAGATACTGCTAGACCAGAGCAAGTATCAAAACAAGTTTGACCAGATTCAGCAGCTGCTGGGGCTGACAGAAAAGGAGAAGGCCCTTGTGCTGTCAGTCAACAAGGCCAATGACCCGCTTAAAAAATACAAAGAGGTCTTTATCAGTTTGGGCGGAATCAGTTCAAAGGTCTACCGCACAGAAGTGAGTCCTTCGGAATATCTGGCCTACACGACAGAGGAAACCGAAAAGATCAAAGTAGGCGAGTATGCAAAAAAATACGGCAGTGTGAAAAAAGGGATCAGTGTTTTGGCATCAGAGTTAACAAAGGGGAAAAAATGAGAAAGAACATCCTATTTTTTTTGTTTGTGAGCCTGGCCGTGCTCACGCCGGTTCACACCGCTCAGGCGGCAAACCCCTGGGCTGCTATTATCAAAGCTGCGATCAAAAGGGTGGTAAGGGCAGTAGACCTTCTGATACAACGCAGGCAGAATGCAGTCATTAAACTTCAGAATGCGCAGAAGGCCCTGGAGAATACCATGTCCAAACTGCATCTGGATGAAATTACCGACTGGGTCAAAAAGCAGCGCGACCTTTACAAGGAGTATTACGATGAGCTCAAAAAGGTCAAAGCGGTCATCTCTTATTATTTCCGCATAAAGCAGATCGCCGAGAAGCAGGTGCTGATCGTTGAGCAGTACCAAAAGGCTTGGGGATTGTTTCAGTCCGACAAGCATTTCAGCTACTCAGAGCTTATTTACATGCAGAAGGTGTATGAGGGGATTTTGGAGCAAACCGCGAAAAATGTTGATATGCTATCACTTGTTGTCACCGCATTCTCAACGCAGATGACTGATGTGGAAAGACTTGAAATGATCACCCGTGTAGCAGATCAGGTCGAGTTGGTGCACGACGAGCTGGTGAGTTTTAACCGGCAAAACCAGATGCTGAGTCTGTCGCGAGCCAGAAGCGAACTGGATGCCAAACTGATAAAACAGCTATACGGGATACAGGACTAGCAAAGTTAACAAGCCAGCAATTATGGGAAAGATTATAGCTACACTCGTTTTGGCATTGCTTAGCTGCTCGGGATGCTGCGCGCAGCGGCTGGCAGAATGGTTAAACCAGAATAAAACCCAGAAGGAGTATCTGATTGAGCAGGTTGCGCATCTGAAACTGTATCTGGAGTTGACCCAGAAGGGGTATCAGCTCGCTAAGCAGGGGCTTACCATGATTGGAGATATCAAAAGGGGGGAGCTCGCACTTCACAAAAACCGGTTTGATTCCCTTCTGATTGTAAGTGGTCAGGTAGGCTCGCATCCCGGACTCGTAGAGCTCACCAAAATGCATGGCAGGATCAACCAGATCTGCGCGCAGCTTACCGGCCAGTTGGCCAGTGAACAGGTTCTGACCCAGCAGCAGCTTGATTATATCGACCAGGTACTTGGCGTTGTCTATGATGATTGTCAGGGGATCATCTATGGTATGTTCGCTGTGATCCGAAGTGGTAATCTTTCGATGAGTGACCAAGGCAGGATCAAAAGAATCGATGCGCTGCTGGCGCGAATGCAGGACAACTATCTGTTCACTGAAAGTTTCGCCGAACAGGCCCGCCTGCTGGCATCAGAGGTCGCAAAAGAAAAAACAGAAATTGAAAACAGCCGGGTTTTACACGGCATAAAATAAAAAAAGCGATGAGAAGAAAATTTCTGAATCTGCTGCTGCTGGTTTTTCTTTCCAGCACAGTAAAGGTAAAAGCCCAGACCGCCGAGGTCACACAGTTAGTGCTTAACATTGAAAAACTTGACCAGCTGCGCAAGATCCTGCAGGAGCTCAAAGATGGTTACCAGATTCTTTTTAAAGGATACAGTACCATCAGAGATCTCTCCAGAGGTAATTTTAAGCTGCACGAAGCTTTTCTGGACGGACTTTTACAGGTAAGCCCGGCGGTAAAAAATTACAGCAGGGTGCAGGATATTATCCGCTGTCAGCTTGCTATCATCAAAGAATACAAATCTGCCTATCAGAAGCTGTCTTCCTCGGGAAGTTTTTCTTCCGCCGAGCTTGATTACATATCCGGCGTCTACGAAAGGCTCGCTTCGCAAAGTTTAAAAAATCTGGATGCGCTCGACACAGCCCTTACTCCCAAAAAGCTCAGGGCATCCGATGATGAAAGACTTGGTTTGATCGACAGGGTTTACCAGGATATGACAGATCAGCTATCATTTCTCAGGAGTTTTAATTCCAATGCCGGACTTCTTTCCGCGCAGCGCAGCGCGGAGAAGGCTGATATAGAATTGACAAAAAAGCTCTACGATTTATAACCTTTAAAACACTGACTTGTGAAAAACAAACTAATGATCACATGCTTTGTGATCGCGGTATTGCTATGGCCACACAGCGCTCCGGCCCAGGGCTTTGAACAGCAAATAAGGGGTCTGAACGGTGTATTAGACGAGCTCTACAGTGAAATGCTGCCTTTGTGTAGCAGGCTGATTAACGTAGGAAGGGGGATTGCAGGTTTTGCGGCCATCTTCTACATCGGAAACCGCGTCTGGCGTCACCTTGCCAGCGCAGAGCCGGTTGATTTTTATCCGCTGCTGCGCCCGTTTGTATTAGGGTTTGCGATCATGTTTTTCCCTTTGGTGATCGGCATGATCAACGGCATACTCTCGCCCACAGTACGCGGCACTGCGGGTATGGTCAAAGATTCGGACAAAGCGATTGCGATACTTTTAAAAAAGAAGGAGGATGCTATTAAAAGCTCTGATTTCTGGCAGATGTATGTAGGCGATGACCAGAAGGGAAGCCGGGAAAAGTGGCTGAAATACACCTACGGGGATGATTACTCTGAGGGCTTTGGTGATGGAATCAGCAATGACATCAAGTTTTACATGGCCAAGCAGTCTTATAATTTCCGCAATTCAATCAAGGCTGCGCTCGCTGAGATACTCAGGGTTGTTTTCGAATCGGCCGCGCTTTGCATTAACACAATGCGCACTTTTCAACTGGTTGTACTGGCCATTGTCGGCCCGATCGTGTTTGGTATCTCGGTATTTGACGGCTTTCAGCATACGCTCATTGCCTGGATCGCGCGCTATATTAATGTGTACCTATGGCTTCCGGTAGCCAATATTTTCGGGGCTATTATCGGCAAGGTTCAGGAAAAGATGATCGCTTTGGATATCCGTCAGGTGCAGGGCAGCGGCGATACTTTTTTCAGTGCACATGACAGCGCGTATCTGATTTTTCTGATCATAGGCATTGTCGGATACTTCTCTGTACCATCCGTGGCAGGCTACATCATTCAGGCCGGGGGGAGCAGCGCTATGCTCAACAAGGTAACCTCGCTTTTCGCTGCGGCAGCTTCAGGCGCGGGCAACAGAGCCTTTCCGGCCGGTGGTGGTTTTGGACGCTTGCCAAGACCAAAGTCAAAATCTTAAACGTAGATGAAAGATGTTTTCAAAAGCAAAAGATATTCAAAGGGCGTTTAGCCATATCCGTGTCTTTACTTTTCTTGTGGTAGTCTGTAGTTTTTTGTTCTGCTGCTTTGCTGTCTACAAAAGCTATCAGCTCACCGGGCAAAGCAGTGACCGGATCTTTATTCTGGCAGATGGCAAGGTGCTTGAAGCTTACGCGTCTGATCGAAGAGACAATATAGCGGTTGAAGCAAGGGATCATGTGGCGAGCTTTCACAGGTTCTTCTTTACACTGGACCCGGATGAAAAAGCGATCCAGTCCAATGTGGTCAAAGCGCTTTATCTGGCTGACGGGTCTGCTAAAAAGCAATACGACAATCTGAGAGAATCCGGCTTTTATACCAGCATTATTTCAGGCAACATCAGCCAGCAGATTTCAGTCGACAGTGTGACTGTTGATACAGGCAAGTATCCCTACTACTTCCGATGCAGGGCTTCTCAGCAGATTGTCCGCGCTACAAGCATCGTGACCAGAAGCCTTGTGACCGAAGGACATCTGCGCACTGTGTCAAGAAGCGATCATAACCCGCACGGATTTCTGATTGAGGGTTGGACTACACTCGAAAACAAGGATATCAGCAGTCAGAACCGCGTGCTAAGAAACAATCCGATCTTTTAAATAAAACCTGACAACTATGTTTTACCAGTTCAATGCCCATAAGCACACACCGCCAAATCGGAATAGGACAGTAGTAGACCATGGGAAATATACAGGCCGGCAGATGATGTCGGCACTCAGCCAGCTACAGGACCGCTGGATAAAGTTTACAGATATCCACAAAGGAGGGCTTCCAAAAATACTATTGGCGCTGATTTATGCTAATCTGGGATGCGGTTATGTATTAGCAATTCTCTGCATGATCCTGATTGCGCGCACTGAGCCTACAGATGTGCTTCCAATACCTGACAGGATTTCAATGCCTGCATGGTCAGATGCAGGTCTGCTAGATCAGAGTTCTGAGCATCTGACCGAATTTGAGCTTTACCTTGATAGTCTTGAAAAGCAGCTTGTGCTGGACAGTATTAATCATTTACAAACCATTAAAAAATAACAGCAATGGAAAACTCAGCTGATTCGGCCCGATTCTTACAGCAGCGAAGATTTTATATGATGCTACCCGTGCTGGTAATACCCTTTGTGACCCTTATTTACTGGGTACTGTTTGCAAAGGGTGCTAAACCCGGCGCGCAGACCGCGCACAGCCAGGGGCTGCTCACCAGTCTGCCTGACGCGATGCTTAAGGAAGATAACGATATTAATAAATTGAGTTTTTATCAGCGGGCGGCAGCTGATTCAGCAAGGCTCAGTGAGCTGATCCGCAAGGACCCTTACCATGTTGCTCAGACAGCAAATGATGATACACTGCAGACCGGCCAGCTGGCAGGATTGCAAGGGCCGGTTTCCAAAAAAGAAAAACCGGTCAGCTATAGAGGGAAAACCTACACTGGCGCCAGTGAGGTGAAAATTATCAGAAAGCTCAATCAGCTTGACAAAGCGCTTAGCAGCCCTGCAGAGCCGGCCTTCAGTCCGGTGGATAAAGACATCAATATTCAGGATCCAGGCGCCGGCGATCAGATCCGCAAACTTGAAACGCTGATGAGTAGTATGCAGAATGGGCCGGCACGTGCGGACGTATATGCTGATCCGGAGATTGCCGAGCTTAACGGAATGCTCGATAAAATTATCAGGATCCAAAACCCTGAACTTGATGGGGATAAAGTCAAAGAGCAGTCTGAGGCGGGGAAACAGAAAGTCTTCTCTGTTCAAAACATCTCTTTTGATAATCCCGTTAATTTACTGAGCACTGGGCGGGCTGAAGATTCACTAGGGCAGCAGACCCTGCAGGAAATCCCATTTGAGCAAAGCGGCTTTTTTGGTCTGGATCAGAGTGCGGTGTCTTCTGCCAGCAACGCTTTCTCTGCAGCGATTGCTCAGGATCAGACAATCACTGCCGGTTCAACAGTCAAGCTAAGTCTGATGCAGGATATCGACATTGCCGGAATACTGATTCCGAAAGGAAGCTTTGTGTATGGAGTGGCATCTTTGAACAATGAGCGGCTGATAATCAAAATAACGTCGGTCCGATATGAAAACAGTCTGTTACCTGTAAAACTTTCGGTCTACGATCTGGATGGGATTGCGGGAATTTACATCCCTGGTGCAATTGAACGAGACGTGGCCAAGCAGTCTTTGAGCCAGGATATCCAAGGGGTCAGTATAGGCTCGATTGATCCTTCATTAGGTGCGCAGGCGGCCAGCGCTGGTATTCAAACTGCGAAGACACTGATGAGCAGAAAGACCAGGCTACTTCAGGTGAAAGTGAAAGCCGGTTATCAGGTGCTTCTCCGCGATTTGGATGCCAGGGGTTAACGAACCTGAATCTAATCTAAAACATTATAGCTAACCGATTATGAAAAATTACACAAGAAAAATACTGCAGCTTCTGCTTGTTTTAGCTGCCGGTATGTTACATGCCCAGAACCCGCAGGAGCAGATGTATGCCGGCGCGTCTTATCCGCTGGAGCTGACCACAGCGAAGACTACACATCTTGTTTTTCCATTTGACATTATCAGCGTAGATAGGGGTAGCGAGAATATTCTGGCCCAGAAGGCCAGGGGAGCTTCCAATGTCCTGCAGGTAAAAGCGGCCAGATCCGGTTTTCAGCAGACGAGTCTGACTGTAATTACAGCCGACAAAAAGCTTTACGGATTTACGGTAGATTACGTTTCTAGTCCGCTGCAAACCATTATTGAATTTGTAGCGGGCCCGCCCGCGCCTGCAGTGCATCTGCAGGATCCGGCTTATAATCAGGCCGAGCTGGAAGAATTCTCTGAAAAAGTGCTGGATCAACCTAAGTCGGTGCGCGGTGTTAGAGACAAAAGTATTCAATCATCGTTTTCACTGGATGGTATTTTCATTCATAAAGACGTGATCTATTACCAGCTTCGCGTAAAAAATAACTCCCAGCTCAGCTATGATATAGAAAGTGTTAGATTTTTTGTCCGTGATAAAAAGCGGGTTAAGCGCACTGCTATACAGGAGCATGAAATCAGCCCTTTACATACCCGGTCATCTTCGGGCCTAGTGCTGGCAGAATCCACGCAACTTTTTGTGTATGCCCTGCCCAAATTTACTACTGACAAAGGCCAGTACCTAAGCATCGAGCTCAGAGAAAAAAATGGAGGCAGGCACCTTAATCTTGATGTATCAGCCAGAAAAATAGTAAGCGCCAAAGCCATTGCAGAATAACAGCCATTTGTATTTAAACCAATAAGATCATGAATCAGAAAAATTTCGATTATCTCAAAGACCAGATCAAGTACTCAGGATTTGGCGAAGGGTTGGAAAGCCAGCTGAAAGAAAACATGCAAAAACAAGCGCCCGAGTTCACGCTTCACCATCAGAATACTTTCGGAAAAGATGAGACGAGTTCAGCATTGCACTTTAAAAAATCGCCGAGCAGTGATATGTACTTTTTTAACAGTTACCAGGTGTCTGTGAAAAAGCAGGATCAGACCGAGAAGATCAGCCAGTCCTTCTACATCGAGAAAAATAATAGCATCACCTTAAAGGAGGCATTTAACCTTATGCATGGCAGGGCGGTAAACAAGGATTTGACCAATAAGGAAGGGCAGAGCTATAACGCCTGGGTTCAGCTTGACTATAAAAATACGGATCAGGCGGGCAGTTATAAACTCAAACAATTCCATCAGAACTACGGCTTTGAAATCGAAAAGGCGCTCGCAAAGCTTCCGATTAAAGAGCTTGGCAACCAGCAGGATAAAACAAGGCTGGTTGAATCGCTTCAAAAGGGTAACCGGCAGTCTGTGACTTTCATTGAGAATGGCACTGAGCAGAAACGTTTGATCGAGGCCAATCCTCAGTTTAAATCCATTACGGTCTATGATGGTAATGAAAAGCGCATCAGGCAGCAGTTGTCGGAAAAACAGGCAGAAAAACAAACACTATCGCAGAAAAAAGGTCAGCAAGTAACTCAACAGCCCGATGAAAATGATCAAAGCTCAGTCAAAGCAGGAAAGCGAAAAGGGCTCTCTGTTAGTCAGTAAGACCTGTGAATTAGGCCCGTTAGCTAGTTTTTTCAAAGCCATCGAAAAAGATCCCCGGATCAGTAGCACGCATATCGGAGTATATGCTTCCCTTCTCAACTGCTGGAATGAGCAGGGAAGGGTAGGCCCCATCCGGGTATTCAGTCATCAGATGTTAGCAAAGATGAAAATCTCTTGCCGGGATACCTATTTTAAATATATCGGCGAGCTTAGCGAATACGGATACATCCGCTATGAAAGGTCATTTAACCGTAACAGGCCCAGTGAAATTTACTTGCGTTATCAACAATGAAGGTTCGCCACTAGAACACGGCTATATTACTAGCAGAAGTGTTTTCAGGTCACATGCCGGAGATATTAATTAGCCGTAAAACCGATTCCTGCTGGAAATAATCTGATCAAAGAAACTGGCGGTTATATAGAATTATATTCTGATGATCACCGATGTGAACGGCAAAGCTGTCTATCAAACAACTCAGGTTGATTCGTCCGGAGTATCTACAGTTGGATATCCCGCCGGTCAGTATATTTTAAGAGTCGTTTATTCAGATGGAAGTACGGCAAGTGAAAAGATAGTGTTGACCCGCTAACATGTAGAGTTGTCGATTTTATCGACCCGATCTGGCAAACAGACTTTTGCCTGATCGGGTACTTTCTATATCCATCAATTCGCAGTTGACGATAGTTTCAGTTTTAGATTTGCTTATTTTCTACAGCTATATCAAGTCTATTGTGGAAGCATCTATTTTACACAACAGCAACTTTTCACAGCTTAAAGCCAAATATGGTTGCCCTTTTGAGCTTTTCTGCCAACTCACTTGATTTTCCATTTCCGGAATTAACCTGTCTCCTTATATCACTAGCTTTGAATTAACCGAACATTTAAATGACACAGCCTATCATAGATGAAAAAGATTATCTGAAACCATCTTTTAAGCTGTCGGTTTGATGCATTGATAGGTAAGATGATTTATCCTTTCGTTCCCGTTACCGCTGGATATTTATAAGCAAGCGGTAACGGATTTTTTCTATAAGCTTTTGGCTGTTCAATGATGTGTTTCAAGTCTGCTATGGGCTATCAAGATAGGACTTTCGTGGAAAAAGGGAAGAATGTCGGTGACGGGTTTAGTGGAGATTCTGTAATGTTGCGTGAGCTGAGAAAATGCCTATGATACCGAACTCTGTTATGATTACACCGAGCATTGCCAAACACTCAGTGTAAGTTGTTTTCTTGATACTACTCATTGCCAAAGGTTGCAAGGCAAGGCCTTTTCATGAGATGAAAGGTGTCAGCTGACATAGTACCACGTCTGTAAAACTTTCCACAAAACTTTCCACGTATAATCCTGTAACGAATTCCAGGTCCAAAATCCAAAAAAAGTATCCCGATAACTAATCAAGATTTTACAAAGTCTGTTTCTACTCCAGCACCAATGCAACTCCATGACTACTATCAGGCTCTTACAAATTCTCCGTTTTCACTCACGACTTGATTGCCCCATTTGGTAATAGCTTCTAAGACTGGACGAAGGCTTTTTCCAAAGTCGGTGAGATTGTAAACCACTTTGACAGGTGGTTTTTCACCATAAACCTTTCTTGCTATCAATCCGTCCCTTTCCAATTGTTTTAATTGCAGGCTTAACGTCATTTCGGTAATGGCTGGCATTTCTTTTCGAAGCTCGTTATACCTTTTGGGCTCATCCTTTAAATGATATAAGATAACAGCTTTCCATTTGCCACCCACCAAATCCATGGTCAGGCTAACTGTACAGGGGTAATTCTTCCCTCTATGTTTAACATAATCACTGATGCATTCTGTTTTCATTCTCTTTTTTTAGCCTATCTGTTTTGATAGTTATTGTAAATGCAAGGTACTAAAAATACTTTTGCTACTAAAATAATTATAGTATGTCTTTAATAGTTTTAGCACACCCCACCTTTGATAAGTCGTTGGCAAACAAAACGATTATCGAGGAATTGAAAAACAGTCCTGTTGATGTTGAAATCAGGAATATCCACGAGTTGTATCCTGACTACGACATTGATGTAAAAGCAGAACAGCAAGCCCTTTTGCGACACAAGTCCATTGTTTTCCAATATCCATTTTATTGGTACAGTATGCCCGCCATTTTAAAGCATTGGTTTGATATGGTATTTGAATATCAATTTGCTTATGGTTCAAAAGGCGACAAGCTCAAAGGCAAACATTTTCTGCCGAGTTTTACTGTGGGTTCATCTCAAAGCAGCTATACGGCTTTGGGCTTTCAGCATTTTCGTGTGTATGAATTTTGCAAACATCTGGAGCAGACTGCTTATCATAGTCAAATGGATTACATTGACCCGATTTGTTTTTATGGTACTTCGTTAACTGCAGGTTATACCGAAGATGAAATAAAAGCGGGTGCAAAGCAGCACGCTCGCAAACTAATGGAAAAGCTACTGGAATTGGGAGAATAAGAATCTGCCATCAAACCAGTAGCTGCAATATATTTTGTTATAATCTTAAATTGATCTTATAACCTGATCCAGTTCAAATCGGGATTTTGGAAAAACAGTTGGGTGCATCCAATCACTTAAATCAGCATAGCCCACGGTAACTGCAAATAAAGGAGCAAATCCATCTTGCGCTAATATCCGTTGATAGGCTTCACGATTGATTCCCTCCATTGGCGTTGCATCAAGTCCCAAACTTATGCAAGCACTCAAAAAGTAGCCCAGGGAAAGATAAACCTGATGCTCCATCCACGTTTTGGTCGCTGCATCACCATTTGATTTTATCATTGGTTCATAGAATCCTGTTATCCATCCTTCTGGGAGAATGGAAATATTATGTTTCTCAAAATACTTAATATCTTCCATTACACTGAACACGACCAACAGGCCGACATCATTGACAGACGGTTCGTTCATATAGGATTGGGAAGCTAACTCCTTTTTCACGATATCGTCTGTAACAAATGTGAATTGCCACGGCTGGCTGTTGATCGAAGAGGGGCTTAACCGGATTATTTCTTTTAGTTCGTTAATCTGTTTTGCCGATATCTTTTTAGTCGGGTCATACTTTTTTGTAGCGTATCTACGCTTTGCAAGTTCTAAAAAACTCATAATTTTCTGTTTTATAAATTCTACTATACTTTTTACTGTTGCAAAACTAAGTATAGTGCTATATCTTCGCAATAACGGTCGAATTTGATAGTAACAGATGTATAGTATAGACGACAAACAATTTCCTTGCAGTACCAGCCTTACGATGAAGTATATAGGCGGAAAATGGAAAGCGGTAATCCTTATTCACTTAATCGAAAAAAAAAGATACAGTGAGCTAAGAAAAGAATGTAAAGTGATAACGGAGAGAACATTGAGCCTTCAACTGAAAGAAATGGAAGAAGATGGTTTGATTATACGTACCGTTTATGCCAGCAAACCACCATTAAGAGTGGATTATGAACTGACTGAATTTGGCAGAACGCTCATTCCTTTGCTTTTATCTATTGCAGAGTGGGGAAAACAAACAGCAAAAAGCAACAAGAAGATTACGGTTATGGAATAGACAAAAATGACTTGGTCGGCGCCAAATTTTCGCCTTTCCCAGTACTTTTTTTCGCAATCTGACTTTCAGTCAATCGGGAGCTGGGAAGCGATACGCATGTCCGTCGTTAAGATTGGGTGATCAGGATGAGAAACGCCTGTGTTCAGCATTCTTTTTCTTAAAAGCCGATAACGTCAATCCAAAAATGATATGCGCAATGATCAGTTGAGTATAGAAACCTTTCTTGTCAGTTTTGGGAGGATTGCGATGGTTTTTGAATAAAACATCCCATGTGACCACCCCGGTTCCCCCTGCTAGGGTGCCATACAAAAGCCCGTTTGCAGCAGAGGTCGTCTATTTACGGAACCCAAAAGTAATTTATAAGCCACCGTAAAGACGACTCCGGTAAGGTAGTGTAATCCCCACCCCGAAAACGTTGATGCTTTTTTACTTGTGTGAAAAGTCTTTTTCACAAAGTTTCCAAGCAGCTTGGGGTCTTCGAAATTTTCGCCTTCTTTTTTCGAAATGCTATAACTGAACAGTGTCATTGTGGAAGTGGCCACGATGGGAAGACAATAAGGTAGATTGAGCTGATTTCATTGCAGATGTTAGATAAATGTGAAAGGCAGAATTCTGTTGATTCGCCGTCTTAGAAAAATGTGTGCCATGGCATTCCGTAAAGAGTAAAAGGCTATCAGCATGTTGGAGATGGGCCCAATATTACCCGGGAGCTTTTGAAGAGAGGATACTCCGAAGAAGATATTAAAAAGCTTTGGGGCGGTAACTTTCTTCAGGTATTCAAAGAAGTGGAGAAGCTTTCCTCTGGCAGGTAATGCAGCTGATGAATCATCTGAAACCACTTTGGGTAAATGAATATAAAGTCATAGCTTGATGATGGCAGAGCAAGTCCCACCAACCGGTTTGGTGGTATTTACACAGTTTTTTCAGTTTACGAGGTTAGACAAGGAAATTAAAGCAATACCTGGCTTAGAATACTACCAATAATAGCGGCCCCTGCAATAATATATAGCTCGGAAAGTTTCTTATATCGGTGAAGCAAAAACAGAGTTAATGCAGCGATTGCAACCGAGGGGATGTCAATCAACTGACGGCGCGCCAGAACAATTACTGCCCCGGCAATAGCCCCTATGGCTGTTATCGTTATTCCCTGCACAAAATCCTTTACCCCTGTATTTTTGCCCCAACGCTTAAAATACGGGGCGGGCAGCACTGTAAACAGGTAGCAGGGAAGAAACGTTGAAATTGCGGCAACGCAGGCGCCTGAGAATCCTGCGACAAGGTATCCGATAAAGGCGACTGTGATCACAACGGGGCCCGGAGTAATCATGGCTATGGCTACCGCATCCAGAAACTGTTGCTCTGTAAGCCACTGGTTTTCTTTGACGGCGCCTGCGTACAGGAATGGTACGATAGCCAGCCCGCTTCCAAAAACGAAAGCGCCTGCCTTGGTAAAGAAAATCGCTATTTTCCATAAAACCGAGTCCGAATTGATGGACTGAATCTGGGGCAGAAACATAGCCAGGTTTCTGACGGCACCACTCTTGATGGAGGCTGGGCGGGATTTGAAATACCAATATATTCCCCCGGAGCCCAGGATCAATGCCAACACTTCGGTTTCCATAATAGCGGTAGCCGCAGCAGAAGTAACAAACAGGAACCAACCCAACGTACCGCTTTTGACCGTTTTTAAAGTTAGCTTGTATGTACCATTGGCTATGATGCCGATTACTGATGCTTCGATACCATAGAACAATGCCTGGATCCAAGGCAGTCCTCCAAATTTTACATACGTTACTCCGAGTATCAAAACCATTAAAAAGGAGGGAATAACGAACGTAATTCCCACGACGGTCGCACCTAAATAACCGTAGTGTACATACCCAAGGTAAATGGCTAGTTGGGCTGCCAGCGGGCCGGGCGCCAGCTGTGAGAGTGCTATCCCTTCCTGGTAATCAGCTTCGGTGATCCATTTTCGCTCTACGGCAAGGTCCTGATACATGGCACTCACAAGTGCAGCAGGACCGCCGAAGCCGAGCGTTCCCAAACGCAGAAAGTAGCGTGCTAAATCGCTCAAAGAGTAGGTAGGTTCTATATTCATAAATGTGGTTACCGAAAATTAAAAGATAATACCGAACTGAAAGCCAGCAGTCAGCGATGCAGGATGATTGTTGCCAAAACGTACAGGTACTGGAACAGCAACGAAATAACTATTGGTAGGCCCCTTCCTGACAATTTTACTTATCACGGGCGTAATTCCGTATCTGCCCGAAGTTTCAAAAGCCATACGGCCGGCAAATGTAAAGTTGTGTCCCAGGTTGACAAGCACGCCTGGATGAAAGATTACATTGGCAACACGGCTTGTCGCACCTTGCGCACGGATCAAGGGGACCATCTCTACTGAGAATCCCAGCTTCTGGGTTTTCCATAAGTTTATACCAATCGGAAAACCGACTACGTAATAGTCTTTGAAGTTGGGTTGGATTGCGTCTTTATCCAGGGTAACGATGGGGTGCAGCACGCCCTGGTAGGCAGCAGTGCGCGGATATGCCGAGGGGGCTGGTGTGCTGGAAGATTGACCAAATGCGGTGAAAAACAGCAAATTTAACAGCAGCACCAGGGCATTGTTAAATTTGCTTTTGAGTTGTAGTGGGAATGTTATGATTTTCATGTAATAATCTTTTGATGCATCAAGATTACGACATGTTTGACCCCGGGAATAGAATGATTTTTACCTGGTAGAACGGATTTTACCTTTTGTCAGATTTTCTGTACTCAGAAGGGAGCCGGCCCGTTTGTTTTTTGAAGATTCTCGTAAAGTGGCTCTGATCTGAAAAGCCGGTCAGGTAAGCAATTTCGGTCAATGTGTAATTTGTCGATTCAAGCAGTTGAAGTGACTTATCGATCCGGAGCTTGCGTATGTATTCGCCATAGGACAGATCATCGAAATATTTAGTAAAGGTGCGCGACACATATGCTGGATTCACGTCAATGCTTTCTGCAAGCTCGGTCAGACTTAAGGCCAGATTCATATCAATCTGGTCCTGAATCATAGATTTGAGCTCCTTGACCCACCGGGGTGCTTTCTTTTGACCTTTTTTGTTGATGTAGGTATGCAATACGGACAGTAACAGCTGCTCTGTAGGGCTTTGTGTATGCCTGACAGACTGAAGGTGTTTTGCCCAGGAGTACAAAGCGTCGTATATTACAAATCCCTGTTGCAGGAGTTGCTGATCATCTTTAATATTGAAAGCCAGGCCGGAAGATATCGCCCAGAGTCCTGCAGACTGCGAAGTAACCGAATGATCATCCGTATCAGCTCCTCTGACAATGGGAGCCATCACCAGCAGTGCAGGATCCTGCAGATTGTGTCTTTTGATAAAGTAGTCGAATGTGCATTGGTCCTGATAATGGGTATACTCTACGCCCGGCACGTCGAAAGCAACAGCATCTAACCGGGCAGCGGCAGAGACTACTTGCGACTCCTCGACAAAATAGAACACAGCGTCCGGGTCTACAAAACGTTTAATAAGCCATGGGCATGCCAACCGGTCAATTTTGGGTCTCTCGCGGGTTATCCAGTTCATTCGTCATCAGTTTTTTGTAAATTACTGACAATTTTTTTGAAGGATAATGACTTGTGATTGGATTATGCTCAATTGAAACAGTCGAATTTATTGAGAATTTGGCGTGAGGATAATTCCGAAACTGATCCTTACCATATGAAAGCCCTACACAGAAGCAAGTTAAAAATAACAAACTAAGAGAGCTGACTAATCCAGCCAGCTCTCTTTCGTTGATTCTTAGTCGACTATTCTGCTCTTGCTTATTGGTTAACCTAGGCCTCGGCGAGTTTGGTCAGCAGGTTGGATAATACGATACTTCTGACCACTCAATTCCGATGCAAAATGACGATCTACAACAGCTCCTGTACTTTTTGTTAACTTTCAGAGAACAAGAATGACATCATGGTCATATTACTCCGAAATAGAATTGTTAGTCTAAACCCAATTACGGTGGTCAACAAATAGTTAATCGAACCAGAACTGGGAAACATTACATTTCAGGCAGGTTATATTTCGGGCGTCTGGTCGTGGCACTTTTCTGAAGCTGTGCGGCTGTATGGAATTTGAAAAAATCTAAAAAACGCGAACCTGTGATTGGCGTCCCTCTGCGAGTGGATAGATTTTTTCTACTTTTTTGAGTACAACTTGCACTGAATCCCTGTACTGATTTACACCTTTCAGAAGTATCCTGTCGCCATGGAAACTATAATGTAGTACCTGGCGCTCATCCTGATGGTTTTTATTCTTGTTTTGCAAGTATAATATCTGTTTAGTGGTATCGACATGATAAAAAAAGTAGCTGCGGTCACCGGCCATTCCTCCAACTTCCCAACGGGTTACGCCCAGGTCCCGGTTTTGTTGTTGTTTAAATAGCTGATCCGAATCCTGAGTATTGACCTGATTCAGATTTGTATTCTTTTTATCACCTTTTACACGCAAAGGAGAGTAGCCAATCATGCGGTCAACAAACGCAGTCCTGTTGGTTCTGAAGCTGAGGGTAGACCAGTCTTCAAATATGGCATCCTGCCAGCGGACCGAATCTGACGGACTGTAGGGCAGCGATTTTCCATTAAGGGCAAAGTTTTCAACATTGTAGTAGCCTTTCAGACCTGGTGCTGCTTGTGTTGAAGGTATATTGTAATTGTTTCCATTGAAAAATCCGTAGCCCCACATAAATGCTGTCAGAGGAACAAATATAAAAATACCAACAGCTTTAACCGCTAATTTTAGTCTGTTTTGGCTAGTGTTATAGGAAGGGTAAAAGCGGCTGAGTCTAACGTCTTTTTCTTTTACAAGCAAGGTGTAGATCTGACCGAAATCGCTTGCTACTACAAACAGTCCAAGCAGTGTAAAATAAGCAGCCGGCACGGCAACACCCGCATCGTAAGCATGGTTTGCCAGCACGATGTTGAAGCATACAACCGCTGCAAGTGCCCCGCCCAAAGAGGCTGTTTTACGGTGAAGCAGCAAAAGTCCCGGAATGATTTCAGCAAATCCTAAAAAAACGGTGTAACCAAATGACACACCGACATGGGACCAGTAAAGCTTCTTTTCAGCCATGTCAATAAACGGTGTGTTTAACATGCCAAGGGTCGGATAGACCATCTGCATTGGAAATGCTTTTTTCATTCCCCAGCCGACCATTCCGAATGCAAGCCTGTACCTGACCAGAACACTGACCCAGTAGTAAGCACGACGGTAATTTGTAGATCGCTTGTCAAACACTGTCCAAATCAGTCCAAGCACCACAGACACACCTAAAAGCAAAATTAGGTTAATGTAATTAAGAAATCCGAAAACACCTTCCTCCGTTTCTATCAGATATAACTGCGGAGGCCAGAAAGCAACCACATGCTGAAAGTCGTGATAG
Organism: Dyadobacter luteus; assembly: GCF_003383615.1. Lineage (GTDB taxonomy): Bacteria > Bacteroidota > Bacteroidia > Cytophagales > Spirosomataceae > Dyadobacter > Dyadobacter luteus. Next base: position 303,449 of record NZ_QNUL01000002.1, read on the forward strand.
GTGATTTTAGAGAACTCCAGATTCCATAAATGCGTATAAAAGTTACTGTATGAAGGGATGCAAAGGAAAACGAAGTATGTACCCAAAATTCTGAAAAGGAGTTTTTGTCGGCTTGTCCAGATTTTGTTTTTCTCTGTTTTACTCTCAGCGTTTTGATCATCACGTGCGTTCGATGCCAGAGGCTGATGCAGTTTAATGGCTGTGTTATTGCTCATATTGGTTGGTTTTAAAGCTTGGCTGCACGCCGGCGGCCTTCGTACATCATGAATTTTCTGTCCTGACGTTCCAAAACGGCATGAATCCTGTTACCTGCCTGGTCGGTTCCTGAAAGTTCAATGTAGCGGTCGGTCGGTCGTTTAATCGCCAGTTTGAATGTTTCGTTTCGGTGATTTCGATTTTTGTTTGTCAGCAGCAGCGTATCTGCTGTAGCGTTGAGCTCATAGTGGTAGAAATGTCTGCCGGAAAGCCCCGCAAATTCGTAGTTGCGGTCAATATCTTTCAGCTGTAGTTTTTCTGCCGAGCTTCTGTCAATGATAACCGGCCTGTTTTGTTTGACGCTGATCGTAGACCACTGCTCAAAAACAACGTCCTGCCAGCGGCGGGTGTCAGATTTAGAGTGAGGGATCGTGTCATTGTTGAAGACAAAGTGCTTTACCTCATAGAGACCAAAGCTATTCTTTAATCCTTGCTGACTTGGATACTTATACGGGCCATTCGCCTGACTGCTTGCCGCTGAGACAAGTAGTAGTAATGTGAATACCGCGATACTTATTTTCGCGGCCGATCTGAGCTTGGTTAAACTGCTTGCCGAATAGTCAGCGACGAGCCTGTTGGCTAGCGCTTTTTTCTCCAGTATCAGTAGCTGATAAAGTCTGACTACATCAAACGAAAACAAGAAAACAGCCATCAATACAATCAATGTGCTGAGCGAAAGCTCACCGGCATCATAGAAACCATTTACAGCAGCTACATTGCCTAAAAAGCCAATCACAAGGCCAGCACCCATGGTTGTAGTTCTGCGGTTGAGTATCAGCAGACCAGCCAGAATTTCAACTGATCCAAGAAAAGAAGAGTACAAAGGAGAAATAGCCGTTGTCTGATAATATATTTTCCACGGGTATAAGTCTCCGTAGTTGGTCATCAGACTGCTCAGCGAAGGATAAGGAATTTGTAGTCGGAATAGCTGATACACACCATAAGCGATCAAAACCAAAGCAAGCCGGTAACGTACTATTGTTTTGGTCCATTCGAGCTCTGCAATCAGGTTCTGACGTTTTTTGTCGGTCAGGCTCCAAACAAGGGTCAATACCACCGATACGAATACAATTATTGCCCAGTTTGCAAAGCTGGCTGCGCCAAGCACCGGGTTGCCATGCTGATCGCTGAGCGGAACCCATTCCGGCTGATAACGAGCGAGGCTGAGCAGATGGTAAAAATGGAAATCTAAACTCAGCAAACTGCGGTAAAATTTCCAGTCAAGCGGAAAGATGAACAGTGTAAAAAAAACGGTTAAAAATCTGGTGGCAACAAGCTGCCAGTAGCCCCAGGATATGTTAAGTGAGCCCCCCTGATAAGGCTTCTCTAAAAACTGTCTCACAGCTGCAGTAAATGAGACAATTTTTGTCTTAGGATCGGACATAGTTCTGAAGCGTTTAGTAGCCGGGATTTTGTTGTAGCTTATCGAGTATAACTTCATCAATAGGTATTGGAAAAAGATTCAGATGGGGCTGAATTTTCAGATTTGGCTTCAGCTGCTCTATTTTTTCCTTTAACTTACCTGTTCTGCTCAAGTCAAAATACCTGTGCGCTTCCCAGAGAAATTCTAAGCGGCGCTCTTCCAGTACGGCTGCCAGCACTTCGGTGTCATTGTTCAGCGAGAGGTTGCCCAGACCAGCCCTGTTTCTGATCAAGTTTAGATCAAGAAGTGCCTTGGGCAGGTTGCCCAGCTGTGCAAGGGCTTCTGACCTGATCAGATAAAGCTCTGCTATTCTGATCACATATGAGGGGTCGGTTGCAGGACTGCGATAGTACAGAGCTCCGGCATATTGCGTGGTTCCTGCTTGGGTTGCGCTATCCAGCAAGGCTCTTCTGTGGCCGCCTGTGCCTGGGTTTCGCAGTGTCGCTACCAGATTATCCGAAGGACGGTAACGATATTCTCCCCCTCGGGACAGCAGACTCATGCGGGTGCGGAGCGCTGATGGATTTTGAGCAGAAAAAGCAATTTCAAGTATGGATTCCTGTGTTTGTACAACTCCGGCTGAAAACCAGGAATTAAATGGAGCAACCAGCCTGAAATGATTGTTAAGGGCAATGACCTTATCCGCATAATTTACCGCCTGAGTCCAGTTTTTGTTATACAAATAAAACCGGGCCTTCAAAGCCCATACGGTATAACGTGTAGCACGAACCCTGTTCAACTGCTCAGGTAAGAGCTGCTCTGCAAGATCCAGATCTTCGAGTACCTGTTTATAGGTTTGTTCCAGCGTTGCCCTGGGGATGCCCGTATCCTGACTTAAATCAGAAGTTGGTTTAAGTTTAAGCGGAACTCCGCCCCAGCCTCTTGCCAGGTCAAAGTAGGCCAGCCCGCGGAGAAAATGTGCCTCTCCCAGCGCTGCATTACGTTGGGCATCAGTCAAATTTACGTCGGTAATCTGGGGAGCTTTTTCAATGATGTGATTTACCAGATTGATCGTGGCATAAATAGCAGCCCAGCTGCCAGCAAAGGCTCCATCATCTGCACGGAAGTTCAAATCCGAAACATTATTGAAAACATTGTAGATCACATCCCCACTGGGAATAAAACCCAGATTGACATACCCTTCTCCATAATAACCTGCGTTTCCCAGACGCCTGTAAGCCCCTCGCACCGCCGTATTCAACGATGTTTTGTCTACGATGGCAAGCTCTTCTGAAATGGTTTCTTTGGGTGCTATTTCAAGAAATTCACCGCAGGAAGCAAGCAATACGAGCCCCAGGCCAAGTGTAGTCATTACAGCTACTTTTTTGGCTGCAGGTTTAAAGCGTTTAATTGTATTGAGATCTAAAATGCGTTTCATAGACTAGAATGTAAGATTGATGCCAAACTGAACCGTACGAGGGGTGGGAGGGGAAGCAAAATCATAACCTTGTATATTTTGACTTTCTCCCCTTTCTATTCTTGTTTCAGGATCGGCGCCTGAATAGCGTGTCCATAACCACAGATTTGTCCCCACAAAGTATAATCTGGTTTTAGGTAACTTCAATCGTGAAGTTGCTGATTGTGGCAGCGTGTAACCGAGGCTGAAAGAGCGGAGGCGGACAAAGGAAGCATCTTCGAAGAATCTGCTAAGCTCCTGGGTATTGTAGTTTTTCAGTGCAAGGCGGGGTACATCTGTGACATCTCCCGGCTTTTGCCACCTGTCAAGCTGGCTTGCAAATAAAACCCTGTTGCCATCCAGGCGTCCTCCCTGCTCCCCAAGCGCTCTGTTATGATTCCAAAGGTGGTTGCCAAAAGAATACGTAAACAAAATATTAGCATCAAAATTACCGAAAGTGAAATTGTTTGTCAGCCCGCCAAAGAAGTCAGGCCACGCATCTCCAACGACCTTCCTGTCATCTGCCGTGATACGGCCATCCTTGTTGACGTCTTCGATGATCAGATCTCCTGTCTGAGGATCTACACCATGCGATTTATAAAGCCAGTAGGAATAGAGAGATACCCCCTGTTCGATCCTTATAAATTGCCTGTCTTCAAATGACATCGGGTAAGGGAGTACCTCAATGCGGTTGACGTTACGGGAGATGTTGAAGGAAGTCGACCATTTAAAACGTTCCCTGCGTATGTTCTCTGAATTAACAGAGAGTTCCAGACCACGGTTACTAATCTCGCCAAAATTGGAGAGGTAAGATCTAAAGCCGGTGTAGTTGGGCACCGCGATTTCCAGCAGAGCGTCAGAGGTGTACTTACGATAAAGATTAATTTCAGCCGAGAGGCGATCCTTGAAGAGTCCCAGGTCTATACCCAGATTGAACTGACTGGTTTTTTCCCAACGCAGATCAGGGTTGGCCAATTGGAATGGCGCAGTACCGGGTAGCTCGGCTGTGCCTGCGTCAGGATAGCCCAGACCTGCAGTCCACAATCCCCTGAATGCGAAGTCGCTGATGCCGTTTTGGTTGCCGGCAACCCCATAATTAAGTCTGAGCTTTAAGTTGCTTATGACAGGGTTTTGGGCCAGAAAGCTTTCCTGACTTATTCTCCATGCGGCCCCGATAGCAGGGAAATAACCCCAGCGGTTCTTGGGACTAAATTTGGAAGCGCCGTCCGCCCGTACAGTTGCTTCGAAAAAGTACTTTCTTTTGAAATTGTATTCAAGTCTGGAAAATACAGATGCAAGGCTATTTTTGCCCCAGGATTCTCTGACAGTCTGATTGGAGGCAGCAGAAATCAGCTTGAAAGAGTTATTGGGAAAGTTGGTTCCTCTTGAAGTAGTATTGGACGTTGTACTGCCCTGCAAGTGAGTTCCTACCATCAAGGCGAACCTATGGTTGGTTCCAAGTGAGGTAGTGTAGCGCAACGTCTGTTCGTTGACCCAATAATTGGACTGTGTAAAGCCGGTGATCGCCTCGCCGTTGTTGGCGATACCTCTCAACAGGTTGGTATTCCAATATTCATTTTCCTCATAGATATTGTAATCAAGACTAAAACTGGTGCGGAATTTCAGGTTTCTCAGAATGTCGGCTTCTGCGTATAGAATTCCGATGTAATGATTGCTGAGCGCCGTTGCGTCGCTCTCGGTGGTCAACGAGTGAATATTGTCAAAGTTGACCCAGCGAAGCGGCTTGCCGGCCTGATCAAAGATAGGGAGGTAGGTGGGAATATCCACACTCGCCTGATAAAGCGCCCCTGTTCCACCGCTCCCTACTGCCCGTCCTATTGTTCTTAAAGACCGGGAAAGTGTGTTGCTGGTACCAATTGTGAGCCAATGATTGATTCGCTGATCAATATTGACCTTAAAACTGGTTCTGCTGAAACCCATAGGTTTCCAGATACCCTGCTGTGATGAATGACCGAATCCTAGATAATAACTTGTATTGGCAGTTCCACCACGTAAAGAGGCGTCGTAATTCTGGTAACGTGCAGTGCGGTTGAGTATTGCCTGGCGATCAAACGTGGGCTGATCCTGCGGAAGTCCCCTTGTTTCGGCAGTGAAAACGGGAGGAAGTTTTTCGTTTGCACGGTACTCTTCCACCAGCATGGCATGTTGTAGTCCTGTGGTAAGGTCCCATTTTTTAGGCGCCCAGCCCCAGCCCTGTGACGTACTTAGCTCCACGGTTGGCTTTTGCTCAAATTTACCTCTTTTGGTAGTGATAATAATTACTCCGTTTGCTCCCCGTGATCCGTAGATAGCAATGGCTGTAGCGTCTTTGAGGACCTCGATGTTTTCAATATCGTTTGGATTCAGGTCGGCCAGCGGAGAGGTGGTTCTGTCCGCATCCACACTCTGAAGGGAATTATTGTTGACGAAAACACCATCAATAATATACAAAGGGTCATTGCTGGAATTAATTGATGTGGCGCCTCTCACCCTGATGAATGTATTTGAACCAGGAATCCCCGTGCCGCCGTTTATCTGAACACCCGCAATGCTTCCCTGTAACTGTGTGTCGAAGCTTGCTTCAGGTATAGTCTTTACATTTTCAGGATTCACTTTCGCTACCGAACCGACCAGATCAGCTTTCCGTTGCTCACCGTAACCGACTATGATAAGTTCTTCAAGTTTGTTGGAAGAAGGTCGCAGCTGTACGTTCACCTCTGTTCGTGCGGAGATGATTTCTTCGGTGGATTCATAGCCCAAAAATGAAAAAACCAAAATTGATTTGGATGAAACTGCTGAAAGCGAATAATGACCTTCCTTATCAGTAATAGTGCCCACTAAGGTTCCCTTGATCTGAATATTTACACCGGGTATTCCCTCTTTGTTTTCATCGGTAACTCTGCCCTGTATACGTATATCATTATTTTGCTCCGGACCCGGTTTTGCTTCAGCAGCAGCTGAGGTTTTTGCTCTTTCAATGATCACACTTTTTCCTACATAAGCATATGTTAATCCGTGTGGTTTAAGGATAATGTCGAGCACTTCAGACAAAGTTTGATTTTTGACTTGCAGATCAATAAGTTTACCTGCTGAGTTGCCCAACACACTTTGGGTAAATCCTATCTTAACGCCTGAGGACTCTGAAAGCTTGATCAAGGCTGAAGTGAGCGGTTCATTTTTGAACGAGATTGTAATCTTATTCTCGAAGGCTCCCTGTGAAAGGGCTGGTAAAAACAGAAGCAAAAGCCAGCCGAAAAGCAGCTTCTTATACTTTTTGTACATGTTCTCAATCATAGTTTAGTTTAAAAATCAGATATAGTTTTCCTGGTCAGCCCCCTGGAGGCTGCTCAGGATTATGCAATCAAATGATGGGGAGGTTAGACTGTCACAGGCAGCCCTTGCCGGTCAATTGATACACTCCGTTTATGGTCTTTACTTTCGATTCCGTCAATTTTTCCAGCAGAATTAACATTTCAGCAAATGTCTCGTCGCTTAATTCGAAATAGATACGACATCGGTCAAAGTCAGCAGAGGAGTTTATTTTTTTTCCATATTTATGAAAGATACCCAGCAATACTTCCGGAAGGGGGGTATTGAAAAACACCAGACGCCCCGACTGCCATGAAATCTGTTCATGGGCATTCAGGTCATCAATCTGCGAAAGGTTCCTCGAAGCCTTATCATATACAGCTTGTTGATTGGCTTTGAGAAAAACTGAGCTTTGCTGTTTGTCTTCCAGACCCACACCAACCTTGCCGCTGATCACCGTTACAGCGACCCGGTTCATCTGAGCATAAGCCTTTACATTGAAACGTGTGCCAAGAACCTGTGTTTTAATGCCATGGCTTTTGACGACGAATGGTTTGAGCTCATTTCTTTTCACTTCAAAATATGCCTCCCCATCCAGCAAAATCTCCCGGGAAGCCCCTTGAAAGCCAGCAATATACCTGATAGTACTTCCGGTGTTAAGCCACACCTTTGAGCTATCGGGCAGGTAGCTGAGCTGAGCCTGTCTTGAATTGTTCTGAAGTGTCTGAAAGCTTGATACAGGTGCCTTCCGCTGGAAAAATAAAGTAATTCCCGCAACGAGGATAATGCTTGCCGCAGCTGCTATGGGCAAGCGCCTGAGGGAAATAACGCGCCTTGTTTCTCTGGCTTGAATGCGGGCATTTAATTTTTCATAAATCGATTCGTTCACTTCACTTTCGTTTGCCATGTAGGAAGTTTCTGCTTTGAACAGATCCTTCTCTGCCCTGCGAAAGTACCTTTCCAACAAACGATTATGCTTTGATCTCACTTTGGTACAATGTGATATGAAGAATTAAATAATTTAAATGCCTTGTATGTAAGAGTTCAAAGCTGGCCTCAACCCCCAAAGAGGTATGAATATTTTTTAATAAATTGTAGAGGACAGCTTCAAAGGATGAAATGATGTGTGTTTCGATAATCCGATTGGCTTGTCAGACGGCGCTAGAAGAGGTACCGAAATTGCCACCTATAGACCGAAAAGGTTCAAGCCTGTAGAAATGAGGTGATAATCATCACCACAAAATAATCGGAAAGCGAGCTTCGAAGCTTTTTTAAAGCGATGGTGATCTGATTTTCAACAGTTTTAGGCGATAACTCAAGATGCTGTGCAATCTGAGCGACAGGCATGGCGTGTTTGCGGCTCAGGACAAATATCTCTCTGCATTTTTCAGGCAACATGCTGATAGCCATAGAAGCTTGATGCGCCAGATCCTTTTCCAGGACATCAGAATCGCTTTCACCATGCCTGGTTGCCGCGAACAGATAGGAGCGGAGTGTTTGAATCTGGAGGCTTCCCCCTTTATCCCATAGTTGGAAAAACACATCCTGTACAATGTCTTCGCAAACAATCCTGTCCCTGAACAGATTAAACGCCAGGTGATAGAGCGCCTTCCAATAGCGGCGATAAATCAGATCGAAGGCCGGCTTGCTACCCGCCTGCATCCATTGCACCAGTATGTCGTCCGGAACAGAATCATTCAGAACGATTGCGTGATCAGGATGGATTGAAGATGCTGAAAGTGTTGTAGTGTCGGAGCTGGATTGCATGGACTCGTCGCTTTCGAAATAATGAATAGTCTATCAATATTATAGACAAATTAAGGTGTTGCAATGGGTATTTCCAAAAGTATTCTTCAAAAAGGGAGTTAATTGATAGACTTTCTTCACACTTTACCACAAGAATTGAAGAAGGTACGGGAGAGGTGGTTTATCGCTATGCAAGGTATTAAAAAGTAAATGTGATAATGTGGGTAGTTGCTTTGAAAGGGCCAGTCTTGAGTAAGCTTGACATTTACAAAGCTTAGCCGCTTTAGTCACAGACCCTGTAGATGTAGATCCTGGTGGCTTTAAAACGATCCCTTTGATGGGAATGCCAAATACTGACTATCCTACGTAGTCATTGGTCATAGTCAGATTTGGTAACCTCAATGAGGGGGCAAATAAGAAAAGAATATTTGAAATTTTGAGTTAGTGTTAAAGATCAAACCAGACAAATGACGTAAGCTCATTCGTCTGGTTTTTTATAAAATACATCCAGGCCATTCCAACTAAACAAACCATAAGTAAGTCACCATAAAGACACTAAATCTGATTGCTTTATGAATATAAACTTATCAATTGCTGCATTTTTGTTTCTGGGAATCGCAACGCTTAGTTGCAAGTCAGGTCAGGATGAACCCCTGACTGTAGGACCAGAGCCTCAGCCGCGGGTTAACTATTTGGGCAGAGACAGTATCACGACAGGAGAGTACCGGGGTCTTGTTATCAATAGTCCGGCAGATGAGGTCTATCAGGTGCTGGAAATGCACAGGTCTAATCAGGATGTTTCCTATATCAGTGCAGTGAATAATTATTTTGGCAATGTCAGCGACCTGAAAAATAGCCTGCAAGATTTCGACTGGCTGGTGCTCGATGAAAATCCAGAAACTCCTACAGGTGTACAGGTCAGGCTGAACAGGGGTAAGGTGGAACGTATCCAGCTTAATCAGGGTACACCACTCAATCAGTGGCCACAAGGCATTGATTTACAGCTGGCAATAGCCACAGGCGATTCATCGGACAAGCTATTCAATAAGCTGGTGTCGTTGAGTACTCAACTGGGCTATTCCAACAAATTTCAACGTATTGTGCTCGGATCAAAATATACATATGCATTGTATGACCCTCAGAAAGCGCAACTACCCTGGACCTTTGTATTTGACACCCGCGATCATGGCATAAAAGAGCACGTCAGGGTTCATTTTGAGGACAGAAAAGTAGCTTATATTATAGTGGACCGGTTTCAGCCGTATTAAGCCCATACCGCAAGTGCTACTGCATGTGCGCTGCTCAATTCGCAGCAAAGCGTCAGTAAGTTATAGCTTTTCCATACCGGAGAATATTCTCAATCTTAAATAGTCTCCGGTGTAATTGTCCCATCTACTTATCAGTAAATCTGTATTTTATGAAGTTCTCACAATTTGGAAAAACTATGCTGATCTCTTTGATTGTCTTTGCTATCATAGCATCAGCTATTTTGTCCGTGCTGGTCCCTGATATAGTCTGGATAAAATATGCGGCTGCGGCGGCTGTCCTTCTGGTCTTTTTGAACCTCTATAAATTGGATGTGACCACCACGGACGAATATGTTGTAATCTCATTAGGAATCGGACTGATTCAGCGGAAAATATATTTGAGAGATATTCAGCTGGCCAGGTCAGTTAAAAACACATGGTGGGTTGGTTTAGGAATTCGTTATGGACTGGAGCATACACTATATAGTGTTTTTTGCCTTGATGCTGTAGAATTATCATTAAACGCAAACAAGGGAAAGGTACGTATCAATACTGACTCTGCTGTGGAATTAGCCAAACATATTAATCAGGAATTGACTTAATATTTATTCTTGATAACTGAGCCAATATCCTAAAAGCTGAAGACACACTAGCTTTATCAGATGTATTTGTATCGTTTTTATTTCTCACTTTGGTTTACAACCAACGCTCTGAGTTTTTTTTACTGATGACATACCCAAAGTTGAGCCTAATTATCATATCTGGCAGATTTAGAAATATTATTGGACATAGGAAACCATATTGAAGAGGCTTCATTCAATTAAAGGAGCGCCTGAATTCTATTGGTGAGAGCCGGGTTTTTGCTTTAAATAACTTGCTGAACGATGGCGGATGCTCAAAACCCAGATCGTAGGCGATCTCACTGATTGTAAGGTCTGTCGTTGAAAGCTTTTGCTTTGCTTTCTCAATTAGTTTATTGTGAATATGTTGCTGGGTATTTTGACCTGTAAGGACACGCAACAGATTACTAAGATATTTCGGTGACAAGTTTAACTGGTCAGCGACCTTTTGAACAGTTGGCAGTCCTTTTCCCAGCAGATCATCGCCGCTGAAATATTCAGTAAGCAGCACCTCAAGGCGCGCCAGAATTTGATGATTGCTTTTTTGACGTGTAATGAATTGGCGTTGATAATACCTGTCGCAGTAGGTCAGCAGTAACTCCAGTTGGGCGACAATAGCTGGCTGACTGAATTTGTCGATGGTATGCTGGTACTCGTTCTTTATATTTTCTAAAAGTCTGATAATAGCGGCTTCTTCACGCTCAGACAGAAATAAAGCTTCATTTATAGCATAATCAAAGAAACCGTATTGTTTGATGTCTTTTGCCAAATGGGTATGCCATAACAGATCTGGATGCACAAGCAGTAGCCAGCCTGAACGATCAGTCGTTTCTTTGGCATCGATCTGAAAGATCTGGCCAGGCGACATCAGAAAAAGAACGCCTTTGTCAAAATCACTTTGCTGCTGTCCGTACTTCATCTTACCCTTGAAATCCCTGTCAAGAAGGATAGCATAAAAATCGAATACAAAACTTACATGTTCCTGGCAGGGTGAGAGAATAGTGTTGTAGTCGATTACGCTGATCAGTGGGTGCTGCGGACCGGGTAATCCCATTACCCGGTGATATTTGCTGATGGTGGTGATCCTGTGCGGCGTGTTACTTATCATTGTCTTTTAAAGCTTCCTCTAATTTTCTGACCATATTCTCAGGCTGTTCCCGCATCGCGTAGTGCCCTCCCTCTAAGGTAAAGATTTTCCAGTTTCTTTCCTTCGCTCTGTCATAGCCCATTTTTTGATTGCCGGGTTTACCATTTTGAGTCATAGAAATGTAGACTGCCGGGATATTTTTTGCCAAGGGATTACTGATCTTCAAAGGCTCGGTAAATGTCTTGATAGGCTGTGGTACATCCCTTGGGTAAGCGGATGTGGAAGCTCCAAAAGGATATAACATCACACTATCTTTAATAGAAGAAACCATAAGCTGATCCCACAACTCGCCGGTCACATCTTTGGCGCTTTCTCCATCATTGGGAACCATCGCATCCAGATAGACCAATTGACTTAAGCGGTCTGGCACTACTTCTGCCACCCCGGAGATAACCATACCTCCAAAACTATGGCCAACGAGTATAACGTTACGAAGGTTCTCAAATTTGATCACATTTACTATATCAGTAATATAAGTAGTCAAATTTACATTAGCGTTAGCAAGGTGCTCGCGTTCTCCGATACCGGTCAAAGTTGGCCGGTAGACGATCTGTCCCTGCGAGCTTAAAATTGAATCAACCTTTGCATAATCCCAACCTCCATCCCATGCTCCGGGAACAAATAAATAGGTTCTTGGTTGATTTTTTTGTCCAAACGAAGCGGTGCCGATCAAAAAGCTGATCGCAATAAAAATTGCTGTTTTCATTCCTTTTCTACATTAAAATTGTAATACAAAATTGTGAAAGTGAATCAACACAGATTTAGTCAAATTACACCTTGTCATAGCCAAAATGCGTCAGAGTTAGTGTGGAGAACTCGGAGTCGTTGATCCCTGCAATTCGCTTTTATCTGACCGGGTCATTTCGGTCTCAAATGATCAGGATATGACATCCATTAACTGAATATTGCGCAAAATGGAAATAGGTAACGAGGTTGGCCATTTTACTACGAAATAGGGGGATGGCCATCCGTTTTTTCAATTAGGTTAGAAAACAGGGGTCAATACTTATATTTTCAACTTTAATGCCATGTAAGTAAGGCATTCTTCGCTAATATTTAGCTATATTTGTAATACAATAGTATTAATTATGAGGTTTTAAGGCCAATATGTACTACAATGATATCACTTATATCTCCATCCAAAGCGCTTCGTAAGCTTGCTGAAAATGTCCGTTCAAGGCGTTTGAACGCGGGGCTTACTCAGGAAGGTTTGGCAGAGCGTTCTGGCGTCGCCTTGCCAACGTTAAGAAAATTTGAGCAGAAAGGGGTCATCTCACTTGAGTCGTTCCTTCGTCTTCTTTTGGTAATTGGTGGCATTGAGGAAGTGATTGAGGCTATCAAGCCTGTAAAGTCAGCTTTCTCTTCCATTGATGAAGTGTTGAAAGAAGAGACTTCAATTCGTAAACGAGGCCGTCACAAATGAAACGACTTATAAAAGAACTCAAAGTAAGATTGGATTTCGGCAGTGAAATTCTTTCGGTTGGGCGCTTGGCCATTCGCGATCATGCCATTTATTTTGAATATGAGGCCTCATTCATTCAAAGAGGGCTGGAGATTTCTCCTTTACGATTACCTCTCAAAACAGGCGTTACCGCCTTTGAAACAAGACCTTTCGAAGGATTGGCGGGTGTTTTTAGCGATAGCCTGCCCGATGGTTGGGGGCGTTTACTATTTGACCGCCTTTTGCGTTCTCAAAACATATTGCCGTCCGATATTACTCCACTCGATCGTTTGGCACATGTGGGATTTCACGGAATGGGGGCCTTAGTATATGAACCGGATTTTAGTCCGTCGGATATAGAAGATGGCTTAATTGATCTGGATCAACTGGCTCACAGGGCCGGTGAAGTTCTAACAGGAAGTTCAGAAGAGATTATTCAGGAGCTTCTGTCTTTAAATGGATCATCTGCCGGGGCACGACCCAAAGCACTTATAGGGGTTAATCCGACCCGTCAGAACATAGCTCATGGAGCGCAGCAACTCGCCCATGGATTTGAACCTTGGCTGGTCAAGTTCCCGAATTCCCAAGACGGTCTGGATTCTGGCGCTATTGAGTACGTATATGCTCTAATGGCAAAAGAGGCAGGTGTTACAATGTCAGAAACTCATTTATTCACAGCTAGTAAAGGATGCGGATATTTTGCAGCAAAACGCTTTGATCGGGATGGTCCAAAAAGATATCACATGCATACGGTAAGCGGGTTATTACATAGTGACTTTCGGACACCATCATTAGATTATGAAGATTTACTGACGCTAACTGGTCAGCTTACGAAAGACATCAGAGAAGTTGAGAAAATGTATAGACTGGCTGTATTCAATGTTCTGGCCCATAACCGTGATGACCATGCCAAAAACTTTAGTTTTCTAATGGATGATAAAGGGGAATGGAAGTTATCACCAGCTTATGATCTAACATTTTCTAATGGCCCCGGGGGAGAGCAAAGCACAATGGTAATGGGAGAGGGAAGAAACCCCGCAGAAAAGCAGCTTATAAAGCTAGGTATTGAAGGGGGGCTGTCCAAAGCTCTTGTAGATGAAAGTATTGAACAAACAAAAGCTGCATTGGGACAGTGGAAGTCCTTGGCAAGAGAATACGGTGTTGGTCAGGCAAATATAGATCTGATAAATAAAAGGCTGGCATAAAATGGATGGTATATCCACTTTATGCTGTTGCTAAATACGAAAGCGAGCAAGTAATCTTGGCGAGGCGTAAAAGGATGACACTATCTAGTATAAATATTTTTATGAAATAGGATGAAGATTGTTTCCTTAGAAATAGGAAAAAATATTTTTTAAAATTTTACATTTTTTTGGGGGGCTATTTTTACTTGTAAATAGTTGCTTTTTTTAGCCAAATGGCTGTCCCTTATTTGTCTCATTTAATATATAAATAATTGATATTCAGTTTGTTTTATATCGGAAGGTCAAAGGTGATGCCGCTTTGAATTTGTCTGACATATTTTTATTTTTCTGTCAAATTTTCTGCCATGGTGATTGGTTAGGGCGGGTAAAGCTGCTATTGACATTTCAAGAGACCTTTTCCGCGAAGGTATGGTTTTTACGCTGTGCAGCGATAATTTTGGCGTTCAGCTAAACCATCTGCAGACTACAGGTGGTCACAACCTGACAGTCTCTTTTATCTATAGGCAGCAAACTGGCGGTGAACCGGGGTAATGACAGCCCGCAGGCCAGCTCTATATTTCATACTCTGAAAATAATCTATATCCAGTAAAAAATATTCTCTTTTTGTTTAAGCCGAGAGTATTTTGTCTGTAATAATTATTGTACAGAATTTATTACGTTTTACTACAATATTAGATTGATGACTAAGGTCTGAAAATTAATAAATTGTATTTTTTGAATATTGTTTAGATACAGTATTTTAATTTTATTCTACTGTTTTATGAGCTGATGTGGTGTGCTGAAAAGGAGCATCATGTAGTTATAATTCGAAATATCCGTCTGATTTACTGTCTTTCACATTATATGTGTTTGGTGTAATTTTGGTTACATATTGACATTTGCCAGTTTGAATTTTGTACAGACTTGTCTTACAAATATTCATAATGTCAGATATGCCTTAGCAAAACTACGATCCTATTTCCAAACAAAACTTTATCTGGTGTGATTTCAAATTTTATTAGAAAAACGACTGCCTTTATTTTGCCACTCGCCTTAACGGCAGCTACTCACTACAAATCAAGCGCGCAGCTTAATCCTTTCGAATGTTCCTCTGGCGTGGGTTATATTCTTACGAATGCCGATCCTGGTACGGGAAATGTAACCAGCCTATATTCTTTCAATCTGACAACTGGAGCCAATACGTTAATCAAAGCAGATCTATTACCCAGCAGTCCTGCCAACCAAAGATTTTATAATGGATTTGGCTATAACACGGTAGACAATTTTCTATATGGATACAGGTATAATACAAGCGAGATCGTTAAAGTCGGGACCGGAGGTAATATCCAAATATTACCCATGACGGGAAGTGTTGCCAGCGGTTCTTATGCAGCGGGTGACGTAAGTCCTCAGGGAATTCTTTACTTGTTCGGTTCGGGCAGATTTATATCTGTCGACCTGAATCCTGGTTCAGCAAATTATTTGGTTGCAACCCAGAAGTTGGCTTATTCATCAACCATTAATGATTTTGCTTTCAGTCCTGTTGATGGCAATATTTATGGAATTACCAGTACAGCTGCCAGACAATTGTTCCGTTTTAATCCGGTAAGTAACACAATCACAATTTTAGGGGCTGTAACTGGCCTGAGTACGGAAACAAACGATTCTTTTGGAACTGCTTTTATGGATAATTTGGGAAACCTTTTTATCGGCAATAATTCGAGCGGAAGAATCTTCAGAGTTCCAACGCCGCATCTGCTATCGCAAGGGGCTACGATTTCTGCAACACTTTATTCCAGTGCCCTTGCCGGAAAAACACCTGGAGACGGGGCGCGGTGTTCTTCTCAGATTATTATGCCAAGTGCTAATGATGACCAGACTTGCAGCCCTTCGGGGAGTACTTCACCACTACTGATTACTGTCGCCGGTAATGATGGAGCGGGTAGCTATCAGCTAGCTAACAGCTCAGTCCGGCTGATTGATGCTTCCAATCAGCCGGTGACGACCCTGGTAACTCCGCAGGGAACGTTCACCGTAAATACCACAAGTGGTGTGATACAGTTTCAGCCATTGGCAAGCTTCACATCAGGCTCGGCCAGCGCAAGATACAGTATTTCGGATATCCAGGGCAACGTGTCTGCACCCGCAACGATTACAGTGACTATTTGTACGCCACCTACTGCAGTAAGTGACGTAGTAAATGGGGTTGTGCCCGGGCAAATTGCGACCGTGTCAACCATTTTGACCAATGACAGTGCCCCTGCAACAACTACGCTGACAGCTGCAACGATCAATCTGATTGCACCATCCTCCATTCCTTCTTCGGTTTTGGAAGATACCGATCTAGACGGAGATACTGACAAGATCACCGTTCCGGGACAAGGAGTCTGGAAAGTGGACGCTTCCGGGAATGTTACATTTACACCTGAAACAGGATTTCTTGACAGTCCCACACCAATCGCCTACACAGTAAAAAACAGCGCCGGTGCTGTCAGTAATCCAGCCAGTATTTCGGCTAATTACCTGCCTGTTGCAACAGTTAGCGGAAATGTCTTTGTAGATGGTAACGGCTTTAGCGATGGAATTGTAAATGGTGTACCATATTCAGAAGGAGGAATCTATGTATTACTGGTTTCCCCTGACGGAAAAATCCTGTTCTCTGAACAGGTATCGACCGGTGGAGCTTTCAGTTTTGTCAACATATTACACGGAAACTACACTGTGCAGTTAAGTAATGCTCATGGAGTTATTGGTAGCGACGCCCCCTTGCAGGCATCCCTTCCGTTGCCAGGCAACTGGGTATCAACAGGGGAACATGTTGGGGCTGCAGCAGGAAGCGACGGTAAGGTTAACGGCATCACCCAGGTCACAGTGAATGACAATCTTGATAACGTGAACTTTGGCATTAACCAGGCGCCAACCGCCTCTGCGGTAAATGATATGATAGCATCGCCTAAGCAGGGAGATACCTATAAGTTCAAGCCATTGACTGGTTCAGATCCGCAGGACGGAGCGTATGCAAACTTTGCCCCTGAAACTTCTGCTCAGGCACCCAAGCCCACTGTTCAGATATTAGGAAGTACTTTTCAAATCACTGCTGCGGGTAGTAGTTCTGCAAACATTATACTTAATTACGGATCAACTACGCTCTCTACCACCTCTAACAACGCTGCAATATCGAATTTTGATTTTACTGAGCTTTCTGCAGTTCTAAATGGGAGTGGCTATACAGGTTTTCAGTTTGAGTATGTGCTAATCGATGCTGCGGGTACCATATCGCGCCCTGTGATTTACAAGGTAGACTGGACGACTCCATTACCTGTTAAGCTGGCTTCATTTCAGGCCAGGCAGGAAGTAAACCAAGTCCATTTAATCTGGTCTACAACAGAAGAGTCTAATTCTTACAGCTTTGAGATTGAACGTAGTAGCAATGGTAAAACCTGGCTGCTGCTGGCCAGCCAAAAGGCAGCTGGCGAAAGTAATACAAACAGTAGTTATTCTTACACTGATGCAGGTGCTTTAAAGGGAAGAAGCTATTACCGACTAAAGATGATCGATCTAGATCAGACTTTTGCGTATAGCAGCATTGTTAGTGTGATTAATGAATCGGCCGGGTCATTGACCACCTGGCCTAATCCTTCACATGACTTTATTACAATTAAAGGTCTGACGGCAGGGGATCATATTCAGATCGTTAATGCCCTGGGAGTGAAGGTTGCGTCAATGGTTGGTCGCGATGATAATTTCAAATATGATATTTCAAGTTTGGCAACAGGGATTTATGTCATATTCGTAACAAATGCCAATGGACAGGTTCTCACACACCGCATAGCGAAGCAGTAGCAGATATCAATTAGAATCGGCCTGCTGCACCTATATTAAAATGAAGCCGGAAGCCCCAGCAGTGTACCTGGAGCTTCCGGTTTTTTATTTTTGATTGGATCAGGGAGGCGTAATTACAAAATAGCAGTCTGCTGACACCGGAACAATTCATTTTGAAGTCGGTTGATTTGTGTAGGGGAGGACTGGAGAACAGGTATTTTCCAGTCTTTGAGCATCCATAGTTTCTGATGGGAGTCTATTTTTTCTCGAAAGACCTTATCTTTCCTTCTGTGCTTTGGCCACTGTCTGATGTGAGAGAAATGTTATGCAAGCCATTGAATTTATTATATACACTTGCTTGGGGAAGTCGTAGGTTAGTATTATCCGTCAGTACAGGAACCTTAACTTTCGTGATTCCTGATTTTTTGATACCTTAGTTCTGTGCGCTCTTGCCACAGCGATATTCGCATCATGAGGTAAATATTTTTACAGGGGTGTCAGGCTTTGGCGCTCCTGTTTTTTGAATTAGCGTCTGCCTTGGTATGATAGTTTATACACCCTCCGGACTGCATTTTTCAATGTAGCGGGGAATGGTGCTTACAGGGATGCCGGGATGTGGTATCCCTGTTTTTTTGGCAGGGTATTAGTTTATGCCAGAAGCCTTAACCGACCACGATTATGTATACTTACCTTGATAGCCTTTATCTTGATATTCTCAAACATTGGGACGAAGATCACATTACGACTACGAAAAACTCTTATAGATCTATAAGTCAGATTGTTATTCAAAACTCTGACGACGTTATCTGTTGCATTGAGTATTCTTTTCATACAGATTTACGCATTACCTGTGAATTACTTAAACCGAGATCTAGGGATGTACTTGCCCATTGTGAGATGAAAACATTTAGAGTGAATTCAGGGTCACAGATATTTTTCAAAAAAAGAAATGGCCTTTCGGCGGCCTTGCCAACAGCATTTCAAAACATCTACATCATAAATAGCATCAAAGAGGTATTCAGGGAATACGAACTTATGGATCGGTCTGATTGATTCTGTTGTGTTAGAGAGCAAGCCAGACGAACTGATATTCTATATGAATAAGGTATGTTGACTGAAGGAATTTTCAATGTCTGTGAGTTTATTCTCTTGTTGCTGACAAAATAGCTGATTATTAATTTACTGAATGGTTAATGCTCCGCTTTGCTGGCTCGGTAATTGTTCACTAACGTTTATTAATTTTAAATGATAATAAGGTATGGCTTTTATTGACCACGTGCTGCAGGTGCCGTCGTATGGATGGACAGATCATAATGGAAGATTGGTCAGACCTGTAAAAGGCCAGATTCTCAGTGAATTTCTTAGACGGATAAATATATTTAAGGACTTCAGAAACTGGTTGCCACTGATGAGTTGGTTAAAAGTGTTGTGCACCGTTCCCTTTTTAGCCCTGTTTGTTTTCAAGTATTTTAGCTTGCCGTTGCTGGTGGTTGCCTTCTTATACAGCATGATTATCATGGGTACACACGGAACTATCTGGCACCACCGGTACTGTACGCACGGTGCTTATAAATTTAAAAACAGGTTTTGGCGATTCATTACGCAAAATCTAACCATCAGCATGATACCTGAAGAGATTTATGTTATTTCCCACCATGTTCATCATGCGAAGGCAGATCAGCCCGGGGACCCCTACAATGCACAAGCCGGTTTTTTATATTGCTTTCTTGCCGATGTGAACCATCAGCCTATTGCTAAGAATCTTTGTGAAAGCGATTACAACCGTGTCCGAACAATGATGAAGCATACCGGTGTATCTGCAAATACATATGTTCAGTATCTTCAATGGGGTTCTTATGTCCATCCGTTCAGAGCGGTGCTTGCCTGGGCGCTGAATTGGTCTTTCTGGTTTTTGGTATTTTATCTTCTGGGCGGGCCCGGACTGGTTGCCTGCATGTTCGGGGCAGCAGGTTTCTGGGCTGTTGGCGTGCGCACGTTTAATTATGAAGGGCATGGCAAAGGAAAGAATATGCAGGTTGAAGGCACTGATTTCAACAGAAATGATAATTCAATCAATCAGATCTGGCCGGGAATCGTGGCCGGGGAGTGGCATAATAACCACCATTTATATCCTAAAAGTGCCCGAAGTGGATTTAAACCCTATCAGGTGGATCTGGCGTGGTATTATATTAAATTTCTTTACCGAATTGGTGCCGTTACCTCTTACCACGATTCAAAGGAGGATTTTCTAAAACATCACCACGCACCCTTTATGCAAAACAGATAATGTTGTAGTTATGATCGGGCGCCAGGGATCTGTAAAAGTCTCTAATTTGATAATTCAGCAATATGCAACCCCCCAACTGATATCATACGTCAGGGGGGAAATGTATACAGTTTATGGCCGGCGGCGAAAGGGGTGATTTTATTAAAAAGGCTTTTAGCCACGTTTCACAGAAGTAAAAACTCAAAAAATAATAAAGGTTAAGTTATGGATAACAAGGTTCATATCAATAGTCTGGCAGACACGACTGCGCTACTGGAGAGCACGACCAGTAAACTGATGGGTAGTGAGATTTCCATCACACCTTCTGCAGGGATTGAATTACTTGATCAATGGATTGTACCACTCTCCGAAAATCAGAATACTCAGTCTATTTCCCGACAGCTTCAAAAATTGAAAGCACAGCTTCAGGAATCTGCAGTGGCATCTGTAGTTGCCGATCAGATGCAACTAATAGCCGGGGAGGTGTCTGAAATCGGTGCCGATATGGGTGCTGAAGGTGAAATGCCTTCATTGCTCACTGGCTTGTCTGCCGCTTTGCTGTTGGGCGGATGTCAGCTGGATGAGCGATGACCAGCTAAATTTTTGAGTATAACAGACTGTAATTAAAAGAGTATGCTAACTAAAAACAAGAATGATTATGGCAGAAAGTAAGTTAAAACAGATACATAATTTCGGCCAGAGTATCTGGCTGGACTTTATCGATCGTAAATTGATGTATTCAGGTGAATTGAAAAGACTCATCGAAGAGGATGGTGTAAGAGGCGTGACTTCCAACCCTGCTATTTTCGAAAAGGCAATCAGTAGCAGCTCAGATTATGATACAGATATCGCAGAGCTTGCTCGGAGTGACAAAACAACGGAGCAAATATTCTTTGATCTGGCAGTTTCGGATATTAAGCAGGCTTGTGATCTGTTGTGGCCGGTTTACAACAAGGAAGATGTTGTGGGCGCTGATGGATACGTAAGCCTTGAGGTTTCTCCGTTTTTAGCGAATGATACGCAGGCGACTATAAACCAGGCGCGGGCACTGTGGAAAGCTGTTGGTAAAAATAATGCGATGATAAAGATCCCGGGAACTGAGTCTGGGCTGATCGCGATCCAGACCGCAATCAGTGAGGGAATCAATATCAATGTCACTTTGCTTTTTAGTCTTGACCGTTATGAGGCGGTAGCTGAAGCCTATATTTCCGGACTGGAAAAAAGAGTTGCAGACGGGTTACCTGTCGCCCATGTGTCGTCTGTTGCCAGTTTCTTTTTAAGTCGAATAGATATTTTGGTAGACCCATTTCTGGATCAGTCAGGACTGGCAGAACTGAAAGGAGAAGTGGCGATTGCATCTGCAAGGCTGTCTTATCAAATTTATAAGCGCATGTTCAGCAGTGATCGTTGGAAAAAGCTTGCGGAAAAAGGGGCAGTGCCGCAGCGGCTGTTGTGGGCGAGTACTGGTAACAAAAATCCTGCTTTCAAAAATACCAGATATGTCGAGGCGCTCATAGGACCCGATACTGTTAATACCATGCCATTGGAAACATTGGAGGCATACCGTAAGCATGGCGAGCCGGCCAGCAGACTGGAGGGCAATTTAAACGAATCATCTGTGATCATGGAAAAAATTAAGGCGGCAGGGATCGATATGGACGCGCTGACAAAACAGTTGGAAGAGGAAGGAATAGAAAAGTTTAATACGCCATTTCGGCAACTGTTGGATGCCATTGAAAAACAACGGTAAACTCAGCACGTGGCGGGTACCGGCGTAATTTAGAGCAACTGATTCTGAAGCGGACAGAAGAATTTGAAGCTGCGGGGGAAAAGAGGGCTACCAACGAGAAAAACTTGCCGCAAGCAATCAGTAGCCGCTGACCCGCTCTAACGATAATTTACAACAGTTTTCTTATGTTGCATCCCACGATCTTCAGAAGCCCCTTAGGAAAATCCAGTCTTTTAGGAACATCTTGGATCGGGATTTCAGCCAGCATCTTGGAGCAGGGAGTGTTTACTTAAAAAAAGACGCAGTCATCGGCCCAGAGAATTTATTTTCTGATTGATGACCTGCTTTCTTTTTTACGGGTTTCTTATGTAGAAATTAAAAGGACAGCCGTAGATTTAAATATGGTGCTCGGTCTGGTTCAGTCTGATCTGGAGCTATTAATCGAGGATACATCTGCTGTAGTCGAAATAGGGGAGTTGCCGGTAGTTTATGCGGGCCAGTCGCAACTGGTGCAGCTGTTTACGAACCTTCTCAACAATGCCCTCAAATTCCGGTGTACAGATATTATGCCCCGTGTACAGGTAACTGCATATTATCCTGATCGTCGGAATCTACAGGTGTCCTGGACTGGCAACCCCCGGTTATGCCGAATCGATGTCTCAGACAATGGGATTGGTTTTGATCCGGTTTTCTCTAATAGGATTTTTCAGGTCTTTCAGCGTCTGCATGGGTGCAGCGAATTCGAAGGTACAGGGATAGGGCTTGCTATTTGTGAGAAAGTGGCGACTAACCATGGCGGCAAGATTAGTGCGTCCGGTTAACCGGGGGGATCTGTGTTTGGTGTATTCCCTCCTGTTTAAACGCTGACATTATTAGGATGCAGACACATGCGCCAGTAGTCTATGATCAATTTAAGATTGGCTTCAAACCTGTCAAGCTCACCCGCTTTCTTGTAGAACCCCTGAATAGTACCTTGGTAGGCTTTTTTTATCAGGGACGCATTGTCGGAGGTACTAAGGAAAACAAAAGGGATGGCTTTCTGTTTTAAATATTCTTCAGCTTCGATTTTTTCGCGCAGCTCTATTCCATTCATAATGGGCATATTAATATCGCAAAGTATCAGGAATGGCTGCTCTGTGGTCGTTTTTAGGTACTGATAGGCCTGCAGGCCGTTGTTGCAGAAAACGATAGTATTTTCTACTTTAAGATTCCCAAGGGAGTATTTGATCAGAAACTGATCATCTTCATCATCTTCAACAACAACAATAGGGCCTGAATGAGACATTTCGTTTGTTTTTTGGTAACTGCGTATATCAAAGGTACGGATTAGTTTGCGGCCAGCGTCATAGCTTGTAAAACTGGCGAATGTTTCCAACATATGTAGTCGGAGGGATCTGTGAAAGAGGTCTATAGATTATGTTTTGCTTGGTTCTGAATTGCAGAGTTTCGTCTTGATCTGATACATCCTTGGAAGAGAGCCTATAAATTGAAAGTCGGCAACACATGAATGATTGCAGGTTTGGCTTAGTTAAAGTTCAAACAGATATCTCAATCAGACAGACCGTGATTAGTTATGGTGTGATAATTGGGAGGGAGTAATGTGGAAATTCCCACTTTGAGAATTGCTGTGTATAACTTTAGACTTAATTTAAAGTCCTTACAGGATTTGGTAATTCATATCGCATTGTCAGAATGGCTCGCAGGCAGTTGCATTCGGTGAGTGACTTATGCTGACTGGCAGGGCAGGTCCGAAGGGCATGATCAGTGATTGTCCCTTAAAAGCTCCAGGTGAGGGGGGACAGCAAATATTATTATGGAAATAGCGGAATGTAAAGACGTATACTGTCATGGGTGTGTATTTGGCCTTACTGCAAGTCCCTAATTTGTGCCCAACGGGCAAGACTTCAAAAGCTAGTGACCAGGCAGAATTTTCGCCTGGGTTCTAACTGACAAAAAGATAATTCTGAATAGCACGTATACTGATCAATCTGCAGTAGTTATCATGTAAAGCAAACCGCCCGATCTAAGATAACTGGTCCGGCACAGCCAGCTATAGTTCAGGGTATAATAATTGCTATAAGGGAGCAATTCAAAAAATCCATATTATGGAAGGGCCAATAAAAATCGAAAAAATAAATTAATGCTTTCGTCACCAAACAGATCTGCTTTATGGCACCAAAGTTTAAATACCTAGTTTGCTTTTCCCACTTACGCTGGGATTTTGTTTATCAGCGCCCGCAGCATTTGATGAGCCGTGCTGCTGAAGGCTGTATTGTTTATTATGTTGAAGAACCTGTCTTTGATGCAGGGTCTATACCGGTTATGGAACTCGTGGAAAGGCAGGATAAGGTATGGTTAGCAGTACCGCATCTGCCTATCGGACTTGCCGAAAACGAAGTCAATTTTCACCTGGCCTCTCTTCTTGAATCCATGCTCAGTGAGATATCCATGCATGATTGCCTGTTTTGGTATTACACACCAATGGCGCTCAAATTTACAACAGGATTAAAACCTGCATACACAGTCTACGACTGTATGGATGAGCTATCAGCATTCAAATTTGCACCTGCTGAAATAATACAGTTAGAGAAGAAGCTCTTTGAGGTGGCAGATATTGTTTTTACAGGCGGACAATCACTTTACAAGGCTAAGCAAAACCATCATGAAAACATTCATTTGTTTCCAAGCAGTATTGACAAGCAGCACTTTCAACAAGCGAGGTATAACTGTCAGCAGCCGCAAGATCAGGCTTGTATCTTCGGTTTTAAACTTGGGTTTTATGGTGTTATCGATGAGCGGTTCGATATAGAACTGATCGAAGCTATCGCGACCCGGCGAGCTGATTGGCAAATTATCCTGATTGGTCCTGTTGTGAAAATCGATCCGGCAAGCTTGCCGCGCAATGCAAACATTCATTATCTGGGCCCGAAAACCTATGAGCAACTCCCGTCGTATCTGTCAGGCTGGGATGTGGCTCTGATACCTTTTCTGCTAAATGAGTCGACTGTGTTTATCAGCCCGACCAAAACTCCGGAATACCTTGCAGGGGGAAAGCCAGTTGTATCTACGGCGATTAAAGACGTGGTTTATGAATATGGTACGAACGGAGCAGTCGCCATTGGAAAGGATCCTGATGAGTTTATCGCTTTGATAGACAGATATTATGTAGAAAGACCCGACAGGCACTGGATTGAAAAAATTGACCAGCTGTTGGCCAGTAACTCCTGGGACCATACATTCTCCGCGATGTCGTCTCTGATCTCAGAAGGTATTATCGGTATACAAACAAAACATAGCCCTGACAGGATACTGGATGCAGACAATCATTGAAAATCCATTCTCGTCTTTTTGGATGGCGGGTTTTGAGAGCTCTGATCAGCTTAACGTTCACGGCGACAGGGTGGATTTCCTACAGCTGACATCTCATTTAAAACTGTTAGATGATGATTATCGCATGTTGGGGCCATTTGAAATCAGTAGCGTCCGCGAGGGGGTCAGATGGAGCCAGGTGGAGAAGAGTCCCAACGAGTTTGACTTCTCTACTGTGAAAACAATGTTGGATGCAGGTGATCGCGCGGGTGTACAGCAGATCTGGGACTTATGCCATTTTGGCTACCCGGATGACCTCACGCCGCTACACCCACATTTCTGTAGGCGGTTTGTTGCATTTTGTGCAGCATTTGCAGAGTTTCACAAAGCCTCCGGGACAAGTCAGGTCCTGATTGTAACACCGATAAACGAAGTAAGTTTTATTTCCTGGTTGGGTGGAGATGCGGCTGGCACATCTCCCTTCTGCCATCAAAATGGCTGGCAGGTCAAGTACTGTCTGGTCAGAGCATACATCGCCGGTATCCAGGCTTTGAGACAGGTCAATCCCGGCGTACGCATTCTGACGACCGAACCTTTGATCAGTATTACTGTTGAACAGTCAGCAACACAGGAGCTCATTGAGCAGGCAGCACATCATCATGAACTTCAGTTTCAGGTTCTGGATATGCTTTGTGGCAGAATGTGCCCTGAGCTTGGAGGACATCCTGAATACCTGGACCTGCTTGGTTTTAACTATTATTACGACAATCAGTGGATCCATAACCCGTATGGTGTGTTGGGGTGGAGGGATGCTGTCCCGCACCCCAACCTGAAACCATTGTCAGAACTGTTAGAAAATGCTCATCACCGCTACAACAGGCCTATAGTACTCTCTGAAACCAGCCATCCGGGCATTGACCGGCCGCTGTGGATACAGTATATAAGCGATCAGGTATGTACGCTACTGCAAAGACGAATACCGCTTTGGGGAATATGCATATATCCGATCATTGACCGTCCTGACTGGGATCGTCCCGATTGCTGGCATCACGCCGGGTTGTGGGATTACTTTCCGGATAATAATTACCGCGTTTTGCATAAGCCATCAGCCGATGCCCTTTTCGATTGCCAGCGCATGCTTGGTCCTGTTTTATCAGCCAGTGAAAATCAAAAGAGTTTTTACATCAGTAACATCAACGGATATAATCTATGTATGCGGTAAGTGATTTCGAACATCGTTTCGCTGAGATCAAGCCTGTTTTAGCCGGTACTTTTGGTAGTAGCCTGATCATAGCACCCCACCCGGACGACGAAACGCTCGGCTGCGGAGGCACTGTAGCTCTGCTTTTGCAAGCAAAAATACCCGTGTCGTTTTTATTTGTAAGCGACGGCACAATGTCTCATCCCAATTCAAAAAAGTATCCTGCGCCGCGGCTTAGAACACTTCGTGAATCAGAGGCTAAACATGCAGTGCAGTTGTTGGGTGGACACTCCTCAGAGGCCTATTTTCTGGCTTTCCCGGACCGCCATGTGCCTGACTTAGATAGTCCGTATTTCGAAGCAGCCGTGCGGCTGGTGATCGAGCGCATCGGACAGAGGCGGTCTGAGAGCATCTTTGTCCCATGGCAAAATGATCCTCATCCAGATCATCGTGCTACCTATCAGATTTTACAAGCCGCTGTCAGCCGGATGAACAGAAAGCCCAGACTGATCCAGTATCCTGTCTGGCTTTGGGAGATGGGCAGCCCAAATGATATGGATCTGATTGCCCAAATGAGTTTATACAGTGTTGATATCACCCAAACCCTCGACAAAAAAATGGCCGCACTTTGGGCACACCAGTCCCAGATCACTGACCTGATTGATGATGATGCCCAAGGGTTCAGGCTCTCAAAAGAAATGATTGCTCATTTTAGCAGTCCCAGGGAAATATTTTTTGAATTAAATCCTAATACACATGAGTCAGAAAAAGAAAACATTTAATGCTGCCTATTTCAATGAATTATACAGCAGCAACCCGGATCCGTGGAATTTTGAGCATAGTGAATACGAAAAGGCTAAGTATGAACAAACCATGCTGATGATTCCTGATACTATTTACAATGCAGGCCTTGAAATCGGATGTTCCAATGGGCTTTTGACTTTGCGTCTTAGGCAAAGGTGCCGAAATCTGCTTGCTGTCGATTCTAGTAGTGTTGCAGTTGAAAAGGCCGCTGAGAGGCTGGCCGGGTTTACGAATGTAACTTTCGCTGAGATGGAAGTCCCGGCCGAATTTGCCGAAGGGAAATTTGATCTGATCGTTTTCTCAGAGGTCGGCTATTTTATGACTGAGCAGGATCTTTTGATTACCCGGGAAAAGATAGTGGACGCTTTGTCAGATGCCGGGCATCTTTTGCTTGTCCACTGGACCGGGCCTGTGGCAGAATTTCCTTTGACTGGTGAGCGTGTACATGAGTTATTTTTAGAGTGTGCATCCAGTCAACTCCAAAAGTCACTGGTTCATCTACAAAATCATACAGATCCCCAATACAGGATGGATATGTTCCAAAAGCTATAGTTAATCAGATAAAGGCAGTCTGATCCGGTAAATTTCTGATTTGAGTGCAGGGATTACGTTGCAGATATCCTGTTTTGGCCAGATTTGTAACCATCCTTGCATTTGGAGTTGGTTTTCGACCACATCCCAAAATGTACCGAAATAGATATGTTCACCGAGCTGAGATTGTAGCCAATCTTCAGAAAGATGTAACAGATCCGCCACGGTTGCCAGACTATTTTCTGATTCAGCCTGCGCCCAGATACGACGAAGCAGTTTTTTTGCTGTGAATCGGGCGATTACAGATCCCGCAGGCTCAACCATGATAGCATGGTTGGCCAGATTCATCTCGCCCCATTGTTTCAGCTGTATTGACAGGCCAAAGTCGACCCTTCCCTGAATTCTTGAAGAGGTATTAACGCGCACAAGCGGACTGAGCCTTATTTTAGCATCTACCATTGTCAGGGATTTATGAAATGCCATATCTTCAAGAAAAGGGACAACCGGCAGGCGTCCGCTCAAATCATATATTCTGCATGTGACGGCAAAACTAGCTCCGAAACATTGGAAGTGCCTTGGCCATCTGTCGTTGCTTTGAGGATCAATTAGATCCTCGAGTCTGGAAACTAAATGTTTGTAAGTGATATCACGCAGGTAATATAATCTGGAAATGGTTTTTTCAGGTTTGGTCAGGATCCTGCCGCCCACTACATCATTACCTTTTTCTATTTCAGATAGCGTCTGATAAAGCCAGGACGCATGTACCTGTGAATCGCTGTCAGTGCTGGCAATTACGCCGTCCGGCCTATTGATCATTGAGAACCGATCATAAGCAGCGTCCATCAGCATTCTTCTGACCGTACCGATATGTGCAGTAGCAGCCGGAAGAATTATATTTTCAATGTGCAGGTTAAAGTCGGGGAACCGGATCTGATAATTACGCGCAATGCTAACAGACTGGTCTGTACAGTTGTTGGCAAGCATCAGCACCTCGTAGTTGCTGTAGGCAAACAGGTTGCCGTCAGCGTCTGTTTGGAGTCGCAGCGCTTCCAGCGCTTTCAGAATATTATCTTCTTCATCGCGGACCGGAAGTATTACGCAAATCCTGAGTGCAGGGTTTACTGCCTGGCTCTGAAAAAGTATTTGCTCATCAGCTTCGCACGGTCTGGCGTGCCGGGTAAGTGTGTCAGGCATAGCACCGCATTTTTGTGTTTTGCGCACTTCATTAAAACTTTGTACCAGTCCACGATGGCGCCATGCATGTTGGTCGGTACGATAATTTTAACAGGCTGGCAGACTTGCTTAAATCAGAATCATGGACGACAATTCTCTACACTACCTCGTTGAAAAAATAAGGATCCAGGCGCAAATAACTGATCTTCAGGAGCTGTTTCCACACAAAGAATTAGGGTGGATCCGTGATTCGCAATTACTGAGTATGCCGATTTGCAGTCAAACAATGGGACTCAGAAAGGGCAGCTCTCAACTGATTGACGTTTTGAAATTAATGGGTGGAGCAAGCTTACCCGTCGGTCGTATTTACGAAGGACATGTGAACGCTTTGCAGCTCATTAATGTGTATGCAGACCAGGAACAGAAAAATACTCTTTTCTCTGATATTATCAATCGCCAGCTATTACTTGGTGTGTGGAATACGCAACAGGCCGATGGGGTGGTGATCCGGCAAATAGAGGAAGGTAAATACAGACTTGAAGGCTGTAAGACTTTTTGCTCAGGAGGGCATTGGATTCAACTACCGATGATTACAGGACAGCTGATTTCAAAACAAACGAATGGTTGGCAGATGTGCATCATTCCGCTGGAGAAGGTAAAGCGAATTAGTGTGGATAGCAGCGGATGGAAACCGCTTGGGATGCGCGCATCTGCCAGCTACAAAATGGACTTCACAGGAATTGTTATAGATAGGAATGATTTGATCGGACAGGTCAGTGATTATTACCGGCAGCCTTATTTTTCTGCTGGAGCGTTGCGCTTTGCTGCTGTCCAGCTTGGGGCAGTTCAGATGATATTGCAAGAAACCCACCGTTTTTTGAAAGATTCCGGACGTGCGGATGACACATTCCAAAAAATAAGGATTGCTGAAATGGCCACTCTCGTCGAAACGGGGAATTTATGGGTCAGCCGGGCGACTGTGCTTACAGATCTGTGGCAAGGCGCCTGCCGCCATACAGAAAGTTTGCTTGCCTATGTGAACATGACCAGATCAGTGATTGCGGAAACTTGTATCAGATGTATGGATTTGGCTGAGCGTTCTGTGGGTATAAGTGCTTTAATGCAACCTCACCCGCTGGAAAGGATACACCGGGACCTGACTACCTATTTGAAGCAGCCTGCGCCTGATGCTGCAGTATTATCAACAGGCACATACGTATTAAATCAACAGGATGTAAATTCAATGTGGGCAGACTCCGATTGTTCAATCAGACCCTGCTGATGGCGATCGCTACATTATCAGACAGTTTATAGTCAATCTCTAAATTTTCATCAGCGATGGTTTTGCATATCATTTCTAGGTGGCCTGTCTGCGTGTCCCAAAAATGAATCTGATAGTTCCCCGGGCTCAGACCGTACACGGATAATTCAAATATAACCACTGCATCTTGTCTTTCCTTACCTTTGCAATTCTCGGGACTAACCAACCATAGAACCGCCTGATTTGCATCTGCACATCCCAGCACATTTATCGTTTTACTGGATTTTATCTGTGAGTTGATTGCTCTTCTTTTAAAATGCTTCCAGTCAATCAGCTCTGTAAAACGTGCCATATTAAGCTGAGCTCTTCGCATGCCATGTGTCAGCGTATGAGGATGCCTGTAGGGCCATCTCATACCCCCTCCGGCGGCTCCGGATGAAAGATGTGCCCACTGCATGTAGAGAAAATATTTATCGTCAAATGTTTCAGCGAGCCCTTTTTTGTTCTTGCTAAAATAGGTAATAGGGCCATGTTCACTATCTAAGAATGGTCTATTGTCTTCAATATCCAATATGGACGCCTTCACTATTTCTGCTGTGGCACAGGCAGCTGCGTATGCATTCGAAGGATAATCGATTGAAGATTTCTGATACATATGGATAGATGCGAAATCAAGTAAAGGATGTTTGAAGATGACATCTGTCATCTGATGGGCTTGTAGTGTAGGTGCGAAAACGGAAACTGTTTGCAGGTGTGATTTGTGATAAAGGCGCATCTCGGTCTGACGGATGTGTATGCTGATTTCGCAAATGTAATTGTTTAGCAGCAGCAGATCTTTACCGGCATGTTTCGGATCGATTTCATTCCACAAATCCCATCCGAACAATACACCGCTTCCGCCCCAGCGTTCAATAAAGAAGGTGAATCTATTTTTACTTGCAGCTATCATATCAGGCGATGAGAGCCACTGGTATTTGCTTGCACAGGGACCACCCAGGCGCTTGTTATAAGGATGGTATCTCCATCTTCTGGCCATCCAGAAGGTGTCAAACGGAGTGATCAACAGGCGGATGCTATACTTTTCACAGAGCGCGAACATATCATCCCAAAACCGGACCATATTTGGTTGGAACCTGCCTACCGGGTTTTCCAGGTAACGATGTTGGGTTTGACAGTATTCCATCATCATACGGATACACGTGACGCCGTGCTTTGCAAGAAAAGCCATGTGCCGTTCTGTATGTGAAAAGTCATGACGGCCAAACAAACTCTGAAAATCAGGCCAGGTGATTGCATCATTTTGTCCGACAGGCGTCCAGCTTTTATTATTTTCTGTTTTAAAGTAGGGCGAATTCTCACAGACCTTTATCCACGGCATACTGCTTTGGCTGTCTGACTGTATGATTAAATCAATAGGTTGCATCAGATTTGAAGTGTATCAATCAATTTCCGGTATTTATCTGCCTGACTTTCAAAATTTCTAATGCTACGTCTCGTAGATCAGTTTAAGAGATTCCAAATCGTCGAGGTCTTTTGCATAAGTCGGTTCCGCTATGTACGCCCGATCGAGCTCAGGCAACAATTTATGCAGCTTCTGCAATGACTGTGCGTTTTCTTGGTACTCATACCGTTTCAGCATTGTTGCGTAGCTTTTTTTCAAATTGTTTTCATACGCCATTTTAGCTCCATGATTTATTGGCGAAGTTGGTTTACAAATATGGTGCCCTGGATTCATGGATAATGTTGTCTGGGAAATTTGGATCGCTAAGCTGATCGTTATCAGGTAGCTATTGTAGGGGCGGAAGTATACAAGAAGCCGGTGTTTGTCAAAGATATTTAGCAGAACAGTGGTAGTGGTTTGAAGGTATTCTGCTAAAACTAATTCAAAATGAGAGGCTTTCGGTAGGGAAATTACAGCTATTGTACAACTGTAGCGAATCCATGCTGCAAGCAATTTAGCTACAGGATGGATCTACCTATAAATGAAAATGTCACTGGCCGTTGCCTTCAGCAGCGCCATATTCATCAGTCCTGTAAGAGTAATGCTCTATGAGAGAAGTGATGTTTGATTCGTGGAAGTTCATTCCTCAATCTTGGTGCTGAATTTGAGATTAAACCTCAAAACATGGTTATTGGCTTTAAGCACAAGGGGAAAGTATGTGCTGATGTGCTGGTTTTGAAATCGGAACTCAAATTTTGGATTAATTTAAAATTCGGAAACCTGGATGACCCTAAGAAATTGTCAAGAGATATTTCCAATATCGGGCAATGGGGTAATGGCGACTATGAATTCAGGGTGTCGGATACTGCTAATCCTGAATATATTATGAGCCTGATTAAGCAGGCTGTAAATTACTGATTCCGATTGAGCACACTAATAATCAACTTCTTAACCGTATCCATTTCCTCCGGCTTGCTGGCAGCGGCAAAAAGTGTTAAGCTGGCAAGCGCCTCATTACTAATGAGCAGATTTCCGTATTTTGACTGTAACAAACCATTCACTTCCAGGAATAGCAAAAAACAAGCTGCGGCGATTCGTTTGTTGCCATCCACAAATGAGTGATTCTTGATGATCAGATAGAGTAATGTAGCCGCCTTTTCTTCGATGGAAGGATAAAAGTCAACATCTCCGAAACCTTTGCTAATCTGTGCAACGGAGCTTTTGAAGCTATCGTCCTTTTCTTTTCCAAAAACAGAAGACTCAAATTCGCTTCTCATGGCTTCAATGACGTTTTGGTAGTCTGGTAATTCCGGGTATGTTGCCGGATGCGTGTTTCTGCCTTTCTGATCAAGATTTTCATGATCATAGTCGTCCAGAAGTTCAAGACCTTTTGCAAATTGGTCAAGCCATGCGATATCAGGATCTCCGATCTTTGTTTCAATGGCTCTGCTTAGAATACGGATTCCATCTTTCAGGGTTTGAACCTGCTGTTGTTTTTGAGCCAGTCGTTTTTCGTTGATGGCATAACCCTGTATTAGGTAGTCTTTTAAACGCTGGGTAGCCCAGATCCGGAAGTTGGTAGCTTTATTAGAGTTTACTCTGTATCCGATTGATAGGATCATGTCCAGGTTATAAACGTCCACTTGTCTAACAACCTGCCGTTTGCCTTCTGTTTGAACTATTTCCATTTTGGAAATAGTTGCGTCCGGTTTAAGCTCTCCGTCATTCAAGATATTTTTGATGTGCTTGTTAATCGCTGGTACCTCTGTGCCAAATAAAGAGGCAATTTGTTTTTGACTTAACCAAATGGTTTCGTCTCTGACAATTACCTCAATATGGCTTTGTCCGTCATTGTTCTGATAAATTTCTATTTGATTCTCCATGCTAAGATTTGATTGCGTCGAAGTTAGCGAAAAGCTGATAAAGGAAAAGTGACTAATAAAATTGAGGTATTTTTGACAGGTGCAATGCCAAACGATAATTTTTTTTGATGTTGAAAATGACAGACTTTGGTGTCAATTCGGACAAAATACCTCCACCAACTCATCCTACCTGATCACAAGCACAAAAATCCCGTAAATAACCAAAATCAGAAAGAGCACAGTAATAATGATCGCGCTTGACCTGAAAACAAATTGACTGGGCTCTCTTTCTCCGCAATGCGGACAAAATTCGGCGTTGGCAGACACTGGTTTTCTGCAGGTTCGGCATGTAATCAAGTTTGACATATCGTAGTCTGGTTTTTACTAAATAAAATAAGAATAACCCCATTCTGGTAATTTTATTTACCAACGGTCAACTGATGGCAACAAAGGGCAGATTCCGGACGTGGCGAATTATTATCAATCGTTATGACCATCAGGAACAGATGTTTTCTCTGGCTATCACAGATCTCTTGCTTTTCCAACCCATCCGCCTATTTTTGAAAGAAAAACAACTTAATGGTTTTTGAAAATTCGAACGAAATTCTAAGTCTTTATGACCTGGGGCCGGATGACAGCGGTTTGGTTTATGACGTGCGTAATACTGATATGACTTTTATCTGGAATGTGGGCGGCCGTATGAACATTACCGTGGACAAGGTCAGCTTTCACCTTCAAAAAAATCAGATCATTTTCTTAACAGAATTTCACAGGGTTGATCATATCGAAATCGAATCGGCAAGGATGGTCAGGTTCAATCAGCCGTTTTACTGTGTGGTGAATCATGACAATGAGGTAGGTAGTAAGGGACTTTTGTTTTTCGGGGCTGACGGGGTACCTATTATCACTGTGCAGGATGAAATGATCCGGGATTTTGAGCTGTCCTGGGAAAGTTTCCGTGCTGAAATGTATAAAACCGATATTCTGCAACAGGAAATGCTGCAGGCTATCCTGAAACGAATGCTGATTCTTTCAGTAAGAATATTAAGACAGTCGAGCAATATCAGCAAGCTCGACAAAAGTCAGGGAGAGATTGTCAGGGAATTCAATTATCTGGTCGATAAGCATTTTGCTTCTCACCATAATGTAGCTTTTTATGCCTCTCAGCTTAATAAATCACCCAAAACACTCTCGAATCTTTTCTCTTTGGTTTCCAACCGCACGCCGCTCAGTATCATCCATGACCGAATCATGACGCACGCTAAAAGACAGATCAACTATAGCAATTTGTCGATAAAGGAAATCGCCTACGAACTGGGTTATGACGATATCCAGACGTTCAGCCGCTTTTTTAAAGGTAAAGAGGGCGTCTCACCCGGGCATTACAGGGAGCAGTCAGGGCAAACCTTACAACAAAAGGAAGAATTGACAACAAAACAGGAATTATTGCCTATCAAAAACATATAGATATGATGCAACTTTGAGTCATTAAATCAAAAGGATTTTTTACTCAAAAACAGTATCATGAAAAAAATAGCAATTAATGGATTTGGCCGCATCGGCCGTGCTGCATTAAAGATTATCTTCGAAAACAATGATCTGGAACTGGTGGCTGTCAATGACCTGATGAGCATTGAAAACGCTGCTTATCTGCTTAAGTACGATAGTAACTACGGGAAATATGAGAAACAGGTCAGCGTGGAGGGAGACACCATCGTGGTAGCAGGAAAGGCAGTGAAATACCATAGTATCAGGGAAATTGAGAACCTTCCCTGGAAATCGCTGGGTGTGGATGTGGTAATAGAAAGCACAGGTTTTTTTACCAACAACGCCGACGCTGAAAAACACATTACTTCCGGAGCAAAATTTGTGGTGATTTCCGGCCCGACAAAGGACACACCGACGATTGTTCACGGCGTAAATACAGAAGAAGGAAAGGTGTCAATTTTCTCCTGCGCGAGCTGTACTACCAATAGCATCAGTCCTGTGATAGAGATACTGGGCCGAAAACTGGGTATCAAAAAAGCAATTCTGAATACAACACACGCCTACACAGCTTCACAGACGCTGGTAGACGCACCTTCTAAAAGAGAACCGCGTATGGGCCGTGCCGCGGGGATCAATCTGGCGCCGGCTGCCACCGGAGCAGCGATTGCTACAACAAAGGCATTACCCCAATATGCGGGTAAGTTTGATGGCATCGCAGTCCGTGTTCCGGTTGCATTAGGCTCTATTTCAGATATTACATTTATCGCCGAACGTGACACGACTGTCGAGGAAATCAATCAGATTCTCACCGAGGAAGCAGCCACAGAACGTTATGCGCAGGTGGTAGCTGTAACTGACGAACCCCTTGTTTCTACAGACATTGCCAAAAGCACTTTCGCTGCAACAGTAGACCTTGAAATGACACGTGTAGTGGATGGTGATCTGGTAAAGGTGATGGCCTGGTATGATAACGAATGGGGATTTACCAGCCAGATGATCAGACAGATCCAGTCGCTTTAATGGACAACCCAACCCTCATCAACCCGGATATGAATTACTCAAAGCTCGCATTTACCGAACAGATCAAGGCCATTCAGGAAAGAATGGGGAGTCGCAATACCTACGACAGGGTGGAAAAGATGAGTTTCAGGGAAGGGTTGACCGGGGTTGAAGCGAACTTCATCGGCCATATGGATAGCTTCTACATGGCCTCCCAGGGGGAAAATGACTTCCCGTATATTCAGCACCGCGGTGGGCCAGCAGGGTTTGTCAGGATTATTGACAACGAAACTATCGGATTTGTCGACTTCGGAGGAAACCGGCAATATATCTCGGTCGGCAATATTTCGGGTAATCCAAAAGTGTCTTTGATTTTCGTTTCCTACCCCATGCAGGCGCGGTTGAAGATTTATGCAGAAGCAGAAGTCATAGAGATCAGAGACAATCCTGATCTCTATGATCTTCTCCGGCCTGATAACTATAAGTTCAAACCTGAAAGGATGCTGATTTTTCACATCAAGGCCTATGACTGGAACTGTCCGCAACATATCACGCCCCGGTATACGCGACAGGAAATCGAGCCGATCTTGGAAGAGCAGAATGAGTATGTACTGGAACTTCAGAAGGAAATACAGAATCTGAAAAACAAATTGTTGCAGGTTGGGAGCTAAGTGGTTCTGGTGTTTAATTAGTTGTTTTTCTGTTGTTTATATGCATATTGTTGAGTCTTCAGTCAGATGCTGCTGCTGATGAAAATATCGTCCGGACTACCGGCTAAGTGAAAACTGGCACCATAGGCTCATCCGGCATGTGGATACTTTTGGAGCGAAAAGCTACTGGTTTCTTCTTTGTTAACGCTTCGAAAAAGTAGTAGTGGCCGGCCTTGACAAATCAGGGATGGCATAACCAAAAAAGTGATTGCGAAGTATGAACAGCGATTTACAGATCAGGCATGACTGGACCATTGAGGAAATAGAAAAAATTTATAATCAGCCGTTGCTGGAGCTGGTATACCGGGCAGCTACCGTGCACCGGCATTACCACCCGGCCAATCAGGTGCAGGTATGTACGCTACTTTCGATCAAAACAGGAGGCTGCCCTGAAGATTGCGCCTATTGCGGTCAGGCAGCAAGGTACAACACCGGGATCACAGTGAAGCCGCTGATGTCGGCAGAGCAGGTGGTCGGCATTGCCCGAAGGGCCAAAGAAGCGGGA
The DNA here is from genome assembly GCF_003383615.1 of Dyadobacter luteus. Classification (GTDB taxonomy): domain Bacteria; phylum Bacteroidota; class Bacteroidia; order Cytophagales; family Spirosomataceae; genus Dyadobacter; species Dyadobacter luteus. Next base: position 340,318 of record NZ_QNUL01000002.1, read on the forward strand.
TCTTCCAGATTCTGTATGGCAGCTGCATGGCGCGAAGTTCGTGATAACAGGGATTTTGACAATGTACTGGAAATGGTGCGCGGAGTCAATGAGCTGGGTCTTGAAGTATGCTGCACATTGGGAATGCTGTCGCAAAGCCAGGCCGATCGTTTGCAGTTGGCAGGTCTGCATGCCTACAATCATAATCTGGATACCTCTGAGAACCACTATGATGAAATCATCTCTACCCGTACTTTTGACGACAGACTCACTACCTTAAACCGTGTACGCAAAGCAGGGATATCCGTTTGTTCAGGTGGAATTATCGGGTTGGGAGAAACACATGCAGACCGTGTAAATATGTTGCATACACTTGCGACCCTTTCAAAGCACCCGGAATCAGTTCCTGTAAACGCGTTGGCGCGGGTGAGAGGCACCCCACTGGAAGAACTACCGAAAGTCGATACCTGGGAAATGGTGCGAATGATCGCTACAGCACGGATTATTATGCCAGCCTCAATGGTCAGGCTAAGTGCCGGCCGTTCAGAAATGAGTACGGAAGAGCAATCCTGGTGTTTTATGGCAGGCGCGAATTCTATCTTTACCAGCGAAAGTGACGAGCTTTTGGTAACCCCTAATCCCAGACTTGACGATGACCGGAAGATGTTCGAGCTGCTTGGTCTGATACCGATGTCCACAGATAAGCACTATGCCTAATTTGTTTCACCCGGTTTGATCGGATGACAGGTTATGTCGGTTTTGCCCGTTTTTCAATTTTAATGATATGGCTCATTTTTCAGGGAAAACTGGCATCGTAGTTTTGCTGATGATAAGAGAGAATGGTAGAATCGCAGAGTGGAGTACTCGGTGAGAAGCTCGCATGATTCACTCTGAGGGGCATTGATGTTGAATTCACAAGCAGGTTTTGATATGGATATACAAGATTTGTTATTGGAAATAAGGCAAGTCGAACATGGCTTTAAACATATAATAGAAGCCGGGGAGAAGATTCTGGCAGAACGGGATGTAAATCATTTCGATGTAGCTGTGGGCTTGCTGTCTGAAGAAAGTTATCAGCTGCGGATGCTGGGAACCCATCTACTAGGGGAATTGTCACCTGTTCAGCCGGGTGCTTTAAAAATTCTGCAAACACAGGTTGCGGCTGATCCCAACTGGCGCGTACAGGAAATGCTGGCCAAGGCATTTGATCATTATTGTCTGATCATAGGTTACGAACATGCTGTGCCGATAGTCAGGGAGTGGCTCAACATTGAAAATGTAAATGTGAACAGGGCAGTTGTTGAGGGATTGCGGATCTGGACAAGCAGGCCCTATTTCAATGCCAATCCTGAGATTGCCATAACATTGATAAGCCAGCACAAGGCAAACCAGAGTGACTACCTGAGAAAGTCAGTAGGGAATGCCCTGCGTGACATCAGGAAAAAATATCCGGCTCTGATTGATCATGAAACAGCAGGGTGGGATCTTACAGATATAAAGATCAAATTTACCCACAAGCTGGTATATAAAACTCAGTGATATGGCAGTCGCGGCGAATAAAGACGAATTAAGCAAGGCGATAAAAGATAATTATGCCAGGCTTAAAACAGAGTTAGAAGGCATTAGTCCGGAAATTGCGGGCATTCAGGAACTGGAAGGTCATTCGAAGGGGACATTGATGAGTATCCATAACCTGGTTGCATATCTTGTAGGTTGGGGGGAACTTGTACTGAAATGGAACCAGGGAAAGGATGACTCAATGGACGTGGATTTTCCTGAAACAGGCTTCGGATGGAACCAGCTGGGGAAGCTTGCACAGAAGTTTTATGGTGATTATAGTGATGAAACCTATCCGTCATTGCTCTGCAGATTGGATAAGGTTGTTGGTCAGGTCCTGAGCCTGGTGGATCAGAAAACAGATGAGCAGCTCTATGGTTTTCCCTGGTACGGGAAATGGACGCTGGGCAGAATGATACAGTTTAATACCTCTTCTCCCTACGCTAATGCCAGAGCACGGTTAAGAAAATGGAAAAGGGAAAAGAAACGAATTTAATCAGGCCACAACCTTGAAAAAACTAATCGTTATCAAGGCTATCCATACTTTGATATGGGTGTTTTTTAATATAGTAATCTTTTACATGTCCTACGCGGTCATTACAGACAACATGGACGGCCGGTTTTGGCTGGGGTATGTGTTTGTCATTATTGAGGGACTGGTGCTTGTGTGCTTCGGCTGGACTTGCCCTATCAGTATCATCGCAAGAAAATATACTGGTTCCCAAAGGGCAAATTTTGATATATATTTGCCTGAATGGCTGGCAGAGCATACCAAAACTATTTACACGTCAATTATGGCAGCGATTGTTTTGCTTACAATCTATCGCCTGCTATGAGGTCATGCTAAAAATTACAGCTTGTTATCCCCCTTTTTCAACAGTGGAAGTAAGGTTTTTTAGCCTGCACTTACCGTGAGTGAGGAAATCCCGTATTAAAGGGTTTGGTTATGTGATTACTGATTTTGAACCATAGCCAGGGCGTCTGCAATCTACATTGATGTCCACGGGTCCGTTGAGCCGGGTTCTCAGCCCAACGGTACATAAGTTGTCAGCCGGTCTTCAGATGGATTCTGCTTGTTTACTCAATAGGACTGATCAGGACTTCTACTTCATCTGATTCAGCTGCATCATCGGCGTTTGCCTCTGAAGGTTGCCTTGTCTTGTCGCGTATAGTCAACTCCATCTCAAAATCGACTTTTGGAGTAGTGTACCTGTGCTTGTTTACACCAATGGTATCAAAATCACCTCTAATCACAGTGTAGCTATTGACTATGGTGCCGATAGGTTTGTCTTCTACATTCTTCAGGTATTTGCCCACCAGGCCAGCAATGCTGCTGACCAGATCCAGTGCCACTGTTACCGGTGTTGCTTTGGAAGCCAGCGAGGCAATCTGGGTTACCAGCGATTTGTAATCTTCATCTCCCTTCACTTCCGCCATGATGGAAGCTGCTTCACGCAGTTTCTTTCTGGATTTAATAATTGAGCAGAACGCATGTATCTGATTCGGACTCTTGTCTGCTTCACTGGTTTTCTGCCAGTAATAAATCGTTTTGTTGATCGGCAGGTATTCATGGTCGCCGATTCTGGGAAATCCCTGAAGGTCTATACCGCCTACAAGCTGATTGCCTACATCACCGACTACCACCACCAAACAATACAGATTCGCTCTGCCGGGAAACAGCGGTACTTTGGCTGTGTTGTTATCTTTGATGTACGGCGGAAGAATTCTGAGTTCCACTCCGCTGACTGACGATGAGTTTGCTATATCGCCATGTATCGTCGCAGGAGCTGTTGCCGCCGCCGGTTTTGCTTCCGGAAGAGGGGTTTGATAAATAATGTCGTTGGAAAAGAATTGAATAGCCATCTTTTTCAGGGTTAAATTTTCAGGTTCAGAAATGTTCTGGGGTTCAGTCTTGCAATCTGGTCGAACTCCTCAGTAGATAGTCCGTTCATCATTTCTGCAAGCATTTGTTTATCAGATTTGTGATTTCTTACAACATAAAAGTCAGTTCCGTAAAGTACTTTTCTGCGCAGCTCCGGATGACACAAAGTCTGTTTAAGCAGTGGCAGGATCTTTTGAGTATCGTGCAGGATATAGCTGATGTCGGCATACACATTCGGGTGTTGTAGCATCATACTGCATATCAGCGAGTACCAGTCGGCGTACTTCCAGAGCTTCTCAGGTTTGCGCCTGTCGGGTGTTTTTCCGTTTTCGGAAATGAAGGATATGCCTCTGAGGGGATACCTTTGTAGCTGTTGTCCCCAGCTGTCCCTGTCGCGTTCGAAGTATTTGAGCCATTCGTCTTCTCCACCAAAGTGCCCGAAACAGATTTTTAGCTCTTCCAGTCCGCAGGAAATAGTGCCCCTCTGCTGATCATAACCAAAGAGCTGCTTTACTTTCGGATCCTGTGATTTTGCCACGATAACCGCCAGCCATTCTCTTTTTAAAAGGCACGCATAGTTCATAGGATGTGTGAAAATTTCCTGAACGTCAATGGGTTTGGTTTGCTTGAAAAGCAGCGGTCTGAAGTGTTCTGCAACAGAAGGGGTATCGTCCTGGTTTCCTTCATATTGTTCAAATACAGGATGCTGGTCCCAATCTTTCTTTTTGTCGCCGCGGTAGAAAATCGTTCCCCGGATGCAGTGGGTCATGATCGGTAAATTATTGTCGGCTGCATATTTCCATAAAGCCAGCAGGCGCTCATCAAAAACATGATAACCAAGAGCGGGATATATTTTGAAGCCACTGAATTTGTGCACTTCGATATAAGTTTTGATAAAACAGGGTCTCAGCTTTACTTTATTATCCTGAATTTCATAATCGAAAAATAGCTCTTTACTTTCAACAGAGCGCTCATCGGTAATACGGCGGGGATCCACAAAAATAAAAGGATAGATAAAATCCTTGTGATTGGCTTTTACCCTTGCCAGTTCCTTCATTTGTGTTTCATAGGATTTTATCGGTTTTCCAGCTTTCATATATTCCATATCCATTGGAAGCACCACCATTGCACTGCCCTTCGGATATTGGCTGCGCAGACGTGAAAAGATCCGGAACTGGTCCTTATAGCGCGCCAGCATGACAATGTTGATATACCGGCTGATCAAAGCAAAGGTTTGCTTACCGGGAAGAATTTTAAAGAACCAGATCGTTCTTCTCATCAGAAAGATCAGCAGGTTTCTGCCTGAGGGAAAAAAGGTAAGCAGCAGAATCAACAGAACACTTTTCAAAAACCAGCTATTGGTGATAATCAGCATACCGGCGGATTCCAGCCAGCCAGTGAGCAGGTTGACGGCTTTAAAAAGGATATGCTGATCAGACTCTATGACCGGGAAATACAGCTTTTTAAGCTCGTAGAAGATACTTGCTGCAATAATGAGCCCGACTACGAATTTCACTGCACTCAATATCCTGGATCTTGCAATTCCGATCCTGATCCTGTACAGCGTCTGAATGAGGAGTATATACCATCTTTGGTATGGCCATTTGTATGGACTTGAATTACTGTTGAACCACCATTTGGCTGCGGGCACCAGCCAGCCCAGGCTGAATATACGGTGAAGCGGCTCAGGTATAAAGGTCTTGGCTAAATGGGGTGGTACATAATCTGAGGTGAATATATGCGTGTGGCAATTAATGACTGGATGCTTTGAATCTGCTCCGACTGATTCATGTCTTGGGTCGGTTGTCATGCGTGATTTAAGTTAAACAGAAGGGAATATAATTAAAATATTCTATTCCCGGTGAGAATCTAAGCCTGATTCGTCAAACTACTTATCAACCGGAATTGCGGCAACTGCGCAGGTGTAGGAATGCTGTAAGCAGACCGGCCCGCAGATATTAATTCCTTTTCCTGAATGCCGAAGGCGTGCTCCCATTGTATTTTCGGAACTGTTTGCAGAGATGACTTTCATCGGTATAACCAAACTCATCGGCGATTTCTGTAAGCGTATGTTGGCTGTACAACAAGCGTGCTTCAATCAGTTTGATCCTGTGCCGGATAATATATTGTTTGAGTGGCTCACCGGTCTGGGCTTTGAAAAACAGACTGATATAAGCCGGAGAATAGTTGAACGTATGCGCAAGGTGGTCAATGCTGAGCAGTTCAGGTTGGTAAATATGCTGTTTGATATACAGCAGGATTGCTTCCACTGAATGCTTTTGTACCGGCTTTGCCGGCATATCGTTAAACAAATTTCGAGCCAGGATTACTAGCATAATGCGCATGATACTATCGCGGATCAATTCATAGTGGGCCGACTGGTCATTTACTGACTCTGCTTCCAATACAGTAAGCAGCTGATGCAGTTTCAGTTTCTCGTCCTTGTCGATCACAATGGATCCTCTGCTTTGCGAAGATGTGCCCAGCAGCATTGTAATAACCGACTGCCAGGGCTGCTCTTTTTCCTGAACTGCTTGTTTATGAATAGATTCATTGAAGCGGACAAAGCAAAATTCTGTGAGTTCTTCGATCACAAAATGATGAAAATCTTCGGGACCAAGCAGAAATATATCCCCGTCTGCATATTGATATTTATTGCCATTGATAAAATGCTGCCCATTGCCTTTCAGAATGAATATGATTTCGTAATACGTATGCTTATGTACAGCGTGTGCCCATTCACCGGTTTCAAAATGGTAAATGCTGAAAGGCGTATGCAGGGTATAGCGTTTCATAGGTTTTAATAATTCTATAAATCTACCGGTAATTAATGGATTTGTACAACAAATCAGAATCCAGGCATATCTAATTTTGGACTTATCCGACAAGTCATACCAGCTAAATAAAACATACATGCTCAAATATTTTACGCCAGCAGTCGCTATTTTCGTTTTCTTAACGCTTTCTACTTTCCCGGTCTATGGGCAATGGGTCCCGCTCCTGGATAAAAATATGTCTCAATGGCAAACTTATCTGAGTTACAGACACCAGAATAACTACAATGGAAATGTACCAAAGGGCGCTGATGGAAAGGAAATGGCCCCGGTAGGCTATGATAAAGATCCGTCGGGTGTATTTTCTGTACTCAATGAACCGGAAGGATTGGTACTCAGGGTGAGTGGGGAAATTTATGGTTGTATTTTTACAAAGCAGGAATTTGAAAATTACCATCTTAAACTTCAGTTCAAATGGGGCGAAAAAAAATATGAACCGCGCCTGAACAAATTAAAGGATTCAGGTATACTGTATCATTCCACAGGGCCCGCCGGGGCGGAATATTGGAGAACGTGGATGTTATCCCAGGAATTTCAAATTATGGAAGGACATATGGGCGATTATTGGTGCCAGGCTAATTCCGTTGTTGACATACGCTCTTTTCCGTCAGAAGGAGTCATGAGTGCAATAGCCGATGCAAATCAGCCCTACCGTACCTACAAATCAGGGTCAGATTATTACTGTATGCGTTCACAGGATTATGAAAGTCCGGCAGGAGATTGGAATACGCTGGAATTAATCTGTTATCAGGGAAAGAGTCTGCACATCGTGAACGGACATGTGGTGATGGTACTGCAAAACTCCGGTTATGTAAAACCCGATGGAGAAAGAGTGGCGATGATAAAAGGAAGAATTCAATTACAAAGTGAAGCAGCAGAAGCGTTTTTTAGGGATATCAATATCATGAAGCTCGATAGAATGCCGGAAGTTTATCAGAAGTTTTTTGAGAAGCTATAAATCATCATTAAATACACGATACAAAAATGGAGAATCAATCAAGAAGATCATTTGTAAAAAGCAGTGTTGCTGCAGGACTTGCTGTCACATTGCCGGTAAGTCTGAAGCCTAAAGAGACATTTGTGCATCACGTTTTATTTTATCTGAAAAATCCGTCCAGCGCCGAAGATAAAGCGAAACTCTATGAAGGATTAAACAAACTTGCTAAATGCCCGACCATTAAGCTGGTTCATATAGGTACGCCGGCAGCAACGACCCGCGAGGTAATCGAACGTAGCTACGCTTATTCGTGGCTATGCTTTTTTGACAGCGCTGCAGATGAGGAGGCTTATCAGAAACATCCGATACATGACGATTTTAGGAACAACTATGCACACTTGTGGGAGAAGGTAGTGATTTACGACGCTGTAGGAGAGAAGAGATAAGTAATCACTTATCCTGATAGGATTATAGAAAAAAGTGTGAAGAAGAATTTAATCTCTTCTTCACACTTTTTTCATGCAGGACATGCTGAAAGTTTAAATCTGGCATAAGATCATTTTTTAAAACTTTCCGATTATTAATTGAAATTTTGCAGGAAATGGGCGGATTTTTATAACTTGCTTGTCATTTTGACACATTATTTCAAATAATAATCTAATGCAGCTTTCTGAGCCGAATGATGAAGAAACTCTTCAATGGAGCAGACTCCGGAATGGAGAACAGCATGCGCTTGCCTATTTTTATGAAAAATATGCAGATGTCCTTTTGAAATACGGTTTGTCTGTTTCCTATCATCGGGAGCTGATCCAGGACTGTGTTCAGGAGTTGTTTATACAAATCTGGAACCGCAGACAAAATCTGTCTACCCCGCGCTCTGTGAAGTATTATCTTATTTCTTCTCTTCGCCGGATCATCATGGATGAGTTGGGAAGAGGCCGTCTGGCAACAGATTCTTTTCCTGAAGATTCATTGTCATTACTGGAACACGAAAGCCAGGATCGCGAAGAGATGGAAGAAAATCTCAACTCCAGGTTGATCCATGCAGTCAGGAGTTTGCCTGCCAGGCAGCAGGAAGTGGTATTTCTCCGCTATTTTGAAAGGATGAGCTATGATGATATTTCTTCGCTGACAGGTTTGGACTATCAGGTTCTGCGTAATACCATTCACCGCTCTATCAAGACCCTGCACAAGGAATTATCCCTCACCCTGGATTTACTGATGATTATTTTCTTGTCGGTAACGCTTTGAAATTTAAAAGGTTACTCTGGTTTTGTGATTTTTTTATAATTTTTTTATTTTTTGAAGGTTACAAAACCCGGACTTTTTCCTCTCTGTATTCAGACTTAGACAATTTGGCTTTACAATTGATTTATTCTAATGGACTATCGCTTTTTTGAACCGGAAGATTTTGCTGCCGATGATAATTTCCAGCACTGGATATTGCATCCTGACCAGCAGTCGGAAAATTTCTGGACAGAATGGCTGAGAGAGCATCCGGACAAGGTGCACACGGTTCGGAAAGCTGAATGGATTGTACGCAACATTACCTTTAAAGAAAGCTGGTCGGCGAGTGAAAGAGCGGATATATGGAGTAATATCCAGCAAGGAATCGCAGCAGAAGAGACGCCGGTAGTCCCTCTTTGGAGACGCTTTCAATGGTTTGCTGCTGCGAGTGTTCTGGTGGTGGCAGCTGCGGTCTGCCTATATATGTTCAGGTTTAAGTCAGTAGAGATTCATACCGCTTACGGCGAAATGAAAGAAGTAAAGCTGGCCGATGGTTCGTTGGTGAAACTGAATGCCAACTCTACGTTACGGTACGACAGAAACTTTCTGGACAAAGCGATCCGTGAAATTTGGATTGACGGCGAAGGGTATTTTGACGTAGCTAAAAGAGAGGTGAAAGGAAAACGGGTCCCTTTTCTGGTTCATGCCAACACGCTTGAAATCCAGGTTCTGGGAACAGCTTTTAATGTCAATAACCGTCATGGAAAAGTAGATGTAGCCCTGGAGCATGGTTCTGTAAAGATCACAGACGAGAAAGACCAGAATCAGGCCATACTTCTCAAACCCGGCGAAAAAGCGTCGCGAATTTCTCAGAAAGCTGAGATTGTAAAGCAGCAGGTGCAGATTGAGGAATATACATCATGGAAAAACAATGTCATACTCTTCAAGCGTAAGTCGCTGACAGATATAGCAGTGATGATGAAAGATATGTATAACCTGGATGTTGTAATAGATAATACAGAGCTGGCCGGAGAGACTTTCACCGGATCATTCCCGACAGATTCCGCTGAGGTCTTTTTCAAAAAGCTGGAGAAGATGTACCCGATGCAGATTTCAAAAGACGGCAACACATACCATCTGAAATAAACTTACACACATATTACATTTTTGCTGATGCCCCGAAAGGGACATGCTGATATTGATTTGTATTTCCAATACCCTTTTTACTTATAAATAATGTTCCAAAAACTACGCACAATCGTACCGTCTGTTCTGGTATGTGGGTTTAGCGCTTTGCCCGGACAGGCTGCTTCCCAGACACTGGCAAAAAACGTGCTTCAAAAACCGCAGCAGGAAGTGGTGGCTCCTGCCAAATTGTCTCTGGACCAGGCGCTTGATATCCTTTCGAAAAAGCACAAAGTGCTCTTCGAGTTCAACGACAACCTGATCAAAAATAAAACAATTGATCGCAGCGAGCTGGAAGTGAAGGAAGATCTGGAAAATAAGCTCAAACGTTTATTGTCACCGTTAGAGTTGAGGTTTGAGCGGTTTCAGAGTAAATCTTATCTGATATTAGATAAAAATACAAACCGGCCGGATAACAAGGCAAAAGCTTCTATACAGAACAAACTGACAACAGATTTGCCGGCAAGCCATGCATTTGCAGGCAGAAGCGTGGCTGAAGTCGCCGCATATCAGCAGGCAAAACTGGCTGTAGCACGCGTGGAAGGCAAGGTCAGCGATGAAAACGGCGAAGGGCTGCCCGGTGTAAATGTGGTGGTGAAAGGCTCACAAACCGGAACCAGCACGGATATTGAAGGCCGCTATTCTATCGAAGCTTCTGCAGGTGCCGTGCTTGTTTTCAGCTACGTCGGCTTTCTGAGTCAGGAGGTTACACTCGGTAACAATTCGGTGCAGGACATTGTGCTGAAAGCAGATAACAAAACATTGGAAGAGGTAGTGGTAGTAGGTTACGGAACAGTGAAACGTAAGGATCTGACTGGTTCGATCGGTTCTTTGGACGCCAAGGAAATCAAAGATCTGGGTGTTGCCCGTGTAGATCAGGCATTGCTTGGAAAAGTGGCCGGTGTACAGGTGTTGCCAGTTTCTGGTGCTCCCGGAGCAGACCCGCAGATCAGGATCCGCGGTATCGGTAGTATATCGGCAGGTTCACAACCGCTGTATGTGGTGGACGGTTTTCCGACGGACAATATCCAGACGATCAACCCAAGCGATATCGAAAGCATGGATATTCTTAAAGATGCTTCCGCAACAGCGATTTACGGGTCCAGAGGTGCCAACGGGGTTATTATCATTAATACCAAAAGGGGTAAAGCAGGCAAGTCAGTGATTTCTTTTGATGCGCACTACGGTCTGCAGAAAATATCCAAGCAGCCGGAATTTATGGATGCCCGCCAGCAGGCCCAATACTACTATGATGGTGTGCGCAACCGAAATCTGGATGTAGGCAACAACATTACAGGAGCGCCGGGAAGCTGGGGTGTGCCCGTACCACAAACAGTACTCGACGTACTGGAGGGAAGAAATACCAACAATACCAATGCGCTTGATGCAGTGTTGAGGACAGCTTCTCAGCAGCAATATCAGCTTTCGGCTACGGGCGGCACTGAGAACGTGCGCTATGCAGTCAGCACTGAGTACATGAACCAGGACGGGATTATTAAAAATAGTAATTTCAGCCGTTATTCGCTAAGGGCCAACGTCGATGCGCAACTGACTAAAAAGCTTTCTGCGAAAGTAAATATGAACGCAGCGCTGGCCGACCGTCAGATCGTTGCGCCGAGTGGATGGGGTGGCGGCGCCAACGAGAGTATCGTAGCACAAGCGACGTCTGCGCAACCTTACTATCCACTCTATAATCCTGATGGTAGTTACTTTGTGTATGCCAACCTGGACGCATCTACCAACCTGAACAATCCGGTTGCACTGGCCAATGAAATCCAGTCCAGGGGCAGGCTCGCAAGATTCCTGGGTAACATCAATCTGGAATATGCCTTTACCGATGAGCTGAAACTGAATGTGATGCTGGGCGGGAATTTTAACAGTAACAAGGCCAGCAAGTTTACACCTCAGTTACCTGTATTCTTCAATACACCTGCAGTGGGTGTGGATAGTACCTCGATGGTCGTAAACTGGATTACCGAGACGACGCTGAATTACAATAAATCTTTCGGGGATCACAGTCTTTCGGCTTTGGTCGGTTATACGACCCAGAAGGAAAGATATGAATCCAACTTTCTGACCAGCAATAACTACCCCAATAACCTGGTGCCTACTTTGGGCGCTGTGAGCGGGATCATTACAAATGGTTCTTCGGCAGTTGCAGAGTGGTCATTGCTGTCGTATCTGTCCCGTATCAACTATAACTACAAGGGCAAATACTATGTAACGGCATCTGTAAGAACAGACGGTTCTTCACGCTTCGGTGCAGACAAGAAATACGGTCTGTTTCCTTCTGCAGCCCTGGCATGGCGTCTGTCGGATGAAGCATTTTTGAAAGATGTGCAGTTCCTAAGTGAATTCAAAGCACGTGCCAGTTATGGTGCGACAGGTAACAACAATATCGGGAACTACGAGCATTATGCAACTATCAATTACCACAAGTATAATCTGGGTGGGGTAGCAGTAGGAGGCTATGCGCCTGCAAAACCTTTTAACCCTGGTCTTACCTGGGAAAAACAGCAGTCGATCAACTTTGGTGTGGACCTGGCTTTCTTTAACAGAAGAATCATGCTGACAGTCGACCGTTTCCAGTCACGCAATACGGATCTCCTGCTGAACGTAAACGTACCTGCGATCACAGGATTTAACACGATGCTACAGAATGTGGGAGAAGTCAAAAATCGTGGATGGGAGTTTGTGCTCAATACTGTCAACGTTGAAAAGGCATTCCAGTGGAGCACAGACTTCAACCTTTCGACTTATAAAAATGAAGTGGTGAAACTGGGACCTTCGGGAGATCCGATCATCTCGGCAAGAAACATCACCATGATCGGGCAACCGATTGGTATGTTCTACGGCCTGAGAACAGATGGTATATTCAAAAACCAGGCTGAGCTGGATGCAGGTCCGATCTATAACCCTGGCGCTCCTGACCGTTCACGTGTAGGTGACCAGCGTTTTGTAGATGTCAGTGGTCCGGACGGTGTCCCTGACGGTATTATTAACAGCTATGATTACACGATCATCGGCTCTCCATATCCTGATTTTTACTATGGGATGACCAACCGTTTTGCTTATAAAAATTTCAGTCTGAGCGTGAGTATGCAGGGTTCTTATGGTAATGAGATTACCAGCACAGCCAACGATATCCGTCTTACAACCCGATCACGCAGCCGTACGCTTTCAACACAGGTTAATTACTGGAAGTCAGAGCAGGATCCGGGGGATGGTATGACGCCCCGTCCTAACGATGCCCCTACAGGAGGTGTTCGTCTGGTAAGTCCGCGTTACATGGACTCAGGTTCTTATCTGAGAATCAATAACATCAACTTCGGATATCTGTTCCCTGAGAAGGTTGCCAATGCAGTCAAGCTTAGCGCGCTGCGTGTGTATGTAAATGTGACGAATCCATTCATTTTTACAAAGAACACATCATTCAATCCTGACGTGAGCAACACGACAAGCGCTCTGACCCCGGGTATTGATTATAACAATTACCCGCTGCCTAAAAGCCTGATTTTTGGCGTGAATGTAACATTCTAAACCCTGCTATGATCCATTGAGATAAGAGCAAGCCTTTAAAGATTAACAAAATGAAAAAAATAGCAAGTGCAATCCTTCTCACATCGCTGCTGAGTGCTTCCTGTAGCCAGGACTTTATAGACCTGCCTCCGATCTCGACTGTGAATGTGGACCAGTTATATAAAACAGACAATGATTTCAGGGATGCAATGACAGGCGTCTACCGCAGTCTTCAGATGCAGTACCAGGATTTCTGGATCTATGGAGATGTTCCGGGAGACGACTCTGAACAGCAGGTGGCCCGAAACGATCCCTGGTACTTTGCAGATACCTTCACGATCAACAATGACCTGGTACTGCTCAATAACACATGGACGAATTACTATGTGCTGATCACACGTGCCAATACAATCCTGGACAGGATAGAAAAAGTGGACGGTGCCACATTGGCCAACCGCGACCGTCATATCGGCGAAGCTAAATTCCTCAGGGCACTAGCCTATTTTGATTTGGTCAGAATTTTTGGAAATGTTCCCATGATCACCTCGCTGATCTCGACGGAAGAAGCGCTGAAAAAGACCCGTGACAATGTGGCAACTATTTATGAGAATGTGATCATTCCTGATTTGCTCGAAGCAGAGAGCCGTCTGCCTGCGACTTACACAGGCGCCAATGTGGGGCGGGCGACAAAGGGCGCTGCGGCGTCACTGCTTGCCAGGGTATATATGACCAGAAAGGATTTTGTGAAGGCCGAAGAAAAACTCCAGCAGGTTACCACAATGGGTTACAGGCTTCTGGCCAACTATAATGACCTTTTTGACTACAGCAAAAATGAGCATCACAGCGAATACATATTTGATGTGGAATATGAAGAAGGTTTAGGTGGACAGGGTAGTGTGTTCACGCACCGCTTCATGCCTAACTCTACGACCATGGCTGGTTTTTATGGAATCAGAGGCAGTGAGCTGTCCGAAACCAATTCCCCGACCGATGAGCTGATTGGCCTTTTTCAGCAAGGTGATCGTCGTAAAGACATTACCGTGGGGCCCAAGGGAGGGTTTTACAACGCCCAGGGTGAATTCATAAGACTGCCTATTCCAAGTCAGACCTATACCAAAAAGTACATCACACCTGTAGCCATTCAAAATGATAGCAAAGCGAACTGGAAGGTGATCCGTTATGCAGATGTGCTTTTGATGTATGCCGAGGCACTCAACGAGAACGGCAAAACTGCGCAGGCTGTACAGGCGTTAAACCAGATTCGGGAAAGAGCAGGCGTAGCTGCTTACACGGCCACGACACAAGCAGACATCCGTGCAAAGATTGCATTGGAACGCAGGTTGGAATTGTCGTTTGAAGGTCACCGCTGGTTTGACCTGGTGCGTACCGGTAAGGCACTGGAAGTGCTTCGCCCGAAAGGAATTCAGGACTACATGACTATATTTCCTATACCCCTTAACCAGATACAGGTGCTCAATGACAGGAACGTGTTTCCTCAGAACCCGGGTTACGACTGATCCACCGATTACTGTCTGAAATGAAGCCACTAGTTTTTATTGTTTGTTTATTGTTTATGTTGGCCATAGGTCGGTGTGATGCGTTTGCTCAAATCACGCTGGCCTATGACAGCAGCCTTCAGCCGGTCCATTACGCCGCCGGAAAACTCAGTGATGCACTTGCCCGGAAAGGGAGAGGTATCAAAATTCTATCGGAAGTCAACCCCGGGAAATTGCCGTCGGTGTGGGTTATAAACAAGGGAAATATTCCCCGCAGGCTTCGGAAATGGGTCTCTGCCAAAGATTTCGAAGGGCTTCAGCCTGAAGGATATGCCATACAACGCATCGGCGACAAGCGGTCAATAGTCATTCTTTCCAAAGATGCAATCGGAGCTGAATACGGTTTGCTTGATCTGACAGAACATGTGGAGCTACATGGTGGTCTGGACAAAGTAGAAGCCAAACGTATCAATCCGAAATTCGAATACCGTATTGTCAAGTTCAATCTGCCCTGGTCGCCCTACCGTGTCAGCAAAGCAACGGAAGTTCATTTGCAGACCTGCCGTGATTTGAAATTCTGGGAGAAGTTTCTGGATATGATGGCTGAAAACCGACTGAATGCACTGTCTTTATGGAACAACCACCCATTTCCATACATGATCCGTTCGCAAAGTTTCCCGCTTGCCAGTGGGCTGAGCGATGCAGAAATGAAGGAGTGGCAGGGTTTCTGGAAACAGCTTTTCAGCATGGCGAAGCAGCGGGGCATCCAGACATACATCATCAATTGGAATGTGGTTGTCTCTCCTGAGTTTGTCAAAGCCTATGGCGGTAAAGAATACAGTGATTTATCTGATCAGGTTAAAAAATATACAAAGGAATCGGTCACCCAACTGATTGATGAGTACGAGGATCTTACCGGAATCGGTGTAACGCTGGCCGACTGGATGGGTAATTTTCCTGACAAACTTACACCGCAGCAGCGCGAGGACTGGATTGACGATACTTTTGTGGCAGGTATGAAAGCTGCGAGAAGACCGGTGAAATTCATTCACCGGTCTGTACTGGCAGGCGACCCCGTGGCGATGAGAGAGCTGATCTCCAAAGCAGATTTAAAAGATCCGGCTCTGGTCGAGATCAAGTTCAACTGGTCGCACGGACACTCCACACCCAAACTTTCTATTTCGCACGATTACCATTCGGGTAAAATCGACGAACGTTTCTGGAGTCCGAAACCCAAAGATTACAACATTCAGTGGATGGTCAGAAATGAGGACTTTTTCATTCTCCGTTGGGGGCAGCCTGATTTTATCCGTCAGCATATCGCGTTTAATAGCAAGGATTACGTTAATGGCTATTTCATAGGCTCGGAAGGGTATATCCCCGCCGCAGATTATTCTCAGAAGCCTTCACCTGAGAAAACCTGGCAATATGCATTCGAAAAGCAGTGGCTGTTTTACAAGTTATGGGGAAAGCTGCTCTATAATCCAAGTACCAGCGATAAAGAGTTTGAAAATGCATTTGAGCTGAAATATGGAAGTGGAGTAGGGAAGCCAATGCTTGAAGCTACCAGGCTTGCGGGTAATATGCCGCTGCGGCTGGCATCTTTCTACCGTTCTACCTGGGATTACACGCTGTACAGCGAAGGTTTTATTGAAGCCGAGCCCGCTGAGGCGAAGGGGAATTTTGACAGATCCAATCCACTTATCTCTATTACAGACCTACTGGATCACCCCACACTCGATCCAGCGATGCTATCCATTGCTGACTATGTAGATAGTGCGCTGATGAAGAAGGTGGTGGGCGAAGATGTCATTACACCTCTTGCCCTGGCAGATTCTTCGGAGCACGACAGCCGAAGGGCGCTTGAACTGGTTGATGGGCTTATGCCTCGTTCGGGAGCTGCCACCAGTGCAATTAAATCCGAGTTGGAGGATGTCGCTGTCTGGGCGCATCTGGGCTTGTACTTTGCCGATAAACTCAGAGCAGGTGTAGCGCTGAAAACATTTTACAGAACCGGAGACGCGCAACAGAAGCAACAAGCTGTTATATTGTTACAGAAATGCCTGAATCATTGGGACCAGGTGATCCGTTTTACCAAAGACAGATACCTGCCCACACCGCATGTGATGACACAAAACTACGGACCCGAATTCCAGGTTTTTCACTGGGAGCTCATGCGTCCGCAAGTGGAGAAAGATATTGCAATCGCCGACCATGCTGTTTTTAAACCCTGACCTTTTCAATTTTTTAGCTTAGCTGCCAATTTTACTATTCCTATGCTCAAAACCTTTTTATCATTTTGTCTCTTATTGCTTACCAGCGTGGCTGCCGTGTCCCAGAAAGCTTCTGCTGAAGAAGAATTATGGTGGCGTAAAAATAATCTCCGCGTCATTCAGACAAATCTTCCTGATTATGAAGCCGCTACGCTGAATCCTGATTCTCTGGTGAAGGACCTGGTTGCCTTTTCGGCCAACACACTGATCATCAACGCGGGTGGTATCATGGCTTTTTATCCTACCAAACTGGATTTTCATTACACCAATCCGCACATGAAGCCAGATATGCTCGGAGAGGTGGTTAAAAAATGTCATCAGAATGGCATTAAGGTAATGGTCAGGGTGGACTTCAGCCGGATGCACGAAAGTATATACAAGCAACATCCCGACTGGTGTTATATTTCTCCGGAAGGTGAACGTATGATCAATACGGATATGTACGTGGTTTCGATTAACGCGCCCTACGTACAGGAGAAAGCTTTCAACATCATTGAGGAGATTATGGATCTGTACCCCGTAGACGGCATTTTCCTGAACATGCCCGGTTATCAGACACGCAATTCCTATGCCGATAAATACCATGGCATAGACCAGAATGTGTATGATCAGAAGAGCTTTGCTGCCTACAGCGACGGGCTGAAGCTGCCATTAAAAGAAGACGGCTCCGACCCTGTGTTCAGAAAGTACATGGAGTTCAAAAAGTTTACCGTAGATCAGTGGTCTGAGCGGTTGAATAAGCTTGTGAAATCTAAAAACAAGCAAACCGCGATCTGTACCTATATGGACAAGCACGTCGATATTATCCGTCACGAATCCCAGAACAATACATCGTTACCGTACTGGCCGTATACAGCTTCAGATAACGTATCGAACGCTGGCAATTCCTATCCCGACCATATCATCAGCAACGCCTCAATTCAGCAAATCTCCTTCCAGTCCAGGTTCAATGCCGTGGAACCCATGGAGGTACAGATCCGATTGTATGAAAACATTGCCAACGGTTCGGGGCTCGATCTGAGCATGGCAGGTGATACCCGTGGTTACGAAGACGAACGCAATTTCAATGTGATCCGAAAAGTTTATACCCACCACAAAAAATTTGAGCCTTATTATGGCAACTACAAGTCTGTAGCCAAAGTAGCGGTGATAGCGCCCGGTTCGTGGGTGCATGGTGAGCAGGGGCAGGAGTACCGCGGCGTATCGCTGATCCTGAAAGAGGCCCATATTCAGTTCGATGTGATTGAGTTTACCCAGATCGCCAAACTTGCAGAACGTATCAAAGCCTACAAAACAATAATTTTTCCTGAAATAACCAACCTTTCAGAAGAGGCATTGGAAGTACTCAAACAAGCGGCTGCCGGCGGAACGAACCTGATCGGCACCAACCGCTCGTTTTCAGCTTATCCTTCTTTCCTCTCAGAGGTCTTCGGTGCCAAAGTAGTCAGTAAGGACAATGACGGTGCAGGTAATTATCTGGTGCCGGATCAAAAGGAATTCAAAAGATTTTCGCTGCAAAAGATGTTGTTCTGGAAGTTCAATCTGGGACTCTATAATTTCAGCGGGGCAGATGAGAAATTCTTCCCGATCCTGAGCAGCGGTCGTCCGGGTCCGCCAGAGATCATTGGCGGGCATGAGCCTACCGGTTATTATGCGATGGGGGTAAAGAAACATGCGAAGAGCAAAGCGGCACTATTGCCAATTAATGTAGGACGTTTATACTTTGTGCATGGCTATGAGCAGCACAAAAACATACTACTGGAAGCGCTGGATCACGTGATGCCTGATGCTGGGAAGCTAGTACAGACCAACGCACCTGCAAAGGTGGAAGTGATCCTGAAGGAATATGCACGCAATACGCCGGAAAACCGGAAGACACGGCAAATGGAAGGTTTGATGCTGCATCTGGTGAACCTGACTGGTTTCAGTGGCAATACCTATTTCGAGCCACTTCCCGTTCTGGATCTGAAGTTTACCCTTCAATCTGATTTCAAACCGGCCAAAGTCTTTGCTATGAATTCAAAGAAGCCTGTGAAGTATACCTGGAAAGATGGTTATCTGACCCTGGATCTAAGCCGGTTGGAAGACTACGAAGGGATTGTTATTTCAAAGAAATAATTCAAATACTACGAAAAGAGAAAGCCACTTCTGCGACCCGTAAAAGTGGCTTCCTCTTTTTGATCAATGTAAATGATCTTTATTCTCCCGGCTGCAAATGTGTACTGATCGCAATACGGTTCCAGGCGTTGATCGTGACGATCATCATAATCACCTGCGCTACATATTCCTTTCCAAGAGCAGCTTCCGCCTTTTGGTACAACTCATCTGAGATTCCTCCCTGGTGAATCAGCGTCACTGCTTCCGTCAGTTCCAGTACGATGCGCTCCTGTTCGGTATACAGATTGGTTTCCTTCCAGGCATCCAGCAGTACAATCCGCTGAATACTTTCTCCCAGTTTGATCGCATCTTTGCTGTGCATATCCAGACAGTACGCGCAGCCATTAATTTGGGATGCCCTCAGTTTGATCAGTTCCTTATGTGTTTTGCTCAGTGCGCTTTTCTGTAAATAAACTTCCAGACCAAACATTGCCTTATATCCTTCTGGTTGTACGTGCTGCATATTAAATCGATTTTCCATGATTTTCTCTGTTTTTGTGTTGTTTAATTAACATGACAAAGGTCGTGGATGCCTGTTTGGGAAATCTTAAGCTGGTTTAAGAAAGTGTAGAAATCAGATTAGTTTTTAGCCAGATATGACCTTACAATGTATTGTTCGGGTCAGCATATGATCCATCTGATGTCCGGAATTTTGCTGACTATTTTAAGATATCTACGTTTATCATCGGGATAATCAGCAGTTACTCTTTCGGATTATTAGATAAAAAATAAAATCTCCTCATTTCGGTATGGTTGTGATATTGTTGGACTGAAATCCCGAGATATGATAATAAGGTGCCCTTTGGACCAGATCAACAGGCATTTTCTATGTACAAGTCGTTTTGATTTTTGGTCCCTGATAACACTCCGGCATTGTTATGCGGTATACAACACAGAGGCAATCAGGTTCAATGGCATAATATTGATACACTTATACAGACAGGTTGTAATACCGATCGCTTGTATGCGTCGGGCAGTTCACCAGCAAGAGATATTCATCAGTATGAAGCAGAACGATAAAAAATTAACGCCGGAAGACGTTGACCGGGTCATTGAAATGGCCTGGGAAGACAGGACGCCTTTTGAGGCAATCAAGGCGCAGTTTCTATTAAGTGAACAGCAGGTGATAGCGATGATGCGTAATGAAATGCGGCCCCGCAGTTTCAGAATGTGGCGTGAGCGTGTACAAGGTCGGGTGACTAAACACATGAAATTGCCAGGGAATGAGGATCTGCGATTCAAATCGAACATGCAAAGACAGATCAGCATGAATAAGATAAGTAAACGGATGTAAAATCACAGTTCATCACAAAGACCTTCAATCAAATAAAAAATATGAGTAACTACAAAGTTAAAATTTTGTCCTTCGAGCAGATTCATGAATTGCCGGGCTCTTGGGAAAAGAATGATTTATTGAATCTGCTTAATGCGATGGATTATGATAATCCGTCAGAGATTGCAGATGCTGAAATAAAGGAAATGTGTATGATGTCGCTGACCGACTTTGAGCCTGAAGAAGCGGCAAAGATCGTTTTGGATTATACCATTGACGGACGGCTGACAAACGGACAGATCCAAAACCTGTCGCATGAAATTCTGAGCGAAAAACTTTGGGAAGAATATCCTGAGCTGCATTTGCATCCGGATCTTTTCAGATCCACTCAGTTGCTTTATGATGCTTACAATGGAAAATTTCCGCGTGCCGAGGCAGTTCGTTTCTCCGTTGAGATTGAGGGAGACATCAGTATTTTTAATGAGCATCCCGCTGCTCCTTTAGTAAGGATTCTTGCTGCCGGTATGTCGGACCGGAGTCTGATCAGCCGCTTGTTTACGGATCAGCTGAAAGACGATAAGTTTGAAGAAGCAAAGGACATTCTATGGCAACTGAACGTCGTTTCAAAAACCGAGACTACTGTTACTTACGATATTGTCAGTTCAGCATATTGGTTGGAAGAGATTAAATACGCAGACAGTTATGAAGCTGAGTCGCACGCTGATGCTGTTTCTGATGACGAAGAAAATTAATTGATTTAAAATGTAATCGATTGTATGATAGTTAGTTTTTAAAATGAAACTACTATCATACATGACCCATTCCCATCGCAGCCTAGTTCTGGTCTCACTGAAATACCTGAAAGCAAGCCAGCAGGTATCTGGTAATGCGTAAGTAAAGGGAGTGCCTCTGTGGGTCGGGCACAGCGTTGCTGGATATTTTCGATGAACAACCAGATTTATTTATCTCAATATTGCTGCAAGTCCTCGCTCGCGTCTCACTGCGGGCTTTCCGCTACTATCCCTCACGCGGGCTTGGTCGCCTTCCTCCTGATCTCACTCAGATACTCAGGTGTGATACCCAGAAAGGAGGCTAGCAGATATTGTGGGATACGTTGGCAGAAGTCAGGGTACTTCGTAATAAAATTGGTATACATTTCTTCCCTGGTCAATTCGTACAGAAAACGGATCCTGTTTTGTGCTGCTGCAGAAGCTCTCTGGTGGACAAGCCGGAAATACTTTTCAAATGCGGGATGGTCTGCAAATAGTTTCTCCAAACCCTGAGAGTCGATACAGAGAACCTCGCTTTGCTCTACCGTTTCAATTGCAAACTGGGCTGTAGTTTGTGCGTTAAATGCGGTATAGTCACTCAACCACCAGTTTTCCAGAGCGAACTGTGTGGTTTGCTGTGTCCCGTTGTCTTTGGTAAAGTAAAGCCTCAAACATCCTCTCTCCACAAAATAGATATAGCGGCAAGGATCGCCTTCGCTCAGAAGAACCGTTTTCTTCTTCACCTTCAATCGCCTAAAGCTACTACTGATCTCCTCTGAAAATGCAGGATCGTTATTCAGGATTTTGCTGATGTGCTGGTGGAGTGGGGTAGGCATGGGGAATTAAGGTTTAGAAGTCCGAAAGTAGTAAGTTTAGCAATGCGGATAAAATGATTATCCGTTTCCCTCCCCCAACCCAGGGTCAACCCACCCATAATCCGTCACCATAGGCAACTACAAAGTATATCAGGCCAACAATGAAAAAAGCATTGAAATATATATTGTTTATCGTGTTAATGGCCTATACAGCAGAGGGCTTGCTGGCACAGAACCAGTCTTCAAACAAAGCTTCTGTTGCGGGCAGGGTGCTGGATATTAGAAAATTCGGTGCGGTGGGCGATTCGGTACGGGTTAATACCAGTTCGATTCAAAAGGCGGTGGATGAATGCTTCCGCCTGGGTGGCGGTACAGTGCTTGTGACGGGAGGTGTGTATTCATCAGGTGCGATTTTCCTGAAATCCAAAGTACATCTTCGTGTTGACAAAGGGGCTAAACTACGCGCAGTGTCAGGTATTGAAAACTATCCGGTTTTAAAAAATACCCGTATTGCCGGAATTGAGATGGACTGGCCGTCTGCTTTTATCAATGCCATTGATGCTAAAAATGTGGTGCTGGAAGGTGAGGGGACTATCGACGGCTCGGGATACTATTGGTGGGAAAATTACTGGAGCAGACGGGATACACTTTCTAAAACGATTCCTGGCGATCTGATTGACTGGTATGTACCACGTCCCAGACTTGTGCTTTTTGATAAAGTAACCAACTCGCGCATCTCAGGGCTGAAGCTGATGAATTCGGGGTTTTGGACGGTGCATATCTGCTACAGTAAATCAGTGGTGCTTGATGGCCTTGATATATTCAATCCGATCAATGAGGAAGGAAAACGAGCTGCCAGCACGGACGGCATAGACATTGATTCGAGCCGGGATATTTTAGTAAGCAATTGCACCATTTCGGTGGACGATGATTGTATTGCAGTCAAATCCGGACGGGGATCAGATGGCTTGCGTGTCAATATACCTACCGAAAATGTGGTGATAGAGAACTGTTTGTTCAAAGCCGGGCACGGCGGAGTTTCTATGGGAACAGAAACCGCTGGTGGTGTCCGTAACGTACTGGTGCGAAATTGTAAAGCGGATGGCAATAGCGCTGCCATCAAGTTTAAACCGCGGCCGGGAAGGGGAGGGGTGGTAGAGAATATCACGCACGATGGCTGGGAAATCAAAAATGGCGGTACAGCTATTGACTATGCGCTCAGGAAAGTGAATGGGGATGATTATGTCGATGAATGGCAGAAAATAGTGGTTCCGTTTGCGATGGCCACCCCGAGGTACCGCAACATCACGATCCGGAACGTGAAAGCCAAGGATATGAAAAAGGCGATTGCTTTTCTGGGCTGGCCGCTGGCACATGCAGAGAATGTATTGCTTGAAAATGTGGTCCTGCAGGCGCAGCAGGCCGGTGAATTTCAGTATGTCGATAATCTGATCCTGACAAATGTGCAGGTTGCCGCACCAGGAAAGGCTTTACAGTTTACAGAAGTTACTAATCTTGTCCGTTAGATGTAAGTCTGGCGTGCGGATTTGAAAAGGCAGGATTATTGATAAAGGAAGAGTCTGTAAGCATTTGAAGAAAGGCAATAATATCCTTTTTCTCTTCAGTTTTGAGGGCAAGCGTAGTGCCATACTTGTCATTGGAAATATCCTGAAGAAAGCTACTAAGTGAAGGGCTTTGTTGAATATGGTCGCTGTAATGATCCAGCACTTGTCCTATCGTAGCGAAACGTCCGTCGTGCATGTAAGGCGCTGTGAGCATGATGTTGCGCAATGTAGGAACCCGGAACCTGCCCCGGTCGGTATCCTGTCCGGTCAGTTTTTCTCTTCCAGGGTCTGCGGGAACAGCGTCCAGTCCATTGTTGTGAAATAGCTCTTTATACATTTTTGGCGTTCCGTGGCAGTGCGCACAGTTAGCACCCCGTTTGCCGGTCGTCGGATTCGGGGCATTTTCAAACAATGCTATACCTCTCAGTTGTTGTGGTGTTGGTTTATACTGACCTGCCAGGTACTTGTCATAGTCCGATCCGGCTGAGATCAGCGTGCGTTCGAATTGTCCCAGGGCTTTCAGGATATTGGTTTCTGTAATTTGGTTGGTACCGAATGCCTGCTCAAACAGGGGAGGGTATTCCGAAATTCTGCTGATTTTTTGAACGGATTCAGACAACGATTGTCCCATTTCGTGCGGGTCGGTAAGAGGGAACTGCGCCTGGTCTTCAAGGGACGAAGAGCGGCCGTCCCAAAAGAAGTTTCTGACCCATAGCAAGTTGGCCAGAGACATCGCGTTTCGGCTGGTGAAGTTGCCATCAACGCCCATGCTGACCCGGCGCCCATCAGTAAAAGCCAGTTTTTGTTCATGGCAACTCTCGCAGGATAGCTTGTTGCCAGCAGAAAGGGCTTTTTCGTAAAACAGGTACCTCCCGAGTTTAACGCCGGCGACGGTCGTTCGATTGTCGGCCGGAATGGTAAACCGGGAACCGAAATTGGCCGGATATTTCAGAATGGGCTCATCAGCCGGGCGGAAACTTTGGATCACTATACAAAAGAGCAAAATGCCAAAAGCCAGGACGAGTTTGATCCGTCCAGGTTTTTGAAAATTACTGTTCTTTGCCTTGCTCTGATTCATTTTAGAAATGACTGAAAACCAAATTTACAAAGAAGTTGCGCCCTGCTTCGGGGAAGCCTTCCACCAGACTATAATTCTTATCGAAAATGTTGTTGATACCTGCTTCGGCAGATATGCCTTTGTAAAGTTTCACGCTTGCCTTGGCATTCACAAGGCTGTAAGCTTTTGCCTGCGTGCCGTAAGATGTGCTGTATCGGTCGCTGTTGTGTTCATAGCTGACCAGAACA
Source organism: Dyadobacter luteus (assembly GCF_003383615.1). Taxonomy (GTDB): domain Bacteria; phylum Bacteroidota; class Bacteroidia; order Cytophagales; family Spirosomataceae; genus Dyadobacter; species Dyadobacter luteus. The sequence continues at coordinate 365,092 of NZ_QNUL01000002.1, forward strand.
TTCGCTCTTCCCAGGAATGTGTAATCTGCGTAGGCGAATACCTTATGCTCGGGTACGTTGGTAAAAAGGATATTCGGGTTGCTGATGTTTTTTCTTTTGATAAATGAATAGTTCGATCCTATTTTCAATCCTTTCGCCAAAGCGTAATCCAATCCGGCTTCTGCTCCATAAAAACGGGCTTTACCTGCATTCTGTAACTGGAATCTGTTAGGTTGTACGTTGTCCACCTGCTGGATGATGTCATTGATAGCACTATTGAAAATACTTGCCTGGATACCAAGTCGCTGAGCAATTTTTCCGGTGTAACTCAGGTCCAGGTTCACAGCTGTTTCTGCGTGCAGGTCAGGATTGGGGATGGCTTGTCCCATGCGGTAGGAATATCTGTCTTTGATCGTCGCGAAGCGGGTCTTGCGTGCAACTGATCCTTTCAATGAATGATTGGTACTGATGTCCCAGAACAAACCAGCTTGCAAATTGAAAGCATTGTTTTTACTGTCAGCAAAATTGGTAATTTCTTTTGTCGTTGCATTATATTCTTCCGCTTTGTCGCTGTTTCGCATGTTGAAGCTGGCGCCTGGAATGAAAGCCAGTGCAGGTGTGATCTGGTAAGTATTTTCAATACCAATGGAAAGTGTATTGTCAATGTAGTTTTGTAGGGGTTCGTTCAGATCGTTTTCTCTGTGAATATCGCGTTTGTACTGCACGTTGAGCTTGAATACATTGTTAGCAATAGCTCTGGATTCGTATTCAGCGTTTCCGCCCACTGTATAATCGTTGTAGAAACTCTGAAAAGCATACCCGCGTGTCTGTGCCGTGTAGGTAGTATCGTCGTAGCTGAAAAGTTGGTTTACAAAGGTGTCGTAGTAAAGCCGGGACTTGATCTTGCTTTTTTCAGTCAGATTTGTGCTGGATATAAAGTAAAGACTCTGCTTATGCCATTTAGGCCATTTCCAGAAGCGGGTCGTGATCCTGGTATCATCACCTATATATGGAGGCGTTCCTTTTTCACCCTGCTGATTCACATAACCGATTACGTATTCATCGGTAGCGTTAGGGGTGAATCCGGCTTTTACACTGAACTTAAGATCGTTCCTGTAGGCATTTTCACGATCTTCGGTTTGCTGATACCGCCTTGGTACAAAATCTGCCGACAACGGATAGGTCTTCTGCTTCAACTGAGAAGCGCCGGCCTGATAGAAGAATTTACCAAAGCGCGAACCGGCATTTACGTTCCAGCGGTAACCTTCTCCGCTGAACACACCTGCACGTCCGTTGATCTCGAATTTACTGACCGGCTTGCGGGATACAAGGTTAATAGCACCACCCATCGTATTGGCACCATATAATATGGAAGCAAAACCTTTAGATACATTAATTTCTGCCAGATCGAAAGTCGTGAAACGGCCCATGTCTACGTAGCCATCGTAGGGAACATATACCGGTACACCATCTATAAATACAGGAACTTGTCTGAGGTCGAAACCGCGTACATATACTACCGACTCGTTTCGGGGACCTACATTGGCAATGTTAACGCCTGGAAGGATATTGAGTGCATTGGAAAGATCGTTGCGGTTGAATTTTTCAATGCGCTGATAGGACAGCACTGAACTACTGTCTTTGCCGGACAAGCCCGAAATGGTTACTTCGCCCAACTGGAAGGTTCTGTTGGCAGCTAAAGTGTCAGTGGATTGTTGTGCATTGGCAAATGTGGCTGAACAGGCACTCAGCATGAAAAATAGTAGCTTTTTTCTCATCAGTTTCGATATGTATTGTCGGATATATCGCAAAGATATATATCTGTCAGCAGGAAAAGACAGGTCAGGATGAAAAAACAGGATGTTGTTTGATTTTTGCAATGACAGACTGATGCAACAACGCTATTCAGGGAGTTTGGGCACAGTTTCAGGTACTATATGTTGATTCCGCCGCTTGCTATAAAATGGTACTATTTTGTTAGAAGGGTATGTTTTGTATAAAATGCTTGTAACCCTGTTTTGCTGCAAAATGAAATTTTTATACTCTTTCACTTCGTTTTTGAAACGTGATTTTTCACTACATGCATAAAAATTGTTGATTTTGAAGATTTGCTATACTTGTGTTGTGTCAAAACTTTATTCTTGTTAAAGTAATAATATTGTATAAATCTGATATAATATTCCACATAAACTAACTTTGATGATATATATGATTGTAATAATGTATTTATGCCAAATATTAGTTTAAAATAAGTTAAAAAAGATACTCTTTGTGTTAATATCGGTAAAGAAATGCTCTTTCAATGTCACTAATATTGTAAAAGCGAAACCGGAATCGCCTTACCATGGGTATTTGAAAAATGTTATTTAGCGCTCCACAATTTTTGTTTATGATGTGATAAAAAATGAATCGTTGCTCAATCTGAAAGTAAGCTAATTTTTGCGTATATCTGTGTCCGTTATGTTATTCCAGTTTGCGGATATCAGGCTGATTGACGCGTAACCGAATCGTTTCCTCTGAAGCGTCCTGCGTGTTTCGCATTCAGGATGATGTATTCATGCTGTTCCTGTAACAACGGAACGGGCATGCCTGCAATTGTTTGCTTTTTTAGTTTCGGGTGGTGCAGTTGCGCCAGTCCATGTCTGTTGTATGCTATTTCTAAACCCCACTTTCATCCTTTAAACAGTAAATACAGTATGAGAAAGTATGTTTATTTAATGTTCTGTTTGCTGCTCGCCCAGGTAGTGCTGGCCCAAACAAAGACCATCACCGGAACGGTGATCGGGAAAAATGATGATAAGCCCATACCAGGTGCTACCGTTTTGGTGGAAGGTACGAGCTCAGGTACGCAGACCAATTCTGACGGCGTTTTCTCTCTTCAGGTTTCCGGCAAGGGAACGCTTTCGATCTCCTTTATCGGTTATGTAAAGCAGACCATCGCTATTGATTCCAGGACAGATTATAAGATTTATCTTTCAGAAGACGCCACTTCACTGCAGGAGGTTACGATCAACGCTGCATACGGTACGTCTGACAAAAAAGCATTTACCGGCTCGGCCACTGTGGTAAGCAGCGAGAGGTTGATGTCGACTCAGCCCACAAACATTACGCAGTCACTACAGGGAACAAGTCCTGGTGTACAGGTGCTGAACACCAACGGCGCCCCGGGAAGTGATGCGACGATCGTGATTCGTGGATTAAGTTCAGTAGGAGGCGGTAACAATCCTCTGTATATTCTGGATGGTATGCCTTACGACGGGAGTCTGAACTCAATTAACCCGAATGATATTGAGAGCATGACTGTTTTAAAAGATGCCGCAGCTACAACCCTGTATGGTTCACGTGCTGCCAACGGGGTATTGGTGATCACCACCAAAAAAGGAAAAGCGGGTAAGCCGACTGTGAATGTAAGAAGCAACTGGGGCTATGCTGATATGGCTGTGGCTTATCCTGATAAGCTGGAACCACAGCAATTGATGGAACTTGCATGGGAATCGCTTAGAAATGGCCGTATGGACAGAGGATTGACTGCAGAGGCCGCAGCGCAGTATGCTACCGACAACGTTGTTCAGGAGTATTTCCAGAACCGTGACAGAAACATTTATAATACACCAACACCAATCGGACTGGACGGTAAATTAAAGCCGGACGCAGTTCAGCTTTTCTCTGGTGACTGGTTAACAGAATATTTTAAGCCACGTCTCAGACAGGAGTACAGTCTGGATATCAGCGGTGCTACCGGAACTGACAACAAAACTTCTTACTTCATTTCGGGAGCGTATCTGAATGACAAAGGAAGTTTCAAAGTACAGGGCTTTGAACGTTTTACCGGAAGGGCTAATCTGAATTCCCAGGTGACTAAATGGCTCAATGTAGGAACAAACCTTACCTACACGCATACAAAACAACAGAATCCGAATGTGGAAGCGCGGTTTACACGTGTAATGCCTTCAGTTTATCCTGTATATGAATGGGATTATACTGCCAATGCTTATAAACGTGACCCTTACGGAAACCTGCTGCCTGACTTCGGTGATGCAACAAGAACGGAGTGGAGAGGATGGAACCCGGCTTTTGTGGGAGATTACAAGAATCCGTACGACTGGCATTTCAGCTTTAACCAGAATGACAACATGTCGACCCGGAATTTTGCAGAGATTCAGATTCTTCCTTTCCTAAAATTCCGCAGTGGTATCAGTACTGATTTTCAACTTAGTGGAGGACACAACTACCAGTCTGCGACCCTTACTTCCACAGCAGGCTACGGTGGGTGGTCGTCACGCTGGTCGGACCGCCGCTTTACTTACACGATTAACAATCTTGTTACTTTCGATAAGGATTTTGGCAAGCACAATATCAACGTATTGGCAGGTCAGGAAATGTACCGTGCCCGTTACAACTACCTGAGTGCAGCCAAAGAGCGTTTCGCCCTGGGTGGACTCTATGAACTGGGTGCTGCAGCACAGATGTCTTCTTCAACTTCCTCGGAAGACAACTACCGCCTGATGAGCTACCTTTCCAGAGTTGAATATAACTACAATCAGAAATACTACTTGTCTGCTTCTTTCCGTAAGGACGGTTCTTCACGTTTCTCGAAAGCCAACCGCTGGGGTAACTTCTGGTCTGTGGGTGGAGCGTGGATTCTGTCAGCAGAAAACTTTATGGCCGGAGCGACCTGGCTGAATAACCTGAAAATCAGAGCGAGCCATGGTACTGTAGGAAATGACCAGATGTCTACGACTGTTGGGTACTATGCCTACCAGGGGTTGTACGCCACAGGGTACAATGACTACAACGATGCTGGGGTATTGCTTTCCAAGTTGCCAACACCTAATCTGATCTGGGAAAGTAACGAGCAGACAGATCTTGGGGTTGACTTTCAGTTATTCAACCGCCGTTTGCATGGTTCTGTGGATTTGTTCAGCAGAAAGTCCAAGGATCTGATCTTCAGCCGTCCACTTGCACCCTCGGTAGGTTTGAGCAGCATATCTGAAAACATCGGTGATATCAAGAACAATGGTATTGAGGTAGAGCTGGGTACTTATGTAGTAAGAAATAAAGAATTCTCATGGGATATTGATTTAAATGCATCTCACTACAAAAATGTGATTACCCGCCTACCTCAAGCTGAAATTATTGACGGCCGTTTCAAAATGGTGGAGGGCAAGTCGCGTTACGAATTCTTCCTTGTAGACTGGGCAGGTGTCAATCCTGAAACCGGAAACAATACCTGGTGGAAATACAACGCTGATGGCAGCCGTGAAGCTACTGAGCTTTATACAGAAGTAAGCAACAACGATCAGAAGCGTTTCCAGGGAAGTTCACTGCCTGATCTGTTCGGTGCACTGACAAACACATTTACCTATAAAGGTTTTGATCTTTCAGTAATGCTTTATTACAGTGTAGGTGGAAAAATGTACGATCAGGATTATGCTGAAGGGGTGCGTTACAGAAGAGGTTTTAACATGAGTACTGATATCCTTGATCGCTGGACTCCTGAAAACAGAGATACCCGTATTCCACGTTTGTCTGAGTTTACACAAAACAACATCACTGTGGCTTCTTCTCAGTATTTGTTTGATAACAGTTTCCTCAGATTGCGTAACGTATCACTGGGATACAACATCCCTAAAACTGTAGCTCAGAAGCTGTATGTTGGTAACATCAAAGTGTTTGGTCAGGCGACTAACCCATTAACGTGGGGAGCAGCAGCCAGAAGAGGAACAGATCCTGAAACAGGGCTGAATGGAACAGTGGCGAACGGGACAAACGGAAGCGGTGCAGGCTCTATCCGTAAGAGCTGGTCATTCGGACTTCAGGTTACATTGTAAATCGAGATACTATCAAGGTAAAATATTAAGATCATGAGATTTAAAAATGCTTTTATATATGGAATGACCGCGATGCTGGCAGTAGCATCGACAGGTTGTGACAATGAATTTCTGGAAACAGGTCCTTCAACATCTATTTCTGATGAATTGTTGTTCAGAACTGTATCAGGTGCGCAGAATGCGATCAACGGTGTATATAACTATATGCGTCTGCGTGGTACTGATATTGAATTCAGTACCATACTGCAATACAATAATGGCTTCGATATCATGGCGCAGGATCTGATCGTGCGTAACTCAATGGGCCAGATGCAGGTATATTATGCTTACAATACGAACCCGACCAGAGCAGATGGCGCGATGACTTCCAATGTGTGGGCCTATTATTACACGATTATCAATAATGTCAACATTATTCTTGATAATATCGACAGGGCAGAAGGAAGCGCAACACAGAAGAACAATATCAAAGGGCAGGCGATGGCAATCCGTGGCTGGGCCTACTTTTATCTGGTACGTTTCTATCAGCAGACTTATTCCATCGCAAAAGAACAGCCGGGAGTACCTTACTATGCTGTGGGCGGAACCACAGAGGGTAAGTCACGCGAGAAGGTGTCTGTGATTTACACCAATATCGTCAATGACCTGAAAGGTGCGATTGATTTGCTGGGAGGTTATTCCCGTAATTATAAGAGCCAGATCAACTTACCTGTGGCGCAGGGTATTTTGTCAGAGGTGTATCTGACCATGGAGGACTGGGCCAATGCGGAAGCGATGGCGAAAGCGGCGAAGACCAACTTTCCTCTGATGACCGAAACACAGTTTAAGTCAGGGTTTAATGACTGGACTTTGGGCGAGTGGATGTGGGGTGTCAATCAGTCCTCTACCCAAAATTTCGGCAACGGCTCTCCGTTTACGCTCTGGGCGAACCAGACCAGAGGCACGCGCTGGACATTTGATTTTCTTTATGTGAATGATGCATTCAAAAACCTTTTTGAGGCTGGTGATGTACGCAACCAGTTCTGGTTCAGAACCGATCACGGCCACTGGACTTCTGACAAATTCAGAGAAGCGCAGGACGACTTTTTCGGAGATGTTGTGCTGATGCGTTCGGCGGAGATGTATCTGATCGAAGCGGAGGCGCTTGCACGCCAGGGAAAAGAAGCTGATGCAAAGACCGTTTTATGGCAATTGCAGGATGCCAGAAAGGCAACGCGTGTGAATACAACCGGCAATGCACTGGTAGAAAGTATTCTGCTCGAAAGAAGAAAAGAACTTTATGCCGAAGGGAAAGCCTGGTTTGACCTGAAGCGTACACAGAAAGGATTTACCCGGACCGGGGACCATCCGGCGAAAGTAACGATTCCGGCACGTTCGTGGCAATTCGTTCTGCAGATCCCTGTCAATGAATTCAATAGCAATAAAAATCTTGTAAGTTCTGACCAGAATCCTTACGACGGAGTTTATCAACCGTAACTTTTCCTGAACTAAAATCAAAAACCTCCGCTGATCTGGTATTGGTGGAGGTTTCTGTTATAGAGTGCCTTCTCAGAGAGTTCCTGTGGAAGCTTTTGCTTCTTATTTTTTAAGAGAATTCAGTTCCTCCAGGCCGATGGGTTGAAACTGAAATAATGAATCCTTAAACACGATCGAGCCACGTGCGTACACATGAAATCCCATATATGTCCCTGCTGTGCCGGTACCCAATTTCAGTATTTCGTCCTGTTTCAAAAAGACGATAGGGGCAATAGACCTCACGTTATCTTTGGAAAGGTATTTGTATTTGCCCAACAAGGTATCGCCCGATATATTACCGGTAACGGTGCCATCGTCTGTGGATTTATCGTCATATCTGATTTGGTAATCTCCGTAAAATCCTGCGTCCGATATGTGTAATGTCAACAGTGCGGTGTCGAGCTTGTTCTCTGATATCGCTTTGAAGTATTTGGTTTCATATTTGGGGCCACAGCTTATCAGTACCACTATTAATGGTAGAAGGGATATGATTTTTATCATAAAGGTCAATTTAATGTTTGGATTTATACCTATGTGGTGGTGAGAGGAGAGGCTTCAGTTGAAGAGCCGGGCGATATTAGTATTTTGGATGTCAGATGACTCGCCGTGCGAGGAGGATCATAGAACGTATATCTAATGGGGCTCCAGATGTTTAGTGTCAGCCTTAAATTTTAAAGAGTTTCTGTGTCGAGCCAAAATACTGGAGATAGTTGTGGGTGGGGTATTATGGCCCATAATTGGATTTTTTGTATTAAAGCACAAAGTATGGGCTGTGTACTAAATCGGAAGAAGAGAACTAACGCCGATATTTTTCGGATAAACGATTAACCAATTCTTCCTTATAACCCAGTTTTTGCGTCTGTTTAAAAGAACCTTTTAACAAACTCACAGTTGGAGAAAATTCGTCTTCAGCTGAAACTTCATCATTAGATGAAGCTTTTAAGTAATTCTGAATGAGGCTGGAAAGGCTTCTCCTTCTCTGTTGAGCGTACTTTTTGGCCTTTTTAATAGTGGATTGCTCTATCATTAATGTAAGCTTTGTCTTCATAGCTTTCTCTTTTGAGTGAGATTCAAAAACCTTATTAATCCGTGTAAATTTATGCATTTTTTAGATGTCTGATGGAAAAAGATGGTTACGGATTTGCTCAGATTATATAACAAAAACGCCTCCACGATCCACTCGTGAAGGCGCTTTTTAAAGAAGTTTCTACTTATGCAGCATGCGAGCCGTCGTTATAGTTGATCATCCAGAGAATTCCGTATTTGTCTTTCAGCGATCCGAAATAGTCTCCCCAGAACATATCGTCTAACGGCATCTCAATTTCTCCGCCTTCGGCCAATGCGTTGAAGATGCGGTCGGCTTCTTCTCTGGAATCGGGGCTGAGTGAAATGTATGAGTAGTTGCCCGGAATCAGTTTATGGCCCATTGACTCAACGCAGTCGGATGCCATCAATATATTTTTACCGACAGGTAACGAAGCGTGCATGACAAGGTTTTTGTCTGCTTCGGAAAAGTTTTCTGATCCCGGTGCTCCACCCATCTTCATGATAGACAGTTCTCCACCAAGGATGGACTGGTAAAATCTGAAAGCTTCTTCTGCTGTGCCGTTGAAGTTCAGATAGGGGTTGATCGTAGCCATGTGATTAAAAGTTTTATGGTGATGTGTTGGTTAAGTAATTCAATAATAAAGATATATAGTTTTTACTGACCCGGCATTTTGGACATATCCATATGAAGCATTGCCCAGCGGTGACCATCAGGATCTTCAAATCCGACAACATACATCCAGCCATCAGCTTCACCTGGCTCGGCAAATATCTTCCCGCCAGCTTTTCTGACTGTCTCGGCGAATACATCCACCTCCTGCCTGCTTTCAGCATCAATATTGATCAGCATTTCATGTCCCTTCGCAGTGTCTGCCACAGCATTGTGTACAATCGTTGCGAATGTCTGCTCAGGGAAGAGCATCAGTACAAAATCTTTTTCTCCAATGTAAAAGCTACCGGCGTTTGGATTGTTATCGTGCATCGGGTTACTTCTGAATCCGATATCCGAGAAAAATTTGCGCGATACTTCCAGATTTTTAACCGGCAGATTGAGCCATGCTTGTTTTACACCCATGATCGTAACCTTTTAATTTTGTGAACAATTTAGCTAATTTGTCGTGCTGTCCGACGAATACAAATGTCAGGGAATCAGATCACTCGCATAAGGTGATAAAGCGACAATCAGGAGGGGTAAATGTGACAACTTTCTATTGGCGGTAGTATACTGACAGTGGAAGTGAAAAGTTTGACAAGTTTGTAATACATCTGTTTCCAAAAGTTTTGTAAAATTTGTCGCTTTAATCGCGCAACATATCCGGGAGAGAAATAACAGAGCATCGGATTGCTTGTCCCGGAAACAGGCTCAATAGTATTGCGTGATTCTATTTAGTTACTCAACAATCAGGCGTTTTTTGCAGCACTAGTTACCGCAGGTAGTGATGCATATGTATTCAATATCAATAAAATAGGGTAACAAGTGAAGATTCAGGAGGCAGTAAATTTACTTCGAAATGCAGTTTACAACCATGACAGTTCTCAGATTTGGCTCGATCTGGGTTGCGGGACGGGCACCTTCACCTACGCCCTGGCGGAACTGCTTCCGCAAACAAGTAAGATATATGCCGTAGACCAGTATCCTCAGCATCTGCAACAGGTAGCAGGAAGTAATGTGGCAATAGAGTTTATCCTCTCAGATTTTGAAAGCTTAGATATGGTTGTGGATGAGAGCATAACGGGGATTATGATGGGGAATTCGCTTCATTATGTCAGGGATAAAAAACGGTTCATTACTGAACTGTTAAAGCGCTTCCCTGCCATTCAGCAAATGATCATTATTGAATACGATACAAAGGCAGCCAATCAGCGGGTGCCGTATCCGGTCACTTTTTTGCAGCTAACAGAACTGCTTGAAAAGACAAAATTCATGGAAGTGAAGAAGATTGCGGAAAGACCTTCCGTATACGGGCAAGGGAACATGTACGTAGTGGCCGTACACTAATCACCAAAAACGAAACAATTACACTCAAACAAACATATGCATCATACTTTACTCTTGATTTTAGTCTTGCTTTTTGCCATGTTTCTGCTGGTCATGCTGGCCCAGCGAATACGAATTGCCTATCCGATTTTTCTGGTCATTGCCGGCCTGGCCGTCAGTTTTATCCCCGGGGTACCACAGCTGCATCTGGATCCGGAAGTGATTTTTCTGATTTTCCTGCCTCCGCTCTTGTATGAAGCTGCCTGGTATACTTCCTGGAATGATTTCTGGAAATGGAAACGCGCCATCTCAATGCTGGCATTTGGGCTTGTATTCTTTACATCCTCGATCGTGGCATACACTTCTGTATCACTCATTCCGGGTTTCACACTTGCACTTGGTTTTTTGCTAGGGGGAATTGTCTCTCCGCCCGATGCGGTTGCTGCAGCTACGGTACTGAAAGGTATCAAGGTCCCCAAAAGACTGATTACTATTCTGGAAGGGGAGAGCCTGGTCAATGACGCCTCTTCACTGATCGTATTCAAGTTCGCGCTGGTTGCAGTACTGACAGGTTCATTCTCGATGCAGGAGGCTACCGGCCAGTTTTTTCTCGTTGCGGGAATGGGCATTGTGATCGGTTTGGCTGGTGCGCATATCATGTATGCAGTACACAGGTTTTTACCTACAACACCTGCGATTGATGCCGCCCTGACGGTGATGACACCCTATATTCTATTTCTATTTGCCGAACAGTTTCATTATTCCGGTGTGATGGCTGTAGTGAGCGGAGGCTTATTTATATCTTACCGCTCACATGAAGTTTTCAGGACAGGCAGCACCAGGTTGAATATGCTGGGCGTGTGGACGACAATGATTTTTGTAATGAATGCGCTGGTTTTTATTCTGATCGGTCTGTCACTGCCCGATATTGTGCAGGGGCTTGGCGAATACTCGGTGATGGACGGCATTAAATACGGAGTAATCGTAAGTGCCATCATTATTGCACTGCGTTTTCTTTGGGTTTTTCCTGCGGCACATGTGCCACGTTGGCTGAGCGCAACGATAAGAAAAGAGCCGACACCAGGCTGGAAAGGGCCTCTGCTCACCAGCTGGGCAGGCATGCGTGGTGTGGTATCACTGGCAACGGCGCTTTCTATCCCGCTTGCGATGGGAGATGGTTCAGCATTTCCGCAGCGTAACCTGATCATCTTCATTACCTTTGTTGTTATATTCGTTACCCTTGTTTTTCAGGGGCTTACGCTTCCTGCGGTAATCAGGCTTATTAAAATCGGGGAGATAGACAAAACATTACCTGAAGACGAGCAGAGAACCGGTATCCAGTTGCGGCTCGATAAACTTGCTCTGCAATTATTGTCTGAACAATACAGTCATCATACGTCAACCAATGAGCTGGTGGGACAAATGAAAGACAATTTGCAAAACGAGATGCTTCGGAACGAAGAGCGGCTGGCCTCATTGGAAATGTGCCATTCGCAGCATCAGGTCATTTCCGGCTATCATCATGTTTTATTGGGCATTTACGCAGCGCAGCGTAAGGAGCTGTTTCAGCTTAGAAAGGAGAAATTTTTCAGTGACGAAGAAATCAGGAAAGCAGAATTGCAACTGGACCTGAATGAGCTGAAAGTGACCGGCAGCGGGCATTGAGATAACCTATTTTTTAACCATTACAATGAACCAAAATGAACGTAGGAAGTCATTATAAACTGATCCATTTTATTCCATGGACCAAGGAGAAAATCTATAAAATGCTGCTCATAAGTGTAGTGCCCACATTATTGTTTTACTTCCTGGGCTGGACCTGGCTCGCTATTCCCTGGGTGCCTGTGGCATTGCTGGGTACCGCTACTGCTTTCATTTCCGGTTTTAACAATACCCAGACCTACAACCGCCTTTGGGAAGCCAGACAGATCTACGGGGCGATTATCAATAACAGCCGTGCCTTGTCGATGATGATCAAGGATTTTATACGTACCGATGACAAAGCAGAAGAAAAATTACTCCATAAGGAAATGGTATACAGGCATATTGCATGGCTTACGGCGCTTCGGTTTCAGCTAAGAGAAAGCAAGAGTTGGGAGCACGTGAAAACCAAAAGCTGGAACAGGGAATATCTGCAATACTACAAAGTACCGGAATGGGAAAGCAGTCTGGAAGAAGAGTTGAAGCCCTTTTTGTCTGAGCAGGAGCGGCAATTTATTCTGGAACGTAAAAACAGGGCAGTGCAGATTATTGCCTTGCAGACCGATCAGTTACGCAAACTCAATGAGCACGGATTGGTGACGGACTTCAATTATGTAGCACTTGAAAACCAGTTTAAAGAACTTTACGATCAGCAGGGAAAATGTGAGCGTATCAAGAACTTTCCCTATCCGAGGCAGTTTTCCACCATTAATGTATTCTTTACGAATGCATTCTGCGCACTGCTGCCTTTTGGTTTTCTGAATGAATTCTCTAAAATCGGAGAACCATTTGTCTGGTTGACAATTCCTTTTAGTGTGATGACAGGGTGGGTGTTTATGACCTTGCAGCAAATAGGGGAGAGTACCGAAAATCCTTTTGAAGGAAATGCTAACGACGTTTCTATTACTCAGATCAGTCGTAACATTGAAATTGATTTGAGGGATATGCTCGGCGAAAAGGATCTTCCTGCTCCGCTCGCGCCGATGAATAATATTCTGATGTAGGGGGGGGAGGAGATAAGCTCAGCAGGCAGATTCCCGCTGAGCTTATACAAGTGAAAAATCCCTCCGCCCTTAACCCTCCGCTCCTTGCAATAAAAACAGAGCTGTTGTCAGAATACCTGAGGATTATATACTTCCATTACCACGGCACGGTCTCTGGCTACCAAAGTTTCCTTGGCCTGATACACGTTTTTGCCTTTTGTTACCGTGTAAGTGAGCTCAATTCCATTGCGGGATTTGTTACCCCACTCATAGGCACCCTTTTTGAATTCACCTGAACCTGTTATCGTGTATTCCGGACTGCCGGATGTGATGCTACATTTGTTATCGGTGAAATTGAGCAGTAAGCGTAGTGAACCTGCAAGTTTATCTGACTGGAAGGAGGTACTGTAGGTTACCTGATTTCTTCCGCTGGTGGTCAGCAGAGTAACCCCATTCTGTTCCACATACTGGGCCTTGTAAGTCTTTTGTTCGACGGTAGTTCCGGTGGAGTCCTTCACACTGCTTTCACCATGGAAGAAATAGTTTCCATGAAACTCGTTGATGTATTTGATGGCAAACATCGTAAAGTTTTTGGGAACTACCGTCCAGTTACCTGCCACCCTGGGATCTGCGTTAGGCAGGGATGTGCTTCCTGTTACGATTGAATCCAGATCAGGAGAACCTGTAATACGCAGCGGCACTACGTAGCTGAGCTTAAAGGATTTGGGATCGTTAAAAAATGCCTCAGTAAGCTGCACTTCAATACCTCCGTTGAACTTGCCCCTGGGAATTACAATAGAATTCGCAGAGCTCAGCGTGTAATAATTGGATGGAAGCGGGCGAATGGTATCACCGTTCGCAGCGAACCGGATATCCTCACAAAGTGATTCATCGAGTGCAATCTCAAATCTTCTGTCTCTGTCATTGGAATAGACACCGCCCATGGCTGCTGAAATGACAAATTTATGCGCATTGTCGTTAGAGTTGTCATAGATGTCGTCGCCCAGGATCAATGTTCTTACCGGATACTGATACGGGAAATAACCGGCGGTGTAATCGAAGTCAGGGTGAACGATGTCAAAGTTTTTGCAGGAGAAAAAACAGATCGACAGCACCAGATATAAAAGAATCCTTTTCATAGGTATGTTATTTAAGATTTTAATTATTTCCAACCCTGATTCTGCACAAACCCGAATTTGATGATTTCTCTTTCGGGAACAGGGCCGTAATGCATATAGGCATTGTCGTAAGCGCGGTTTTCAACATTGAAATAATTGATGCCACCGTCTGCTCCGAAACGTACCCCTTTTGCGGGCTCGGTCAGGTTGTGTTTCCAGCGGCGCAGATCCCAGAAACGGAAGCCCTCAAAGCAAAGCTCCAGCCGGCGCTCGTTGCGAATCAGTGTGCGCATGGCATCTTTGCTGGTTACAGAGGTCAGGTATGAATCGGGTTGGGTAATGCCGGCACGTTTTCTGATCAGACCGATAATGTCCTTTGCTGAATAAGCATTTGACCCGGTCCCTTCCGGTCCCCATGCTTCGTTGGCAGCTTCGGCATAGTTCAGATACAATTCGGTGTACCGGATATGGGTATTGAAGTGTTTCTGGTTGGAAGCCGAAGCAGGGTTTACATTCACATCTTCCCGCAGAAGCTTTTTCAGATAATAGCCCGTACGGGTAGAGTTCGGAACGGCGTCAATGGCATTATCTCCTCCGCCATCCCCTGTGTTGATTACAGTATTACGCAGTCTGCTGCCGTTGAAAACGATGTAAAGGGACAGGCGCGGATCCCTGTTCTCATAAGGTTTGGCAGGATTAAATAATGCCCTCGGGTCAGAGATAGGATAACCGTTTGCAGCGGGAAAGGCATCCACCAGATTTTGAGTAGGGTTTACCCGGCCTGATCCATACAGCGAGGGGGGGAAGTGGTCAGTTTCCCTTGTACGATCGGTGGTGATCGGCCTTCTCCACATGATCTCCTTGATATCCAGTCTGTCTCCGGTCGTTATATCGGACTCGTCAATCTGCTCTTTGAGATAGAAAATATGCCCTTTCGGATCCAGGCCCGCAATACCTCCGATCGCATTGAGAAGCTCGGCAGTCTGGTTGGCGGCGGTTTGCCATAAGGCAGCATTGTTGTTCAAATTAAAAGCAGGACTGGCTGCCAATAACGATGCTCTGGCCCGGATTGCGAGCGCATGCCGCCCGCTCATTCTCTGCTGACTGAAATCGCCGAATACCTCATTGTAATCAGAAATATCAACCGATTCAAAACCAACAGGTACAGCCGGACGGTTACCATAATCCATAGGAAGATATTTCAGTGCTTCGGTAATATCGGCATTGATACTGGCCATGGACTCTTCAAAGGAAGGACGTGGTGTTTCGAAATCTTCTCTTCCTTCCAGAAATTTGTCATAAATAGGTGTACCCAGCAAAGTGCCGTTGGCGCCCACACCTCCATGGTTACGAAGCAAAAAGTACTTGAAAAGCGCACGCAGTGCATGTGATTCACCTTTGAATTTACGGATGTATAAATCCTTCACCGCGGGGTTCGTCCATTTCCAGGGCACATTATCGACAATGCTCAGAAATTGATTGATGTACAAAATTCCGCGATTGGAAGACGTCCACAACTCCAAAGGGTTCAGACGAGGGGACCATTCACCGTTGGCAATGCGCAGGTAGTTGCTCAGACGGTCGTTGGTTACCGCATCGTCTGTAGCCACCTCGTCAAAGGTGTAATTGTTGGATGGGATCACCGTATAAGCTGTGATAAGCAGCCCTTCAGCAAAGGCCGGATCCCGGTAAACCCTGTCGAGCGTGTTATGGTTGTCATCCTCAGGCTCCAGCATGGTGCACGAAGGATTGACCAGAACTACCAACAGGATCAGCAATAGATAAGTATATGCTTTCATAGTTTTGTCAAATTAAAAATTGGCTCTGATACCCAGTGAGTAAGTCCTGTAGACAGGCTCGCTGCCAACTCTTACATCTCTTTCCAATCTGTATTTGGCAAACTGAAAAAGATCTGATGCGTTGGCAAAAATATCCATGCTGCTCATGAGTATTTTCTTTGCAGCGGTTTCCTGCAAAGTGTAGGTAAGCTGCACTCTGCGAACCTGGAAGTAATTCGTACTGTACTGCCAGTAATTGGACCGGCGGAAATTATTGGTACTGGTTTGGGAGCTTAATCTCGGATAAGTTGCCGTCTCGGCTGTTTCGGGCGTCCAGCTGCCAAGTACCACTTCAGAGTATTTTTTGTTTCCATCTACCCAGAAATAGTTGTTTTCACGAAAAGCTGTCGCACCGGCGCGTCCTTCGCCCAATACAAACAGGGACAGGTTTTTGTAACCTGCTTTCAGCTGAAGTCCTCCTGAAAATGGTGATTGCCAGCGGCCCAGATATACCTCATCATTGGCGTTAATAATACCATCATTGTTCTGATCCTGGTATTTCAGATCTCCCGGACGTACTGTTCCGAATGTGTGAACCGGGCTGGCGTCGATATCGGCCTGATCTTTGAAATAACCGACTGAACGGATGCCATAATAAGCATCCCGCGGACGACCTGCTCTGTTCTGGTAGGCATTGTCATAAAGCTCATTGACGATGTGTCTTTTAGAGGTCACATACAGCATGTTGGCTCCCGCAAAGAAACTCCAGTTACCTATGCTTTTGTTGTAGGTCAGTCCCAGCTCGGCTCCTGTATACTTGTCTGCTTCGAAGTTCTCATAACCTACGAAATCGTTATAAAAGGATGGGTATTCTACATTAGGACGCACAACCAGGTTGTTATAGTAATTGTAAAATACATTTGCCTGAACCCCGACAGCTTTATTCAGGAAAAGTCCGTCTATTCCGAGATTGATCTCATTTTTTCTGGCAAAGTCAAGATTGTTGTTGCTGCTCCAGTTTGATACGACACCATTTCTGGATCTTGTTCCCTCATACCAGTTGTAAGACCCCGAGTTTCCATATCTGTTGTCGTAGAAAAAATAATCCGAAATCGGTAGGTCTGACTTGATCATGCCGGCAGAGACACGCAGTTTCAGATAGTCAATGGCTTTAACAGAAGAAAGGAATCCTTCCTTGTTTAGCATCCAGGAAAGACCCACCGACGGGGAGAAACCTGTGCGGTTGCCGGGGGCCAATCTGGTGGAGTTGGCATAGTTGCTACTGAAATCAATGATGTATTTGTCGTCGTAAGCATACGCCGCCTGAAACCCGATGTGCGCATTGGTCATGGCCTGGAATACACCGTTCTCCTTGAAAGAGTTACCGAAACCCAGCAAATTGGCTGAGAAACGGTGCACATCATTGAATGCGCGGTCATATCTGAACTGGCCGTAGAAACCTACCCTTCTACGGAACAAGGAACCGCCAACGATTTGTGTACCCGGACGTGTATCCCTGCCATGCTGGGTAAGGCCGATAATCCTGTCTTCATTTGCTGCCCAGGTAGGAGTATATACCGAATACTCATTGGCAATGGTCTGTGTATATCCGTTAAAGAAGTCAAAGCTGATGTTGGTATGAGCTGACAATCCCGGTGTTACATCCGACAGATCAAAGTCGATACGGTTGTTAAAAGTGAATTTACGGTAGATGGTCTGCAAGACTCCGGCTGCGTAGGTATCTCCGAACGGGGTAGTCAGAAATGAGGTATTACCACCCAGCAGATACATTCCATTCACATCATTTTTGCGTGATCCCAGAAGCTCCAGGGAAGGGTCGATCAGACTGATCGGCAGAAGTGGCGTGTACTCATGAGGACGTATCGTACGCGCCCGGTCCCAGTAATTACTCCGCTGCTGCTGGTTACTGCCATAGAATGCTGCAGCATCAATAGATGTTCTGATCAGCCGGTTTACTTTCAGATCCACATTGCCGCGTACATTGAAAAGGTTGTTTCTGGCATTGGCACCTTCGCCGAAATTGAGCAGTCCTCCTGTTGAGTTCCAGCCTACATTAGTATAGAACTTTGCATTATCATCGCCACCTGAAAACTCGGTGACCACGTCATGATAGGTTTTGAAAGGACGAAGGAATTCATCGGAATAATAGTCTGTGCTGGGGTAGCGGTAGGGATTACCAGAGCGGTGGTTTTCAATAACTGCGTCGGTAAACTGAGGCGTGAGGCCATCGTTAGCACGTGCCCTGTTGAAGAGCGTCATATAATCCGCAGAATTCAGAAATTTCGGAAGTTGTCTGGGTGTTGATAATCCGTAATTCAGAATCACATTAGCAGTCGGGCGGTCCGCTTTGCCCCGCTTGGTAGTAATAAGTACCACGCCGTTTACTGCCGCAGTTCCATAAAGTATTGAGGCATTCACATCTTTGAGAACAGTGATGCTCTCCACTTCTGACAGCCGCAGCCCTTCGATATCCCTTGGAAGACCATCAACTATAAACAACATCGCGTTTCCTGAGGACAAACCACTACCGGTGAGGTCTCCCACATCAATGCCAATACCTACTCCGCGTATGCTATTGTTTCCGAGCATACCCAGGGTGCGGCCACTGAGTACACTGCTGAGCCATATGTTGTTATCAAATTTGTTAATCGCTGCAGCATCCAGTACAGTCACAGCTCCGGTGATCTGTTCCGGGTTTTGTCTTTTGAAAGCCACCGGTACGGTTTCTGCCGGCGGGGCTACTACGATGATGTTACTTTGGGTAGTATCCGTTTGCGCTTTCAGTTCTGCTCCGGCTGTCAGTATAAGCCCTGAGCAGACAAGTAAAGCGAGTATATTTTTCATCTGATCCATATTTTTAAGAATGGGTTAGGGGATGTTACCAGCCTGGGTTTTGAGGGAAATCCTTGTACATTCTTGTGAATGCAACCTGAACAGGCAGCCAGTTGTGCTTTCTCTCCACCGCTCGTTTCACGACAAGGCGTTCTGATAAATTGATCGGTTTGCCGTTGGCTCCGCGGTTGAAATCAATAGCAGTTTTATTCAGGTAACGCGGGTCTGCGTTGCGGTTCCAACGGCGAAGGTCGCAGAAACGCGCTCCCTCAAAAGCCAGTTCAACGGCTCTTTCCCTGACGATTTCTTCGAAAAACGAATCCTTCGATGTCGTGTATTTCGCGAGCAAATCAGGAAGCTGAGCTCTATTACGAATCATATTGACCGCCTTTTCAGCTGTTAGCGTGTAGTTGGAAGCAACTGCTTTCGGGCCGCCATTGGGTGAAAAGTTCACCGCTTCAGCATACATCAGATAAATGTCAGACAGTCTTAGGTAAGGAACATATGCCTGAAGCGCATTGGCCAGGGATGTCGTGAAATTAGGCCCGATAGGAGAGTAACGTTTTGCATAGTAGCCCGTCACGCTCGGAGGATTGATCTGATTCCTGTGGAAGCCCCCATTATACAATTGGGCAAACCTGTCGTTGCCTGCCGCATTGTGAATCTGGTCTCCGTCTACGACAATATCTTTGTAAAAACGAGGTTCGCGCCCTGTCCATGGATCACTCGGATTAAATCCTGAATTGGGATCGTCAATCGGAAGTCCGTTGGCCATACCGTAATTTTTGATAAAATTATGGGTAGGAACATCAGCCGAAGTTCCGCTGTTTAGTCCGAAAGACGAGGGTACCGTCCCGCCCAGTGCAGACCACCGTACGCGGTCTCTCTGAAAAACAGTCGGCATCATAATGGCTTCCGTACCACCGGGGCGTTCCCAGTTCCATCTCCAGAAGATATCCGTCCAGCTGGCCCATGGCTGCAGTTTGTACTGACCGGTCTCATCTGCCAGTTTGAGCAGTTCCCCGAATGCTTCAGCTGCCTGTTTGGACAGTTCAGGATCAAAGGCATTTACACCCGTAGCCTCCTGATTGATCATCGGACTTGCCGCATAAAGGAGCGATTTTCCCAGATAACCCAATGCGTGAAACTTATTGATGCGGTCGCGGTTATGACCCATAGTTGCCTGACCAGGCTGAGACTTATCCCAGTGAACCGGCAGCAGATCGGCTGCGGCACGGAAATCCGCAGCCATCTTTTTTGCAGTTTCCTGGAAGCTGAGCCGTTTGAATTCCTCGGTTGTCATCTCCTCGGTAGGACTCAGTACGCGGTTGATGTAGGGCATTCCTCCCCAGTAGCGGCAAATTTCGAAGTAAAACCAGCCGCGGAAGAAAAGTGCCTGGCCGCGCAGGTGGTCTTTTTCTTCCTGAGTGCCCTGGAAAAGTCCTTCCTGATCCAGTTTTTCAAGTGCAATGTTGGACTTGCGTATGGCATACCAGGCATATTCCCAGATTCTTTTGGTTCTGCTATCGTTATTGGTCGTATTCACGCTCTGACCGTAGAAGTAGCTTTCCGCTCCCCAGTAGTTGCCGTTATCAAAGGCATATGGGCTGTTATTGAGCGTTTCGTCAGCAAACAAGTAGGGGTTCCATGCTCCGCCTTTGTTAGGGTCCATGATACACCCGTACATTTCTTCAACAAATCCCTGAAAACTGTTGAAATTACCGAAAGCAACTTTTTCAGTAATGTCTGCCTCAGGGGCTCTGTCCAGATAGCTTTCGCAGCCAACAAGTAATAATGCGGATAGCAATATCTTGGCTGAGAACAGTTTTGTATATCTCAGTTTAATACTTTTCATATTTCAGGCTTTTTCTAGAATGAAAAATCGATTCCCAGATTGAATCTTCTCATGGTAGGATAGGCTCCCTGTGTACCGCTTGCCCCGCTATAGGTCGACTCACGGTCATCAGGTAGTTTCGTCCATAAAAACAGGTTGGTGCCATTCAGGAAAATACGGGTGCTGCTCAACCCCAATCGTTTTGCCAGATTGCTCTTGCCGAGATTGTAAGCAATTTCAGCAGTTCGTAACCTGAGGAAAGAGGCATCGTAAAGGAAATAGTCGCCAATGTTTTCACCTTGAGTTTTCCAGCGTGGAAGGAAAGAAGATGCGTTCTGATTGTCTTTGGACCAGTAGTCACGTGCATGACCGTAAACAATATCCACATCATACAGGTAGTTGTTAAAGTCGACCCTGCGGTTCACATTGTTTGCCCCATAGAACTGAACCATGAAACTGAAGCCTTTGAACTCGCCTCCCAGGCCCAGTGTACCGGTATTCTGCGGAACCTCTGTGTAGCCGGTCGGGGGAGTATCCTCATTGTTTTTGATGACCCCGTCGGCATTGAAGTCTACAAGGTTGTAATAGCCTGGAAGCTTTTGAAGGTCGTTGTTTTCTGTCGGAACGCTTGCATAGATATCATCCCAGTTATTATAGAATCCTGCGCTCAGCAAACTTCTCTGCTGTCCGATGGAATAGCCAGCCTGTTTAAGGTAATCCAGTTGTAGAGGCGCATCGTCGCGGAAAATGATCTTGTTTTCATTGTGAGAATAAGACAGGTTCGCCCATACGCTCAGGTTCGGATTGATACGCTTGTTGAATTTCAGTTCAACTTCGTATCCATTGGACTTAACCTGGCCAAGGTTTGCGCTCGGTGGCGTGGCTCCGAAGAAAGGAGGTACGTTGCGGCTTCCGCCAGTCATGAGAATGTTGGTCCGGTTCTCATTAAAAATATCGACATTCAGCCCAAGCATGCTCTCAAAAAATCCCATTTCAAAACCGAAGTTGGATTTAACGGCGGTTTCCCAGTGAATATTCGGATTCCCCACCACAGTTTCACGGTAATAGTTGTAAGGGCTGAAAGCATTGGTATTTTCATTCAGACGTGCCGCTCCTCCGAAAGCAAGCTGGGAGGCATAAAGCCAGCGGCTTCCGCTGATGTTGTCATCACCTACTTTCCCTATACTGTAGCGGAATTTGAGCAGGTCCATGAATTTATTCTTGAAGAATTTTTCATTGGACAGCACATAACCCAATCCTACCGAAGGGAAAAAGTCAAAGCGGTAGGCGGGGCCGAACTGCTCCGATCCGTTATAGGCTCCGTTCACTTCAAACAGGTAGGTGGTGTTGTAGTCGTAGGTAGCACGGAAAACCCAGTCTTCGCGGAAGTTTTTAAACATACTTCCCCGGGCATATTCCTCCCGTTTTACCAACCCCATCGCAGTCACATTGTGTTTGGCAAACTGACGGGCGTAGTTGAGCTGAAACTGATACATCAGTCTCCTTTCAATCGGAATACTTGTATCCCAGTTGGCAGCTCCAACTGTTTCCTGGCGTGTGGTCCACGGACGTACGATCCAGTCGTATTCTTCGTCACTGACAGGCAGATAAACCGTGTATTCGCTCGGATCCTGATCGCCGCCCCGGTAAAGCATCGGGTAGATTTGTTTGTAGGGAACATTCGAGGCAGCTTCGCCCGGGCGCACATGGTTATTGACATCATAAATACCGCCTTCAGAACGGATCGTGTTGTCATAAAACAGCATCCCGGAAGCCTTCAGGCCTTTGGTCAGAAAACTCAGATCCTGCTCAATGGTAAAATCGGAATTGAGCTGCGTAGCTCTTGTTTGTCTGATGCCCAGGTTATAGACAGCTGCAATAGGATTAAGCGTAAAGTTTCCGCCTTCCTGATAAGCGCCCCAGCGTCCGTCGCTGTAGCGGGGAAGGAAGATATTAGGAGGGGTGAAGTAAGCGGCTCCCCACATCCAGCTATCAGCACGGCTTGTACTTCCGTCGTTGTTGAAATTGGTGTTTTTCTGACTGAAATACCCGGCGAAATTCAGTTTCAGTTTGGTGGATTTGGTCAGCTTCACATCAATGTTACTGCGGAAGTTGAAGCGGTTGAAGTTATAGTTGGGCTTGTAGCCTTTGTTGTTGTCGTAATCCCGGAACATATCGCCTTCATTCAGGTAGGCCAGTGATCCGAAATACTGCACCGCTTTGCTGCCACCGCTGGCACTTAGTGTAGCGCGGTGGGACATGCCCACGTCCTTAAACATCTCCTTGGCCCAGTCTACATCAGGATAAATTTCCTGGTATTCTGCAGATCTCGGACCGCGGTAACGCTGCACAATTTCATAGGGAACATAGGCGTTCCAGGATGGCTGGTTGAGCACCCCTTCGCGTTCAATGATCTCGTTTTTTGCCATCATCGCATCGTAGGAGTTGAGTTTATCCGGAAGGCGCGAGACGGCTTTGGCTGTAGCCGTGTAGTTGAAATTGAGTTTGGTTTTACCCTGCTGGCCACGTTTGGTGGTGATCAGGATTACGCCATTGGCACCTTTCACCCCGAATACCGCTGTAGCAGAAGCATCTTTCAAAACAGATATGGACGCCACCTCGTTGGGGTCAATGTTGTTCATGCTACGTTCCACGTTATCAACAAGCACAAGAGGCTGGCCGCCGTTCCAGGTGTTCTGGCCGCGGATAAAAATGTTGGTCGCACTCTCGCCGGTTGTAATACCACCGGGCTCACCAGAGGATGTGAGTGAGACGATACCAGGTAGCTGCCCAGCCAGTGCTTCCCTGAGGTCGGTAACATTTCCATTTCGTTTGATCACTTCATCGGACATCTGCACAATGGATCCGACCACGCTCTCTTTTTTCTGCTGACCGAACCCGACTACCACTACTTCATCGAGCACTTTGTAGTCTTCTTCCATCACAATCGAAATGACGGCTTTGCCGGCAACGGGTACGTCCTTTGCTTTGTATCCGATAAAAGAGACCTTAAGCGTGGAGTTCATTCCCACATTTTCAAGTGAGAAATTACCACTTACATCGGTAACCGTCCCTTTGGTGGTTCCGGCCACCATCACAGTTACCCCGATCAGCTCATCCTGTTTGATGTCGACGATCCTGCCCCGGATGTTCAGAGTAGTGTCTTTGGCAGAAGCGCGGTTGATAACGGATGGTAGGTCATGCAACTGGTTGCGCCCGTTCGTACTACCTGCGTAGGCAAGAAAAGGTTTGGGGTTGGGTTGTTTTTTGATTTCGCCGGGCGGCTTTCCCAGGGAAATCTGCGGGCGTTCCGGAGGACCGGAAGGTTGCTGAAACGGAGTTTCTCCGGCAACTGCAGAAAGTTCCGGGAACGTTGCCAGAACCAGCAGGACTGCTGTAAATCTTCTTTTCATGAGTTTAGGAAATTAGGGGATTTAGGATTTAACGAGTGAGGTTATGACCAGACGCCATCCGGGAGTAAGACCAAATTTGGATGGGCAGGTGCCCGTTTCAGTTATGAATCTCAGATATTTTAGAAAAATTCTGAGAAAATCTATGAAATAACCTTAGTGATAAGCAGACGCCCAAACCCTGAAAGATCACCTACTTGTAACCGGCAGAAAAATGAAAATTTATTTTGACTCGTTTGTTCTAACTGCAAAGTAATCTGGAAGTTATGATATTTTTTAATGCTATTTTAATTTGCTAAGTGTCTGGTTTTCAGGAAGTGTAAGTGAGTTTACTAATCGGGTACTTATTGTTTTAGTACAATCCAATTTTATTGTAAAAAAGTACAGTTTTTTTTGAGAAAAATTTTTCGAAATTAAGGCATCGTCAGTGGGAAAAGGACTGTAAGGATGCGATTTCTACCTTCTGCACAGGGGACCAATATTCCTGTCGGCCTCCCGATTTTGCTAATCTTTCATTTAGTTTTTTGGTATGTATTTATTGGATTTTTAGATGATTAATAGGCTGAAATTAGTTAATGCAAACGTTTGCATTAATTTTGTCGTTCAGTTTTCAAGGAAGGAGAGACAGACCCGAAATCAGGCCTGAATCCTGGTGAAAGTTGCAACTTCCGATGAAATCAGTACACCAATTAATTAATTTAGTCCATGTCAGATAAAGTGAAAAAAATTAAGGTTGCCATTGTGGGGGTAGGGAACTGCGCCAGCTCATTGGTTCAGGGCGTAGAGTATTATACAACGCATTCAGAACAGTCATCCGGACTGATGGCCGATCAGATCGGAGGTTACAAAGCCGAGCATATAGAATTTGTTTGTGGCTTTGATGTTGATGAAAGAAAAATAGGTCTGCCGCTCAGTGAAGCGATCTGGGCAAAACCCAACTGCACGATTGCACTATACACACACATCACATCGCAGGCGCCGGTATACCGCTCGCCTGTCATTGACGGTGTTTCTCCTCAGATGTCGGCTTATCCGGCAGAGAACCGGTTTGTTGTTAAGGACGAACTGACTGCCACTGATCTGTTAGCCAACCAAGCCGAATATGACCCGGAGCTGGTAGCTTCGCTCCGGGAGGAGATCATCGCGCAATTACAGCACCATCAGGCTGAAGTGCTGATCAATTACCTGCCGGTAGGCTCACAGCTAGCAACAGAATTTTATGCAGAGATCTGCCTGGAACTGGGAATATCTTTGGTGAACTGTATTCCGGTATTTATTGCCTCGGACGAAAAGTGGGAGCAGCGTTTTGTGGATGCGGGTATTCCGATCATCGGAGATGATATGCGCAGCCAGTTTGGTGCGAGTATTGTCTCGCAAATGCTTCAGGAGTTGGCGTTTGAACGTGGTCACCATGTTAAAGCGCATATTCAGCGTAATGTGGGTGGTAACACCGACTTTCTGAATATGGAAGATAAAAACAGGCTGAAGTCCAAGAAAATATCCAAAGAAAACGTGATCCGTGCCCAGAATGACATCAGAGGCGTTTCATCAGAGAATAGCTTTCTGCACGCGGGGCCTTCTGAGTACATTGCCTACTATGGCGACAACAAGGTAGCCAATTTCCGTCTGGAGCTGGAAGGTTTCATGGGAGCGCCCGTAATTCTGGATGCGCAGTTGTCGGTGCAGGACTCGCCCAACTCGGCAGGTGTGGTGATTGATGCGATACGGTATGTCTATGTGGCGCGTGAGCTCGGTCTTGTGGGTGCCTTGCGTGGACCATCAGCTTCCACGCAGAAGACGCCCCCGCAGCAAATGATGTTCAGTGATGCCCTCTACGAATGCCACGCCCTGGCACGCCGGGAGCTTACCGCAACGACAAGAAAACAGGTAAGAAAAATGGAAATGATTTAACCCCTCCGCTAGGATTTTATAAATTTTTCAAACTGCACGGATTTCCGTTAATCCGCAGAAGCATCAGGAGATATTCTGAGCATTCTGCGGATTTTTATTTGGTGAAATAATAGCCTTAAGTCATAGAGTGTTATGATCAAATAAAAATTTTATGTTTTTTGATGTAGAAAAAAAGTTAACAAATTTTTCCGTTTAAGTATTTGATAATTAGCTATTTCTAATTTTTGTAGAATAAAAAAGTTTACAAATTATTAATATAATTTGTAGTTTTGTCTCAGCGAAACAAACAGGAAAAGAGAAGAATTGAATCGAAAATTGGTACTGTGCTGGATGTGAGGATTTAAGGTTCACCCAATGTATTTGCTGGCGTCATGGCGATCGCGAGGCGTCCATTTTAACTCGAATTATATCATTAAAGTTTACACATACCGCCATAAAAAATGAGCATCTTTGATAAACGTCTGCAATACAAGCCCTTCGAATACCCTGAAATTTTACAATTTACCGAAGCGATCAATAAAGCTTACTGGGTTCACTCCGAAGTTGACTTTACTGCCGATACGCAGGACTTTCACTCGCATCTGAGCCATGCGGAAAGAAATGCGGTGAAGAACAGTCTTTTGGCGATTGCTCAGATTGAGGTAGCTGTAAAATCATTCTGGGGTAATCTGTTTCATCACTTGCCAAAGCCGGAATTCAACGGTTTGGGAGCTACATTTGCTGAATGTGAGTTCCGTCACTCAGAAGCTTATTCACGCCTTCTGGAAGTATTGGGTTATACCAATCAGTTTGAGTCGTTGGTTGAGATTCCTGTGATCCGCGAGCGTATCGACTATTTGACAGAGGCCTTGGGTAATGCCAAGTCTACAGATAGAAAAGAGTATGCATTCTCTCTGATTTTGTTTTCGATCCTGATTGAAAACGTAAGTTTGTTCAGCCAGTTTGCTATTATCCTTTCGTTTACCCGTTTCAAAGGGTTGATGAAAAACGTGAGCAATATCATCGCCTGGACTTCCGTAGACGAACAAATCCACGCCAATGCAGGGATTTACCTGGTGAACAAAATTCAGGAAGAATTCCCTGAAATGTTCGATGAGGCGACAGTGGCTGAAATCATCAGACTTGTCCGCTCTTCCATTGATGTAGAAACACGTATCGTGGACTGGATTTTCAGCGAAGGAGAGATCGACAGTATCAGTAAGGAAGATCTGATCAACTTCATGAAATACCGTGCCGATGACAGTCTGCAGAAGATCGGCTTACCGCGTCAGTTTAATCTGGCACTTTCAGATATTAAGTTGTTGCAATGGTTTGAGGAAGAGGTGTTTGCTAACAGCCTTGACGATTTCTTCGCTAAACGTCCGGTAGATTATACCAAACACGACAAGAGTATTTCAGCATTCGATCTGTTCTGATCGGGCTACAGTCATATTTTATTACACAAGAATTTAAAAACAGAACAAGCTAATGAATAGTCCCGAACTTGATTTGTTGGATGGCGTAACGGCACGCTATGAAATGGAAAAGCTTTGGTGGAAAAACACCGAAAGCGAGCAGGTATTGAACAGAGGTTATTTGCTGAAAGGAGAGACTGTAGAAGGAGCGATTGAGCGCGTATGTGCTGCTGCAGCCAGACGTCTTTACCGTCCGGAATTGAAAGAGGCGTTTCAGGAAATGGTAGAGCGCGGCTGGATGAGCCTTAGCTCACCGATCTGGGCAAATATGGGAACCGAGCGTGGTTTACCTATTTCATGCTTTAATGTTCACGTGCCTGACAACATCGAAGGGATTACCCATAAGTTGGGCGAAGTAATCATGCAGACTAAAATCGGTGGTGGTACTTCTGCTTACTTTGGTGCGTTGCGCGGAAGAGGAAGTGCTGTGACTGATAACGGGAAGAGCAGCGGTGCGGTAAGTTTCATGCGTCTTTTTGATACGGCGATGGATACGATCTCTCAGGGGGGGGTACGCCGTGGTGCATTTGCTGCCTACATGGACATCGACCACGAGGATATAGAAGAATTCCTGCAAATCAAAGACATTGGTCACCCGATCCAGAATCTGTTCTCGGGCGTGTGTGTGCCTGATTACTGGATGCAGGAAATGATCGATGGAGACATGGAGAAGCGCGAGTTGTGGGCAAAAATCCTGCAAAGCCGTCAGCAAAAAGGATTGCCGTATATCTTCTTCTCTGATAATGTCAATGTCAATAAACCACAGGTTTACAAAGATAAAAATCTGAGAATCAATGCAAGTAATCTTTGCTCTGAGATTATGTTGCCTTCAGCTGAGGACGAGTCGTTTATTTGCTGCTTGTCATCAATGAACCTTGAACTGTACGACGAATGGAAAGATACCGATGCTGTGCGCCTGGCGATATTCTTTTTGGATGCGGTTCTTCAGGAGTTCATCGAAAAAACAGAAGGTAACCACTTCCTGGCCAATGCCAACCGTTTTGCAAAACGCCACCGTGCGCTGGGTCTTGGTGTATTGGGATGGCATTCCTATCTGCAACGCAACATGATCCCGTTTGAAGGGTTGCAGGCCAAGCAGTTGACTGTCAAGATATTCCAGGAAATTCAGGCAAAGTCTGAGAAGGCAACGCAGGAACTTGCTTTGATCTACGGCGAGCCTGAGCTTTTGAAGGGATATGGCCGTCGTAATACCACTTTGCTGGCTATTGCTCCTACGACATCTTCTTCCGCCATTTTGGGGCAAACTTCTCCGGGAATTGAGCCATTCAGCAGCAACTATTACAAGGCTGGACTTGCGAAAGGAAACTTCATGCGCAAGAACAAATACCTGAAGGAATTGCTGGAACAAAAAGGAATTGACAACGAGGAAACATGGCGTACCATCATGTTGAACCACGGTAGTGTTCAGCATCTGGAAGCGTTGACTCAGGATGAAAAAGATGTGTTCAAGACGTTCAAGGAAATCAGTCAGCTTGAAATTATTCAGCAGGCTTCTATCCGTCAGAAATATGTGGACCAGTCGCAAAGTCTGAACCTGAACATACCTTCCAACCTTCCGGTGAAAGAGGTAAACAAACTATTGATTGAAGCATGGAAACTGGGTGTGAAAACACTTTATTACCAACGCAGTCAGAGTGTTTCCAAGGAGCTGGTAACCAGTTTGGTAAGTTGCCAATCCTGCGAATCATAAGGATATATATATTTTAGTGTGCTGATCAGGCTGCTCTTTTTCGGAAGGGCAGCCTGATTTGCTTTGAAGCAGATGTTGCAACTTGAAAAATAAACCGTCCTGCGCGACACTTCCTGAGTAGCCAGTCTTTATATTTGCGATATAACCTTTAATACATATCGAACATCATGAACAGTTGTGCTACATCCGTATTCAATAAAATAAATGCTGTCCAATTCATCCTGTTTTTTCTGTTAATCGCAAATGCGGCTTTTGCCCAAAATGCTGCGTTGTCTGTTAGCGGTGAGGTAACAACCCCTTTGGAGCTGAAAATGGAGGATCTGTCTGCATTTAAGCAAATCACCAAAAAAGTAAAGGACCGGGACGGAAAAGAGCATGAGTTTGGCGGCGTGGCGCTGGCAGAAATTTTGGCAAAAGCGGGGGTGACGCTCGGTGCTCAGTTGCGGGGAGAAAATCTGGTGAAATATGTACTGCTCACGGCCGCAGACGGCTATGAAGTAATATATGCTCTGGCGGAGATTGATCCGGAGTTTACAGATCAGGTGGTGCTGCTGGCAACACATAAGGACGGTAAGCCTTTGCCAACCGGGGAAGGACCCCTGCGTATCGTTGCCGCAAAAGATAAAAAGCCGGCCCGATGGATTCGCGAAGTGCGTGCGGTGAAAGTGCTGTTCGCAAAGAATTGAAAGAAGGAAGTCAATAACTGAGAATTCTTTGGATAAAGACATGACGAGTATTTGTGATATTGCCAGAAGTAAAGCATCTTTGCTAATAGATCTTCTTTGTAACATTCATAGACTTTCTGGTAAAAAATCCATAATCTAATCTCAATTCTCGCTGATGAAAAAATCATTTTTCGTTCTTGGTATTCTCTTTCTGTTAACTGTCATTTCGACAAGTGCTCAAAAGCCGCTGAAGATCATGATTCTGGATGGAGAGTCCAATCCGTATCACCGCATAGATATCGGCACGCAAATCCTGAAAAAGTTGCTGGAAGAATACAAAGGCTTTCAGGTAGAGATCGTTTCTGCTCCTGGCAAGGATGGTGATTTTAGTGGTTTTATGCCGAAGTTTAAAGACTATCAGGCTGTAGTACTCAACTATGACGTTCCTACAGAACGCTGGCCGGACCCTTTGAAGAAATCATTCGAACAATATATGTCTGATGGCGGAGGACTTGTGATTATACATGCTGCCAACAATTCATTCCCGGGATGGGTAGAATTCAATAAGATGATCGGAGTTGGCGGATGGCGCGACAGAAATGAAAAAAGCGGTCCGTATTGGTATTACAAAGATGGAAAACTGGTAGAAGACAAGAAGCCGGGAAGTGCCGGAAGTCACGGAGCAAGACTGCCTTTTGCGATGAATGTGGTCAATGCCAATCATCCGATTACAAAAGGTTTACCACCCGTTTGGATGCATCACAATGACGAGTTGTATGCCAATCTACGCGGTCCGGGCGAAAACATGACCGTTTTGGCAACCTCCCGTTCTCTGAAAGAAAACCATGGGACAGGTTATGACGAGCCGCAACTGATGGTGCTGACTTACGGAAAAGGCCGCATTTTCCACCAGACAGCCGGTCATGATCCGGTAGGGATGAGTTCAGTAGATTTCGGAACGCTATTGCTAAGAGGAACCGAATGGGCAGCAACCGGAAAGGTTACTCAAAAAGTACCAGCCAATTTCCCTACTGCAAATACGGTAACCTACCGTGCGGATATCGCGGAGATGAATCCGGCACCGGTGAAGAAGTGATTTGGAGTCTTGAACAAAGCATTACAAAATTATTAGAATTGATGAGCCCCCACTCTGGGGGCTTTCTCTATTTTATTCGTCTTGTAATCAGTATAATATTCCTTTCCTTAATCTATTAATTATGAATAATACGGACACAATAAATCGCAGATCATTTCTGCAGACACTCTCGCTCGCCGCAGGCGCTCTGGCAACTACTTCAGCCTTTGCCGGAGAGTTGTTTAAAAAGGGTAATTTCAATATTGGTTATTCCTCTATTACATGGGGAGGAAAGGATTTACAGGCCATTGAGGATCTGTCTTCTCTGGGATATAAGGGTATTCAGCTAAGAGCCAATACTTTCGCACCTTACCGTACCAAAGTATCGGAATTGAAAGATGCGTTGGTAAAAAACGATCTTAAACTGGCGATGTTTTCCAGTGGAAATGTAGAGGTGGATCCTGCAAAGTTTCAAAGTACCGTCGATACACATGTGGCGCATGCAAGTTTTGTGAAAGCGCTGGGTGGCAGCGCGTTGCAGGTTACGAATAGTCTTCGCAAAAACGGCCAGGCACCCACGACGGCTGAACTGAAAAAACTAGCCGAAGTGATGAATGAGATTGGGAAACAAACGGCTGATCTCGGTGTACAGACCGTTTACCACAACCACATGAACCAATGGGGCGAAACGCCTGAGGAGGTAGACACGATAGTGCAGGCACTAAATCCAAAACATGTAAAGCTATTATTAGACATAGCGCACTACAAACAGGGTGGTGGAGAGCCGCATGAAGCTGTCCTCAAATACAAAGACATATTGCATACATTACACCTGAAGGATACCAAACCTGTTGAATCAAAAAGCGGCTATAAATTCGTAGAGCTTGGGCAGGGTCGTGTGGATGTACCGGCTGTGTTTGCGGCACTCAATAAAGTGAAATTCAAAGGCTGGGCAGTAGTGGAGCTGGATGGTGTTCCTGACCCGGACAAATCGCCTCTCATCTGTGCAGAAATTAATAAAAAATACCTCACCGAGACTTTGAAGTATCCATTGAGTTGATCAGTATAATTTAAAATGACGCCTGGAAATTCACGAACTTCAGGCGTCATTATTGTCCAGGCATCCTGAACTCTGCTTTACATTTACCATCCTTAATATACGGGGTATTGGGAACTATGCGGTAGCAGGCCTGAATCTTTTCCCCTATTTCATTGTATCGCCGGTATAGTTTTTCCAACTCTGCAAATTTTCTGTCAAGTTTCGAAGTGTTCACATCTTTGACATTGTAGATATAAGTAGGTCCGCAGCCATGGCCGGACATTATATCTCTTATTCGGCAGTCATCGACAAAAGTAACGCAGTTACGTGGGCGAATCATTTCTTGTATTTCGGTTCTTACTGTTTCGATAGAAGCCAACAGGTCAGCTTCGGTTTCCGGCTTTTTACATGCGGAAAAAATGATCAGTGCTAAGAGCAGGAAGTAGCGCATGATGTCAAGCTAGTAAAGGTGGATTTGCTGAAAGTCTATGATTTTTTTCGATTGACTTAACCGTGTCCGCTTATTGTATTGGGAATTGAGCCGGATCAGAATCCTCTGCCTTTCAATCCAGCCACACATTTACAATCTTTGACGTACAGACTGTCGAGAATATAATAATCGCAAACAGGTCCGATTGGATTGTCGATAGCGTATTCTCTTTGCAATCTTTTCAACTCCGAAAACTTAGAAGCGAGTTTAAGGGAGTCAACGTCCTTGCTATTATATACATAGACGAGTGGGCATCCACTCGGTTCAAAAATCACTTTAAGTCGGCAGTCTCCGGCGTTTGCAGCACAGCTTTTAGCCGCAACCATATTTTCTAGATCGGATTTGATCGTATTAATAGAAGCAAGCAGCTTTTCTCCGCTGATAGAATTCCTACATGCCAACATGGAGATTAAAAAGAAGAGTAGAAGTACGCGTGTCATATGGGCGTTGGCTATAATGGTGGATGATTAAATCTTTTTATATCCTGCCACACATTTAATAGTCCATGTCTTCATAACTGGTGAGGTTCGACCTGATGTAACAGTTACATCATGACATTCACATAAGCTAATTGGTTGTAACCATATTATATTTTTTGTGATTTTACTTTCTGGTCTGTATGATTTACCTATCTTTTTTAACCGCGCCTTGACACTTACAATCTTTAACGAAAAGGCTGTCAGGATTTATCCGATCGCACATAGGCCCCATCGGATTTTGTATCATGTAGCTTTCTTCCCATTTTCTCAGCTCAGCAAATTTGGCATCCAGCTCTATCGGATCTACATCTTTTATGTTATAAATGAAATATGGACTACACCCATCACCTTCCGACACCCATCTGCCCCTGCAGTCGGCTGGATCGGTAGCACAACTTCTCGGTTTGGTCAACTCTGCAATCTCGGCTTCAATTTTGGCAATTACTTTGTCTATTCTTTCCCGGGCCTGAATTGCTCTTTCTTCTTTGCTTTTGCACGAAACGAATAGTATAGCGACTAAGAGGGGGAGAATACGAACCATGTTGTAGACGTTTTGATGAGGGTTGAGTAAGGCTATACAGTTATTCCGTGACTGGAACCTATGTATCCGATAGTAAAGAAAGTGAAACTTATCAGGATATGATAGAAAAAGTATGTTAAGAATAAGAGAATATACGATTATTCGTACTTAAACTTACATTTTGTTAATGATCAAATTCCGTACTTTGTAGGGGTACGGAAGCGTTATTTTCGTTTATACTTATGCAGAACGAGAATTTGCATTAATACCAGTAATTATATTATTTATCAATAACCCCGCTTGCTTTTTTTCAAAATGAAGAGATCAAAGATCTGCACCGCATTATTATTTGCTCTGCTTAGTGTATCAACTACGTATGCCCAGAAGTCGAAGGATGGATGGCAAAGTCTTTTCAATGGCAAAGACCTGACAGGCTGGAAGCAGCTGAATGGCAAAGCCACTTACGAAGTCAAAGATGGTGCAATTGTAGGTACCTCAGTGATGGATACCCCGAATTCATTTCTTACTACTGAAAAGGACTACGGCGATTTTATTTTTGAATGTGAACTGAAAGTAGATAATAAACTCAACTCAGGAATTCAGATCCGAAGCCTTTCCAAACCTGAATATATGAATGGCCGTGTTCATGGCTATCAGGTTGAGATTGACCCGAGTGACCGTGCTTATTCAGGGGGGATCTATGACGAAGCGCGCCGTGGCTGGTTGTATCCATTGGATATTAATCCTGAAGGAAAAAAGGCATTTAAAAAAGAGCAGTGGAACAAGTACCGTATTGAGGCTATTGGCAACACCATCCGTACTTTCGTGAATGATGTACCGGTAGCTTATCTGGTGGATGATGTTACGCCAAGCGGGTTTATCTGCCTGCAGGTGCACTCGATCGGTAAGGACCAAAGCAAAAACGGAACCCAGGTTGCTTGGAAAAATATCCGAATCAAAACCACCAACCTGAAGCCAAGTCCCGCTACCAATATCCGAATCGTGAACATGATCCCGAATTCGATCACGGATGCTGAGAAGAAAGAAGGCTGGAAGCAGCTTTACGATGGAAAATCAGTTGATCAGTGGAGAGCTTACGGCGGCACGGATTTCCCGTCCAAAAGATGGAGCTACAATGACGGAACGATTACCATCGCAAAATCAGATGGCTCTGAAACCGGAAATGACATTGTGACCAAACAATTATACGGCCCTGCATTCGAATTTCAATTTGAATTTAAGCTGACAGAAGGAGCCAACAGTGGTGTGAAATATTTTGTAGATCAGAAATTCAACTCTGGTGGTAAATCGGGTATCGGCTGCGAGTTTCAGGTACTGGACGATGCGGTACACCCGGATGCCAAAAAAGGTAAAGACGGCAACCGTACCATCGGATCTTTATATGACGTGATCACATCTCAGAAGCCGGCCAATGCGATCAAGAAGATCGGTGAATGGAATCAGGGGCGTATCGTGGTAAGCAAAGACGGAACTGTTCAGCACTTTTTAAATAATTACAAAGTGGTAGAGTATGTTCGCGGATCCCAGGCTTTTAAAGACCTGATAGCAGGATCTAAGTTTAAAGATTTTGACGGATTCGGAATGTCAGAAAAAGGAAACCTGCTTCTTCAGGACCACGGCGACAATGTATCGTTCCGCAGTCTTAAAATTAAGGAGCAGTAATCCGGTCTGAACGATTTTTATCGGTCTGAACGGGGGCAGGTAAATCCATTAATATTTAACCATTAAAAATTAATAATTAAAATATATCATGACAACCAGAAGGGATTTTATAAAAAATGCAGCATTGGCTTCTGCCGGGGTTGCTATCGGAACCAGCGCTTTCAGTGCATCCAGCTACCGTCGTATTTTGGGAGCAAATGATCGTGTACGTGTGGGAATTATCGGTTTTTCTGACCGTTTCCGCAGTTCACTGGCTCCTAGTTTTGCAGAGCATTCCAAGGAACTCAATTTCGAATTTATGGGTGTTTCTGACCTTTGGAACAGACGTCGGGACGAGGCAGAGAAATTCATCACTGATAAAGGATGGGCGGCAAGCCAGTTTGTTAAGGCACGCAACAATGAAGAATTGCTTGGCCGTAAGGATGTGGATGCAGTAATTATTAGTACTGCGGATTTCCAGCACGCACTACATTGCGCAGAGGCAGTAAAGTCCGGCAGAGATGTATATGTTGAAAAACCTTTTGCAGAGTCTTTGGAAGATGCAAGAGCTGTGATGAAAGCAGTGGACGCATCAAAGCAAATTGTACAAGTGGGATCGCAGCGCCGCAGTGCACCTAACTACCACGCTGCTTACGATTATATCAAATCAGGAAAATTCGGTGATATCACAACTGTGGAAATGACATGGAACGTGAACCAGCCGGGCCGTTGGAGAAGAAAAGAACTAGTTGAGCAGATCAGAGAACAGGATACTGACTGGACACGCTTTTTAATGAACCGTCCGAAAGTAGCCTGGAACCCACGTTTCTATCTTGAATACCGTTTGTTCTATCCGTATTCTTCAGGTATTCCTGGTCAGTGGATGGCGCACCAAATCGACACTGTTCACTGGTTCTCAGGCCTTGATGCACCACGTAACGTGGTTGCCAATGGTGGTGTATATACATGGAAAGATGGCCGTACCAATGCCGATACCTTCAGTGCAACGTTTGAATATGGTCCTGCTGATGACAAAACCAAAGGCTTCCAGGTTATCTATTCTTCACGTTTCAATAATGAAGCAGGTGGTGTGAAAGAATATTATTTCTCAAACGGAGGAATGATCAATCTGGATACGAACCAGATCACACCTGAAGGAGGACTGAAAGAAAAGGACGCAAAAGGAATGGGACTGAAAGCTAATCTGCTTACAGCTTCTACTTTGAAAGCTTCCGGAAAAATAGAGACTGACGCCAACACAGGTGGTGATCCGATGACATCGCTTCACATGCGCAACTGGATGGAATGTATCCGTAGCCGCAAAGAAACGAACGCTCCTGCACGGGTAGGTTTCAACCACTCGGTGGCAAATATCATGGCTACTCAGGCGCTTCACACAGGCAAGAGAGTGAGCTGGGATCCGAAGAAGAAAGACATCGTGCTGAGCTAGTCAGTACTGAGTTATAATTGAGCGCAGAGCCAATGCCATTTGCCTGAAGAAAGCATTGCATAGCTCTGCGCTTGTTTGTGGTAAGCTGTTATATCCTAAAATGATAATCTGGTGAATTTAATCAATACAAAAGTAGCTCTGGCAACCTTATCTCTTGCTGCCTTCACTGGTCTTGCTCAGGCGCAGAAAGTGGATCTGGTCAACAATGAAAAAGAGAAGAAAGTAGAAGTATCCGTGGATGGAAAACCTTTCACATCCTACTACTATCCGGGAGAAGATGTTTTGAAGAAAGCGGTTCTGTATCCTGTTATGACGGGGAAAGGTACAGTGATTACGCGCGGCTGGCCGCTTGATCCCCGTGCCAATGAGCGCGTAGACCATCCGCACCATGTGGGCATCTGGCTTAATTACGAAGATGTAAACGGGAACGATTACTGGAACAATTCCGATGCAGTCGATCACAAGAGGCGTGCTTACGGTACAATCAAACACACCGGTATTGCTTCTATTAAAAGCGGCAAAAACAAAGGTGAACTTGTCGTGACTGCCGACTGGGTAGATAAGGATGGAAAACTTACCTTGAAGGAAGTGACCACCTATACTTTCAGTGGTAAGGGCGACACACGTGTGATTGACCGCAGTACCAAACTTACTGCAGTAAATGGTGATGTCGCTATGCCTGATATCAAAGACGGGATGTATGCGATCCGTGTAGCCCGCGAGCTGGAGCTGCCATCCAACAAACCTGAAATTTTTACGGATGCGGCAGGTATCGCTACCAAAGTGCCTGTAATGAACAATGAAGGTATCACGGGTAATTACCGAAACAGCAACGGCATAGAAGGAGAGGAAGTGTGGGGAAAGCGCGCGATCTGGTGTAATCTGACAGGGAAGATCAAAGGGGAAGATATTTCAGTAGCGATCATCGATCATCCAAAGAACGTGGGTTATCCTGCTTACTGGCATGCAAGAGGTTACGGTCTTTTTGCCGTGAATCCTTTGGGACAAAAGCAGCTGAGCAATGGAAAAGATGTGCTTAATTTCAAGATCAAAAACGGGGAGTCTACCACATTCCGTTACAGAATGGTAGTCGCTTCTGAGCACCTGAAAGATGCAGCTTTGAACGCAATAGCTGCGGATTACGCAAAAGTGAAGTAAGCCAAAGACATAATTCGATTAGAAAGCCACGGCGCCGTCCGTGGCTTTCTGCATTTATATACAGAGAGATATCACAATTTGCTGAAGTTGGAATTCGTGAAATCTGTGTCATGCGTAGTAATAAAAATAGTAGTTTATTTCACTTCTAAAACTATTTTTGCAGCCCCGAAGGGTATTGTGTAAATTCAATAAAATCAGGAAGAATTATTATTTCAATGGGAAAGTGGCTCGTGTGTTTTTTTAGTTGGTTGATTTGCATCCTGCTGCATGTACATGTAGCTTTTGCTCAGGCAAACGACTATCAGTTTGCCCGCTACAGTACCGAAAGGGGACTTTCTCATAATCAGGTCAATTGTTTTTTAAAGGACAGACAGGGTTTTGTCTGGATCGGAACCGCCGACGGACTCAACCGTTTCGATGGTTATTCTTTCAAGATCTTCAAACATGACCCCGCTGATTCGACCACTATCGACGATCATTACATCAACGATCTTTTCGAAGATCCGGAAGGTTACATCTGGATCAGTACCCATAAAGGCTACAGTGTCTATGATCCGGCCACTGAACGCATTACTTCCAACTCTGCCGGTGCGGCAAAACGTCTGGGCTTGCCCGATGCCAATTTCAGCAGGGTGATCAGGACAGCATCCGGCGACTACTGGATCAATCATAACCGTATGGGACTGCTCCGCTATTCCCCAGCCACAAAACTCTTGCTGCATGTCAAATTAAGACCGAAGCAAAATTTGCAGGCGGGCGCGGTAATCTCCGATTTTAATGAAGACAAAGAAGGCAACCTTTGGGTTGTATACAGCAATGGATATCTGGCAAGGATCAATGGCAAAACATTCCATGCCGAATACCAGAGTGATTTGCTGAGTAAACGCACTATTTCGAATTCAGTTAACCACCGTGTTTTTATTGATCAGCAGGGAGAACCATGGGTGTATGTGACCAAGGCTGTGAGAGGGCTTTTTTACTTTGATCTGAAAAATAACCGGCTGGTTGAAGGAAATACATCTTCGGCCGATATAAGGCTTACCAATAACATCGTAAGTGCTGTTATCTCAGGGCCTGATGGCAGGCTTTGGGTTGGGACCGATCACGGCGGGATCAATATAATTGACAAGAAAACGCTTGGCGTTTCAGTACTCAGCTACAATCCGAACGATCCAAAGACGATAAGTCAGAACAGTGTGATGGCTCTTTACAAGGATTCCTCTGGTATGATCTGGGCGGGAACCTTTAAAAAGGGCTTTTGTAATTACCACAAAAATCTTTTCAAATTCACCAATATCAGACATTTATCTTCCGTCCCGGGCAGTCTTCCTTTTGATGATGTCAGTGTTTTTGTGGAAGATAAAAAGGGCAATGTCTGGGCAGGATCAAATGGTGGAGGTCTTATCTATTTTGACAGAACTAAAAACACTTTCCGGCAATACCTGAACATTCCCGGTAATCCGGCAAGTCTGAGCAATAATGTTATCGTGAGCCTTTTTATGGATTCTGCCGGGATCCTGTGGATCGGGACTTACTTCGGCGGTCTGAACAGCTTTGATGGCAAGACCTTCACGCGTTATCAGCATAACCCTTCTGACCCGACAAGTCTGATTGACGACCGGGTTTGGGAAATCTATGAAGATTCTCAGCGCAGGCTGTGGGTAGGCACATTGGGAGACGGTCTGGA
The DNA here is from genome assembly GCF_003383615.1 of Dyadobacter luteus. Classification (GTDB taxonomy): domain Bacteria; phylum Bacteroidota; class Bacteroidia; order Cytophagales; family Spirosomataceae; genus Dyadobacter; species Dyadobacter luteus. The sequence goes on from NZ_QNUL01000002.1 coordinate 404,420, forward strand.
TCTTTTCGACAGAAGTAAAAATGTGTTTACCCACTTCCGTCCCAATGCCCCGAATTCGATCAATTCGGACTATATCGCTGCGATGATGGAAGATAAGGATGGTGACCTTTGGATTGGAACAGCTGCGGGAATCGATGTGCTGATGCGTGAAACCGGGAAGTTTGTACACTACGGCCATCGCAATAATGATCCGAACACTTTGAGCAATGACGGCGTAACAGCGATCAACCAGGACGGATTGGGTAACATCTGGATAGGTACCGTTCAGGGACTTAACCTGTTTGACAAAAAAACGGGCCGGTTCAAGGTATATGATATGCGGGACGGCCTGCCTGACAACTCTATTGTTTCAGTAGCTATTGATACAAAAGAAAACCTCTGGATGGGGACTCCGAAAGGGCTGGTGAATCTGAATATTACCAAACGCCGGGGAGTAATTCCGGATGCGGTTCGGATACGCGTGTATAACGAAGTAGATGGTCTGCAGGGCAGAAGTTTCAATGAAAACGCAGCGTTGCGGTTACGTAGCGGAGAGCTGGTGTTTGGTGGAGCGAGCGGTTTCACCGTGTTTTCCCCCGAGAGTCTGGACGATGATGTGGTGCATGAAGGGGTCATGCTTACAGATTTTCAGATATTCAATAAAAGCGTTAAACCAGGCGAGCAGCTGGACGGTAACCAGATATTGTCCAACTCCATCTCGCAGACAAACCAGATTGAGCTAAAACATAGCCAGAATGTATTTACCATCGAATTTGCCGCACTGAATTTTCTTCATGCTGATAAAAATCATTACCTCTATACGCTGGAAGGCTTTAATGACCAGTGGTTTGAAGCCGACAACAATACCCGGAAGGTAACCTACACCAACCTTGATCCGGGAGAGTATACTTTCAGGGTCAAGATGCTGAACGGCAAGCAGGCAAGTCAGGACAGGCAGCTGAAAATACGTATCCTGCCTCCATTCTGGAAAACACCGCTGGCCTATCTGCTGTATGCACTGGTGATCGCCGGAGCATTGGCTATAGCCAGATGGATTCTTCTGGAACGGGAGCGGATGAGTTTTCGCCTTGTTCAGGAGCGGCGTGAAGCGCAGCAGCTGCACGAACTGGATCTGATGAAAATCAAGTTTTTTACCAATGTGAGCCATGAGTTCCGTACTCCGCTCACCTTGATGCTTACCCCGCTTGAAGGCCTACTTAAAACCATGCAGTCCAACGCGGAGGTAAAAGGCCAGTTGTCGCTTGTGCACCGCAACGCAACCAGGCTTCTGAACCTTGTCACGCAGCTTCTGGATTTTAAAAAAATGGAAGTGGAGGATACTGGTTATAATCCGGAAAGAGGAGATATAGTACGGTTTGTCAGGGAAATTACCCATACTTTCTCTGATTTGTCTGAACGCAGGCACATTGCCTATTCCTTCCGCTCCGACAGCGAGTCGCTCTACACGATGTTCGATCCCGAGAAGATGTCCAGGATCATGTACAACCTGCTGTCCAATGCCTTTAAATTTACTCCTGAGCAGGGTAGGGTAGTGGTGACGCTGGCAGCAGTGGATATTGAGGGAGAAAAAAAACTGGAGATACGCGTAGCTGATTCAGGGATTGGTATTCCTCATGAAGATCAGCCCAAAGTGTTTGACCGGTTCTTTCAGCATCAGTTGCCCAGCCATGTGGTCAACCAGGGGAGTGGAATCGGGCTGTCAATTACCAAGGAGTTTGTAAAGCTGCACGCAGGCACGATCCGCGTGGAAAGCGAAGAGGGAATGGGTAGCACCTTCATTATCGACTTGCCATTAGGACAGTTCGATAAGCCGGTAGAATCAGAGTCCGGCATTCAGGAGCAACCGTTGCTCGGCGGGCCGGAAGTGGTAGCAGAGCCGGAGGTTCAGGTAGATAAGGCAAAACCTGTGCTGCTTATTGTCGAAGACAATGATGAGTTCAGGGAGTATATGCGGGAAAAACTGGGCAGGGAGTATCAGGTATATGAGGCGCCCAATGGCAAAGCAGGTCATAAACTTACGCTGGAGCTGATTCCCGATCTGATTGTCAGTGACGTGATGATGCCGGAGATGGATGGTATGGAACTTTGCCGGCTTGTGAAAACGGACCGGCGGATTTCTCACATTCCCGTCATACTGCTGACCGCAAGAGCTGAGGATGAGCAGCAGTTGCAGGGATATGAAACAGGCGCGGATGCTTATGTGACCAAGCCTTTCAGGATGGATATTCTGATGGTTAGAATCAAAAATCTGATACAGCGCAGAGAACTGCTCCAAAAGCAGTTTCAGCAGCACGTAAAAATACAGCCCAGTGAAATTGAAATCCGTTCGGTTGATGAACAGTTTATTACAAAAGCGGTAAAACTTGTTGAAGAGAATTTAAGTAACGCAGATTTCACCGTTGAAGAGCTAAGCTCTGAAATGGCCATGAGCCGCATGTACCTGTATAAAAAGCTGCTTTCTCTGACCGGCAAAACACCCGTGGAATTTATCCGTATTATCCGCATGAGACGTGCGGCTTCACTGCTGGAGAAAAGTCAGCTTACAGTATCTGAAATTGCCTACCAGGTTGGTTTCAATAATCCCAAATATTTTGCCAAACTTTTCCGGGAAGAATTCAAAGTTTTGCCTACCGAATACCGCAAAAAGGAACCGTCTAATAAGTAACGGTTACATATGGTGTATAGAAATAGTACAACAAATAGATCATTAAGTTAAAGACGGGTTTTGGCGCCTTTAAAACCCGAAGAAGTAGGCCAATCGCTTTGAAATCTCCCCAAAACATGAATAAAAGTAGAAAATACACGCATTTTCTGCCATCAGTTTACATCTGATTCCCTATTTGTAAACATTTGATACACCTGTAGTCTCCGTTAATCAGTCACATTTGTCCAAGAATAAATTCGATTTATACTAAAACAGTGTAGGGTATGCGACTCATATTGGAAATGTATAAGGACAATTTTTCTAACTGACCTATTTTTAAAAACCATAACAACATGCAAAAAAACATGTACTTAAATCAACAGGCAAAATCGAGCCTGTTAACCATGATGAAGTTGCTTTGGATTCCCGTATTAGTACTTGCGCTGGCTTTACCGCAGACAGGTGCGTTTGCGCAGGATTCCAAAAGAACGGTGACCGGCTCGGTCGTTTCTGACAGCGATGACAGCGGAATTCCGGGAGCAAGTGTAGTCGTAAAAGGAACGTCCAACGGGACTACCACCAACACCCAAGGGTTCTTTACATTGGAAGTAGCACCGGGCAGTACGCTTGTGTTCTCTTTCATCGGTTACGAATCCACGGAAGTGAATGTAGGTAACAAAACAAAAATTGATATCAAGCTCAAAGAGAGCATCGCTAATCTGAGCGAGGTTGTGGTGGTGGGTTACGGTGAAATGAAGAAAACCGATGTGTCTTCTTCACAGGTAACTGTTTCAGGAAAAGACCTGAGCAAAACCATCAATACTTCTCTTGAACAAGGTCTTCAAGGACGTGCGGCCAACGTAATGGTCCAGCAGAATTCAGGTCAGCCGGGAGCTGCACCATCTGTTTTGATCCGTGGTTTGAGCTCACTTACAGGAACTACCCAGCCTCTTTATGTAATCGACGGGGTACAGATCAAACCTGATAACATGAGAGATGATCCCAATAACCGTCCTACAGGTTTTTCGAACATTCTTTCCAGTATTAACCCGGATGATATTGAAACCATCAACGTTTTGCAGGGACCATCTGCAACGGCGATCTACGGAGCGGTAGGAGCCAATGGTGTTGTGATGATCACCACTAAACGTGGTAAGGCAGGTGAAACCAAAATTTCGTTTAATTCACTTGTGACTCTGCAATCGGAACCGCGCCACATAGATGTTATGAATTTAAGAGAGTACGCACAGTTCAGAAATGAAACGGCGGCTGTCGGCGGAACTGCAACGGATGATCAGTTTGCTGATCCTTCTGTTTTGGGAGAAGGTACCAACTGGCAGTCTGCCCTGTATCGTCCGACTACATTGCAGAAGTATTCTTTGGGACTCAGCGGTGGTACAGAGAAATCTACTTACTATCTGTCGGGTGAATATTTCAACCAGAAAGGTATTGTGGAAGGTTCTGGTTTTAAACGCTACAATGGCCGCCTGAACCTGGAAAACCAAACCCGCAGCTGGTTAAAGATTGGTGCAAATATGAGCGTGGGTATCACAGAAGAAAAAGTAAACACTAACAACGGTGGTATCATTCAGCTCGCATTGGATCAGAATCCAAGTATTCCTGTAACAAATCCGGACGGAAGCTGGGGGGGACCTACCTCTACGCAATTCCAGTTTACCAACCCGGTAATGATTTCAAAGATCTACAACGATTACAACCGTCGTACTTCCATTTTGGGAAGCTTGTTCGCTGATGTGAAACTGGCTAAAAATCTGACCTGGCATACGGAAGCAAACGGAAGTTCTGAGTTTTTGAAATACTATTCATTTCACCCATCTTATACAATTGGCGGATTTGTGGTGTCTCAGGATGCAGCTACTTCTACAAGATCTGTCAATACCAACACGTGGTGGAGTTTTCACACGCGTCTTACCTATGATTTGAAGCTTAACAAGCACGCTGTCAACATCATGGCAGGGCATGAGGCACAGGAGTATACCTATGAGTCTTTGACAGGAACAAGAAAGAAATTCATTACCAACACCATCGAAGAGCTTTCGGGCGGAGACGGATCTGTAATCTCCAACGTAAGTAACAACAGTGGCAAGGGAGCGGGATCCCGTGAATCTTATTTTGCACGTGTCAACTATAGCTTCAACGAGCGCTATTTCCTTCAGGGAACGTATCGTATGGACGGATCATCTGCCTTTCGTCAGGGACGTCGTTGGGGTAATTTCCCGGCTGTGTCAGCTGCGTGGAGAGTATCCGAGGAAGAATTCCTGAAAGGGGTAAACCAGATCAATGACCTTAAACTGAGATTTGAAATCGGACGTTCGGGGAACCAGGGAAGTGGTGGTAACGCTATTTTCTCAACATTGCAATCCGTACCGACGGGCTGGGGGACAGGCTTTCTTGCTTCCAACTTTGCGAATGAATTCCTGACCTGGGAAAAGGATGATGTAATCAATGCAGGTCTTGATCTGCATATGTTCGGAAACCGCGTTGAGTTGATCGTGGATGCTTACATCAAAAATATTACGAGTCTGATCACTATCAACTCTTATCCGTTTACTTACGGAGGAGACATCGCCTATTCTCCTGGTTATCTGAGTTGGCCGGCTGTAAACGCAGGTTCGATGAAAAATAGAGGTATCGGCTTTACGTTGAATACTGTTAATATCGACAAAGGTGGATTTTACTGGAAAACAGGTTTGAATTTGTCATTTGACCGTAACAAAGTGACTTCACTGCTCAACCCGATCACACCAATATGGAATGCGACTTCTGTTGGTTTCAGAACCGAAGTGGGCCAGCCTGCAAGTATGCTGACTGGGTACGTGGCAGACGGACTTTTTCAAAATGCTGAAGATATCAGAGGGCATGCGATCCAGACATCTAATGGTGAGATGACTGTTAATCCTGCAACAGGAACATGGGTAGGAGATACCAAATTCCGTGATTTGAACGGCGACGGTGTGATTGATGCTGAAGATCGTACAGTAATCGGAAACCCATGGCCGAAGTTTACGCTAGGTCTGAACAACAACGTTAGCTACAGAAACTTTGAACTGAACGCATTTCTGACAGGAAGTTTCAAAAATGACATTCTGAACTATCCGCGTTACCGCGCAGAGATTCCGGGCAACGGAGGAACTTTCGGCAACCAGTGGTCATCTGTAGCTAATTATGCCCGTCCTAGCAGCTATCAGGTGGGTGATGCAGAATCTGTTACGCTGACCAATCCTGGATACAACATTCCACGTATTGCGCCTGGTGACCCTAATGGTAACAATCGTATGAACACCAATTTTATTGAAGATGGAAGTTATGTGCGTCTTAAAAATATCACTGTCAGCTACAACTTCCCTAAAACGGTTCTGAAAGATTTCTTTATCAAAGGACTGAAAGCATCTGTAGGTGCACAAAACCTTTTCACCATTACCAAATACAAAGGGTATGATCCTGAAATCGGTATGGTCAATTATGGTGGTACAGTCATGGCAGGTGTGGATACCGGCCGTTACCCGTCGGTACGCATGTACACTTTCGGATTGCTGGCTGACTTCTAAGCCGCGAAAACAAGCTGATATAACGTCAAATTATAAAAATATTCTGTATGCAATTCAAATTAAAACTCATAGCGGCCGTCGCAGCCTTAGGGCTTATGCAGGGATGCAGCGAAGATTTCCTGGATCGTCCGCCACTGGACGCGCTCACGTCAGGGAATTTCTATAAAACTGATGATGAAATTATGGCAGGAACTGCTCCGCTGTACAATATCGTCTGGTTTGATTTTAACGACAAGGCAAATATGTCATTTCAGGAGGCCCGTGCCGGAAACCTGAACTCCAACGACCGTACAGCTTATGTAAAACACGCCATTCCATCTACGGATGTGAATACGCTGCTGCCCGGCTACAAATCATTTTACAAGATTATTGCCCAAAGTAACAACGCGTACAAAGCAATCAAAGAAGCGACCGGAAGCACTGCTTCGGCAGCTGTAAAAGGACAAGGTCTGGGGGAATGCCGTTTCATGCGCGCTACTGCCTATTATTACCTGGTGACCAACTGGGGAGCAGTACCGATTGTATATGACAACGTAGCGCAGATCAACGAGCCTCCGACACGTAACAATATCGAGGACATCTGGAAGTTGCTGATTCAGGACTACCGTTTCGCGGCTGCAAATCTGCCAACGACTGCAGTACAGGGACGTCTTACCAAATACTCAGCCGAAGGAATGCTTGCCCGTATGTATCTGATGCGTGCCGGACTGAATCAGAACGGAACACGTAAGCAGTCGGATCTTGACAGTGCGAAATACTATGCTGAAAGTGTTATTACCAAGAGCGGACTGACTTTGGCACCGACCTATGCAGAACTGTTTGAAAGTGCTAATCACAATGCTACTAAAAACAATCCTGAAAGTTTGTTCTCATTGCAATGGATGCCGATCAGCAATCCATGGGGTATTAACAACTCTTTCCAGGCTTACTTCGCCTACGATGCCAACATCACAGGAACAGGTGATGGCTGGGGAGCTGCACAAGGTGTTTCTGCAGACCTGGTTAAATATTTCACTGAAAACCCTGCGGATTCACTGCGCAGAAAATCAATCGGGATGTTTGACAGTGACGTGTATCCCAATATCAGAAAGGCGAATGGCGGATTGAAATACACCAGACCTGAACAGCTTTCTGCGATCAAAAAATATATCATCGGTTCTCCGGCAGATAATGGTGGCTTAGGCGGGTTTATGTCTGCGAATATCAATTCCTACATGCTTCGTCTGGCTGAAGTTTATCTGATTTATGCTGATGCCGTACTGGGAAACAGTGCATCTACATCCGATGCGAAGGCTCTGGAATATTTCAATGCAGTCCGCAAAAGAGCCGGAATGCCTGTGAAGACATCATTGACGTTTGAGGATATTTTCAAAGAACGCAGAATCGAAACAGTGTTTGAAGGAAACTCATGGAATGAAATTGTGCGCTGGTACTATTTTGCCCCTGCTAAGGCGGTGGCTTATACGGCTGCTCAGCACAAGGAAAACTACACCATGTCTTATCTGACAGGATCAACCAATCCGAAAAGATATAATGTGGCATATTCTGCTTCCGAGTTTTATCCTGTAACTGCCAACACATTGTACCTGCCTTTCCCGGAAGCGGAGATTATCAACGCACCTTCATTGAAAAATGAACCGGTAGCTTTCGATTTTAGTAAATTAAAAGACTAATATTTAATACGTAACGATATGAATTTCAGATATATATTGAAGGTAGGTCTGGGTCTGTTACTGGCCGCTGGTATGCTGCTGACTTTCCAGAGCTGCGAAAACAATGATATGGACGGAGCACCGTCAATAACCAATGTACGCCTGCTGGATCCGACAAAGGCGGATAGTTCTCTGACAGCAGCTGAGCCGGGTAGTCTGGTTGTTATCCAGGGTCAGAATCTGGGCAGCGTTCTGAAAGTTTACTTCAACGACTTTGAAGCTACTTTTAATTCTGCTTTGGGAAGTAATTCCAACATTGTAATCGCTATTCCTGCAGATGCCCCCACCAAAGCAGTAGATGCGGGTGTTTCAAGTAAAATCAGGGTGCAGACAAAGGGAGGAGAGGCCACTTATGATTTTGTGCTAAGTGCACCGAAGCCGATCATATCAGGTCTTTATTCCGAATTTGTAAAGCCGAACGGAACAGTGGTGATCAACGGAGATTACTTCTATAATATCAAATCCGTGAAAGTCGGTACGACTACTTTGCAGGTACTGACAAGCTCGGTGAAGCAAATTACAGCACGTATGCCTGCCACTGCGATCATAGATGTACTTACTGTGGAAGGCGAATTCGGAACTGTTAAAACGAGCTACAAACTGAATGATCCGGTAACGGGAAACATGATTAATTTCGACGTACCTGCTACAACCTGGGGATCGGATGTTTGTTATGGTGCTGCTCCGATCATTGCCGCAACTGATGCCGGCGCGATTTCCGGAAAGTACTCCCGTATTAAGGAAACCAACCTTCCTAAGACAGGATATAGTGACAACTGGATATTTGCAACCTGTTACTTTGAATTCAAATTGCCTGCAGGGAGTGCTCTGAGCAACCATTTCAAGTTTGAGCATAATATTGCCGAGCCATGGAAAGCGGGTAAATATGATATTACCATCACTGCTGACGGTAAAGAGTATGCTTATTCTTATCAGCCATGGAATACTACCGAATTCTCTGCAACGGGTTATCAAACCAACGGTTGGAAAACTGCCGTTATTGATCTTGGTGAGTTCAAGAATTCAACCGGAGGGAGCATTGGTGATATCTCAAAAATTACAGATTTGAAAGTATTGTTCAATACGCCTGATGTGACGATTGCTTCATTTAACGGAAGTGTCGACAACTTCCGTATTGTCAGGAAATAGTGCTTCTTTCTGCTGCCTTCTCTGTCTCCGGAGAAGGCAGTTTTAATTTTCTTTTGTATGCCGAATACCATTAAATCTGCGAAAAGCCTGGCTTTCGCGACGGTTTTGCTATGTCTTTTTCATGGAGTTTTGTCTGCGCAAACCATCATTGAAATTGATGCGGAGGCAGATATAAAACCGGTTTCTCCGTATTTGTATGGACGCAACAATTCCTTCTCCTCCACGAATCCAAATTGGACGCTTCCCGCCGAAGACCTCATCAGGCTTCGCGATGCTGGTGTTACATTTTTCAGGGAGAGTGGTGGGAATAACTCTTCCAAATATAACTGGAGAAAAAAACTGAGTAGTCATCCGGACTGGTACAATAACGTCTACACCAACAATTGGGACCAGGCGGCGCAAACTCTTCAAAAGAACTTCCCTGGTGCACAAGGCATGTGGGCTTTCCCTTTGCTGGGCTATGCGGCTAAAACAACCAGTGCCAATTTTGCTGACTGGGACTATAACCGTTCACAGTGGTGGGAAGGTGTAAATCAGAATCTGGCAGGTAATGGGATGCCCAATCCAAACGGGACGAAAGCGAAAGTAGAAGGGGATATTAATCTTTATCTTGAAAAATGGAATGCAGACTCCGCCGTTGCTATCCTGGATCATTGGTTTGGGGATAAAGGACAGGAGCTGAAGAAGGAAGGTATCCGGTATTGGAATATGGACAATGAACCGGAAATCTGGTCTGGGACACACGACGACGTCATGCCAAGGCAAATTTCCGCTCAGGAGTTTATGACCCGTTATATTGAGCTGTCAAAAAAAGCCAGAGCCAAAGATCCGCAGATAAAACTGGTGGGGCCGGTAACGGCCAACGAATGGCAATGGTATAACTGGGACGGTAAAACGGTATCGGAAAATGGCAAGAGTTATCCATGGCTTGAATACTTCATCAAAAACGTAGCGGAAGAACAGAAAAGAAGCGGTGTCAGACTGCTTGATGTATTGGATATTCACTTTTACCCGGCGTCAAAAAAAGCAGAGGAGATCGTGCAGATGCATCGGGTTTATTTCGACAAAACTTATAATTTCCCGGAGGCGAATGGCGTCAAAACGATCAACGGGGGCTATGACAACAGCATTACCAAAGAGTACATTTTTGCCCGGTGTAATGACTGGCTTAACCAATACCTGGGAGCGGGGCACGGAGTAACACTGGGCGTAACTGAAACCGGTATTGATGATAGTATATCCTCGTCCGTCACGGCGGTCTGGTATGCTTCTACGATTGGGGAATTCATGAAAAACGGCGTAGAGCTCTTTACACCCTGGACCTGGAAAACAGGTATGTGGGAGACGCTTCATCTGATGAGCCGTTACAACCAGCGCTTATCAGTAAAAGGCACCTCATCCAATGAAACGATGGTTTCTGTATACCCAAGTCTGAATGCTTCCAAAGATTCGCTGACCGTGGTAGTGGTTAACCGTTCGTTGAACAAGAGCGAGCCGGTCGCTGTTCATTTTAAAAATTTTAACCCTCTGGCAGGAAGTACTGAAATCCTTACCCTCTCCACATTGCCTTCCTCAGAAACCTTTCAGTCACATACTGACAATGCGTTGAAAAAAGCAGCCTACACGGTATCGGGCAGCTCAGTGAATCTAACCCTGCCGGCTATGTCGGTAACTTCCTTTCAGCTTAAAGGTGGAGGGCAAATTTTGGGTACTGAAACAGATACTGATTCGGAAATAAAGGTTTTTCCCAACCCTAGCTGGGATAGCATAACTGTTAAATGGGGCAACAGATCCTTTCATTCAATTTCAATTCTTGATAAATCCGGAAAGAAAATAATGACTACGACGCTACAGAAAATGCAGCGTGAAACGGTACTTACACCAGAGCTGAAAACGGGTGTTTATCTGATCAGGCTCACTGCTGCAAACGGAGAGTCTGTTGTAAAGAAAATTATAGCTCGTTGATTTTAAGAACTTTCATTGCTGAATTATTCCATTATGTACAAAAATACACCTTCTGCCTGTAAGCTTATTCTTCCTTTTGTGCTTGTAGCTATAGGGCTTGCGGCACAGGCGCAGCATAGCAAACTCGTTAACGAACCGGTGGATGTCAGCGGTGATTTCAGGGATTTTTCCAATACCTTATTCTTTGCCGATAGTCTGGCTTCTTTTGATCCGCAGACGGGAGCAGGTAAGCTGAAATGGAAAAGGCACGAACCTTTTTCAGCGCATAATTTCGATAATTCGATGCTGAGCTATAAGCGATCTTACAGCAACGAATTTCCCGCGATTGAATATGCTCAGGATCCTGTTCTTCCTTTTTGTGTTGAATTTACATCTGACCGCAGTGTCAGGATCAGGGCGAATACAAGCACACACCCAACTGCCGGGGAAAAGTCGCTGATGCTGGTTGCTGAGCCTGCGAGAGACAATTCCTGGCAATACAGCCGCGTAGCGGGCGGACATTTGTATACTGGTAAACATGGTTCGGTAACCATCTATGAGTATCCCTGGAAAGTGCTGGTAAAAGATAAACAGGGTAAGATCCTGACCCAGACCAGAAGTAGCCAGGATGGAAGAGCATCCTACACGCCAACCCTGCCATTTTCATTTGTACGCAGGGCTTCGGATTATTCGAGAAGTGTGGCTGCTGTTTTCTCGATGTCTCCCGACGAGAAGATCTTCGGCTGCGGAGAGTCATTTACAGGCCTTGATAAAAACGGACAGAAAGTGGTGCTATGGACCCATGATCCCAATGGAGTGCAAACGCAAACCATGTACAAACCGATTCCTTTTTATCTGAGTTCGCGGGGATATGGAATGTTCATGCATACGACATCGCCTATCACATGTGATTTTGGTGCTACTTACGGAGAATCGAATGCAATGCAGATTGGCGATGAAAACCTGGATCTTTTTATATTTCTGGGAGAGCCCAAAGATATCCTTGACGCCTACACGGATTTGACAGGAAAAGCACCGATGCCTCCGTTGTGGTCGTTTGGTTTGTGGATGAGCCGTATTACCTATTTCTCAGAACAGGATGGCAGGAACGTGGCGGCGAAATTGCGTCAGAACCGTATTCCCTCCGATGTGATACATTTTGACACCGGTTGGTTTGAGACTGACTGGCGTTGTGATTACCGCTTTGCGCCAAGCCGATTCAAAGATCCTGAAAAAATGATCGCTGATCTTAAAGCACAGGGTTTCAGGACTTCGCTGTGGCAGCTTCCGTATTTTGTGCCAAAGAATGTACTTTATCCCGAGATTGTAGAGAAAGGTCTGGCAGTTAAGAACGCCAACGGAACCATTCCTTACGAAGATGCCGTACTGGATTTTTCAAATCAAAAAACCATTCAGTGGTATGAGGAAAAAATTGCAGGGCTGCTCAAACTTGGGGTTGCCGCGATTAAGGTAGATTTTGGAGAAGCAGCCCCGTTGTCAGGTGTGTATGCTTCTGGTAAAACCGGTTTTTACGAGCATAACCTGTATCCGCTCAGGTATAACAAAATTGTATCCGAGCTGACCAAAAAGCTGAACGGGGAAAATATCATTTGGGCAAGAAGTACATGGGCTGGGAGTCAGCGTTACCCGATCCACTGGGGCGGAGATGCTGAAACCACTGACAAAGGTATGCAGGCGCAACTCAGGGGAGGGCTTTCGCTGGGCATGTCGGGATTTACCTTCTGGAGTCATGATATAGGCGGGTTTACGATGAAAACGCCGGAGGACTTATACCGCCGCTGGCTGCCTATGGGATTGCTCAGCTCGCATACCCGCACGCACGGTCAGGCTCCGAAAGAACCCTGGGAGTACGGAGAAGCATTTCAGGATTATTTCAGAAAGGCGGTAGAAATGAAGTACAAACTCATGCCGTACATCTACACCCAATCCAAACTGGCATCAGAGAAAGGTTTACCGATGGTGCGTGCTTTGCTGGTGGAATTTCCGCAGGATCCTGGCGCCTGGCTCGTGGATAATCAATATATGTTCGGTTCGGATTTGCTGGTTGCGCCACTTTTTGAAAATGGGAAAGCGCGGCAGGTATATCTGCCCAAAGGGAAATGGGTGGATTATCAGACAAGAAAAGTATATGAAGGTGGCTGGCATCACATCCAGACAGGGGAGTTGGATGTAGTAATGATGGTACGGGAAGGAGCGGTGCTGCCTCATGTCAAAGTGGCCCAGTCGACAGGTGATATTGACTGGAATCAGATAGAACTGCAAAGCTTTGCCAATACGCCTGAAAAGGCAGTTTTAAAACTTTGTCTGCCGGATCAAGAGGAAATCAAAGAAGTAGTACTCACTAAAAAGGCAGGTAAACTTACAGTCAGCCAGGACCCTTTTGCCGGAAAAATTAAATGGAACCTGAAACAGTGAGCAGCCTATTTTTTAGTGGCTGCTGAATGCCAGTTGAGAACGTGGTAAGTCGCAGGAGTTTTACCGACATTTTTAATCGCATGCAGCTGATTGGAAGCCTGGAATATTACAGCTCCGGTTCCTACAGGTTTAATCTGGCCATTGACGAGCGCTTCAAGGTTGCCTTCTTTGATAATGATAATCTCTTCGTTGGGATGGCGGTGTGGGGCATGAGACGATTCGCCGGGGTTTAGGGTGGTAACATGGCATTCCAGCTCTTCAAGAGTGGCCGTTTTGGAGCGGAAGAATGATTTGACAGAGCCTGTTTTGGTAGTTTTGGACGGAATCTCATCCCAGTTAAAGATGGCCGAATCCATGATGTTCTCCTGAGAACTCACGGCAACACCAGTGAGAGTAAGACACATAGTGCAGAAAACAATGCCAAGATCACGTTTGGTAACCATCATGAGATTTAAATATTTGTTTTATAATGGGTTAAAGAAAAGGGGTTCATGAATATACTGTGAGAAGATATGGTAAGTTGAATAGCGGATTGGCCACATAATGAAATCAGATATGTAAATTGCGGCTAACACCGGAATTAAAAGCAATGAGTCAGAAGTATATCGCAATCCTGAGGGGAATTAATGTAAGCGGCAAGAACATGATCAAAATGCCACTGCTGGCAAAAGCCATGGAAAAGGCAGGATTTGAAAATACACAAACGTACCTGCAAAGTGGCAATGTTATCTTTACCAGTGAGCTTCGGGATACAATTCAAATCGCCGGACGGATCAGTGATAGTATCAAAGCTGAATTTGACATGGATGTGCCTGTGTTGGTTTTAACTGAGCAACAACTGGTAGCTGCCAGGGACAATAATCCTTATGCTGACGGTGAGAGGGATGAGACCAAACTGCATATCACTTTTCTTCAGTCAAAAGCGGTTAATGAACTGGCTGGCAAGATAGAAAAAGAGAAGTTTTTACCGGATGAATTCAGGATTGAGTCAGATTTGATTTATCTGTATTGTCCTACAGGATACGGCAAGACTAAACTGAACAATAACTTTTTTGAAAGTAAACTGAAGCAAATCGCCACAACACGAAACTGGAACACTGTTTGCAAACTTGTGGAATTGGCAGCGGCAGAGCAGAGCCAGGCCTGATAACTACCTGTTTGTGTGCCGGAATAATTACTTTTTTGATTATAGGAAATAAAACATATGATGATGGAAGAGAACTCCAGAAGAAAATTTTTACAGCAGGCAGGGATGGCAACGCTGGCATCGGTTACTCCGCTGGCAGCAGAGCCGGAACGAACCAAAGAGCTGTTTATTCACCATGTTTTCTTTTATCTGAAAAACAAGAATAACGCACAGGATGAAGCAAAACTGGTCGAAGGGTTGAAAAAACTATCAAAGGTACCCACTATCCAGTTTGCCCACATTGGAACGCCGGCTGCCACTAGCAGGGATGTAATTGTGAAAGATTATGCTATTTCCTGGATGTGTTTTTTTAAAAATATCATAGAAGAAGAAATTTACCAGACGGATCCGATTCACCTGGAATTCATCGAAAACTATTCTCATTTGTGGGAGCGCGTGGTTGTGTATGATTCGCTGGGTCCCAAGAAAATAAGCTAAATGATCCAACACATTTCTTTTGCGCATCTGTCAGAGTTGATTTTGGCAGCAGGGGCTGTGTTGGCTTTTGTTTTTCAATAGTATCAGGGTATTTTATTGCAAATGCTTGATAGTTAATTGTTTAAAAAAAAATATTCATTCAAATTCCTGAACCATGAAACATGCATTTTTGCTACCCGTTTTTTTGACCTTACTGACATTCAAAAGCCTTGCTCAGAAGTCTGAAGACATTCGTCTGAACCAGGTTGGGTTTTATCCCAAAGCGGAGAAATTGGCCGTGGTAATCACAGCAGCGCAAAGCCCTTTTACTATTATAAACGTCAGCACGGGCAAGGTGGTTCTGAAGGGACAATTAGGCGAGGTCAGAAAGAGTCAGCATTCAGGCAAAAGCAGCCGTATAGCCGATTTTTCAGCCGTGAAAACACCTGGTAAATACCGGCTGCAGGTGGGGGATCAAAAACGCATTGCAGAGTTTGAGGTTAAAGATGATGTCTACAAAAATATTGCAATTGCGTCGCTCAGAGGATTCTACTTGCAACGTGCTTCAACAGATTTACCTGAAAAGTATGCCGGCAAATGGGCAAGGCCGGCTGCACATGCTGACGAACACGTACTTATACACCCCTCAGCAATATCGGACGGGCGGCCCGAAAATTTCGTGATCAAATCGCCGGGAGGCTGGTATGATGCAGGAGATTACAATAAATACATCGTCAATTCGGGTATTACGATGGGTACGCTGCTGTCGTTGTACGAAGATTACCCGCAATATTTTGAAAACCTGAATACCAATATACCGGAAAGTAATGATGGGGTTCCGGATCTGCTCGACGAGGTGCTGTATAATTTAAGATGGATGCTGACTATGCAGGATCCTGCAGATGGCGGTGTATACCACAAACTGACCAATGCCAGATTTGATGGAATGGTTATGCCGGCTGCATGCGATAAACCGCGGTATGTCGTTCAGAAGAGTACTGCGGCCACGTTGGATTTTGTGGCAGTGATGGCGCAGTCTGCCAGGATATTCAAAAGTTTTGAGGCTAAGCTCCCGGGACTTGCAGATTCCTGTATCACGGCGGCGGTCAGGGGATGGAAATGGGCAAAACAAAATCCCGGACTTTTGTATGAACAGGAAGAGATCAACAAAAAATTCGCCCCCGGAATTCAGACGGGAACTTATGGCGACCGGAATGTTTCTGATGAATGGATCTGGGCTGCAGCAGAGATGTATACACTTACAGGCAAGGCTGAGTACATCAAAGATATCAATTTTCAGTTGGACAAACCTTTGAGTTTGCCGGGTTGGAATCAGGTTAAAACTCTGGGATATTACACGATACTACGGGCAGGTGAAGAATTAAAGCCTGAGGGAACGCTGCTTTCCGATGTCAGAAAGTCAGTGATGGCTTATTCCAATGATTTAGTGACAGAACTGGACAGACAGCCTTATCATACTGTAATGGGGAAAAAGGCTTCTGACTATGCCTGGGGAAGTAGTTCAGTGGCGGCCAATCAGGGTATAGCTTTGTTGTATGCTTACCGGCTTTCTAAAAATGTGGCGTTTCTGAATGCCGCGAGGGGCAATTTCGATTACCTTTTGGGAAGAAACGCCACGGATTATTGCTTCCTTACCGGCTCAGGAACAAAAAGTGTGATGCATCCACATCACCGTATTTCAATGGCAGACGGCATTGTGGAGCCAGTGCCCGGGCTTTTGTCGGGAGGCCCCAATCCTGGTCAACAGGATAAATGTACTACGTACCCCAATAAGTTTGCCGACGAATCCTTTACTGACCACGACTGTTCGTATGCTTCCAACGAAATTGCCATCAACTGGAATGCGCCTCTGGTTTATCTGGCTGCTGCACTCGACGCATTCAGTCAATAGCATCAGCTACTCCTGTTTCTTTGAAGATTTTACGGGTACGTCCGGTGGCGTTTCATTATAGCCTTTCTGACCGGTCATATTGTTGCTTTCGCTTTTCTTTTCAGCATCCTTTTCTACTTTTTTAGCAGGCTGTTTGCTGTCATCATCATGGCGATCTTCGTCCTCCACTCCGGAAGGGGATGGAGATCCGCCTTCTACATTTCCTTTTTTCGCGCTCATAGCTGTGATCGGTTGTTGTTAGGAGTCTGGTTTTAAAAATGCATGCCAGTGATGCAGTTACCCGGTTTTCCTATCCAAATATAAAATAAGGTTTTGTAACCTCTGGAATGATATTTTGGACTGCTACCGTATACGTAATTTATCAACAAGCACTTCTGAAAATAGAATCAGAATGCGTACCTTTTGCTATGAATCAATCCCGAAAAGAAATGACGTCGACCCCTAGAACTGCCTTGCTGGTGGGTGCCACCGGGTTAATAGGTAAACAATTACTGACCAAACTTTTACATGTGCCTTACTACGATAAGGTTGTGGTACTTTCCCGACGTTCACTGGGTATGGTACATACCAAACTGGAAGAAGTGATTTTCGACTTTAACAATCCCACCCCTTCTCTTGTCAAGGCCGATGATATATTTTGTTGCCTTGGTACCACAATAAGGAAAGCGGGATCCAAGGAAGCTTTTAAGAAAGTAGATTTGCTGTATCCGCTCAGTATTGCTAAACTTGGTTTGAAGAACGGCGCAGAAAAATTCCTGATTGTGACAGCCATGGGATCAGACGCGGAATCTGGTATCTTTTACAATCAGGTAAAAGGGGAAGTGGAAAAAGGGCTTTCACTTCTGAATTATCCAATACTGCATATCTTCCGGCCATCACTGCTATTAGGGAATCGTCAGGAAACACGTCTGGGTGAAAAAGCGGGAGAGGTTTTGGCCGCCATTTTTAAACCTATTATGCTCGGACCGCTGAAAAAATACAGAGCGATCGATTCAGGAAAGGTTGCCAACGCTATGCTTGCATTTGCCAAGAAGACCGAAAAGGGAATCTTCGTTCATGAGTCGGACATATTACAATCTTTCTGAAAATGCCGGTTCTTCCCATTATTCGCCGTGCTGCAGGTGCTGATCTTGACGTTGTATACGCCATGATTTGTGCGCTGGAGGATCAGCAATTGGATAAGGACGTCTTCTCAAAGGTGTATCTGAGAAACCTGACCAGCCCGGATATCGCCTATTTTCTGGCAGATGTAGAAGAGAAGACAGTAGGTATGGTTAGTTGCCATATTCAGGGATTACTGCATCATGCTGCACTGGTAGCAGAAATTCAGGAAATGTTTGTCTACGCCGACTACCGTTCTCAAAGGATTGGCGAAACGCTGATGACTAGGGTTGTGCAACATGCCATACTGGAAGGCGCGGCTCAGCTGGAGGTTACATCAAGGGCAACCCGGCATGCCGCCCACAGGTTTTATGAAAGGGAAGGCTTTATCAAGTCACATGTCAAGCTGGTCAGATATCTGGATAAAATATAAAAAGCATCCCGTCAGAAACAGGATGCTTTCCAAAATTACCCTAAACCTTCAAACTATCTTAGTAGCGGCCTCCACGTGCCCATCCGTCGTTGCGGCGTATCAGGCGGTGAGTTTCAGAGATCAGTTGTCTTAGATCGTTTCGCAGAATTTTAGTTTCACGGTTAGACAAACGGCCTCTGTGGCTGAACTCTCTTTCTTTCATTTCGATGCGCTCATACCTGTTTGTAAGCATATTCGCTTCACGGCGGGTAAGTTGCCGTGAACGTATACCAAACGCTATTTTTTCTCTTGCTTCTCTTTGTAAGTAGTTGATTTCAGAATTGGAACTGTGCCCGCGTCCACGATCATCGCGGTCTTCGTAGCGGTCGTTACGGTTGTCATGGCGGTAACGGTCATCACGCGGACCATATTGAGCGTTAGCTGCAGTGAAGCCGAATACCAGAAGCGTTGCAATCAAAAATATCTTTTTCATGACCTGTTGTTTTTAAAGTTCAACGGTTAGAGAAAAAGAAGTGGGAGAGGTTTAAAGTTGGGATTGTTAACGAGTGTTAACTTAGGAAAATGGTAAGAAGAAAGAGGTGTAGGCGTTTAGGAATACCGCTGATTTTTAGTGTTTTAACTTATTTTCAAGGTAGATGTTAACGACGTGTTAAGTGAGGATACGTTTTTCGGTGCGTAATGAGTACTAATCATGCATTTCCATAACAATCAGTGAAATCACTCACCGCAGTCAACAGTCCATACAATAACAAATGTTGTAAGTATTCCTCCTTCTGGATCTAAATGGATAATCATTTTTTTGCTAATTGCTCTCTCTTAGCTTCTGCAAGATCTATTCTGGCTTTATGACCGTGTTTTTCGAGAAGGAATAGCAAATGGTTTCCGTTGAGTAATGTTATAGGTTTGTTTTTAGCAAATTCGTAAGCATCTGGACCATAATCTGCCGTAGTAACAAGAATGCCTTTTGTGGCTCCTTCATTAACTACGGTTCCATACAAGTCTCTGACAGCGGAAACTCCGACCGTATTAGTATATCGTTTTGCTTGTATCACGATTTTTCCACCTCTAATTGGATCTGGATCAAAAGCAATTCCATCTACACCTCCATCTCTACTAGCTCGGGTAACCTTTACCTCACCTCCGTTACTACTAAATTCTTTTTCAAATAATTCTCTCAATAGATGCTCAAAATCTTCCCATCCCATACTTGCAAGATTATATCCTTCTGTCAGAGTTGAAGTAACCTCGTACGAAGAGACGAATCTCTTGTCATGTTTATTTATTGTAATTAGAGGTTGAATAGCTGTTATCCCACTCAACTTGCTGCTACCCACACCTTTTAAATTTTTAAAACATGTTTTAGGATCAACGTGAGCAAGGTCAATTTCCATGAATTCGGATTTCTTGACTTGAAGTGATACAATACAACTATTAACTTTTTTTCCTGTTGCTTTATTTATCACTTCAACCCAGCCATTAAATACAATTACATCAATACCGTTAATAGTATCTGCTTCAAAAAGTTCATGAACAGTTCTTAATGAAATATTATAAATAGAGGTGTCATATTGTTTTGCACTTTGTGTTTCAGAGATATATGATTCCTTTAATTCATTTCTACTAGCGATAAATTTTACTTCCAGTAACTTTGGTAGATCATTAGGTGCTGGAAGTGTGTAGTCCAGAACCATCATTTTACTTGTACTATTATAATCTAGTTCAAAATCTTTTGGAAATGTATCTGGATACACGGAATTATTTAAAACCATTTCAGAATATTGCACAATTGCTTCAGGATCTGAATTCAGGTATGCATTCTTTAATAATTCAATTTTTTCATTGTAAGAGCTTTGTTGATCCAGAAATACTTTTTTTTCCTCTTTCCATCGCTTCTCTAGATTTTGAAACTCTATTTTAAGATTTTCTTCTTGCTTATTTAATCTTTTTACCTCTTCGTTATAAAACCTCAGTTTATTTTCATTAGCTGTGATTATAGAGGCGCAACTACTTTTCCAATTTTCAATCTCAGTCTGATATATTTTGTTCGAAGTGTCCACCTTCTTTTGTCGAGATGATGAAAATAACTTATCCCAAAAAGTAAACTCTGGCTCGAACTTACTTTTTAAAGGCTCTGGAGGTTGACTGCTATACGTAGGTCTTACGGGTATCGAAAGTTTAGACACTTCTTTCAGATACGAATCCATTGGATTTGGTTTTACAAATCTTTCTCTATCCTTCAGGTCGTTCCAATTAATAGCGTCGTTTATAGAAAGAGTATGGATTAGGATATTTTCCACCTGATTCAGAGCTAGCCGGGCAATTCTGTTAAGCTCGTCAGCACTTGCCTGATTATTGGATTTCTCCTCTTGCTTTACCCTCCTAGCTTCATTCTTTTCCCATATTTCATCCCATTTAACTAACTGAGAAATAGCTTTTTTTCTCAATATTGAATCGTCTTTATCTCTTAATAATCGATGAGTTTTTAGTCCAATATGTTCTATCTGAACATAGTAAATAGTGCCACCCCTTGTGGTATATTCATCGTACTCATAAATCTTATGGTATTTGTTTTTTGATTGTATTGCCATTCTTAAAGGAGGATATAGAGGGAAGTTTTTATTGTAACGCTTATGGTTTAGAAGTGAGATGGTAATATACTGGAATTATTCTGAACATCTCCAGAGAGATGATGGAAATTCCTCATCCCTGTATCTCAGCCTGAATCGCAGCCTGCGCCTCGGCCAGGATTTCCTCTACTTTTTTACCCGCAGGCTCTATTCCCGGGAGGACTGTCCATGAAAGTCGGCTGAAAGATTTGAGGGGAAATACGCCTTTGGGATTGAAGGCTCCGGTACCGTTAATCGCTACGGGGACTATCAATGCGCCGGGTGCTCTTTTCAGAAGTGTAGCTACCCCGCCTGCGACAAAGGGCTTCATGATACCGCTCGCTGTACGTGTACCTTCAGGAAAGATAACTGCCGCACTTTTCTCGTCGTTGATCAACTTGCCGAGACGTGCGATTTCCATGATGGCCTGCTTTCCGTCTTTACGGTCTATAATGGCGGCCTCACTTTTTCTGAGGTTATAGGAGATACTCGGGATGCCGTGGGCCAGCTCAATTTTGGATACAAAGCGGGGATGATGCTTGCGCAGATACCAGATCAGTGCAGAAATATCAAACATGCTCTGATGGTTGGCCACAAAGATAATCGGGCGGTTATCGGGCAAAGAAGTTTTACTTTCAAGGATTATCCGTGAGCCAGTCAGGTACAGACCGAATGTCAGCGAGAAATTAAGATAATCGACACTTACCTTGTGCACCTTCTTTCCAAACACATGAAACGCAATTACCTGAATTACATGGAATACGAGTAGCGTCAGGCCGAAATGGAGCAGATAAAGGGCACTTAGCAGATAGTCAATGATTTTTTTCATTCCTCTTATTTTTCTGCAAAAATAGTCGAAAACTGCTTTGTATGATAAAAATTGTAGGGTACTAATTGATAAATATCATGTAAAACTTACATTAAATTACCGTACTTTGTAAAACTGTCAATTTGAGAATAAAATAGCATTTATAATGGATACCGCACTTTCAGCAGAAAGATTAGAAGTGATGCAGCATGTAGGGAAGGATTTGGACGGACTGATTTCCGAATATCTTAAGCCAATCGATGAGAACTGGCAACCAACAGATTTTCTGCCTGACTTCAGCAAGGAAAACTTTGCAACCGAAGTTAAATTACTTCAGGAAAGTTGCCGGGATTTGCCATACGATTATATAGCAGTTCTGATCGGTGACACGATCACAGAGGAAGCGTTGCCTACTTATGAGTCATGGCTGATGGATGTGATCGGGGTAGATCAGGTGGATAACCCTTCGGGCTGGTCAAGATGGGTACGTGCCTGGACGGCGGAAGAAAACCGTCACGGAGACCTGCTCAACAAATATTTATACTTATCCGGCCGCGTAAACATGCGGGCCATGGAAGTTTCCACACAGTACCTGATCGCTGACGGTTTTGACATCGGTACAGACCGCGATCCTTACAGAAACTTTATCTATACATCATTTCAGGAACTTGCTACCAACGTTTCGCACAGAAGAACAGCAACACTTGCCAAGAAATTCGGCAATCCGCATCTTTCTAAGATTTGTGGTGTGATTGCTTCGGATGAAATGAGACATGCAAAAGCGTACAAAGAGTTTGTAAGACGTATTCTTCTTGTAGATCCATCCGAGCTGTTGCTGGCATTGGATGATATGATGAGAAAGAAGATTGTGATGCCTGCCCATTTCCTTCGTGAAACGGGTGTGAAAATGGGGGATACCTTTGCGCACTTCTCTGATGCAGCACAGCGTCTGGGTGTGTATACAACCAATGATTATATTGAGATTCTTGAATCATTGCTCGTTGAATGGGAAATAGGTTCTATCCGCGATATCAACGAAAGGGCGGAAAAAGCCAGGGATTATCTGATGGCTTTGCCGGCACGTCTGAAAAGAATTGCTGAACGTACACGCGTACCTGAATTGGCCTACGAGTTCAGCTGGATCAAGTAATCTGTATTTTAGGATATAGAAAATCCCCGTAAAGCCATTGGTTTTACGGGGATTTTTAGTTGTAACAGATCAGGAATTAAGCTTCCGGATACAGGTTGTAGATTTCTCTGACGTTCTCCAGAACCTTATCAAAATCGATTTTAAGGTCTATCAGTTTTCCGGTGCGGATATCAAAAACCCATCCGTGAACTGTCAAACCTCTTTCAATTGCAGCCTGCTGTACGGCAGCTGTTTTGATCAGGTTGAAGCATTGCTCCTGTACGTTCAGCTCAACGAGTCTGTCATATCTTTTGCCTTCGTCTTCTATAGCGTTCAGCTCATCCTTATGCAAACGGTATACGTCACGGATCGTTCTCAGCCATGGGTTAAGCAATCCCATATCAACAGGTTGCATAGCTGCTTTCACACCACCGCAGTTGTAATGTCCGCAAACTACAATGTGATTCACTTTCAGGTGACGCACAGAATAATTCAGCACTGACATTACGCTCAGATCCACGTTGTTGACAAGGTTGGCGATGTTTCTGTGTACAAAGGCTTCACCTGGTTTGATACCCATCAGATCCTCTGCTGTAACACGGCTGTCTGAGCAGCCAATGTAAAGAAATTCAGGCTTTTGTCCTGAAGCAAGATTATCGAAATAATTTTCGTCAGCAGACAGTTTCGACTTTATCCACTCTTCGTTGTTCTTAAAAACGCTGTTAATATCCATATCAGAATTTAGTTAGTATGACGTCCCGCCGGGGACATCTTATTAATCCCAAATTTATGATAAAAATCATACGAGACAAGCTATACGATGTTGTGATTTTGTAATAAAACCAGTAAAAATTATCTATCTCAGTAATAAAATACTGCCTTCTTTACGGATCGTTCTATTTCGGTCACTTACTCCGGACAACTGAAAGGTATAAACGCCTGCAACCGGTTCGGCTCCCCGGAATCGCCCGTCCCAGCCTGCGGTGATATCATTCGTATAAAAGACAAGTTGTCCCCACCGGTTATAAATCCGCAAGTAGGAAAACTCTTTAATTCCCTTAGTATTCAGATAGAGTATGTCATTTTTTCCATCACTGTTCGGAGAAAAAGCAGTTGGAAGATAGATCCAGTCGGGAGGGATTATCAGCAGTGTGACTGATGCTTCTGCATAACAGCCTTCTGGTGTAGTGCCCCTCACGGTGTAAGTATTGCTTGAAAGTAGCGTAGCCACCGGATTAGCAATACGGGGATTGTTCAGCCCGGTAGGCGGAAACCATTGGTAGCTGCTTCCTGCAATATTGTCAAGCTGCGTTGAAGCGGCCTGCAATTGAAACGGTATTTCTTCTTCAATCTCCGTATCCGGTGTTACGGTAATCTCGATTTTGGGAATAACCGTAATGGTGACCGTATCCCTTTGTAGACAACCGTCACTGCCGGCTGAAACGATATAAGTTGTCGTTACATTGGGAGATGCCACCGGATCCTTTGTGGCTGCGTTGTCAAGTCCGGTTTCAGGAAGCCACGAGTGTATCTCAGAATTGCTCTCAGTGGTAAGAGAAATGGTTTGCCCTTCACATATGGTAGTGTCTTCGATAGTTTTTACGAGTACCGATCCGGTTGGGTCGATTATCAGATCTTTTCCGACAACACAGTCACCGGCATCTTTTACAAATATCCGATACGTATCTGCGGGTATGCGAAATTGTTCTGAACTCTGGAAATTAACAGAATCAACAGAAAATTGAAACGGGCCTTTTCCTTCAATAGGTGTTACTGTGACTGTTGCCAATGGATCTGCGCAAGACGGTTGTATTACCTCTGTGGTAAGATCCAGTGCGCTGATTTCGGCGATTTTGGTATTCTGGATTGTCTCGCCACATTCAGTGTGAGTGATGACCAATGATACATCTTTGGGGCCAGGCGTGTCCCAGGCTATCTGATAAGGACCGCGGCCGCTACCAGAAATTACCTTGCCGCCATCCCAATCCCATTCAAATGAATAGGCGGTGCTATTTGCGGGAATACTTCCGGAGTAATTAATTGTGATATTTTCAGGAAATCCGCAGCTTGGGTTAGGGGTGATCAGGAAGTCTACTGCGGAATTGATGTTGGCTGTGTAACATATATTACCATAGTTTTCAGCTACTTTCTGTTGAGACGAGGCTGTATTGCTGAAGGATATATAGGAAAAGTTTACTTCTGCATAGTCGCATGAGCTGACGTTTTCGTTCCGGAACAGATGGATTGCTCTGCCCGCATTGGCTGTATACCTGCCGGCAGCATCGTTGAATGTTGCAAACAGGGCATTATTTACATAAATGGACAATATGCCGGTTTGCTCATTGCGGGTAAATGTGAGCAGATAATAATTGTTTGTATTAAAAAACGGGCATTCGCCAACAGTAGCCTGACTGGAAACAGAAAGACAATATTCATTACCTACAGGTGCTTTTACAAAATAGATGCCGTCGTCGTCAGCTCCGTTGAAGAAGCTCAGGACGGGTATTTTGTTACCGCCCCAACTGGCAACTTTCACATACATGCTGATCGTGTAGCTGTTACCAATTACGCCTTGTGGGTTGGTGTAGCTCAGTCCCCAACCAGGATTATTGTGATACACCTTTCTATTCGCACGGCAGGGAGGATTGTCGTCCTGATAAGTACCGTGTACCTGACCGGCATTACAACTTCCTGCATTTTGCAATGGAATAAGATCCGGCCCACATTCCGGCGCGCTCACCGTCAGATTTTCATAAAAGCGGTAGACATGTTCAACATTTTGACTCTTACCTGACAGACTAAGAAGCAGATTACAAAATAATAACAGCCATAACGCGCGTTTCATGATACTACCGGGTGTGCTCAGCTTGGTAACTGATTACGTATACTTGTTTCTAAACTTAAAAGTGAATTGTACTGGTGGAGGCGGCTATTATGCTGCAAATTAAAACATAGAAACGGGAATGTCATCAGGTACCATCGTTTTATAAAGTTATTACCATTAATAATGAGCATATAAACAACAATAGCTACCGTGAGGGTAGCCATTGTTCTGTGTTTATTGCGGGAATTGCTTCCGGTTTCTATCTTTCTCTCAGAGATGTCTTGATCATCCGGGACTCAGTTACCTGAAGATTATCTCTGAACGAGCCTGCAACAACTGCAGAAGCCGTTCTGCCTGAGGCGGTCCTTGCATTGGTGCTTATGGGAATACCCATTACAGAAAGGGCTTTACTGAAAAGAGGCTCGTTGTCATCTCCGAAAGGTTTGTAGGGCAGAAGGTTGTCTGCAACCTGATAAACAGGCGTCATACCATTCACTGTACCGTAATCCGACTCACCGTTTGCATTAGCTGTCTGGCCGAGCATGATGTACAATCCCCATTTCCATCTGCCCTGATCGTCGCTGATTAAAGAGCCGAACAGATTCTTACCTGCCGTATGATCGCCGATTGTAACAACGTCCATGTAAGGTTTCAACCCGTTGATCACCAGCTCACTCGCCGATGCGGTTCCTTGTGAGGTCAGCACAAATACCCTGCTGATGTTGCCACCGATATTATTTGCTTCGTTCTGAAATGGATAGTCAAGCGCAGAAGATCCATACTGCTTTTGCCAGTAAGCCACATATTTATCGTTCCACTGTTCCCTGTAAAAGACTTTACTACCCGATACACTTTTTCCGATCAATGATGCCAGGGTGGTTGCAGAACTGATATAGCCTCCGGAATTGAGTCTCAGGTCCAGCACCAGCTCATTGACACCCTGACTTTTGAAGTCTGCGAAGATCTGGCGCAGTTCATTATCATATTTTGAGTCGTTGCCATCTATTCCCGGCACAAACTGAGTATAAACGATGTATCCGATCTTTTTGCCGTACGCAGACTTATCAATGACAGTAGAAAAAGCAACAGGATCCTCTGTCACAACTGCTTTGGTTACACTCACGGTGCTGCTGCCAGCCGATATCATGCTGCCATTGACAGTGCCGAGCGTGAAAGTAAGTGTTTCACTTCCTGACAACAGAGAGCTGTAGTTATCTCTGGTAAGCTGTGTTCCGTTTGCTTTTAAAATAATATCTCCCCTTTTGAGTCCTGCATTAGCAGCCGGACTGCCATTGACAACATAGTTGAGAAATAAGCCGACACTGGTATTTGTGTTGTCAATGTAAGAAATAGAATAGCTGATGCCGAAGATCTTGCTGATGCCATCGAAACTGTTCTGAAGCTCGTCAGTATCATCGGTAACCATCGAAAACCGGTCTGTAGTTGTACGCTGATAAACCAGCTTTTCAAAGTAATCGGTGGGATTCGACTTTGCATCCAGCGTGGTACTGGCAGGCATTTGCTTATACCAGAAATAGGCATCGTTCATCACTTCGTAAATCCAGGTATTCACTGACTGATAGTCAGAGTCGGAACCTGTTTCTTCATCGGGATCTACTTCATTATTCTGGCAAGCTGAAAATACAGCCAGTGCGAGAAGAAAGAGTAGTTTGTTGATTTGTTTAAACTTGATCATATAGCAGTAATTGGAATGGAATCTGTAAGTCCGGGGATTAATGTCTTGTAATGAATATTACGTGACAGGACTTTGAAGTGTGGCAAAAATGATGCTGCTATAAAAAAAATGACCCGGGAAACCCAGGCCAGTTTGTCTATATAACATCCTCTTTATTATTCACTTTTGTATCAGGTAATACTATGATTGTACCGCCTGTAAATTCCTTTGAAACCTTTTGTTAACGCCGTTTCCGTTTACTCAAAGACGTAGTTTTACGCTACCACGACTTTTGCCAGCTGCCTACTTTTATGTCAAAAAAAGCAAGCGCTATGAAAAAGTTATTTAAATCAACTATCGCAGTTTTTACGACTTTCGTCACTGTCCTTTTTTTATCCTGCGGAGGCAAAGACAACTCTCCAAGCCCTGTAAATTGCAGTAACAATGCTGAAAAGGCAACTGCAGCTGCAACTGCTTTGGCAAGTGATCCGACGAACACGGCTAAATGTGAAGCCTATAAAAATGCGATAAGGGATCTTTACAAAAGCTGTGCAAACTATTACACCGGTCAGGCTAAACAAGATCTGGATGATTTTCTTGCCACTCCGTGTAACTGATCGTTTTTTCAGCCGGTTGGATTGTATCTATCCGGCTGAAAGTTCTATATACCTGTCAGACCGTTGAAAAACTTTCTGGCAATGATCGCATATTCCAATGGATTTGCCTTGGCAGGATCCTGCTCAGCTTCCAGTACGATCCAACCCTGGTAGTCACTTGCTTTGATCACTTCGAAAAGTGAAGGAAAATCAATGCAGCCTTCTTTATCTCCCGGCACGGTAAATACGCCTTGTTTTACAGCAGTCAGAAAGCTCAGTTTTTCCTGATGAACACGTTCCAGAACATTCGGGCGAACGTCTTTAAGGTGGATATGTGCAGTGCGACTAATGTACTTTTCCAAAGCAGTAACCGGGTTTTCACCTGCAAAATGGAAATGCCCGCAGTCATAATTCAGGTACACGTAGTCAGGATTTGTCTCATTCAGCAGACGGTCTGTTTCTTCGATGGTCTGTATACAGGTGCCCATATGATGGTGGAAAGCAAGCTTCATACCACGGTCTTTTGCTATTTTACCCAGCGTATCGAGTCCTGTAGTAAAGGTTTTCCACTCGGCATCAGTATTCAGCATACCTTTTCCTTCAAAGACAGGCACGTTCAGGCCCTGGCAACTGTTACCGGTTTCTCCACCACCAATCACTTTTGCTCCCATGATTTCAAGGAAGTCGAGCAATCGGGTAAAGTTTTGAATATTCTCTTCCAGGGATTTGGTTGTCAGCTCATAGCTGTTCCATTGATTACATATCTGTAACCTTCTCAGACCAAGGGCCTTTTTCAATACATCCGTATCGCGGGGGAATTTATTTCCAACCTCACAACCAGTAAATCCGGCAAGAGCCATTTCACTGATACATTGCTCAAAAGTATTCTCGCCGCCAAGCTCCGGCATATCGTCATTGGTCCAGTTGATAGGAGCAATACCCAATTTTATATTTTCGAAATTCATTGTTTTAGAAAGAAGTTAAGTAGTAAGGGAGTTGAGAATTAAGAGTTAAGAATTGAGAGCTAAGAATGGCTTGCGGCGCAGTTAACAATTGATAATTAACAACTAAATTCTTCGCCTCGCGCTATAAAAATATTCTTTGTGTTTTCTTGTTCTCTTTATAGGTTTCAAAGGCTTTTTGGACGGATGGGGATTGAGAAACTTCTGCTACCGGAACTTCCCACCAGGCGTGGTAACCTTTTACGGTACGATACAGATTGGTTTCAATATAGATCACTGTTGTGCGTTCGTTCTGTTTGGATTGCGCGAGTGCTTCGTCGAGTGACTTCTTGTCGGTAGCACGAATTACAATTGCGCCCAGACTTTCTGCATTTTTTGCCAGATCTACCGGAAGGAATTCTCCTGAGAGATGTCCTGTATTTTCTTCTCTATATTGGTACCTTGTTCCGAACCGCTCTCCGCCTATACTTTCGGAAAGTCCTCCGATACTTGCGTAACCATTGTTGTTAAGCAAAAGAATCGTAAACCTGATACCTTCCTGAATAGCAGTTACAAT
This sequence comes from Dyadobacter luteus, assembly GCF_003383615.1. Classification (GTDB taxonomy): domain Bacteria; phylum Bacteroidota; class Bacteroidia; order Cytophagales; family Spirosomataceae; genus Dyadobacter; species Dyadobacter luteus. The sequence continues at coordinate 434,079 of NZ_QNUL01000002.1, forward strand.
CTCATGATTGTTCATCAGATAGCCTCCATCGCCACAGAGCACATATATTTCACGGGTCGGGTCAGCCATTTTTGCACCAAGTCCGGCAGCGATTTCATAACCCATGCAGGAGAACCCATATTCCAGGTGAAAATTCTTCGGATCCGTAGCGCGCCATAATTTGTGAAGATCGCCCGGAGCACTTCCTGAAGCGTTGATCATCACATCTCTGTCATCCATAAAGCTGTTCAGAGCACCAATGACCACGGCCTGGTCAATAGGGGAGATGGTTCCATTTCCTTCCTCATAAATACGGGTTACCTCATCGTCCCAAGCCTTGTTGATATCAGCAATTTTTTGACGGTAATCAGCACTTACTTCGAAATCTCCCAGCAATGCGGATAGCTCTTCAATTGTCGCTTTTGCATCTCCGACAACGGGCAAAGCAGCGTGTTTGAAAGCATCGAATTCAGAGATATTAATATTAACAAACCTGACATCCGGGTTCTGGAAAATAGACTTGGATGCAGTGGTGAAGTCGCTGTAACGTGTGCCTATTCCGATTACCAGATCAGCCTCATTCGCTACTTCAATAGCATATTTAGTACCCGTCGCCCCTAAACCTCCAACGCTGTAAGGCTGGTCGAAACGCACGGCTCCCTTTCCCGCAAAAGTCTCGCCGACAGGAATACCTGTTTTGATGGCAAACTGATGAAGGACTTCTGAAGCATCGCTATAGATGGCACCTCCTCCGGCAACAATTACTGGTTTTTTAGCAGATCTGATCCATTCTGCGGCTTCTGTTACGATGCCGGCATCCGGGCGGGGTCGGCCCACTTTCCAGACTCTCTTTTTGAATAGTTCTTCCGGGTAATCGTAAGCATGGGTTTGTACATCCTGGGGCATAGATAGGGTGACAGCACCCATTTCAGCCTGAGAGGTGAGCACGCGCATTACTTCTGGAAGAGAATAAATAAGCTGCTCCGGACGGTTAATTCTGTCCCAATATTTAGATACGGGTTTAAAACAATCGTTGACAGATATATCCTGAGTTCCGGCGCTTTCAAGCTGCTGTAAAACGGGATTGGGCTCGCGGGTAGCGAAAATATCTCCCGGAAGAAGTAAAACCGGCAGACGGTTAATCGTAGCCAGGGCAGCTCCTGTAATCATATTTGTAGCTCCCGGACCGATTGAAGTCGTGCAAACAAATGCACCCAGACGGTTTTTTACCTTGGCATAAGCGACCGCTGCATGCACCATCGACTGCTCGTTGCGAGACTGGTAGTAGCGGAAGTCAGGATTTTCGTGCAGTGCCTGTCCGAGACCAGCTACATTCCCGTGGCCGAAGATTCCGAAACATCCGCCGAAATACGGAGCTTCCTCGCCGTCACGCTCAATATACTGGTTTTTAAGAAAGGTTATAGTAGCCTGAGCTACGGTCAGTCTTCTGGTTTTCATACTCTATTTCAGTTTTGGAACTCAATAGCTTTACCTGTACTTCCGAACAGTTCAAACTTACTGATCATAAAATTTTTATAAGTCTCTATAAAAGTCTTTCCTGGTGTAGTCGGAGCGAATTCGTCCGGTTTGTCACGGAAAAATTCACGGTTGACCATCGTCCATACCAGGCGCATGTCAGTAGCAATATTGATTTTACATACACCCAGGGGAATAGCTTTTCGTATTTCATCATCCTGTACGCCACGGGCATCTGTTTTGATTTTCCCGCCTGCTGCGTTAATACGCTCTACAACCTCACTGCTGACATTGGATCCGCCGTGCAGTACCAGAGGGAATCCGGGAAGGCGCTTCTGAATCTCATTCAGAATATGAAGCTGAAGTCCCTGCCCGCCCGAAAATTTGTAGGCACCATGGCTGGTACCGACGGCAATAGCCAGACTGTCGCAGCCTGTGGCAGCCACGAAATCTTCCACTTCCTGCGGATTGGTATAGAACGAATGAGCTGCATCTACCGTCAGGTCGTCCTCTACGCCGGCGAGTACACCCAGTTCTGCTTCAACACTTATTCCCCGGGAATGCGCCAGTTCAACGATGGCTTTGGTTCGTTCGATATTCTTGTCAAAAGTATCATGTGAAGCGTCGATCATTACCGATGTATATCCTCCTTTGGCAACAGCATCATAGATATGCTCCTCATAACCATGATCCATGTGAATGGCAAAAACTGTATCAGGATAAATCTTAGCTGCAGCGTTGATCATTGCCAGAAGCATTTCGGCAGCAGCGTAATCACGTGCGAAAGGCGTTGTCTGAACAATGAAAGGCGAACCTGTCTGCTGAGCAGCGGCAAAAAGTCCGTGTATCTCTTCCATGAAAAATACATTGACCGCAGCAATCGCATAGCGACCATAGCATTTTTCAAAAAGTTGTTTGGTTGTTAGTAGCATTTAGCTGTTAGCTGTAGGCTGTTAGCAATCTTCAAAATTCCATTTGATGAGAACAAACTAACCTTTTATAATTTATTAAATCAACGAGGTCTGTTATTGGGCAAGAGCTAAGCGCTATCAGCTAAAAGCTAATAGCCATTCTACCAGAACACCGTATACAAAGCTGCCAATACACCACAGATCACAATCGATCCCACTACGAAACTTCTCCCTGCATTGAACATCGAACTTTCGATTTCCAGGCCTTTCGGATTGTTTCTGCTGTTTTTATCTGCCAGGGTCATGATGATAATCACGGCGCTGAGGATCAGGAATATGATTCCCATTCTATCCAGGAACGGAATATCTGGCCAAAGGAATTTTCCGGCTGTCGAAAGTGGAATGGTCAGCAATGCGGCGGTAAGGGCTGCAGCCGACGTCGTTCTTTTCCAAAACATTCCAAAAATGAAAATGGCAAAAACACCGGGTGTAATAAAGCTGCTGTATTCCTGAATAAACTGATATGCCTGTTCCAGAACGCGCAGCTGCGGTGCGATAAGTACACCTATTGCCATGGCTACCCAGATTGTAATTCTTCCGATTTTTACAAGTGTAGCTTCGGATGCTTTCGGATTTATATACTGTTTGTAAATATCAAGGGTGAAAATGGTTGATATACTGTTGGCCTTTCCTGCAAGTGAAGCAACAATAGCGGCGGTGAGTGCTGCAAATGCCATTCCTTTCAAGCCTGTCGGTAACAAATTCAGAAGAACCGGATACGCGTGGTCGGGTTTGATTACGCCTGCCGTATCAAGCATTTCCTGCTGAAACATTCCATTTTCATACAAAACAAAAGCAGCAATTCCAGGGATAACGACGATGATCGGGATCAGTAATTTGAGCACTGCCGCGAAAAGAATACCATTCCGTGCAGTTGAAAGATTTGCTCCGAGTGTACGCTGAATGATATACTGGTTGCATCCAAAATAAGCAAGGTTGTTGATCCACATTGCACCTATAATTACAGACAAACCCGGAAGATCTTTGTAAAACGGACTTTCTTTAGGCAGAATCATATGAAAATGACTATCCCCTTTTTCTTTCAGAAGGGCCAGTGCATTTAAAATGCCCGGTTCGTTGAAATGCTGTGATACAAGATCCAAAGCAAGATAGGTCGTCGCCAAACCGCCAAGTACCAGAACGATTACCTGAACGACGTCGGTATAGCCAATCACTTTCATACCACCCACCGTGATAATTACTGCAAAAATTCCCAGACCGATGATCCCGTAGGTGAAATCAAGCCCCGCTGTTACCTCCAGCGCAAGTGCACCCAGATACAGAATCGATGTCAGGTTTACAAATACATACAGCAGCAGCCAGAATACAGCCATAATGGTGGCAACTGTCGGATTGTAACGCTGCCGCAGAAATTGCGGCATGGTATAGATGTTGTTTTTCAGATAAACGGGAAGAATGAAAAGGGCTACAACAATCAACGATGCAGCCGCCATCCATTCATAGGATGAAATGGCAAGCCCTATCGCGAAACCGGATCCGGACATACCTATGAAGTGCTCGGCAGAAATATTTGAAGCAATAATAGAAGCTCCGATAGCCCAGAAGGTTAGCGAACCTTCTGCAAGAAAATAATCCGTTGCACTTACTTCCTTAGATTTTTTCTGATTGTAAATCCAGTAGCCGTAGGCCGATACTCCAACGAGATAGGTGAAAAAAACAACATAATCCAGCGTTTGTAAACCAGTGTTTGACATGCAGGGTTTTATATAATGAAAGTGAATATTAATTGTACTTTACGAATTGCAAACGTTTGCAATTCGTAAAGTATGCAATGTAATACATAAGATTCTAAGGACAGTCAGGGATCAGACATGACTTAGTTCCAGTACCTCATTTATTTGCACAGTGCGTCCCTCCGTCAATGACTTCATAGCCGCGATACCAATGGCAGTTGCCATAAGCCCGTCATGCGCGTCTACCGGTGAAGGTTTGTCCTGAAGTACGCAGTCGATGAAGGATTTCAGACAAACACGGTAAGCGGTCTCGTATCTTTCAAGGAAAAAATGGAGCGGCAAAGCGCTGTGTCCGCCGGCGCTGTCGAAGTGTATCAGCGAATCGGTGGTATTGTTTTCAGCTTTAGCCATGCCTTTTGATCCGAAAATTTCCAGACGCTGGTCGTAGCCATATACAGCTTTCCTACTGTTGTCTATCACGCCAATTGCCCCGTTTTCGAAGGTCAACACGATTACTGCCGTGTCAATATCCCCGAATTCTTTGATTTCAGGGTGAATCAGCGCATCACCTTTGACAAATACTTCTTTTACTTCGCTGCCCACGATGTAGCGAGCCATGTCAAAGTCATGAATGGACATGTCCAGGAATATACCCCCTGATATTTTCAGGTATTCTACAGGTGGTGGTGCCGGGTCGCGACTGGTGATTCGAAGAATATGCGGATCGCCGATTTTATTATTTTCCACAAGATTGCGGACGTTGCTAAAATTCGCATCGAAGCGACGGTTAAAACCCAGCATCAGTTTTACGCCGTTTTCAGCAACGGCTTTTTCTGCTGCCAGAATGGCTTCAATGGTAACATCGAGCGGTTTTTCACAAAATACATGCTTTCCCTGTTCCGCGGCTGCCACTGTGTAAGGAACATGGTACGGAGTAGGAGAGCAGATGATTACAGCTTCTACATCCGGATGGTTGATCACCTCGTAGGCGTCTGTTGTTACTTGTTTTACGCCAAGACGTTTGGCGAATTCATGTGATGCTTCCGATACATCCGATGCAATGATTACCTCGGCATCAGGCATGTGGTGAAGCAGGTTACTCAGGTGTATCTGGCCAATACGGCCCAGACCAATCACACCGGTTTTAAGTTTTCGTGACATTGGGGTAAGTTAGTTTAGGGATTTGGTCAAAGGGCATGGGGCAAAGGGTATGGGGTTCGAGTTAGGTGGGGCGGGTGTTTTCACCCTATTCCCCAGGCCCGAAACCCTGTGCCCTAAAACTTGCGGTTCCATTCTTTCAGCCAGCGTTCTATAACGACTTTTGTTTGTGTGAAAAACTCTACAGCATGTTTGCCCTGACCGTGCAAATCGCCGTAGAAGCTGTCTTTCCAGCCTGAGAACGGGAATTGTGCCACAGGAGCTGCAACACCTATATTGATTCCTATATTTCCGGCCTCGGCTTCATGACGGAATTTACGCGCGTTCAGACCACTGCTGGTAAAGACACAGGCCATGTTGCCATAACGTCCGGAATTGATAAACCGGATTGCTTCCTCGATTGTATTGATATGGACGAGACTCAAAACCGGACCGAAGATTTCAGTAGCTGCCAGTTCGCCATCCAAAGGAATGTCTTCAATGATCGTAGGGGCGATGAAGTTACCATTCTCAAAACCAGGAATGTTTGGGTTTCTTCCGTCAACGATAACACGGCCGCCTTCCTTAATTCCTTTATCAAGTAGGTTGTTCACACGGTTTTTGCTTTCCGCCGTAATGACCGGACCCATTTGAACTTCACTGTCCAGACCAAATCCGGTTTTACGGGTTTTCGCTGACTCGACCAGGCTTTCTGTAATATCTTTATGATCACCGACAGTGATAATTGTAGATGCTGCCAGACAGCGCTGACCGGCACATCCGTACACGCTGTCGATCACGATCTGTGTAGTCATGTCTATATCTGCATCAGGCAATACTACCACCGGATTTTTTGCCCCTCCCTGTGCCTGTACGCGTTTTCCATGCGCCGCACCTTTGGAATAGACATACTTTGCAACATTTGAAGAACCCACGAAACTAATACCCTTAACGACAGGATGTTCCAGAATCGCATCCACCACTTCACGAGCTCCCTGCACAAGTCCGAGCACACCTTTGGGCAAATCCAGCTGATCCATCAGACCCACAATTTTCGTCATGGTAAGTGGTACCTTTTCAGATGGTTTGATGATGTAGCTGTTTCCGCAAGCCAGTGCATAAGGCAGAAACCAGAAGGTGATCATACCCGGGAAGTTGAAGGGCGCTATACATGCACATACCCCCAATGGCTGACGGATCATATACTCGTCAATTCCTTTTGCGATGTCTTCCGAGAATTCACCCTGCATCATGGCAGGCATGCCGCAAGCGTTCTCTACATTTTCAATTGCCCGTACCATTTCCGCTTTCGCTTCAAGGAAAGTCTTACCTGATTCGAGTACGATGGTTTTCGCTATATCATCCAGGTTATCTTCAAGCAGTGTTTTCAGTTTGAAAAGATACTGAACGCGCTTGGAAACAGGGGTGTTTTTCCATTCCTGGAAACCTTCGTGGGCTGCTTGCGCGGCATCTGCCACATCCAGGGCATTGCCCGAAGGAACCTGAGCAAGCACTTCCTGGCTGGCAGGATTGACTACGTTCAGGAATTGTTCAGAGCGGCTATCCACCCATTGCCCATTGATATAATTCTTTAATTTTTCCATTCTTGTTTTGTTTTGAAACGCTGTGTTCGGGAAGTTATCCGTAGCGTTGCGCCGTATTTTATAAATTCTTACTGTTTGATAGAACCAAGCGAAACAGCGCGCCGAACTTCCCAGTTTTTAATGCTTTTGCGTAACTTCTACTAACTTCTACTAACTACTCTAACTTCTTCATTAAAATCCTCCTCTATTCTCCACAAATGCCATTACCTCTTCGTTGGTCGGCATAAAATTGGCACAGCCTTCTCTGGTTACGATGATTGCACCGCAGGCATTTCCCATGCGGACAGATTTGTATAAATCCCAGTTGTTCAGCAGACCGTAAGAAAAACCTGCACAGAATGCATCACCGGCTCCAAGTACGTTCAACACTTCAACAGGGAAACCGGGAACACGTATTTCTTCCTTATCTGGCTGGAAGATCGAAGCTCCCTCTTTACCTCTTTTCACCACAAGTGTTTCAACACCCGAGCTCATAATTTCCTGAATGGCACTGTCAATATTTCCTCTGATTTCAGGAGCAGAAATTTGTTGATGCTTGATCAAAAGTTGCTCTTTGTCTGTCAGATAGGTAGCCAGAATTTCTTCTTCCGTGCCAACCACGATGTTGAACTTGCTCAAAGCAGCACGCAGCGTAATTCCGAATGAACGGGGATCATCCCACTGATCGGCACGAAAGTCGATGTCCAGAAGCGTTTGTACATTGTTTTTCTTGGCCAGTTCCAATGCATAGAACATGGCAGTGCGGCTAGGGTCTTTGCTGAATGCAGTTCCAGAGAAGGCAGCAGCCTTGAAATCTGCGAACGGAATGGCATCAACGTGATCAATATTCAGGTTGATATCTGCGCAGTTTTCACGGTAGTAAACCAGAGGAAAACGGTCGGGGGGCTCAATGCCCAGCACTACCGCAGAACTTCTGGTCCCATCGATGGTGGGTACGTACTCAGTAATTACGCCTTCCTTGTCGAGAAAATGTTTGATAAAATTGCCGACCTGATCAGGGCCTATACCTGTTAGTATCGCCGTGTTCAGTCCAAGACGTTTTGCTCCGGTCGCAATATTAAGCGGACAACCGCCAACAAAAGCGTTAAAGGATGATATCTGTTCAAACGGACTTCCGACGTTAGCGGAATACAAGTCTATAGACGAGCGCCCCAAGGTCAAAAGGTCAAATTTTTTGTTGGACATAGTATGGCGTTTTACCGTCTGCACGCTTCTTCAGCGGGCTGAACGTTTATAAAATTATCTGTCACTTAGCATTCAGACTGCATTACGGTCTGCACGCTTTTTATCGGGCTGAATGTAACGCAGTAGTTGTGCTCTTCGCATTCAGACCACCTGTCGGTGTTCAGACTGCATGGCCATTCATCTCCGCAGTTACAATTGGCAACCTTGGATCAGCACCTTTCCATGACCCGTAGATCCAGTCATGATCCGGATCAGAGGTATTAGCCAGAGACTGATCACTTCCCGCCAGGAAATTCAGGTAATAGACATTATAACCATGTCCTGCTACCACAGGATGATATCCTTTCGGAATGAGTACGGCCTCATTGTGCTTCACCCTCACGATTTCGTCCAACGAGCGGTCATCAGTATAAACCTGCTGTATGGCATAGCCCTGAGGTTTGTCAATTTTATAGAAATATATTTCTTCCAGATTTGCTTCCAGTAATGTACCGTCTTCGGCTACTTTCCGTTCGTCGTGCTTGTGGGCGGGGAAGGAACTCCAGTTGCCGGAAGGCGTATAAACCTCAACGCAGACAATTTTGTGACAGTCAAAACCAGGTTCGAGTAAGCTGTTAATTTGACGGTTTGCGTTGTCCCCACCACGATACTCTATCGCCGCTTCCTCCGGGCGTTTCATACGGGGAGGGTGGTCTTCATCGCTTTTCACCCAACAAATCGCAATGTCCGTATCAGGTGATTGAGCTGTCAAAATAAAGTCCGTATTGCGGGAGAGGTACATTGCATGGCCAATACCGGTGAAAACGTCTTTTCTCCCATTGCCTGTTTCCCAAACTTGCCCGTCGGCCTCCACTTTAAAATTTCCACCCAGCAATACGATGCAATACTCATATTCACCGGTGTGTCTGCTAATTTGTTCGCCTGTATCCAGTACTTTCGCTTCAAAGTTCAGATAAGTCCAGCCAGCCTGTTCACTGGTAAGAGAATGGTAGTTTTTAGTGTCTGAAGATGGCTTGATCAGTAAATCACTCATTGAGATATTTCGATTACATTTGCACAATATTAGCGTTGTATTAATGAAGTACAAAATGTAAATATGTCGATACTGAATGCAAACGTTTGAAAAAATTTATAATTTTTAATTGTCAAAATCCTACTCATGAATTCGTCTCGTCCGGTCACAATTAAGGACATTGCCAAGCGCTTCCGGTGCTCACCATCGACTGTTTCCAGGGCTCTCAACGACCACCCGGCCATCAATGAAGACACCCGGAAAAATATACAGGAATACGCCCGTACGGTAGGGTATCAGCGTAATGAGGTGTCTTTGAGTTTGCTTAATAAAAAGACCGCCACTTTGGGAGTAGTGGTACCGACGATCAGCAACTATTATGAAACGGCAGTAATCGAAGGCTTGCATAATGTATTGCAGCCGATGGGGTACACGCTCAACATCTGCGTTACGAATGAGAGCTATCTTCTGGAGAAAGAATATCTGTCCAAATTGCTCTCAAACCGGACGGAAGGAATATTTCTATCCGTTTCGCAGGAAACATATGATTCGGGTTATTACGAACATCTCGAACAGGTAATTCAGAGGAAAACACCGCTTATTTTCATAGACAGGGAATATGAAGATTTCGAAACCAGTCGTGCAACTGTTGACGACTATCATGGAGCATTCGCGGCTGTGGAGCACCTGGTGAATATGGGTTACAAGCAAATTGCCCATTTGAAAGGCCCTAACGGACTGACTGTTTCTGAGCAGCGATTCAAAGGATACAGAGATTGTCTTATTAAATACGGTTTGCCGGTTCGTGAAGAGCTTATTATCAACACCAATTTCAAGGTTGAAAGTGCGATTCTGCCTGCCAGGCGCCTGCTTGAAATGGAGACTCCTCCGGATGCTATTTTTGGCGTGAATGATCAGGTTGCGATTGGTGCCATGCGTGTAGCAAAAGACAAAGGGTTACGTATACCTCAGGATATCGGACTGGTGGGTTTTGATAACTCTCCCATATCTGCCTACACGTTTCCGTCGCTTACCACGGTAAACCGTCCGGGCAGGAAAATAGGTATGGAGGCGTCGCGTTTGTTCCTGAGCCAGCTGAATGCTTCCGACGATTACACACATGAAGGAATTGTTTTGCCTTCGGAGTTGATTATCAGGGAGTCGTCGCTGCGGTTCTAAAAGTTTTCAATGTATCTCTAATGAATATTTATCACAATGAATTGGGAAATTAATCAGCCTGCTCCTGCACATTATGTCGCGATTGATGAAGAGACAAAAGCCTCTGGTTTTACTATGGCTTCCGACGCATTAACCTGCTCGCTTTTACGAACTCTGGCTGTAAGTAAGCCCGGCGGGAAATTTCTGGAATTGGGAACCGGTACCGGACTTTCCACCTCATGGATTCTTGATGGGATGGACGCAAGTTCAACACTTGTGTCTATTGACAATGAAGGTCAGTTTCTTGAAATAGCCAAACGGTTTCTGGGCGAGGATGAACGTTTAACGTTAATTGAAACCGACGGAGCCGATTGGGTCGAAGCTAATAAGAACAGGAAATACGATTACATTTTTGCTGATACATGGCATGGCAAGTATTTGTTGCTGGATGAAGTGCTTGCTATGCTGAACCCGGGAGGTTTGTACATCATTGATGATATGCTCCCTCAGCCCAACTGGCCGGAAGGACATGATCTGAAAGCCAGCCGCTTAATTGATTATCTGGATTCCAGAAATGATTTGTTTCTGACCAAGCAGGTTTGGGCAACAGGAATTATTGTGGCGGTGAAGCGTTGAGTATTTCTTAATCCGATTCAATTATGAATTTTGCCAAAGGAATCTTCATTGCGGTGTTCGCAGCGCTTTTGAGAAACCATGCAAGTGCCTGTTCCTGTGTAAATAATATCAGGGATTTAGAGAGTACCTCTCAGCTGGATCCTTATGAATTTGTCGCATTGGTGAAAATTACGGATGACCAGGTATATAAGGAGTCAACGACAGCGGACTACAGGTCTATTGGTCTGTTGGGGATTAAAATAATAGAACTGTTTAAGGGAGTATCTGTTGATAAAATATTTGAAGGAGATATACAAACATCCTGCGACATGGGTATTGAGAAAGGGCAGGAGTGGATGTTTTTTGGAAAGAAGATTGACGGTAAGCTCACTGTAATTCCGTGCGATAGAAATGCAAAGTATAAAGATTTGAATGGGTTTCGGGAATGGAGGAGCCTCGGCTATACCGACTTGCATGCGCTCCGTAAAATTTACAAGCATCCGGTTAAAGAGTATCGCACTGAAAAAAGAATCGAATACTACACAAACAAACAGACCGAAATTGAGGAGAATTATGTAGATGGCAAACTGGATGGAGTCCGTAAAATCTGGTATCCTGATGGCGTCCTGTTTGGAATACAGCATTATAAGATGGACAGTCTGCATGGAAGATCATCATGGTTTTATCCATCGGGTCAAATTCAGAAAGATGACTTTTATGTAAACGGGAAGTATGCGCAAGTCTCCCGGTTTTATTTCAAATCTTTGGAGCCAGAGTCTGGAAGAAACCCAAAGGTGCAATTTGAAACTGTTTTTGATTCCCTTGGTAATCCCATCATCTCCAGAGTATTTAGCTCCAGCGGAAGTTTACAAAGTGAAAGCTTGATTGATCTGGTGAAAAATACCAGAACAAACATACATTACCATGAAAATGGTATTATATCAGAAATTTCGTACAATAAAAATGATGAGAGCTCCGGGCAATACATCCGGTATGACGAAAACGGAATGCCTTTACGGAATGAGACTATGATGAAAAGGGAAGAGTGATAAAACGTAAGTGAGATTTTTGGGGTCATTGTTATGGGAGGGAAGAGGTGTATTTTTCTATAATTTGATACTCCCGTCAATGATTGAAGGTATTAGAAAAGTGGCTCGTTCGTCGTTTTTGTTAATTCTGTAGTACAAAAAGTAAAATAGATTACTTAATTGTGATACAGCCGAGTACAATTCTTTTTCTTCATCTGTACATCGTGATTCACGAAAAGGTGTACCCCGGAGGTCGAAATAAAGATATACATACCAGGCAACATTTGTGGGTTTGGCAGCAGGATTCACAATCCATAATCCATCTGTACAGTAAATATTGTCGAGAATTTTTGTTTGGACATCAAAGGGCAGATTTCCCCGGTAGGTAGTACTATCTACTTTTTTGCTGGTATTTACGCGAAAAGCAAAAATTCCCCACGAGGGTTTGCAACTGGCAGTCTGTAAAGGAACATCAGTTTCCAGCCTATCGGATAAGTTTTTTTTGTCAATGTCTGGAAATCGGAAGTACTCCGGTTTAAAATTAGCAGTATCAGATCGGAAATGTTTAACAGGCAGAGATTCCAAGCCCGGTAATATTGATAAATTGATTTTACCAGCCACTTTAGCTCTCTCCAAAGCCCAGTTGACTGCCGAATCTTCTGGAGCTACTTTTTCCTGATTGGCCGGAGTGTGTAGAGGCGCTCGTTCTGTTCCTCGTCCAGGGAATTGGTCGGTGTCAGGTATGCGCAGGGGCTTATGTTGTGCCGGGCACTGGGTTATACACGTAAGTAGGATCAGTATCGCACCTATTACACTTTCTGTTAATTTCATACACCTAAGTTCAGATTCCTAAGATGTTGTAAATGTATAATTTAATTTTATATGCGCAATGTTTTGTGCTTTTGTGGTGCCAGTGGGGGTATCACGTGGATGGACAAATTAATTAGTTGGATTTGGAACAGCATGTGTCACGGTCAATACGATAGGATAAAGGAGAGTTGAGTATATTAAGATTCAACCCTTTTTACGGTTGGCAATTCGGAATGTGGAATTGATTTGACCCCTGGGTTTTAACCCGAGGTTATTCATGTTGAATCTCTCCGGGATTTCGGGTTATACTTGATTAGCCGTTTAACCCTTGTCAGGGTTGGCTATTACGGAATGTCAGATTGATTTGCCGCCCGGGTTTCACCCGGAGTTATTCATGTTGAATCCCTATGGGATTTGGGGTTGCGGAGATTGTCCCTGTGCTAAGATGTTGCTGTAATTGAAGTTGTTTCACCATTAAGAACAGAAGGTACACATTTCGTCAAAATCCCGTAGGGATTAAATATGAGAAGCCACGGATGCCAATCCGTGGTTGAAAGAATACATCAGAATATCAGACAACCCTGTAGGGGTTGAATATTGATACCGTTAAAATCTCGCAATTTGTATTAATAACACTACCATACCTTAACCCCAAACAAAAAGGAGTCGACTCTTGCGAGCCAACTCCTTTTGCTTTCGATTCAGTTTAGGTTAAAATCAATATCCGTCATTTTGTTGCATATAACCCGGTAGGTTAGATGCGCCATCAATGGCGTTTTGCGGGATCGGGAAAATACGTTTCTTCACATCACTGTTGGTTTTCTCTGTCCAGGTTCCTTCGTATTTTCCAAAACGAATCATATCCGGGCGACGAACCATCTCCCAATATAATTCAAATCCGCGCTCACGATACAGAATATCCAGCGACATATTTGTCAGCGCCGGAGGAGGCGTAGTTTTAGTACGTGCCGCACGAACTGCGTTCACATCCGCCAAAGCTCCTGCCGCATCATTGCTCTTACGCAATTTCGCTTCAGCACGCATCAGGTAAATGTCTGCCAGACGCAGGATCACGATATCTGCATCACCTCTGTTTCTTCCGGTGTTCGACTTCTTGCTGAATTCATATTTGGATACACGGTAACCACTGTTGTAGTTACTTCCAGCCGTTGTGAAGTCAATGTTTTGTGAGAAACTAACAGGAAGATCAGCTCTGTTACGAGTCAGATACGTAAGTCTTCCGACTTTCAGTTTTCCGTCAGGACATCTCAAAAATGCTCCGTTTACACGAATGGCACCATATTGCTGATCGCGTAGAATACCACGGTTGATTTTGTAGTCGGCGTCGTTAATACAGGTATCAGCCTTGTTGGAGTAGACTGACATATTCTCCTGATAGAATCTCGGATCTGCTTTAGGATCAACCGTTCCGTAGGCATCTGTCCAGGTTTTGTAGAAATCGCTGGTGATACCTGGCCCGTCCGTTCCGTTTGCGGCTGGAAATTCTGCAAGTGGGAATTGGTCACCAGATATGGAAAAATACGCCATACGGTTATGTCCGTTCAGTTCAGCACGCTGATCCACCGCAAAAATGAGCTCATCATTGCTATGGTTGTTGTCGTTGAAAATAGAGAAGTAATCAGCAGATAATTTAGCCTGACCAGACGCAATGATTTTATCAGTATACTGAATTACTTTATCCATATCAGCTGAAGCGAATGTGAAGGATGCTCCATAGATGTTGCGGTAAACAGCAGCATTCAAATACAAACGGGATAGCAATCCCCATACAGCCGCCTGGTTAAGACGTCCCGGTCCTACAACTGATTTAGGCTGAACAAGAGGCTCAATAGCCAACAGTTCGCTTTCGATGTATTTGATCGCTTCTTCTCCTCTTACAATTGTAGAAGTTGTTCCCGGATCTTCCTTAATAAATGCAATACCATACAGATCAAGCATGATCATGTTATAGTAAGCACGCATTCCCCGCGCTTCAGCCAGATATTGAGCGGCACCCGGATACGTAGAACTTTTGAAGCTGGTGATGGCAGTGATACTTCTTGAAAGGGATTGTACCACGTTGTTCCATGTAGCGTTCACGTTCGGATCAGTACTGGTTGTGTTGTGACGATGCAAAGCCAGGTAGATCCCGTTATCGCCCCAGTCGGTTCCGCCGCGGTAAGGAAGAATAGCTTCATCTGTCGAGATTTCCTGCAATGCAAAGTATCTGGTATGCATGAAAATTTCTGGCAGAAGTGCATAGACCGGTGCCAGTAGGCCGTTGGCAGCTTCCTGTTCGGTGAGGTTTGCCGAAAGCGTTTCATCGAGTACCTGCTCGTTTAGGTCTGTACAGGCGTTAGACAGCAGAAGCATGCCTGCAGCAGTAAGTATGGTTGTTATTTTCTTTCTCATCGTTAATTTTTTAGAAGCCAAGGTTTATACCGATAATCACAGTTTTTGCCTTCGGATAGCTCAGGTAATCTACACCGTATGAAGTGATACCATTTATTTGTCTGTCGTTGTTTACTTCAGGATCGTATCCGTTGTATTTTGTCCATACGAATAAGTTCTGTCCTGTTACTGATACACGTGCAGTCTGGATCCATCTGTGGATACCCAGCTTGCTTGTATTCAGGTTATAACCAAGGGCAAGGTTGTTCAGTCTAAGGAACGCTGCATCTTTCAGGAATTGTGTTGATACAGGTGCGGAGTTATTGATAGACTCGCGTGTATCTGCAATTGCTTCCGGTGTTACGTTCAGGCCTTTCGCCAGACGCAGTTTGTAGAAATTAGAGTTGGCTGTATTGTCATAGATTTTATTTCCTGCAACACCATTAAAGTTGGCAGTAAGATCAAATCCTTTGTAAGCAATGTTACCACTGAAATTGTACATTCTGGTAGGAAGTGCAGATCCTGCCACAACCCTGTCTTTATCTGTAACGATTCCGTCTCCGTCCACATCTCTGAAAGTACTGATACCTTTGTCGTCATATCCCGTAAACTCTTTCAGATAAAATGCTCCGATCGAGTGATTGTTCAGATACCCGTTGATGGTAGCTGAGGTAAGTCCCGAACCTTGGGCAGAACCTGATACGATTACAGAATATGGTGAATTCTCAACCCGGTTTTTAATGAAAGTCATGTTACCGCCTATCGAGAACCTAAGTCCGTTGTCCAGCGTTTTTCTGAAGTTTAAATCCAATTCGAGACCCTTGTTGATAATGCGCATATTAGGAACGTTGGTCCAGAAGGTACCCGCAGGTTGAACCGGGTCAGCAGGAATTACTTCCAGCAGTATCTTTTCTGATGTCTTTGAGAAGTAATCAATTTCCCCTGTCAATGCGCCTTTGAAGAAACCAAAATCTAAACCAATATCGGTCTGAGAAGAAACCTCCCATTGAATATCAGGATTAGCAAGACGTGAATACGTAGTTCCTCCCGGAAAAGTGGCTGAGTTATCCAATGGATAGCTGGTTGTTGGCGATACAGTCGACGTGAAACGCGCCTGTGTGATTTTTGAAGGAATTTCCTGGTTACCCGTTCTTCCCCAGCCAGCTCTCAGTTTCAGATCAGAGAAGGGGCCTGATTTAAGGAAATCCTCTTCAGAAAGCCTCCAGCCCAATGAGAACGACGGGAACGATCCGTACTTGTTGTTAGCCCCGAATTTGGACGAGCCATCCACACGTAGTGTCGCTGTAACCAGGTACTTATCTTTAAAACCATAGGTAGCTCTTCCAAAGAAAGATTGCAGCTCATTGATGGTAGCAAATCCACCAGGCTTGTTCAATACCAAACTCAAATCCTGACCAAGTCCAGGATTGTAAATAGGTTCAATATCCGAGATTGGGAATTTGTCGATACTGTAGTTGCTTCCCTGAATAAAAATGCGCTGGTAAGAATGGCCCGCAAGAGCAGAGAAACTATGATTCCTGTTATTGAATGTGTACGTCAGGTAGTTTTCTATCAGACGGTTACTGTTTGTCAGTCTGTAATCTTCCAATCGTCCGATTTCGAAAGGAACTGCGTTAGGCCTCGTCTGTTTGTTCTGTGCAGAAGTAGAGTGGTCAATACCGAAGTTCAGCTTGTAAACAAGTCCTTTGATAATCTTCACAGAAGGAGAGATACTTGCCAGAACGCGGTTGTTGACCAGTTTCTCCTTATACAGATTCATTGTTACCAACGGGTTTGTTCCGTCCTGGTATTGGAAAGGAGATCCATCCTCATTATAAGGAACATAAGTTGGATTTGCCGAAAGGGCAGAACCAATTACGCTCTGGTTATTGGGGCGGTTGTTCTGGGTATTGTTGGCATTCAGGTTCAGATCCAGCGTTACTCTGTCTTCAAACATTTTCTGAGAAATGTTGATACGTCCTGTGTAACGATCCTGCTGACTGTTTTTGATGATACCCTGCTGTTTCTGTGCCCCGAATGAGGCGTAGTAGGTCATTTTGTCGTTACCGCCGCCAAGTGATATATTGTGGTTGTGCGTATAAGCGGTACGGGAAATTTCCTTCTGCCAGTCAGTATCACCACCACCGTTGATTACAGTAGCACCAAGTTTTGCGGCTTCAGCCAGAAACTCAGGTCCTGAGAATACATCCAGCGGACGAGCCATTTTGGATATACCGATGCTTCCTGAATAGTTGACGGTTGCCTGGCCGGACTTTCCTTTTTTAGTTGTGACAAGGATTACCCCATTCGCCCCACGAGATCCATAAATGGCAGTGGCGGATGCATCTTTCAAAACGTCAATAGATTCGATATCCTGAGGATTCAGAAAATTAAGCGGGTTGGCATCTCCACCTGTTCCGCTGTTATCCAAAGCCATTCCGTCGACCACAAAAAGTGGAGTACTTCCTGTGCGTACACCACCCGGTCCACGTACGGTGATACTCGTTTTTCCACCCGGCTCACCCGTAGCTGATGTGATGTTTACACCGGATACTTTTCCCTGAAGCAGCTGTTCAGGAGAGTTGATAATCCCTTGGTTGAATTCAGCGGCTTTTAACGATTTAACTGATCCGGTGATATCTTTTTTAGTACTGACACCATAGCCTACAACCACTACTTCGCCAAGGTTGGAAGCAGATTCCTTTAGATTAATTACTAAGGAGTTCGCGTTGGATTCGGTTACCAGAAAATCAGTTACCGAATGTTTCTCATAGCCAATGTAGCTGAATTGCAGCGTGTATCGGTTGCCTGTTTGCAGACGGGGGAAAGAAAATTTCCCATTTTCGTCAGTAGTGGAACCCTGCTTGCCAGAACCGTCTGTATTGCTGAGTAGGACTGTTACACCTGGAAGGCCCTCGCTGGTACCATTGGCAACTACTGTACCGGAAAGTGTGATTTCCTGAAGCATTACCACACCAGATGGATTTCCCAGAGGCGCTGTTGCCGCGAAAGCTGTTGTGTACAGTCCGCATACCGCGGTGAGCTGACACAAGCTGTTTCGAAGTAATCGCCTTTTGATAGAAAAGGTCGAGGTTTTTTTCATAAATGGATCTGATTAGTAAATAATTAAAGTGAATAATCCGCTTGAAAGATAGTGGCGGGTTTGAAATGTCCGACAATTTACAAATTGTATTATTGAAATAAATAATGTGAAATACCGAACAGTAAATGCAAACGTTTGTAATTTTTTAGAATGTGTAAAAAAATGTAAAATCGGATACATACAACCGATTTTCAGATGACATAATGGTGATAATTGGATGATGTGCTTAAATATTATAACTATTTGAGCTCTGTAAGTGTGTAGATATCCTTATTGATCAGGGCAGCGAAATAACTCGTTCTGTGTTACCTGAATGTTAACTACAGTTTATCGTTTTGTTATGCGGCGGTAAATTCCGGAAGATGGAGGCTTTTTGCGAAATTTAATTTTTTCAGGAAAAAACAAATAATATATATAACGTATTAGTGCAAACGTTTGCAATTAAGGAGCGTTCACGTAACCGGAATGGTAATGGGCACAAACCTGTATAAAAGCAAAAGCTATCCGCCCAATAATGGACAGATAGCTTTTGCTTTTAATGACAAGGTCAGGCTCAGGATTCCTGTCTGAGCACTTCCAGTGGAGGTTGAGATAAAATGCCGCGGCTGTTGAGAAGGCCTATTAAAACAGTGAGCAAAGATACAGCTAGGAACAGTCCTACCACGGGCAGAAGGGCTAGAGAGAATTCTGCTTCAAAGCTATAGGTCGCCAACGCCCAGCTTCCTCCCAGTGATAGCAAAATTCCTGTTAGCGCCGCCAGAGCACCAAGGAAAAAATATTCCAGAGCGGTGATGGCAAAAATCTGTTTGCGACTGGCTCCAAGCGTGCGAAGCAAAACACTCTCCTGCAGACGCTGGTATTTGCTGATCAGCACCGAGGCAATCAGTACGATAATACCTGTCAGGATACTGAAGCCCGCCATAAAGCGGATCACAAAACCTATTTTCCCGAAAATCTCGTCGAGTACACGTAATACCAAAGCAAGATCAATTATCGAAATATTGGGGAATGCCTGTACGATAGCTTGCTGAAAACGAGCAGAAGAGGCCGCGTCGGGCACATGCGTGAGCATAACATGAAACTGCGGAGCTTCTTCCAATACTCCGTTCGGGAAGACAACCAGAAAGTTGGTTTGCACTTCTCCCCAGTTCACATCACGCAGGCTGCCCACTATGGTTTGCATTATAGTTCCTTGTACATTGAAAGTCAAGGTATCGCCAAGTTTGATTCTGCTGCGGGTAGCAAAACCTTGTTCTACGGAAATAGGGACAGGAGTACCATTTTCGGTATAAATTCCCTGCCACTTGCCTTCTGTAATTTTTTCAGCTTTAGTAAGTGAATCCCTGAATGTTACCCGGTACTCTCTCCCAAAAATTCTTGCCGACTGCTTGTCGGTGGTGTCCTTCTGGAAATCTGCGGCAGTTTTTCCGTTCACTTCTTCCAATCTCATATTGACGATCGGCACGCTTTGGTTAACAGGGATTTTGTGTGATTGAGCTATTTTTAATACCTGCTCCTTCTGGCCCGGCTGTATATCAAACAGGACAATATTAGGCTGATTTCCGCTGGTAGAAAGATTAACTCTTGTGAGCAGGATATCCTGTGTGAAAAGCAGTGTGCATATTAATGAAGTACCAAGTCCGATGGATACGATCAGAATGGCAGTCTGGTTATTGGGGCGGAATAAATTGGCCAGTCCCTGCCGCCACAGGTAGCTCCATGAGGTAGGGAAGAACCGTCTGGTCAGATTAATCAGCAGTAACGCCGTCAGATACAATACCGCGAATGCGGCAAGGATACTTCCGGTAAAGATGAGCGCCTGCATCCACGACTGCATCTGTAGCCAGGCAAAGCCGAAAACGAACAGAACGATCAGCCCATACAACAGCCAGGTGATGGGATCTTTCTCCGATTTTACCTCATCTGCATTAGACCGGAGAACATTCAGGGGAGAGACTTTTCTGATCGAAAGCAGCGGAGGAAGCGAAAAAAGAATGGAAATAAGCGTTCCGATCACAACACCCTGTCCTATCGACAGCCAGGAAATGTCGGTGGTCAGTTCAAATGGCAGGAAGTCTTTGATTACAATAGGCAGAAACTGTTGAATAACGGCTCCGAGTACCGCGCCGATTACAGAACCTAAAAATCCGATCCCGACAATCTGTATCATGAAGATAAGCACAGCCTGATACGCTTTCACTCCCAGGCATCGTAATACTGCTATAGATTTGAGCTTTTCACGGATGTAGATATACACTGCGCTGGCTACTCCTATGCAGCCAAGAAGTAACGCTACAAATCCGACCAATGTCAGAAAGCGAGTCAGATCCCGGAACGATCTGCCGGTGTCTTCCTTCTGGCTTTCTACTGTTCTATAATCCAGATCCGCTTTTTCAAAATCATCCTTACGTTTTTCTACCAACGCCTCTACGTCAGTACCCGGCGCATATTTGATATAATACCTGTAGGCCACCCGGCTGCCTTTTTGCATAAGCCCGGTTTGATCAAGGTAATCCATCGGAATATAAACACTTGGAGCAACCGTGCTCGTAATGCCGGTTTGTCCCGGAGCTTTTTGTAAGATTCCGGCAATGGCAAAGCTTACCTCACCGATCCTGATCGAATCACCCACCTGAGCACCATATTGAAGCATCAGCGTCTGATCCACCAAAGCTTCCCGTTTGTTTCTGAAAGTTTTACCAGCTTCGCCAGGAGTAGTTTCAAGCTCTCCGTAGTAGGGGTAGTTGCCTTTCAGGGCTTTAACCTGCGCGAGGCGGTTACCGCCATTTTTAGCAAATACGACCATAGAAGCAAAGCTTCTTTCTTCGGAGCGTTCTGTACCCAGCTGATTGACAAGTTTGGCTGTTTTGTCATCAAGCGGTTTGCCGCTGTAGAGCGCCAGGTCGGCGCCAATCAGTGTGGCAGCCTGGCTGTCAATATTGTCGCGCAGGTTCTCTCCAAGGGAATAAATGGCAACAAGCGCAGCAATTCCCAGAATAATGGAGGAGATAAACAGCAGCAGCCTGGACCGGTTTTTACGGCTATCCCGCCATGCCATTTTCAGCAACCACGGGAAATTTAAATCATATTGTTTCATTAATTCAGTTGCATGAAGTGAGGGTTAGTTGATGTCAGCTCCAGCTGGTGCATCCTGGATAATCCGACCACCTTTTACGCGGATAACCCGCTGTGTTTTCGCAGCCAGATCCAGATCGTGCGTTACGACAACCAGCGTAGTGCCTGCCTCTCTGTTAAGGTCGAAGAGTAATTTCACTACCTTTTCGCTGGTTTCGGCGTCCAGATTACCCGTAGGTTCATCAGCAAACAGAATCTTTGGTCTGTTGGAAAATGCCCTTGCCAGAGAAACGCGTTGCTGTTCTCCACCACTGAGCTGGGTAGGGTAGTGGTGACTTCTGGCAGCAAGGCCTACTTTATCTAGTAAGTCCAGGGCTCTGGGTTTAATATTTTTCTCTCCTCTCAACTCCAGGGGAACCATCACATTTTCCAGCGCAGTAAGCGTTGGCATGAGCTGAAAATTCTGAAATATAAATCCGATATGTTCATTGCGCACAGCTGCAAGCTGGTCTTCGGATAACTGGTTGAGTTCAGTGCCGTGGAGCTCTACGATGCCGTTGCTGGCACGGTCCAGTCCTGCGCAAAGGCCGAGTAAAGTTGTTTTCCCGCTTCCTGACGGGCCAACAATAGAAACAGTCGAGCCTGCTTCAATGGAAAAGTTTACGTCCTGTAAAACGGTGAGGGAATTACTGCCGCTCTGATATATTTTCCCAACATTCTGTAGGCGAAGTATGTTATTCATCAATTAATTACGTGGTTTAGATTAACGTGGTGCTAAGTTTTGGCAACCTGAATTACCGGGTTTTGGTTCTTAAGATAGGTCACTTTCGCCAATTTATGTTTTAAGTGGTTTGAAAAGGTAAATGAGCGGTTGTTGTTGAGGTGTAGTAATTGTTTCCTTACTTTTATAATCCTTAGATAACATGGTTCTTAAATTAACATGCCCGATATGGCTTTTAACCGCATTTTTGTAAAGCACGCACAAAGGGTTGGCTGGCTTTTTGCTTTTATGGTAGTGCTTTCGTCTTGTAATAGCGCGAAGGAATCCGAAGAGAAGACAGAAACAAAAAAGGAAACTACGTCTCCTGCCGCAACAAAGAAGACAATTGTATTTTTCGGGAATAGTCTCACAGCTGGCTATGGACTGGATGATCCTTCTGAATCTTTTTCAGGACTGATACAGAAAAGAATAGATTCTCTTGGGCTGGCTTATAAAGTGGTGAATGCCGGCGTGAGCGGGGAAACAACTGCAGGAGGCAACAGCCGCATCGACTGGCTTTTGAAACAACATCTTGATGTATTTGTGCTTGAATTGGGTGGGAATGATGGTTTGCGGGGAATACCGGTTGCAGAAACAAAGAAGAATCTTCAGGCGATTCTGGATAAGGTAAAGGCAAAATATCCGGACGCTCAGTTGGTATTGGCCGGAATGCAGATCCCGCCTAATATGGGAAAGACATATGCTGGTGAATTCAAAGCGGTATACAAGGAAATTGCTGACAAGAATAACATCAAGCTAATTCCATTTTTGCTGGAAGGTGTGGGTGGCGAGGCGAAACTGAATCAGGCGGATGGGATTCACCCTACTGCTGAAGGGCACAGAATTCTTGCTGAGAATGTGTGGGTAATCATTAAAGATTTGCTTTAATAAACGATCAGGCTGGTTTGATTTTCTGCCATAATTCCAGTTTGGCTTTCAGAATTTCTTCTCTGGTTACGTAATTATCAAAAGTGTCAGAATAGGGTCCGGACGGAAATTTTGGCTTTATAACCCTTGATATATATCCTCTGTCGGAAAACGGATCAAGCCAGCGGTCAGAATTGGGTTCCTGCAAAAATATGAGATAGCCCCAATTAGATTTATTCTCATGGACATACAGCCAAACAGAAATTTTGACCTGACTTCCGTCTTTTCTTTTGTATATTTTTTCGTGCGTCA
The DNA here is from genome assembly GCF_003383615.1 of Dyadobacter luteus. Taxonomy (GTDB): domain Bacteria; phylum Bacteroidota; class Bacteroidia; order Cytophagales; family Spirosomataceae; genus Dyadobacter; species Dyadobacter luteus. The sequence continues at coordinate 457,256 of NZ_QNUL01000002.1, forward strand.
TGGATAAGTATTTTTCAGCAGACATAAAAAACTCCGGAAATTAGACGATTCCCGGAGTTTTAACGCATCAATATTTTTATACGACCCTATCGCCGCGTATTACACGAAGAATAACTGCTACCACGGCAATTACCAATAGAATGTGAATGATGTTACCCATGCCGAAGCTCGCAAAACCGAAATAACCGATCAGCCACAGAATGACTAAAATGACAGCTATTGTATAAAGAAGATTTCCCATTGTAGTGATGTTTTGTTTAGTAGGATGATAATTTATTACGGTCTCTCCAATTAGGATGCCAGCCTGAAATAGAAGCAATTCAGGTTGGTTTTCTACATGTATTTGGATGGAGTTGTACGAGAAGAGCGGGAAGTTGTAGAAAAATTATCTCAGGGTTGACTAAAAGCAAATAGATATGCACTTCCAATAAGTATATCGACTGGCAATTTGTTTTAGATTAGAATCTCTAATGACAAAATACAATTAAACTTTTCAATATGATGAAAAAATACCTGACTGCTGTAATGCTATTGATGGGTTCGTTCGCAGCAGAAGCAGCTATCGTCGATACTGTAGATACATACAGCGCAGCAATGAAGAGAAATATTAAGGCAGTGGTAGTGAGGCCGGATAATTATGAAAAAATAAAGGAAATGCCTGTTGTCTATCTCTTGCACGGGTACAGCGATGGTTACGACGGGTGGTTGAAGAAAGGCGATGGTTTTCAGAAAGCTGCAGATTTATATAACATAATGATCGTATGTCCGGACGGTGGCTACAGCAGCTGGTACTGGGATAGTCCGGTAGATGAAAAGTTTAAGTATGAAACATATGTGTCGAAGGAGCTGGTCAGTTTTATAGACGGTAAATACAAAACAATTAAGGACAGAACCGGGCGCGCCATTACCGGTTTAAGCATGGGCGGTCATGGTGGATTGTATCTGGGTATAAAACATCAGGATGTTTTCGGTGCCGCTGGAAGTATGAGCGGAGGTGTGGATATACGCCCATTCCCAAATAACTGGGATATGGCAAAGCGGCTGGGCAAATATGCAGATCAGAAAGAAGCGTGGGAAAAAAATACGGTGATCAACCTGCTGCATTTATTGACTCCCAATTCTCTGGCGCTTATTATTGATTGCGGGACTGATGATTTTTTCTATCAGGTAAATGAAAATCTGCATCAGCAACTTGTCTACAGAAATATTCCACACGACTACATATCCCGTCCCGGAGGACATACCTGGCCGTACTGGAAAAATGCGGTACAATATCAGATGTTGTTTATGAGCAACTATTTCAATAAAACGAAATAATTGGCATGAATAAAAGACGGGAATTTCTGATAAATATGCTTGTCGGCGGACTTGCTGCCGGTTATGGCAGTGAGGCACTGGCGTCTGTAACAAGTCCTACTGTAATACCTGCCCGTGTGAAAATTCTCTTCCAGGGAGATTCTGTAACAGACGGAAACCGCAGCCGCAATAGTGACTGGAACCACGTGATGGGCCATGGTTATGCCTATACTATAGCAAGCAAGCTCTGGCATGATTTCCCCGACAAAGGTTTCTACTTTTACAATAGAGGAGTGAGTGGCAATCAGGTAGGTGATCTTGCGGCACGTTGGCAGAATGATACCATTGATATTAAACCCGACTGGCTGAGTATTCTGGTTGGGATCAATGATACCGAAGCATATATAAAAGGCAATCGTGAGCTGACGGCAGAAAGCTTTGAAAATACTTACAGAAAGCTGCTGCAGCAAACTCGCGAGCAATTACCTGATACGAAACTGGTGCTTGGTGAGCCATTTATCCTGCCGGTCGGGAGAGTGAAGGATCGTCTGGCATTGTATGAATCTGAGGTAGGTAAAAGACAGAAAATCGTCAAAAAATTGTCTGAGGAATTCGGGGCACTGTTTATTCCCTACCAGTCGGCTTTTACGAAGGCTTTGGATAAGGCTTCGGCAGACTACTGGATTTGGGATGGAATACACCCTATGCCCGCCGGACATGAACTGATGGCCAGATTATGGCTCGAAATCGCAGGGCCGGAATTGGGGATCTGATCAAAAGGGCAGGACTGACGTTAATCAGTCCTGCTGCTAATCAAGATCAATTTTTGCCGCGTACGGTTGCTTTATTTTTGGATCTTCAAATTTATTGCTTCCGGCAAATCATGATCCAGACAAATCAAACGCATACATTTCATATCCCCGTTTTAGGACTGGGGTATTCTGTTGATACGCCCGTCAAAGTATCCCCTTTCGGTATTTCATCTGTTGCCTCTATCGTCGATGACGAGATGATAGAGCGTATGAGAAAACACCATACCCTTCAGGCTGGCGAGGAGTATATTCAAATACCGACCTCCGAAGAAGATTTCAGAAGTAAACGGATTACTGGTTACCTTAATCTGATTGACCGGATTATTGATAAACACTTTCAGGCTCTGAAAAATGAGCCCTTTGCACCCGGATCAGATATAAATCGTTATTTCGATCTGTTGCCTGAAAGCTCACCGCTGAAAGCTGCATATAATGCTATGATTGAAATGGAGGACGGTGCGGAAAAACAGCAATTGCAGCAGCAGCTCAGGTCACAGATATCCAAAGGAGCCATTGATGTAAACATCATGTCGAAGGTCGATAAGCTCAATAAAGATGTTTTCGGTCAGCAATTGGATGATCGTTTCTCGGATGCATCCGCGGCGTTACGTGGCTTTGCCAACAGCACGCTGCAGTCCTCACTTGTCCTATCGGCGGGTATGAATCCGCGCCTGTACAACTATCTTGATCAGTTCGATGTGTTCTTTCCGGATGCAGATGGGAATCTGAGCAAAAGGATAATTTTGAAAGTGAGCGATTTTCGTTCTGCTTTTATCCAGGCAAAGTATCTGGCTAAAAAGGGCATCTGGGTTTCAGAGTTTCGTATAGAGTCTGGTTTGAACTGCGGTGGTCATGCTTTTGCTACGGAGGGATACCTGCTCGGGCCTATTCTGGAGGAATTCAAGGCGAAACGCCAGGAAATGCTTACTGATCTTTTTCAACTTTATCAGACTGCCCTTGAAGCCAGGGAAATTATATTGAACAAAATTCCGGATTTACGCATCACCGTTCAGGGCGGCATAGGTACGGCAGATGAAAATAGTTTTCTGCTGGATCATTATCAGGTAGATGCGACAGGTTGGGGGAGTCCTTTCCTGCTGGTTCCTGAAGTTACCAGTGTGGATGAGCAGACATTAGCCGATCTGGCTTCAGCAAAACAGGAGGATTATTATGTAAGCAACTCGTCACCGTTAGGCGTGCTGTTCAACAATTTCAAACAAAGCAGCGCAGAAAAACAACGATTGGAGAGGATCGCCAAAGGCCGTCCCGGCAGCCCTTGTAAAAAGAAATACCTTGTATCCAATACCGAATTTACACAGGAACCGATCTGTACAGCTTCAAGAGAATACCAAAGGCTGAAAATCAAACAGCTTGAAGCCCTGGAGCCAAGGCCCGCGGATTTTCAGCAACAGTTTGATGCCATTACGGAGAAACTATGTTTGTGTGAAGGGCTGAGTACATCCACTTTGCTTAAAAATAAACTGTTATCCCCAAGAGAAAATCACGCGGTATCTATCTGTCCGGGACCGAACCTTGCCTGGTTTTCGAGGGTATATTCACTGGACGAGATGGTGAAACACATTTATGGAAAGGTGGATCTGCTCAACCATGTGAGTCGCCCGAATATGTTCATCAACGAGCTGAATCTGTATGTGGAGCATTACCGTAAAGATTTGGAGATGCATGCTGCGGCTCTGAATGATAAAAAGAAGAAATACCTTCAGAAGTTTAAAGACCAGCTGCTGGTGGGTATTGAATATTATAAGGAGCTCGTGCCTCAGCTAGGCAATCAGACCAAGGCTTACAGGGATGAAATGTTTGCACAGTTAAGCGCGATTGAAAGGCAGTTGCTGGGTGTGGAGGCATGTTAAATATTATTTGATGTAGACTAATGGCAAATCTGTTGAACAATGGGTATGTCATTAGCCTGTATATTCATCACAGCGTGCCCTTTAAAAACTGTTCAAACAAAAGTTTGACAGCATTTTTTTGCTTGGGCTCCAGGGAATTTGCAATAAACAGGTCAAATTTATAAAACAAGAAATATCCAAAGCGGGAATACTGCTTGACCGGCGATTGTAGTCCAGCTAGTTTTTGGAACACTAACTTTATCGCATACCGACATTGTTCCGTAGTCACTTTCTGTTCCAGAACATCCGTTAGTATGGTTTTAATATCGTCTCTGAACTCATTAAGTATTGATAATCTTTTAAAAACCAGCTCTTTTCTGTTAAGACCACAAATTTTTATTGTTTCTAACGCCTGTGGAGTTCTGCCAACAATTTCCGCTTTTTCGTTATACAAAAAGTGATCTTCAACAATGTCAATTTCCGGATGTAATAAGAAGGTCCCTTCACTATTTAGAATTAAAGAATTAGCTAGTCTGTATTCGTCTGTTGGCAGTCCGTCGATATCTAATTGAGGTTCTGTCAGTCGGGTATTGAGAATTGGAAACCGATTTCTCTTCTTATTGTTACACTTGCTGCAACTAAGTATCAGGTTGCTCCATTCGTAAGCAAGCCAGTAATATCCCAGGTGGCTGGAATCTTCGGTAACCTTTGCTTTTGGTCTATAGTGTTCTACCTGCATGGGAGCTCCGGCAGCAGTGTCTGTTTCGCAGTAGGCACACTTGGATTGATATAGTAGCTCCAGTTCCTGAAGAGTTGTATCCCTGTAAACCTTTGAAGCAAAAGCATGTTTATTCTTAGTGTTGATCGAATCAAGAATGAGATTATTCCTGTCTGAAGCAACCAGTAAGGCTGGAGAAATTTCGAAATCTTTCTTTACGCTAATCATTTCTATACCCTATTTACTTTTAGCTTCAAAAAGTTCATCAGGGAATTGTTGATTGCTCTGCTCAAAGTCTTTTAAATAATTATCAACCTGATCATTTTTAATCATTTCAGAGAAAGTCTCTTCCGTGCGAACTGCGGTAATGTCAGCAGACTGAGATGAAAAAATGTCGTCCATATCGAAAATGCCTGAGGTTAACAGTAGATTGGGAGTCAGTGATTTCAGATCGATTTCAACCCGCTGTATGGTGATTCCTTCTTCTTTTGTTCTATTCACTTTAAGTATCACTGAGTTTTTAGGAGCACCCAATAAAGGTATAGGGCTATGCGTGGATACAATAAATTGAATACCGGGAAATACCTCTCCAAAGAGTTCAGGAATCTGTTTCTGTAACTTTGGGTGCCAGTGCAGATCGAGTTCGTCAATAATTACAATACCCTTTAACTTCGTCGGATCTGTCACCTCTTTCTGACTTTCAGATAATCTTACAATCATGTCTCCAGCCATTCCCAGAATGCTACGGAAACCTGAGGCAATTTTTCCAAATGGTAGCGGTTCGAATTGCTGCTCATCATCCTGAATATCTTTTTCGATATACTCAATCCTGTTGCTGGTGGAATTGAAACGTACATCCGACAGGTTTGGAACCAAACGCAGAAATGCTTTGCGAACCAACTTGAAGCGATTGTCATTTTTGAGAGACCAAATAACCAGTTCACTTTCTATATTGCGAAGTACGCCGTCTGTTCTGAAAAGACTATATAAGGTTCCGTTTTTTTGAGCTGCATCTGTTGTACTCGCGTCTACCTGCATATTCAATCTTACCGGACCATAAGCCGCCAAATGAGCGAGTGGAGATGGGTTTATCTTAAAATCATTGATCAGATTCTGAGTTTCACTTTTGTACTCCACCTTAATACGTGAGTTGGAGTCGGGAGCATAGTCATATGAACCATCTTTTGTCCCATGTAAGCCCAATACAATAGATTGCAGAATTGTACTTTTACCAAAGCCGTTTTCTCCGACCAAAAACACCCAACGCGTGTCTACCGGAAGGTTCTCTATTGTTGCCCGTTTGATGCCCTGAAAGTTTGAAACGGAAAGACTTTTGAGACAGTAATGGAGTATATCGCTCTTTTCTGAAAAGGTATCAGGTTCATTTTGGAGGAATTGCTCGTCTTGTTCAAGCTTGAAGAGGTCTTTCAGATTTACATGAGATAGGTCTTCGTAATCAGTTAACAGTGCCAGCCATTGATTGAACTCAACCATAATTCGGTCTTTGTACATTTCAGTGAACTCCTCCTTAGAGTCGTTGACTGATGTAGTAGGGTCCAGAGGAACAATATTGGCAGAGTAGAGTGGCTTTCCTTGAAAGATTCTATGGGATATAATGCTGAATTCCAGATCTTCCGATTTTCTGTAACTTACCTTGAATCCAAAATTGTCTCTTGGGCTCAAATCCAAATTCAAATGACTTTTTTCAATTGCTTCCTTAAGAAATTGGGAAATTTCTTTAAGCTCTTTTGTCACCTGTAACGGAAGACTCTTAGCATTCATACTTTTCAATTTTAGCTTCAATCCCAAAAATACAAATATCCGTCATTAACACACAGGAAGTTGAAACCCCTTTATTTCAAACGACAGGGCATTATTGGCTCCACACACCAAAAATTTCCCCTCAGAGCTGTTTTTTACTTTCTGTCACTTACATTTGCAAAAATAGAACCTACCTTACATTTAATTTTACTATTCAGCTAAATGAGTAACTATTCCTCTTCCCAACAGGTGGCTACACCTGCCAAATTTACTGATAAGAAGTACCTGATTACCTTAATTTTCGTCACTTCCCTGTTTATGTTCTGGGGAATTGCCATCACGATGGGAGATGTGTTGAACAAACATTTTCAACATACATTAAGCCTCACTAAAACACAGTCTGCATTTGTGCAGTTTGCCATTTTCGGCGCTTATGGTATCATGGGGATACCAGCTGGATTGTTTATGAAGCGTTTCGGCTATAAAAACGGGGTTCTGTTCGGGCTTGCGCTTTTTGCTACAGGTGCATTTCTATTTGTACCGGCTGCTGCTGCGGCTTCTTTCCCGTTCTTTGGCGGGGCGTTGTTTATCCTTGGCTGCGGACTGGCTACACTGGAGACTGTCGCTCACCCTTTCGTGGCGTCTTTGGGGGATCAGCGTACAAGTGATCTGCGCATCAATTTTGCACAGGCCTTTAATGCACTCGGGACGATTATTGGTCCTGCGGTTGGTTCTTATTTTCTACTGAGAAACAACGTGGAGGGAAGTTCTGACCTTACTTCTGTTAAAACATTGTATATCGTCATTGGAAGCATTATCGCTACAATTGCTGTTTTGTTTTCTTTTGTAAAGGTTCCGACGCTTACAGACCCCCACGTTACTACCGATTCTGAATCGGTGAATGTGGATGCTGCTCCGGGAAAATCGCTTTTTGAACACCGACACTTCAAGTGGGCAGTAATTGCTCAATTTTTTAATACCGCCGCACAGGCCGGAACATGGGCGTTCTTTATCAATTACGGTCATGAGAAAATGGGCTTCACCGACGAGGTAGCAGGTAATTACATGATTTTGTTTTTTGTATTGATGCTTACAGGTCGTTTTGTAGGAACATTCCTGATGAAATATATCGCACCGCATTCTCTGCTCGCCATTTTTGCTGCATGTAATATTGTGATGTGTCTGGTAATTGCACAGAGCTGGGGCTGGCCTTCGTTCATCGCACTTTTGATGCTTAATTTCTTCTTCAGTATCATGTTCCCGACTATCTTCAGTTTGGGATTGAAAAATCTTGGTGCGCACACGCAGCAGGCATCTTCATTTATTTCCATGGGTGTTGTAGGTGGAGCATTTTTCCCGTTTGCAATGGGAGCGGTTGCAGAACATAATGTTGCGACAGCCTACTATCTGCCAATTATCTGCTATACTGTGATTTTCCTATTCGGATATAAGTTTTATAAGGTTGAGAAATAGGGAGAAGTTAGAGGAGTTAAGAAGTTAGAAGGAGTTAGCCATCCGGTCTGCACGCTTTTTAGCGGGCCGCGAAGGTGGGGCTGAACGGTTGGGCTGGAAGTTAAAGCAGTTAAGAAGTTAATAGAAGTTAGCCATCCGGTCTGCACAGTTGAATACTACAAATTGTAAAGAGCTAAAAGCTAAATGCTAGCGGCTAAAAACTAAAAATATAAACGAGGGCTAACAGCTAAAGGCTGATAGCTAAAAGCTAAGAAACATGAAACTTTGGGGAATAGATTTAGGAGGCACTAAGATTGAATGTGCTGTTTTGGATTCGGATAAAGAACTGGAAGTAATCGCCCGGAAGCGTCTGCCGACAGAATCCGCAAATGGGTATGAGCATATCCTCTCACAGATTAAAAAACTGATTGATCTGGTAGCTGAGGAAGTGGGAGAGCGTCCTTCCAAACTTGGATTTGCTACTCCGGGAGTGTTGGAACCGGATACGCAATTGATGAAAAATTCCAATACGACCTGCCTGAACGGAAAGGCTATGGGTAAAGATCTGGAAGCTTTGCTTGGCATTCCTTGCCAGCTGGCTAACGACGCCAATTGTTTTGCACTTGCCGAGGCGCTTATGGGTGCGGGTAAAGAATATCCGAATGCAGAAGTCGTGTTTGGTGTGATCATGGGAACAGGTGTCGGAGGCGGTTTGGTTGTAAACAGTAAAATTATCGGTGGGCATCATGGTATCGGAGGTGAATGGGGACATAATATTCTGGAAGAAAACGGAGACGATTGCTACTGCGGAAAGAAGGGCTGTGTAGAGCAGGTGATTGCAGGTCCTGCTTTGGAACGTCACTATGAGAGAATCAGTGGTGAAAAGAAATCAATGAAAACGATTCTTGAAGAATATCAGAGCGGAAATAATGATCATGCCAATGCAACCATCGAACGTCTGCTTGAATATTACGGACGAGCGATTTCGACTTTGGTGAATGTACTTGATCCCGGACTGATTGTAATTGGAGGTGGAGTAGGGAACATCGATATGCTGTATTCGGAAGGTTATGAGAGGATCAAAAAATACATTTTTAACAAAGGAGTAATTACGACTCCGATACTGAAACCAAGACTGGGAGATAGCGCCGGAGTATTCGGAGCGGCCTTGTTGTAATACCAGATAAAAAGAATTCGAATCCCGGATGTGTCAGTTGGCGGGTCCGGGATTTTCTGTTAATAAATCGTTAGTTTCTCAAAAGTGAACAGTGGTGATGGATTTTACGGATTAAAATTGTCTAACTTGTATACGTTGTAATTAATTGAATCTATAAACACAGAAAACGATGAAAAAGCTATTTATGATCGTGCAACTGGCATTGCTATCGGCCGGTGCATTTGCTCAATCGGTGTGGCAGAACGATAAGGCACACTCGCAGTTGAAGTTTGATATCACGCACCTGGGGGTATCAACGGTGAGCGGCGCATTCACTGATTTTGATGCGACGATCTCTGGTTCAAAGGCGGATTTCAGTGACGCTGTATTTGAGCTGAATGCCAAAACAAAGTCTGTCAATACCGGAATAGACAAACGTGACGAACACCTGAGGTCAGCTGATTTTTTCGATGTTGAGAAAAACCCGGAACTGACCTTCAAAAGCACCTCGCTTAAAAATGCAGGCAAGGATAAGTACACGCTTACAGGCAATTTGACCTTGCATGGAGTTACCAAACCGGTAACACTGGAGCTTTGGTACAGAGGAACAATCACGAATCAGATGTCCAAAAAACCGGTAGCAGGTTTCCGTGCAACGGGAAAAATCAAAAGAGCGGATTTTAACATCGGAGGGAAATTTGCGCCTCCAATGCTGAGTGAAGAAGTAGTTATTATTGCTGACGGAGAGTTTGGACCCAAAGAATAGGTATCTAACTTTTTCTAGTTATAGAATTATTACGGAGACGCGAAAGTGTCTCCTTTTTGTTACCTGAATAGGATAAATAGTTTATTTTGATACAATTTGGCTATGTTTTTGGACAATTGGAACAACTATAGCTCATCGATATAAATCTTAATATATTCTTTACATGTCTCAAATTAGTATAGTATATATTTGACTTTTTCACTTCGAATAAATTTAAATATATCAACAATTATGAGACTAAAATTTCTACTGCTAAGTGTTCTTTTTATAAGTAGTTTCCTCGTCCGGGGGCAAGTTGCGGATCACGTTGTGATTAGCGAAGTTTATGGTGGTGGCGGTAATAACGGATCTACCTATAGAAATGACTTTATAGAGCTTTACAATCCTACCAGTTTGGATGTAACCGTATCCGGATGGTCTGTACAATATGCTTCTTCTGGCGGGTCAACCTGGCAGGTTACGACATTATCCGGTGTAATTCCTGCAAAAGGATATTATCTGGTTCAGCAGGATGCAGGTGCAGGCGGCTCGGTGAATCTTCCCACTCCAGATGCTGTTGGAACGATACCGATGTCGGCTACAGCTGGTAAAGTTGCACTATGTACAACAGCCACTACGTTATCAGGAGCTTCGCCGATTTCATCTGCGATCCTGGACTTTGTAGGATTTGGTACTGCAGCTAACTTCTCAGAAACTGCGCCGACCGCGACGCTGAGTGCTGCAAACTCTGCTCAACGTAAAACAAATGCTACGCAAATCATTGTAGGACAGGGGAACGGGTGGGATTCCAATAATAACTCCGCAGACTTTTTGACCGGAGCTCCGACACCCATCAATTCAGGTTTAAAAGATTTACCGGGTATTACGTCCACACCAACATCTCTGGATTTTGGCAATACATTCGTGAATACAAATTCTGCTGAGCGTTCCGTTGTTCTGAGATTTTCTAACCTGAATTCAACAGCTGCTACCATTACAGCAACTGCCCCTTTTCAAATTTCGAAAACTGCTGGTGGGCCTTACAGTGCTTCAGTTGAAATAACGGAATCAGAGCGCACGCCTTCAGGTGTTAGCATATATGTGATTGTAAATCCCGTAGCAACAGGAGCTGTTTCAGGCTCGCTTACGTTGTCGCATGCCAGTCTGACTACTGCGGGAACGGTAGCGTTGTCGGCAAATGGTGTCATTCCTCCCACATCAGTAACCAAAATCAGTCAGATTCAGGGAACCGGCGCGCAGGCTATTTCAGGCGTGTATATGGTTGAGGCTATCGTGACTGGCGTTTACAGTACTTTGAGCCCGGCAGGTTTTTATATCCAGGAGGAAGATGCAGATGCTGATGATGATATCAATACATCAGAAGGGATTTTTGTAGTGGCTGATAATCCAACAGTAGAAGTAGGCGATAAGGTATTGGTGACAGGCGAGGTTCAGGAAAATTCATCGGCTCCTTCATTCAATCAGGCGGTAATTACTTCGCCATCTATTTCTGTAGTTTCTCAGACAAACCCCCTGCCTTCCTTCGCCATCATCAACAATACGGATTATTCAACTGCCGCTGCAGAAAAGTATGAAGGTATGCGGGTTCAGTTTGCATCTCCACTGATTGTTTCGGATGTAAGAAGTCTGGCTCAGTATGGTGAAATCAGTTTGTCTACCAATGGCAGTGTTTATGTGCCTACCCAGATTGTAGATCCGAATGATAATCCTGCTTCAGGAACAAGTTCAACTGGCACTTCCAATGTAGCCGCAGTAAATGCTTATGCAGCTGCTAATGCTTCAAAAGTAATCCTATTGGATGATGGGTCAGGTCTTTCCAATCCTTCAGTGATTCCATATTTGGATCCAGCTCTGAAAACTGTTCGCGTAAACAGCACCATTGCTTCGTTAAAAGGAATCATGGGTTATGCTTTCAGCGCATACCGTATTCAGCCACTGGAAGGTGCTGATGCTCCGGTTATTTCAGTAAGTCGTCCAACCGTACCCACCTTTACCAAAACTGATGTAAAACTGGCTAGTTTTAATGTTTTGAACTATTTCAACGGAAATGGCCAGGGTGGTGGATTCCCAACCTCTCGGGGAGCAACAACAGCAGCTGCATTTGCTATCCAGAGGAGTAAGATTATCAAGGCACTTGAAGAAATGAATGCAGACGTAGTTGGTCTGATCGAAATTGAAAATGACGGAGTGGGACAATATTCGGCAGTTCAGGATTTGGTGAACGGCTTAAATGAGGCTTTGAATATCCCTGGTGCTTATGCTATAGTAAATGACGGAGCAAACATTCAGAATGATAACACGGACGCGATCAGATGTGCGATTATTTATAAACCAGGAGTGGTAACTCCGGTTGGAGCCGCTGAGTTGGATGGATTGTCAGGTCAGCGACCGTTTCTGGGTCAGACTTTTGAAACTGTTGTTGCGCCAGGGCCTGAAAACAGAGTGTTGGCTGCAGAACGATTCAATTTTGTTGTAAATCATTTTAAATCTAAAAGTGGTTCTGGAACGGGAGCTGATGCTAATCAGAATGATGGACAGAGCGCGTTTAACGCAACCAGAAAACTACAGGCAAGTGCATTGTTGACATTCATCAGCGGTTTGGAAACTTCGGGAAGTACCAATCGTACGGTGAGCGTAGGCGATTACAATGCTTATTATGAGGAAGATCCGATGGATATTTTGAGAGCCGGTGGATTACTTGTACCAAGTTCCGCTACAGACTATTCCTATCATTTTGATGGAGCGCTTGGTTCGCTGGATCACGCCGTTGTATCATCCACTATGGCCCCTTTCGTAAGTGTTAAAAAATGGAACATTAACTCTAACGAGCCTGCATTCCTGCAATATACTAATGCTTCGTTAACGGATGTAAACAGCCCTTTCAGGTCATCTGACCATGATCCTATCTTGATCGGTGTTGATTTTTCAGGTGCTTTACCGGTAAGGCTTGTTTCTTTCAATGCAAAAGCTGTGGACAATGGTGTGCAGTTGGACTGGAGAACTACAGATGAAGTAAATAACAGTCATTTCACGGTGCAGCGCTCTGAAGATGGTGTTAAGTTTGAAGATGTAGCTGTTGTAGATGCAAAAGGAAATAAAGAATTGGCTACCTATCAGATTCTGGACAAAGAACCATTGAAGGGACAATCCTACTACAGATTGAAACAAACTGATATGGACGGCACCTTCACTAATTCAAGAATTGTAACAGTAAAGTTGGGTGAGGCTTTGGGCATGCAACTGATGATTCATCCTAATCCGGTCTCTGATCAAATTAACTTCAGCTTTACCGGAAAAGGTGCTTTTAACGGTGATCTCAATTATGTGATTTACAATAAAGAAGGAGTTAGTTTGTTTTCCGGCAAGGGATCACTTGATAAAATCGGTGGACAGGCAAGCAGCATTCTTCCTAATCTAAAAACGGGATTATACATGATCAGGATTTCCAACAATACAGACAGCCGCACGTTCCGGTTTGTGAAACAGTAGTTGTTTTAGATAAAATTCAAAGTAAAAGCCACCGGGGGAAATCTATTTCTTCTGGTGGCTTTTTTATGTATACATATTTGCAAGGCACGCAATTTGTAACCCGCTGAAACAAATTGCCTGATGAACAGGTCTTCATTAAAAAGTCAGTATATGTATAAACTAAAAGTAATTTCGTCAACGGTACGCCCGGGAAGGAAAGGTCCTATCGTAGCGGCCTGGATTCTGGAGGTTGCACGTCAGTATGGTTATTTTGATGTAGAGTTGCTTGATCTGGGAGAGATTAATCTTCCATTGATGAACGAAGCAAAGCATCCCTCACTACGGGAGTATGAGCACGAGCATACTAAAAAATGGAGTGCGGTCATTGATGAAGCAGATGCTTTTATCTTCGTAACCGGCGAGTACGACCACAATTATCCGGCTCCGTTGCGCAATGCGCTTGAATATCTGGTACATGAGTGGGGTTACAAGCCAGCTGGAATTGTGAGCTATGGAGGAGTCTCTGCCGGAACCAGGGCAGCTACGAACCTGAAAGGGGATCTGGCAGTTTTCAAAACGGTAGCACTGCCGGAAGCCGTGAACCTGCCTTTTTTCACGGAAAGTATCAACGAGCAAAATGAGCTCGTGGTAAACGACATATCAAAGAAGGCTGCCAAAACTATGCTCGACGAGCTACTGAAGTGGACCAAAGCACTCAAACCGATGCGATCCGGCGATTGAGAACATCACAAATGACAAATAAGACAGGGAGGCAGTAAGTTGCCTCTCTTTTTTTGCCAAAATGGTTTTTAGGGCATTATAGATATCGTATCAGTTGCTTTATATACCAGATAACTACCGATTTATCAAAAACTAAGTCCCAGCTATGCCAGAACGGGTATCAACGTCGAGAGTGAATTCCATAGATATAATCAGGGGAGCCATTATGATTGTAATGGCGCTGGATCATGTACGGGAGTATTTCTATATCACCGCATTATCCGCCGATCCTACAGATCCGGCCACGACGACTCCCATACTCTTTTTTACACGCTGGATTACCCACTATTGCGCCCCGTCATTTTTATTACTTTCGGGAATATCGGCTTACTTGTCGGGCAGGAAGAAAACACTTTCTGAAAGCAGCAGTTTTCTGGCCAAGAGGGGATTATGGCTGATTTTTGTGGAGCTGGTTATCATCACATTCGCACTGACTTTCGATATTACTTATAAGTTCTTTATTCTGCAGGTAATATGGGCGGTCGGTATGAGTATGCTCGTTCTTTCTGTGCTGATCCGTATCGTTCCGACGAGAGTCATTCTGTATATAGGGTTGATCCTGATTTTTGGACACAATTTGCTTGGTTTAGTTAAACTCCCCGAGAATTCGGTTCCTGATATTGTATTGAATGTATTCTTTACCGCTGCCGGCAAGTTTTATCCGATCTATGCCAATCACGGTGTATTGGTGCTGTACGTAATACTTCCGTGGACAGGCCTGATGCTGGTAGGGTATGGTCTGGGTAGTTTGTATGACAAAGAGGCTGATCCGGCCCAAAGGAAAAGGATGTTGCTGATATTGGGTAGCGTTGCCACGGCCTTGTTTGTTATATTAAGACTCATCAATGGTTATGGTGATCAGGCGCCGTGGAGCAGCCAAAGTGCCTCTTGGAGGACTTTTCTATCATTTCTGAATGTATCCAAATATCCGCCGTCACTGATGTATTGCCTGATGACGCAAGGCCCCGTTCTTCTGCTGCTGGCAGTTACTGAGCAGGTAGACAACCGCATCAGTCGATTCCTATCAGTCTACGGAAAAGTACCATTTTTTTATTATATTATTCACTTTTACCTGATCCACGGCCTTTGTGCCCTGGCGGTATTGGCATCAGGCTATACCTGGCGTCAGGCCACTAATCCTGAGATGTTCTTCCAGTTCAGACCCGACAATTTTGGCTTTAGTCTGGAGTATGTATATCTGATATGGATTGGAATTATTATATTGCTGTACATGCCGTGCCGTTGGTTTGGGAAGTACAAAACAAAACGTAAGAAAAAGTGGTGGCTCAGCTACCTCTAACGCTTGCTTTTGATGTGGAGATGGAATATTTGGCATGGCTTGATTTTTGTAATCCGACAAATAAATCTGTCCATCGCAGATTTCCTAATCTCATTTAAACTTGAAGTACAGGTATTTTTTGCTGTTTCTGTTGGCTGTCAAGCCGGAAACGGACGTATTCGGACAGGAGCGGAAAAACTGGTTAAAACGGTTTGTCAGCAAAACTATTTCAGATACAACAGCCCCGGGTAAACCAAGTTTCCGTGTTTATCCTACACTGGCTTATTCGCCCGAAACAAGTTTTGAATTCGGGTTTTCGTCATTACTTCTTTTCCAGGCAAAGAATGACACCGTCAACAGACTGAGTGAGATCAATGCTTTCACATTTGTTACATTGGAAGGCCAGTATGGAATATGGCTGGATAATGCGATTTATGGTGATAAGGATAACTGGTTTTTTCTAGGCAAAACTAAGTTTCAGCGCTTTCCGCTATTGTACTACGGAATCGGACCTGAGACGCCTGGTAACGAACCTGCACTGATTGATGCCAATTATTTGCTTTTGAGGCAACGGATTTTGAGAAAAGTAGTCCGGAATGCTTTTATCGGTCCTGAGTTTGACTATCAGCAATTATATAACACAGACTTTAAACAACCAGAAGGTCATGATGTTTATGAGTTGCCTACTGGCAGCAATGGAGGTAAAAACCTCGGACTGGGTATTGCCATGGTGTATGACAACAGGCACAATGTGCTGAACGTGCGTAAAGGCTTGTTTGCCGAGTTGTCATTTCTGTCGTATCGTAAGGCACTGGCGAGTGATCATAATTTTTTCGGCGTAAATCTGGACTTCAGATCTTCTCATTCCACAAGTAAACGTAACGTTTTCGCCTGGCAGGTATATGGTAATTTCATGTCAGGAGATGTGCCGTTCAATCAATTGGCATTGATGGGGGGAGAAATGATTATGCGCGGTTACTATTCAGGTCGCTACAGAGACAAGAACATGGTTGCCGCCCAGGCAGAGCACCGCTGGCTTCCGTTTAAGTTTAGTCGTAGGTTTGGTGGGGCAGTATTCGGCGGTGCTGCTGTGGTGGCGCCCAAAGTAAACGAGTTTTCATGGAAACATATAAGGGCTTCCGGTGGGGTAGGGTTGCGTTATCTGTTATTTGCCAAAAAGGATATTTATCTGCGACTGGATGTAGGCTTCACAAAGGACGGTCCCGGATTTTACTTGTTTACGGGTGAAGCGTTTTAAATAGAGCCTTCGAAAATACATTAAATAGCGTGCTGGTTACAACTATTTCGAGCTGAGAGGAATCCTTTGTTTGTATCTATTTAACAGGATAAGATTTATGAAGAGGACCGTCACATTTGCATTGCTGTTAATAATGTTTGTATCCTGCAGGAAAAAGGATGTTCAGGTCGAGCCGGAACCCAGATATAAACCGACGGATGTTCTTGTAGGAATGAAAAATGATGCATCTATTGCGGATGTATTTCAATTTATCAATTCTTATGAGCACGAAGTTGAAACTATAACCGGTAGCTTTTATATATCTGATTTACCGGTAGATAGTCTCGAATATGTGTTGCTTGAACTAAATCAGAAACCTTATCTGACAAATCCTGGCTGGAAGGTAGGAGGTTATGTGGCTGATAGACTTATTCACGTTTTTCCAAGAATGTACAGTATGAATCAACTATCCAATCAGTCCGATTGGTTGAATACGGTTAGCCAGTTGAAGTTAAAACTGCTCAGACGGAGCAGTGGGGGAGTTGTGCTTTACCTGCATGTACCTGCTGGTGCTGAAAAGGATTGGGTGGAAAAGTTTAAGGAGCAAAGTGATGTTCAGTGGGCAGATTTAAACTATTATGCTGACATCGTCTTGAATTAAATCTCGGTCCGGGCGGTAATGCAAGCTGGAAGTTTATGGAAAGTGTTGAAAGCAGATTTTTTTGGTTTGAATCGGACGGTGTTGGATTTATTCACCAGCTATTTTCAATTTGGAAACCAGATGATGAAAGTATTCTGCATCCCAGATATCCAGTACGCCTGCATCGGGAATAAATCTGCTGATATCATCTTTTATCCGACCAAAATTCACTTCGTCGATTTTGTTTCGGAGTAATTCCCGAAAATCTTCCTGTACTATAGTATCTTCATTCCAATCACCGCTGTCTTTTGCTCTTGATAGAAAATGTTCGAGATTCATTGATGCACCTCTGCGGATATACCATTCCAGATCATACCAGTCTCGTCCTTTGACATTATTTTTCCATTTTCTAAAAAGTAGAGCGTGCATTTTTCCGGCAAACAAATCCGGTAGACTGAAACACTTTACATAAAATGAGAAAGGTTTTAACAAAAGCTTTTCCTCGGTGTGGAAGTCAAGAGGAGGCATCGTGTCGACTTCAATCTTAATTTTAATATTTGCAGTTTGTTTCAGACTCTGTTGAGGAATTACACTTTCAAGAACCAATTCTTTCCAGATTGTTTCTGATTTTAGAAATGCGGAATCAATGCTACTTTGTGTTGTTTTCTTTTTTTCTTTGATAGACACATGCATGCCCAACGCTTCAAATTCGTCAATAATTGCCGATAGATATCCGTTGATGGAAAAATCTGGCTTTACTTCTAATAACGAAAAATCCAAATCTTCTGAATATCGGTCTAATCCGTAAAAAAGCCGGAGTGCTGTACCACCATAAAAGGCCGCTTTTTCAAAAAAGCCTTTCCGATAGAGCCCGGCTAGCGCTACCTCTTGCATGATTTCCCGCAAAGCTTGTGTGGCATCGTCTTGATTTGCAGGATTATATTCGGTAAGCCACTGTTTTATCATAGGGTTCTGAGCAGTTTAAGTACCATTGTAAGGCTTGTTTGTTTCGGTGAATCTTCCAGCCAGGTTTCCATAGCGTCTGTATTTAATTCTTTTAACTGGTGTTCATCCATTCTCAGATTATCCAGTAGGTATTCAGCTGCTGCCGTTTGGCTTCTGAGTATAATTCCGGCAGAGTAGGCTACTTTGTCAAACAAGGCTTTCTCTGGTGTTGCGATGATAACATTTTGTTTTTCTGCAATTGAAAGAGTCTGAATCCCTAAGCTATAATAAGGCAATGGTAGCCGTGTATAAGAGAAAGAGCCTACAGGCGTTTGGAATTGCCTTGCAACTTTTGTCGTTCCCGAAGAAATTTCAAATACTCTTTCAGGAATGAGTCCGTAATAGGATAAAGCAGTGTCAAATGAAATGTAGCTTGGTCCCAGCAGATGGTTGGCCAAAAGAAACGGCTCAGTGCGTACGTTTGTGAGGTTTTTGGTGGGAAGGTAAATCCCTTTTTTTACAGATTGAATAATACCAGCTGAAATGAGCTCGTGAATTTTATCATTAGGACGTTTATAGTCTTTCAAAAAGGAAGTCAACAGCTGATGAGTTAGCGGCTGGTGAGCAATATTTCGTATGTTTTGCAAGAGATCCATGTATAAATTTAACAGGATAATCGGAATTTATCCGATTATCCTGTTAAAAATTTACAATAGCTTATTTTATTGTGAGTTAGTTAGCAACGATTTGCCATCTTTAAGTTAGTTGCCAGCCTGATGTCAATTAGCTCCGGTGCCGGTACGTAAATGCCACCAGCAAAAGCAAAAATCCAACAAAAGCGAGTGCAATAGGCAATGAAAAGCCTTCGGCAATAAAGCCGATCAGTGCAGGGCCGGCGAGCTGTCCGGCGTAACCAAGCGTAGTTACAGCGGGGAGTGAGACCGAAGGTGGAATGTTGGGAATGTTACCGGCAGCTGTGAAAAAGACCGGCACTACGTTGGCTGCTCCGAGCCCTACCAATACAAAACCCAACAATGCTGCTGCCTGTGAAGGAACAAAAGAGGCGATCAGAAAGCCCGCGGAGGAAATCAGTGCCCCGTATAACACGACTTTTCCAGCTCCGATCTTATGAACGATTTTGTCCCCTGTCAATCTCATGACGGCCATTGCAACCGAAAATGCAGCAAAGCCTAAGCCGGCCATAGAAGGATCGAATCCTCTGTTGAACTGAAGAAACACAGCGCTCCAGTCGAGCAGAGAGCCTTCTGCAAGAAAAAATACAAAACACATCAAACCTAAAACAAGTACGGGCCCTCGTGGCACTGCAAATGCAAATGAATCTACTTTGTCTTCCAGAGCATGTGGCAGCAGGTTTTTATACTGACTTACAGCAATCAGAAACAGCAGTGCGGATATGCATACAGCAGCGATAATCGGAGACAATCCGAATTTGATCAGAAAGCCCAAACCTATAGAGCCAACCAGTCCGCCGACGCTGAACATTCCGTGGAAGGAGGACATGATATGTTTGCCTGTGCGGTTCTGAACTACAACTGCGTGGCTGTTCATTGATACATCAATAGAGCCAATTGCAGAACCGAATATGAAAAGTGCTATGGCCAGTTGCCATGAAGATGTTGTCAATAAAAGCACAGGAAGGATAATTGCAATCACTGTAGCGGCGGCCAGCATGACTTTTCTACTGCCATAATTATTGATAAACATTCCTGTGAAAGGCATGGTAATAATGGCTCCTGCTCCCAGCGACAGCAATACCAGACCTAAGGTGGCATCATCCAGTCCGAGGTTGACTTTGGCTACAGGTACCATTGGTGCCCAGCTGGAAAGCCCAATTCCACAAACCAGAAATATAAGTAAGCAAGCCTTTCTGGCTGCATTTGTTTGCTGAGTACGCTGATCCATTCTGATGATGTTTCCTGCAAAATAAGATTTTAACGTAGCCCAACAAAACAGAAAGCCGGACACGTGTTTGCGACCGGCTTTCTATTTCTATTTTTAGTGGTTAGGATCTCTCCGATTATCAACCGCTACTGCTTGAAAATCAGCAGTAATTACAGATTCTTCTTTTTTGACTCTTTCACCGCAAAATCAACCGCGCGGGCTGTCAGTGCCATGTAGGTTAATGATGGATTAACACAGGATGCTGAAGTCATGGCAGCTCCGTCGGTAACAAACACATTTTTAACCGCATGAAGCTGGTTGTTTCCGTTCAGAACCGAAGTTTTCGGATCACGGCCCATTCTTGCTGTTCCCATTTCGTGAATTGCCATGCCCAGGTAAGAGCCATTGTCGTATGTTTTTACATTTTTAACACCCGACTTTTCAAGCATTTCAGCAGCGTCGTTCGCCATATCCACACGCATTTTCTTTTCGTTTTCTCTCAGGTCTGCATCAAAAACAACAGTTGGCATGCCAAATTTGTCCTTCTTATCTTTATTCAGATACATGCGGTTTTCATGGTAAGGAAGCGTTTCACCGAAGCCGCCGAAGCCCATCGTCCAGTTGCCCGGGGTAGTCAGTACTTCTTTGAAATCAGCACCGAAAGCAAGTTCTGCAATGTTGCGCTGCCATCCCTGACGGCCACCACCTCCCTGGTAGCCGAAGCCACGCAGGTAATCGCGCTTGTCGTTTCCGACATTGCGGTAGCGCGGTACGTAAATGCCATTCGCTCTTCTTCCAAAGTAATATTTATCCAAATCACCTTCCCACACACCGCTTGCTCCGGTACGGAAATGGTGATCCATCAGATTATGACCCAGCTCTCCGGAATCATTACCCAGTCCATTCTGGAAACGGGCAGAGGTAGAATTTAACAGCAATGCTGCAGAAGCAATTGCGCTTGCGCATACGAAAATGATCTTGGCCAGATACTCCCGTTCCTGCAATGTTACAGCATCAATGACACGGACGCCAGTCGCTTTTTTGGTCTTATCGTCGTACACAATTTCTTTTACTACTGAATCAGGACGAAGCGTAAGTAGCCCCGTTTTCATAGCAGGAGGCAGCGTACTCGACTGCGTACTGAAATACGCTCCGTAAGGGCAACCCAGGGAACATTTATTGCGGTACTGACATGGACCGCGACCACCATCCAGCTGTATTTTGGTGGGTTGGGAAAGGTTGGCAACGCGTCCGATCGTCATATGTCGGCCGGGAAATTCTTTTTCAAGTCTCTTACGAACCTCTTTCTCCACGAAATACATTTCCATGGGCGGAATAAAATCGCTGTCGGGTAGTTGAGGAAGATTGAGTTTTTCTCCCGAGATACCTACATGCTTCTCAACATAGGAATACCAGGGTGCTACATCTTTATACCGGATAGGCCAGTCAACGGCAATCCCGTCTTTCAGGTTGGCTTCAAAATCAAGATCGCTGAGTCTGTAAGACTGCCTTCCCCACATGATCGATTTACCTCCGACAATATTTGGTCTGAACCAGTCGAAACGTTTCTTCTCCTCGTAAGGAGCATCCATGTCATTCATCCAGTATTTTTCCGTCATTTCATTGTACGGGTAATCGCGTGACAGGAAAGGATGCGTTTCCTTCTGCTTTACAGTCAACCGCCCGTTGTATTGTGACTCCCAAGGTGCTTTTAGTGCATTCTCATAACCTGTAACGTGCTCCAGGTTTTTGCCTTTTTCGAGCATTAATACTTTTAGTCCTTTGGCAGTGAGCTCTTTTGCTGCCCATCCGCCGGATACTCCCGAACCAATGACGATTGCGTCATAGGTTATATCTTTTACTGCATCAATATTTAAGTTCGCCATTTTTAAAATAATTCATGATGGATTTGAGGAATGAAACTACAGGCTGTTTTTGAGACAACCTTTGTTAGCGAAATCAGATCGCCCAGCTTTTCTGCCCTTTAGGTAAAGGCCATGATCCTTCGAAGCGGCCGGGTATCGGAAGATAGTCCAATGCCTGGGTAGCGCCGATTTCAGAAGTGAAATAACCGGTGACAGTAAGTCCTTTCATCTGAAGAAAAAACGGTTTGTCAGATTTTGTAGCTCTTGTCAGTATCTCCTTTTTCTGGCCGGCATCCAGATTCACGAACGCTTTCTGGTATACTTCCTGACTATCCTTGTTGAGTCTTTCAACTCCATCATAGAATTTCTTTTGCTCGTCAATCTGATAGCAATCACGGACAACGCGTACTATAAACTTTTCTACACCCGCGGCTTTGGCTCCGGGAGTACCTGTGGTGGGGATAATAACATCTGCAATTTCTGATAGTAAGGCTTCCTGATCGGCAGTAACAGAAAGGGATGGCCCGAAATTCAGTTTTTCACCCATGGCTCCTGCCATCAGTGGCGCAGCAAGAACCCCGCCCATCATGAGGGTTATTCTTTCAATCGCTTCTCTACGGTTCATTGTGTTATTTATGGTTTAGAATAGGTTCCGGTTGAAGGGATACTATACAAGAATACAATCGTTTTAACAAATCAAGAAATAAAAGGATAAAATCTATTTTTCTCTTTTATCAAAAACGATCCAATTTACAGAAGTTATTGATGAACCGAATCTTTATTAACGAAATTAACATCCGGTTTTAGCAAAGATTTGAAATACAAATCCCCCGGATCATAAAACATAACCGGAGGATTTGAAGGTTTGAAAGGCAGGTATCAGCAAACCGGATAAAATTTGGTTTCGTGCATCATCATTTGCACCGCAGTGGGCTGTTCGTCCTGTAAAATCTCTGCTAAATAGCCCATTCCCCCAAGTAAACGGATAATTCCTGCGGCAGGTACGGTACCCGATTCGGACTGGATACGAAGTACTTTATCGCAATCCTCCAGATCAAAACTGGCTTTCAGAATGCGAAAATGCAGATGTATTACTTCCATCACAATGCCTGCAATATGTGGCTCGACGATATTTGTTTTAAATACTTCAATCATTTGAAATGGATTTACGGTCAGATCAAAGCAAGTTGTCCGGGCTACTGTTTTGCTTTGAACAGAGGCACATAACTTTGACGGTGATAATAGGCCAAAAACAGATGAGCAATCAGCAGGAATATTGCCACAGGAAGCCCGTCAGGCATCATGACAAGGTGATAAACAAAAATGTGGACGGTGACAGGGAACAAAACCACCAATGCAAGAGGAATAAAGAAACCGGAAAGCAGTGCCAGTCCGCACACAAGCTCTATCACCTTTAGCATAGGAATAAAGTAGCCGGTTACCATCAGACCATCATTGAAGGTTTTCACATCGCCGGTCAACGGCGGGGCTTGTACCAGATTAAAAAGCACGACAACTGCCGAAGCGACGTAAATAAAACCCAGCAGGCTTCGAACAATGATTACGGCGATTTTCATAAATGTTCAGTTTAAGTGTTGAAAAAGAGCTTTGTAAGACTCCTGCATCATAATGGTCTGATAAATTGCGGAGCTGTTTATAATAAGTTCAGGTTATGCGGTTCAGTCTGCTGTGAGGCGTACCAGGCAGAGTACATGGTCGTCGTAATACCACTCCAAACATGGGAAAGTGACATCTAGACGCGGATCAGAGAGCATTTTCATAAAAGTTTCACCGATTTGAGCAGGGTTTTTCATCCAATCACGAATTTCTTCGGAAAGATATGTGCCTGTAGTAACCGTAAAGTCTTCAAAATGATGATGTTCGTCTGAAAAAAGCTTGTTTATGGCAGCTTTATAGATTATCTCACCGTTAGGTCCCTGATACGATATTCCGTACCAATCTCTTTTATCACATTCTGAAATATTTTGCTGTAGTGTATCGAAAGCCTCCTGAATGCCGTCCGGGAATTTTTTAGCCTGAAAGCAGATCAATTCCACGTTTTGTTTCCATTCGTATTTTTCCATGGTTTATCTGGTTTAGAATTTTCGAAATATATCTCTTTTATCAAAACGTTGTTGTCACATAGTCAGTCAGATGTGGAATAATTTACGGCTCTCTGATGATACTGGTATTGTTATGCAAACTAACAATACTGTCAACAGATTTGCGGATGGAATTCGAGACAACGAAAGGGGGGAGACAGGACATCTGTGCGAGGAATATCTCAATATCAAGTACTGGATTTATGCAGTACTCTTAACATTGAGGTAATATATAAATATAAAAAAATGCTGAACTTTGTTAGTTACTACTGACACTGATATATCTAACTATGAAGAAGTGGATCTTCGGACTCCTTTTTGCAATTTCTTTTCTTAATTCTTCCCAATTACGCGCTCAGCGATTTCTAATGGATCTGGTGGATACCACCAATCAAATGGGTAAGGGAATGTTATCTATCTACGAACGCTACGACCGGGTGAGAATGAGTGGTTATATTCAGCCACAATATCAGGTGATTAGCAGCGAGGGTGCTGAGTCATTTAACGGCGGAAATTTCTCTCCGGCTTCCAATAATCGTTTTATGTTGAGAAGGGGCAGGCTCAGGGTTGATTACGCTCACCTGAACAAGCAGGGAAATGCTACATCCTATTTTGTTTTTCAATTTGACGGTACCGAACGTGGGGTGGTAATCCGGGATTTCTGGGGCAGGTTCTATGAGAATAAATTTAAGGTGTTTGCTCTTACTACAGGGATGTTTGCGCGCCCGTTTGGTTACGAGGTCAATCTTTCGTCGGCCAACAGGGAAACGCCTGAGCGGGGACGTATGTCACAGCTGCTGATGAAAACAGAACGTGATATAGGTGCGATGCTTACCATTAATGACCGCAAGGCAGGCAGCAATTGGGCAAATTGGAAGTTGGATATAGGTGTTTTCAACGGACAGGGTATGGCAGGACCTGTTGATTACGACAGTCATAAAGACTTTATTGGCAGGGTCAGTCTGAAACCAACCAAAATGAAATTTCTGTCAGGAGGTATCTTGTCAGCGGGTGTTTCGGGTTATGCCGGAGGTATTACAAGCCAATCGAATGTGTTATATGAGACCCGCGATAAAGGGGGGAGATTTGTGATGCAGCGCGATTCATCATTAACCAACAACCGAAAGATTGCACCACGGCAGTATGCCGGAGCTGATTTTCAGCTTGTGTTTCCCAATCGCAAAGGAGAGACAGAGTTCAGGGCGGAATACATGCGGGGAAAGCAAACGTCCACTTTTGGAACCAGTGAAACTCCCGGTACCTATCCTGCGACCAACGGGATCAAGGATCCTTTGTACATCAGAAATTTTGACGGCGCGTATCTTTATTTTTTACAACATCTGGGCAGCGAAGAGCATCAGGTTGTTTTTAAGTATGACTGGTACGACCCAAATAGGCAGGTTTCTGGTCAGGAAATTACCAGCGAAGCCGGTTTCAGTAAGGCTGATCTGTTGTACAAAACACTTTCAATGGGATATGTTTATTACGCCAATCCATCTTTGAAATTTATGTTTTTCTACGATGTAGTTAAAAATGAAAAATCTGGATTGGAAGGATTCACTTCTGATGTTCCTGACGATATATTTACCTGTAGGGTTCAGTATAATTTTTAGAGAAGTTTACTCACCCCAGATTGTCACCACAATATTTCGTGCTCCGCCTTGATCGCGGTGTTCGCACAGGTATATTCCCTGCCACATGCCAAGGGCAAGACGGCCATTTCTAACGGGTATCATTACAGAGCTCCCCAAAATGGAAGATTTAAGATGTGCAGGCATGTCGTCTGAGCCTTCGTAGTCGTGTTGATACTCAGGATCATTTTCAGGCACCGACTTGCTGAAATACATCTCAAAGTCCATTCTCACGGTCGGGTCTGCATTTTCATTAATCGTAAGAGATGCGGAAGTATGCTGTATGAAAACCTGACACATGCCCATTCTGAAAGTACCCACATCAGACAGCTCGCTCAAAATTTCTTCTGTGATCAGATGAAATCCTCTTCTTCTTGCACGTAGCCTGATTGATTTTTGCGCGATTCTCATAATTGTACCAGATGTATTGCCTCTTATCTTGCCTTTACATAAAAATGGGATGTATTGTTTTTGCCGGTTGGCCGCTCCTCAACCTGGAAAACCTTGATTGAACGTATCAGGTCCAGCAGCTTTTTGTGTCCGTAGTTTCGGGGGTCAAAATCGGGCATCTTTTTCAGGATCATGTTACCTAACACGCCAAGAAAAAGCCAGCCATCTTCGTCGGCAATATCGTTAATACTTTCTGAAATGAGTCGGATCAACCTTTTGTCGATCTTTGCGACCGGATTGGCTTCCTCTTTGGTAACTGTTTTTGCAGCTTCCGGAATTAAAGTTTCCTGTTTAGCCTCTTTTTTGAGAATTTCAATGTATATGAACTTGTTACAGGCAGCAATGAAGGCAGCGGGCGTTTTTTTCTCGCCTATGCCAAAAACCAGCATTCCGGCCTCGCGCAGACGTGTTGCCAATCTGGTAAAATCGCTGTCGCTCGAAACGATACAAAAGCCATCTACCCGGCCCGTGTAGAGAATATCCATTGCATCAATGATCAGGGCGGAGTCAGAAGAGTTCTTGCCCGTCGTGTAGCTGTACTGCTGAACAGGTGTGATCGCGTTTTCAAGAAGAACAGTCTTCCAGCCTGAGAGCGTCGGCTTTGTCCAATCACCATATATGCGCTTGAAGGTTGGAGTGCCATATATGGCAAGCTCTTCCAGCATTCCTTTGACGTTGGAATACGGCACGTTGTCGGCATCTATCAATACTGCCAGCTTTAATTCCTTCGGATTTTCCATAACCAAAGTTAAAGGAAAGAGGATAGAAATGATAAGGGTATGAAAAAAGGGAGAAAAAGACGATTGCCAGTTTCTCCCTATTTGAAGCTCAATTGTATATTACCCGTCTGCACACTTTCTAGTGGGCTGAACGGATAGTTGACGCCTTAATTCCTGCCTACATCTTCTCCTCAAACAATTTCAGAATTCGCTTGTACTCATCCGTCCACGAAGAAGGCTCTACAAAACCGTGGTCTTCCATAGGGTAGGAGGCAAGTTCCCAGTTGTTTTTGCCCAATTCGATAAGTCTTTGAGACAGGCGTACCACATCCTGATAATGCACGTTTACATCGACCATCCCATGACAGATCAACAAATGGTTCTTCAGCCCTTCCGCATGATAGATCGGAGAGCTTTTACGGTAAGCCAGACTGTCAGTTTGCGGTTCATTCAGAATATTGGCAGTGTATCCGTGGTTGTAAGCTGCCCAGTCAGTAACAGGACGAAGTGCAGCCCCGGCTTTGAATACATCAGGAGTAGTGAACAGGCCCATCAAAGTGATAAATCCACCGTATGATCCACCGTAGATACCGATTTTCTGTGGGTTAATTCCATATTTTTTTACAAGCCATTTTGCGCCGTCTGTATTGTCGGTAAGATCTTTTCCACCCATAAAACGGTAGATGCCCGTTCTCCAGTCGCGGCCGTAACCTGCACTGGCACGATAGTCCATGTCCAATACAGTGTAGCCAAGATCAGTCAGCAGGTTATGGAACATATACTCACGGAAATACTGGCTCCACCATTTATGCGCATTTTGAAGGTAACCGGCTCCGTGAACAAATATCACCGCTTTGCCATTCGATTTTTTTGGTTCATACACGCGGGCATAAATGTCTTTACCATCCGTTGCTTTAATGGTCACAACCTTCGCTTCCCGCCATTTGTAGGAAAAGAATTCTTCCGATGTTGACTTGGTAATCTGCTCGGCTTTGGCGGCAGGTTTGTTTTCCATAACAAACAGTTCCCATGGATTGGTACTATTGGAGTACCGTACTGCAAGTTTGGTTTCATCAGGTGATACTTTCACTTCATATGCACCAGTCAGTTGGGTGATCCGCGTGCGTGCTCCGCCTTTCACAGACATACTGTAGAAGTGTTTTTCTCCCGGATGAACCTCATTGGTAATCAGGTAAAATGTTTTCTTGTCATTCGAAAGTTGCACGTCCTGAATTTCGAAGTTACCGTTGGTGAGTTGTGTTTTCTTACCGGTTTTAATATCAACTGTATACAGGTGAGAGTAACCTGTTGCTTCGCTTTGGAAGTAGAAGGTATTGTTGTCGAGCCACCCCAGTTGTCCACCCGAAAATCCGCCTATGCCGGGTCCGCCGATCCATGCTTCATCGCGCTGACGGTCCAGTAGCCTTAATGTCAGCGAGTCAGCATTAAGTGCCATGATCCAACGGTCTTTGTTGTCCTGAGCGGTGACAACGACAATAGCACTAGCCCCATCTTCGGACCAGATCGGGGCGGCGACCATCACTTCACGCTCTTTCTTTTTCCAGGCGCTGTCCTGTTTTGGATAATCTTTCAGGTAATCAGGTTTGTCATTAATTCCAGGAATAAGCTTCATGCTTACCTTTCTCGCTGTATCTTTTTTTACATCATACACCCAGAACTCGTGGCTCGTGGCAGGCGCGCCTACTTTGGTTCTTGCAGGAAGATCTTCCGTAAATCCGGATTCAGTTACGTAATTAGGTACAATTGTGGATTTAGCTGCTTTATCAGGTTGAGATAAGCGGTAAGTAACAAATCTGCCGTCGGGACTCAATTTTACGTTACTGGCTCTTTTCTCACCAATATAAATCTCCTTTGGAGAGTCGGCCTTCTCTGCCTCATCGATTTTTTTACCGGCATCCTTTTTCTCTTTGCGCTCTTTCAGAACCTGAAACATGGCGAGCTGATCGGTCTTCAGGAACTTCTCTTCGTCACTTAATTTCGGATCTGATTTTTTACTGCCTGTTTTGAAATCAGTATGCTGAGCCAAGGTGCCACTTTCCAGATCAACACTGAATAGATTATTGTTTTTTTCGAAAACAATCTTTTTTTCATCACCGCTAAATGACGGGTTACTTTCGCGTTCAACAGTTTTGGTCAGCTGTTTTGTGCTGAAGTCTTTACAATCTGTTACGAAGATGTCTCCGTTTTTAGCATAAATACGAAGTGTACGGGCGCGGTTGTAAATTCCTTCGGAGGAAGGGATTTGTTTCCTGTCGGTAGCACTTACTTTGCCCGTTTTTTTCTCTGAAAGGTTGTAGGAATAAAGCGAGTCCGACAAATTTTTGTCCGGATTCCAGTCAAAGTAGATTTGCTTTGAATCAGCAGACCAGGAAACGTTCGAAGGAGAAGTTCCGATCCACATTTTGGGATCCCGCATGATTTTCTCTACAGTGAGTTTAGAGAGTTTTTGTGCCTGCACACTGGCAGAATGCAGAAGAAAAAGTAGTAAAATGGATTTTAAAAAGTATTTCATGGATTTGGGAAATGGTTCATTGAGACAGTTGGTGTCTTTTCTATTTTGGTTTCCTAAATGTACAGATTTCGGTGTTATTTTTACCTCATAGTTACATGAATGACGATTCCTCATCAAATGAAAAAAGCCGTATTCAGCTCGATTCTGATCATATTCGCTTCTCTCGCCCAGGCTCAAACCTTAGAGTTTACTTTTCTGGACAGCACCTTCACTACCATGAAGCCAGCCGGTCAGTTGCATGGCATTTCAGCTATTGAGTATCTGCCCGCCAGCAGCCAATGGCATTTGGCAACAGACCGCGGAGCCTATTTTGTTTTGGATAATATCCGGGACCTAAGGGATTTCGATAAAAGGGCCAATACTACCTTTGCCAAATCAACCAATAATTGGTTTGAATCGATCAGGTTCGATAAGAAAACTGGGCGGTTTTTCTATTCTGTTGAAAATGAATTCGAGCCGGGATGGGAGAATTTGGATACAACCACATTCGTGGCTTACTACGATAATTTTCCTCCAAAAGGTAAACCTCACTACCTCATTCCTCCCATGCACTTACCTTTCGATAACAAAGGAATCGAAAGTATGGCAGTGACGGATGACGGAACGGTTTGGATAGCGCCGGAGTCTGGTTGGGCTGGTGAAACCAAGGTGGAGCAGGATACGATCCATTTCATGCGATTTGACAAACAGGGAGATGGCTATCAAACAGCAAAACCGTATAGCTACCTGATTGACAGAAAGGGTTGTCCAAACAGCCCGACAGAATATCTGGGAGCGATATCAGAGATTCTATCTGTTAATGAAAATCAGCTTTTGGTGCTGGAACGATGTTTTGACAACGGTCCGGGAGGTAGCAATGTAGTGAAGGCGAAACTCTGGAATGTAACCATACAGGGAACTCATTTGAAGAAGGATAAAGAACCAGCTTTTGATTTTGACACGGGACTGCCCTTCGTGCCCGACAATCTGGAAGGAATGGCATGGTGGCCTACGGAAGATGGTAAACGCAAACTGATATTGGTGAGTGATGACAATCCGGGTCTGAAGAATAATCAGCGTACACAGTTTATTCTTTTACAGGAAAAGTAAGTTGTTATAATACATTGAGATTTCGAATTAGAATGGTGGCATTCCTAAATGCGGTCAGGCATGTATCGACCCATGTTTGGATGCCTCTATTTTCTATCCGAGATTACATCCCTACTGGATTCAGGCTTCAATTAGGGTATGTGTTTCTACCAAAATAACATCGCTACGCGATTGCCTTAGTTGATAATTGGTGATGTTAGAAATGCCGTCAGGCATGACATTTCGGTAGTACGTATAACAGGTGTACGATACAAAATGCCGTTAGGCATGTAATCGACATTAGTGTCCGAAACGACATTATTTTACATCAAAAACATAACTCCAAACAGCTCCTACTGCTTTAAATGGCACAAAAAATCAAGTTGCAGACCTTTCTAAAGGGAAAAAACCTTAACTTGCTATTTGCCTGGATTGAGAGCCAGTCCGGGCGAATACCTGTAATTTAATAGTTTGTTACCCATGTGTCGTTTCCTTTTGTATTGCTCCGCTACCTTTTTATGTCTCTTCGTTTTCATTAGCTGTAAAACTGCAAATACCGAAATCCCGGAAGCAGGGGTTTCCTTCCAATTGAATCAACAAAGACAAAAATCAATTTCAGGAATAGAATATACCCTGGAGTTAGATATACCAAAGGTGAAAAGTGAAGCTATTAAAGGAAAAGAGATTGTCTCATTTGCTTTAACAGATATATCAAAACCGGTTGTTCTTGATTTTACAGCAGATTCATCCCATTTGTTATCAGTGAAGATAAAAGGGGAGGAGGCTGACTATCAGTTTGAAAACGGGCATATTGTGCTGGCTGAAAGTAGTCTGCAAAAGGGACGTAATGAGATCGAGATTAATTTTGTTGCAGGTGATATGTCTCTTAATCGAAGCGATGATTATCTGTACACACTTTTTGTGCCAGACCGCGCTTCAAGCTGTTTTCCACTTTTTGACCAGCCTAATTTAAAAGCGGTTTATACGTTTTCCTTAAAAACACCTGCCGAATGGGAAGCGGTGGCCAATGGCGCTTTGTTGAATCAGACTACCGAAGGCAAAAAAAAGGTTTACCACTTCGCCAAAACGCAACCGATCAGCTCCTACCTTTTCGCATTTGCTGCGGGTAAATTTTTTAAAACTACGGAAACTGTGAAGGGAAGGGAAATGACCATGTACTACCGTGAAACTGATGCCGGGAAAGTAGCAAAAAACAGAACCGAAGTGTTCAGGTTGCACGCAGAGTCATTGGCATGGCTGGAAGATTATACTTCCATCAAATATCCCTTTGATAAGTTTGATTTTGCTCTGATTCCTTCTTTTCAATATGGAGGAATGGAGCATCCGGGAGCTGTTTTTTATAATGAGTCAGCACTTTTTCTGGACGAGAATGCTTCTGTCAACAAGAAAATGGCAAGGGCCAGCGTAATTGCTCATGAGTCGGCGCACATGTGGTTTGGCGACTTGGTGACTATGGATTGGTTTAACGACGTTTGGCTGAAAGAAGTGTTTGCCAATTTTATGGCTGCCAAAATCGTACATCCGAGTTTTCCTGAAATTAATCATGATTTACGTTTTCTGTTGGCGCATTATCCTGCAGCCTACGAAGTAGACCGGACCGCAGGCACAAATCCTATTTTGCAGGATCTTGGAAATATGCGTAATGCCGGAACGCTGTATGGTGCAATTATTTACCAAAAAGCACCGATTGTGATGCGGCAGCTGGAGCGTAAGATCGGGGAAAAGCTGATGCGTGAGAGCCTTGCGGAATATTTGAAAAAGTTCTTTTTTGGTAATGCCCGCTGGGACGATCTGATTGGTATTATTGATAGTAAAACGCCCCTCAATATTACGGAATGGAGTAATGTGTGGGTGAAAACCTCCGGGATGCCGGAGTATAACCTGCTTTCTGAAAACGGCCCGTTAAGTATTCAGCAGGCGACAGATTCTGTGTCAGCACGTATATGGCAGCAATCGTTACATGCAAGGTGGAAGAAAGATGATACTTACAGCGAAAGTAGCCTCAATCTGGTCAATGCCAAGCCTTTGTTGGTAAGTGGATCGAAGGCAATGGTGTTCCCAAATTCGAGTGGCGTAGGTTACGGCTATTTCCGGATGGACACTTTGAGCCGGAATTATTTCATCAGACATTATTACGATAAATCTGAAGCAGGTATGGATGATCCTGTATTCCGTGGAGCGATGCTTGTCAATATCTGGGAGGCATTCCTGCGCAGCGATGGCGCAGAGCCGGAAGTCATGATTACGGCAATATCAGACATGCTTGTGAAAGAGGACAACCCGCTGCTGACAGACTATCTGCTGGGAAATCTTCATTCGTTGTGGTGGAATTTTATATCTGATACCAACCGTCAGGGCCTGCAGGAGTATATGGAAACATTACTTTGGAAAAGACTTACAACCATACCTGACAAGGGTATTAAAACATCTTATTTCAAAGCTTTTAAAAATGTGGTCAGAACGGCAGACGGATTGGCTAAACTTGAAAATCTCTGGAATGATAAACTGAAAGTAAAAGATCTGGTACTGTCGGAGGATGATAAAATAGGGCTTGCCTGCGAACTGGTTCTGAAGGGTGGGGATCAATATAACCGGATTTTGGAGAAGCAACTCGGTGAAACTAAAAATCCTGACCGAAAAGCAAAATTGAAATTTGTTGTACCCGCGCTTAGTAATGATCAGACGCAGAGAGATGCGTTTTTCGAATCCTTAAAACTGGAAGAGAATCGGGAAAAAGAAGCCTGGGTTTTGGAAGGGTTGTCTTATCTGCATCATCCATTACGTCAGCAGAGCGCTGTGAAATACCTGAAACCTTCTTTGGATATGTTACAGGAAATTCAGCTTACCGGAGATATATTTTTCCCGACGCGCTGGACGAACACCACCTTTGCCGGTCATTCAGGGGCGGAAGCACAGAAAGTGGCTCAGACCTTCCTCTCAGAGCATCCGGATTATCCTTACTACCTCAGAAATAAAATTCTGCAGGCAACAGATATGCTGGATAGATCCGTTAAGTTGAAAAGGTAATCGGTGCAAGGAAATTCATTGAAAATGGAAGTAAAGCAATCCATTCCACTTCATGTTCTGAGTGAAGACAGCCATGATGGCGTATATCTGCACAAGATCCGGGTAATTGATCCCGAAAGACTGGATGCTATGGAGGCACACCGCGATGATCACTGTAACTTTTTCTTTCAGTTACAGGGCGAGAGCACGTTTATGGTGGACTTTCGGCAAATCTCCTTAAACGGGCCCGGCATATTCTGCATTTTTCCCGGACAAGTGCATTGGCCTGTTTCCATTGTGAACGCAAGCGGGTGGCTGTTGGCAGTGGACATGATGCTCTTGGGAGGTGTGTACCGTGAAACATTTGAAGAATACGTGATAAACGGAGATGCGATCTCCGTAAAGTCTGAGCAGGCAGAGCAGTTGACCAGCAGTCTGACTATGCTTGAAACATTCAGGACCGATGATGGTATGCCAGGATTCAGACAACAGCTCATTGCCGATATGATACAGGTTTGTCTGGGTGTTTTTGCTGCGATTATTCAAAGCAGCAAACAGGACAGAAGTACCGACCATACACGCCCTGCCAGGATCGCGCAACAGTTCAGGCAACTTTTGCGGAAAGAATATAAATCCGTAAAAAGTCCTGCTGCTTATGCCCATCTGTTGAATATCTCTCCATCGTATCTGACTGAAGCGGTGAGTCTTGCTACCGGTTTTCCCGCAGGATATTGGATACAGCAGGAAGTGATGATGGAAGCAAAACGGCTGCTGTATTACACAAATCTGGGTGTTAAAGAAATTGCCTTTTCATTAGGCTATGAGGATCATACCTACTTTTCGAGATTATTCAAAAAGGTAATTGGAGTGTCTCCGGGCCAGTTCAGAAGTGAATACCATAAATAGTCCAATCATTACCCGCCTTTCTCTATTTGTGAATAGCTCGTTCAGGTATTGTTTTGTAAGCGCTTTGAAACAGACGGATGAGTGATCTGTCGCTATGCAGTTGATGAACTGATCGGTTTGTCTGCGGATTGTAGAGCAGTTGATTCAGAGCGATTTGAAAAAACAACTTATCGTATGAATATTATAAAACAAAAGGCACTGAGTTTAATAGAAAATGCATTTGGGAAAAGTGGCAGAGTACTTGCAGTAAGGGCCTGGGAGTCGGCTGGCTTCGTGGAGATAGATGTGCATTTTCCGGAAATGGTGATGTCGGGCTGGGAGAAAGTACAACACGCCAAGATAAAAGTAGGAGAGGGTGTTTACCGCGATTATACACCCGCAGGATGGGACAACGAAACCCATACCTGCACACTCTATGTGGATACGATGCACAATGGTCCGGGCAGCACATGGGCAAGCTCACTGCAAGTGGGAGATCCGATAACTTACGTAGGGGTGAGCAACACATTTCACAAACCGCTATCGGGCAAAATGATTGTATTGGGGGATATGAGTGCACTCGGACATTATCTGGCTTTGCAACAACTGGCCGCCGGACAATCAATTTCAGGAGCTATTGCGGTAGACGAGGAAGATATGGCCGAATTTGAGTCTACATTCAGGTGGAATGTCAAAGCAGTGAAAAAGAATGATGCGGGTGGCCTGGCATCCCTGCTACAGTGGACTCAGGATATAGACCTGACCAATACCGAAGTTTTCATAGCAGGACATATTCCGACAGGGATTCAGCTCAGAAAGGAATTAAAAAAGCGTAAGGACCAGCCCAACAGTGTGAGGGTACAGGGATTTTGGTCATAAATGCAACAAGGCCGGTGTATGCCGGCCTTGTCGTACTCATTCAGAATAAACCTATTTCTCTCCTACGTACCTCTCAAAAAACTCATAAATACGAAGTGTTCTATCTATACGCTGGCGAGGATTACCTGTACGGCTCAGCTCATGAGTTCCGCCTGGCATTCTTACATACTCCACATCCCTTCCCAGAATCTTCAGGCTTTTGTACAAAAGCTCGCTTTGGATCACGCCGGTTCTCAAATCATTTTCGCCGTGTTTGATCAGCAGCGGTGTATGGATATGCTCAACAAATGACTGAGGAGAATTGGCATCCATGATTTTCTTAATCTCGTTTTGCCATGGGTAACCGCCGAAGTAGTTCGGAACCAGATTCCAGGCATTGCCTTCTCCCATAAAAGTAGTCAGTTCATAAACACCGCGTTGAGCGTGTGCTGCTTTAAACCGGTTGTCGTGCCCTACAATCCAGGCGGTAAGATAGCCGGCATATGACCCTCCCGTAATGACCTGTCGTGCAGTATCGGCCCATGATTCCTTTGCTGCATCCGAGGCCGCAGCCAGTACATCCGAAGCTGGACCCGTGCCCCAGTCCTGGAAGTTGGCTTTCATGAAATCAAGACCGTAACCTCCCGAGCCGCGCGGGTTGGCGTAAACCACTCCATATCCCTGTGAGCAGAAAAACTGGAATTCATGCCACATCGAAATTTCGCCAGGTCCCCACATGGCCGTTGGTCCACCGTGCATTTGTACAAGCAGAGGATATTTTTTACCCGCTTCGGTTTGTGATGGCTTCATCACCCAATATTCAATCGTCTGCCCTTTGGTGTTGGTCAGAGTTCTTTTCTCCGGATAACTGAGTAGTTTCCCTTTCAACCATTCGGTATTGTGATTGCTTCTTTTTGTTTCAGTCTGAAAACTTGCATCTGCCGTGTATAATTCGCTTGGATTTGCCACTTCGGTTTTTGAGAAAATTACCAAATTGGATGCTACATCGAAGCTGTTGATGCCAATATTATAACCAGTAAGCTGGTTGATTCTTTTGCTTACCACATTCATACGGTACACTGGAAATCCACCATTCGAAGCTGCAGTGAAATACAACGACTTACTGTCGGGTGACCAGGTGAGGTTAGCGGCACTGCGATCAAAGGCCGAAACGTAAGGACGTGCTTCCGAGCCCAAAGTAAGCACACCTATATGTCCCTGATCCAGTGTAGCCGGTTTAAGAGCAGCAGCGGAAGTGATATAGGCCAGATATCTGTTGTCTTTGGAAATAGTCGGCTGACTGAAGCTATAGTTGGGATCACTCAACAGTGTTACCGGAGCACTGCCGTCAGCATTGGTGCGTATAATACGGCTGGTTTTGCTGCGGTCAGGATGTTGCAGACTGTCGCCTTGTGTTACCATGATGATTTTGCCATCGGGCGTCCAGCTGGCCTGGGTATAGCTGTAAAAACCCCGTGTTACAGGTTTTGGCCTGGCACCTTCTTTTACTTCTACTGTATAAAGGTGAGAGAAACTTAGTTCAGGCTGAGTCGTAGATTCGCCCTGAAAGTTAAGCCTGTTGATCACCTTGGCTTTTTTGTCTTCGATATCTTTATTCAGATATGCCCTGATTTCTTCTATGGAACCGTCAGGGTTAGGTTTGGTGTCTTTGGCTGGTTTGATAAAATTATTGTCCGAAAAGCCTGGTTTTTCCAAGGACCAGACAGGGACTTTACCTGTCGGATTCAAGACGGAGTCCTTCAATATTTCCTGCAATGATAAACCTGCTGAAAAAAGAATCCTGCTTCCGTCGGCAGACCATTTCGGGTTGCCAGCCCCATAAGGCAAACTTGTCAATTGCCATGCTTCACCACCGTTAATGGGAAGAATAAAAAGCTGATTTTTTTCCTTCACTTTTCTGACAAAAACGAGCTTGCTACCGTCAGGAGACCAGTCTGGTTGGGAAGCACTTTCGCTTCCACGCGTTAGGGCCACGGGTTCATTTTTATTATCCAGATCCACCAGATAAAGATGCGTACGGTATTCATACTCGAATGGCGTATCAGCCTGGGGTTCCGTGGTGAGCAGGGTGTATACAGCGCGCTTTTCACCTGGTGCTATGGCCACATTGCCGACCTGTTTGATTTTGGTAAGGTCACTTGCTTTGATTTTTTCTTTGGACTGCGCTCTCGTAGAGAAGCTCAGAGTAGTTAACAGAAAAAAAACATATAATTTCTTCATGCGTTTATGAAAAAGTAGTTTTAGGATTAAATCATGATGACAATCCTTCAATTTAGTAAAAACAGCTTACAAAACTCTCCGGGATAAGTAAACAAGGATTTGATAAAGCGTTTTGCTGTTGAGCCCCGCCAAGTGCATGGATGGACTAAAGAAAGGAAACGCCTACATCCGGATATTTGACTTTACCCTTAGTTTTATCAAGATGTTTCAGTACCCTCAGCGGGTCTCCGATAGGCTCATCAGCCAGATCAAAAGTGCCATAGTGCATCGGAATCATGTAACTGGCACCCGTATCCTGAAAAGCCCTGAAAGCATCCGCAGGAGAAGTATGACTCTGTGCCATGATGAATTCGGGCTTGTATGCGCCTATGCCTACCAGACAATAATCTATTTCATGAAAAATTTGTCCGGCCGTTTTGAAATGACTGCCATAACCGGAGTCTCCACAGAAATAAATGGTTTTGCCTGCGCACTGAATCATGAACCCACCCCAGAGCCGGAGGTTTGTATCTCCGATCAGACGTCTACCCCAATGTCTGGAAGGCATGTAAGTAATTTTTAATTCAGGTTGTGTATTGTATTGCTGATACCATCCGGCTTGCTGAATCCTGCTACTTTTTGTGAAAGAGAAAAGCAGCTTTTCCATATTGAGCCCCGACAACCAAGTCGTGTCAGGATTATTTTCTGCTAAAAAACGTATGGTTTTTTCGTCGCAATGATCGCGGTGATCATGAGAAATAAGAATATAATCCAGTTGGCGGAAATCCTCAGGCGCTACAGGTAACGGACTTAGCCGGCGAAGAAAGCGGCTGTCAAAGAATAATGGATCAATCAGCATGGTGATTCCGCTCAACCGTATAAAGAAAGACGCATGTCCAAGCCATACGCATACATCTTTGTCATGCTTCAAAAAATCGCAATGTTCCGCCTGGTTCAGTCTCCACTTGTCATTTTGCTTTTCGACCTTTTGAGGATTTTTCTGCAATTGCCATTTAAACAGAAGTTTTAAAGAATCGTTGAAAGGAAATTCCTGATTTAAAAATCGGCCTTTTTCATTAACAGGTGTGCCCTCCCAGTCAAAAGGAAGGGGTACATATGGTAGATCAGGGTTGGATATGAAAGGCATTGGCGGCTAAGGGACTGAATGAACAATAGTTTTTACAGCGTGGGCGTCCGGGCCTCCACTGTATCTCCCTTAAAGCTCGTTAAAAATCTCAATTCTAAAAAACACAGCAGGATTTCGCGGATGAAATCCTGCTGTATAAATATATCCGGATCTTAGTTCGGGGATGGAGCATATCTGACGATGTCTATTGCAATGCCATTGGGATCAGAAATCGCAAAATGCCTGTCTCCCCAGGGCTCGTCCCGCATGTCGATTCTGATTTCAACGCCTTTCTTTTTCAGTTCTTCATGTAGTTCATCTACGTTTTCTACCTCTATAGTCAGGTACATGCCCTTTCCTGCAAAGGGAGCGTGGAATAGAGGTTGCTGTGAAGCGTGTTCAGGTAAAAGAAAACTGATCTCAGAGCTCTTATCGGGCGTGTGCAGCAACAAATAAAAGTCATTTTCGAATGTGATGCCGAAATGAAGAACTGACGTATAAAACTCTTTGGTCTCGGCTAATTTTCCGGTTACAATTCCTGCGTTTAGTTTCATCTTACGAATGGTTTTATCGGGTGACTGAGAAAAACTATGAGCAGCTGTGCCCACAATCAGAAAAAGAGAAAGTATGTATTTCATGTTACAATAAGGCTGATGGTTGACTCTGCAAAGTTGCGAAGGTCAACAGTGCCACGATTGTAAAAATCGGACATAATTACTTTGGAAATGGCTATATCACCGAAGGAGTCAGGCCTGAGAAATGTTTGAATTCTTTAATAAAGTGAGCCTGATCATAATAATGGTCTTCTGTAGGAATGCTTTGATTCCTGTCAGTAGACTCATTCACCTTTTGCTCCAATGCATTTTGAAAACGAATGATTTTGCTGAAAGTTTTGGGAGAGTC
The DNA here is from genome assembly GCF_003383615.1 of Dyadobacter luteus. Classification (GTDB taxonomy): domain Bacteria; phylum Bacteroidota; class Bacteroidia; order Cytophagales; family Spirosomataceae; genus Dyadobacter; species Dyadobacter luteus. The sequence goes on from NZ_QNUL01000002.1 coordinate 496,705, forward strand.
GCCTATGTAGCGATCAAATAACCTGCGTAGTTGCCTGCTGCTTAGGCCGGTATCGAGCTGTGTTTCGATATTGACGGCTCCATTTGTAGACATGATGATTTCCAGGGCAGCGTAAAAGCGGCAGTCCTGCTGAATGCTTAAGCCGGATATAAGCCTGCTGAAATAACTGTCCAATATGGTGCTGATCTCAGTTGTTGTATTTTTATGAGAAAACTGATTTTCAATAAACTTCGATGTATCCGGTGCTACGTTCGCAAGGTGCTCAAAGCGGTCGGTGAGATCCGAAGCATCTGTGCGGAAAAGTACGGGAAATGCAGACGGGAAAAACCGGATTCCCACATAATCGAATGTGTGGCCAATACTGAACTCGGTATATTTATTACAAAGTCCCATTACAAAATTCTCCGACGGATTATTCAGCTCAAAGAAAATATCAATACATCCGTCTGCGACAATCCGGTATTGAAAATTTTCGGTCAGTGGGCTTTGTGTCCGAAGTCTCCAGTAGCAGTAAATATAACGGCTGACCGGTTCGCAGGGGCACACTTCCTGATAAGCCACCTGGCTTGCCGGCAGAAGTAATGGCTGCAGCGGCCGGTACAATTTTCGAAGATCCGTTTCCTTATTCACAACAATGGTTTTATATCTCAGACTTCATTCATCAGTCTCTGAAAAGTGTCCACATACTCGCCTACATGTATACCGTCCATGAGTGCGTGGTGCACGTGTATGGAGACGGGCATAGTCAACTTATCACCCTGTTTTGTCATTTTCCCAAATGAAATTTTGGGCACGCTATCAGGAAATGAAAAATTGCGTGCGTGCGACATAGATGTAAATTTAAGCCAGGGCAAAGATGAATAATGAATCACATCATCTGCAATATGTTCCGGGAAAATGGACGGAGCAACTTGTATTCTGGCAATTTCTTCATCACATGCCTGCTTAAAAATACTGAAATCAGCATGGTAAGGCATGTAGCTGAATGCGAAAGTTCCATTCTCACGCCCTATGGTTGCAGACGCGGACACTACATCGTGTACCACAATCTGTTTTTCAGTATTGATCCGGTAGCGGAACGGTTCAGTCAAATTGACTGCAGTGAGGGACTTATGCAGATAATGAAGGAAAAACGAATGGTTTTGTTCCTTTGCGGTTCTGTAAGCTACTGTGCAGTCAATATCCACGCAAACGCCGAAAAACGGCTCGTCAAACTGGCTGAAAAACTGAAAATGTTCTTTTCGCGGCCAGTTATCCAAATCAAGTAATTTCATAGGTTAGTTAATATAATCAAGTACTTCGCGGATGCTTGTGAGCTGCCGGAAGTTATCGTGTTCAATATGTGCTTCTACTTTTTCATGTTCCCATGTGGTATGAAAAGGGACATGAAATCCATGCCCGCCGATGTTGAGCACGGGCAGGATATCAGATTTCAGAGAGTTTCCAACCATCAGAAATTGTTCTGGCTGTATGTCGAGATGTTTGACAAGCTTGCGGTATTCAGGCTCCTGTTTTTCAGATACGATTTCAATATGGTGAAAATATTTAGCCAGCCCCGACTTGTTCAGTTTCCTTTCCTGATCAAGCAAATCGCCTTTTGTAGCCATCACAAGCCGGTACTTTCCATGTAGTGCTTCGAGTACATCCTCCACACCATCAATCAGTTCAATATCCTTATCCAACATCTGCTTGCCAAGTGCAAGTATCCGTTCAATGGTTTCCACTCCGATGCGCCTGTCAGTGATGGTTATAGCCGCCTCAATCATCGAAAGTATATAACCTTTCACACCATATCCGTAATGTTTCAGGTTTTTGATTTCAATGGTGAGCAGCTCGCGCGAAATGCTATGGTAGGGCAGGAAATCTTCAAGCATGTCACAGAATGCATTTTCGGTTTCGAGAAAAAAAGGCTCGTTCACCCAAAGTGTATCGTCTGCATCAAAAGCTATAATCTGGATATCAGTCATTATAAAAACAAAAAAGTTTGAATCCCGGCAATTATGATCCCGGAATTCAAACTTACAAAAATCCTCTTTAACTGAATTACACAGAAGCCTTCATGGCTAGTTTACTTTTTCGGGTGTGATCATGGCATCCGAAGAATTTCTCGGTAGCTTGAAAACATCCCCTTTGTCATTAGAGAAATACAGAAACGATTCTGAAGGTTTTCGGCCGTGCCCGTCTGCCCAGATGCTATAGAAATCGGGTTTTGCATGTGAGGGACGCCTTACGTAAGAATGGTTCATTTCACTGTTTTCAGTCATTTGCCTTTCTTTTTTCCAGTTGATACCGCCATCCCCGGATACCCACATGGCTACTTCTCCACCAGGATTGTACGCCTGTGGTCCGTCTACGGTCGGGCCGATCACTTTTATTTTGTTATCCGAGTCGGCATATACCGAACCCATATCATAATTGCTGTCTGATGTGGTTACAATCCCGGATTGCCATTGTTTGTTCAGACCGCGGTAAAGTGTCCAGTTTCTTGGATCGTTACCTGGCCCAGCCTGAAACCCTTTACTGGAAATAACCAGAATGGCAGGATTTTTCTTTTGGTCAAATGTCATATCCAAAAGGTAACAATTTAGTTTTTCACTGGCATAGTCATGGACCACGGCAGGATTTTTACTTTCAGTCAAAGGCAATTGTACAGTTTCGCCCGATATTGTTTTCCAGGTCTTACCAAAATCGCTGGTTTCCAGATATTGCAGGTTTGTTCTATAATTGAGCCCTTTGCCTTTTGGGTGATAGTCGAAGGCGACGCCCACCTTGCCGTCAGCTTCTGCACTTACCTGATAATGACCGTCTTCTATATGTGCCAATATTTTCCACTCATTCCAGTGCTGCCCATCTTTACTGGTATTGAACCCGATTACACGATGGCTCGACTTGTTGTATTTAGTAAAAAGTGCAATGAAGCCCTTGCCTTTGATCGGGTAGACCTGAAAATAGGAGAAGTTATTGAAAGGCTGCTCTTTCCCGTCAACGATCTCTGTAGCTGCCACGGTTTCAAAAGCTTCAATATCAAAAGGCTTTTTGCTTTTATGGATATAGGAGGGACGGGCAATCCCGTGTGAGGTTGAGAAGATCCAGATGTGTCCCTTGTCATCAATTGAAATGACGGGGTTGTCATGCGCATCTGTTGTTTTTTTGTCAAGTAATATCACAGGATTTGCAAGCTTTCCTGTTTTATGATCATAGTAGGATACATTATGCAAAAGCGTGGAATTCTGATCATCGGTGCCGCCGAATACAAAGAATGTCTTGTTTACCTTCTTTGCGTAGACTGCAAATGGACGGTGATTGGCAGGATAAACTGCCAGCCCTCCGCTGTACTTGTATACATATTCATCGTTGCTGGGCTGGTTCATATACCAGATACCCTTAAAACCATTGGCCTTTTGCTGAATTAATTCTGCCTGCGCATACTGTGCATCAGGATGAACCTGTTGCGCCTGGGCTACAGATACGGTAAGAAAAAGCAGTGCGGTCTTCAAATATTCTTTCATTACAAATAGTATGGGTTAGGAATAGTTTTGGAAATGCAGAGTGATTAGTTGTAACCAGGGTTCTGCTTGATTTGAGACGGATTGATTTCTATCTGTGTGAGTGGAATCGGAAGTAGTAACTGATAGGATTGAATGTTGAAACCCTTGCTATTCATCACTGCAATAGCTCTGTCTGTGCGCAGCAGATCAAACCAACGGTGATTTTCAAAGGCCAGCTCAACTCTTCTTTCCTGTTCTACGGCAAGCCGGAAGGCTGCCTGACTGTTTAGCTGCTCACTGGTCTTGTCTGAGAGTCCGGCTCTTTTACGGATTCTGTTCAGGATTAGCAATGCTTCACCCGAAGTAGAAAAACTAAGCTCATTAAGAGCCTCTGCGCGCATAAGAAGCACATCGGCATAACGCAGAACCGGCCAGTTGTTGTCCGCGTCGCTTGCAGCGAAAGGTGCCGGATCCATGTATTTTCTTACATAGGGCGATTGCACAAACGTACCCCCGCTGGTGTAGCCCTGGGCGATGGATATATCTTTTCTAAGATCCTGCGCTTCATAAGCCCGGTTCATATCGGCTGTCGGCAGGTTGTGGCCTGTACCTGCTCCAATCGTGGTAACAACCACACCTGCAAGGCGCGGTGCAAAACGGTTGTTAAAAGGACTTCCAAGCCCGAATCCACCTTTTTTATACTGCACTTCAAACAGGGATTCTTTGTGGTTCTTGTTATTGATCCTGAAAATGTCGGCATACGAAGCCAATAGATCGTAAGTGCCTGCATCGATGATCTCTTTGGTTTTATCAGCTGCTTGTTGCCATTTCTTTTGGGTAAGATAAACCTTGGCAAGAAGCCCTTTGGCAGCACCGGACGTTGCTCGGCCAACATCCGCACCCGAGTAGGAAGCTGGTAAGGCCTGAGCAGCTTCGGTAAAGTCTTTCTCCACCTGTATATATACTTCAGAGGCAGGATTTCGGGTATAGGTATAACCTTCTGTTACATCGGTTGTTTCCTTTAAAAGCAAGGGCACGTCCCCGTACATTCTTACCAGATTAAAATACAGCAAAGCCCTCAGAAATTTAGCTTCAGCAGAAAACCGGGTCTTCATGGCTTCATTCATCGAAACAGTTCCTATACGATCCAGAACTGTGTTGGCTGCCAGTATTCCCCGATAGTGGTCGTTCCATGTTTCACTTACAATACCATTATTGCTTAGTGTCGTAAAGGCATCCAGCTGCGAGATATCAATGCCGCTCTGCGCATCCAGTATTTCTGTATTGTCGGAAATACCTTCTCCGATGGCATACATACTTTGGTTATACACCCCTCCGAACTGAAGGCTTGCATATGCAGCATTTACGGCGTTGAGCATATCAGCTTCATTACGGTAGAAGTTCAGGTTATTGGTTTCCGAAATTGGCGCAAGGCTGAGAAATCCGTCTTTGCAAGAGCTGAACAGTATCAGGCTTATGAAAAGTAAATAACGATATGATTTCATGTTGATCATTTTATAGATTAAAAACCAAGGTTAAATCCTACAGTATAAACTTTGGCAATAGGGTAGCCACCGTAGTCTACGCCAGGTTCAAGCGGCGCTGCTCCCTGTACGCTCACCTCAGGATTATAGCCTGTGTATTTGGTCCAGGTTACCGGGTTTTGCAGATTTACATACACACGCAATGTTCTGAGCTTTGCTTTTTCAAGAAGCTTCGGAGGAATGGCGTAGCCGAGAGCAATGTTTCTGATGCGAAGAAAGGAGCCGTCTTCAACAAAAATGGAAGAGATGTTGGCACTTGCATTGCTATTGGTATAGCGGTTCAGGTCGCGGTTTACACGCGGTGTTCTGCCGTCGCCCGGATCCTGCTCAGATTTCCAGCTATTGGTCATTTCTTTCAGACCGTTTGCTGTTCCGGCGTAGTTGGCATAAAACCGTCTTCCCAGATGCAGGATTTCATTGCCCTGAACTCCCTGTAGGAGTACATTCAGATCAAATCCTTTGAAAGATACAGTATTGGTCATACCGTATATGAAATCGGGTTGAGGATTGCCGAGTATCGTGCGGTCGTCTGAACTAAGCCGGCCATCGTTGTTGACATCCGCAAACCGTAGCTGCCCCGGTTTTGAATCGGCAAATTTAGGATTGTTATCGACCTGCTCCTGGTTCATGTAAATGCCTATTGCCTGATAGCCATAGAAATTACCCATTGGTTTGCCGATCTGCGTAATATGGCTGCTTGTCAGCTGGTAGTTCCCGTATAAAGGTTCTCCGCTCGGACCGAGTGACAGCACTTTGTTTCTGTTGAAGGAGATATTGAAATCAGTAGTCCACTTCACAGCCTTGTCGATGTTACGGGTAGTAAGCCCGAATTCCCAGCCCTTGTTTTCGATCTTGCCTATATTCTGTCTTGCGCTGGTATAGCCGGTAATAGAGGGAGTAGGTACGTTCAGCAGCAGGTCAGATGTGATTTTTCTGTAATAATCCGCTACCAGAAAAATTCTGTTCTGGAACAAACCTAGTTCAAGGCCTACGTCCATCTGCTTATTCTTCTCCCAGCTCAGATTGGGGTTGCTGATTCTATTCGGACCGAGTCCGTTCACGACCGTCTGGCTGCCGGTTCCGAAGACATAGTTTCTTTTTGCAATTAGTCCTACATGATCGTAGTTACCAATGAAATTGTTACCGGTATGTCCGTAGCTGGCGCGAAGTTTCAGTTCATTCACGACAGGCAAATCCTTCATGAATGCCTCTTCGGACAATCTCCATCCTGCCGATACCGAAGGAAATGTTCCCCATTTGTTATTTTCTCCGAACCGGGAAGAGCCATCGCGACGAATGGTTGCAGTTAGCAAGTACTTACTGGCATAGCTGTAATTGGCGCGGGCCAGAAATGAAAGTAGTGACCACTCGGTGGCAGTAGTGGTGGCCGAGGAGACGATCCCTGCATTCAGCGTTTCTACAAGATCATTGGGGAAATTGGTAGAATTGATCAGCGCATAATCAGAGTGGGCTTTCTGAGCTGTAAATCCACCCAGGATGTTAAAATCGTGTTTGTTCCAGCTTTTAGTGTAGGCAAGCGTATGTTCGATCAACCAGTTGTAAGAACTTCTGTTTTCGTTACTTCCTGATGGTATAACAGGAGGCAGTGCTCCACCTATTCCGACAGTGGAGGGTCTGAAGGTTTTGGTGCCGGAGTTTTGTAAATCGGTTCCCAAAAGCAGTTTGTAGGTCAGGTTGTTGAGAATTTTATACTCTCCGTATACAGTACCGAGCAGCCGAAGTTCATTCATGCGGTTCACACGTTCCTTCGCCAGTTTGACAGGATTTTCTATGGCGCTGAAACCATTGCCCAGATCAAGTCCGGTTGTATAAGTTCCGTCTTCTTTGTAAACAGGCAGATGAGGGGCCATAGTTAATGCCGACAGCACAATCCCTCCGTCAGCCCAGTGCCCTTCCGAATTGGTGGGGTTGCTTATCGTATAAGCAGGTGTAAGATTAAGCCCGATTTTAAATTTCTTCGAAGCATTTGCTTCCAGATTTACACGGAAGGAATAGCGTTCAAAACCTGAATTTAAGATAATACCATCCTGCTTGTAGTAGCCACCGGAGGTCATGTAGCGGATGTTTTCATTTCCTCCGCTCAATGTCAGCTGTACATTGTGAGTAGCTGCCTGTCTGAAAATCTCGCGTTGCCAGTCAGTTCCTTCCCCCAAAGATTCCGGATTCTGCAGCGCAGGCAGGATTTGATAGATGGCTGAGCGTGCAGAGTTTGGGTCATTGGGATTACCGCCCACATCCACCCAGGCATTGTTGCGGCTGTCCTTGATATACTGCGCAAACTCGCTGGCATTCATCATGTCCATGTGTTTGGTTACGCGTTGGATCCCGGTGTATGTATCAATATCCACGCGCATTTTGCCCGCTTTTCCACCTTTGGTTGTAACGAGCACAACACCGTTTGAACCGCGTGAACCATATATTGCCGTTGAAGATGCGTCTTTGAGGATTTCAATAGATTCTATATCATTGGGATTGAGTGCCTTCAATGGATTACTCATCTGGCTGTAATCCGCAGTAACAGGAAATCCGTCTATTACGTATAAAGGTTCGTTACCAGCTCCTATTGATCCCGTGCCTCTTACCCGGACGCTGAGCCCCCCGCCTGGCGTACCTGTTGACTGTGCGACATATACCCCCGGCATTTTCGCTGTCAGCGCACCATCCAGACTGGGTGTGGGAAGTCCCTGAATGTCTTTCGCACTGACAGAGGCGACTGCACCGGTTATGTCTCCTCTTTTCTGGGTACCGTAGCCAACTACAACGACTTCGTTGAGTGCTTTGATATCGGCCTGTAAAATCACATTTATCTGACTTAGATTACCAACCGGGGTTTCCCTGGATATATAACCCACAAAGCTGAAAACCAGAATGGCGGAGCTTTCAGGAACAGAGAGTTCATATTGGCCTTCCATGTCGGTGGTTGTACCAATGTTTGAGCCTTTTACTACAACACTTACACCCGGTAGCGCTTCTTTGCCGTCATTACTTGTTACAGTGCCTTTAATGACGCGGTCTGTTGTTTCAGGAGCGTTGGGCTGAGGAAGTTCCGCGGGCTGTGGCGCTGTGTTTTCCTTTTTGCTTCTTGATAAAAGAATCTGGCTGTTGACTACCCTGTAAGTGATGTCATACGGCTTAAGCAAGCGGTCGAGTACTGATGACAGGGTTTCGTTTCTGGCTGTTATGGATACAGGTTCTGTGGTCTTCAGAAGTTCGCTGCTATATGCAAAGCGCACTTTTGTGTTGGTTTCGATTTTATTGAGCGCTTCCCGCAGGCTCACAGAGGAAAGCTTTAAACTTACTCCACGATTGAGTAGTTCCTGTGCGGGCGTATGATGTGCATAAGCCATAGCAGACAAAAAGAAAATACACATCAGTTGGTAAAAGGTTACGCGCATAATTGTCAGTAGTGCTCCATGCTTGGAATACAGGTGTTTCTTCATAATTTTACGAATGACTGGTTATTGATCGGAAAAATCGGCCGCTTCCGGCGGTATAGTCAGTTGTTGATCAGGAGTGTTGCAACCACTCCTGATTTTTTTTTGACATGGATATTGCTGCTTTATTTCATAGGCAAAACAGAATTGGCGGGTTGATAAAGGTTTAGGAATAGTCTAGTTTTCACTACATCCGCTTCCGGACAGGGTGATATGATTGCCCTCCATTTCATAAGTAGAGCCTAGGAGTGTGTTGAGCATTTCCAGGATTTCCGGCAGGTTCTGGCGATCAAAATCAACCTTCAATACGCAGCCTTTCATGGCCGGGTTGGAGAGTGAGATTTTTACCCGAAACGTTTTCTGCAGCCGGCTTGTGATCTCTGTAAGGCTGGCATCATCGAAAGTAAGTGAAACGGGTTGCCATGGTTCTGCATCGGTTTTTTTCTCCTCTATCTGATTTAGTGTAATTCCGCTGGTGCTGGTACTGAAAACGGCCTGTTGCTGAGGTTTTAACAGCACGGTTTCACTTTCATTTGTGTTGTCTGAGGCACTTACCGAAACACTGCCGGTCACGACAGACACCAGATACTTCTCATCATTTTTTCTGGCCTGGATGTTAAAACTTGTACCTAATACCTGTGTTTTAAGCTTGTTTGTCAGGATAATAAATGGTTTTTCGGGATTTCGGGTAATATCGAAGAATGCTTCGCCAGTGAAGTTAATTTCACGTGTAGAGGCGTTGAACTTCCTGGGGTGCTCAATTACAGATCCTGGTTGCAGCCAAACAATACTTTCATCAGGAAGCTGGTAACGCGCAGTTTTTTTCTGCGTGTTACTGAACCGGACAGGTTGAATGGTGGCAGTAAGCTGTTTTATGTCCCCGGTCTGGCTTGTGTAGAATATATAACCCAGAGAGAGAAGCAATACAGCAGCAATGCCACTTACATATATCCACAGTCTTGAAATGGAGTTTTGCCTTTTGTAGGAAACAGTATTTTTTTCAAAAACCTGTTCTTCTATTTTTCGGTAAAGTAACTCTTCGTCCCATTCACTGAATGTCTCTCCGGATTTCAAATCCAGGGATTGGTACCAGGAATCCACTAGTGCCTTTTCAGCCTCTGTGCATTCATTGGACAGGTATCTTTTGAGGATTTCAGATGAAGGCGCTTTATGGTTCATTGTTGTATAAGTATTCTATGTTAAAATGTAACATATACCTATACAGTCGGGCGCAAAAGAAGATATCCCTTACTTGATATATAAATTTTTTTGCAAGAAACTGGATAATTTTTCTTGCTAGAAGCAAGATATGCCCAGCAGTGCAAAGGCAATGTAATCTTTCATTTCAATGCGCAGCAGGCGTAATGCTTTTGAAATGTGGGCTTCTACGGTCTTCTCGGAGATTTCCATAGATTGCGCTATTTCCTTCATGCTGAATCCTTTACGGCTTAGCTCGAAGGCTGTGCGGCATTTTGGAGGAAGTTTGGTAAGCGATTGTTCGTAGAGATTGCTTAATACATTCAGGTTGAGGTATTCCTGCGTATTGTCAATACCCGGGATCTCGACATCGTCAAGAGGAAGAAGCGCTTTTTTCTGTTCTCTGTGGTAATGGTCTATGACATTGTTTTTGAGTATACCGCTCAGGTAGGCCTGAACATTTTTTTCTATGTCAAAAGTCTGGCGTTTGATCCAGAATTTAATAAAGGTATCCTGCACGATATCTTCCGCTACAGACTTGGATCCTGTTTTACGGATGGCAGTGTAAACAAGAAACCGGACGTGACGCTGATAGAGCTCAGCAAAAGCCAACTCATTATCCTGTACACAGATCAACTGTACAAGTTCTTCATCCGAATGTTTGTCCCACTTTTTCACTGAATATTATCTTATCGATCTGCCTTTAAAAGACAGAAGTTATACTGATATACCTTACAAATGAGCTATGTTGGCACGATTAATTTTGGTGATCATATCATATTCTGCGAGGAATAATGTTCTTTTGGTTCGCCAGCAGAACGGATAACGTTGTTTGTCAACTGTTTCACCGGCAAGAGTCAAAAAAATATATTGATTTTGAGAAATAGTTTAATAAAATTATAAATCTTACGTACCAATACTTGATTTTTTTAAAAGAACAGAATCTAATGGCTAAGTCGACTGGTAAAAATAAAGCTGCTTCAATAACCGAACCTGCCGCGAGCAACGGCGCTGACATGCAAGTGAAACAATTTAACCCGGTAGAAGCAGTTAGCCGCTTTACGGATTTTGACATTCATCTTTTCCGTCAGGGGAAACACTTCAAATTATACGAAAAGCTTGGGTCGCATGTGATGGAACATGAGGGGGTAGTTGGTACCTACTTTGCGGTTTGGGCTCCCAATGCAAAATCGATTGTGGTAACAGGAAACTTCAATGGCTGGAGCCGCGATACACACCATCTTTCGTCTCGTTGGGACAGCTCCGGAATATGGGAGGGTTGGATTGCTAATGTAGGGGTAGGAGAGGTTTACAAGTATTTTATTGTATCCAATGACGGCCAACATCTGGAGAAAGCGGATCCGTTTGCTCTTTGGTGTGAAGTCGCACCCAGAACGGCATCTATTGTATGGGATACATGGTATGAGTGGAAGGATGCGGACTGGATGAAAAACAGGAAGGAAAAGAATAAGCTCAATGCGCCTGTATCTGTGTACGAAGTGCATCTTGGATCCTGGCAGCGTGACCCTTCCGATCCGGAAAGATTTCTGACTTTTAAGGAGATTGCCGTAAGTCTTGTGCCTTATGTAAAGGAAATGGGTTTTACGCACGTGGAATTGATGCCGATTATGGAGCATCCTTATCCGCCATCCTGGGGATATCAGATCACAGGTTATTTCTCAGTGGCTTCCCGCCAGGGGACGCCTCAGGAGCTGATGTATCTGATTGATGCGCTGCATCAGGAGGGAATCGGCGTTTATATGGACTGGGTACCTTCCCATTTCCCGGGCGATGCACACGGGCTTTACAGGTTTGACGGAACTGCCCTATATGAGCACGAAGATCCAAGAAAAGGTTATCATCCCGATTGGAAGAGTTACATATTTAACTATGGGCGTAATGAAGTAAGATCGTTTCTGATCAGCAATGCCCTTTTTTGGCTCGACCGTTACCATACTGACGGATTAAGGGTGGACGCTGTTGCATCCATGCTGTATCTGGATTATTCCCGAAATCACGGAGAATGGATTCCTAATGAGTTTGGAGGCAGAGAAAATCTGGAGGCCATTTCTTTACTTAGGGAAATGAATATAGCCGCATACACCGCGTTCCCCGATATTCAAACGATCGCAGAAGAGTCGACCGCTTTCCCGGGTGTATCACGTCCTGTGTTTGTAGGAGGGCTTGGTTTCGGAATGAAATGGATGATGGGGTGGATGAACGATACACTTAAATATTTCGAGAAAGATTCTGCATTCAGAAAATGGCATCAGGATCAGCTTACATTTAGTCTTGTCTACGCTTTCTCTGAAAACTTTATGCTGCCTTTCTCTCATGATGAGGTGGTGTATGGCAAGAAATCGCTGATCAATAAAATGCCAGGTGACGAGTGGCAAAAGTTTGCTAATCTTCGGGTGATGTTCAGCTATATGTTTACCCATCCGGGAACTAAGCTTGTCTTCATGGGTGGAGAATTCGGGCAGACTTCCGAGTGGAACTTCCAGCAGAGCCTGGATTGGCATTTGCTCGAATTTGAACCGCATAAAGGAATCAAGGAGTGTGTAAAGGCATTGAACCAACTTTACAGGACGGAGCCTGCCATGTTTGAACATTCTTTCTCTCAGGAAGGTTTTGAGTGGATTGATACGCAGGACAGAGAAAATTCGGTATTGGTATACGCCAGAAAATCTTCTAACCCGGATCTGGATCTGGTTGTCATTCTGAATTTGACGCCTGTAACAAGGCCCGGTTACAAAGTGGGGGTGCTTTCAGAAGGAAATTGGCAGGAGATTTTTAATTCCGATGCGGAGCAGTTTCATGGAAGTGGCGTGATAAACAGCGGTCTGTTGAAAGCCAGCCCTGATCAATGGCATGGGAGAGCGAATTCTGTTGTGATTGATTTGCCTCCGATGGGCGCTGTTGTTTTGAAGAAAAATCCCGATAAGAAAGCGAAAGTAACCAGAACAAAATAGAAGCACTACTAGGAAGAGTACAAAATTGTAGTAAGTTTTATAAGGCAGGGGTATATCTCTGCCTTATTTTTTCAACATTTTTCTAACTTTGCCGTTCAACTATTTTCGACAAAATGAAATTGACAAGATTAGCAGTTTTCTTCTTTTTGATTTTTTCTCTTGACGGTATGGCGCAGCAGCTGGGACGGGTTACTTCCGGACTGGATGTGGGAGTGGGCAGTAAGAAAGATCTCTGGGTACCTTCCATCACCTACCATCAGGAATTGAGTTTAAATAATTTTTCCTGGTTTCGGATTGGGTGGGGGATCAGAGGGGCAAGTGTTTTCGCCGGCCAGACAGACCTCACACCTAAAAATAGTGCGCTTTCGGGAGATACACTGAAATTTGGTAAAATTACGTCAACAAGCCTCAGCTTTCTGGTAGGAGCAAATGTCCGTTTATGGAGATTTGATATCGGAGCCAATACTGACTTATTCGGGTTATCCTTCGGTGCAAAACGCGGAGGATTATACGACCAGAATAGACTTCCGTTCAATGAAGAATCCGAAAAGTATAATAATTACATACCGGGTAGTCCTGTAGTGTTGAATGCAGTACCATTGGTCCTTGATAATCAAAATGGTCAGTCTGAGATTTATGTGCGATATTGGATTGCAGATCAGATTGGCATCAAGCTGGGCTATGTTCACGGAAGAGTGACGTATTCAACAGATGTGAAATTAGCTAACGACCAAACCCGCTTTTCAACTACGTACGGAATACCATACGTAGCGATCGCATTCCCTCTATATAACTAGATTTATTACTTCTAATGGCAGAACAGCTGACAGATTCCCATAAATTCAATCTTTGGAAGAACAGATTGGAGAAAAATGGAATGGATGTTCACAGGGTAGATGAGCTCTATTCCAGAAGAAACGGGAAAGGAGAAATACTTTTCTCCCTTTTGTATACAAACGCGACCACGCCGGAAGGTAATAAAATTCCGCCTATATGCTTTTTGAAAGGCGAAGTGGTATGTGTTCTGGTCAGCTTCATTGACTCAGTTACACGTGAAAAATACCTGCTTTTGGTTCGTCAGCGTCGAATCTGCGACGGATCACTGACGTATGAGCATCCGGCCGGTATGCTCGACAGTGAAAGTGACGCGGCAGAAGTAGCAGCCCGTGAGGTTTGGGAAGAAACAGGGATTAAGGTAGAAAAAGAGCAGCTGATAGCCTTGCACGATGAGCCCTATTATCCTTCAACCGGCACGAGCGATGAGGCCATGTACTTGTTTTATTGCGAACTGGAGTTGACACAAGAACAAATCCAGAGCTATCATAACAAGAGTCAGGGACTACTTTCTGACCACGAATACATCGAAACGTTTGTAGTTCCGTTCGCAAAAGGACATAAGCTCATCACGAATGTAAATGGCATTTTGCTTGACTACATGTATCTCAAGTCGGTGGGAGACTGGGAGTTACTTAAAAGCTTGTAAGCTGCTCGAAACGATGCGAAAGCCCGCCTAAACAAATTTTTCTGAAAACTATCAAAAAAGTAAAATAGCGGCTATATTTGCACCCCGTTACAATACCTGCACCCGTAGTTCAATGGATAGAATTGTGGTTTCCGGTACCATCGATAGGGGTTCGAATCCCTTCGGGTGCACCATACGGGACAAGTCGTTTTTTTTGCGATTTGTCCCGTTTTTTATTGGCTCTAACTCGCTCTTTTTCTGGTAGATAAGAAGGAGTGCCGAGTTGACTTTGGGAGTTCGATGTTCTTGTCCGTCAAAAACGATTTTTTCTGGAAACATCGAACTTATTATTCTCCTTTTGTCCTCGACGGTTCCATTTATATACAAGGATTCTAGCTCAGAAACCCTTTTAAGCGCATCAGGTAGCAGAGAGCTTATCTCTGAATACTTATCAGATAAATTGCTAAGCTTCTTTTCAATTTCCTCTATTCTTTTGTTTGATGTGGTTTTGATGTCTAAGAAATCATCATCGGCAAGCGTTCCATCAACCTTCATCATTCTTGCGTTTTGAAGTCGCTTGTTTATATTTTCAAGTTCTGCTACACCTGCTTTTCTCTCCTGGTCCTGCGCTTTTGTTTGGCTCTTGAAATCTCTCTGAAGGGCCGTTGAATAAAGTTCGAGCCTGCTCAGAGGAACACTTTATTAAAGCCATCCCTGAGATCAATGATCTTAAAGTCAGAGTAAGTTACGGTATTACAGGTAATGACAGGGTTCCCGCTTATTCCACACAGGCAGCACTTGCGCAGACTTTCTATGATTTCGGAGGTGTTTTTGCACAAGGTTATGCTCCTAACCAACTTCCGAATAAGAACTTGACCTGGGAGACTACCAACGAAATTAATGTAGGTGTCGATTTCGGACTGTTTAACAACCGCGTTTCTGGTAGCCTGGATGTTTATAATCGGGTGATCGACAATATTCTTTTAAGCCGGCAATTACCGGCACCAGCGGGTTTCAACGCGATTACTGACAACATTGGTAAACTTAAAAACAGCGGAATTGAGCTGGGATTAAGTACAATTAATGTTCATGCAGGAAAATTTATGTGGAAGAGTGATTTCGTTTTTGATAAAAACAAAAACCAGATTCTGGAACTCAATGGCGGCAAGAAGGACGATGTTGGTAACAAATGGTTTATCGGACAGCCCGTACAGGTGAACTATGATTACGTATTTGATGGTATCTGGCAGCAAGATCAAATCGAGGAGGCCAAAAAGTACAATCAAACCCCGGGGCAGGTACGCGTAAAGGATTTGGATGGAAATGGTGTGATTAATGCCGCCGACAGAGAAATCATCGGAAAAAGAGTACCTAGTTGGACGGGATCATTTTCCAATACATTCCGTTACGGTAATCTGGAATTATTTATCCAGGCCATTACGCGCCGTGGGGAGCAGTATGTAAGTTCGTTTGATGCCACACTGATGAACTACAACCAGGACTACAATCAGGTCAAGGTGGATTACTGGACGGCAAATAATCCTTCACAAACGCATTTTCAGCCTGGAAATCCGGGTCCCTACACAGTTATTCCTACTTACCGGAATGTGGACTTTACCAGAATCAGTAATGTCACATTAGGTTACAATTTACCTAATGGTCTAATCCAAAAATTTAAGATTAGCAACCTGCGACTTTATGCCACCGCGACAAATCCGTTTGTTTTTACAAAGTATGAAGGTTTTGACCCGGAATGGGCAGCGACCAATACTTACGGCACTGCTGTAAGTACATCTACCTATCTGTTTGGAATCAACCTTTCATTTTAATCATGGCCATCAATGAAAAAGATATTATATACAACCCTAATTGCTGCGTGCTTGGGTCTGGCCTCGTGCCAGGATTTTTTGACAGAAGAAAATATCAGCGGAGTAACCAGTGAAAACTTTTATGTCGATGCTGCAGGATATGAAAAGCTTGTGAATTCCTGTTATTCATCTCTTCGTGATATCTACAAAACAGATCCCAAGCTTTTTGCATGGGGTACGGATACCGAAACAAGAGGAGAAATTGAATCTGTAAGCGGTACTGTGGGAGACAGGCTTGTGCGTGCTACGCAGCTAAACGAATACAAAACACTGTCTTCGGATAATTCAGGGGTTAATGAAGTGTTCACAAAACTTTATGCCGGCATTCAGCGCTGTAACACAGCAATCAATAAAGCCAGCAGTATTCCCGGGCTTTCAGATGCAGTTAAAAACAAACGCCTTGCAGAAGTTCGTTTTATCAGGGCATATTTCTACTATCTTCTGGTAGAAAATTTTGGTGGAATTCCGATTGTGAAGGATGAATTCAATACGCCTGTTACCCATTTTGTTCCCAATTCTGAGCAGGAAGTATACGATTTTATGCTTGAAGACCTGAATGCATCTGTGGGTGGTGTTGATGTAACCACCACAGAATTTGGACGGGTTACCAAAGGGGCAGCAAATCATTTGTTGTCGTTAGTACATTTAACACGCGGTTATAAAGCCTTTGCGTCGGTCGACGACTTTGCAAAATCTGCGCAGTATGCGGAACAGGTCATTTCAAGCGGAAATTATAGCCTTCTTTCTTCTTTCGCCGATGTGTTTTTACCAACGAATCAGAAAAACAGCGAGATCATTTTCTCTGTTCAGTTTGATCCGACCAGTTTACAGGATAAAATTATCGGGCACGGGCAAAACTTGTTTTTTGGATGGCGCATTTTCCGTCAACCCGGGTTTTATGACGGCGAGTATGCAACATACAGCCGCAGAACCAGTGATTTTATGCCCACCCAATTTCTTTACTCGCTCTATAATACTGCGAAGGATACGCGCTATAACGGAACCTTTCTGAGCCAGTTTTATGCAGTTCGCGATGATAAGCTAGGTAATGCTGAGATTAAAAAAGGCGATCTCCGTTTTTATTTTCCTTACCCTGACCAACCCTTTACCAGTCAGGATTCTATTGCATTAATGGCGAAAAATCCGAACGTGGAGATTGTCAGGTTTGAAAGATGGAAGCAGGATTTTCAGGGGATAGGCGGAGCAATGAAATTCCCGATGATCGGCAAATTCTTTGATCCTCTTGATAATTTTCCAGGGAACAATGAAGACGCCTACTCTTCAACAAGGGACATATTTTTGTTCAGATTGGCTGATACGTATTTGCTGGCGGGTGAAGCTTACTTCAAATTGGGGCAGTTGGATAAAGCAGCTGAGAAGATCAATGTCGTCAGAAAACGTGCTGCCGTGGCAGGACAGAGCCTGGATATAAAGCCATCAGATGTAACCTTGGATTTTATACTGGATGAACGGGCTAGGGAGCTTGCCGGAGAATACCACCGTTGGTTGGATCTCAAACGTACCCGCAAACTGGGACGCGCTTTTGAACACAATATCCTTACAAAAATGGCCAATCCAGGAGGGGTGATTGACAAATATTACCTTCGCCCGATACCTCAATCGGTGATTGACAGAGATACAGAAGGATACCCTCAGAACCCGCAATACTAATTAGGTGTAACAGCCAGGGACATTGCCCTGGCTGTTATTTATTCCTGAAACCCCAATTACATCTTAATTACATGAAAAAAGGGATCTTGACTCTATTATTTTTTACAAGCATCTTGTTCGCTTTTACCGCAAAAAGCGAAGTACCTACTACCAAATTGAAAGTAAATGCGCGTTTTGCTATGCCTGATATTTTGGTTCCTGATTTCAGTAAAACTAAAAAACTGCTCATCACGGATTTTGGCGCGGTTCAAGGTGACAAGGAAAAAACATCTCTGGCTATCTCTCAGGCAATTTCGGAGGCAAACAAGTTGGGCGGAGGGATCGTGGTCGTTCCCAAGGGAGAATGGCTGACAGGAAAAATCCATTTGAAAAGCAACGTAAATCTTCATTTAAACAAAGGAGCAGTCCTGCTATTTTCTGAAAACCCGGAAGACTATCTGCCCGCTGTTCATAGCACCTGGGAAGGATTGGAATGCCTCAACTACTCGCCGCTGATCTATGCTTACCAGTGCAAAAACATTGCCATCACTGGCGAAGGTGAATTGAAAGCGAAACAGGATGTCTGGAAAACCTGGTATGCACGTCCAAAGCCACATATGGAAAGTATCAAGCGATTGTACAACCTGGCGGGTGCGTATACACCTGTGAACGAGCGGCAAATGGTTAATGACACTGCTCACCTTCGTCCACAGTTTATCCAGTTCAACCGCAGCGAGAATATTCTGCTGGAAGGCGTAACGATTACCAACAGCCCTTTCTGGACGATTCATCCTTATTTGTCTAAAAACGTTGTGATCAGAAAGGTGAAAGTGTATGCACACGGACACAACAATGATGGCGTTGACCCTGAAATGAGCCAGAATGTGCTGATCGAGGATTGTGTCTTTGATCAGGGTGACGATGCGATTGCCATAAAATCAGGGAGGAACCCGGAAGGATGGAGACTGAAAATACCCAGTAAAAATATCGTGATCCGGAATTGTATTGTCAAGAATGGTCATCAACTTGTGGCGATTGGGAGCGAGTTATCCGGAGGCATTGAGAATGTGGATATTTCCAATTGTACGGTAGTGGATGGAGCGAAATTAAACCACCTTTTGTTTATCAAAACCAACGAACGTATGGGTGGATATGTCAAAAATATTTATGCGTCCAATCTTACTGCCGGCAAAATTGATCTGGGTGTATTGGGTATTGAAACAGATGTATTGTATCAGTGGAGGGCGCTGGTTCCGACGACAATACGAAAACTCACGCCGATTTCTGATATCCATTTAAGCAACATCGTTGCCAAAGATGTACAGTTTGTGTCAAGAATATTGGGTCAAAAAGAGCTGCCGGTCAAAAATGTTTCCATGAAAAATATTGTGACCGATACCGTGCACGACAAAAAGCAAATCCATGAAAACATACTCAAGTTCCAGAATTGAGCCAGCAGAATTTTACTACATGAAAAAGTTGATGAAATGCCTGATTGTTATCTGTATCGCAACCGGGAATCTCTACGCTGCAAATGCAGCCAGGTTAGACCTGGTTACACCTCAAAACAAGGTGACGATTTATTACCAGAAATCCGAAGTCAAACTCGACTCAATCGCGGCCCATTTACTGGCCGCGGACATTGAGCTTGTAAGTGGATATCGTCCCAAAGTCTCCGATAACATTTCAGGTGCAAAAGGAAATATAATCGTTATTGGCCAGGTAGATTCAGAGCTGATAAAAGGTTTTGGGGGCAAAGCCACCGATCCGGATCTGAAAGGCAAGTGGGAATGTTACTCCCTTCGGTCGTTGTTCAAACCGACAAAAAATATATCCAATGCGCTCATCATTGCAGGGAGCGATGTACGTGGCACAGCTTACGGTGTTTTCGCTATCTCGGAAAAAATTGGCGTTACTCCCTGGTACTGGTGGGCTGATGCAACGCCGAAAAAGCAGAATGCGCTATCGATAAACATTCATAATTTCTTATCGAAAACTCCTTCGGTCAAGTTCCGGGGTATTTTTATCAATGACGAAGATTGGGGACTGCAGCCTTGGGCGGCAAAGACATTTGAACCGGAAACAAAGGATATCGGCCCCAAAACGTATTCGAAGGTGTTTGAACTGCTGCTACGCCTGAAGGCTAACCTGATCTGGCCAGCTATGCACCCGAGTACCAAAGCTTTTTTCCATTATCCGGCAAATGTGAAGGCCGCAGAACTGTATCAGATTGTGATTGGCTCTTCCCATGCAGAACCAATGCTTCGCAACAACGTAGATGAATGGGATGAGAAAACAATGGGACATTTTAATTATCTGACAAACCGAAAAAAGGTTGACGATTATTGGGAGTCCCGTATCAGGGAGAGCAGCAAGGTAAATGGCATTTACACAACCGGAATGCGAGGTGTTCATGACAGCGGTATGGAGGGTGTGAAAACAATTAAGGAGACCATTCCGCTTCTGGATACCATCATCAGCAGGCAGCGGGATATGCTGAAAAAATATGTAAATCCCGACATCACAAAGGTACCTCAGGCCTTTACGGCTTATAAGGAAGTGCTCGACATTTACGATGGCGGGCTTAAAGTGCCTGATGACATTACGCTTGTTTGGCCCGATGATAACTATGGATACATTCAGCGGCTGAGTAATGCGGATGAGAATAACAGATCGGGAGGCTCTGGTGTTTATTACCACATTTCTTATTGGGGCAGACCGCATGATTATCTGTGGCTGGCAACCTCTCATCCTGCACACATCCGTGAAGAAATGACCAAAGCTTATGCGATGAACGCTAAACAATTGTGGGTGGTGAATGTTGGTGATATCAAGCCTGGAGAGTATGCAACGCAGCTTTTTTTAGATATGGCTTATGATATAACACCGTTTGAAAAACCTGCATTTTCCTCTACGCATTTAGAGAAGTGGTTGGCAACAATATTTGGAAGCAGCCAGTCGGTTTCAATGGCAAAGACACTCTGGAAATATTATGACCTGGCTTTTGAGCGTAAACCTGAATACATGGGTTGGAGCCGCACCGAACCAACAACGGCTATTGATTTCACGGAGTATAATCATACCTATTATAATGACCAGGCGCAGCTCAGGATAGATGCGTACGATAAGTTGGTTGCCAGTGTGGAATCGATTGGTGCCGGAATTGAGATTAATCACAAGGCTGCTTTTTACGAGCTGGTAGCATATCCTGTCAAAGGTGCAGCCCTGATAAACAAAAAATTTTTATACCGGGATAAAGCCTACTTATATGCAAAACAGGGGCGTATGAGTGATCAGACTTACGCCTCCCTGTCGAATGACGTATACGATAAAATAGTTGCTGAAACCAAATTTTACAATACAGAACTGGCAGCAGGCAAATGGAATGGCATGATGGATATGTTCCCAAGAAAGCTTCCTGTGTTCAATCTGCCAGTATTTGATCTGCCTAAGGCAAATAATTTGCCCGCTTTAAGAGCACTGCCGGAAGGGTACAAAAATGCGGATTCAACCTCCGGTTTACAGCAGTTTTCACTTCCAGGTTTTGACAGATGGAATAAACAGAAGTATTTTATTGATGTGTTTTTATGTCAGAATGTGACAAGAAAATTCGCTGTTAGTACGTCTGAAAACTGGATCAAAGTCAGTGCTGGTAACGGCGAATTAAAGCCCGAAGGTCTCAGCAGTCAACAGCGTATCTGGGTGGAGATTGACTGGGCAAAAGCACCTTTACAAAAAGACCTGAAAGGAAATATTGTTGTTAAAGCCGATGGTGATCAATATACTTTTTCCACCGTTGTCAACAACGGTTTAGTAGGTGAGCTTGCCAATTTCAAGGGACATATAGAATCGAACGGGTATTTGTCAATCAATGCTACTGATTATTCACTTGCGAGAAATACCGAATCACGTTATTGGAATGTCTTGAATGGATTGGGCGTAAATGGAAAATCACTTGAATCTTTGCCCTTGATTCAAAGCCCTGCTGAAGGTGATCTGGATACACTTAAGGTAAAGGGAAATCCGGCAGTGGAATATGATTTTTATACTTTCCATCAGTCGCCAGCTGACATTACAATCACTTCTTTGCCAACGTACCCGCTCAACAAGAATTTTGAAGTGCGTTACGGCTTAAGTATCGATGGCGGCCCGGTGAACATCTTCAATTTCAGGACCTTCGGCAGAAGCGATGAGTGGAAAAACAATGTGCTGAGTAATTCAGCCGAACGGACTTTCAGAGTGCAGGATTTGAAATCAGGTAAACATAAGCTCACGATTCACATGATTGATCCGGGCGTAATCCTGAACCATATTTTTATTGATCTGGGGGTTGATCAGCCATTTTACGGCTCACTTGCACCTACTTATCAAGCAACTCCAAACGGCAAGTAACATCCTGGGAAAAGAATCACGATACTTTGTCTTCTGCCACTAACTATACAGCAGTGATCGTCTGGCACAACAACAGAAGCAGAATTACGCAATCTAGTCCGGTGTTCCTTGGTCTGATGACAAGTGGCACCGGATTGTTTACACCTTCATGATTTTGAAAGGACTACACTATATTGAACAGGTTTCGGGTTTCCGGCTGATAAAACTGGCATTATAAAAAGGTCCAACCGTATTCTTCTCCACCACTGGATCCAGGGTATCACAAATGGAAAACCAATTAAAGTTTTTAATGGCATAAATATGCATTTATGCTGTAGGTTAAATG
This sequence comes from Dyadobacter luteus, assembly GCF_003383615.1. Taxonomy (GTDB): domain Bacteria; phylum Bacteroidota; class Bacteroidia; order Cytophagales; family Spirosomataceae; genus Dyadobacter; species Dyadobacter luteus. The sequence goes on from NZ_QNUL01000002.1 coordinate 519,058, forward strand.
GGGTAGGTTGATAGGCTGGGCAACACAGTAGCAGTCCTTTGAAAAAGAATTCGTTAAGCAGAAGCAAGATGACCGGCACTGCCATCATAACCGATAAGCCTGTCGATGCGCATTGGCAAAGGACTGACCGAGCTGTATCCAAGTCCTGACCTGACCCGCACGTATTGCTCAATCAGCGAGCAGAAGCGAATGGTAATTTGTCCCTGCTCAGAAACCTGTGTTAGGATATTTCGGCTATCAGTTCGACAATTGAGAAATATTTGTTAACAAAAATGCGTCGGTATGCTCCGACCAAAGAGGGAAGCGTAGGAGCTCATTTTACAGAACCGATGTAACGGTGCCAGAACATACCCGGTATTGAATAACTATTTTTGAGATATGATTTACTACTGATAAATGAAGTTCATTACATTTTGTAATCCGGGAGGTATTCCCGTCTTACTCATAGAAAGATCGATCATAATCTGTTTTTTTGAAACCAGTATCGCCTCTTTCACTTTCATCGTTTTGTTCTGATCTTGCTTACGTAGTTTTCAGAAATGCCCAGATAGGAGGCAATATGCTTCTGAGGGACACGATTAAACAGATCTTTCGACTGCACAGAAAAGTGCTCTATTCTTTCCTGAGCAGAACGGAAGCGCAGATCTCTGAGTTTGTCTTTGTAGATAATCCAGTAACGTTCAGCTATAAGCCTGGCGACATTACAAACCTCGGGATACTTAAAATACAACTCATATAAGTCGTTTCGATTTATATAGATGAGCTCAGAAGGTTCCAAGACTTCAATAGACTCATTTGCCGCAATCTGATCCACAAAACTCTTTGTGCAATTGAAGAAGTTTTTCTCTCTGGCAAACCATTCAGTAATATCGTCGCTATTCCTGTTGGCATTATCAGTGCTGGAAAATCCTCTGACTAACCCGGTTTTTACATACCATAATTTATCACAAACATCTCTCTGTGTGAGCAGTAACTTGCCTTTTGAAACTTTTGCGATGCGTAATCTTGAAAAAAAATCCGATTGAATCGCATCACTAAAGGGATGAACCGACATCAAGCTTTCAATAAATTCTCTTGGCATCACTGTGTTATTTACTGTTTAAGACTAAAACTACGAAATATTTTGACAGAGATATGAGCCAAGCTTTAATTTTTGTAAACTATAATGTAAAAAAGGGTTACATAATTAAGGTAAATTGAGGTCAGGATTCTTGTTGTGAACCCTGACGATGAGATCTGAAAGAATTTACCGACTTGCCGGAGTAAGTCCATGCTTGTCAATAACTATCTATCTCAGAACAATACGGTGTTTGTTGGAAGTGCCTTTTGCAGTGGATAAATGAAGGAAATATATCCCCCTTGGAAGATCACTTACCTCGACTGAGACCACTTTATTTGCTTTGAAATCCTGAGTTTGGTAGATATCAGCAGTTGACATAGATTTTACCTCTTTTGCTTCCTTTTCACTATACAGTTTTATGGTCTGTGGTAGCCCTTCTGTACTTTCAAAGGCAATGTATACCACGTCACTGGCTGGATTAGGATAAACAGTATGGGTAGCCATCATTTCAGAGCAATCGCCTACACAAATGGTGATTCCTTTTTGAACAGTTCCAAAACAATTTCCAGCTTGAACAGTAACACCATAGCAACTGTTCACATAAGAATTAAAATAAGCTGTACCACCGCTATAATTAAAGTAGGTATTGACCGGATCGCTTACAGCCCAACTGCTAAAGGTGGTTCCGGGCTCTCCGGTGTATGCATTTAGCGATAAACCAAAGCCATTACACATAAAATCAGGCGATCCTCCTCCATTTGCAGTAACCAGCAAGGAACTTGGTAGCGGTGCTGTACGCTTTATGTTTCGTGCAGTACTGTAAGCTGTTGTGACCCCACAACTAGAAGACACGGCGGCCACTTTGACGGTTCCGTCAACATTGGACGTTCCTGTAAGCGTCGCCGAACTTCCCGTGCCGCTAACAGATACTCCTCCGGTTGTTACCCAGTTATAACTTGTTGCATTATTGGCCGTTGCTGTGATTGTTTCTGTCGAACATAATAGGATATCCGGTGAGGTAATAGTTGGTGTCGTTGGTAAAGGACGGGTGATGTTGACAGAAAGTTTTGTGCGAAAATTACTGCTATCATTACGCTTGTCCTCAACCTTAATCGCACCGCCGGTACCACCATTAATATGTCGCGTCACAGTAACGCTGGGAGTCGTAGATGATGCAGGGCCTGACCACCCGGATGGGTATGTCCAATAATAGGTCACACCAGCGGTTGGATCTGTTGACACCGCTGGAACAGAAGCCGTAGATGTTGTTGCTCCACAGGCAACAGACAATGTGCTTCCGTTACCCACTGTTGACCCGTCGTATGACAGCGAACTAGGTGTACTAATATACTTTACCTCAATTGGCTGAGCTACATTACCACCTGCCGGCAATATGCTGGTGATAACCTTAGTTTGCGGCGTTCCGCCACTGGGAGTCCATTTAAACGTGACTTTAATACGGATTGTTTTGGTTGGAGTTCCACTGCTGTAATTGACCGTGTTATTCCATTTAACCCCTGTCGTTTCGGTCGTTGTTGAAGTAGCAGTTCCTCCGACTATGATCCATTCGTAGGTTTTCGTTACACCACTGGTAGGAACTGTACTTGGGGTAGGCTGCTCAATGTAGGGGATATAGTACCTGAAATTGTTATAGGTTGCATCACTGGGATCAATGTTGTAAAAGTCGATCCCGTCATATATTGTGCTCGCTACCGTCCCTTTGACGTAGACTTTCGGATCCGTTTGGGCATAAGATGATGTACTGGAACCTAATCCAATTGTAAAAATGATGAGAGTAAATATAAGTGGTTTCATATCGTTATAGTTTAAAGGTTATAGCTAAGATTTAACATGTAATAGGGATAGTGTAAAATTTCAAATGCATTAACTCTGGTTTGTGTCGTGCGGACGCCCTTGTATACTTCCTGTTGAACCTTTTTCGAATAAACAAATTGCAGTTGGCTCTCAAGACCAATGGTAAATCTATGGTTTAAGTAATATTTGCCACCAATCAAAGGAGCCGCCCAGAACGAATTCTGATGTGATTTGATGAGCAACTTTCCATTAGGCAAATTTGGATTCTTAGCATCCCGGTAATTATCATCCTTAAACTTGTCAGATTCTAATCGCCATGCAATATCGGCTCCATAGTAAAACATAAATCTACCTTTCATTATTTGCCGTTCGTAACCAAACGAGGCCATGGGTTGGAAATAAGATGATTTTGCATCATACCATATTCCATTTGTATCATTTTCAGATACCTGGCGACGATGTATGCTGACTGGAGAAACCATGAATCTGAGCGCTCCATATTTTGCTTCTCTGCCTAAATTCCTCTTAATTAAATATGGATTAGCCCAGGCACTGGAAGTTCCTAACTTTAATAGAGGCCCAATATTAATGTTGATTTCCCATTGATGCCTTTCCATCTTATCGTCCACCTGTCGCCTTATTTCGCCCGTGGAATTTGCAGCTGCTTGCTGTGCAAATACATAACCAGACACAACAACGAGGAATATTAAAATCAAAGAGAGGCAGACGTATTTATTGTTGAGCTTTACCATTGTAATCGGTGTTGTGTATATTAAATCGACCGTCTAACATTTCATTTTGAATACCTATCGACCGGGTGGTGATTTATTGGACAGAACTATGACTACCAGCATAGTCAACATGACCCATTCTGGAACGAGTCGGCAATGATTAAAACTTTCCATGGTTGCCTAGTTGTTTTAGTATAAAAATAACATGTTAAAATTATATTATTGGATGTCATTTTGCAGATTCACACTTACAAAAACCCAGAAAATTTGCTTCCTTTTTGTACACTTTACACAAGCAATCCATATTAATGATTTACATTGTATGCGATTTCAATCAAGTCTAATGGGTATCACAGCATCTTATGCGTTTGATGTGTGTGGACGTGGTTCAGAAGGCCATATCTTTCTGTATTATCTCAATATCTTTCTGGACTAGTTATTACAATTCTGGAATCAAGGTTCGAAAAGTAAGTTCAGCTAAAAATTAGTTTTATACTTGTGGGACGGACGTTTTGACACCAATGAACAGAGTTTTTGAATATATGCGTATTGCTACCGTTGACAAGAGCACCGGCACACAAATTCAAGCTCTGGAAAAATATTGTGTGATAAAATATTCCAGAAAAGATAAACGGCCTTTCAGTGCAAAGCCCCAAACTTGACAAAATGCTTTCTAAGAGAAGCAAACACCGTTACCGTGTAGAGGTTTTTCAGGCTTGGTAGCAGCAGGGATCACTTTATTAACATGGTTAAAGATTTTGCCAAAAAAGGAATTGTATTCAGAGTGCTGGATCTGGGAATTGAGTCATCAACTCCGGCGTGGAAGATGGTAATTGGTATTTCCGAATCATTAGCAGAGTATGAGTGGGAAATGATCCTGGAGAATACCAGAGCAGTGCAGCTGCTGGCAAAAAGCGAAAGGAAAACAAGTAAGTAGGCCCAGTGGAGCAAACGAGGTTTCGAAACAGACCTGTTAGTGTCATAGATTGTAAGTTTAACAGAAATAAGTATTTCATGCGTAAAGCGGTGCAGAATGCAAATTATAGAAAGTGGCTCCTAAAATTGTAAACTGCACATAACTACCAAAAAAGTGCCAGCTCTATCTGCTTCAGGGATAATGTATCCAATAGCAGGGGAAGCAAACATAAGGTATGGTCTGGTAGCTAAAACTGTTAGTAGATATCAGCTAATGCTGCTATGGAGAAGATAAGCCGGAAAGAAAAAGAAACGCTTAACTTGGTAGGTAGCAGATCCGGATCAGTTACTCACTATCCTTTTTTCCCCTTTTGCGTATCGTTTTTGTCGTTCCTTTTGAGAAAACATATAAAGTCTTAATTTTCAGGTCTTTCACAGGTATTGGCACAACACCAACATGGCCATTGGAAGTAACCGAAGCATGGGTAAAATGAATATACAAACTATCTTGGTTATTGCTCCCCAGATACCAATCGCTAAAATCTTGCATGTATAAGTTCTTGACAGCCTGTCGGTTATATGAGGTAAATTCCATTTCTGATTTTGGCCAATAGCCTCTCTCCCTACGATAATCAAACATAGCTTTGCTAAAATCATACGGTGGAGCCACTTTATTCTTACGCTTTTTCCCTCCAATAGTAGGCCCAGACACGCCGAATTGGTTAATGCAGGAGGATACGACAAGTGGTGTAAGTAAAATTGCAAACAGTATTTTGAATAATCTATGCATATCATTTAATTGACATTAATTCTGTAAAATGAAGTCAAAAATAGCAGATCCAGAGCTGTTTCTATTAACTTCTCTGATCCCATGGACTCCTTAATATTGAATCTATTTTTGTTTAGTTGCATTTTAGAATTGAAGTCTCAGCATGCGTAAATTATTTAAAATTTTCTTTTGTACGATCATAACTTTCTCTCAATTTGAGGTTAGTGCCATCAGTCCAATTTGCGCTTTATAGGTTTCAACGATCAGTTGAAAGACCGGTATCTTTCCGAACTCCATGCAGGCATAGATACACAAATCGAAAACATGTCGCTAGAAGCAGTCATAACTTATCAGTTTATCAAAAAAGAAGACTTTGAAATTTAAGCTGGATTAGGTGGAAGGGTTAACACGCTCCCTGGGTTGGTCGTAGTGGTTAGCGCTCACTTTTCTCACTTTTTTCGAAGACATTTGGATTTCAAATAGGGCTGGCACCAATCGTTTCTGAAGGCTCGGCAATCGTCACATCAAATTGGGGTATACGTTATAGGTTTAAGAACAAAACGGCTTCTGAATAAGAATATCTTTTCTTGTATTAGCAGCCGAAAAAGGTTTACATGAAAATAGAAGTTATTTTTTATAGTTTGTTCTTCCTCACTTGTAAAAACGCAAATTCACCGAACTCCGGATACTGGGTGCCCACCAGTTAGTATTCATTATCCTTCCTATCCCTAATTCCCCTTCAATACTTATCAGTTGGGTTATTCTAATTTCGGCTCCGGCCATTCCGTTCAATTTCAATCGGCGGTATAAAGGTGTCGGACCAGGCGTTTTATTATCCATATCAAAATCCCACTCCTGAAAAGATCCATAGGAAGGCCCGACTTGCACAAAAACAGAGAGTCTGTTGCTATTTACATATTTTCTTGCGAAAAGGCCCGCCTCTTTTCGAGAAGAAAGAAACTCATGTACTTCAATTGACGCGCCGACCAGAAAATGCTGTTTGAGGAAAATCCCTCCTTTCAGGTTTGCTCCAAATATTGTTGGCCCTGCACCTACCATCAGCGTTTTCGGACTGGTAGGAACATTATACCATTTGGCTTGCTGACCAAAACTGCTTTGGAACAAAGTGAGGATACAAAAAAATGATGTAAGGATATGTTTTTTCATATATAGTTTACGGAACTGGTTTCTTGGAAACGTACACCACGCCTCTCCCAAACTTACTGTTGCAAAACTTAAATGATTCTGCTGAACCGCAAACTGCGTCACTGCCAACAATATAAAGCCGCAGCTCGTCGTCCAGATAAAGGCTTCGCAACTGATGAAGCTGGGGAAGATTGATCCTTTCTCCCGTAGATTTTACAACCCCAGGTGTCTCAAAAGTACCGTTCTCTGCGTTTGGTCCATCTAGAAAGGCTCTGTTAATCTGGTAGGTTACCTTATTGGGAGCTATAATCGGATTTATCAGGAATTTGTCTGGGGAATCATATCTAGGGTGATCACGTAAGATAGGATTTCTTCCTTTATATATTTCCCAGGTTTTACCATCATCTATACTATAATCACCTGCGTGTATAATCACCTCTTGATGAATATTGTTATTTATACCTGTTGTTAGGCCAGTCATAGTGAATAGCGTGTCGCGATATTGAACTACTCCTATCATGCCAATAGACCGCTGGTGAACCTGCTCCCAATGCCTGCCCTGATCTGTGGTACGAAACAATTTAAACATTGTAGAGATGAGCACCGTCTTATTATAATTGCCCCAGACACCTGATATCGTATGGTCAATCGGAGCTTTCAAAGTATGCCAATCAGGATATTCATCAAGAACAGTATCTTTTACAACGACATCAACATCAGACTTTTTACAAGATAAGGCAATTAGGATAAAAAAGAAATAAAGAAAAATTTTCATAGGAATTGTTATAATTTCGATAATTCAAAGACTACATTTCTGCATTACAATCTTTAAAAATGTCGTTTCACAGGATTTACCTATCGCATTATTAGCAATTCTACACCTATGGACTTACTCTTTCGAATGTTGCTACGTATACAATTCGATAGTCGTTTTGCCCAAAAGGTATCGAAGTCATCGAGACATCTACCAATCGATAACCTTGGCTTTTGATAGATTCTGCTTCTTGCATAACTTTCGACGCAATAGATTTAGGGCTATTTACTTCTCCTGAAATAACGTGAGTTTGATAAGTTACCTTAGGTTCGTTTGAGATCGTATATGCATACACTGATACCGAAATAAGAAGGGCAATCAAACCTGTAATAATGGCTATCCTTTTCATTTGAAAATTGATTATTTGTACAATTTATGTAAAATATTATCAAAACAGTGTCTATTACCTTAAAACAGATGCTGATGTACCTCTAAACTGGCAGACGTTTTACACCAATCCATGGATACATTTCAGGTTGACAGAATTTATCTAAATTATGCTAGGCGAGAAATTGGTTCTTAAACCCGTGAGGTGTTTGTTTTAATCCAACGCAGATTCAACGTTAAACTCATAAGCCGTTCTCCAGAATAAACCTCATAAGCTGGCCAGGGGAATTTAATCCCAATTTTTGCATGATATTTTTTCTGTGTGTTTCCACAGTGTATATACTCAGGAATAATTGATCTGCGATTTGTCTGTTGGATTGACTGGTTTTGATTAATTGAATAATCTCAATTTCTCTTTTGGTGAGGTTGGACTGTTTTAAAAATGAATCTCCATGCTGAAAATCCATAAAGTTTTTTTTCGTGTAATTTGGGAAGCCACTCTCGCCACTCAGGACTTTTCTAATTGTAATTAGAAGGTCGTTTTTATTAATGTCTTTTATTAAATAGCCGTTTGCGCCACTTTCCCTTGCTTTTTCAATGAGATGTTTTTCGTTGTATGTAGACAACATAATCACCAGAATGTGTGGGTAGGCTTGGCGGATCATCTGTGTTGCGCTTAGTCCATTCATTTTGGGCATGTTAATATCCATCAGAATGAGATCGGGCAGATGCGTCTGTAAGATGTGCATCAGCTCTTTTCCATTATTGGCGATATTGATAACTTTGATACTTGTGTCATCTTCCAATAGTCGTTTCAGACCATCAATAAAAAGCAAGTGATCGTCAGCAATGATTATTTTAATTGGATCATTCATAGTGAATCAGCGAACTGGTGGTTTTAAAATAAATCCTTGGGACTGTCTTTCAGGTATTTAGTATTTCGTCTTGGTCACTGTTCTGTTTTAATAGGGAACCTGAATGACGGTAGTGGTTCCCCTTTCATTTGAGTCAATATTGCAATGACCTTTTAGAAAATTAACCCGGGACCGGATACTTTTCAAACCAATTCCCTTTTGACTGGGTTTGAAAAATCCTACTCCGTCGTCTTCTACCATGATTTCCAGATGCTTTTGATAACCAATGAATTGAATGGTGGCCTCTGACGCCCCGGAATGATTGATAATGTTGCTTACAAGTTCCATCACGATGCGATGCAAGGTTAGTTCCTGTTGTTTACTAAATTTACCTTCCTGGTATCCGGTGGCGTGAAAATGAAATCGGATGTCTCCATCCAGATCGAGCTTGCTAAAATGATTCGTTAACAAATCGATCAGCAGAACATCTTCAAAGTTGGGCGGCATCAGATTGTGAGCGATATTGCGCGTATTGACTGAAGCTTGATCGATAAGTTTGAGCAAAGGTGAAACCTTCTCCTTAATCAGTCCTGAGCTTTGCAGACTCATTTTGATCGCAGCCAGATTCCCCCCCAGCTCATCGTGCAGATCCTGGGCGATACGTTGCCGTTCGGCATCCTGAATTTGGATGATCTGTGTTTGGGCTTCATTGAGGTTATTTAGAAGTATATAATTCTGTTGCTGAAAGCCACTGAACCTTTCAGCAAGAGCAATTGCCAGAACGGTAACCTCAAACAGCGGTCCGAATTGCAGACCATGAAGGGTGATCCAACTTACAGGAACAGGGAAAAATATCCCAGCCATATAGTAAAGGATCAAAAGCAGAAATGGTGTTTGGGCTAATGCATAACTATTGACATTTCTGTTACCTCTTGCTGCTCCTTTAATTATGATTAATGCAACAGTAAACGCGGTCGCAATGATGCAGCCATACATCAGATAATATTTTAGTCGCGCAATTTGGCCGAATGGAATGAGCAGCAACAAAAGAAGTTGAGTAGAGATCAGCAACAGGATAAATTTATAAAACGTCAATCCGAGTAGGTTTTTGACTTGTACGAAACGCAGTACGAAAAAAAGGTGTGTCGCCCCATACGATAGCGCACAGATGTAGTTCGCATAACTTCCTGACAGCATGTCCAGGGTGCCTAACAAATAAAAGTTCAGAACTCCATGGCGTGCGCCGATTAAGAGGAACAGGGAGATATTTTGAAGACAATACCATAAATAAAGTTTGTCAGCAGTAAGGTAAAAAAGGAAAAAGCCAAATAAGCACATCAGCAAGATGGCTCCTTGAACTAAGGATGAAATGTGGTTTTCTAAAATGTAGTTCTTGTAAAAATTTTCTTTTGTTTCCAACAAAACAGTACCTTTTACTGTGCCTGTTGCCCTTCTGACATTAACAAATACTTCAAAAATGCCCGGAGAGTTAAGGCTGATTGGGAAGGCATGATGGTAGGATGCTACGGGTCTTTGGTTGATGGGTGTTCGCCATCCATTCGTCAGAAAATGATTGTAGGGTAAACCATTTTTGAAAATATGTACTTTAATGTGGTCAAGATAGGAATCAGGAAGATCCATAATCAATTCTTTCGCGCCAAAAGCATTTCTTATGGTGAAAAAATACCAGTGCCTGGACGGGTCAATGCCGAAGTTTCGATACGTTTTTGGGTTGTGCTCAAACAATCCGCGTCGCTGTATTTTTCTTATCGTATCAATCCGGAAGTTATTGGTTGTATCGGTGAAGTAGGCAATATGTCGCATCATTTCAAATTCCTTCTTGTGATGGTCAATTACCAATGCTGGTTGTGCATCAGCGGTTATGACACACAACAGAAACAGAAAAATTCCTGACGATTTCTTCATCGAGATCATAGCTTATGTAATACAGCCTGCTGACACCTGCGTTCCAAAGGTATCCTTCCAATAAGTCACTAAAAATACAAAGAAGTTGGTATTGTTCAACGGGGGTGATATAAGGAGATTTGCAAAGACACAACGGGCAGTGAAAAGTTATCTATTACGCTGCACGTGAAGTGTTTGTGTTTGCTACGGTGTAGCTATAAATAGCATCTTTTAACCAAAAATGAGTATGAAAAAGCTGTGTTTTTTATGTGCCGTCATGTGTTGTATGGCGTTCATTGCCAATTCAAATACCCCTGTTAAATCGCAAGACGGTTGGGGGGAGTGGTTTGTGGTAAATTCCCGGTATGAAGGAATCGTGTGCAGAGTAAAGCGCGGAGATTTCAATAACTATGCAAGAAAATGGCATTGGGAATTTCAGTTTGAAAATAGATATAGTCAGGATGTTTCATTTGGCTATGGATATCGTTCACAGGCGCAAAAGTATAATTGTGTAACTGATCGTGGGAAAACTTTGCAGGCAGGGGACGCATCTGACGTAACTGCTGCGTTAATTGATGAGTCCGGTAGCGTAAGAGTGTGTGTAGATAACGTTCGGTTCAGATGAGCTGAATATGATTGGTCATAGAAAACATAATGGGAGTTCACTCCTGAGATCATAGGTTAAATTAGCTTCTATGAAACATTTTGTCTTAAATCTATTTTTTATCTTTTTGTTTGGGATAGGTAATTCCTATTGCCAGGTATCTGATACACTTACAAAGCGCGGCATAATACAGTTGGGTTATTTGTCGGATAATATACATGGGGAGTCAAAAGGAGCTTTTCTGCAAGGGGTGGAAGGCCAGGTAAAATGGTTTTTCAAAGCACAACAGATCGTCAAAGGAAAACGTCTGAAAGATGTCGGCTATTTTAATGTCGGATATGCCTGTTTTCCCAGTGCTAACTATACGTTAGGCCAATTCAATGCGGGATTAGGCTGTGCATTACCAATTTTATGGAATGCGGCCCGAATGGATCTTGCGATAGGTGCAGCGGCATATCATGGTAGTGTTGGAGAAACAAAGTGGAGTGGAAGTAAAATAGACTTAGGAGCACATGCTGGCTTGAGTGTACCGATTGGGAGAAGATTTGGATTGTATGGGAAGGTATGGATACCTGGAGCATTTACGATGCTGAGTGATCAGGCATACATACCTCCATTTTTTATTTCCGCAGGCATTGAATTCTAAAATCAAATAAAAGTATGAATTATGAAAAAGCGTAGATCATTGATTAGCGTAGCGATAGTATTGATTTATGTGCTGATTGCGGGGTGTACGAGCGATTCTGGCATTCCGGCGAGCTTAAATGAAATTTTAGATCGTAATGATATAGAATTAACCCCTGCTGGGCAATTGGGCGGCGGTGCGGGCAGTACAACAAGCTACAATGGCAACAGTGCAGCAGTCGTTAAGCAACTATTAGGGCAAGTTAAAGGGTGGAAAACGCCCTCCTGTACTACTTGTAGTGATGGAATGCCGCCAAAGGTTAATATCAACTCAAATTGCCAGCGAGACAGCTATGTCGCTTCAGCTGTAAACTATGCATGGGCCATCGAATCTTACTACCGTCTTGGAGAAACATCAAGTATTGCGTCTTTGGTTACTAATATGAATCAGAGTCTACAGTACGCAAGGAATCTTTGCGGTTCATCCACTGTGAGTTCCGGGTCTTGCTACACATTGTCAATATACGGATGTTGACCTGTCAGCAAAGGATTACAAACCCCTGTTGCCACAAGCTAGTCAGGCAAGAAACAGCGGGGGCGTATCACAGATCGTAAGGACGTATATTGTTTACGGTGAGATATGTTGATTTATTTAGAATTCAGCTGGAAAGAAGAGGTTGTATTATGATCGGGTTAGAATTTTAGTGGGCGGATTGTCAGGAATGTAGACTAAGCAGCCGCCTGCATCACAAGGTAAGCCAATTGCTAAATGCAATGATCTGCCGGGGTATTGACGATGATATTTTTGTAGTATTTAAAAACTTACCAAATGAAAAATTACTATTTTTTAATGGCCTTACTTCTAAGTGCATGCCAGCCCAAAGCGGTTGTCGAAGAAGAAGATTTTCCAGCATCTCTTACGGAATCAATTTCCGGCACATATTCCGGAACTGTATCTCACATGGAAGGGAATATGAATTTGGGCCAAACAAATTCATGCGCACCTCCCTCCAATTGGCGGACCCATCTTAAAACTGGAAATGGGACGGTAAACATTGGGTCTTTAGCTGACAGTACAGTCAAGGTCACACTCGTTTCCAGTATTTTCGGGACAAAGAGTTTTGAGACTGTTGTTAGCCGGAAAGGTGCAATGATTGTAATGAAAAGAGGCAATGGGGAATATGATCCGGCTACAAAATTTATGGCTTTCCGTGTACCTTATAACTATGTTTTATGGCTACCAGGTTGCGGAAATACAAATCCTTATGTTCAGTCTGGTTATGGAGCTGTGACATCCGGTCAGCCGCTTGTTTATTTTCATTATTCAAATCCGGTTACCGAGTTTAACGGAAATGCGGATTAGAAGTAATGGAAAGCCCTGCAGATTTCTGTGTACAACTAAGTACGCTTTAATCTATGTTTGGTAGAATGATGAGCACCACCATTACATATAGTGAGCATGCTTGCGTCGCGGGCGAAGATGGTTTTTAATGAGTTTGGTTCAAACTCGGCATAATCTCCAGAATGTATCGCTGAGAGTTAGGTTCAATCTGTGATTTCTTTTAGCTGATATGAAGAATACAATTCATATTCTGTTGTTCCATGTCGCGATTTCAGTACTTGTTGAGGCTACTTTAAGTTAAATCTTTCCGAATCTTCCGGCCACTCCAGCCTTTATCTAACGGTATTAAATCATTAAGAAATTACCATTAACTTAGAACCCAATTCGAACTTGCCCTCCTGATAGTATGAGATTAACCCTTTCTTGCTCGTGATTGATGTCCTGATTTTAAGGTTACAGACCAATTGGTCATTTCCAATCAAGGATGCGAAATGACATTTTATGATCTTTTTACGGTAGATGATTTCTAAACGACAGCGCGGAACGGTACTATCCGAATCTGGCAGATGTCTGATGCAAAAAATGTGAAGTTATTGAAGAGAAGGCAAAATAAGCCGCAAACCATAATTTGGTCAACTATTTGTTTTTACAGATAAATCAATTGTTATATGAAAGCTTGGACGTATAAAGTTTACCATGGTTTTTTCAGATTAATTAATCTTTCTAAAAGCGCCTGGATTAGTCTGCTAATCATTTTTGTCGTGTATGGTCTGACTTATCTGGCGCAAACCGATACTCTTTTCATTGCGTTACTAAATGGGAAGGATAAAACGAGCCTACCATCCTTTTATCTGACCCTTTTTTTTCTGATAAGTATAGTGTCGCACTATCCGACATATATCGAATTCAGTCGTACTCTTGGTCAGCTGGATACCCTACGCATTACTTGGCACAAGTCCCCGGGTAATTGTCCGATAGGATTCATTACTTACAAGGCCAGCGGTCTAAAATCAATTTTTGATTCGAGCTTCCGGCATATACTTGGCTTACTTCTACTTGCTGCTGTGTATTATATAGCGGCAAGTACATACTATAATAATGTCGTTCGTGTGAGAGCAGCAGGTGACTTCGATTATACACTGCACAAATATATGTTACTGGAATGTGTGTTGTATCTGGCAATAAGCATTTCGTTTTTTGTATTTATCCCCCGTGTGGCCGGAGCGAAATTTTCGAGAATGATCAGGAATCCAAACTCAGTTAATTTAAAAAGACTAAAGCTTATATTCTGGGTTACCACAGTGATATGTTTTATCACAGTTTTTTTTGCGGTGATTATATCCTACATCAAGCATTGGTCTGAAGGCACTTATTGGACTTACATTCTTTCACTTTACACATTGTCATTTCAATATTCGGTAATGAGGCTATGTCGGAAACGGGTTGTGTTTCTGACAGACACGACTTTTTTGATATTCCTGTCAATGGGTGGATTCCTAAGTCTGGTCATTGTGGGCTTGGCACACTTCAGACCGCTGATGTTTAATTCGTTTGTAATTCTTATTAGCTACTTTATTATTTTCTATGGTGTAATTGTGCTTCCCATAAAGCATTATATATTTTACAGGCAGTATGACCGGGGAGGAAGGCTTTCTGAAAAAAAGCCTGAATTGTTCGGGCTAACCAAATTCAGCTATTATTTTTTTAGCTGGTTTACTCCGGTCTTACCCTACTTTTTTGTAGTGTGGGTAATCTGCATTGATTTTGTCAGCGGTAATGAGTTGCATCGCCTGGAAACGATTCCATTAAAATCTTCGGCCCATGGTCAGAAGCCGGCTGCGGTTGGAACCGGGGAATTCAATCAGGCCATGCAAAAACATTTTGAAGACAAGGAAAATATCTATTTTATCTCTCTGTATGGAGGAGGTTTAAAGGCCACCATCTGGACAGATTTGGTACTCAATGAGCTTGCAAGTGCTAATTATAACTATTTGCTTGATGATGCTGTTGCCGTTTCTGGCGTTTCGGGGGGAGGGGTCGGAGGGAGTTTGTACACTGCTCTGCAGAAGGAACCTGGCACCAAGACCACCGAGGAACTGATTGAACAGATCAGTCAAAAAAACTATGTTGCAATTGATCTGGTATATCTTTTAGGTCACGATTTACTTTGCGGCCTTTTGCCACAGTGCGTTCTGGATTTCTTTGGCGTAGACAAGGATCGTTCAAGCCGGGCTATGCAGATTTACGCCAACGCAGCACTGGACAGAGCAGACTACGATAATTCTTCTAACGCATTGACAAGTTCTACCTTTCAGGACTATTGGGGCGAGTTGTTCCGGCGGCAGGTAAGCCAGAAAAAGTTTTTTCCGGCGTTGATTATGAATTCTGCTGCCACACACACGCAAAGGGGAATTTCCTTTTCTGTCCGGACAGATGGCGCAAGTTTCGACGACATTTTTTTTGATTGTACAGACCTGTTGGATTTTAAAGATCAAAACAAAGCATCACTTGGTTTCCTGGATGCGACCTCTACTGTCGACCGCTTTCCGATATTGAGTCCTCCTGCCAAAGTAGACGGAAAAGGTTATTTTCTGGACGGAGGTTATTTTGAAAACAGTGGGTTGATGAGCCTGATGGACTACAGTGAATACCTTCGTACCAAGGTGTTCCCATGCTTTCCGAACTATGAAAAGAAATGGCGCAAAAAGAAATTTGTCTTCATTCAGATTGCTAACGATGAAGACGTTTATTTGCGCCAGATCGTGGCTAACCACCTTGTGCAAAAAAAGGTCAATAATAGTCAGGAATTTATTTCCGTTCTCGAAGCGGTAACGTCAATCAGTTTCGTCGCAACTTATCTGAACCGAAAATTTGATTATTTAGGCAAGGGCGGAGATTCCTTAATCAAATACCACCAGATACAATTGCCGTATCTGCTAAACAAGGATCATCTGGAGGATTTTTACAAAGGGAGGGTTGGTGACCAGGCGATAAAAAAAATGGTTGAAAATAAAAATGACATTATTCTTAACAATATATACCAAAAAGAACCATTTAAATATGTAACACCACCATTAGGTCGGCAAATGGTACCGCAGTCGCTGCAATATATGAGATTGAGTTTACCCCATTCCGGATTGCATCAAATTGTGAAAGATACCGCCTGGCTGAATAAACCTCTTCAACCATACTTACTTAAAATTTGAAAAATGTCGGTAATCAAGCCGGTTGACCAGATAAAAAGATATACAAGCAACTTTGATTTCTTTTATTCTGAGTATTTTTAATCTCAATGCATGAGAGGTATGGATGCATATAACTTAAACAGATAGACTGGATGGATACGGTGTTTAATAAATTTATCTTGGTGACTTATGGCTGAGCTGGTTACCGGCGTCAGAAACGGACTGTAAGCAATTGCGGTAAGAACTACTCCCATACCAGCTAACTTTTAATCCATCAATTGCTAGTAGAAAAGCTCATGAGCTGGTTTTTAACAATATGCCGGGGCCTAAGTTATAAGGTACTACTTACATTTAGTATCCAACTAACTATAGAGAATGAGAGTAACCAGGTATTGTTTAAGTTTAACCGCTGCTGTTTTACTTTTTATCGCATCAGTCACTTTCGGTCAAAGCAAAGAAGTTGAGGCTGTAGTAGAAAGGTTTCGTATCGATAGTGATTTTAACGGAGTTGTTTTGATTGCCAGGAATGGTAAAGTAGAATACCAGAAGTACGTTGGACTCGCGAATCGACAAGACAGTGTCTGGTATTCGCCTAAGTCCAGGTTTCATATCTTCTCTGTTACTAAAACCTTCACTGCTGCCTTGGTGATGCTACTCTATGAGCGGGGTAAAATTCACCTCGATTCTACCATTGGTGCTTACTACCCGGATTATAGAGGTGAAGGCGCTGATAAGGTTAAAATTAAAGATTTACTTACTTACAGTAGCGGACGCGATAAGAAAGAAATGCGGGAAATTGCAGAGGCATACAATTCAACGGCATGGCCTGTAGATAGCTTTATTACAAGATACTGCTCCGAGCGGCTTATTACCAGGCCGGGCACTTCATTCGATTACAATAACGGAGACTTTATTCTGCTTGGCAAGATTATCGAGCTTATCTATGGACAATCTTTCCAGCAGGCGCTTCGACAGCATATTCTAGTTCCACTTAACATGCAAGATACAGATTTCCTTCATCATGATGATGTCATAGCTCATTTGGACCAAGGATATTTTAATAGTGATCAGCATCCGTTCACGTTTTACAAACCTACCAATTATTACATTGATAACTATTTTTCCGCAGGTGCAATGTACTCAACACCAGAAGATTTGCTGCGGTTTGATCAGGCAATTTTTAAGCATCAGCTGCTAAAAAAAGGAACTGTGGATTTTATGCTTTCTTCCTATCCGAATCTAGGCGATGTAGGTATAGGATTTTGGGTATATCCCAAGCAGATTAATACTGAGCAATACCAGGTTGCTGAACGTCAGGGCTACGGTTATGGGCACCATGCGAATTGGGTTCACCTCATAGACCAAAATATTACGCTACTCATACTCAGTAACACAAATACTGTTGATCCAAACCAGATGCGCTGGGAGGTACTTTCTGCTTTTTTAAGGAATACAGGTAAGAATCGATGAAATTTGGTCGTCAGTAGGTGAAAGTATGATTAAAACGTTCTGAATATGATAAATCCCCTACTAAAGGGGCGTGCACGAGTTCATATCCTTTAACACTGCTCATTGATAATTAGCTCTTTACTACTACATTTGCCGTTTCATTCAAGATGTAAAAATATGACAAAAGCAGACGTAGTATCAAAGATCACGAGCAAAACAGGGCTTAACAAAGAGGATGCTGAAAGCGTGCTGGAATCTTTTTTCGTGACGATTAAAGAAGCACTGGCAGAGGGTGAAAATGTCTACTTTCGGGGTTTCGGCAGCTTTATTACCAAGCAAAGAGCGGAGAAGACGGCCAGAAATATTACTAAGAATACAACCATGATTGTTCCAGCTCACATTATTCCACATTTTAAACCTTCGGATGAGTTTGTACACCAGGTGAAGCAGCGACAGCTTCACACTGCTTAAGCGCTTACAATCCATATTTGACACTCAGGAGCCTTTGCTGTATAATCCTTTTTGCGTCTTGGGCGACTGAATAAGATCCTGTTTAATGAAATGCCTGTAAAAAAGTGGTTTTCCGACGTCTGGGCCTTTTGATGATTATGTAAAGGTCTCTGTATTGGTCTTGTCGGGTCTAGGTCATAGTTTTTGTGTGAGCTGAAATTGAAATGCTGATTTACTGTTGTGAAAGGGTCAGTGGTAGTACGCATGGACAATCTGACTGTCTTTTTGCGTCCTATTAGGTTGATGTTTTGAAAAATCATAATTTATGATGGCAATCGGTAATTTTCGGATGTCTTGCAGCCATGATTATAGCCGGTAGTTTCCAACGACTACCGGCTATCTTTTACAGACAAAAGCTACTTACTACAGGTAACCCTCATTGACAAAGGATAAGAAACCTTCGCTGGTCAGGATCAGATGATCCAGCACCTCAATATCTAGAAGCTTTCCGGCAGCTTTCGCCCTTTGTGTAAATTCTCTATCTGAAATACTGGCAATTAACTGGCAGGATGGATGGTTATGTGCCAGGATTATGCTCGCTGCATTAGCCTTCAAAGCGGCAATGAATATCATTCTCATATCTACTGCAACACCTGTTAATCCTCCTTTGGACACTTCATAAACTCCAAGGACACGGTTGGCTCTGTTGAGCATCATGATTTTAAAAGATTCACGAAGTTCGATTTCATCTTGATTCCAGTTATTCAAAAATACACGATAAGCATCTGAAGCAATTCCGATTTTAGCTCTTTGAGAGGCTTTGACGTAACTTTTATAAATCAGTTCTACCTCTGCTGCTACAAACATTCCGGATTGATTTCGGGTAGTTTCCACAATTCAATGATTTTAAGTGATCAGATCTATTATGGTGCAGCACCTGCCACCGGCGGCTAAGGAAGACAAAGCAACGGAATAAAGGATAGCCAGGCGCGTACGGCCCTGTGTTTATGCCGGACATTTGGCTTACTTCCAGCAAGGCCCGGTGGCTAACTTAGCAGCGAAATTGATGTGTGGTCTTCCTGCATTAACTGGTTCATTGCGTCCCAACTATTAAATGGGCGATTTAGGAAATGTAAATTCCTTTGATAGTCCGCTTTACGGTTGTCATAAGCTGGTTGTAAAATCCATTTTATAGCAAGCTTGAAGTAATGCGGTTTGGTAAAAAATGGGGAGAAGAAATAAGACAATGCCAAGATAGCAGACCTGGGGAGAAATCTGGATCGTAAGTCAATTATGGAAGCAAGTGTCGTTATTCTGAGGAAGGGCATCCACAGTGTCATGCGCGTTCTTGCAAAAAGAAAGTTACGTCGTCCCAAGTTATATAAAACTTTATATAACCTGGGAAAGAAAAAATGCTAATACAAATTCTACGAAAATGGACCGCATAATTAAGAGTCAATAGACGAAAATAATAATCCATTTTTTTACAAATTAGTACTACATTTATTTGTGGTATATGTAACGATGTGGTGTTTGCAATATTAATTTAGTTGACGGAATGTTTTGTAATGGCTGAGTCTGATACCTGTCAAAATGATTTTCTAGGGGATAGATCTTTGGGGATATGGAATTTATCCGATCCGGAATCCTGGTGGAGTAGTCCTTCACTTGGCCTTATTCTGGGATACAACCAAGCGGAGTATCAGTCCATCTGGCCCAATTGGCGTAATTTCATTGATATGCACGACGCACAGGGGCTTGGTAGTGCGATTGAGCGTTATAGAAGCAATATGGACTTACCAATGGTCTGTTTCGTGCACGCTTCCGGCAGAAATGGGCAGGTTTTGTGTATCAAATTTGAGGGTACACTATTGGATGAATTCTCAAGCCGGTTTACGATGCTTGTGTCATTAACAGATGTTACTTCAGAGAGGCTGGCTGCGACTAGAAAAGATGAGGATGAAGCTGTGCTAAGATATATATTAAAGAGCAATCTGATATACATAGCAAAGACAGATTTGAATGGAAATTACATCTTTGTAAATGATTCTTTCGCAA
The DNA here is from genome assembly GCF_003383615.1 of Dyadobacter luteus. Classification (GTDB taxonomy): domain Bacteria; phylum Bacteroidota; class Bacteroidia; order Cytophagales; family Spirosomataceae; genus Dyadobacter; species Dyadobacter luteus. Next base: position 539,106 of record NZ_QNUL01000002.1, read on the forward strand.
CAACCTTAGGGCAGTCGCCACAAGATCTGGTAGGTACGCCGGCAAGCAGAGGAGTTGCTGACCAGGATCTGGAATCAGCTGTGAACGCGTTTGATAGATGTATTAAAACTCCGGGAAGTGAGCAGGTTGTAGTTTTGAAGAGTAATGCGGCTATTAATCATTCTCCTTATTTAGAATGGACTTTCGTAGGACTACAAAATCATGCAGGCGATGTTTACGAAGTGCTTTGTCTGGGAAGAGACCTTACTGCTTACCAGCAAGCTCAGGAAAATCTGTCACAAACTCAGCAAATCCTTCAACAAACATCACAGATGGCCAGAGTCGGTGGATGGGAATTTGATCCGCTCAATCAGACTCTTTTCTGGTCAAAGGTTACACGTCAGATATATGAGAGAGACGAATTTGAAGAAATTACTTCTGAGATAGCCTCATCCCACTTTTTTAGTAAAGCAGAAGAAGAAAAGATACAACAGGCTATCAAAAAATCTCAATCGGACGGTCAGCCGTGGGATGTCGAAGCGCAGATTGTTACGCAGAACGGCACGAAAAAATGGATACGGAGTTTCGGTCAAGCCACGATGAGAGGGCAGATTTGTACGCGTATATTTGGAACCGTCCAGGATATATCCGATCGCAAACTTGCAGAACAGCAGCTTCTGACCACGTCCGAACTATTGGAACAGACAGGGAAAATGGCAAAGGTTGGCGGCTGGCAGTGGCTGGTAGATAACCAGGAATTACATTGGTCACAGGTCACCCGTCAGATTCATGAGCTACCTGAGGGCTATGTTCCCGGATTGGCGGAGGGGATAAACTTTTATGAAAGCAGTGAAGCAAGAGCACGGGTAGCGCAAGTGGTGCAGGATGCTATTACTTTGGGAAAGAGTTGGGACTTTGAAGAACAAATAAGGACCTATGCAGGAAGGCTAAAGTGGGTACGCTCAAAGGGACAGTCTGTTTTTGAACAAGGACAGTGCGTAAGGCTATTTGGTACTTTTCAGGACATAGATGATCGCAAGCAGGCAGAAGCGTTAATCGACCAGGCAAGAATCCAGGCGGAGACTGCTAACAGAGCAAAATCCGAGTTTTTAGCCAATATGAGTCACGAGATACGAACACCATTGAATGGGGTCATTGGTTTTACTGAGCTGCTGATCAAAACCAGACTTGACAGAAGCCAGAAACAGTACATGGATATGATATATACATCCGCAAATTCACTGCTGGATATAATTAATGACGTACTGGATTTCGCCAAGATTGAAGCAGGGAAGCTTTTTTTGGCCGAGGAGAAGACAAATCTTGCCCTGCTCGCTCAGCAATGCATTGCTATTATCAGTTCTCAGGCCCAGAATAAAAATATTGATCTGCTACTAGATCTGGCTACGGATTTACCTGAGTACATTTCCATAGATGGAATCCGGCTCAGACAGGTATTGACGAACCTGTTGGGAAATGCTGTTAAGTTTACCTCTCGTGGTAGCATCAAGCTGGCAATTGTTGTAAAACAAATAAAGAAGGACTCAGCGCGCCTTGAATTCTCTGTAACTTATACAGGAATCGGCATTGAGCTGAGGAATCAGAAGCAGATATTTGATGCGTTCGAACAGGCTGATCTGACCACATCTAAAAAATTTGGTGGTACAGGTCTGGGGCTGAGTATTTCTAATAGTATCCTGGCGCTAATGGGTAGTCGTATGCAGCTACATAGCGAGTTTGGAGTCGGCAGCCGCTTTTATTTCGAAATTGATTTGGATGTGATTCATCAAGATGCATCACCTCTGATCATACCTGAAATATTTAGGTCGTCGGTTCTGATCAGTGATGATGAACACTTGGAACTAAACACAATGATTACACAGGCCGGTGTTCCTGTTGAATTGGTAAGGAGTGGTGATCTGGGTCCCGACATTTCCTTATTGCCACAGGCAGATTTTATTCTGATAGACAACCAAATGTTTGAAAAGGTATTATCACATTCCCAGAAAAATAAAGTGATGGGTTATGTAGGCCATTTGCCTGTCTTGCTAATTTGCGACGCGGTGCATACCAATCCCGCCATTGACTTTTCGAATACCCCGATCAATACTACTGTAACAAAGCCTATCCGCCGGCAGCATTTGCAAACAGCGCTTGATGAGCTACATATTGCTTTCATAAATCATGATAAAAACATCTCGCTGCCGGAGTCGCAACAGTTGTTTTCAATCTTGGTCATTGAGGATAATGAGATTAACAAGCTACTGATCCGTAAACTAATTGAGATGCTACGTTCGGATGTAGTGGTGAGCGTGGCTAGCGACGGCAGGGAAGGTTTGGAGCTCTACCGACAAAAGCATGTTGATCTTATATTGATGGATATTCAGATGCCAAACCTTAATGGCTATCAATGCTCGTCGGCAATACGTCAGATGGAAGAAGAGGGAAATAGGGTTCCAATAGTTGCCCTTACTGCCAGCGCCCAGCAGGGTGAACTGGAAAGATGCCAGGCTGCTGGTATGGATGACTACTTATCAAAACCAATTAGAAAGTCAGAATTTGAACAAATTCTTTGGAAATGGCTGCGGTAGTGATAGCCATTTTTAGTGATCCTGTTACCGCATCAGTTAATTCGTTACTTGCACCGGTGAGCCTAATGGCCATGACCATATAAGCCGTAATAGTTTTGAAAGCTGGCTGCAATAGGCACAATCTCAGTTCTTATAATCTCAGTAAAACGATTCGATTTTAAAATGATGTAGCAGGAGGGGAGAGCTTGACGGTTTTAAACCAATATTTGAAAAGGTCGGCAACTAATGTTTCCAACTGCGGAAAAGTTTTTGGTTTAACAACGTAGCTATTTGCACCCAGATCGTAAGATTTTTCTACAGAAGCAGTTTCAGAAGATGTGGTAAAAACAACTACCGGGATGCGTGCTAATTGGCCGTTGGTCCGTAAGTATTTCAAAACATCAAATCCATTCATCACCGGCATATTCAAATCCAGAATAATGAGTTCTGGCTTATATTCAGAATTCTTCATCAGGTCCAGGGCACATTTCCCATTATCAGCGAAAGCCAGTTCGCATGGCTGTCCACTATGGGTGAAAGCGTCGGAAATTAAAAGCTGATCATCCAGATCATCGTCAACTACTAGTATTCTATTCGGCACGAAGCTTTCTATATTCTGTTGATGTATGCTACAAAGATAGTATGTATTTGTTATAAAATTTCATGGCGCTATCCACCATCCAATCACTGGCTCGATATTAGTATTATTCTTTGATAATGTCTGTTATCAACTTATCCTATGCCATTTATTACTGTAACTATTGCCGATTTTCCTGATTCTGTGGTCGAGCACAAAAAGCAAATCGAATCGTTAGGCAGGTATGTTGATAATGCTAATGAAGGAACGCTCAGCGAAGAAAGATTTTCAAAATATACTTTTGGTATAGGTCGGTGGCTATACAGCTATGCGATGGCAACGTATACCAACCAGCCAGCTCTGTATGAATTAGAGAGGGTACATACAGAAATTTGCAGAATTGCGACTTTAATTATCGACCGGATCAATGCCGCAGACCTGACAACCGCGAAATCACTGCTTCAGAAACTTCAAGATTTAAACCGTGAATTTAACGGTCTTGTGCAGCAAGTCGAGACCTGGATCAGCGCGGATAATGTGAAAGAATATACTGAAAGTCACTCGTCAGAAACTAGTCTTGATACCTTTCTTCAGAATCAGGTAAGCTTCCAAGCGCTCACTGAAAATACTGACGTTCTTATTTTGTTCTTGGACCAGACCAGGCACGTATTCTATACTAATCAGGCCTGGGTAGATTTCACTGGAAAGTGTGCCGCTGAATTGTCACGGTTTAATTGGCTCAATACAATCGCGGAGGCGTACCATTCATCTGTTCAAACAGCGATTGAGCATTCGCTTGCGGGTGAGTCCGCAGATGCATTCGATCTCCGAGCTTTCGATTCGGATAATCAGCTTAGGGATTTTTCTATGAGAGTATCACCTTGGATTGGAGATCAAAAAGACATCAGCGGATGCATCATTTGGCTTACCGATGTTGACCAGCTGAGAAAAACAGAATCTGACAACAGGATCAAAACTGCGGTACTGGATCACTGTAAACTTATTATTGGTATCAGTTTGGTTGATCCAATGCCAGAGCCGATCTACAATAATCCTTATACGCTTCAAAAGCTCGGATGGAGCACTGGGAAGGGCCGCACGCTGATTGATGCAGTCTACCCGCCGGATCGGGATAGGGTATTGGAAATTTTGCCGGAAATATTGAAAAACAAGCAAGGTAGCCATGAAATTCGGCTGTATAATGAAGAGTCCGGAGAACCGTTTTGGGTGCAGTGGGATGTGATAGTTATTGAAGGCGATAAGAATGATGCGCCGGATATACTCTTCACAATCAGTCCTGATATCACTGAACGTAAACACCAACAAAGATTGCTGGAATCACACTTCCAAACATTAATGAATGCTGTTGACATTGCCCGTTTGGGCACATGGGATGTAGATTTAATCACGGGTGCGACCCACTTTTCTGATCGTCACCTGGAGATGTTCGGTGCAGCATCAAACATGAGTTTGCAGCAGGCCATTGCTCATGTTATCCCCGAACAAAAACATGGCTTAGTGTCAGCTTTTTTCGATGCTTTAAAGTCTGAGAGCGGCGGTAAATTCACCGCTGAATATACCATCGTCAATTCGGAAACGGGTCAGCATCATATTATCCAATCAATCGGACAGGCCTATTTCGATACCGAAGGGAAGGCAGTCAGTATCTCTGGCATTGCCCACGACATTACAGTATTTCGTGACCTTCAGCATGAGCTTGAAATACAGGTTCAGAGCCGCACGCTTCAACTCGATGAAAGTAACAGGCAGCTCGAGGATGGCAATCAGCAAATGAAGCAAATGAATCAGTTGCTGAGCCGGTCTAATGAGGATTTGCAGCGCTTTGCCTACGTCGCGTCACATGATCTGCAAGAACCGCTTCGCAAAATTCAGCAGTTTGCCAGCCGCCTGGAACTGGAAAATGAAGCTGTGTCTGAAAGGGCGAGAGACTATTTGAAAAGAATGGTGTCTGCGGCTGAGCGGATGTCAACTTTGATAGAAGACCTGCTATCTTTCTCCCGGGTATCGAACGGATCTGTCAACAAGCAACAGGTCTCAATAAAGAAAGTTATAGAGCATGCTGTGAGTAATCTGGAAGATTCAATTAGCAGGACTGGTGCGTCATTTGAAATCGGATCATTGCCCGTGGTTGAGGCAAATGCTATTCAACTCGAACAGTTGTTCCAAAATCTGATTAGTAATGCTATCAAATTCCACCAATTTGCCCAGGATGGATCGATAATCAATCCGGTGATAAATATTGCCGCAGATCTGGTTGGTTTTGAGGCAATACCTGATCAAATCAAACCCGCAGTAATTGCGGAAAAGTACCATAAGATCTCAGTAGCTGATAATGGTATAGGTTTTGACCCCATTCATTTGGAGAGAATCTTTGAGGCATTCCAAAGGCTTCACGGAAGAAGCCAGTATAACGGAACGGGGATTGGGCTAGCAATTTGTGAGCGGATCGCTCACAATCATGATGGCGCGATTACGGCCGAAAGTCAGGAAGGCCACGGAGCGACTTTTTTGGTATTTCTCCCTGCTTTAGGATGATATCCAATTAGTGAATTTTATAAAATTTAAGTTTATACAACCTTAAACAAGATACATTTTGAATAACAGTCCTATTTTATACGTTGGCGGCGATGATGATGACAGATATTTGGTCACTGACGCACTTTCTGATATTGGCTTTCAGGGTCAGGTTATCAATTTTGATGATGGCGATGATCTTATAGCGTATCTCAGCTCCAGCCAGGACAGACCTTTTATCATACTTTCAGATCTTCATCTTCCAAAAATGTCCGGCTTGGAGCTTAAAGAAACGATAAATGCAGATGACAAGCTAAAACGACGCGCTATACCCTTTATCTTTCTTTCCGAATCCGTGAATCCCAGAGATGTCGATGAGGCGTATATGTCCCTGGTCCAAGGGTTTTACATTAAAGCGAAAACTTACGAAAAATTAAAAGAGCAGATGGCAGCAATCTGTAATTACTGGGAGAAGGCGACTTTACCTGGTGAAGGTGAAAGAGCGGAAAGGATCGATGCAAACTGACAAACGACCCATTGCCTTGACCATGAGCAAATCAGGATAGATTCTATTGAAATATCTTATCTATTTTAAGCTTTTTGCACTTCATCATAGCCTGAGGTATAGACAAAAGACGTATGAGCTGGCCACGTGCTGCAGCGGGCAAGGCGGAAAAAGGCAGAGGGAATCCTTTGCCTGCAAAGAGATATCCATTTTTCAAGGAATTCAGACGCCTATGGGAGGTGGTGAAGATATTTCTGGCATTTGATCATTGTATTGCTATTCAAAACTAATAACTCGGAATCTGATGACGTAGTGAGATTCACGTTACAATACGTAGTAATTAAAACTGTCTTTACAATCACTATCAAATGGGTTCCCCGTACAGAAAGGTCAGACACTGCGAAAGAATCAGCTGACAGAAACGCTCGTAGCGTTGAGAAATGTGTTGGTCTAGACATAGCCCCAATCAGAGATTGTATTTGCATGTATTTATTGGTATGGTTTGCTGTATGCCGATAACTAAAAGAAAACGATTAATCATGCGCCGCAAGCTGTTAACTTATCTAACAGGTCATGTACTGGTGCTGGGGGAATGGTAAAACAATATGAATCCGGGCTGATGTTTGCGAATATTCAAGTACATTGTACATTTGCAATACTGTTGCATAACGATGATCGGATTGATGACTACTGCTGTTAGGGTTTACCTTATAAATTGCTTCGGTCATCGAATTGAAATAAGCCTCAACTGAAATTTAATTGTGTTTAAGCAGATAAATCATTATCGGGAATGAAAAACGTACTGTTAGTTGAGCATGAAGAGTTAAGTAGTAGATTGAGTACGGCGCTGTTACAGGATTACCTGGCTGACATGAAGATTGATGTCGAGTTTTGTACATTTGATTCTTTGCTTCAAAAAGAAAAGGGGACTTACGAAATGTTGATTATTGTGATGGTCGACTGCCAACACATCGAACTAATTGAGGGGATAATAAAACGTGATTACGAGATTCCGGTTCTGATATATTCCACGCTTAGTGAAGTTGACTATGGGGTACATCTTTTAAGACTAGGAGTGAAGGGCTATTTATCGCCTCATAGCTCAGAATATGAGATTAGATCTGCACTGAGTCTCGTGCTAAAAAATCAACTGTATCTAAGTGAACACTTATTCGTAAATTTCTTCGATGTCATTACTGGTGGGGGTGTTGATTCTGAAAAATGATAATTTCAACTCATGCGGTTTGCTACGCCTACACAGATGCAATGTAATATTTGAACATCTTTTTCCAAGCCAGTGAATTTCGAATGTACTATTGGGTATTTTGCGAGCTATTGTAGGAATTTCTAATATAAACGTGTTATAGTAGTCTCGGTTTCCGAGACTACTATTTTCTACCAAGACTTTGGCAGATTCCGAACAACGGTCCGAACCGTTATAAACATCCCGGAATGGGAAGCGATCCGGATCGACAGCGGGAAGGCGTGTATGCAGAAGCAATAAGTATTTCAAGCGTGAAGCGATACAGAAAGCAAATCATTGGTAGTAACACCTAATAATTTAAAGAAGTACAACCGATTCCTGTAGCTTGAAGTCAATCTTACACATTCTTCCGAGTCCGGTGGGTACAACTGTGGATCTCCGGTTTATTAAAAAGTATAAGCCCAAGGTAAATTGGAACTCCTACTTTATATTGTTCGCTGGTGCTGGTCTGTTTTTTTTATGAAGACCAGCAAGTTAGTTTTTTCTTGGTGTTAATTTTTCACAATTTTCATGGTCTGTCCAGCATTCGTAGTAATAAGATAAACCCCGGCTGGCAATGATGAAATATCGATTTTGTGGTCATCTGATGTAACTTGTATAAGTTTTAGAACCACTCCCTGGGTATTGACTAGTTTCAACGAAGTTCCGGTAAGGTCTTTTCCTTTGATGCGGACAAAATCATGAGCAGGTATTGGGTATGCCAAAATATTGCTGTGTTCTTTGGGCAATTTTACACCTATGATCCTGCTGTAAGCATAACTTCCATCAAGCTCGCTCATCCTTAGTCTGTAATACGCTATGCTATTCAAATGAGACTGGGTATCTGTGAATTCGTAGCGACTTTCGGTAGTCTTGCTTGCCGGGATATTGCCAATTGCTGTAAAGTCTTTGCCGTTATTACTGTATTCTAAGCTGTATTGATCCATGTCAACCTGCTCGGTTACACGCCATTGAAGTGATACTGTGTGAGTTTCTGTGAGTATTCCTTCAAAGCTTACCAATTTAACGGGTAGGGGTGCCTGGGCAGAGCCTATAAAGAAACCACTGAATCCTTTCACATCAAAACTTACTTCCCAACGCGCCAGGCCGTAATGCCACCTGAGTTCAGGTGTAATTGTGGTGGGGGTGCCCTGGTAGGCTGCGGGCCCGGTTTGACCTTGCTTCGGTAAGCCGTGGTACTGAAATACCCTTAACCTACCCGGGTTTTCATTTGGCCCGGAAGGAAGCTCCATATGCCCCAGGCTTGTGTTGTAGGCAGAGAACTCTTCTTGCGTGAAATACAACGTTACCCTGGCTGTAGCAGTGGTGGAGCTGTTGGCAGGTGATATATCATAATAACGTTGCAGATACGGAGAACCGTTATAGGTTTGAACGGAATTGTCGATGTGCGTGGTAACATTGACTATGCCATTCACGGGAGCATCACCGTTTGAACTGATAACAGCCACACTGCGGCAGACGTCGCCCATTGCCCGTATATAGTAAATTTGCCCGGCAGAAATGTTTACACTTGTTGTTTGGCCATTCGTAGAAAGACGATCAGCACCGGTCAATGAGGCAAGCTGATATTCATAGGCTCCGGCATCCACAATGCCATCGAAAAAACGGCTATTTCCATTTAGATCTGTTGTGAATCCATTGAGTACACCTCCTGTCCCGATATTCAATGCCGGGCTACATCCCTGCAAAGTAAAGTTTCCATTGGTAGCATCAGTAAAAAGCGGATCCTGCGAAATCGCTTGCACTGTTTCTTTGTCTCCGATAATGGCGTTTTCTCCACCCTCGAGAACACTAAAATAGGCTTTGGTTTTACCAGGTCCGGAGGTATATAACTGGCTGCTTGACGTGGACTGCATATTACCCCACACAATGCAGTTGACTAGCTCGGTTTCCGCCCCCTCATAATTATGCAATGCTCCACCATTTTGATCCGCAGTATTATTTACGAGCGTGACATTGGTAAACCTTGGTTTGGCATTTTGGTAAGAGAACGCCGCTCCTCCGCTTTGAGCTGTGTTTTGGATGAAAAGCGAATTAACGACGGTTGTCATGCCTGGGCCGTCATTATAGATCCCACCTCCCCACACGCTAGCGTTGTTTGCTCTAAACACACAGTGGTTGATCAGAGGATAAGCCAAATGATTGAGCATTCCGCCGCCAGTGACTGCCGAGCCGCCGGTAATGGTGAAGCCGTCCAGAAGAGCCGCCTTTGTCAAACCATTATTGTCATTGACAATCACACTTTTGCCGTTACCTTTCAGGGTTGTTACGTTCTGGTTCCAATTACGGTCGGTGAAAGCCGGCGTACCTGCAGATGAAAAGCCGCCGTATATTTTGACGCCTTCTTTCATAGAAAATGACTGTCCCGATGCGGGTTTGTATTCACCGGCGGCTACCCAGACCTGCTCAGCACCTTCGGCGTTGATCATAGCCTGTAAGTCACCGGAGGCATTTTCCCAGGAACCGCCGTTTCCGCCACCGTTTTGCCTGACATAACGGACCGGGAAGATTTCTTTCCCTGCTTCATAAGCACCCATATCGATGCTGACGCCATAAATCCTTATTTCGCCTGCCAAATCACTGATAGCAGCTGCATTATTTAGCAAAGAGCTGTTGCCGGCATTTACTGCAGGGCTTGAAACAGCAATTTGATAATTGTTGTTTCCCGCATCCTTAAACAGCGGGTTGGTATCCAGGTTATGTCCGTTGTCACTCCCTACCGAAGTTTGCCAATTGCCACTACCACCGCTGCCCTGTACGAGGCTGTAAGAAATATCCGCGCGACCATTGGCCCCCGGTCCCTGAAAATTAAGAGCAGTACCGCTGTTGCTCCAGATAATGCTATTGTGAACCGTCAGATTACTGCGTTCGACTGTGACACCACTTCCACCGGAACCGGCAGTATTGCCGCTGATGGTGACATTGACTATAACCGGGCTGCTACTGTTAAGTACGTAGATACCACCACCAGGTGCCGATGCGGTGTTGCTGGTAACCAGGGAATTTTCCAAACGAAAATTGTCTGATCCGCCTGACAAGGCTATTCCGCCGCCATGTGAAGTTGCGGAGTTGCCTTTAATCACCAGGTTCCGCATTAAAGGAGAAGAAGCCCTGTTGTAAATACCACCACCTTCTGAGGCACTTCCACCAGTAATGGTAAAGCCGTCGAGTATAGCAGCGTTTGTCAGAAAATTGAGATTGTTATAAACCACGCTGGCATTATTACCTTTCAGTGTAGTAACGTTGGTGGCATAGTTACGGTCGTTGATGGCCGGACTGCCTGTTGCTGGAAATCCTCCGTAGATTTTCACACCTTCTTTCATAGAAAACGATTGACCGGAGGCGGGCTGATATTCTCCGGCAGCAACCCAGACCTGATTATCTGTCGTTGATGAATTAATCATGGCCTGCAAATCTCCGGAAGCATCCGACCAGCTATATCCATTGCCGCTAGCTCCCTGGCGAACATAACGGATGGGGGCATCCTGCACCTGTTGGTTTTCGAAGGCTCCCATATCCACACTATTGCCGTAAACCCTGGGACTACCTGATAAATCTTTCAAGGTCTCTATATCTGTCAGTAAAGCATTGCTGCCTGCATTCACGGCCGGGCTCCATGTAGGAATCGAATAATTGTCGCTCGGCGCATCCAAAAATCCTGGATCAACATCCAGATTATTTCCGTTATCTGTTCCGACTGTACTTTGCCATCCGTTGCCACTGCCACCACTCCCCTGTATAAGACTGTAAGAGATGTAAACTGCACCGCTACTTGCAGTTACAGGTCCTGCGAAGTTTGCTGCCGTACCTGTATTTCCCCAAACGATACTGTTTTGAATATGCAGGTAACTGCGTTCAACGCTTACACCGCTTCCGCCTGCACCAGCTGTATTTCCGCTTATGGTCACATTGAGAAGAGTAGGGCTGCTACTATTGAGTACATACATACCACCGCCTTGCCCTAATGCAGTATTGCCTGTAAACAGCGAATTTTCCAAACGGAAATGATCAGAACCTTCTACCGCTGCCACAGCACCTCCAAGAGAGGTAGCAGTATTGTCTTTGATGATCAGGTTACGCATGAGTGGCGAGGAAACCCTGTTGTAAATCCCGCCACCTTCTCCGGCATGCCCGCCAGTAATGGTGAATCCGTCAAGTATAGCAGCGTTTGTAAGGAAGTTGAAGTTGTTGTAGACCACGCTGGCATTATTACCTTTCAGTATCGTGACGTTGGTAGCATAGTTACGGTCGTTCATAGTCGGATTACCTGTTGCTGGAAATCCTCCGTAAATTTTCACACTTTCTTTCATAGAAAACGATTGACCGGAAGCAGGCTGATATTCCCCGGACGCTACCCAAATTTCATTATTCGTGCCCGATGAATTGATCATCACCTGCAAATCACCGGAGGCATCTTCCCAGCTATATCCATTCCCAGTAGCTCCCTGTCGGACGTATCGAACAGACGCGTTTTGTACCTGTTGGTTTTCATAAGCTCCGAGGTCAATAACGCTGGCAACAATTCTGGCATTACCCGAAATATCTTTCAAACTAGGTGCGTTGTTCAGCAATGCAGTGTTACCTGCGTTAACAACTGGACTCCATGTGGGGAAAGTGTAGTTGCTGTTGGCTGGATCTATAAACAACGGATCGGTGTCGATGTTATGACCATTATCCGTTCCTATGGTACTTTGCCATCTGCTGCCACTACCGCCGCTGCCCTGTACTAGGCTGTAAGAAATATCTGCGCGACCATTGGCTCCCGGTCCCTGAAAATTAAGAGCAGTACCGCTGTTGCTCCAGATAATGCTGTTGTGAACCGTCAGATTACTGCGTTCGACTGTGACACCACTTCCACCGGAACCGGCAGTATTGCCGCTGATGGTGACATTGACTATAACCGGGCTGCTACTGTTAAGTACGTAGATACCACCACCAGGTGCCGATGCGGTGTTGCTGGTAACCAGGGAATTTTCCAAACGAAAATTGTCTGATCCGCCTGACAAGGCTATTCCGCCGCCATGTGAAGTTGCGGAGTTGCCTTTAATCACCAGGTTCCGCATTAAAGGAGAAGAAGCCCTGTTGTAAATACCACCACCTTCTGAGGCACTTCCACCAGTAATGGTAAAGCCGTCGAGTATAGCAGCGTTTGTCAGAAAATTGAGATTGTTATAAACCACGCTGGCATTATTACCTTTCAGTGTAGTAACGTTGGAGGCATAGTCACGGTCGTTGATGGCCGGACTGCCTGTTGCTGGAAATCCTCCGTAGATTTTCACACCTTCTTTCATAGAAAACGATTGACCGGAGGAGGGCTGATATTCCCCGGCTGCAACCCATATTTGTTGTCCGGCACGAGAATCATTAACTGCTTCAGTAAGGTCAGATGCAGCATTTTCCCAGCTGCTACCATTTCCAATGCTTCCTTTTCTTATGTAAAAAATACCATTGGCATCAGGTGAAAGTTGCTCTTTCCGCAATGCAAGACTATGAAAACCTCCTGCTGATGCATATGTGTAAATTTGATCACCTATCCGTACAGGACTGTGTTGGTCAATGGTATTTCCCGTACCCAATGCTCCATCAGCCCCATGTCCCCAGGACCATAACGTACCGTCTGCTTTAATAGCCAGCGTATGATCCTGACCCGCACTTACATGCCTCCAATCACTTGCCTGCCCAACCTGAACAGGGCTGTGTTGATCAGGATATTCGTCATTACCAGAATTGCCAGTGCCTAAGTGATTTCCCGTACCCCATGCCCATAACGTACCATCTGACTTTAATGCCACCGAATGCCATCTTCCCGCACTGACCTGCATCCAGTCAGCCGCTTCGCCTACCTGTACGGGCAGATGTTGACTATCGGTATTGCCAGTTCCTAATTTTCCATTGCTCCCACTGCCCCAAGCCCATAATGTGCCATCTGCTTTTAGGGCAAGCGAATGATTATCTGAGGTGCTTACCTGTGTCCAGTTAGTTGAATTGCCTATTTGAACAGGGCTGTATTGATCTTGAATGTTCCCTGTTCCAAGTCGTCCGGATGATCCGCTGCCCCAAGCCCATAATGTACCATTTGATTTAAGTGCAAGAGAGTGACTAAATCCCGCAATAACCTGTACCCAATCGGAGACTTCGCCAACCTGCACAGGGCGATCTTGGTCATTGTCATTTCCCGCTCCCAGGCGGCCGGAGTTCCCACTACCCCAAGCCCATAATGTGCCATCTGTTTTAATAGCTAGTGAGTGTGCTGAGCCCGCGCTAACCTGACCCCAATTAGATGCCTGACCAATCTTCACTGGGTGGTTTTGCTGGTCGGTATTCCCTGTTCCCAAACGTCCTGAATTTCCGTTGCCCCAAGCCCATAAGGAGCCATCGGATTTTACGGCAAGGGAATAATCTCCTCCCGCACTTACCTGTTTCCAGTCGTTATCATTATTCACCGCAACAGGGCTGTTTACGTCATTTTCGTTGCCTGTTCCTAATCGTCCTGATAATCCGATACCGAAAGCGAATAAAGTTGGCAGTTGCTCCTCTGCGGTATTGAAAGATAATTTGCCCGAAGCATACTTTTGTCCGTTAACGCCACTGACAGCGCCGAGCAGAATAAAGATTAAAGTTAAAAGTTTCCTGAGCCCACTGCTCAAAAGCAGTGGTTGAGTAGAATTTTTCATCATTGAGTTTATGGATTAAAATTAGATTTGGTCATTGATCCGCATACGTATACGGAAATCAGTGTTCAGTAGCTACGAGTCTGAACTGCACATCAATACCCGGCTTGACATACATGCTGTCTGCCGTATTTTCATCGGTGGCGTATCTCATTCCCCACAGTGTTCTGTCAAGACGTGTAGCACCAGTCACTTCCACGCTTTTTTCTGTGAAGTTCACTTTCACCGTAAACCTGACAGGATTGGTTTTGCCCAGGATGGTCAGCTCACCAAATGCCTGGTAGCTTCCGGGTAAATCAGTATCCGGGGTAAGAGAGATAATTTTGAAAACAATTTCGGGATGCGCGGCCATATCAAAAAAATCAGCGCTTTGCAGGTGATGTATCAGCTGTGCTTTAAGCTCATCAGTGGGTAGGTTAATACTGATCAGCGAGGAAAGGGGCAGTGTGATATGCCCGCCAGTGATTTGGTTTTTATCGTTGACCAGTAGCTGACCAGAAACTTTGATAGTACCGTTGTTGCCGCTACCATCTTTTAAGTACCCCTTCCATTCCATCGCCGAGGCAGATTCATCTACAGTGAAAGGCAGCGAGCCGCTACCTTTATCACAGGATTGTAGCAGAACACAAATAGTCAACGCGAGCAAACCGATGCTGCGGGTAACGAGTAAATTTTTTTTCATCCCTTTATTTCTAACAGTTGAGATCTGCTGCAAAATTGAAGGATAGTAAATATTTCGGCTATAACAGCTGTCGCAAATACTATAACTGATGTCGCATGCGCTATTCTGTTGTACAGAATTTCTAAATATTCTTTTTGTAATACTCAGAAGGAGTCTCTCCATAAAGCGCTTTAAAGCACTTTGTGAAATAAGCCGGACTGTCGAACCCCGCCTTGTATGCTGACTCGGAGCTGCTGAAACCTGCCTTTAAAAACTCTGCTGCTTTGGAAAGCCTGTAATTTCTGACCACATCACTCACAGTCATATCGGCCACAGCACGCAGTTTCCGGTGAAGTTGTGAGCGGCTCATGTTCATGCGTGAGGCCAGCTGATCAACACCTACGGAGGAATTGTCAAGGTCCTGGTCAATGACATGGTAAAACTTTGTAAGGAAAGGATCCAGTTCTTTTGTGGGTGCAAAACCTGGAGACCCGATCTGGTTTTGTATATAGGCTCGCATCCTGCGCTGGCGTTCAAGCAGGTTGTGAACCCGCAAATTTAGTTCCGGAACATGGAATGGCTTGGTCAGGTAATCGTCAGCTCCTGTGGTCAGTCCTTGCATGCGGCTTTCTACTTCTACTTTTGCTGTCAACAATATTACCGGTATATGACTGGTTTGCTGATGCTCTTTGATTTGTTGGCAAAATTCAAAACCGTCCATGACAGGCATCATCACATCACTGATGATCAGGTCTGGTAATGTTTCCAACGCGATTTTAAGGCCGTCGGCTCCGTTTGTTGCTTTGGTAATGGTATAGTGGCCAGGTAAGCTTCCGGCAATGAAGTCGGCCAACTCTATATTGTCCTCCAAAAGTAAAATACAGACTTCTTCATTTTTGTTGGAATATATTAGCTGTTCATCTGGACACACTAGTTCAGCAGCAGGCTTAGTTGATAAAATCGCAGGCAGATAAGGCAAAAATACACGGAAAGTGCTGCCTTTACCATACTTGCTTTCTACATCTATGTAGCCCTTCTGGACTTCAACAAATTCTTTAACCAGCGCCAGGCCTATACCACTGCCAGCCATTTCCGTACGGCCATTTTTATCAATCTGATAATAACGATCAAAGATAAACGCTAGCTTGTCGTCAGATATGCCTATGCCGGTATCTGTAATTGAAAAAATAATATAATCCTGCACGGCAGTCACTGTCAGGCTTACTTGTCCGCCTGCGGAAGTGAATTTTAATCCATTGCCAATCAGGTTTGCCAGTATTCGTTCAAGCTTAGCCGCATCGAACCAGTAATTCCCATGAACCTGATTGATCAACTTCAGTTCCAATCCCTTTTTTGATGCTTCTTCTATGAACAGCGCGATTGTATTTTCGCAGAAATTGCTCAAATCACCTGCCGACTGGTTTACTGTCAGCATCCTGGCGTCAGCCCTGGAAAAGTCGAGTAGCTGATTGATCAATTCCAAAAGTTGCCGGGCATTCCTTTCAATAGATTGTAGTTTGGTTGCGTCGTTGGTACCTGCGTTTTTTTCTATCAATTGGGCGAGGGGAGACAAAATCAGCGTGAGCGGGGTACGGAAGTCGTGGGTAACATTGGTAAAAAAGCGTTCTTTCATTTCTGCCAGAGTCCTGAGCTGCTGAGCTTCCCGTTTTTTTAGTTCAACTGACTTGCTAAGGTCAATTCTGATGAGTTGCAGACGGAACCAATACCAAATACCACCTGCAATCAGCGTCGCATAGAGCATATAAGCCCACCAGCTGTGCCACCATGGCGCCCGAATGGTAATGGTGAGTCTTTTAATTTCCTTGCTCCAGTGACCTGTGGTATTGCTGGCGTTGACCATAAACTGGTAGGTGCCCGGCGGAATTTTTGTATAATTTGCAAAGGGAATGTGAGCTGAGTGGACCCAATCATTATCGTATCCTGTAAGCTGATACCGGTATTTGAGGTCATGTGGCTGGTTGAACTGTAGCCCTGCAAAATAGAGTGTTACCGTGTTCTGATCATGTGGCAGTACAAGCTCCTTGATCGCATTGAGTGGAGATGTGAGCAGACCATCTGCAGAGTGTTCAATCGTTGCATTGTTGATCTTCAAGTCCGTTAAAGCGATCGTGGGCTGATGGGTGTCCTCTTTTATTTTGTCGGGGTCAAATAGTGTCCAGCCGCTTGTGCCTCCGAATGCCAGACGGCCGTCAGGAAGTGCCAGTTGGTGAAATCTGTTAAATTCATCTTCAAGCAGTCCATGCCGGGTTTGAAATACCTGCACCTGATGCGTGACAGGGCTGAAACGGCAAAGGCCTTTATTGGTACCAAACCAAAAATTGCCGTAACGGTCAGCGAGAAGTGTATAAATTGTATTATCCGGAAGACCAGTCTGCGAATTGAAAACCTGGGCTTTCAGTGTCTTTTTGTTCAGGCAGACAAGTCCGTTCCGGCTGCCGATCCACAAAAGATCCGGTCTTGTCGGATCAGCCTTCACGCCAAGCAGCTGATTGGTAGGAAGCGAGACGGGTGATGAATTTTGTTTAAGCTGCTGCAAGTTGCCGGTTTTATGGTCAATCACGATCAGTCCGTCCATTTCGGTCGTAATCCATAAATGCTGCTGGTCCATGCATATATCCTGAGGCGTTATATTTGTCCCTAATTTTTTGCTGATGTATCCTTCCGGCAACAGCCATTCCCATGCATTTTTACTTTGGTTATAGATCAGTATGTTTCTGTTGTAACCAATTACAACCGGTGCGCCTTCGGGGCTAATGGTTAGCCCTTTGATTCCGATACCTGTTTCAGAAGAGTTGGATATTTGGGTCAACTTTGGAAGTGAAAAGAAATTTTTTGTTACAGGATTATACCTGACGACCTGCTGTTTGATGCCGATCCAAAGATGCCTGCTCTTATCGTAGGCTGAACGGATGTGGTAACCCGGTGCTGCGAAACGCTGATCCTGAATGTTCCAGTCAAAAAGGGCTGACAGGGATTTATTGAACTCTGTTTTCAGAACATCTGATACAAATCCTTCTTTAAATGGAAAAGATGGAAAGAAAGGTGTCGTAAGGTCTGTCTGGGAAATTCCGTGGGCATTGGTACCCAGCCAGATAAGCCCCGACTGATCCACTAAAAACGATTGTATAGGATCCTTGCCAACTCGGGTTTCACCATGAACAAGCGCCAAACCGTCATGATCATTATAGCTATAAATGGCCCCACCTCTTTCAAAATATGTAATCCCGTCTAATCCTTCGCGTATCCAGGTCACGCTTCGGTCACTTCTTGAACCCAAAGGGATTTGGCTTAAATACTTTCCCTGGTGTGGAGAGAAAAGGTATAAAAACTTCCTGTCAGCCCACATTAGCTGACCATTTTTTCTTTGATGCAGACCTGCCGGAAATCTGACGGCATAACGGTAGTCGTGGTAGTCAGGTAACTGCCCAGAACCATAATTCCTGACTTTGCCAGACTTTTCATCCAGGCTGCTAAGTCCGTAATTAGTAAGTACCCAAAGCATTCCGTCACGGCCTGCAGCGATTCCCCACAGCGTATCGCTGTCAAATCCATTCGTTTTTTTATTGTATGACTTTGGCGTTGGGCCGTACTTTATCAACCCGGCTCCATCGACAATCCGCCAGATGATCCCCTTCGAATCAGCAATCCAGGCACGCCTCAGAAAATCTCCGCTTTTATATTTTTTGGGAAGTCCGTTTCCAATCACTATTTCGGTAACCGGATCGAACTGGTCTATTTCTCCTGACTCGTGTTCGATCCAGATTTTATTATTAAACCCTTTAATATTGATGATCAGATTCGAAGCGATAGACGATTTTCTTGCATTAGCCGATTGCTGAAAAAGTTTGAAATTGATACCGTCGAAACGTGCAAGACCGTTTCTTGTACCTACCCAGACAAACCCTTTATTGTCCTGCTCCAAACCGGAGACGAAAGATTGAGGAAGCCCCTGTTCGGTAGAGATTACGCGGCTTGTCTGGGCGTATATTTCTCTATCAGCAAAACAGAATACAGCTCCTATAAAAGAGTAAATGAGTATAAATGAATATTTGATAATTGTAGAGGGGATTTTGAGCTATTTGGAAGCAAAAATACTTTATTTAATTCGTGAAATTCTATTTCCTGCTATTTGGTTTTATTGTCTGTGCTTAGAGTACCGCCGCCTCGGCATCGGTTCATTTGGCGCAGTTCTGTCTGAGAGATATCAAAACTCTGTTGGATCTTGCGTGGACTGGATATCTCTGCACGATAAATTTCTACAACTTTTCTCTTAAAAGGTACAGATCGTCTGCTTTTTTTATTTCTTTTTAAGTCATTAACGGGTGCATTTCAAAACTACGCAGCCTGCTTTAATATCTGTGTGACACATCCCCATCGATTACTTTCCTTTATAACTC
>NZ_QNUL01000020.1 GCF_003383615.1 Dyadobacter luteus
TACGAGGCCCGTACGCACGGTGGTGTGAGAGGACGGAAAATGAAAGGAGGAAAACTTTCATTTTCCTCCTACTCGATTGGTAAATGCCGTTTAATAAGTAAAGCTTTAATTTATTAAGAAATATCAGTTTAAAGTAATAAACTGCACATGTAACCACCCCTCACAATTAAATGCGCTTTAAACTAGTACTAAAAGCAATCAGGCATCGACAGCCATTTTTTGTATTTGAGCGAAGCGTGACTGTTCCAGAGGACATTCGATTTAGGTCCAAAAAAGAAGTATATTTACAGTCAATTGATTCGTTTGGTTGCGTACATAACTCATCTCCTAATGGGGGGTACCAGTACTGGCATGGGGGCAAAGAGATGTGTCAGTTTTTTTATGTCTTTGAGATCACTTCGGCTTTAATTTTTCAAGGTGTAACAAATGTAATGTACCATCATATTGACTGGGTGCTTCGCCATATAAATCAACCACTTCACCAGCCAGTAATTCAACAGTTTGCCAAAAGCGAAGCTCCCCTTTTTGTAAATAGCGTTGAAGAAGCCAAAGGGAATAATCAACTACACTCAGTTCTGGCATTTGTTTGCTTGGTTCGATGCTGCATTCATATTGTATTTGTTGACCGAATAACTTCTGTTTTTCTGCATCTGCTTCTATGGCTTGTTCCACAGTTTTTTATTTTGACTAGGCTGTTATTTGTTGATGACATTGGGTGAGGGTACCGTCGAATTTAAGAAAGATATGCAATGAAATACATTTTATGGAAAACTTAGCTTGACTACATATTTATGAGAATACACATAAAAACATCCTCCAACAGAGAACCTGTACCGTTTGACCATTTGCATCTTTTAGTGGGTGCATTTCATAAGTGGCTTGGAGAAAATGAAGTACACGGCGATTTGTCGCTTTACTCACTATCCTGGTTAAAAGGAGCAAAGGCTATTAATGGAGAGCTTTCATTCTCCCAAGGTGCAAGTTTTTTTATAAGTGCTCATGATGATTTAATCATTAAAAGAATTATCTCCGGAGTTAGAAGTTCACCTGAGACCTTCTGTGGCATGCTGGTAAAAGAGGTTTCCATACAGGCAACGCCTAGTTTTGAGAATTTGAAAAGTTTCGGTGTAAATAGCCCCGTCTTGGTAAAAACATTATTTGATGGAAAACAAAAACATCTGACATACGAAGACCCCGAATCAAGTGAAATACTGACCAGCGTGTTTAAACGCAAGCTCCTCAAAGCGGGATTAGATGATTCTGAGGTAAATGTCGCTTTTGATCGCACCTATTTTAACCCCAAGACTAAGCTAATTAACTATCGCGGCATTGGAAACAAAGCCAACATATGTCCCGTGATTGTGGAGGGGAGCCCGGAGCAACTGGCGTTCGCGTGGAATGTGGGGATTGGTCATTCTACTGGTATTGGTTTCGGCGCTTTAAATTGATTCTCTATGTTGTATGTTGTTAAGTATTCAGGCCCTTTTGGTTTTATAAAACCCTGGACTGCAGTGAGAGATAGCGAAACTTTCAGCCAGCAGTTTCTCACGCCATCTATTGTGGAGGGGATAGAGAAGAAATTGTTTCCTGAGTTGCTGGGAGAAACGGGGATAAGGAAGATAGTTGGACACCGACTTTCTTATTCTCAGATAAACTCTCAGCAGGAGGTTATTCAAACGAGAGGATGGAATTCTACCCGACAAGGCAAACAGATTCTTTTTGACCGACCGAAAGCAATTTTGCTAAGAGGTATTTTACATGAACCCCGATTAAGTGTTGCTTTTGAGAGCGAAATAGATGCTGAAGCAGCGTTCTCTCAACATATATGTTTATGTAGAAATGAGGATATCATGCTTCCAGAATCTATTGAGAAAACCACTTTCGAAGATTTTGTAGAAAATGAAGAGAGATATGCCGGATTTGAATTGGTGTTCGAGGAAACTGAAAAGTCATTTTTAGTAGGATATCATAGAGTTACACAAAATCCTATGTATGGCTGGCTAAGAATCGTTGGTACACCTGTGAATAATCTGGGATGAAAATATTGTTTGCCAAGTCCGACCCTGAATGGACCTCTCTTCAAAAACATCTTGAACATGTTGGTATGGCTGCAAAGGCTTTTGCAAGGTATCTGGAAATGGATACAGACCTTGCTTACATGGGAGCAATTCTTCATGATATTGGCAAGGCTCATCCAGAATTTCAAAAACGCCTCACAGGAAAGCCGACTAGTTCAAAGGTATTGCGGCATGAGATTAGCTCTCTTTTCTTTCTATCGGCTTTTCCTGAGGAGACTTATCCTCAGTTAATTGAGATGGTTGTAGGACATCACAAATCAGTAAAAGATGATGCAGGACGTAAGGGACTGCTTGATCTGGATGATGGGTACGATTATATAGACTACCACCTAGGTAAATGGGAAAGTTGGAGTTCCGACGGAATTGAGTTGTTGAATATTTTAGGGATTTCGACGCCTATTATATCAAGAGAGAAAGCTCTTGAAAATCTTGATACTGCTCTTACTTACACACAACAGCTTTCAAGCGAACGCGGTTACAGTGCTTGGAGAGGGGTTTTAATGGGAGCGGATCATTTTGCGTCGGCAGTAATACATGATACAGAAAAGCAGATTACGAGAGTTTTCAAGGCACCTGATTTGTCTTTTTTTAACAGGCAGAGCGAGTTGTATCCATTGTCCTTGAATCAGGATTATTTGTCTCCTAAAACTCATTCAATTGTAGTTGCCTGTACTGGAGCTGGTAAAACAGATTTCCTCTTTAAAAGATGTAACGGTCGCGTGTTCTACACACTCCCTTTTCAAGCTTCGATTAATGCGATGTTCAAGCGTTTGGATAAGGATTTACGTGAAACCAACCCTGATCTTGATATACGGGTTCTTCATGCTGCTTCCATGGTTGTAGAACGGTCGAATGGGGAGGAAGAAAGTGTATTACAATCGCTGTTTGGATCTTCCATTAAGGTATTGACTCCTCACCAACTGGCAGCTATTGCTTTTGGTATGAAAGGTTTTGAGGCATTGCTACTTGATCTGAAAGGCTGTGATATCATACTTGATGAAATTCACACCTATACTGGGATTTCACAAGCAATTGTTTTGAAACTGGTTCAGATACTTAAAGATATAGGCTGTAAAATTCATATTGGTACAGCAACGATGCCATCGGTTCTGTACAGAAAGATTATCGAAATTTTAGGAGAGGATGTATTGGAAGTTAGTTTGTCAAATTACGAGCTTGGTCAATTTGACAGGCACAGGGTATTTAAAATTGACTCAATTGAAAATGCAGATGAACTAATTCATCAAGCGATAATAGACAAGCAAAAAGTATTAGTGATTCTCAATAAGGTTGACAGAGCTCAGGATGTTTTTGATGTTTTGCGGGAAAGATATAGTGATGTACCTGCCTTGTTACTACATAGTCGCTTCCGTCGTTGTGACAGAAATCAATATGAGAAACAACTTATTGGCTTGGATGAGTATGGTGAACCTACTGGTGAATTCAACACATCTAATGAAGCATGTATTGTAGTTTCTACACAAATAGTTGAAGTAAGTCTGGATATCAGTTTTGATATAATGATTACAGAAACTGCTCCATTGGACGCTTTGATTCAAAGATTCGGGCGTATCAATCGAAAACGAAACTCCGGGACGATCGGCAAAATAAAAAATGTCTATGTTGCTGCACCTCCTGAAAATCAGAAGGATGCCCGTCCATATGACCTGGAAGTTTTAAAAAACACTTTTAAAGAACTGCCAGATGGTGATGTTTTACATGAAAAGGATATTCAGCGAAAAATTGACATAGTATTTCCGGCGATTAATTTTTTAAACATTGAGCAGCATTCAAAATTCAAATCGGATGGAAGAATTACAATTGATAAGCTTACCCACGTAAGCAAGTCGATTCTATTTGAGCTTTTAGAAATTGATTCTGTGTCCTGTATTCGGGAGTCTGATAAAGATGAATATGAAGAATCAAATTTTGAAAGGAGATTGGAGCTGGAAATTCCGGTAAGATACTTTTCAGTTTGTAAAATGATTCAATCAAAGAAAGGTAACAAGCCATTTATTATTCCAGACAGCGCCTACGACTTGGCGCGGGGTTTAACGGTCAAGGAAATATCTGACAAAAATTTAGATGTAAAATTTCAAATTTTATGATAACAACAGTTGTTGGGAGAACATTTTTAGCAGCATATAACGAAAAGAAGGCAGAGAACAAATCCCCTAAGGAATTCTTTGAGCAAGTTTATTTTGATCTGTTTTACAACCACTCAAAGTATTTGCAATGGATCACGAATTCGCCATTTGTTCAAATGAAAGCGGGACAAAAACCAGACAAACTTACTGTTGAAGAAAGGCAGGAGAAGTTGCAAAACCTTTTTTCCAAAGCTGAAAGCGGTGAGCCTGATGGAAGTTTTGCATTGGGTTATCCTGCTTCTGAGCTAAAAGAGTATGCAAGTACTTCCGGACTGGTTAGCGATATACAGATTCCTACAACCAGTGATGATATTTATTTATCATGGATTGGAAGTGGCCTGGGTATTGGCGTTGCTGGTGGCTACACAATACTGTTTGATGATCCTGCAATCACCTTGCAAACGTTCGAAGGTTGGAAAACATATCGACAATATCTCAACGATGAAACCTTGGATAAACTGAGGGGTAATCAAATTAACACCTGGAATGGACAGTGGTTGACGTATTCCTTGGATAGTCGTTCTGCTAAAGGCTTTAGAGCAGATTTTGATTTTACAGATCTTACGACTAGGAAAATTTTTGATGTTAGTTCCACTTTGATAGAAGTGAATACTGTGAATTGGTCGCAGTTATTTTTTAGCCTTTCCCAGCTATACCCAAATGGTGAGCTAACCGGTTACGTATATGGGTATGGGCAGACCAACAAAACAATTGGATTTATTCCATTCCAATTCAAGTCAGGAAATAAAATATTTGAAGTTTATAAAAAACTTTTCGGATCGAACGATACGGATGAAAAGCGATTCGAAGCTCTTTTTGGAATGCATATTAAAAGAGCTTGTGAGCTAGGAAGTATTGGTTTACAAGCTTTAAGACCGGAAGGTATTACAAAATATATGGGAGAGGGTAAAATGCTTGCTTTCAATAAACCCGACGACGTTATCAATTATTACGCATATAAAACCTGGTTAGTAGCTATGCTTTCAAAAAACAAAGAAGAAATCACAGAATATACTCTTGAACTGGCAGAGATCATTTTGAGGTATAGAAATGGGTCTAAAGGTATGGAAAGACCAACTTTGGTAAACAAAGGTCTATTTGGAGCCAAAACTAAGCGAGGATTTATTGAAGCTTTGACTGAAATGATATCTGGGCTTTCGGGAGAAGACCTCACTGAAATAAAGGACCTGAAAGATCACATTCACTTGATGACCAACGAAGAATTTGGCTACTTCTGCACTCTTCTAAAATTTGACTATTCATTTAAAGAAAAGCAATCTTAAAACTTTAACTCATAAACCCAATATGAACACGATTTACATAAGAACCCTCAAAAGAGCAGAGCATACCGTTTTTTGCGTTGCGGATGGGCAAAAATATTATTATGATCCTCAATTTAAGAGGAGAATTCCTTTTTCTAGCGGGCAACAGGTTAAACGTTCTTTGATTGATTCTCTTAGTGAAGCTATCGGTCAAACACCTTCGCCAACAACCTTCCTGTTTGATATTACAAAGCAAAAGGAATTAAAAGAGGGTGAAGTTTACGGTACTTGTGACCCAAGCTATGCCGATCAATTGTTTGGTGGGTGGATGAAAGCAGCAAAGGGAGGAAAAGATAGAACTTTAAAGAGGAGAAGTCCACTTTCTATTTCGGCAATGCGTGCGCTACATCCTTTGTTAGCTGGAACCTACTCGGAGGATGCCTCATTTGATAGAAGCGAGCGTCCTAATAATGAGGTCATAATTCGTGATGAGGCTGGTAATCAATTAAGTGAAGATGCGATTGTTCAATTTTTGCAGGGAAAAGACAGGAGTCTTAGTCGTAAGTGGATTCCCGATAACAAACGCGCAACTGGACTTTTTGTTTCTGATATTGCCATTGACTTGCGTAGATTGTTTACTGTTTCAATCAATTCGTTTGAACCTGAAATGGCCGAAACCACGATTGAAAAGTTGAAGGGTGAGGGTTGGATAGAGAGCCAAAATGTATTTGGACCGTGCCTGGTTGCTCCTGAGTCACTTCGAGAGAAATGGGCGAAAGGCTTGGCTAAAGCCATAATAAACTGGAAAATTACGTCAAACCAGGCACGTACTTTCAGTTTAATGGACACATTAGCAATATCAATCAGCGACAATGCGAATTTGATTGCCGGAAGTATTCGGGCCAAATTGTCGGAAGAGGATTCGGACAAGGCTGACCCTATTGTGGATGAATCATTAAAAGGTGTTGAAACATTTATCACCTTACAGGCCGGTGGTTTCATTCATACAAAAGGAGAAACGGTTGATGCATTGGAAAGAGCAGAAGCAAAGTTAACAGAGCTTTTGACAGCCTTTAAATATGAAGATCAACTTAAAGTCAGTTGATTTCTGTCAAGTTTCATAGCCTCTCACAGTCTTGGTGAGAGGTGTATATAATCCTTTCCCATGCACCTAACCGCCACCCTCCTTAATTACTACCTCATTTGCCATCGCAAAATGTGGCTTCACGCCCACGCCATTCGCATGGAACATACGTCGGACGTCGTGTATGAGGGAAAGTTAATAGGAGAAACAACGTATCCGCAGCGTGCTGAAAGGTATACCGAGGTGGAGATTTCGGTGGAGCCGGATGTGCCTGATGGGATCGGACTGATCGCCAAAATCGATTTTTATGATCCGTATAATGGTGTGGTGCACGAGGTGAAGAAATCGGCTGCTAAGGAACAGGCACATGTCGCTCAGGTTCAGTTTTATATGTATGTGTTGAGAAGAAATGATATTAAAGCTGAGTATGGAATCATAGAATATCCAAAGCTTCGGCAGACAGAACGTGTTGAGTTGGATGAGGAAGGTGAATCTGATTTGAAAAAATGGATTGCCGATGCCAGCCAAATCATCGGATCGGAACGGTGTCCGTCTTTACTGCCAAAATCAAAGTGTAAGTCGTGCAGTTATTTTGATTTTTGCTGGTCAGGAGAAGTCTGACGACGATTCTGTATAAGCGAAGTTTTTTGTTACAAGTAAAGAAAGTTTACAAGTCAACGTTAAGAGTTGTATAAATTGTGCGGGATTAACCGATGTAAAAATGACTTTTCAATTTAAAATTCAAATCAAAAACATTACGAAACCACCTGTTTGGAGGAGGCTATTGATTGCAGATTCGGCAACATTCGAGCGCTTTCATGAAGTTATTCAGGCAGCTTTTGGCTGGGAAGATTATCACATGTTTCAGTTTTCAAGAACGGGATATGGCTCCGACGAAATTATCGGTATTGTGGACGAAGAGGAGGACGATGATTTTTTTATGGCCTATACAAAGCTGGACGCTTCAAAGGTGAAACTGTCCGAAATATTTCAATTCGTAGGTCAGAAATACATTTACATATATGACTTTGGCGACGATTGGACACATCAGATTACACTTGAAGCTATCTTAGATGACACCATACTTAATCCCGAACTCCTGGCTGGGAAAGGTGCGTGTCCACCCGAAGATTGTGGAGGAGTGTGGGGTTACGCTAACCTTAAAGATATATTGAGTGATAACAAACATCCGGAGTATAAGGAGATGAAGAAGTGGCTGGGTTTGAAGCCAAAACAGGAGTGGGATCCCAATTTTTTCGATCTGGAAAAACAACAGATCGCTGTCAGGCAGTCCTGAATGCTTATTGACACATGTATTCAGTGCAGGCAATAAAAGAAATAACTTATAAGTTGGGTGCTTCCTTTTAATAATTAACTGGTGTTCAGGTGAAAAAATCGTTCTATTTATTCAATCCCGGCCGACTGTCCCGGAAAGACAATACACTATGTTTCCAGCCTGTGGATGAGGAGGGTAACGAGTTGCAGCCGAGGTATCTGCCCATCGAAACTGTTGATAATCTGTATTGTTTTGGCAGTCTGGACGCAAATAGTGCATTATACAATTTCTTGGGTAAGAATCAGGTAGCTGTTCATTTTTTCGATTTTTATGAACACTACACAGGATCGTTTATGCCGAAAGAATATTTGCTGGCAGGTAAAATGCAGGTTGAGCAGACAAAGTACTATCTGTCGGAGAAAAAGAGACAGGTTTTGGCATGTAAGTTTGTGGAAGGTGCCTATTTTAACATATCCAAAAATCTGGCTTATTACGCAAATCGGGGTAAAGATGTCAGTGAATCACTGCGAAGAATAGAGGATTATCATGGCCTGATCGGACAAACATCGAAGATCAATGAACTCATGGGAATTGAAGGTAATATCAGGCAGGCCTACTATGATGCTTTTGAGGTAATTGTAAATGACTTTGCCATGGAAGGACGCAGTAAAAGACCTCCCAAAAATGAGATCAATGCACTTATTTCATTTGGTAATATGCTTTGCTATTCTGTTTGTCTGGATCAGATTTATCACACGCAACTCAATCCGACGATCAGCTTTTTGCATGAGCCGGGAGCCAGGAGATTTTCTCTGGCGCTGGATCTTTCGGAAATATTCAAGCCGCTTCTTGTAGACCGGACCATATTTAGTATGCTCAATAAGAAGCAGATACAGGCATCGGATTTTCGGCAGGAGTTAAACAGATGTGTTCTGAAAGACGGAGCCAGAAAGTTATTTGTAAAAACGTTTGAGGAAAGATTAAAGGAGACGTTTAAGCACAGGAGTCTGGGACGGAATGTGAGTTACAAACATCTGGTAAAACTGGAATGTTATAAGTTGCAAAAACACTTATTAGGAATAGAGGAATACAAACCTTTCAGGATGATGTGGTGATGGAGGGCCGTCGCTAAGAGTCCAGCCTGCAAATTGCTTGTTTCAATTTTTATCTGTTAAATACCACGGAATATGTATGTTATTTTGGTTTATGATATTGGGGAAAAGCGTGTGGGGAAAATGTTGAAGCATTGCCGCAAGTATTTGAACTGGATCCAAAATTCGGTTTTTGAAGGCGAGATTACGGAGGTTAAATTAAAGGAAATGGTACACAGTGCCCGAAAGATAATGGATGAAGAATCAGATAGTCTGATCATTTTTAAAAGCCGGGAAGAGCGATGGCTGGACAAGCAGGTTGTAGGTTTAGAGCGGATGTCAACTGATAATTTCTTGTGAAAATTGAGAAGTAAAGTCGTCGAAGTAATTTTTCATGACGTTCCTTGACATACTGAAATAAATAAAGCTGTCATTTCTGTTATCTAACTCGCTGATAATTAGCAGTCGTCGATACCCCGGTAAAATCATAGAACCGAACATCGACGATTTTTTCATTTGTTTTTAACTTAAAAATACCCTTTTATTGCAAAACAAGGCCGTTTTTGCAACGGTCAATCGTACCATGTTGGAATTGAAATTGGTTATTCTTGGTTAAGCGATTTTACTTGTAGCCTCTCTCAATCGTACCATGTTGGAATTGAAATATGCTGCTGTTGCTTTTGCTGGAGCTGCAATTGCGCTCTCAATCGTACCATGTTGGAATTGAAATTACTGTAGCTCTTCAGGTGTGGGAGTCATGGCATTCTCTCAATCGTACCATGTTGGAATTGAAATTCAGGAGTGCCACAATACATTTTATCCAGGTCGTAGAAACTCTCAATCGTACCATGTTGGAATTGAAATTGTGCTTACCGAGTGATTCTGCACCCAAATCATCGACTCTCAATCGTACCATGTTGGAATTGAAATCGAAGGGGGAGAGGAAAAGCCCACAGAATTGAACATCCTCTCAATCGTACCATGTTGGAATTGAAATAAAAGCAGAAGAAGGCTTCGGCGCGACCCATGATTCTCTCAATCGTACCATGTTGGAATTGAAATTAAGCTGGCCGGTGATCAGTGTGAACAGTGAAAGTCTCTCAATCGTACCATGTTGGAATTGAAATTTCAAGGTCAAGAACAAGGCGACAAATTATTAGAGCTCTCAATCGTACCATGTTGGAATTGAAATCTTCAAACGTTTGACTTTAAAAGCGATAAAATATCTCTCTCAATCGTACCATGTTGGAATTGAAATAAAAAAAGCTTACAAATAAGGTGGCCCGCAAAACATTCTCTCAATCGTACCATGTTGGAATTGAAATTTGTAGGTATCAAGCGCGTGATTCTGGAAGAGGCTGCTCTCAATCGTACCATGTTGGAATTGAAATAGAAGAATCTGAAAATAGCTCTTCAATCTAAAAACCTCTCAATCGTACCATGTTGGAATTGAAATATCCAACGAGTAGCAGACAACTTTCTTTTCATGTGCTCTCAATCGTACCATGTTGGAATTGAAATGATCTTATCTCGTGTTGGAGCTTTACGGACTCTCCCTCTCAATCGTACCATGTTGGAATTGAAATGGATAGTGAACGGATACGTCAATGCAGATAGCGGACTCTCAATCGTACCATGTTGGAATTGAAATAGATCAAATGCAGACGAAGAGGTTTTTCTTCAGACCTCTCAATCGTACCATGTTGGAATTGAAATATGCTCAAATACATTTTCTTACTCGTCCTTGTAGCTCTCTCAATCGTACCATGTTGGAATTGAAATAAGTGGATCTGATTTGATTTTACAGACAGGGGGCTTCTCTCAATCGTACCATGTTGGAATTGAAATAGGATCTGATCGATTACTATCTTGGCAAACGTGAATCTCTCAATCGTACCATGTTGGAATTGAAATTTCCTGGGAGCCGGTATGCATCAATGCTTCAATGTCTCTCAATCGTACCATGTTGGAATTGAAATAATTGTGACATTTGAGTATTATTTTAAGTTGATAACCTCTCAATCGTACCATGTTGGAATTGAAATCGGAGCGTAAGGAAGCCGAAGAGAAGATATATAGCCTCTCAATCGTACCATGTTGGAATTGAAATAGCGAAGCAAGCTATAGCAGAGGCTACGGTTACCAAACTCTCAATCGTACCATGTTGGAATTGAAATGTAATTAGGCAGGAAAGAATCATTATCAGGCCGTAACTCTCAATCGTACCATGTTGGAATTGAAATTCCTTATCCTTTATCTCGCATTCAAGATTTATAAAACGGACTCTCAATCGTACCATGTTGGAATTGAAATGGATGTCACATTGTCACTGTTGTTGATGTACGATATACTCTCAATCGTACCATGTTGGAATTGAAATTACACATCTTCCGCATAGGCAGCATCCAGAAACGTCTCTCAATCGTACCATGTTGGAATTGAAATTAATTATATAGTAATCGAATGATGGAGCAGTGGCAAGCTCTCAATCGTACCATGTTGGAATTGAAATCCCAAGGCATTCCGGATATCTTCAATCAAAACCTGACTCTCAATCGTACCATGTTGGAATTGAAATATACCTAAAGCTCTATTTGCAATTTTTTGAGGTATCTCTCAATCGTACCATGTTGGAATTGAAATTTAACAGCCCTCAAATTGGCGGCAAGTCTGGCGATCTCTCAATCGTACCATGTTGGAATTGAAATCGTTTCCTACCTCTGGTTTTTAAAAAGAATATGATTCTCTCAATCGTACCATGTTGGAATTGAAATGTTGTAATCATTTATAAGCTTCGTAAGCTCTTCAATCTCTCAATCGTACCATGTTGGAATTGAAATGATACGCCAAGTTTGAGACTGTAGCGGACAAGCCGCTCTCAATCGTACCATGTTGGAATTGAAATCTATTTCAGTGGCTTAATGCAAAGGACGGAACGGATCTCTCAATCGTACCATGTTGGAATTGAAATTTCGAGATTCGTGAATGCATTGATTCTGTTAACCCACTCTCAATCGTACCATGTTGGAATTGAAATGAAGCAAAGATTAGTAATTGACTTTGACCTGGAATACTCTCAATCGTACCATGTTGGAATTGAAATTGGATGAAGAGATTGAAAACTTCATTAAAACCTTCCTCTCAATCGTACCATGTTGGAATTGAAATTCAATGAAAAAGCGATAGAAAATTTAGGTCAGCAGACTCTCAATCGTACCATGTTGGAATTGAAATTTTTATGTTTGCTTTTAATATATATAAGTGGTACTCTCTCAATCGTACCATGTTGGAATTGAAATTCATCGACAGGAAAGGAGGGGGGAGCTGAGACAGGACTCTCAATCGTACCATGTTGGAATTGAAATTTCAGGACAGCATTAAAGGCACAAAAAAGGCTCTATATCTCTCAATCGTACCATGTTGGAATTGAAATACAGAAAATACTCCGACTACCTCGCAAGAAGAATGCACTCTCAATCGTACCATGTTGGAATTGAAATTGGTAAGATGTCCGGCGACGTTTTCGAAAAAGCAGCTCTCAATCGTACCATGTTGGAATTGAAATAAAGCAAAACGCGTCAGTACCGAAGTGCTAAAAGACTCTCAATCGTACCATGTTGGAATTGAAATTTTGCGGATTGATGTGGTAGTTGAGCTTTGGATCAACCTCTCAATCGTACCATGTTGGAATTGAAATGAAAACTTCCGCCCACTATCGGAAGTAATGGCCGCTCTCAATCGTACCATGTTGGAATTGAAATTTTGTTTAATCACATTACATTTCATCAACAAAAATGCTCTCAATCGTACCATGTTGGAATTGAAATGCTATTATATGTGGTCTGGACACTGCAATAAAATTCGATCTCTCAATCGTACCATGTTGGAATTGAAATTAATCCAAGCCCGTACACGCGGTAATGGTCTGGGTCTCTCAATCGTACCATGTTGGAATTGAAATCGTATTTTGTACCGTATCGACGGCGGATCTGGCGACACTCTCAATCGTACCATGTTGGAATTGAAATTACACATCTTCCGCATAGGCTGCATCCAGAAACGTTTCTCTCAATCGTACCATGTTGGAATTGAAATCCGGAAGTGCCACCTCCGTCGATAATGATGGTAGCCCTCTCAATCGTACCATGTTGGAATTGAAATCGTCATCTTTCCCGTAGATTTTCACTTCATTGTAACTCTCAATCGTACCATGCTGGAATTGAAATTCAGAGGCGATTGGACCAAATGCGATACTGAGTACTCTCTCAATCGTACCATGCTGGAATTGAAATATACGAAGCAGCTAACGGCTTTGTAGGCATTGGTGTCTCTCAATCGTACCATGCTGGAATTGAAATTTATTTCAAAAGGACCAGGTGTTTTGCCTGTGTTGGCTCTCAATCGTACCATGCTGGAATTGAAATTGTGGGATGCTCCTGGTAGCCAACTTGGTGGAGATCTCTCAATCGTACCATGCTGGAATTGAAATTTCGAGTCCGGCGTAAATCTTCGGGTCTGCAAGTATCTCTCAATCGTACCATGCTGGAATTGAAATTATATTGATATGCCTGCTCTAGTCGGTCAACCATGTCTCTCAATCGTACCATGTTGGAATTGAAATTATATTGATACGACTGTTCGACACGGTCAACAATATACTCTCAATCGTACCATGCTGGAATTGAAATAAAATGAAGTATCACTTAGTTTTCGAACAGCTTATCAACTCTCAATCGTACCATGCTGGAATTGAAATAACGAGCCAAGTCGACAAAAGCTGTAAAAGTATATGCTCTCAATCGTACCATGTTGGAATTGAAATAACTTTTTTAACATGTACACAAGCGAAATTCCCGCTCTCAATCGTACCGTGTTGGAATTGAAATTTATTCAAAAACACCAGACTTGTATTGGTGATAGCTCTCAATCGTACCATGCTGGAATTGAAATTTTTAGAATAAATTCAGATTTTTAACTAGTTCAATCTCTCAATCGCACCACCGGTTTGAAGTTTTCCTTCAGGCTGTTACCCTTTGTGGCTGATAAGATTTTGAGCTGTTACCGCCTTTGTGACTTTTTAGTAATTACGAAAGGCTATTCGAAATGAGCATACGGTTTCGATGTCTATAAACTGTGAGCGCTTCAATAGTAAACCCACCTCAATAACGTCTTTTACTTGCGACCGCATTCCGGTCGCATTTTTTATTCCCAAACCAATCACACGACCTGACATGAATTCTTTTAATATCAACCGGCGCCAGTTTTTGTATGGTGCCACTGCGACGCTTGCATTGTCCACTTTTGGTGCTCGCGGGATGGATCTGATTAATCCGGCCAAACCTTTCAGAGTTGCGCTCATCGGAACAGGATGGTATGGTAAAAGTGATCTTTTCAGACTGATACAGGTGGCTCCGGTGGATGTGATTGCGCTTTGTGATGTCGATAAAAATCAACTGAATGAAGCCGGTAAGCTGGTAAGTCAACGTCAGAAATCAGGGAAGGTACCACGACTGTACGGCGACTACACCAAAATGCTGGCAGAAAACGAGCTGGATATTGTCCTGGTTGGCTCGCCTGATCATTGGCATGCATTACAAATGATAGATTCAGTGAAAGCTGGTGCGCACGTGTATGTGCAAAAGCCGATCAGCGTGGATGTGATGGAAGGTGAAGCAATGGTGGCAGCAGCCAGGAAGTATAAGAAGGTAGTACAGGTGGGAACACAACGGAAGAGTACACCGCACTTAATTGATGCCAAAAAAAATATTGTCGATGCTGGTTTGCTGGGCAAGATATCACATGTTGAGATGTGCTGCTACTATCACATGCGTAACAATGGAAATCCGCCAGTGAAACCCGTTCCCGATTTTCTGGATTATGAAAGATGGACTGGCCCGGCGCCATTGAGACCCTACGACGATATCCCGCATATCCGCTGGTGGCGTACATTTATGGAATATGGAAATGGAATCACCGGCGATATGTGTGTACACATGTTCGATACCGTGAGATGGATGCTGAAACTGGGATGGCCTACCCGGATCAGTTCGCAAGGTGGAATATATGTGCAGAAAGAAGGTAAATCGAATATCTCGGATACCCAGTCTGCAGTTTTTGAATATCCGGAATTGAACTGTGTATGGCAGCATAGAACCTGGGGAACGCCTAATAATCCTGATTATCCCTGGTCATTTACCCTGTATGGAGAAAAAGGGACTTTGTGGGCAAGTACAATGTCATATGATTTTATTCCGCAAGGCAAAGGCGAAAAAATTCATAAGGATGTCGTTTATGAAAAAGAAAAGTATCCTGAAGATGTAAAAGAAGATCGTATTGAGCTGAATGCGGCTCCTGCCACAAGGCTGCACATGCTTGATTTCCTGAGTGCGATTGATAAAAGCTCTCGTCCTATTGCTGATATTGAAGAGGGACACATATCTACAGCAAGCTGTATTCTGGCTAACTTATCCATGAAAACAGGTCGGCCGCTGGTATACGATCCGGTGAAAAAAGAAGTCGTTGGTGATCGGGAAACGACAGCATTACTTACGCGTGCCTACCGCGACGGATACAAACATCCGGACTACAGAAACATTTGACAAAATATTTATAACGGAATTCGCAATGGACGCAAAGTCGATCCATTGCGTTTTTTGTTTTAGGCCTATCTGTATTTGGTTTGTATTTCCTGAAACTTGCAACATTTCTTGTGTCCATTGCGTAAAACTAAAGTGACCGGTGCAGCGAAAAAATAGCAATAAAAATAAATTTCAGGACCTACATACCAACGACATATGTTATAAGTTTTATAGATATCTTTTTCTGATCTTTAAACCATTTGC
Source organism: Dyadobacter luteus (assembly GCF_003383615.1). Lineage (GTDB taxonomy): Bacteria > Bacteroidota > Bacteroidia > Cytophagales > Spirosomataceae > Dyadobacter > Dyadobacter luteus. The sequence goes on from NZ_QNUL01000020.1 coordinate 15,781, forward strand.
CCTCAGAAAGTGTCAGATAATTGTTAAACCAATATTTATAACATCAGCATGAAAAACATAGTGAAGTTGACAAAATCCGCCTTGGTTGCGGTTGTGGCAGGGATTCTGTTTATGGCTTGCAGCCAGGCTCTTCAGGTGAGCTACGATCATGATACATCAGTTAACCTGAAACAGTTTAAAACCTTCAAAGTAGAATCGGAACGTACAATGGAAGAGGATCCTTTGCTGGGTAGCGAACTGAACAGAAGGCGTCTTGGAGATGCAGTTGTAGAGGTGATGCAAGCAAAAGGTTATACGCTGGATCAGAATAATCCTGAAATCATTGTTCGGTTTATGACCGACGTGAAAGACCGTCAGCAGGTGCGCTCCAACAATATGTATTCACCTTATATGTGGTGGTACGGGGGAGGGAATAATATCTCGACTTACAATTATCAGGAAAGTCGTTTCATTCTGAATATTTATCAGAAAAGTACGGAGAAAATGATCTGGCAAGGCTGGGCCTCAGGTAAGGTAAAAGCGCCTACGAAGAAAGATGACAGAGATGCTATGATCAAAAACACCATGGCGGATATTCTTAGAACTTTCCCGCAGGCCACACTAGATACGTACAGTCGTAAATAAGAGGTCAGGAAATTCATGAGGCGATGGAAACATCGCCTTTTTTATTGTCTAATGGTTTCTAGAAAATGGATTTTGAATAAGCAGATCGAATGCTACATAAGAAATAGCGTCAAAGTCGCTTCCGGTTTTAAACTGTTCCATTACGCCCAGATCAAGAATAATATCCTGCTCTTTAAACACATGCCGGAAATATACCGATAACCTGTCTTCTGTAAACTGATAGTTACTCCACTCATGTTCGCGACCAGCAGGTGTATTCAAAGTATATTCATCTACCGTTGAGAGAAATTCATTGGCACCAAGTAAAAAGTTTGATTTTGAGTTGTTTAAGGGAATACTCGCCTGTGCCTTTAATCTGAACCTGAGTTCTACAGGAGTTGTGGATGGTGTCCAGTCAGGAGAATAGAAGGTACGGAACTCAGGCCTGAAAGAATAGGTCATATTCAACTTTCCGATCTGTTGTTTCCGGTAAAGTCTGCCATAATATCTTACTTCCCAACGATAAGCCTGCTCCTGCGCTTCAAATGGAAATTCTTCTTCATATTTATTCTGAAGTCGGATACTGCTGCATAGTGAAGCCTGCCACTTTGGATTGAACTTGTATTGAAACTCGTGATTGTAGACGGCAATACTTTGTTTTTTCAAAGGATACCAGCTGTCGGGATTGCTAACTCTGGCTCCTCCAAGGTATGCTGTTAATGTCCATTTAGGACTCAGATCCTGACTGAAACCAATTGCCCCCCAGGTTGCCAGATTAGTGTCATCAAGTCCGGGTGGTGAAATCTGTGCGAATGATGCTATAGAACATGTGCTGAGAACAAGGGCCAGAAGGGCGGAAAATTTCATGCAAATTGGTGTCTGGTGTATCATTTTAAAACACACCAGACACTCAAAAGTTGTTCCAAATCAGCTATTTTAACTGAATATTAATCTTGTGATTGCTCTTACAACGCCTTCTGGATAGCAGCATCGAGCGTTTCGTTGTTTGGGAACTCCTGAGGAATCCATCGCTCAACAATGTTTCCACGTGCATCGATGACAGCAAATGGATAGCGAATATCTACGGCATATTTCTCTTTTAAAAGGTCAATATTTTCTTCAGAAGCCCACAAGTGTTTGGTGTCAGCTCTTTCGGTAGCATAAGGTTTCCATGTATGAAGAGGTATTCCTGCGGTCATGAGCGTGTATACGAATGTAACCTTTCCTTTATATTTATCTTCCAGCGCCTTCAACGCCGGCTCATGCTGCCCGATACTGAAAGCAAATACAAGACAAACAGGTTTTCCTTTGAGCTGACTAAGAGAAACAGTACTACTATCACCACTTAGTAATGTGAATTCCGGAGCAGCTGCACCTGATTTTAGCGTTTCCTTTGTCGCAATTAGTTTTGAGATGTAATCAGTATACTGTGATTGAGGCAATGTTGTCTTATAATCAGCCAGAAGCGTTTTTGCAGTTTCCGGGTTCGGAACCGCGGTGGCTGCATAGTTCAGCCAGTAGGTGAGCAAATAGGCCTGCTGTTTCGGATAAGCCTGCAGTCTGGTTTTGCTGGCAGCATAAATCTCTTTGAGTGCGTCTGCACTGATCTCATAATTGGTAGATGCCGAAAGCGGGAACTTCCTGATAGACGGAATGGAAACCCAGTTGCGGAGTTCATCACGATACGACTGGCTCAATAAAGCATCATCCGGCAGCACTTTAAACTCTGAAAGTGTAAAATCTTCCAGTTCTTTCTGTTGCGCAGGTTCCAGTCGTGACACTCTGTTTCTTCTCATAATTTTTTCCTGAATCAGCCTTTTGATCACAGCAGATTCTGTTTGTGTAGTGGCATTCACATAAGCTTCAAACGCAGGTGAGGCATTAGGGTTCGACGATTTAAATTGTTGATAAGCTGTCAAACGTGCTTGCTTCAGACTGTCACTTTGCTGCACCACAGCCTTGTTTTCAATTTGTGCAGGACGGTAGCCGAATACGGGAAGATACTGGTATTGGTTTTCCAGAAAATGTTTCTGTAAAAAGGTCTGATATACTGCAGTGTTACCAGTAAAGGTGGCATCCGAATTCCCCGGAAAGGTAGCCGTCAGGTCGTCACCTGGTTGTATGAATAACATCCTTGTTTTATTCACTCCTCCGCCGCTGAACTGCAGCCGCATCATTTTAGGCTCTTTAATAGCAACTGACACCTTTTCGCTCTGCTTTTCAATCAGATTAACAGATGCGACCGTTACCAGTTCCACGTCGGAAAGTCCGATTCCCAGATTGGGGTGAAAATGAACATCTTCGAGTATGAGTGTAATTTGTGCTTCAAATTTCGCGGGAGTGGTGATTGTGACACTCGCAGTATTCTGGGCAAAGGATTGCAGACAAATAAATGTAAGTAACAGAACTGATATCCGTTTCATGGATTTACCGATTTGGTTTGAATTGATTGAAGCAGGAATTGTAAAAACTGTGCCAATATACGTATCAACCCGGGAGGCATGGTCACATTGAGCATAAACACTTATTAAAAATGATTCTACATTTTAGAAGCACGTAGCATTTCTATGTGCCGAATCCGTTTGTTTAACTTTTGTTCGACTAATTTTACCTTACAATTTACAGGCACCAGATGAACCGTATATCTCAGTTTCAATTCAGTACATTTCAGGGTAAATTACAGGGAGAGTTTTATTTTGATGACTCGCCACTTCATGCTGCACAAAAGGCCATTTATGCCACTGATGCATCTGTGTATCAGGAAATGCCCATGGCCGTTGCGTTGCCTTGCAATGTGGAAGACCTTCGTTTGCTGATCGCCTTTGCCAATGAACAGAAACTGACATTGATCCCCCGTGCCGCGGGTACTTCACTGGCCGGACAGGTAGTTGGAAACGGAATTGTAGTGGATATATCCAAGCATTTTGGTAAGATTCTGGAAGTAAATCAGGAAGAAAAATGGGTGAGGGTACAGCCAGGTGTTATTCGTGACGATCTGAACAAAAATCTCGCACAGTATGGTCTGCTCTTCGGTCCGGAAACTTCGACCGCCAGTCGTGCGATGATCGGCGGGATGATTGGGAATAATTCCTGCGGTCTGCATTCAATCACCTGGGGTAGCACCCGCGATCATCTGCTGGAAGTGAAAGCGTTGTTAGCGGATGGTTCAGAAGTCGTCTTTAAAAACAATTCGGTAGCAGATTACATCAAAGCTGTCTCTGCAAGAGATACCACCGGAAAGCGCGAGCAGGCCATTCTGGCTGGAATGTGGGGAATGCTGTCAAATCCGATAGATCAGGAACTGATCAAAAAGAAGTTTGCAAAGCCTACAGTCACACGTAGAAATTCCGGTTATGCGCTGGACGCCCTTGTTGCTAATTTTGAAAAGGGAGATATTAATTTATGTAACCTGATAGCCGGCTCGGAAGGAACGCTCTGTTTTGTTACAGAAGCCAAAATCAGTTTGGTAGAGGCAATGCCGCCGGCTGTTGGAGTCGTTTGTGTCCATGCCAGTTCTCTGGCAGAATCGCTTCATGCCAATCGCATTGCGATGAAGTACCAGCCGAAAGCTTCGGAGCTGGTCGACAGGTACATCATGGATTTTACAAAAAATCATACGGTCTATTCTCAGAACCGGTTTTTCATCGAAGGCGATCCTGCTGCTTTGCTGATGGTTGAATTTTGGGGAGAGCATGAGGACATTGTAAAAGTTCAGGCTGAAGCACTGGTAGAAGAACTGAAGTCTGAAAATTTGGGATACGCCTATCCATTGCTGTTTGGAGAAGCTGCTGCAAAGGCGTGGGATATCCGTAAGGCAGGATTGGGACTGATCAGGAATTTGCCCGGAGATACGCAGCCTGTAAACCTGATCGAAGACTGTGCTGTAGCTGTAGAAGACTTGCCGGAATATATCGCTGATCTGGAAAATTTACTGTCGTCGCATCAGTTACAGGCCTCTTACTATGCACATGCCGGTGCGGGTGAGTTGCACGTAGAGCCGATGATCAATCTTAAGACCTCGGAAGGGAAACAAAAGTTTCGTGACGTACTGGCTGATACAGCCAAACTGGTAAAAAAATATAACGGAGCGTTGTCGGGTGAACATGGGGATGGCAGGTTAAGGGGAGAGTTTATTCCTTTTATGATGGGCGAGGAAGTGTATGAAATGTTCAGGCAAGTAAAAAGAATCTGGGATCCGAAAGGCATTTTTAATGCTAACAAGATTGTTGATACGCCTCCTATGAATGAGTTTCTGCGCTATAAAGCGGACGAGGCTGCTCCGGCTATTCCCACTCATTTTGACTTTTCGCGACAGGAAGGCATGTTACGGATGGCTGAGAAATGCAGTGGATCGGGAGACTGCCGTAAGACGGAATTGACAGGAGGAACCATGTGCCCGAGCTATATGGCAACGCGAAGCGAGCGGGACACCACGCGCGCACGTGCCAATATGCTGCGCAGGTATCTGACAGAAGATACGAGAAAATCTACATCGCCGGAAATGGTGAAAGAGGTTCTGGATTTGTGTTTGTCATGCAAAGGTTGTAAGTCTGAGTGCCCTTCCAGTGTGGATGTGGGTAAAATGAAAGCTGAATTTACCCAGCAATATTATGAGCAATTTGGTGTGCCCCGAAGAAGTAAACTGATCGCTAATTTCTCAAAACAAATGAAGCTTGCCTCAATGGCACCGTGGGCCTTCAATGGAATTTTCGGAAACGCGGCACTGCGCAAGATAGCCAACAAAATGGTTGGTTTCCATCCTGACAGATCTATGCCGCATTTGGACAGTGTTACACTTAAAAGCTGGTATACCAAACGAACTTCCCCAAGCCCTAAGCCCCATGCGCGTAAGGTCTATCTTTTTTGTGACGAGTTTACCAATTACAACGATGCTGAAATAGGGAAAAAGGCTGTTCAACTATTGGAAAAGCTGGGATATGAGGTCATTATTCCGAAACATGTAGAGTCAGGGCGTTCGTATTTATCTAAAGGGTTTGTGAAGGAAGCAAAGAATCTGGCGATTCAGAATGTGAATTTATTCAAAGATCTGATTACAGGTGATGCACCTCTTGTAGGTATTGAACCCTCTGCAATTTTGTCGTTCAGGGATGAATATAGGGATCTTGTACCTGAGGACTTAAGAGAGAGTGCAGCTCTGATTTCCCGAAATGCGCTGCTTTTTGAAGAATTTATTGCGAGAGAGACGGACGCGAAGCGCATCAACCGGACTTCTTTCAGAACCGATAAAAGGCTGATTAAACTGCACGGGCACTGCCATCAAAAGGCATTATCTACATTAACTGCATCAAAAAAAGCATTATCGCTGCCTGAGAATTATCAGGTTCAACTGATTCCTTCGGGATGTTGTGGAATGGCAGGATCTTTCGGATATGAAGAAGAACATTACGAAGTATCCATGAAAATCGGAGAATTGGTGTTGTTTCCAACGGTGCGGCAGCAACCCGAAGAAGTCATCATTGCTGCTCCCGGAACCAGCTGCCGTCACCAGATTAAAGATGGAACAGGACGCGTTTCATTACATCCTGTAGAAATATTGTGGGAAGCGTTGCTCCCCTAAAATATGTGTTGGCCTATTTGGTTCCCCGTACACTTTGCATGATCGTATCAGCCTTTACGTTGCCCACCGTGTCTGAGGCAACAGTGTCGGCTGGTGCGGTGGTTTGAGCAGGTGTTTCGGATTCGTTGAAATTTTCATCGTGGTTAAAAAAACCTCCCCAAAAAGCGATCAGCATCAGTACAACACCTACTCCCAAAATCCATTTCCAGACATTTTTTGTGTTTTTGGTTGCTCTGGCTTCTTTATCTGTTTCTTGCCTGTTCATGACGTTATTGATTTAGTTCTGCCAGCAACGCTACCATTTTTGTACCAAGGTGGATTCCGAATAATCACGAATCAGTTTTATAAGATTGTGTTGATAAAATTTCCCTTTACGAAGTATTTCAAGACAGGTATACTAAAATTGTTTCGATTGAAGTTACCTTATGGGTCTGTTGCGGCAGGCTGATAATTTTGGATACAAATTGAAAAACCGGATTTATGAAATATTGTTTGACATTACTGTTGTTCGTTTTTACACTGGTTGTCTCTGACAGTCAGGCTCAAAACAATAACAGAAGTTTTTTTTCGATCACAGGAGGATATAGCTTGCCAGTGGGTGAACTGGCGCGTGAAAGGCTCGATGACCCCTTTGCCGGGCTCACAGGAGCAGGTTATTACGGTCAGGTGAATTATGATTTTCGAATAGCCAGATGGTTTGGATTGAAGATTTCGGGAAGCATGAATCAGAATAAAACCAAACCTGAGCCAATTATTGAACGGGCAAACGTATCCGTAGAGCAAATTAAGCCGTTGATCAATGAGACATCCGCTCATAGCTGGCAGTCCAGTGTTTCCAAATGGAAGTTTAATGCTGTCATGATTGGGCCGGCCTTGTACATTAATTTGAATAAAGTACAACTGGAAGCGCACGTTCAGGGAGGTTATGTACAGGTTACTTCGCCTTCTGTGAATATGACAGGAGCCTTTGAGTCAGGACAGAACAACATGACCGTGGCACTTCGCCCGGCGTCAACCAGCGATTTGGGAGTTGGAGCAGGGGCAAGTCTAAGAATTCCGCTTGGGAATACGCTTTATTTCCATATGTCCGGAGATTTTCTTGCTACCGAAGCAGAGTTAAAGGATGTTGCAATCAGCGTGAAAGTTGGCAATTATCCTGAGCTGGGCGTCCCGATCAATGAAAAGCGATTTGTAGGAGTTGCCAATGTGGGCGTAGGATTTGGAATCATGTTCTGAGATAGAAACGAATTTTTTTCTGAACGGAATGGCGGAAGCTGTTCCGTTTTTTTATTTTCAGACTACCGGAAATGCGGCTTAAATGTGTTGAAGGGGAATTTTTATATTGGAATGAATGATGGAAAAGCACAGAGTTATACGTTCATACTGCTTTTCGGACTCATGATGGATGATACGGCGTTTGAATTGTTATATTTGCAGAATTAAAGAAAGTGGCTCACAGCAACTTGTTTCTCATTCTGCGAAAATTCGAATATAATTTTAGATGAAGGTTCTCAAATTTGGCGGCACATCTGTCGGTACTGTTGATAGTATAAAAACTGTAATTGACATTCTTGAAAATAACATTGCGAACGGTGAAAAGATAGCTGTTGTGTTTTCTGCAATGGGGGGCGTCACGAATCGCCTGATCGAAATCGGGAAAATGGCTGCTGCCGGGAATACGGAATATATTGAATTTTTAAAAGTCGTAGAGGAACGTCATTTCGCGGTAGTACGGGGAATGATCAATGTGAAAAATCAGAGCAGTACGTTTGCTGCTGTACGTGGACTTTTCAACGAATTGGGTGATATTCTTCGCGGTGTATCCTGGATTCGCGAGCTTTCTGAAAGAACCCTTGATCTCATTATGAGCTTCGGTGAAAGGTTGTCGACACTGGTGATTTCAGAGATATTAAAAAGCAGAGGCGTCGACGCTGAGTTCTGTGATGCCCGTACTATTATTCACACCAATGCGACGTATGGTATGGGTGATGTGGATTTCGAGGTTACGAACCGACAAATTCTTGAATATTTTGCAAAAACTACATCGTTGCAGTGCGTGACTGGCTTTATCGCATCAACGACTGACAGTGTAACTACAACTCTCGGACGTGGTGGTTCGGATTACACGGCGTCCATTATCGGTGCGGCTATTGATGCGACTGTCATTGAAATATGGACAGATGTGGATGGCATGATGACGGCGGATCCACGCAAAGTCGCTAATGCTTTCACGATCCCGTCTATTTCCTATGCCGAGGCGATGGAATTGTCACACTTTGGTGCAAAAGTGATTTATCCTCCGAGTTTGCAACCGGCTTTTGCGAAGAATATTCCGTTGAAAGTGTTGAATACGTTCAATACTGATTTCATCGGGACATTTGTACAGAAGGGTGCAGAGAAAAAAGATTACGCGATTACAGGTATCTCCTCCATAGACGAGATTGCCCTAGTGAATATTCAGGGAAGCGGGATGATTGGTGTGGCTGGTATTTCCGGTCGTTTGTTTACGGCTTTATCGGTCAATGACATCAGTGTAATATTGATATCGCAAGCCTCTTCTGAACATTCTATATGTTTTTCAATTGATCCTAAAAATGCACAACGTGCACGGGAAGTACTTGAAAAGGAATTTTCTCATGAAATCGCATTAGGCTACATCGATGGCATTTCTATTGAGAAAAATCTCTCCATTATTGCGATCGTGGGTGAGGGCATGAAGAAAAGTACAGGGGTTTCGGGTAAGCTGTTCTCTGTACTTGGTAAGAACGGTATCAACGTGGTGGCAACCGCCCAGGGTTCTTCTGAGCTCAATATTTCTGTGGTGATTTCCAAGGGGGATTTATCCAAAGCGCTTAATTCAATTCACGGCGTTTTCTTCCAGTCGGAGACTCGATCGCTCAATTTGTTCATTGTGGGTGTGGGGCTGATAGGTGCGACACTATTGGAGCAGATCAAAAATCAGACTCAATATTTGCGGGACGAAAAACTGCTCAATCTGAATATTGCAGGGCTTTCGAATACGAAAAAAATGCTTCTGGATCCGGACGGTATCAGTACGGAACAATGGAGAGACCGTATCAGCGACGAAGGCGTGAAGACAAGTTTGCCGGCTTTTGTTCAGCGCATGATTGAGCTTAACCTGCCAAACAGTGTTTTCGTAGATTGTACTTCCGACAAGGATATTGTACAGTATTACAATATGTTGCTGGAAGCAAGTATATCGGTGGTAACACCTAATAAAGTGGCTAACTCTGGCTTGTATGCAGAGTACACTGCTTTGAAAAGAACAGCTTTGAAAAGAGGCGTGAAGTTTCTGTATGAAACTAACGTAGGAGCTGGTCTTCCGATCATCAATACTATTCAGGGGTTGATGTCCAGTGGTGATAAATTCCTTAAAATTGAAGCGATTCTCTCCGGAACGCTCTCCTATATTTTTAACTCATTTGGACCGGGGATTCGGTTTGCAGATGTTGTAAAAGAAGCGAAGGCGAAAGGTTTTACGGAACCGGACCCGAGAGAGGATTTAAGCGGAGCTGATGTAGCACGAAAAATCCTGATCCTCGCGCGTGAGGTTGGTGTGCCTTTAGAAGCGACTGATGTACATGTTGCACAGCTTTTGCCGGATAACTGTCTTGCTGCGCCTACTGTGGAGAATTTCTTCGAAGAGCTTATTGTATCGGATGACTATTTTGCCAAACTGCAGGCAGATGCTGAAGCGCAGGGAGAAAAACTGAGGTATATCGCCACCCTGGAGAACGGCAAAGCTGTGGTGGAATTGAGAACGGTTGATGCGTCTCATCCATTCTATACGCTTTCAGGAAGTGATAACATCGTATCATTTACTACTGAGCGCTATAAAGATCGTCCTTTGGTGATCAAAGGGCCAGGTGCAGGTGCTGAAGTGACGGCATCCGGTGTTTTTGCAGATATTATGAGTATCAGTAGTTATCTGGGATAGCGAAGTAAATATTGGTAAATTTACCAAAATGATTTAAAGCTATGAGCAACAGGAAGATACCAGATTCGGTTGCAAAACTAACCGAGGAATTTGTTAGAGAGATCAGCGAACTTTATCAGGAAAGACTGGATAAAGTTATACTGTTTGGCTCTTATGCGAGAGGTGAGCAGACCGAGGATTCAGACATAGATTATTTGGTCGTATTGAATGATCATGAGATAAGACCTTATACTGAGATAAGCAATATGTCGGAGATTACATTTGGCTTGTCTTTAAAATATGCTGTTTCTGTTTCGGCCATTCCGACAACAAGCTCAAAATTAGAAGCTAAGCTGACACCACTAATGAGCAATGTCTATCTGGATGGGATTGAAATATGAATAAACATTCAATTGATGACATTATAGGAAAAGCGATTAATTGCCTGGATGATTCCCGCGATTTAATGGAGCGTAAAAGATTTGATGCCAGTTTAAATCGGTCATATTACACAATGTTTCATTGTATTCAGGCATTACTCTCATCAATAAATGTTGTTTCCAAATCTCATAAAGGAGCTCAGAACTCTTTTCATAAGGATTTTATCTTAAATGGATTGCTGTCAAGAGACCTTGGTATTGCCTTAAAAAGAACTTTTGAAAAACGTCAGTTTAGTGATTACGATTACGATGATATTTTTCCCGAGGAAGCACTTCAATCATTAAATGATGCCGAACTTTTTCTTAACGAAACGGTCCTCTATTTAAAAGAAAATAGTTTTTTACAGTGAATTATATAAAAGCTTTTGCCCCCGCAACGGTAGCCAATGTGGCTTGCGGATTTGATATTTTTGGCTTTGCGATACAGGAGCCAGGTGACACTGTTGAAATCCGAAGAAGAGATGAGCCGGGTATTGTCATTGCTGATATCACCGGAGACGAAGGAAGACTACCCAGATCTGCTGAGAAAAATGCAGTGACTGTCGTAATGCTTCATTTGTTGAAGCATTTGGGTAGGACGGATTTTGGTTGTGAAGTGGTTTTGCATAAAAACATGCCTCTGGGAAGTGGTATGGGATCCAGTGCAGCCAGTGCGGTTGCAGGTGTGGTAGCGTTGAACGAATTGCTGGGAAGTCCGCTTTCAAGAAAAGATTTACTCCCTTTCGCAATGGAAGGAGAGCGCATTGCTTCCGGTTCTGCTCATGCTGATAATGTCGGGCCCTCATTATTGGGAGGATTTGTCGTGATCCGGAGTTACACACCATTGGATATATTTTCAGTACCTGTGCCGGAGGATTTGTACTGTACTTTGGTGCATCCTGACATTGAAATCAATACGAAAGATGCACGCTATATTCTTCGCAATGAAGTGTCGCTGAAGAATACCATTGCGCAGATGGGGAACGTGGCTGGATTGGTAACGGGCTTGATGAAGTCGGATTATGAACTCATCAGCCGGTCGATGGTGGATGTCATTATTGAACCTGTACGTTCTATATTGATTCCTTCATTTAATGAAGTGAAAAAAGCTGCTATTGACAATGGCGCGTTAGGTTGCAGTATATCAGGTTCCGGTCCATCTATGTTTGCACTTTCAAGAGGTATAGAAAATGCAACGAAGGCAGGCGAGGCGATGGTGAGAACATTTGCGGAGGTGGGTATAGATGCAACGATGCATCTGTCGGGAATCAATGATGGTGGAGCCAGAGTGCTGGAATCATACTGAGAGTAGCGTAAGTTTTTGAATTTTGATGAACTTTCTTAAATAACAAGGACGTTAATCATATGCAATCATAAAAATGAACAGGGTATGGTAACTGTAAGCGAAGCAGCCAAAACTAAGATAGTAGAATTAAGAAACGCAGAAGGTCATCAGGACGATTATCAGATCCGCGTTGGTGTTTTGGGAGGCGGATGTTCCGGTCTTACCTATAATCTGGAGTTCAACTCGGATTCAAAACCAACAGATATGATTTTTGAAGATAAAGGAGTGAAAATCATTGTTGATAAGAAAAGCCTGCTTTATCTGGCCGGGACTATACTTGAATTTTCAGATGGGCTGAACGGAAAAGGTTTTCAATTCATCAATCCAAATGCAACAAGGACCTGCGGTTGCGGAGAGAGCTTCGCAGTTTAAGATCTTAAAAATATTTATTAAACGAAACGCGCCATGAATTTCATGGCGCGTTTCGTTTATATGGTAGAATCAGGTTAATTTGCGTGGCTGAAAAGTCAGTAAATAACATCCATAAAAACGTATTTATCACTATACGCAATTTTCAATAATAAGAATTTGATGAAACCAACACTTTTAATTCTGGCCGCAGGAATGGGTAGCCGTTATGGCGGTATCAAACAACTTGATCAGTTCGGCCCTAATGGCGAGACGATTATCGATTATTCTTTGTTTGATGCTATTCGTGCGGGTTTTGGCAAGGTAGTTTTTATTGTCCGTGAAGAAATTCGCGAAAGTTCGGAAGCACTTTTTGCTCCTAAACTAAAAGGTAAAATTGATTTCGATTTTGCAATTCAGGGTATACAATCCTATGTTCCGGAGGATCTGGGAAAGGTAGAGCGAGTGAAACCATGGGGAACGGGTCATGCTACACTTTGTGCGTGGGAGCAAACAGATACTCCTTTTGCAGTAATCAACGCTGATGATTTTTATGGAAGAGAGGCATTTCAAACGATGGCTGATTTCCTGACCAATGACAAAAATGAGAATCAGCATGCAATGATTGGCTATGAACTGAAACGTACACTTTCAGAAAACGGAACAGTTTCAAGAGGGGTATGTATTGAAAGAGAAGATCACAATCTCGAATCGGTAGTAGAGCGGACTAAAATATTTGAAAAAGACGGTACAATCTATTTTGAAGAAGATGACCAGTTGACGGAACTGGCTCCTGAAACACCGGTTTCCATGAACTTCTGGGGCTTTAAGCCATCCATGTTTCCAATTACGAAGGACCTGTTTGAGGTGTATGCAAGAGAAAATCTGAATACGCCGAAAGCGGAGTTTTATATCCCGACAGTGATGTCTCATATTATTAAAAGCGGACTGGGTGACTGCCGCGTATTCCGCAGTCAGTCTGACTGGTTTGGCGTAACCTATCCTGAGGATAAACCAACTGTACAAGCTGCATTGACTCCTTTGCATGAGAATGGGGTTTATCCTGCTAAGCTTTGGGAGTAGTTATTTTTTGATCAGGGCGTTCCGGTCTGAACAGCGATCGCTGGTCTGCACGGAAGAATTAGGTAGTGTTGCTTTTGAACGTTGCGTAATTACCGTTCAGCCTGACTTCGTCATGCAGACCGGGTCGCGTAATGTTACCTATTATCAAGTCTCCGTCTCATCACAACATTCCCAACTTGTGATGAGATGAACTTTGAAATACACAAAGTCTACCACGTTTACAATCGTGGTAATCAGCGCCAAATCATTTTCTTTGATGACAATGACTATCTCTTATTTATTCGTAAAATGAGAGAACAGATTTTGCCGGTAAGCAATCTATTGGCATGGTGTCTAATGCCAAATCACTTTCATTTGATGATTCATGTAACTGAGAAGGGATGTCAAAATCGTATTTCAGGAACCAATGAAATATCAGAACTGAGTTACAGATTAGGTATTTTATTGAGTAGTTACACCACTACCACTGTGATCAATAATAGCAGAGGGATCAGTGGCAGTTTATTTCAGAAAAGAACAAAGTCAAAGCTGATTCATGATCAGGAATATATGGTGAGGTGCATGCACTACATTCATCAGAATCCTTTCGTTGCGGGTTTATCAGAGAACAAATTGGAACATTGGAAATATTCTTCCTTTCCTGATTATGCTGGATTCAGGAAAGGAAGTCTCTGTAATAAAAACCTATTGTTTGAATTGACAGATTACGATGCACACAGCTTTATGAAGGATAGTTATGATGTGCTTGGGGGTGATGTGGTTAAGTTGTTTTATTAAAACGCAACTGCGCAATCCGGTCTGAACACCGATAGCTGGTCTGCACGGAAAATTAAGCAATGTGCAATTACCGTTCAGCCTGACTTCGTCATGCAGACCGGGTCGCGCAGGCCGGGTCATTTCTGAACCAAAGCCTCCATCATCCTCTCCGCTAAAAACTTATTGCCATCGTCTGTCAGGTGAACGCGGTCTGAAGTCAGGATTCCTTTTTCTTTATTCTCAGGATTATTTTTCAGGAGGTAGTCGCCAAAAGCCTTTCTCAGATCGCAAACCTGTACATTATTTTTTGTCGCAATGTCTCTGATTAGTTTTGAATAGTAGTTCAAATCTCCATCCTGCGCGTTCGAATTATCGTTTCTCTCTCCTATGACTGTCGGTGTACAAACAATCACCCGAATATTCTGTGCCTTCATTTTACGAATCAGCGCATCATAAAACTTAACATACTTGTCAGCATCCGTTCCCGTACCGTGAGACGTTTTATGCCATACGTCATTGATACCTACATAAATAAAAACCACATCCGGTTTTTTTGAAAGAACATCATCTTCTAGTCTCAGGTAGAGATCGTATACTTTATTGCCCCCTATACCGGCACCGGCAAGTTCGTATTGAGCCGATTTTCCATTTGCTTTCAGCATTTCTGTCATTTTGGTAATATAACCAGTGGGGCCGACTCCCGCTTGTGTGATAGAATCACCGAAGAAAATGACTTTAAGTGGTTTATCCTGACGCATAGCAAGTAAAGGAAGTGCTATTAGTGCGATCTGAATCAGCTTATAAAAGCGTTGCATAAAAATGTGAGTTTAGTTTTTGAAAAAAGACGTATGCTATGAAAAGTTACCCTGAGTGAATATGAATAGATGAAATGTGGCTTAATTGCTTATCGGACGAATGGTGCGATGGTCGGGGAGGTATGAGACAGTGAAATGCCTGCCCGGATGCAGATGCTCTGCCTCCTGTTCCGACAAATCAAAAATGTGCATTTTATAGTTGATCAGCGCATGTATCCGAACTGCTTCGTGCAAACTGGTCCGGGACAGAACCTCGCCGTGTAGTACAAGGTCCTTGTTATTGTGCTGCTCTTTAATGTAAACGTCTGCCGGCGTGCCGAAGCTGTCAAGCTTTCCTTCCTTAAGTATTGCAACATGATCTGCCAGCCGAAAAATTTCGCTCAGATCGTGCGTTACAATAATCATTGTGAAGCCGAACTTTTGATGGAATTTTAAAAGTAACTCCTGCAAATTTTCCCGCATGGAAGCGTCCAAAGCCGAAAGTGGTTCGTCAAGCAATAGCACGTCGGGTTTGCGAACCAGCGCTCTTGCCAAGGCTACCCGCTGTTGTTGTCCTCCGGATAATTGAAATGGCTTCCGATTTGCCAGTTCTTTTAATCCGACAGCGAAGAGTAATTCATGAATAATTCCGGTATCTCCGCCTTTCGGTAAAGCAAATAAGAGATTTTCTTCTACCGTAAGATGTGGAAAAAGCGCGTAATCCTGAAAAACAAAACCTATACTCCTATTCTGAACTGGAATATTCACCCGACTCTCCGTATTCAGCCATTCCGATTCCTTAAATCCTATATATCCTGTATCGGGCTTTGTAAGACCTGCTATTTGTCTGAGTAACGTTGTTTTTCCTGATCCTGATGGTCCGGTAACAGCCAGAATACTTCCGATTGGAAAAGAGATGGCTACTTCCATTGGCAAAATACCACTGGCGGTATGCAAGCTGTGAGTGATATCAATTTCAAGCAGTTCTTCGGACACCTCGCAATCGGTTGTTAATGGAGTAAACAATAAGCAGAATAACAAATGTGATCAGAAATAAAACAAGTGCATACTGGTTGGCAACATCGTAATGTAATGCTTCCACTTCATTATAGATGGCTACAGAGGCTACCCTGGTCACCCCCGGGATATTGCCTCCGATCATCAATACGACTCCGAATTCTCCGACCGTGTGGGCAAAAGTGAGTACAAAGGCGGTAAGTATTGCAGGTTTGCAGTTGGGCAAAAGCACTTTCAAAAAGGTTTCCAGTTCGCCCTTTCCCAAAGTATAAGAAGCTTCCCTTAATGACTCCGGTAAGGATTGGAAACCAGCCCGTAGTGGATAAACCATGAAAGGCAAGCTATAAATGATGGATGCGATTACAAGACCGGGAAAAGAAAAAACCAACCGCAACCCGATTGTATCTTCAATGAAGGAGCCAAACCAATAGGAGGGACTGAAAGCCAGAAGTAAATAAAAACCAATCACGGATGGGGGAAGAACCAGCGGCATTCCGATCAAAGCTTCTATGATTCCCCGTGCCCTGAATTTTCCGAATGTAAGCCAATAAGCCACAGGCAGTGCCACAATCAGCAATATTGCCGATGTTATAGTTGCCAGTTTAAAAGTGAGCAATAAAGGCTGCCAATCCATTTTGAATCAAAAATTACTTGTATCCGTATTTTGTAAATATTGCCTTTGCTTTGGCAGAATACAGAAATTTATAGAACTGTTCACTCGTCTCCTTTTTTGGAGAGTTATCGCTGTGACGAAGCAAAATTGCGGCCTGTTCAATCGGCTGGTATAAAGAAGAATCTACTTCGATCCAGTTACCTTTTCCTTTCATTTCGGGAGCAAGTACAATGGATAATGCGTTGAAGCCAATTTCAGCTGTGCCTGAGGAAATATATTGAGCAGTTTGAGAGATACTTTCACCATATACCAGCTTGGTTTTGATTTGCTCAAAATCAGGACGTTTTTTCAGAAATGCCAAAGCCGCTGCGCCGTAGGGGGCAACATCGGGGTTGGGGATTGCGATTTTTTTTACATTCTCATCAGTCAGAATATCAGCTGATAACTTCTCCACGGGTAATTCTTTCGACCACATCACCAACGTACCCAAGGCATAAACGCGCGGCTTTTCCTCGGCCCCGCCTTTATTGAAAATCTCATCAGGGTATTTGGTATCAGCCGAAACAAATACATCGAATGGTGCGCCCTCCCGGATTTGCGTAGTGAGCTTCCCTGATGAGCTGACCACAATTTCTATCGGTTTACCTGTTTCTTTCTCAAATTCCTTTTTGATTTCCTGCATCACGTACTGGACATTAGCGGCAGTCGCGACGATGATTTTGTGGGATGGTTTGGAACATCCGGCTGAAAGTAATAACAGAAAGAGTATATATCGGTAAAAGTTCATAATGCTAAATTAACAGATTAACCTCAATACACGTCTTTTAAAGCAAAAGTTGATCTTCCCTATATTACTCTCTTGGCTTTATACTTTCAGAAGCAATAGATTGCATATCCTGACACTATGTGTGTAAGGGTAAAAATCGTAAATTGCGCCCCGTTTGGCGACATGCGCAATGGTAGCGTTCCATGTTATAGCCAGACAGAATTATTTACTGATCATAATGATTATAGAAACTGCACAGCGCACCCGTCAGACTTCAGAATACTACTTTTCTGTGAAGCTGGCCGAGGTACGTAAACTGATTGCGGAAGGACACGATGTGATTAATCTCGGGATTGGAAATCCTGATATGATGCCTTCCAGTGAAACTATCGAGGCTTTATCCGAAGCGGCCCACAAATCGTTGGCGCATGGTTATCAGCCTTATACAGGTACTGTTAGTTATCGCACCGCAATCGCAGATTTTTATAAAAGAACTTATCAGGTCGATCTGAATCCTACATCTGAAATTTTGCCTTTGATTGGCTCCAAAGAGGGGATTACACATATTTCTTTGACTTTTCTTGATCCGGGCGACGAAGTGCTTGTGCCGGAACTTGGTTATCCCGCCTACCGTGCTGTGAGTAAAATGGTGGGAGCAGAAGTGATTGAATATCCACTCAGAGAGGATTTTGGTTGGCAGCCCGACTGGGAAGTAATGGCTCAGCTGGTTACACCGAAGACAAAAATCATGTGGATGAACTATCCGCACATGCCTACAGGTGCTCCTGCAACAATTGAATTGTTCGAAAAGGCAGTTGCTTTTGCCAAAGAACATAAGATTCTCTTGTGCCATGACAATCCTTATAGCCTGGTGCTGAATAAAAAAGCTCCTATAAGCTTATTGTCGGTGCAAGGAGCGAAGGAAGTTGCGATCGAGCTCAATTCTATGAGTAAGTCGCACAATATGGCGGGTTGGCGCATGGGCTGGCTTGCTGGTGCGAAACCTTATATCGATGCGGTGTTGACGATCAAGAGTAATGTCGACTCCGGAATGTTCTGGGCTATGCAGGAAGCAGCGGCGGCGGCTCTTGGTAACAGCGATGAATGGCATAGGGAGCGTAACGCTGTATACCAGGGACGATTGGAAGCGTCCGAAGCTTTTTTGCGTACTGTGGGCTGTACCTGGGATCCTGCTCAGGAAGGAATGTTCCTTTGGGGGAAATTACCCGATTCGGTGGAGTCTGCGGAAAAGCTGGTGAATAGTTTGCTGATAGAAAAGCACGTGTTCATAGCTCCTGGTTTCATATTCGGACCTAAGGGACAACGCTATATCAGATTGTCGCTTTGTATGCCTAAGGAGAGGATTTGGGAAGCTGTGGAGAGGATTAGGCAGTAGGGCAGAGGGTTTTGGGAGTTGTTGAAATATAATATTGAATTGGGGCTTTGTGAAGCCTCTCAATCGGGATAGGAAATGGTTATTAGTATAATAGGTGTGGGGTTGCTTGGTGGTTCCTTTGCTTTGGGACTACGGGAAAAATACCCGCATGTAAAGTTTATAGGGGTTGATGCTTCGGTAGTCAACCAAAAAATTGCGCTTGCAAAAGGGATTGTGGATGAGATTGCTACCCTGGATGAGGCGCTGAGTATATCAGAGTTGAATGTGCTGGCTACGCCTGTGGATGTGATCAATACCTTACTTCCTGATATGCTGGACAAACTTCCGGAGGGGGCAACCATTATGGATCTTGGTTCGACCAAAGAACTGATCTGCTCACTGGCCGACAATCATCCGAAACGTAACCAGTTCGTGGCGGTACACCCAATGGCCGGAACGGAAAACTCGGGACCGGGTGCAGCGTTTAAGGAGCTTTTGGAAAACAAAAACGTCATCATTTGCGGAAAAGAAAAAAGTCACCCCGATTCGCTTGGTTTGGTAGAGGCATTTCTGCGTGATGTAGGTATGAAAATCCATTACATGACGCCGGTCGAACATGATCTGCATCTGGCTTATGTATCTCATTTAAGTCATATCAGTTCCTTTGCTTTGGGCCTGACTGTTCTGGACAAGGAACGCGACGAAAGAGCGATTTTTGATATGGCAAGCACTGGTTTTTCATCAACTGTAAGGCTTGCTAAAAGTTCTCCCCAAATGTGGGCGCCTATTTTTGATCAGAATAAGCAGAATGTATCCAAAGCACTTGAGGATTATATTGAACTGCTGAAAAAGTTCAAGAATGCGATCGATGACCGGGATACTGATACAAGTTTGTCATTTATGAACAGAGCCAATGATATTGGCCGGATTCTTGCCGGAATTGAGAAAAAATAGATAGAAAGTTGACTTATATGGTTAACTTTCTACTCTAGAAAAAATAAGATGTTATGGAACTGCCGTTGAAAATAAATTCCATTGCGACCTTTACTGAGGATATGTTCTTTGATCTCTGTCAGGCGAACTCGCAATTATTATTGGAAAGGGATAAGGAAGGTAATATCATAGTTATGGCCCCAACAGGATCAGATACAGGATTCTATAATTCAGACATTAATGGCCAGATCTGGCTTTGGAATCGCCATTCCAAAGCTGGTTATGTTTTTGATTCTTCTGCCGGATTCACTTTACCAGATGGATCTGTAAGATCTCCCGATGTTTCCTGGATAGCAAGAGAGCGTTGGGAAGCTATTTCGGAAACAGATCGTTTTAAGTTTGCGCCCATATGCCCGGATCTTGTGGTAGAGGTAGTTTCTGTAAATGATAATCTGTCGGATTTAAAGAGAAAAATGGAGGAGTATCTTTCCAATGGCTGCAAGCTTGGTTGGCTGATAGATCGCTACAATAAGACGGCATATATCTATCACGGCAATGGATCTACGGAAACGAAAGTAGGCAAGGATACAAAATTAAGTGGAGAGGATTTGTTAGTGGGCTTGATGGTGGATCTTCACTTTTGATATTATTGACAAAGTAAAAAAACTGGCTGCCGGTAGAAATTATATAGTTCTACCGGCAGCCAGTTTTTTTCTATTAGTAGCTTTCAAGAATAAGCTCCTTTTTTCTGAATAAAGCCTATTCTAATCTTAGTGGAACCTGCGGTTATCCATAAATTTCCATCTTGCAACATGACTTTGATAAGACTATGAAGGGATTTAAATTTTTGCCGTTGCTATTGCTCATTTTTTTGCTGAGTTGTGAGAATAAAGAGAGCAAGCGGATAAGCTTACCTTTTGAATATCGAGAGGGTTATGGTCCGTTCATTCCTGGATGGTCAATTCTAAATGGAGAGCGGAAAGGAAATCCGGAGGAGGATGAATGGCTACGTATCAAACTGCTCGTCAAAAATATTCCAAAAGGGTGGTCTCATGTAAAAAGGGAACAAGTGTGGCTTGATGGCCGTCAGCTAGTATATCAGAATTACAAACAAGGGAAATTAAGTAAAGCATTTTATGAAGGGTTACAGAAATCATGGAACTGGGTTCCCGATGAAAAGAATTTGTCTGCATCGCCGATAAAAAGTTCGGTTTACGTGATTTGGGGTGTAGATCGGGACGGGAATTGGGTTGGGATGGTTGACACGAATAATAATCTTGATTTTGGAGATGAAAAGCCATTTTACCCGGAAGTGATAGTGGATAATAGTGTGGATAGTTTTAAAAAATACACCGAACCTTTGATGGTAAGCTATGAGAAGATGCGTAATGGAAAGGTTGTAACGGTTCAGGTACCAATGCTGATCAGGCAACTTCGTGGAGAAATTTCCCCAGATTCGCGTCAAGTAAGCTCACTATCAATGGAAAGGAGTTTGAGATTCTTATTTCTTCAGGCTTTAACAATGCAAATTTTGAAAGGACTAAAATCGTTATCGCTCCTACGAAAATAGAGGAGGTGAATCTGGATAACAGTGATTTGACCGAAGTGAATCAGATAATAACCCTGGGGAATATGTTAGGTGGTAAAAAATATAAAAACCTGGGAGTCGACTGGTATAACGAGGTTCTGACATTGGAGGGGTTTGATCCTGATGATACAAAAAATGAATATCTTATTCAGGTAGGAAATATGTTGGAGCCGTTTGAGGCGAAGGAGTTTTTATCACAAAACAATATTACGTCAGATTCATTGAAAGGGAAATATGTGTTCATCGATTTTTGGGGAACAGGGTGCCGGGGGTGTGTGGCTACTATGCCTAAGCTCAACGAAATCTATAAAAAGATTGATAAAATGCAGGTTGCATTTATTGGAATAGCAATCGACGGACCGGTTGCACTAAAAAAAGGAATTGGTAAATACCAGATTCAATTCCCGCAAATACGATCCGATTCTGTAAATAAATTGTTTGAGAAATATAAAGTTACTGGCATCCCTACCAGCATTTTGCTCGATAGGGAAGGGAGGATTTTGGATATGAACCTAAGTCCGGAAGAGTTGGAGGACAAGTTGAAGGAACTATTAGTCCATTAAATTTCCTGATATAAGAATAAGATAGGTCAAAAAAGTAACCGACAGGGAATTAACTGCTGTCGGCTACTTTTTTGTCTTTTTTAAACTAAATTACAAACTTGCCATAATCCCCAACTCCCTCTTCTCCTTCCATCTGCCTCTTGTAAAATCAGGAAATTTCACGGAGATGCTTCCCTTATTCACTGACGTTTCTGAGAGTGGTATTACCGAGCTCCACGTTGCGGCATCATATACATCCATATCCATCGGACGACCCTGGTTAAGTGCGTCGATTATTCTGTAAATGAGAACAAAGTCCATTCCGCCATGTCCGCCGTTTACTTCAATTTCCTTTTTAAGTTTATCCCAGATCGGATGTTTGTACTTGCTCTTGTATTCGTCGTAGTCACCCTGTTTCAGGAATTCATGACCTTTGTCGATAATGGATAATCTGCTTGGGTAGCCTTCGTGGTACGCATGTGTCCCGGCCAGTGCGTTGATACGATCATAAGGTCGGGGCGATACCACATCGTGTTTCAATGTAATCATCCGCCCTTTATTCGTTTTGATCATCGACGTGTTCATATCACCATGACGGATCGTTCCTTTGAAACCTGAATACGGGTGACCTGAGGGAAGTTTTTTGATACTTTCCGATAAAGAAGCTTCCATACTGCTCATTGAAACAATATGTTCGAATCTGTCACCACGGAGAATTTCAAGATATTGAGCTACTGGTCCCAGTCCATGCATCGGATATAAGTTGCCATCGTGAGCAATATTCTCTTTCAATCTCCAGAAATCGTAATAGCCTTTCTCACTTAGCATCAGCTCAGTAAGGTTATGGATGTAGGCTGCTTCGGCGTAGGTCAATGTTCCGAAAACTTCCTGCTGAACCATGTTCAGTACCCACAGCTCCTCATCTCCGTAACAGACATTTTCCATCATCATGCAGTTGCGCTGGGTTTCTTCGGCAGTGTTGACCAATTGCCAGCATTCGTCCAGTGTCAACGCGGCCGGAACCTCAATCACTACATGTTTGCCTTGTTGCATGGCATAAACCGCCATTGGAACGTGGTCGCGCCAGGGTGTTGCTATCACCACCAGATCAATATCATCCCGTTTGCACATTTCTTTCCATGCATCCGGTTTGCCGGAATAAGTAATCGCATCCTGACCTTTGGCTTTCAGTTTTGCAGCCGCTTTTTCAACACGCTCCGGCTGGATGTCGCAGAGAGCGGTTACTTTCGCTTTATCAGGAAACAAGGCGGCAAACTGGCTCACGTGTCCGCTTCCACGTGCCCCGATTCCGATCAGTGCTACTTTCACTTGCTTAATAGGAGCTACTGCCAGATCAATCACAGATTTCCCTTTTGCAACAGGAATAATTAACTCATGTTCTAAAGGCTCAGTAATTTGAGTCTGATTGGTAAGTCCATAAAGGCCCACACTTCCAAGCAGACCTTTTTTTAGAAAACTTCTGCGTTCTTGATCAGATTTCATGGTTTTGAAAGGCTAAAAGTTTAGGAAATGCCTGCCGTTACTGAAGTGCAACAGCAGGATATTTATCAGGATTTAGGAATAGTATTCTTATGCTGATTCCAGGACGTTACTGGTTGTGCCCTCGTCCACATGGATAATATATGCTGCTCCACCGGCTCTTTCTATAGCTTCGGCAACTTGTTCGGGATTTTCGGGTGCATAGGCAAACATACAGCCGCCGCCACCAGAGCCGTTAATTTTCGCACCCAATGCACCTGCGGTAAGAGCGGCGTCGATCATACCATTGATTTTCGGGGTAGAGACTTTCTTGGCATCCCGCAAACTGCGTTGATGAATGTTAAGCAACTCTCCGAATCTCTGATGATTGAGCGTGTCGTTGCGTAGCATTTCAAGCGCTTCTATCAAGACATCTCTGTCTGAAAGGTTGCCTTCTAACAACGTATATTCTGCATCTGTAAGCAGGTTTTTATAGTCGGGAGTCAATGCTGCCGGGAATGTATGTAGAGAAAATGCCGGATCTCTTTTTCTTATTTTTTCCAGTGCATCCAGCATGCCATATTTTACATGTTTCAAAATGCCAAGTGTATCCTTTGCCTGGCGGGAATCTCCCAGTACAAAACTGCCCAGCGAGGGTTGGAAATTTTCGAGTTTCACAATTGGCTTAGACTGCAGATAAATCACTCCTCCAACCGAAGTGGAATAGTGATCCATCATGCCACCAGGCTCGCCAAATTCGAGCACTTCAGCCTTGTGAGCCAGCTCACCGATTTCTGTCCGTGTTCGCGGAGAAGGATTGTCGGCCATGCGAGTCAGCCAGTTGATCCATGCAACCAGTAATGCCGATGAGCTGGATGTGCCCGAATTGATCGGAATGTTTCCATGTACAGTTACCTCAAATCCTTTTGAAAACTGATAGCCTTGGCGGGTTAGGACATTGATTGCACTTTTGAAATAATCACGGGGGCTTGTGTAAGGTATTTCAGATTGTAGTTCAAAAATTTCCTTTTGATTGATATCCGGTAAATGGATCACCACCTGCGCATCGCTTCTGAAACCGCCATTGATGGCAATCCGACGCGATATAGCTGCTGCAATAACAGGTAAGCCCAGATAATCCTGATGTTCTCCAAACAGACAAATCCGACCGGATGCGGAGGTTGTCAATGAAGAATTAGCCGAAGAATACGAATGCACGGGACTACTTATAATTGATTTGTCAGAGCTCATAAGCAAATGTAGATTTCTGTAGAAAGTAAATAAAGTTGTCTTCACCGGAAAGTGAAAGAAAATAGTTGCGCAACCGATTGAACTCGCTGCCCAATCGTTTGCACAAATTTGCGCAAACGATTGTAAGTACGCCTCCGACGTCTAATTTTAACCCAGATTTTTACAGACATCCATACCAAAGATGATCACCGCAATTTACCTGACGATTAGTTTAGGCTCGATCACAATCTCTCTTGGAACATAGGTTTCGGGCTGCTCAATTGCTTCCAGCAGGAGGCGGGCAGCCTGGCTACCCAGCTCGCCGGGAAACTGCTCCACAGTAGCGATAGGAGGATTGTCCAGATAGGAGCAGAACGACAAATTGGAGAATGTTACAAAGCTGATATCCTGGTTAATTTTCAGTCCCCGTTGTTTACATACCTCCATGGCATCCAAGGCAATGTAGTCGTGAAAAGCAAGAATTACCTCAGGAGGTGTTGCCAGATTCAGCAGCTCGTTAATTTTAAGAATCGTATCCTCTTTGGTTAAATTGAGGTTTTTAATATACTGTTGGTTGATAGCGAGACTGTGGTACCTCAATGCATCAATGTAACCTTTTTCTCTCTCAGTTGTGGCTTGTAAAGAATTGGGGCCATTCAACAGTGCTATATTTTGATGGCCTTTCGTTATCAGAAACTGCACCATGTCGAACGCAGCCTTTGTAATATCACCATATACGGCACCGTACTTAGGGTGTTTCAGTACCCTGTCAAAAAAGACGATTGGGACCTTGTGTGTCGCGTCGTTGAAATGACTTTTGTTATAAGTTTCTGAAGCCATGGATACCAGTATACCATCTACACCGTGCCGGATAAGAGAACTGATTGCCGCTAATTCCCTTTCATAGTCGTTTCGGGATTGCATTACTACCATGTTGTAACCCTTTCCAGCAAGGGTTTCTTCAATACCGGAAAGAGCGATAGAGAAGTATTGTTCGGTAAGGTACGGAAGCACCACGCCAATGTTGTAAGACTTTTTATTCTTAAAATTGATCGCTCTGCTATTGGGCTCGTAATGTAGCTCTCGTGCCAGCTTTTGTACTTTTTCGGTCGTCTGAGCACCAATTCTGGGATGATTCTGTAACGCACGGGAAACCGTTGATACGGATACGCCAAGTTCTTTGGCTATTTTTTTCATCGTCAGACTGGCGTGCATATCTTGAATTATTTTTTCAGACACTGTTCTCAAATATACAAAATGAGAATGACGAGAGGATATTTGAATTGAATCTTATACCTCTGAAAAGCAAAAGAGCAGATACTGCTGTACCTGCTCTAATACTGTGATGTGGTTTGTGACCTAAGCGTTAGTCTTACGTTTTGCCTCTACAAAACATGCTCCTGCGATCAATGCCACCAAAAGGATTGAACTAACGAGATCTATTTTTTTACCTGTAGCAACGGAAACAGGTTCAAATTTGAAAACGATCGTATGTTTTCCTGCTGGCACGCGTAGTGCACGAAGTACGTAATTGGCGCGGAGCAAGTCAGCTGGTTTACCATCAATCGTAACCTGCCATTCGTCTCTTACATTGTAGTAAATTTCTGAGAATACCGCCAGACCTTCATGCGCAGCATTACTCTCGTATGTCAGTTCGTTTGGTTTGTAAGTAATCAGGCTGATTTTATCCGTTGAATCTTTCTGTAGCGTCAGTCCTTTGAGCTTGTCTCCGAATTTTTGATCCAAGACAGCTTCTTCTTTTGTTTTCAAAGAATCCAGCGCAGCCATTTCTGCATCAGCATTAGCCACAACTTTGTAACTGCTTACAAACCATGCATTGCCGTTTGCATCAGGATTTGGCTGCGCCACTTTGTTGCCTTGCTGATCGGCGGTGATAATGTATTTGGTATTCAGCATGTTCAAAATACCAGGATTTGCATTTGGCTTCGAAATTTGTCTTTCGAATAATTCCTGATATCTGCGAAGTTTAGCTCCATGGTACCCACCTATTGACTTATGGAAATAACTGGCATCGGCGCTATTGAACGGCCCTTGCTGCGACGACACATCCAAAACCTTATAGTTAGGATCCGGATCTTTCATGATTTGCTCGTCCGCAGCGCTTGGAGCTGCTTTTGCTTCTGCAGTATAGCTGCTTACAAAGTCGTCGTTGTTGAGGTAACGCTTATCAATCCCGAACATATCAATGATCATCAGGACGATCAAAGCAGGGAAAAGGATCAAAGGTTTCACTTTATCTTTCATCCACAGCCACACCAGGCCTGCTGTTAACAAGATGAAAATAAGACTCCTGAATGCATCACTTCTCATTAAGCCCGCGCGATCCTGAACAATTGAATTTACGATTTGCTGCGCAAAGCTTTTATCCTGTGTCATCTGAGCGAAACTCTCAACTACCTGCGCATCTTTTGTAGACTGAAAGTTGAAGAAAAGCGTTGGCATCAATGACAATATAAGCATCAGTCCCCCCGTGATACCCACTGATATCAGGAAAGGTTTTTGTAATTCCTTCCACGAAATGGTTTTTCTGACAATAGCAGATAGCGTCAGAACTGCGAGAATGACCATTAGCAATTCAGCCAGTGAAACTACCATGGTAATCGCCCGGAATTTGTTGAACATCGGGAAATAGTCAAAGAACAGGTAATTGATTCCTGCCAGACTTTTACCCCATGCCCACACAATATAGAGCGCTGTTACGCCCAGAATCCAGTATTTCACCGGATGTTTGATGATAAAAATACCGAGTACAAACAGGAAAAATATGATGGATCCCAGGTAGTAGGGTCCTCCCATAATCGGCTGTTCTCCCCAGTAAAGTGGTAGCTGCTGCACGACATTCAATGCTGTTGCTCCATCTACACCACGTCCTACGAGCGTTTTATAGGTTTCCGAAGTATTGGTCAGAGGGCCGTATGAAGTTCCTCCGTACGCATTCGGAACTACAAGTGTCAGTATCTCGCCAATTCCATAACTGTATGTAAAGGCATATTCCTTATCCAAACCGTCTTGTTTCGGGGCGTTTTGAGTATCAAGCGGAGTCAACTCAGATTTCCCTCTGATGGTCTCTTTGGTGTAATCAGATGCATTCCAAAGTCTGGTTGTATGTGATCCGACTGCAATTAGTACGCCAAAACCCAATCCTGCAAGAACGAGTGTCAGCTCTTTAATTTTACCTGATTTGATCAATGCAAGACTTTCTATCACTACTAAAACGGCAACACCAACACCCAGATAATATGTGATCTGTACGTGGTTGGCATATAGTTCAAGAGAAAAGAAAAGGGCAGTAACTGCTGCGCCTGCCAACCAGTTTTTTCTGAAAGCGAGAAAGACCCCCGCAATTACGCCGGGAGCGTACATGACTGCGATGATTTGTGAGACGTGTCCGGCTTCGAGGTTAATAATATTAAAGGATGAAAAGGCAAAGGCGATAGCTCCCAGTGCAGAGACCCATCCACTGGCGCCCAGCACAAGAAAGAGTATATATGCGCTCACCAGACCTGTAAGCAGGTAATTGGCTGGGGCAGGTAAAATTTTGTTTACACCTTGTCCAAGTTTAGTCGGGAGACTTGTTACATAATCAGTTCCGATCATATAGGCAGGCATACCACCGAACATACTGTTTGTCCACTGCGACCATTCCCCTGTTTGCTCATGATAGGTTACGACCTCTCTTGATGCCGCTCTGGCCTGCTGATCGTCATGCATATTCAGTTTTTTGCCTTGGAGTACCGGTGACACATAAGCGAGTGACAGAATGATGAAACCAACTACCGCTACCAGATGGGGCCAGAGGCGCTGCCAGGAAAACAAATTTTTCATTTTAATAATATTAAGCTGAATCAGTCTTGATACGTGATGGAAATGGAAAGCCTATTATTTTACAAATATGACTTTTCACTCAGGAATAGTTGTTACAAGCGCTGTAATTGAACATTAAATTTTTATTAACTCACGCAAAGATAGAAGTAATGATATATGTTTAAGATGTTAAAAACGAATCTTATTTTGGTATTTTTTTAATAGAATTCATGTATAGACGGTATATTTTAAGAAAATACCAGATAAATTTGTGGAAATTGCGCCTTTAGAGTTAAAATACGTTTTGTAGCAATTGCAGAGAAATAACCTATAAATAAATGAAGAGAATTGGAGTTTTTACCTCAGGAGGAGATGCACCGGGCATGAACGCCTGCATCCGCGCCGTCGTGAGAGGAGCTGTATACCATGGCATCGAGGTTTATGGAATCAGGAGGGGTTACAATGGGATGATCAATGGTGAAATGTCTAAGATGGACTCACACTCTGTGAGTAATATTGTTCAAAGAGGTGGTACGATCCTGAAATCTGCGCGTAGCAAAGAATTCATGACACCCGAAGGAAGAAAGAAGGCATATGCCAATCTGATGGACCTGGGTATCGAAGGGCTGGTTGCTATCGGTGGAAATGGTACTTTCACAGGTGCTATGATTTTCGGTAACGAATACGGAATTCCTACTGTCGGAGCGCCGGGAACCATTGATAACGATTTGTACGGAACCGACTATACCATTGGTTTTGATACTGCCGTAAATACAGCTTTGGATGCGATCGACAGAATCCGTGATACGGCAAGTTCTCACGACCGTATATTTTTTATTGAAGTAATGGGTCGTGACTCAGGATACATTGCAGTACAGTCGGGTATTGCCGGAGGTGCGGAGCTTGTGATGGTACCGGAAGTATTGACGCCGATTTCTGAAGTAGTGGAAACATTAAAACAGGGTTGGAGCCGTTCAAAATCTTCTTCGATCATTATCGTAGCAGAAGGTGACGAAGAAGGAAGTGCACAGGAAGTAGCTGATAAGATCAAACGTCAGGTGAGCGAAGATGCAGATATCCGTGTAACGACCCTGGGTCACACACAACGTGGAGGTCCTCCATCTGCTTACGACCGTATATTGGCGAGCCGTTTGGGATTGGGTGCTTTGGAAGGACTTATGGCCGGACAAAAAAATGTAATGGCAGGGATTATTAACAACGATTTGGTATATACTCCTTTTGAAGATACCATCCGTTTACCCAAGCCAATCAATGAAGATCTGCTTAGAATGGTTAAAATTCTGAGTGTGTAGTAAGAGTCAGAGAAATAAGTTAGGTTCTTTTGAACCGTTTGCGAGCAATAGTCAGGGATAGTCATTGATGGATGATTCTCTCATTTATCAGATGATTATATCCTATGACTATTTCAGCTAGCAATAGCCCATCAGTTTATACATTACGAAGCCTACCCACTCGTGCCAGAGTGAATCAAAATCTGATAAAGCTTGGGTATCAGGAATAAAGAAATTTTCAAAGCTCCAGGCATACAGGCGTCCATTCATATTAGCAGGGTAAGCATCGGTTTTCATCCCTATTTTTTCAAAACATTTCATCGACCTGTGCATATGGGAAGATGTGGTGATCAATAGATAATTGCCATTAGGGAATCTTGAATTCAGTGCCAATTTGGCGTTGACTGCATTTTCTCTGGTGTTTCTGGCCTGTTCTTCGAAAAGAATGTCTTCGGATTTTACTCCCCACTTCACGAGCATGTAAGCAGCCTGCCTGGTTTCTCCCATGTTTTGAGCGATCTGCTGGGGCAAACTGGTTCCGGTGATGAATATTTTTTTGATCTTACCAGCCTTATACAGTAAAAATGCCTGTGTGAACCTGTCACTGGTTGGGCCCATACTAACGTGGTCGGTGCCGGGAGGCATGGGTTCCGTCATTCCGCCGGACAATACAATACCTACATCATAATTTTTGCTTACATCACTAATATTGGTAAAAGGCCATTCCCACCATCTGAAAGCTTTGCTTACGATCCAGGTGTTGGAAATAATGAAAAGCCATCCGAAAGACAGGAGGAGCATTAATTGTTTGCGTTTTTTATTCTTATACAAAATACCTGCGATGAACAGCACGAAAAAAATGCTGAAGGGCATGATCAGGAAAACGATGGCTTTGGATAGAAAATAAAACATTTGGATAAGAACGAAGTGTATGTTGTCGTTTTGAAGTTAATTTTGTCTGAAAGATACGAGCCTGTTTAGATTTATGATATAAAATTGTTTATAGGATATTTTTTTGGCGAAACAAGGCAAATTTTAGCAGAGATAGCCTGAGCTATCTCAAAAAATTTAACGCTGTTGCAGCCAAAAAATGTCGTAAACAAATTATCTGATGAATTTAAACAGGCTCGGAAGCGAGAAAGTTTATTTAAACAATTGTAACCAAACAGGATTTTTTCTGATGAAGTATTTTTCCCGGATATCGGTTTTGTCGTTGTGCCTTCTCCTAACCGTTTTTGCTCAGAGCTTCGGTCAGGGATATGAGATTGAAGCACGTATTAAAGGCATTAAGGATTCGTCTCTCATTTTAATGCATTACAGTAGGAGTAACACCCAATTTGTACCAAGAGATACTGCAAAGGCTGATTCTGAAGGCAAAGTAGTTTTCAATGGGAAAAAAGAATTGCCGGGCGGATTGTACATCATACTTTTTCCGGGTAATAAAAACTGGGTAGAACTGGTATATTCCGGAGAAGAGCGCAAAATAGTACTTAACACTGATACAACCGATGTGATTGGGAATATGAAAGTATCTGATTCTAAGGAGAATGAGTTGTTTTACACCTATCAACAGGAGTTGAAAAAACGTGCGAAGGAGATGGAAGAAGTGCGGAAAGCCGGAGGGGCAGATGCACAGCAGAAACTCATGGCTTCTCAGAATGATTTTAAAGCTTTCCGTGATAAGTTGCTGAAGGATAACACTAAATCATTTACCACGAAATTACTGAGAATGTCCTCAGATCCTGAAATTCCGGCTGCACCGAAACTTGCTAATGGGAAATCGGATTCAGTTTGGGTATTTAATTATTACAAAGCCCATTACTGGGATGATTATGATTTCGCTGATCCGCGTATCCTGAACACACCTTTTTTGGAGCCAAGGCTTGACCGATATTTTAAAAATCTTGTAGTACAGGTATCTGATTCACTCATCAAAGATGCTGATAAGCTTATAGCGAAGACGATACCCGGCAGTGATATCCGTTCGTTTGTGGTGTTCCATATCACCAATCAATATGAAAATCCAAAAACAGTAGGTACAGAAGCTGTCTGGGTACACATGGCAGAGAAATATTATCTGTCCGGACAAATGGGTACGTCTGAGGATGTGAAGAAACGTATTGCTGAAAAAGTGACAACACTGAAGCCGCTTTTGGTAAATAAAACTTTTCCTGCACTGACTTTAACAGATCAGACTGGTAAAAAGGTGAGTCCTCAGACCATGCCGGCAGAATATACAGTTTTGTTCTTCTACGCGCCTACTTGTGGTCATTGCAAAGAAGCCTCACCGAAAGTGAAGAGTTTTTACGAAAAAAATAAGGATAAGGGTATTAAAGTAATGGCGATTTCCATTGAACATGACGTGAAAGAATGGAAGTCGTTTATTGAAACTTATCATCTTGACGGGCTTGTAAACGCCTATGATCCGTTAAAGCAGATAGATTTTAACAGGAAATTCGATGTGGTAACTACACCGACTGTTTACATTCTTGACAAGAACAAAAAGATTATCGCGCGTAAAATGCCTGTAGAACAGCTGGAAGACTTTATGAACTACTACCAGAATAAAGTAGGGAAGAAAATCTGACAGGTGAATTCAAGAAAGTGAACGGCTCCGGGGATTTGTTATCGCCGGAGCCGTTTTAGCTTATAAGAAGGTGATACAAATCGGTGCCTTGATGGAAACGCTTTCCTGCTTAAATGCCATTTTCCCTGTTTTCTCGTCCACAGTATATACAGTAAGGTTATTTTTATCCTGATTTCCTACGATCATAAATTTCCCGGAAGGGTCAAAATTAAAATCTCTTGGAATAGAAATTCCTTTTGTTGCTTCGTCTACTTTTTCCAGCTCACCGTTAGATAAAATCCTGAATGCACTGATAGAATTATGACCGCGGTTGGATACGTAGACAAACCTTCCGTTAGGATGAATGTGCACTGCTGAACTTGTGTTGCCTGTGATACCTGCCGGCACAGTTTCATAAGCTGACAGTGCTTTAATGACACCTTTGTTATCCACGGTACAGGAGGTTACAGTGGCATCAAGTTCATTGAGCAGATAGAGAAATTTTCCCGAAGGAGTAATCGCGAAATGACGAGGACCTGCTCCGGGTTTTCCCTGATAAAATTCCTGTGCAGGATTTGCCGTGAGTTTTCCTGTAGCTGTATTGACCACATAATTCATGATTTTATCGCTGCCCAAATCAGTCACATATACGTATTTGCCATTAGGACTGCTTGTTACAAAATGCGCATGAGCTTTCTCCTGTCTTTTCTCATTAGGGCCTGAACCTGTGAATTGCTGGGTGAAAGAAGGTGCCTGAACAGTTCCATCCGTATTCACCGGGTAAGCAGAAAAACTTCCTCCTGTGTAATTGGCAAGGAAAGCCATTTTGCCTGATGGATGTACCGAAACATGGCAGGGATTGACGCCTTCAGAGGGCTGGTTGTTCAGCTCCTGAAGTTTTTGATTCGTCTGGATGGCGTAGGCGGTAATTTTATTGGCTCCTGATACTGCATACAGATTTTTCTTATTGGGCGATATGGCAAGGTATCCTGGACCATTGGCATTTATCGTGGAGTCAATGACCGTTATCTTGCCAGAACCAGGATCAAGATGGCAAAGCGTAATCACTGAGTTGTCACCTTTATTCCCTGTTCCAACATAAAAAGGAATCTGATTTTGTCCGAAAGTAACGGTTGATATAACCGTAAGCAGAACTATAAATGTAAATCTGAGCTTGTTCATATAGATATTTGTCTGATTTGTACTCTTTGGTTAAAGCATGGTGTACAGCGATTATAACCTAAAAATGATGATATATCTGGTTCGCGCCCTCCTTGCAGTTGTTAAAGCCAAATGATGTAAGGCTGAGCAAGAATTCTGTAAATGATAAAAACCATGCTTCAGGTACTTTTGCAGAAAGCTTTTTTGATATGGAAACTACAACGATTGCTCAAAAAATTACCCTGCCGGTTACCGGCATGTCCTGCGCTGCGTGTGCTGCGAGCGTTGAGTCTGTACTGAAACACACGCCGGGTATTGCAGATGCCGGGGTGAATTATGCTACGCAATCTGTTTCTGTAACTTACGATCCGGGAGTTGTTTCTCCAGATGATATGGACAAAGCGCTGCAGGGAGTAGGTTATGGATTAATTATCGAAGAAGATGAGTCGGATGCTGTTGCCGAGCAGGAAAGACTACAGCATGAGCATTATCAGAAAATAAAGAAAAGTACGATTTGGGCTGGGATTTTATCCTTGCCGGTTGTGGTGATCGGGATGTTTTTCATGGACAGGTTTACTGCCGGAAATTATATCATGATGGCGCTGACGGCTCCTATACTGGCATTTTTTGGTAAAAGCTTCTTCGTAAATGCCTGGAAACAAGCTAAACATGGAAAAGCAAACATGGACACCCTTGTTGCCCTGAGTACTGGTATTGCCTTCCTTTTCAGTGTTTTTAATACTTTTTATCCGGAGTTCTGGCATGTAAGAGGACTCCATCCGCATGTATATTTTGAGGCGGCAGCGGTGATTATCTTTTTTATTCTTCTGGGAAAATTGCTGGAAGAACGTGCTAAATCGAATACATCCGATGCACTGAAAAAACTGATTGGCTTACAACCCAATACGGTCAGAGTTTTTAGAAATGGGGAGGAGATCGAAATGGCGGTACGTGATGTGATGGTGGGGGATGAGATAATTATTCGTTCCGGAGAGAAAATTCCTGTGGATGGACAGGTGGTGAGCGGACAGTCCTACGTAGATGAAAGTCTGATGACGGGAGAGCCTCTGCCAGCAGAAAAGAAAGCGGGTGAAAAGGTATTTGCCGGTACAATTAATCAGAATGGCAGTTTTTCTTTCCGCGCCGAAAAAGTGGGCAAAAATACTGTTCTGGCCCAAATAATTAAAACGGTACAACAAGCTCAGGGAAGCAAAGCTCCGGTTCAGAAATTGGTAGATAAGATTGCCGGAATATTTGTTCCTGTCGTGATCGGTATTGCGGTTTTTACTTTCTTAGTTTGGATGATTTTCGGTGGAGAAAATGCGTTGACGCATGCGCTGCTGGCCTCCGTTTCTGTTCTTGTGATCGCTTGTCCATGCGCACTCGGTCTCGCTACACCTACAGCCATTATGGTGGGCGTAGGCAAGGGTGCTGAACATCATATGCTGATTAGAGACGCAGAGAGTCTTGAAAAGGCACATGCGGTGAATGCAGTAATTCTGGATAAAACAGGTACACTTACAGAAGGGCGTCCGCAAGTGACTGACTGGTTTTGGGTGCAACATATGGTGGATTCATCCTTACATGAAATCGCTGTTAAAGCAATAGAAAACAAATCCGAACATCCCCTGGCGCAAGCGGTTGCCGGCTATGGTGAAAAACAAAGATTTCCAAAAGTGAGGAAATTTGAATCTGTGACTGCAAACGGTGTACGTGGTGTGGTGGATGAAAAACAATATCAGATTGGTACTTTTCAGTTTTTGGAAAACGAAGGTGTTGCGATAGATGCTGAGCTAGGAAAAATAGCCTCTGGCTTGCGCGATGAAGCCAAAACTGTTGTGGGAGTAAGTTGCGAAGGTAAACATATTGCCGTGATCGGGATTGCCGATCAGCTTAAAAAAACATCGGCACAGGCGGTGGCTGAACTACAGAAGCAAGGTATTGCCGTGTATATGCTCACGGGAGATAATGCACAAACCGCAGCTGCTGTCGCTCAGGAAACGGGTATCGTAAATTACGAGGCAGAAGTGAAGCCGGACGATAAAATGCAGTTTGTGAGAAAGCTTCAGCAGCAAGGTAAAATAGTGGCTATGGTAGGAGATGGCATCAATGACTCTCAGGCACTGGCACAGGCAGATGTGAGCGTGGCCATGGGTAAAGGTTCTGATATTGCCATGGATGTGGCAAAAATGACGCTCATTACTTCCGATCTGATGTTATTGCCGAAGGCGCTCAAACTCTCCTCCCAAACAGTGCGTACCATTCGTCAGAACCTTTTCTGGGCGTTTATTTATAACATCATTGGTATACCTGTAGCCGCTGGGATTCTTTATCCGTTCAACGGATTTTTACTGGATCCTATGATCGCCGGAGCGGCAATGGCGCTAAGTTCGGTTTCTGTGGTAACGAATAGTCTGAGGTTAAAAGGAGCCAGGTTATAAGTTTTTTAAGGGGAAATGTGTGGTTATAGAGTCTTGGGAGAAGTGGGAGGTTATCAATGCTTCCTGCTTAATCCTAAATTCTATGCTGTATAGATCATTACTCTTCGTGTTTCTGCTTTTTCCTGTGGTTTCTCAATCTCAGTCCTTTGTAAAGAATATTGAACAGACGCTCCGAAAGAAAATACTGGATGATGCCAATTGGGCAATCAAACAAAAGCCACAAACGGTTACTTCTGCATCGAGTCCACGCAGTGCCGGAACCAAACATGATTTCTTTTCTGAAGGAGATTACTGGTGGCCCGACTCATTGAATCCGGACGGCCCGTATATCCAGCGCGACGGACTTACCAATCCCGATAACTTTGTAGCGCACCGGATATTGATGATCCGTTTCAGCCGGATTGTGGGAGCACTGGCATCGGCATATAGGTTAACAGGCGATACAAAATATGTTTCGAGTGCTTTTGAACATATCAATGCCTGGTTTATCAATCCGGAAACGAGAATGAATCCTTCGCTGCTTTTTGCACAGGCAATTAAGGGCAGAGCTACTGGAAGAGGAATCGGCATTATAGATACCATTCATCTGATGGAAGTCGCACAGGCGATACGCGTGATGGAGGGAAACAAAATAGCGAAAGCGTCGGATGTGACAGGTGCGAAGGAATGGTTTGCTTCGTATATCAATTGGCTCATGACTCACCAATACGGAAAAGATGAAATGGAAGCGAAGAACAACCACGGAACCTGCTGGGTGATGCAGGTGGCTTCGTTTGCTGCGCTGACAGGCAACAAGGAAGTAACAGATTTTTGCAAACAGCGTTACAAAACGGTATTGCTGCCTAATCAAATGTCTGCAGATGGCAGCTTTCCGTTGGAATTGAAAAGAACCAAACCTTACGGCTATTCACTGTTTAATCTGGATGCGATGGCGACGATTTGCCAGATATTGTCGGACAAAACTGATAACCTCTGGACATTTGAAACAGCAGATGGCAAAAGCATTAAGAAAGGAATTGAGTACCTGTATCCTTTCGTTGTGAACAAAAGTAGCTGGACTTTGAAACCAGATGTGATGTATTGGGAGAACTGGCCCGTTGCACAGCCATTCCTGGTATTCGGAGCGGTGAATCTTCAAAATAAAACCTGGCTTAAAACCTGGAAAGGGTTGGAGCATTCTCCGAAAGTGGAGGAAGTGATCAGGAATCTGCCCATTAGGAATCCGCTGATCTGGTTCTGAAATTTAGCAAGCCTTTAAGTTTTATAAAATATATGTGAAAAAATCAGGGCATCCGTGGCAAAATTTTTTAGGGTAAAACCAAAAACTTTGTAATGCCATTTTTGAATTGTGTAATGATTTTTGAACCTTCCGCACCGACCTTTGCTTATCAATATTCAATAGCAGTCAATTTACATGGAAACCTTACAATTTAAGACCAATATAAAATGCGGAGGCTGTATTGCTACCGTTACGCCGTTTCTGGATGGTGATCAGGAAATCGAAAAGTGGCAGGTAGATCTTGAAAGCGCCGACCGTATCCTGACCGTTGAAACCAGTCTGTCTCCGGATGAAATAACTGAGATTGTCAAAAAAGCCGGCTACAATGCCGAAGAAATTGATTGACATCCAGTACTTTTGTAAAGTGAAGTTTAAAATAATTCACATAAAAACTGCTGCTAATAGCCAACCGCTAAAAGCTCAAAGCTAACAATGAATAAGAAACTCCGTCAATCGCTCACTGTCTTTATGGCCTTGCTGGTGCTTTTAAGCAGCACCGGTTTCGGGTTCATTGAGCATGAGTGTATGATGCGGGGAAAATCATTGCAGCTGCTGACTGAAAAGAAAGTTGGTGACAGTACTAAAAAGGTTTCGTCCTGCTGTGCAAAAAGCAAAGCGCAAAAAGAAGCCAAAGGTACATTCTTTAAGAAAACAGACTGCTGCAAGGAAAGCCAGAAATTTGAAAAGGTAGATGTGCCTTCACAAACTTCTCAGATTCAGGCTAAGTTTATCAAAAGCCTCCTTGCAGGCATTACCTGGTCTGCGACCTCATTCGTATTTCAACAGGCAGAGTGGACGTTGCCTTCTAACGTCCATACAACTTATCTTCTTTCCTTTTCTTCGCGACTCCACGGGCGAAGTATGCTCTCTTTTATCCAGTCCTTCCTGATTTGATTCATTGGTTTTAAGTCGTTAATCGGTTTAATCTTAAAAGATTATC
The DNA here is from genome assembly GCF_003383615.1 of Dyadobacter luteus. GTDB lineage: Bacteria > Bacteroidota > Bacteroidia > Cytophagales > Spirosomataceae > Dyadobacter > Dyadobacter luteus. Next base: position 53,691 of record NZ_QNUL01000020.1, read on the forward strand.
CCGATGGTTAATCGCTTTTAATCCATGAATTTTATTCAACATGATTCGATATTTAGCGGGAGTATTCTTCTCCTTATGTTATTTTTCTGCCACAGCGCAGCGCATTTCCGGCTCCGTAAATGAGCAGGATGCAACTTCCAAAACATTAAAACCCATCACTGGCGCCAATGTCTATTGGGCAGGTACTGCACAATCTGCTTCAACAGACACGAGCGGGCGTTTCAGCATTCCAAGGGTGCGCCAAACCAATTTGCTTGTTGTAAGTTTTGTAGGATTTACCAATGATACCATCAAAATCGCTCAGGAAAGTGAACTGGAAATTGTGCTACGCAACGACCAGACTTTAAAAGAAGTAGTGGTGAGAGGGAACGCCAACGCCATCGACAGACTTTCTCCGCATCAAACTGAGATTATTACGACAAGAGCGTTGGCTAAGGCGGCTTGCTGCAACTTATCCGAAAGCTTTGAAACAAATGCATCGGTTTCTGTTTCGTACAGTGATGCGGTAACAGGCTCCAAACAGATTCAGATGTTGGGATTGAGTGGAACGTATATCCAAACCAACGTCGAAAATATCCCCGCAATCAGAGGTTTGGCTTCTACATTCGGGCTTAATTTTATTCCCGGAACATGGATACAGTCTATTGATATTGGCAAAGGAGCAGGGTCTGTCGTGAACGGATACGAGTCGATGACGGGACAGATTAATGTCGAACTGCAAAAACCTGATACGCATGATAAATTATATCTCAATACGTATGTAAACAGTTTCGGCAGAGGTGAGCTAAACCTCAATCTGGCGCATCAGATCAATGAAAAGTGGAGTACGGGATTACTGACACACGGGAGTACGCTGCAGAATCGTATTGATAGAAATAAAGATGGTTTTCTTGATTTGCCACTTTATTCACAAGTCAATGTGATTAACAGGTGGAAATACCAGAGTGATAAAGTGATGGCGCAGTTTGGTGTGAAAGCGCTTTACGAAGACCGTTTGGGTGGGCAACAGAATTTTCAGCGTGAGATGAAAGGCACTACGCAAGCTTACGGTTTCGGTGCAACGGTAAATCGTTATGAAGTGTTTTCCAAAATAGCCCGCCTCTTTCCGGACAAACCCTACAAAGGGCTTGGTCTGGTACTGAATGCTTCTTTGTATGACTCCAAATCGTATTTCGGATTGAACAAATACAATGGCAAACAAGAAATGCTTTATGGAAATCTGATTTACCAGTCTATCATCGGCAGTACCAATCACTCCTACAAAACGGGATTGAGCTATATGTACGACAACTACAACGAGCGCTATCAAACGCTTCCGTTACTGAGGAAAGAATCGGTACCTGGTGCGTTTTTTGAATATACTTTCAATCACCTTGATAAGTTTGTTGCCGTTGCCGGTGGTCGCGTAGATTTTCATAATTTATATGGAACGCAATGGACGCCGCGCTTGCATTTGAAATACAGTCTTACAGACCAGACCACATTGCGGGCTTCGGCAGGAAAAGGTTTCAGAGTATCCAATCCGTTGGCTGAATATTATGGAAATCTGGTGAGTTCCAGAGCAGTTGTGTTAAAGGAATCCATTCGTCCGGAAGTATCCTGGAATTATGGAGCGAGCCTGACGCAGGAATACAAATTGGGTGAAATGACCGGGAGTGTGATCGTGGACTATTACCGTACCGATTTCCAGAATCAACTCGTTGCTGATATGGAAGACCCGAGGTATTTGTCTTTTTACAATTTGAATGGAAGAGCTTTTGCCAATAGTTTTCAGGCTGAAGTAAATCTGGTACCTGCCAAACGTTTTGATCTAAAATTGGCGTACCGCTTGTTTGATGTAAAACAAACGATGGACGGTATCGACGGACAAACTTTACTTCCGCGTATGATGGTGAGCCGCGACAGGGTTTTGTTCAATGCGGGTTATGCCTTGCCTTACGATAAATGGAAATTTGATGCCACAGTGCAATGGAACGGGAAAAAGCGTATTCCTTTTATGGGAGATATGGGTGAGCATTCCGAGCACGGAATTCTGCCTGAGATGACATCAACCATGGCACCATCATTTTATAATCTTAATGCACAGATCACACGTACATTCGTGAAATGGGACATTTATGTGGGCGGAGAAAACCTGGGCGATTTCAGGCAAAAAAATCCGATCATGCATGCCGATCAGCCGTTTCATCAGGCATTTGATGCAGGTATGGCATGGGGACCTGTTACAGGTCGAATGATTTACGCCGGATTCCGTTATAAGATTACGAGGTGATAAGGGCATTGGGCAAGGGGCATAGGGAAGGGCAGAGGGCGTTGGGTTTGGGGGGAAAGGTAAGGTGATCGCATAGCGTAGCCACTAATAATTAACCATTAACAACTAACCATTAAAATGAGGCTTCATATCAAAAATATGGTCTGTGATCGCTGCAAAAGGGTGGTGCAGGAAGAGATGGCAAAGCTGGGGATTGGTTTGACAAGTATTGAACTGGGAGAAGTGGAGACCGATACAGAACCTGATGCCGGCAAGCTGAAAGAAATACGTGAAACACTGGAAAGGAACGGTTTTGCATTGCTTGACGATAAAAAGGATGCATTAGTAGAGCATATCCGTACGCTCATCATTGAAGAAGTACAGTATCTGAAAGGCAACAAACCAAATCAGATGAATTTCTCGGATTATCTGGCAATGAAAACAGGTTATGAATATTCTTACATCAGCAACCTTTTTTCGACAGAAACCGGGCAGCCGATTGAACAATATATCATAGCGCAGAAAGTGGAGAAGGTGAAGGAATGGCTTTCTTACAATGAGTTATCACTGAGCGAAATGGCATGGCGCCTATCTTACAGCAGCGCTGCACATTTGAGTAATCAGTTTAAAAAAGTAACCGGAATTACGCCCGGAGCATTTAAAAAGAGTAATACAGTTGCCCGTAAAACCCTGGATCAGGTGGGAGAAAAAACATTATAAATAATTGATACTTTAAACCACATGTATATGAACAAATTGATTTATGCCTCTATGATTCTGTTGCTAACTGCCTGTGCAGGAAATACAGAAAAAACAGAAAAGTCTGAAACAACAACCGAAGCCGCGCATGCAAAGGCTTATGCTTGTCCCATGAAATGTGAAGGGGACAAGACCTACGAGCAGGCCGGATCCTGCCCTGTATGCAAAATGGAGCTCCAGGAAGTTGCAATGGCTGAGGCAGACTCAACCGGACACGTACATTAATCAATTGAATCTAAAACTGATATAAAAATGAAAAAGACAATAGCACTATTCGCCACTGCTATATTGATGGTTTTTCAGGTAGCAATGGCCGATGGAGACAAGGTCGTAAAGATCAAAACGACAGCTGTATGTGAAATGTGCAAAGCTCGTATTGAGCGTACTTTGGGTCTTTCCAAAGGTGTGAAAGAATCGAATCTGGATTTGAAAGACAAAACGGTGACGGTAAAGTATAATCCGAATAAAACGAGTCCTGAGGCAATCAGAGAGACAATTATCAATACCGGGTACGATGCGGATGACCAGACGGCCAATATGAAAGCGCATGATAAACTGCCAAGCTGCTGCCGCAAAACAGCCGCGCCACACTAAGAACTAGACGACTTTTTTATGAAAAAGCAACTGAACATACTGGTTTTTGCTGGTATGCTAGCCACTGCTTTGCCTGTTTCGGCGCAGCATGAGCACCACAGCAAACCCGATACTACCAAAACTTCCATGCATGGCGGCCATAGCAAGCCGGATAGTGCAGTAACTGATAAGCATGAGCACCAACATAATGGCGGGCATAGCATGACCCATAATTTTTCGCTGAGCTTACCGATGACCAGAAACGGATCGGGTACAGGTTGGCAGCCCGACGCTACGCCTATGTATGCCTACATGAAGCATAGCGACAAATGGAATTACATGTTGCACGGAAGCTTGTTCCTGCGTTATACATCTCAGAATTTTAACAATAGTGAAAGAAAAGGAGCTGATGCAAAATTCAGTTTTCCTAACTGGGTGATGGGTATGGCGCAGCGGCAGGTTGGGAAAAACGGTTTACTGACCTTCAGAGCAATGGTTTCTATTGATCGTTTGACAGATGGCGGAGCGGGGTATCCGTTGCTGTTTCAGTCTGGTGAAACCTGGCAGGGCAGTCCTTTAATTGATCGCCAGCATCCACATGATTTGATCTCGGAACTGGCAGTAGGATATACCCAACGTATTAATGAAAAACTGGATCTGACTATTTATGCAGGATACCCGGGAGAACCGGCTTTGGGGCCGACTGCCTTTATGCACCGGATGTCTGCCTTCAATAATCCGGATGCAGTATTGGGACATCACTGGCAGGATGCGACGCATATTACTTTTGGCGTTGTGACAGCCGGTGTTCGTTATGGAAAATTCAAACTGGAAGCTTCCAGCTTTACAGGAAGAGAGCCTGATGAAAATCGTTTCAATTTTGACAAACCCCGTTTTGACTCTTACAGCTATCGCTTACTGTTTAATCCTTCCAAAAACTGGGCATTACAAGCGTCACGCGGTTTTATCAAAAGTCCGGAAATCAGTCATCCCGACCATAATGTAAACCGAACAACTGCTTCTGTACAGCATTCGGGCAAACTGACGGGGCAAAACAGATGGGTGGCATCTTCGCTAGTATGGGGTTACAATAGTTCCGAAGGACATAAAGAACATTCATTGCTGGCGGAATCCAATTTGCAATTGAATAAATGGGCGGTATATGGTCGTTATGAATTTGTTCAAAAGAGCTTTAACGAGTTGGGTATAATCGGGTCCGAACTTCCAGCTAAAGATGTGTTGCCTGTGTCGTTGTTCTCTTTGGGTTTGAACCGGCAGGTCGCTTCATTCAGTAATACACTGGTGCAGGCAGGCGCGCAGATTGGTATTTATGCCACAGATCCATTCCTGAAATCAGTGTATGGAACAGCGCCACTTTCGGGTCAGGTTTATTTGAGGGTAACGCCGGGGAGGATGGGGATGTAAATTTGATAGATTTAAGTAATAATTTGAAAAAATACTCTTACAATGAATTATAAATGATTGACGCTAATCTTTAATATACAGAGATATATATCAATGTTAAATTTTCTGAGAGGTAATAGCTTGATAGTATCGATTTTAGCATGTGTTTTTGTGGACACTGCTTCTTTCTTTACGTATAGCTGTTTGTGGGTAGGATATGGGGATCAGGCTACAACAAAAACAATCTTAGTAATTATTTCAATTCTTGCTATTCCGGCTGTAATTAGCTTAGCAATCAGCTCTTTTCATAGGGAAAATAATCCCTCGAATGATTTTGGCACTGGTTGTGTTTTAACTATGTTCTTAATATGCCAGATTTTAATAACGTTTGTTTTTAGTTTACCTATGTTATTTTTGGATCTGGAAATTTTTCAACGTAATTGAATTGAGATATTAATACACTTAGGGTGTAAAGACTTTCGGACTTTAAGTTTTTATAGATATGTTAAGGAGGAGATTGATCGTATGTTACATATTATCAATGTTATTATTACTCTTGACATCATTTTCATGTCTTGCTCAAAAAATGCCTGTCCCCCATAAAGTGGAAGCTGAATTTCCCGGTGGTACTTCTAAGATGTATATGTTTTTTGGAAAAAATTTCAAATATCCTGAAGAGGCAATAAAAGCAAATGTTTCAACAGGCCCGATATGGATCCAATTGAAGATTGATTCGGTCGGTAAGGTTAGAGATATAAGAATACTTAAAAGCCCTGGTTTTGGGTTTAACGAAGAATGTGTCAGAGTTATTAAACTTATGCCTGCTTGGCAACCAGCTAAAATTTCGGGAAAGCCAGTTTCTTCCATCTATAAGTTTCCATTACAAATTTGTTTAGAGTGATAAGCATCCCTTTTTGGGAGCAGGCCACCTTTTCCCATTTCTCAGTACCTTTACAGCTCCATATTTAATCAGCAACAACATTGGCCTGGTATCATAATTATTTCAAAGGATTACCTCAGCGCGCCTGGAAACTTCATCAGGACGAAGAGTACACGGAATACGAAGTCGATTTTCTCAGAGATGTGCTTGAAATGCATGAAGATCAGAAAGTGCTGGATTTGCTTTCGGGTTACGGACGACATGCCATTCCGCTGGCAACAGCTGGTATAGATGTGACTTGCATCGATATTTCATCCGAATATTGTGATGAGTTAAGCGCGGTGGTAAGGAAAGAGAAATTGCCGATTGAGGTGATTTGTGATGATGTGCTGGATCATGATTTTGGTACAAGGCAATTCAATTCTGTTTACTGTTTCGGTAATAGCTTCAGCTTCTTCCCACGTGGTGATATGCAGCGGCTTATCCAGCAGGTTTCGGATGTACTATTGCCGGGTGGCTATTTTGCGATCCATACCGAGCATATTGCTGAAAGTATTTTACCTCATTTTCAAACCAGAAACTGGATGCCGGTACAAGGTGATATCTATTACCTGGCTGAGAATGAATACAATGCAGAAGGTGGCTATATAGAAGCCGAGCAGACTTTTATCTCAGGTTCGGAAACGAAAACGTACTGTGTGAGACAGTACATCTATACACTTTCTGAACTTTGTGCCATGCTGGCAAGAGCTGGCTTTGAAGTCACAGCCACTTTTTCCAATCTGGAAGCGGATCCGTTTCAGCTGGGAGACGAACAGCTTTACCTGATCGCTAAAAAATCATAATCAGTGTGGGAGCCTGGATCTGAGTAATCCGTAAGTCCAGGTTCCTGCAATAGCGCTCAGCAGCGTAACGATGATCGCCAGAAACCCACTTCCGATCTGAGCAAACAGTGGTCCCGGACATGCGCCAGTGATTGCCCAGCCTATACCAAACAGCAGTCCGCCATAAATCTGTCCTTTATTGAAGGTTTTGTCGGGGATGCTGACAGTCTCTCCATCCATCGTGCTGACTTTGAATCGTTTGATCAACTGCACAGAAATCAATCCTACGAATACCGCAGACCCAATCACGCCATACATGTGAAAAGAATCAAAACGGAACATTTCCTGGATCCTGAACCATGAAACGATCTCGGCTTTCACAAATACAATACCGAACAGCACACCGACGATCAGATATTTAATATTTGACAAAATATTCTCCGGTTTCTCCTGCTGGTTCATTCCATCAAAATCATCCTGTCCGGTTTTTGCTAAACTTTTTGGTTCTGAATAAGTACTTTTCATGATGAACTACTTGACGAGTTGAAATAAAACCGGGAATAGTAAATGCGTGCATGCGAATCCTCCGATCATGAAACTGATGGTAGCCACCAGCGATGGCCATTGCAGATTACTTAGCCCCATGATGGCGTGTCCGGAAGTACATCCACCTGCATAACGTGTTCCGAATCCAACCAGAAATCCTCCCAGTACCATAAATATCAGCCCTTTCAGAGAAAGGATGTTTTGGACTGAAAAGAGGTCCAGCGGCATTAAGCCTCTGAAATCGGTAACGCCGAGCTGAGCCAGTGCTTGCTGAGTAGATGCGGAAATGACAATCTGGTCAGGATTGGAAAGCCAGAAAGTGGCAACAAATCCTCCGAGCGTAATGCCTCCTACAAAAAAGAGATTCCATATTCCCTTTTTCCAGTCGTATTGAAAAAAGGGAATATTGGCAGGGATCACAGCCGCGCAAATGTGTCGCAGAGAGGAAGATATTCCGAATGATTTGTTGCCCAAAAGGAGCAATACAGGAACAGTAAGTCCGATCAAAGGTCCGGCGACATACCAGGGCCAGGGTTTACGCAAAAGTTCAATGAAATCCATATTGCATCCGTTTTAAACAATTTTAGGAAACCAGAGGTACATCCGTTTTGGCCACCTCACCATATCCGCCTTCAATGTTGACTACATCTTCAAATCCTCTTGATTTCAGAATAGAAGCTGCCACCATCGAGCGGTAACCGCCTGCACAATGGATGTACAGCATTTCATCCTTCGGAAATTCTTCCATTAGGTCGTTCAGGTAATCGAGTGGCAGGTTTTCGGCATCTTTAATATGACCTGAATTGAATTCGTCAGGTTTTCTGACATCAATCACCTGTATATTTCCGGTTTTATAATGGCTGGCAAATTCTTCTGCTGTGATAGAAATGATAGAATCCGTTTCTTTTCCTGCTTTTTCCCAGGCATCAAAACCCCCATTGAGGTAGCCGATAGCAAAGTCGTATCCCACACGGGCAAGCCTGGTAACGACTTCCTCCTCTCTTCCGGGATCGGCTACGATAAGGAGCTGCTGTTTTAAATCCGGTACAAGTGCGCCAACCCAGGGAGCAAATCCGCCATCAATTCCGATGTTGATAGAGTTAGGTATGAAACTATTTGCGAATGCTGAAGCTTTGCGGGTATCCAATACAAGCGCTCCGGTTTGATTGGCTTTCGCTTCAAAAGCCTCAGGAGAGAGAGCCTGGTCACCACGTTCTATCACATCATCAATACTTTCGTAACCATCTCTGTTCATCCGCACATTCTCAGGGAAATACTGGGGAGGTTCTGTGAGTCCGTCGGTAACTTCTTTAACAAACTCTTCTTTAGTCATATCAGCCCTCAGTGCATAATTGAACAGTTTCTGTTTACCCAGGGTATCGGAAGTCTCCTTGCTCATATTTTTACCGCAGGCAGACCCCGCACCATGTGCAGGATATACGATCACGTCATTGGGAAGCGTCATGATTTTAGTACGCAGACTATCATATAACATTCCGGCCAGATCACTCATTGTCAGATCACCTTTTTGTGCCAGATCGGGGCGACCTACATCACCTATAAATAACGTATCACCACTGAAAAGAGCAACCGGTTTTTCAGTTTCGTCGAACAACAAATAGCTGGTCGATTCCAATGTATGGCCAGGTGTATGCAGCGCTTTAATCGTGATATCTCCTACACGGAATACTTCACCATCTTCAGCAATATGTGCCTTAAATCCGGTTTGAGCACCAGGTCCGTATACAATTTCAGCGCCTGTTTTCTCTGCGAGGTCAATATGTCCGGATACAAAATCAGCATGAAAATGGGTTTCAAAAACGAATTTAATTTTTGCGCCTGTTTTTTCTGCTTTCTGAATATACGGCTGCACTTCACGCAGGGGATCAATGACAGCAGCTTCGCCGTTGGAAACGATGAAGTAAGCTCCCTGAGCCAGACAACCGGTATATATTTGTTCAATCTTCATAAAAGGTAAAAGTTTGTAAATCAGTCCTGAAGACCGGCTGTGGTGTACTCAGCCAATGCATCATTTTCTTTTTTGATGAATATTGTATTTCTGTTGATAGTTAGTTTTTGATGTGTATGGCGCTTGTATAGAATGGTAAACACAATAGCGAGTGCGATGGTGCAACCTCTGAGCACATTTGCGGGAACATTACCCAACGCACTATGGTCCATTTCAAAAAGCGACCAGCTCAGGTTCATCAGAGAATGTAAAAAAACGGGAACCCACAAATTGTAATTCCATTCGCTATACAACCACGCAAACAGGCATGCTCCGCTGAATGTGATCATGAAGATGCCCACCAGTTCTCCTGCATCCTGACTCTGATATAAATGGCCGGATGCGAAAATAACTGCTCCCAGTATAATAGCGGGAATAAATCCCAGGCGACTATGCCTGTACAGTACTCCGAAAAGAAAGCCGCGAAAGTAAAGTTCTTCCACAAAACCTGCCACAAATGTGCTTGCTATGAGTTGCTGTATTTCCTGCTTGGCATTGAAGTCAAAAAAGAAAAATCCGCCGATAAACATAGGTAAACTGAATAGCAGGGCAAGTAATAAGGCTTTTCCTGCGTTTCCGGACAATCCCAACTCCGAAAAAATACCGGCTTTTGTTTTTATAAAATAGGTTCCGATAAAAACAGGTACGCCAATAAGCGCATAGGTGATGCAGTAGCTGAGCAAGCCAAACCGGGTGATGGTATCCAGTGCCGATTTGGTTTCACCGAAGTACCGAAACAGGATGTGGTATGCCAGAAAAGAAATGGCTACAATACAGATGGTTCGTAAAGTTGTATTCATTCCGGCTGAGTATGGTGGTGATCAACAAAAATAGGAATAAAGGTGCGGGTATTTCTACCCGGCCCTATTCCAAATTTACTTCAATCAAAACCTTGACAGAGCTTCAATAAGTTTCGGCTCTGATACTGATCTTTATCATTATTAAAGACGAAGCAGTATTGAAAAATTAGTTTGTATTTTTTTTGTAAAATATTGATAGTCATCAATTCAATGTATAATAGCTATTGGCTAATTGCCAACAGCTATTATACCTTTACCGATTTCCAGTGTCCGAGACGGAACCGCCAAATACCCAGTATCGCCAATAAAGCCTCTGCCGCCGGAACGGCGATGAATACCCCAAGCGGTCCCATGTTCCATACTACTGCCAATAAATAGGCCAGAGGAATCTGGAAAAACCAGAAGCAAAGCAGGTTGAGCACTGTTGGTGTTTTGGTGTCGCCTGCTCCGTTGAGCGATTGAATCACGACCATGGTATAGGCATAAAAGCCAAAGCCAAGACAAAGTATACGCAGCGCCAGTTTCCCGGTTTCAATAGCGGCTGCTTCGGTGGTGAACCAGCCAATAATTGTTTCTGCCCAGATCGACATCAGAATTGACAACCCAACCAGGAAAATCAGGTTGAAAAGTGCACAGCGCCATACGGACGTTTCGGCGCGGTCGGGTTGGTTGGCTCCCAGGTTTTGTCCTACCAGTGTTGCCGCTGCATTGGCAAGTCCCCATGCAGGCAGAAGGGTGAACATAATAACGCGAATTGCGATGGTGTAACCGGCCACCACGTCGCTTCCGAACTCAGCAAGAATACGGGTCAGGAAAATCCAACTGGCAGAAGAAATCAGGAACTGAACCGTTCCGCCGGTAGCTACTTCAACAATTGTTTTGATGGTTTCGCGGTGAGGACGAAGATCGGCCCAGATCAGTTCGAGTATTTTATTGGCTTTAATCAAAGAGTAAAGCTGGTAACTCACACCAATGGTCCGACCTACAGCAGTGGCAATCGCGGCACCTGTAACACCCAGTTCTGGAAATGGCCCAACTCCGAATATCAGCATAGGACCAAGCAACATATTGAAACCGTTGGCAATCATGAGCGAACGCATCGCCGTTGCAGCCGCACCCGCTCCGCGTAGTGCACCGCTGAGTGAATAAAGTAATACCACCACAGGACTACTGATAAACTGTATTCTGGCAAAAGTGGTACCTATTTCGATCACTTTCGGATCTGCACCCATGAGGCTCAGAATGTCCCCGGCGAACACTGAACCCAGGATGGCTATAACAATAGAAATTGCCAGTGACAGCAAAATCACCTGGCCGATAGCCCGTCTCGCCTGTGCGACATTGTTTTCTCCGATGCGTCTCGCGATGGTTGCAGTGGCAGCCGTGCTCAACCCTATCGCCACTGAGTAGACGAGGGTCACGACCGACTCGGTCAGTCCCACCGTAGCAACGGCTTCAATACTGACTTTGGATACAAAAAAGATATCTACAACCGCAAAAAGGGATTCCATGATCATTTCGAGAATCATCGGAACGGACAGCAGAAATATAGCGCGGTTGATGCTGCCCTGAGTAAAACTCTCTTCGGAACCACTAAGTGCCTGCCGAAGTAGCTGAAACCACTTTTTCATTAGTATAAATTGCTTAGATGTGTAAATTTTAACAGACAGTGTATGAACTGTTATCAAGGGAAAGCTCCGGTATACGGAGAAAAGGAAGATGGTCAGTTATAGATGACCGGTGCAAAGAATCGACATGATGCTCATAATTTTGGCAAAGGTAGTAAAGAGGTATTTAATTATTCAAACAAAATCCTGGATTTATAAAAATGGAAAATGTACCTTCACCACAAAGGGTTATGAACTTTTGGTGACTTTAAACCGTTGCCAATCTACACTTTGAGACGAGGAATGGCAGATGTACTGCCGTTTGGAATTATATAAAGACTAGTGCATGATTGAAAAGAAGAAGTTGTATTCGACCGCAGTCGAAAAAGAAACGGCAGTGTTGGTGGCTGTAAGTACACAGAAACAGACGGCTGCCAAAACCCAGGAATATCTGGATGAGCTGTCCTTTCTGGCGAGCACACTGGAAGTGAAAACGGTTAAAACTTTCACGCAGAATCTGGAGCGGGCCGATATCAAAACCTATACGGGAAAAGGGAAACTGGAAGAAATCCTGATTTTTGTGACGGCAAATCCGGTGGATATGATCATTTATGATGATGATCTGACGCCCTCACAGGTACGTAACCTGGAAGCAGTATTTAAGGATATTAAGGTAATTGACAGGAGTTTATTGATCCTGGATATATTTGCGATGCGTGCACAAACGGCTCAGTCGAAATTGCAGGTGGAGCTGGCTCAGTACCAATACATGTACCCGCGATTGACACGTCTGTGGACTCACCTTAGCCGCCAGTCGGGTGCGGGAGTGGGGATGCGCGGACCAGGGGAAACGGAACTTGAAACGGATAGACGTATCGTAAAAGACAGGATTGCTTTCCTGAAAGAAAAGCTGGAAAAAGTAGACCGCCAGAGTACGACCAGAAGAAAAGAGCGCGACCGGCTTGTACGTGTGGCGATTGTGGGTTATACCAACGTAGGTAAATCGACGCTGATGCGCAGCCTCTCCAAAGCAGATGTATTTGCGGAAAACAAACTGTTTGCAACGGTAGATTCCACCGTACGCAAAGTGAACATGGAAAACATTCCGTTTTTGCTGACAGATACCGTTGGATTTATACGCAAGTTGCCTACTACACTGATTGAGTCTTTCAAATCAACATTGGATGAGGTACGTGAAGCCGACATTCTGATGCACGTGGTGGATATTTCCCATGCATCGTTTGAGGAGCATCTGGATGTGGTGAACAAAACACTGGTGGAAATCGGTGCTGCGGACAAGCCAACTATTCTGGTATTCAACAAGATTGACCTTTATAAGCCATCCTTCAATGACGAAGAGCTGGAAGAAGAAGAGGTACCTGCATTGGCACCCGAAGATCTGTTGGAACAGCTGAAAAGAAGCTATATCGCAGACAAAGGTGACAACGTAGTATTTGTATCGGCTGAGAAAAAAGAGAATATCGAAGAGCTGCGTAATGCGATTTTCAGATTGGTAAAAGCAAAACACTTTGCGATTTATCCGAACTGGCTGGATCTGGGTTACACACCCGTTGAAAATGTAGAAGAATAAGCGTTTGTAATTTAAGCGCTTATTTCGCATTTTTGCACCCCGGAAAAAAAGGGCTGAGCTATAAGCGATCAGCTTTTAGCGAGGAAAGACTTGATGTTCAACAGATAGATTGGATTGTCATACGACGGTCACCTGGTGATAAGTAGTATCGTACGCGACCCCGGTCTAAATGATGTTGAAACAAGGGTTCGATTCCCCTATGGGTCACCAATAGTGCCGACTGGTTAGTTCAACGGATAGAATAGGAGTTTCGTACGCGACCCCGGCCTAAACTCTAGATATGGCTGGGGGTGCATTCACCTTCGATTCCCGTCGCGGTAACCGGGGATATTATGAATTTAAAAGACTGCGTAGTTCAACGGATAGAATAGGAGTTTCCTAAACTCTAGATATGGGTTCGATTCCCGTCGCGGTCACGATGAAACCTATTTATAAAGGCTTAATAATAAGCTGATATAAGTAGGTTTTTTCTTTCGGTGTTATTCATCTCCAACATCAAATTCAATCAGCCCCTCCCTACTTTTATACCAAATGCCGCCTTTTTCGTCCCGTTTTGGATAGGCCTCTTTTGCAATATTCACAGCTCAGATTATAAATCTCTACGATCGTACCCGCAAGTGGGCGTTATTCTGTGAGGCTCTTATTTTTTTGCCCTACCTTCGGTGCAAACCTCGTTTATCGAAGTTTAAAGAGTAAGGTAATACAAACAGGGTATCGGCATCTGGTGCCTCTGTTTTTTTCAGGCAGGCTGCTGAGACCATGTGGCTTTCGAATCCGATGTGCCCTTCGTAATTTTTAAATTATCTCACCATAAGTCAGTAAGTTAACTCCGCTTTTTTGACCCGGAGGCTTTCTCGTCTCACCAGGGGAGTAAGGTCTTAGAAAAACCTTGATACTGGTCGCTTGTCCCCATTCCAAGCCAACGAATTTACAGGCCATAATCCACTGGATATAGAATCTCCAACGTACTTTTTTTCTAAACAAACCTGTTCTGCTGTTCGATTTATTTCGATGTGTACTGTAAATGTATTTATCTGTAATTCAATATATTGGGATCATTTATTTTTTGATTTTTAAATAAAAACCTCCTACTTTTCGTTTTAAATTTAACTGCCTGTTCTCAGGAACGGTATTTGTAGATTCTTTATTTAAATAATGTGAAAGTGGCGTATGGACCGCGGAGATGAACGGCTGATTTGTACTGTTTGATCATTCAAGACACTTACCTCTCTCAAGACACTTACCTCTCTTTTACAGGTGCACAATTGGACTTATTCACAACTTACTATGTTAAAAATTGCCATTATAGAGGATTATGTGATCTTTCGGCTAGGGTTAAAAAATGTGCTTGAACTTCACTTCGACGGTGTTGCCACTTTTGATTCAGACCATTCGGAGGATTACGAAGGCGAACTGGGAAAATTCTCTCCGGACCTGATCATCATGGGATTAGGCTTCGTAAACGAGCCATTGCGGGGGCTTAATTTCTGCAAAAACGTGAAAAAGCTTTTCCCGACTGTACCTGTTGTCGTGTTTGATATGACGGCTACATACAGTAATGCGGTAAATCTGATTAAAGGTGGAGCGAATGGGTATCTCTCAAAAGGGGATAGTGAACTGGAATTGCTCACTTGTATTGAGTCGGTGATGAAGGGTAAAAATTACGTTTGCCGCGAGATACAGGAGAATATCATTGAGTATCTTATTCTGGATAAGCCGGCTTTTAAGACACATGCCAGTTTGTCGGCAAGGGAGTCAGAAATTGCAAGTCTGGTGAGCGAAGGTGAAAAAACATCCAACATCGCAGAAAAACTTGGGCTGAAATCATCGACCGTAAGTACTATGAAATCCAAGATTTTCTCGAAACTTGGTGTGCATAATGTCATAGAACTACGACATAAGATGAAAGTATCTATGTACAGCCATATGAATTAGGAAAGCCGGGGTTGAGTCACAATGGATCAGCCCCGTTTTGCTTTAGGTCCGATATGGGAAAGGATTAGTTTCCTTACGTGGAATTTGCATACACTTTTAATCCCTCTGTTCGGATATTTCTACAATCAGAAGCATTTCTGAGTCATTTTATCTGTTGAAATCCCGTTTCATCTGCTAGCATAAAAGTTGCATACATGTTGTTTGTAACTAATTGTTTGTACGCATGCAGATGTTCTCTGGCCTTGGCCGCTCCAGGTATGTTCCGATTCTTATTCTTTACGCGTTAGTAATGATACAGTCCTGTAAAAAGGATCCGGCAAAAATGACTAAAGAAGAGCTGGTTTCAGAGCTAAGCAAGGATAAGACGTATTCTAAAATACTGGAGTATGCCCATTTCTCGGGAGTTAATACCTCAAAATTCGAAGCTTCCGCAGACAAAACACCGGTCTGGGGATTGTTGGAGGAAATAGGGTATGGACATAAACCATCAATAAGACATACAGAGAAGAAGTTAGGCGTCGACTCATCGCTTCTACGCGCCGTGGCGGAGGATCTTGTAAAAGGGCAATCGCCGGAGAAAGCGATGGAAAAGCTTGAACCGGTTTTTCCTGTTTATCGTAATCTGAAAATCCATTATGCAAGATTGATTAAGTCTGAGAAAAAGGATAGTGCTGCTGTAGTCGCTGAGAGTTTAAATGCTTATCGTTGGGTACATCGCCAGGCGCAGGGCGCTCCCCGTCTGGTACTAGTGAATATTCGCGGCGCTTATCTTACAGGAATGGATTCCGCTGGTAAAGATGTAATCACAATGCGTACTATCGTCGGAAAAAAAGACACACCTACACCGACCATCGACACCTACGCAACAAGTATTGTGACGCACCCGTACTGGAACGTGCCTAAGAGCATTGCCATCAAAGAGATACTACCAAAGGCAAAGCAGAACGGCTCTTATCTCGAAAAAAATAAAATTGAAGTAATTGATAAGAAGGGTGAGGTAGTAGATCCTTCTCAACTGGACTGGGATGAGCTTTCGGCAGATAACTTCCCTTATCGGTTCCGCCAGGAAACAGGGGAAGATAATTCGCTGGGACTTTTGAAGGTAGAAATCAAAAATCCACTGGCGATTTATCTCCATGATACTAACGCAAGGTATTTGTTCAAAAGTGAAAACCGTTACCGTAGCCACGGCTGCGTGCGCGTGGAGCACCCGACCGATTTGGCCAATTTTATGGCAGGTAGTGAGCTTTTAAAAAGTGATTTTCTTACCGAACCTGATACGGTGAGTACGCCTCCCAAATGGCATAAACTTCAGAAACGAATTCCTGTTTTCTTATTTTACCTTGGGGCAGACTGTAACGAAAAAGGTGATCTGATCTATTTTGATGACGTATACAGGCGAGGAGTTCCTAAGGTTTGATTCGCTTCATCATCGGTAAGTCCGGCCAGTAGTTGCGATTTTTTTGTGTACTGTTGGTCAAGAGAATAGATGAATAGTCCGGCTCCGTTATACAACAGGTTGATAAGCGCTTTGCTGTCAGCGATAGATACTGCAGGACAACCCAGACTGCGCCCAAGGCGCCCGGTGTTTTTGATAAATGATTCGCTTACATAGTCGGCTCCGTGCATGACAATGGCGCGTTGCAAAGCTCTGTCGTTGATGCCTTTTTCTATTCCTTCGAGACGAAGAGATAGTCCGTGCTTACCCATATAGGTGCCAAGCGTGCGGTAAAAGCCCAGACTCGACTGGTAGGATTCGTTGTTATTGGAAAATTTTTTTGCAAACTCATCACCCGAATTCCTCCCATGGGCAACGTAGGTGTTCATTAAAATTTTCTTTTTGATCATATCAATTACATATAACCTTTTATTTCGCGAAGATTGGCTGAAATCTGCGATAGCCATCACGGGATTGGCCAGGTTCATCTTCTGAAATCCAAACCAGGCAGACTTAAAAGCCACCTGCGATAATCCTTTTTCACCGAGGTGCAACGAGTCGTAAACTGCGACCCACTCCGGCTTAGACATTAATGAATCAGATTGAATTTGAAGTGTGTCTGAGTGAACAGACTTTGAATAAGAAAGATGATCAATTTTCTGGAAACCGAATGAAGCACTAAGCGCAACTACCACCGCCACCAACACTACCTGAGCTTTTGTCATTGAAGAATCGTTTAATTAAACAAGAATTTCCGGTTCAAAATGCTATGATTCCGAACGATCCGTTCATGTTGAACGATTGATCTACATTAAAGTTGTTCGGAAAAAGGAAGAAATGTCTTCCAGGGTATTATGATTAACAGCATGTTAGCGTGGAATGGTTCCGGAGGGCGGACCGGAATAAGTTTTCCAACTCAGTGAAACAGGCTTGAACAGCATATGGCTGAAGCGATTTAAACTGCATGAATAGCATTTCAGCCAGGTTGTGTTAAACTAACAAGAAACGATAAATATGTATCTTGTGTTAGGTTCTTATCATACAGGTCTTGCCTGTAATCGGGTCATTTTTTCAACCCGTATTTTGTCCGTTTCGGTATAATTCCGTTTCATAAACCGCACAGAATCTAACAACTTTGTTTAAGCAAATTCTGCGCTTACCCAAATATTGAGTGCCATTACTTCATCAGCTTATGACTGCTTCGAAAGAATCCAAAACTATTTACGAGAAAACATTATTGTTTACGGCGTCATCCCTCTCATCACTGCTATATTTTTTCCTTCATCGTGTATTCAGGTATCGCCGTGAGGTAGTTAGTGCTAATTTGCTGGCATCGTTCCCTGATAAAAATGCGCGGGAAATCAGAAAAATGACCACCTCATATTACAAACATATGGGTGACCTGATCATAGAGCCTATACTTTTTATCCTGATAGGAAGTAAGGGGCGCAGTAAACTAGCCAGGTATAGTAATATTGAGTTTGTTGAAAAATTCTATGAGCACAAGAGGAACGTCGTGGCGCTGGCGTCGCATTATGGGAATTGGGAATATCTCATCAATATTCCGAAAATGACCAGATTTTCTCTCATTACTGCTTACAGTCCATTAACTCAAAAGTTTGCCAACAAGTGGTTGCTGAAAATAAGATCTTTGTATGGGGTTAACCTTATTGCGAAAAATAGTTTTTATAAGGGAGTATTGACTACGATGCGGAGCGCCGTAAATCCTATTATAACCGTAGTTATCGCGGATCAGCGACCGGCTCCGGGAAGTAATAAGTATTTTGTCGATTTTCTGGGGCAATCAACCTGTGTTCAGCTTGGCGCTGAGCGACTTGCCAATGCGTCTGGCTCAGTGGTTCTTTTTCTGGAATGTCAGAAAAAAGCCAGGTTTCATTACGAATATACCTTCCATTCTCTGGGAGATGAGCAAACCAGTGCTAAACCCCTGAGTATTACGCAAGCCTATTACAATATGTTGGAAAAGAATATAATCGCCTCACCGAATCATTGGCTTTGGTCGCATAAGAGGTGGAAGCCTGTTGCAGGCAAAGCGTAAGGGAATGAGGTTGCAACAAAAGCATATTGATTTTAATATCTTTGCCTATTCAATAGCAGACTTATCGCCCGGCACAACTCCCATCTTCAATGACAGATCGTAAATTTCCCATCGGACCATTTGTATTAAAGCATACGTACACCCGTGAAGAACTTGAAAATATTATTTTGAGTATTTCTTCGGCACCGTCGGAATACCGCCAATTGGTTGCAAATCTTCAGGAAGAAACACTGTTGAAAGGTTATCGGGAAGGGAGCTGGAATATCCGCCAGCTGATACACCACGTCGCGGATATTGCTTTGCTTCACTATTTCAGAATGAAAAAGGTCATCACAGAACCCGGTTCCGATATGGCTTTGATCAATATGGATGCATGGGCAAGTACAACCGATTCTTTACATGGTCCGGTGGAAGATTCGCTGACTATGTTCGAATCAATCACTAAACGATACGTAATTCTGATCAATTCGCTAAGTGAAGATGAAAAGGCATTGACCTATTTTCATCCCGTGCGGCAAATCTTGCTGGATCAGCGCCAGGCAACGGCTATGTCTGCATGGCACGTATGGCATCATCTGGCCCATATTCGCCTGGCTATAGAAGACTAGGAGCGTATTTACATGGATCGCCCGAGCCGTGACTTCCGGGAAATGATTTTATTCAAACTTTGGGTCTGGTAAGAAGAGTTTCCAGAGCAGGATGCGTTTGCGATGTCAGAAATTCTGTGACCTTGAATTCAGCGAGTTTATGAATGAAGAACGGATCGTCATTGATAATCCTGTTCACCTCTTTTTCATCATCGGCTACACACAGTATAATGCCTCCGGTACGAGGTACTTTTCTGCCTGACGCTATGAAAATGTCATTCTCATAGTGTTGCTGAAGGTATCTGACATGATCGAACATGTGCTTATCAATTTCTTCAAGGGAAGCAGTATAGTTGATATCAATGATGAACATGGTAGTTAGTCTTTTGTTTCTGTATGATGTCAAAAACAATCATTCCAGCTGCCGTGTGCGCTGCTGGTTTGCACGCCTTTTCGGCGGTCTAAACGGAATTGAGTGATACTGACAGTGGGGAGTTTTGGGATTGGTGTTTTGCAGTTTCCGTTCAGCCTGCTATCGCATGCAGACCGGAGGCTGCCGGTTTGAACGCTTTTTGGAGGTCTAAACGGAATTGAGCGATACGTAATATTGGGAAGTTTCGGGATTGGCGTTGTGCATTTTCCGTTCAGCCTGCTGTCGCATGCAGACCGGTGAGATTATTTAGTTTGTTAATGAAGTGGGGAAAAGAGGTAGTGTGGTATAGCTAAATGTCCGTTGAGAACTACATTGCATTCCGGAATTAATTAAGAATGTAATGGGTCGTTACTTATGTTCTTTATGCTGATGAAAGTTTTGCTACAAAATTCTACGGTTTTGTGCTTCATTTCAAGAATTAATTCTTCTATACTTGATAAATATCAACTTTGGATAAAATATGACTTAAATTTGCCTGAGAGATAAATAGTACTGTTATGAATTCTCAGTTTACTACTAAATAGTGGTTAATTATTTCTATTTTGATTTGTGAGATGCTGGCATAATTAAACTACATGATTCATTTTCTATCACATTTAAAACACCACAGGGTACTTGGGGAGTTATCAGAGACTGTTTTGCTGAGGATACTACAGAAATGTATGATCAGAACGGTATATCCAAGAGAGATACTTTTTGAGCAGGGCGGTAGCGATAATAATCTTTACTTTATCGTAAAAGGTGTTGTGAAGACTTCATTTAAATATAATAATGAAAAAATAAGCTCCATGTACTTTGGCGAAGGAGAGGGGATTACAAATGTAGATCCTGCATCTATTCCTGCTGATGAGTGGCTTATTTTTGAGGCTGTCACTCCCGTTACCACGATTTATATTGAGCAGACCAACTTCACTGATCTGATGGATGAATTTCCGGAAGTTCGTAGTATGCATGTCGGGAATTATGCAGCCACGCTCATCAAATATGAACAAAGGCTCAGGTCTTTATTGTGTCATTCGGCCAAAGACAGA
This sequence comes from Dyadobacter luteus, assembly GCF_003383615.1. Classification (GTDB taxonomy): domain Bacteria; phylum Bacteroidota; class Bacteroidia; order Cytophagales; family Spirosomataceae; genus Dyadobacter; species Dyadobacter luteus. The sequence continues at coordinate 74,417 of NZ_QNUL01000020.1, forward strand.
TATCGTCAATTCATTGAACAATATGGTGAGCACATTTCCTATTTCACGCAAAAGGATATTGCTTCATATCTTTCTATCACACCTGAAACGCTAAGTCGTTTGAAAAAAAATGCTGCCGAGCATCATGGAAAGGATTTGATTTTTGAAGATCAGGAGTAATTCTTAAACATTACTTGTTATACCTGGAAATCCACTGATAACTACAGTAAATAAGGGATGGAGAGCTAGTTCTGGTAATCGACAAATATGTTAATCCATATAGCTCGCGCCACCCTGATGATGATCGGTTGCAGAGAAAAAAGCAGGAGTGTGATAACTACAAAAAACAAGTTCATATCCATGCGTACATACACGAGCAACAAAATGGAAAGCAGGGCCATGATGATGATCACAATTGGAAAGCTGGTCCACAAGGCTCCAATGTAGAAGCCAGGCTCCATCTTGAAATCCTGATCACATTTCGGACACCGATCCGGCATATCCAGCGCTCCCTTAAAACTATATGGATTGGATTTGATAAACAGATCTCCTTTATGGCAGCGGGGACATTTTAGTCGGCTAATGCTATACAATTTCGACATACGTTATTTACTATTGTCCTGCTTTTGATCCAATTCTTTACAAAGTTTTGCAGAGGCTCTGTTTCTCCAGGCGTCGATCAGCAGCTTTTCCAGTAGTTCTGGCTGAATGTTGCCAAGTGTAACAAGTACATATTTGTAATTTTTGTAGTGCTCTGTTATAAAAAATGTATCAGGGTCTTTTTCTATCCATTTCTCCCTTTCGTTGGAGTGAAGCGCCAGAGTCTCCCCGTCTTCTTTCAATCTTGCAAATAGTTTGTCGGTGACATAAAAAGCGGGAGTATCAAAACATAACTTTTCTGTTACTGCAGGCAGAGCCAGTGCTGTTTTTCTTATAAAGTCGAGATAGGGAGAAGAGAAAAATAACATAACAGCGCTGTTTTATTATGGACTCACGACTTTATGGGTTTCAATCCGTGCATCGACTTCGTGCCGATTTTGGGCATTGCAACCAGTATTTTAAGTAGAGTGTCCTCTGCTTGGGGGAAATCTTTTCGATTTATGATATACCGGTCGATTATAAAATCAACTTCCTGTACAAAACTGATTTGCTGGCCTTCATAATCTGAAAGGTTGTACAATTTCTTGTGCCAGATTGCCGCATCCAGATTTGCCTCCAGCGTATAAAGATTCTGGAAGCCATGATCAAACTTGAACAGGATACCTTTTTCTGCATTGGCAATCAGACTTTCCGGATTGCCGGTCAATGTAATCGGCATGTAAGTCTCTTTGTCAAACACAAATCCGCCATGATTGGCTTTGATATACTCACGCATTTTTCTGGGCGCGTCGCCGATGTTGAGAACATCTACGAGTAAAATCTGGCTTGCAGAGTGAAATTGTCCTCTGTTGATAATGAGTGGTAATGTTGAGATTTGGATCATGCTCCTGAAAATCATTTAGGTTGCAAAAATACGTGCTTCCTTTGAAAAAGGTTCAAACTTTAACAAGATGACTGGAAATGAGGCCTGTTATTGGCACGATAATTTCGCAATGCCGGGTTTGTTAAACTGTTGTAAAACAATACAGACATGGTAAAGACTCAGCGATTTGTTGCCTTACTCGGAGATGGCCGGGAGCTCTTTCATGATACAGAGCTTGATTCTATCCTGCCCACCGAGCCGGTTGTGATTGATGCTTATGGATTTTCAGATGCTTATCACTACGATGGGTATGTATTCCTCAATACTGATTGGTTTAATAAGTATAGTAAAAACTGGCAAACCGATAGTTCGGAAATTGATGCATTGCTTGTAAAGTTAGTGCGGTATGCGCAGCCGGGATCGAAGTCAGAGAATCTGGTCAGGATTCAGGCATATTTGGCTGAGCCACCGGAAACGATCAGTGAGCGTGTAGAGATATGGAGGAGTTTCTACGATCCTGTTTTTACTGAGATATAATTTTTTGCACGAGGGTCTCGTCAGTGCTGACTCCAAGCCGAAATAAAAAAGAGAGGAATCAACCGATTCCTCTCTTTAATCCCAACTTAACCCTTACTTAATATTTTATTTAGCTGATTTCAGTTTCAGCTCTACAAGACTTGCTTTTTGCTCTGCCGAATATTTTGTGTCAGCAGCCAATTTATCTTTCTGCGGAGCAGGACTTTCCAGTGCAGGAGCGCTTGCAGGCAAAGCATTTACCGGAGTAGCTGTTGCTTTATCTTCCGATTGGCCGGCAAATGTTAATGTTGAACCTAGTACAAATGTGCAGATCAGGATATTTGCTATATTTTTCATCTTCGTGATATTTTCTTGTTTCTTTTATTTGTCTAATTTGACAATGCAAATATAACACACGTTTTATTCTGTTTTCTTAAAATAGTTATAAAAGTGTAAAAATAATTATGAGTGGTAATTGCTATGTATGAGTGGATATTGGTTCAAATTTCAAAAATAACAGTAAGTGGTAATATGAGATTTGTCATTTTATAGAAAAATATAAAATATTAGTAAAATGCAATCATTTGTATTCTTTGTTAACGTTTACATAATATTTGGTATTTACTGATCTGACATGCCTAAGCGGAGGTATTTACTTATTTTTGAAGTATGATCAGAAATATTACTTCGAAGTTATTTTCCAAAATTGTTCAGTCCGGTTCACTTGGCGGTATCATTTTGATCTCATGTGTGATCATTTCCATGCTGATCGCCAATTCGTCTTATGGGGAAGGTTTTGAAAAGCTGTTGAACACAGAGATCGGCTTTCAGAATGGGTTTTTAGATCTGCAGTATTCTGCTCTGGTCTGGATTAACGATGGGTTGATGGCCATTTTCTTTCTGTTGGTCGGGTTGGAGATTAAAAGGGAACTGATAGGAGGCGAATTGTCGTCATTCAAAAAAGCTTCCCTACCTGTATTTGCTGCGTTAGGCGGCGTGGTGTTCCCGGCTTTGATCTATACATTTTTTAATGCCGGAACTGCTACGGCAGCAGGTTGGGGGATACCTATGGCCACAGATATTGCCTTTGCATTGGCTGTTGTAACGATGTTGGGGAAAAGCGTCCCTGCTTCATTAAAGGTATTTTTGGCTGCGCTGGCTATTGTAGATGATCTGATTGCCATTCTGGTAATTGCTATTTTTTATTCTACTGACCTTCATTATGCTTATCTGGCATATGCAGGCGTTGTTTTCATGGTTCTAATGGCGTTTAATCGAATGGGCGTCCGCTCACTGGTTGCGTATCTGATTCCCGGAGTTGCGATGTGGTATCTGATTCATCATTCAGGCATACACGCCACCATTGCGGGTGTACTCACTGCGATTACAATTCCTACATCTGTAGACTCAAAGAATTCACCTCTCGAAAAGTTGGAGCATACGTTGGTCAATCCTGTCAATTTTATCATAATGCCTTTGTTTGCTTTGGCTAATACAAATATCCGTTTTGAAACAGAAATGATAGGAGGGATTGGTACGACGCTTGGGCTTGGTATCATTGTCGGACTGGTAGCAGGTAAACCTCTTGGAATATCCTTACTATCCTGGCTTGCTGTGAAGGTGGGATTGTGTAGTAAGCCCGAAGGTGCAAGCTGGGGGCAATTGACCGGCGTGGCGATGTTAGGTGGCATAGGGTTTACAATGTCCGTATTTATAGCGCTGCTCTCTTTTCCGGGACAATGGCTTATTCTGTCTCAGGCTAAATTCTCTATCCTTTGCGCCTCACTGTTGGCTGGGATCTTAGGTGCGATTGCATTACGTGTTCTAAGTAAATCGCAAAGCTAACGGGTAAGCATAGCACAAAATAAAAGCGGTCAGGATTATCCCGACCGCTATATCTGAACCTTAATTTAAAAATATCAGGCTGAAAGCAGATTAAGTTTTTTGTTTACTTCCTGCTGGCTCTCACTTACTGTATACAAGACCTTGTTTTTCAGGTGAATAATCGAACCCCTACCTCTCTTGATCGGAGCTACCTTCACTACGTCTTGTCTGTGAATGATAATGTTAATGAATTTCTGACCTAATAGTTTGAATGTACCTGCTTGTACCATATCTTTTTTGTTCTTGAATTAACTACTTTTCTAAGCAATTCCATGCAATGAACTTCCTGACTTTAAATACAATAAGACGTAGTCTTTTGAAATGAGGAAATAACCAAGATCAGTTCTGTCGCTTGATTTAAGGAAATCAGCTACTTCTTTTTTAGCATCGTTTTCGTTGTTGGCGCCAGTAACCGTTAAAACTGCACCTGGTTTCAAAGTAATTGTCGCGTTGTTCTCTAATGAAGCTATCATATCGTTAGTTATTTAAAATGTCAGTCGGTTGAGAATTGTTGTTTGATACCGATTGATAAATAAATATGCCAGCTCCTGATTATTTATTCAACGTATAATAGTATTAATTCCGATTTTCCTACATTAGGATACCTGAAAATAGGCATTTAAAATATTGATTAAAAGTCATTTAAATAATTTTATAAAAAAAATTTCGCATTTAACCCGTTAAAGATCTAAAATGGTATTTATTGGTGATTTTGTTTTCTTAATTTGATAGATGTGCAATATGCAAAATGAGAATTTGCTGTTAGTATCTACAGATTCCTGCCTTAAGGCTTTACAGGTTTTCTGTTCATCTCTCATTTTTGCATTTCATCCATCCAATTCGTCACTTCGGTAAGGTTCAATTGATGGCCTGGTCAGTTCTGTTCAATTTTGATTCAACAAAAATGACAGACTGCCATGAAAGCAATTTATACTTCACTTCTTACACTACTTACGCTGGCCGGCTGGGCGCAGACCCACATATCAGGAAAGGTTACGGATACCAAGGGTATATCAATTCCCGGTGCCAATGTATATCTTAAAGGAACTTACGACGGCGCATCTTCGGATGTTGATGGTCAGTTTTCCTTTACTTCTGATGAGAAGGGAAAGCAGACTCTGGTGGTTCAGGCGATAGGGTATAAATCGTCTGAAGAAAATGTGGATTTAGAGGGAAGTAATCTTGTTGTAAAGTCCACACTACAGGAAACGATTAATCTGCTAAAGGCCGTGACCATCACAGCCGGAGCTATGGAAGCTGGTGACGAGAAAAAATCGGTGGTGTTGAAACCGATTGACATCCTCACCACCTCAGGTGCTATGGGCGACATTACAGGAGCGTTTCAGACATTGCCCGGAACTGCTACTGTGGGCAATGACGGGCGCTTGTTTGTACGCGGAGGAGATGCATCAGAAACATCAATATACATGGATGGGCTGCAGGTGGGTAATGCTTTTGGTACTTCGGCCTCCAATGTTCCCACACGTACGCGCTTCAGCCCTAATTTATTCAAAGGTTCTTTTTTCAGCACGGGGGGATATTCTGCGGAATTCGGTCAGGCACTTTCTTCTACACTTGCTCTTAATTCGCTGGATATGCCCTTGCGAAATCAGGGTGACATCAGTGTTTTGTCGGTAGGAGGTGGATACACACATACCCTGGTGGGTAAACAAAATGCATTAACTGCGTCGGCCAACTACGTCAATCTGGCTCCTTACCAGCGCATTGTAAAACAAAATTTTGATTGGGAAAAAGCGCCGGAAAACTGGGACACAGAGATCGCGCTCAAACAGAAATGGGGGAAAGCGGGATTTGTAAAGGCTTATTTTCATACCGAAGGGAATAACATGGTTATCTGGCAAAAGGTACCCGGTCAGGAGGGAAGAGGGCGCCGGGTTGGGATCAATAATCAATATTCGTATGGTAATGTTTCTTTCAGGCAGGCTGGCAAGCACGATTGGTTTTTCTCAGGCGGACTGGCTTATTCTTACAACCGTGACAAGATCAATCTGGATGATTTGCCTGTTCGTCAGCTGAACCAGGTGGTACATGGCAAAATGGTAGTGATTAAGGATTTTAGTCCCCAATTCTCTCTTAAAAATGGTCTGGAATATTTTGGAAAAACCTATTCCGAAGCGCTGCCGGATGAAGGAAAGCAGCGCAACATGGCCGACCATCAGTTTAATCACTTCGTAGAAACGAGCTATTATTTTAACAATAATCTGGTTGCAGTTGCAGGTTTGCGTACAGGCTACAGCATGCTTGCAAAACAGATATGGGTTACTCCCCGCTTCTCTGTTGCCTACAAAATGAACGAGGGGCAGGTATCTCTGGCTGCAGGGAAATTCAAACAACTGCCCGAGGAGAAATTAAGAATACTTGACAATAATCTCAAAAATGCGGGTTCGGACCATTATATCCTGAATTACTTTTTCGCGAACAATAACAGAACCTTCCGGGCGGAATCATTTTACAAAATCTATGACAATCTGATTACGTATACAGGTGCTACGTCGGCTCCTCAGAATATCGGGCAACTTGGATCCGGATATGCCAGAGGCTTTGATTTTTTCTACCGCGACAGACAAACTGTAAAGAAAACGGACTTTTGGGTCACCTATAGTTTTGTTGATAGTCGTCGCAGATTTGCCAACTATGAAACCCGTGTACAACCTTCATTCGCTCCGAAACATAACGGTTCTTTAGTAGTGAAACATTTTATCGGAAAGCTGAAATCTCAGTTGGGAAGTTCATGGTCGTGGAACAGTGGCTACACCTACACTAATCCGAATGAACCAGGTGAGATGCAAAGCAAAACCAGCATGTACAGCAATCTGAGCCTGAGCTGGAGTTATCTGCCCAAACCCAACGTAATTCTGCACGTAGCATGCTCCAATGTGCTTGGTCGCGAAAATGTATTCGGCTACCAGTATGCTTCCACACCGAACGAAAGCGGCGCGTTCGTAAGTCAGCCGGTAGGGCAGGGTGCCAAGCGATTTGCCGTGGTGGCTTTGTTTATTACACTTTCAAAAGATAAGGCTGCCAATCAGCTGAACAATTTATAAGTAGCTGCTAGCAATTAGCCGGACGGTACCATATCAGCTAATCAGGAAACATCATTCAATCTATTTCAAACAAACAAATTTTATACAATCATGAAAAAGCTATTCTTTCTTATCGTCGTTTTTGCTTTTACATTCACCACATCTTTTGCTCAGGATTCTGCTTATCAAAAAGCAATGAAAAAGGAGATTGCAAAGGTGATCAGTACGGATTCACTTGGATCCTTACAGCAATCCGCTAACGCATTTGCCCGTATCGCAGCCATAAACCCCAAAGAGTGGCAGCCACTTTATTACGGTGCGTTAGCCTTTACTTTTCAGGGATTCAGTCCGGCATTGAACCTTGATAAAAAAGATGAGGTATTGGCTAAAGCTGATGAGCTACTAAAAAGTGCTGAGGCTGTTTCGCCTGGCAATTCAGAAATTGTTGCACTACAGGGGTTTGTTCTGATGGCAAAGTTGAGTGCTGATGCGGCGAACAGAGGTCAAAGTCTCTCCGGTACGATCATGGCGACTTATGGAAAGGCATTGGCTATTGATGGCAAGAATCCGAGAGCATTGGCTATGCTGGCACAGATGGAATTGGGAATGGCTCAGTTTTTCGGCAATGGGCCAGAGAAGGCATGCGGGTTGGCGAAGCAGAGTCAGGCGATATTTGATGCCCAGGATGAGGCGGTGCTTATTGCTAATATGCAGCCTACATGGGGCAAGCCTATGGCAAGAAGTGTGAACAGTAAGTGTAAATAGGATTCTGAGTTGCTGATATATTGATTATTTTTATCAATCCTAAAGTAAAATTCCATGTCCTGCTCCACTACCAGTATTACAGAAAACAATAAGTTCTGGAATTTCTCGCCTGGGTTCTTCGGTGTGAACCTGTTGATTGCCATAGCCATTACTGCGTTTTTTACTCCCGCGAGGTATTATGCTGATGCAGCAGGATTGGAAAAAATAGGATATAATCTGGGGATTACTTTTTTATTGTCGTCGGGGCTGAGCTACGGAGGATATATTACTGAGCGATATTTCAATAGCAGAATGCCGTGGATACATCATCCTGTAAAAAGGTTGTTGCTCCAGTCGTTTGCTTATCTGGCATATTCGTTTGTGATCAGTTATGTACTGATTCTGGTTTATGCGCTGCTGAGAAGGTTTTTTACCTGGGAAGATATTCCATGGCGGGATCTTCTCGGAGATACGAAACAGCCGATGATCATCGCGTTTATTGTGGCAGCGGTGCTGATCAGCCGTTCATTTCTATTGCAGTGGCGGAAAGCAGCAATTGAAGCAGAACAGCTCAAAACAGAGCGGTTTGCACAGCAGTACCAATCATTGAAGGATCAGCTTAATCCTCATTTTCTGTTTAATTCTCTCAATGTATTGAGCAATCTTGTCTACGACAATCCGGATACGGCAGCGGGGTTCATCAGGCAGCTTTCGCAGATTTACCGGTATGTACTGGATGTGCAGCATGAGGAGCTGGTATCCGTTCGCCGGGAGTTGGAATTTGCAGAAAATTACCTGGCATTACAGAAAATAAGATTTGAGGAAGGCCTGCAATTCAATATCAGTGTGGAGAAAAATACAGCCGGCTATTTACCACCGCTCTCATTACAATTATTGCTGGAAAACGCTATCAAACATAATGAAGCTTCCAGAGCAAAACCATTAGCGATTACTATTTCACTTCAGGACGGAAGTCTGGTGGTAACAAATAATCTCCAGCACAAGAAGAGTATTTCTGAAGAATCAACCGGTATCGGACTGGTAAACATTGAAAAACGTTATGTCTTGTTAAGTACCGAAAATATGGTGATTCGGGATACCGATGGCTACTTTGAAGTGAAATTACCTGTTTTGAAGCTGAACTGAAATGAAAATACTGATTATAGAAGATGAAAACCTGGCAGCCAAAAGGCTCGTAAAACTCATCAAAGAATATGTACCCGAAGCGCAGATTTTCGGTAATCTGGATACGATTACGGCATCTGTCCAATGGCTGGAAAGTAACCCGGAACCCGATCTTATTTTCCTGGACATACAACTGGCTGACGGTATCAGTTTTGATATTTTCGAACAGGTGAAAGTAAAGGCACCGATTATCTTTTGTACGGCTTTCGACCAGTACGCGATCCGTGCTTTTAAGCTGAATAGTATTGATTATCTCTTAAAACCGGTGGACCCTGCGGAGTTGGTAGCTGCCCTGGAGAAATTTCGCAATGGAAGAAAAGAGCCTGCTATTGATATAGACCAGATCAGGCTCATGCTTGGACAAAGTACAAAAAGTTACAAGAACCGCTTCTTGGTGAAAGTGGGTGAAAGAATACAAACCATAGATATCCAGGAGATTGCTTTTTTTTACAGTGAAGATAAAGTAACACTGTTGCAGACGAACCAGGGGAAAAAATTCATTGTGGACTATACCCTGGATGAAATTGAAGATATGGTCAATCCTGAAAATTTCTTCCGCTTGAACAGAAAATATATCAGCGCTATTGCTGCCATCAAAGAGGTGTTTACGTACTCAAATAGTCGGCTGAAAATTCATTTGGAAAACTGTACCGATAACGATATTCTGATAAGTCGGGAGAAAATGAGTGCGTTCAAAATCTGGTTAGGGCAATAAGCTGCTTAACCACAGATGAACTAATTATCACGAATGCTATTCTAAATCACTTTTATCATTTTAATCGGTGTTTATCAGTGCATCCGTGGCAAAAATCTTTGCAGTAAAAGCAACCTAACTCATCGAGGCACAGATTTTTAAGCCCTACTCTCATCATTTTTATACACACAAACTGATAAAAATATGAGAGCTATATGGTCGGGGGCCATTGGTTTTGGCCTCGTTAATATTCCCGTCAAACTCTTCAGCGCCGTTCAGGCAAGTGAGCTTGATCTGGACATGCTGGATAAGAAGGACAACGCTAATATCCGTTTCCAGCGGGTGAATGCCAGCACAGGCAAAGAAGTGAAATGGGAAAATATTGTCAAGGGATATAAAATCGATGACAAATATGTGGTGCTGGAAGATGCCGATTTCGAGAAAGCTAGCCCTGAAAAATCTAAACTTATTGAAATTTCGGAGTTTGTGGATGAGAAAGAAATTGACAGCATTTATTATGAAACACCCTATTACCTTCAACCCGAAAAATCCGGCGGAAAACCCTATGGGCTACTTCGCGACGCGCTGAAAAAGACGGGCAAGGTGGGACTCGGAACCTATGTGCTGCGAAATCGGGAAAGTCTGGTGATCATCAAACCACAAAACGACCTGCTCATTTTAAATAAAATCCGTTTTCAGGATGAAATCCGCGATACGGATGATCTCAATATCCCCAGTGTCAAAATCAAACCTGCCGAAATGAACATGGCAGTACAACTCATTGAATCTCTCACTACTGATTTTGACATTGCCAGCTATAAAGACACTTATAATGAGAAGTTGCTGAAACTGATCATGGCCAAAGCGAAAGGCAAAAAAGTGTCTGCTCCCAAGATGGAAGTAGTTCATTCGAAGAGCCGCGATTTGATGGCTCAGTTGAAGGAAAGTCTTAATTCATCCAAACGAAAAGCTTCCTGATGGCACTTACAACCTATAACAAAAAGCGGGATTTTGACGATACACCCGAGCCTAAGGGGAAATCCGATAAAGAAAATCAGTTTCGATTTGTAGTGCAGCGACATGACGCCACGCGCTTACACTACGATTTCAGACTGGAGCTTGGAGGCGTGCTCAAAAGCTGGGCAGTGCCCAAAGGTCCATCCATGAATCCGGAAGACAAACGTCTGGCTGTGATGGTAGAAGATCATCCTGTAAGTTATATCGATTTTGAAGGTACCATTCCGAAAGGAAACTACGGTGCCGGCGAGGTAGAAGTATGGGACCACGGACAGTTTTTTCCCGTGGATGAAAATCTGGAAAAATTGACTGAGAAACAGGCGCTTACTGCTTTGAAAAAAGGTGAACTGAAAATTTTCCTCAAAGGAAAAAAGATTGAAGGCGGCTTTGTATTGGTAAAATTCAAACAGGAAGGTGATAACTGGTTGCTGATCAAGCATAAGGATGAATATGCAGTCGTGAAGAAGTATGATATTGAAAAACACCGTAAAACCTGATTTATGAAAAAGGAAGCTGAACTCACGAATCTGGATAAGCTGTATTGGCCTGATGAAGGTATCACCAAGGGGGAACTCCTGGACTATTACAGCAGGATCGCACCTTATATTTTGCCTTACCTGAAGAATCGCCCCTTATCCTTGCTGCGTCACCCGAACGGTATCAAAGAGAAAGGTTTCTTTCATAAAGACGCCGGGAACAGCGCGCCCGACTGGGTCACGAAAAAGGAAATCCATTCGGAGTCTACGGATAAAATGATCAATTATCTGGTGTGCAACGATTTGGAAAGTCTGCTTTTTATAGCAAATTTGGGTTGTATAGAAATGAATCCCTGGAACTCTACTGTAAACAAACTTGACCGTCCGGATTATATCGTCATGGATATAGATCCTTCTCCAAAAAACACATTTGAAGAAGTTATTGACGTGGCACTCGTGATCAAGGAGATTATGGATGAAACGGATATGACGGGCTATTGCAAAACATCCGGTTCCAGCGGTCTGCATGTGTATATTCCCTTTAATAAGAAACATACGTATGATGAGAGCCGGGATTTTGCGCATATTCTGGCAAGTATGGTAACGGAACGTTTACCTAAAACGACTACCCTGGAGCGTTCGTTGAACAAGCGGAAGAAGAACCAGATTTATGTCGATTATCTGCAAAACAGGGAAGGACAAACGTTGGCATCAGCCTACAGTGTAAGGCCCAAACCCGGTGCGACTGTTTCTGCTCCACTTGAATGGAAGGAGGTAAAGCATGGTTTGCAGATCAGAGATTTTACCATTCACAATATGCTTGATAGGGTAGAGAATAAAGGTGATTTGTTCAAAGGAGTTTTGGGAAAAGGCATTGACATGAATAAAACGCTGGCAAAGATGGAAGGGCTGCATGTGCGTTGAAAGATTGCCTGACAGGTTTTGATATTTATGCTGCTATTTTTGCGGTAATTATTCTATAAACTCAATTCCTGAACCATGCAAATAATTCCAAAATCATTAAGAAGCCATCTGGCCTTTTTATTCACCTTCTGTATCCTGCAAATGTTGGCGGGCTGTAATACTTCTTCCGGGGAGCAGGAAACCAGTAAGAAAAGTAAGCCTGTCGTCATTGGGTATGTGGGAGGTTTTCACGGGTTGCTTGATGTGGCGAATATCGACGTAGAAAAACTGACTCACATCAATTATGCCTTTGTGGATATCAAAGAGGGAAAGGCATTTCTGACCAATGAAAAAACAGATTCTACCAATTTTAGAAAACTAAATCTGCTGAAGGAGAAAAATCCTGATCTGAAAATATTGATCTCTATCGGAGGCTGGGCATGGAGTGAAAACTTTTCGGATGCTGTGCTTACCGCCGACGCCAGAAAAGCATTTGCCAAAAGTTCGGTAGATATTATCAGAAAATACAAGCTGGATGGTGTCGATATTGACTGGGAGTATCCAGCGTTACCCGGCGAAGAGGGCAATGTGTATCGTCCGGAAGACAAGCAGAATTACACGCTGATGTTTGAGGAAATCAGAAAAGAGCTGGACCTCATGGAAAAGGAAACAGGTACAAAAAAACTGTTAACTACTGCCGTAGCAGGTTGGGTTGAATTCCTGAAAGCAACCGAAATGGACAAAGCTCAGAAATATCTCGATTTTGTGAATCTGATGACTTACGATCTGTTTCAGGGGGATACCGTGGTACATCACGCTCCGCTTTATACAACGAATATGTACCCAACCGAAAAGTCTGCTGATGCTGCAGTCAAAGGATTTGTGAAAGCGGGTGTTCCGGTTGAAAAACTTGTGATGGGCATTCCGTTTTACAGCCGGAAATTTACAGTAGCGGGTACTTTGGAAAAAGGCCTCGGGCAAAAGCAGTCGGCGCAGACCTATTACCAGGGTTATACTTTCATCAAAGATAGTCTGGTGAATCAGAAAGGATTCAAAACCTATCGCGATGAAGTAGCAAAGGTACCCTATCTGGTCAATCAGGAAACGAAAGAAATCATCAGTTACGAAGATGAGGAGTCAATTCGGGAGCGTTGCAAATATGTACTGGATAATAAAATGGGTGGCGTAATGTTCTGGGAATACGATTCGGATCCCAAGCGCTATTTACTGAATGAAATTGATAAGAGCTTGAAATAGTACGCCGGCCTGAACAACTGCAAGCTGGACAATCAGAACAGCGTCATTTTCTGAATCTCGTGATAGCCTTCCTTTAAAGCTCCTGTTCTGAAAAGATTTACAAATTCATGCGCCTTCCTGGTTGGTTCAGGGAGGCGATGTTTTCGCACACAGTTCATCGCAATGGAGATGCTGTCTGCCAGGCTCATCCCATTTCCCGGTGAAATAAATACGGGCTTCACGTTCACTTTTGTTCTGAGTGCAAATCCGATCGTTTCGTTCTTGTCAATAACAGGCGTATAGGTGCCTTTGTAAGAATCGGGTTTGGTATATTTTCCAGCGAGTTTTTTCTTGGCACATCCCATGGTCACGGTTTGTGTAAGCACTCCAAAATGAGATGCAATCCCCATTCTGCGGCTGTGAAGAATCCCATTTCCATCAAACATGATTACGTCGGGTCGGCTGGCAACAGGAATCTGTTCAAAAGCCTTGGTAATTGCCGGAATCTCACGAAAAGCCAGATAGCCCGGTACGTATGGAAATGTATTCGTGGCTGTAACAAGCGAATAGGCAATTGGTTGCAAGTCGTTCATATCCAGAATTACCAATCCTGCAAAAACAATTTCTCCATGTAAATCAAGGGAAATGTCGGCTCCGGCAATTGTTTTTATTTTCGAACGCAATGGTTTCAGATTCACCCTGTGACGCAGTGCATTCTGTAAGTTGGTGGCTTCTGTAATAGTCAGTCCGTTATAATCCGTAACGGGTATTTGTGGTTCCCAATGATCCGAAAGTACGTTCATAACGTTTATAGGTGGCATGATATTCTTATACAATTAAGCAGTCACAACCCTAAAAAATCGAACCATTAGAATGGAAAGAAGTAGTTTTAAAAAGAAGTGGTACAACTGGCGAATGTTTGCTCTGGTAATTATTCTGGCTGGTATTTTCATTAAGTTCTATATACTGGAGGACCAAGATGAGAATGCTCCGGTGGCGGTCCAACTGGAGCTGGATAAAGTAGCATTCGGGAGCGAACAGGAAGTGGAGGCTTTTTTGGGCAAAGGAAAGCTTTTGAGCTACTTTCATGACGATAATTTAAACTGCCAGCAATGCCCGAAAATGGCATACAAAGATGGAAAAGTAGAGATCATTTTTATCAATCAGATTGCCGATCGTATTACACTTAATGGCCTTTCAGACTATAACTTTGACGGGCGTGTGATACTCGGACTACTGGATTTGAAGGAAGATATCAAACCTACAATTGATAATCAGGAGCTGAAGCAATGGGACAATTACCAAAAATATTCTCAGATATCTGCTTTTGGAAGAAGAGGGAAAATCGAATATATATTGATTAAAGCCAAAGCCCGCAGAAACGCTGATCCCGTCAAATAGTTAAGATTTATTCCTCGTAGAAATATTAAATCCGTTGCCAGGCAACCAAATCCCTGCTTTTTACATCCGGTAAAGGCAGGGATTCTGTTATATTGCCAGCTGGAAATCATCTTTACTATATGTTGAAAAATTACCTTCTTCTATTCCTCTTCTTTTTAATCAGCATTGTTTCTCATTCGGTCGAAGCGCAGAAAATTACTTCCGGGGTACAGGGAACCGTCCGAACCAAAAATGGACAACCGCTTCCGTTTGCCGCTATTGCCGTCAAGGGGACAGAAATCGGGACTATATCCAACGAGGAAGGTAAGTATCAGCTCGACTTAAAACCTGGTTATTACGAAATCGTTTTCCAGTATTTGGGTTTTAAAACAGGCATGAAATCCATGACCATTGAAAACAAAATAGAGACTTTCAATGTGATGATGGAAGAACAGGCGCTGAATTTGGGTGAAGTGCGGATTGGAAGCAAAGATGAAGACCCTGCTTATACAATTATGCGACGTGCGATTGCGAAAAGCCGCTATCATTTTCTTCAGGTTGAAAGTTATACAGCCAAAGCCTATACTAAGTCCTCTTTTGTGATTACGGATCTGCCGATGGAGTTTATGTATAAAAAGGAATTGAAAGAAATGGAGAAAGAATCGAACTTCAAAAAAGGAGTGCCGATCCTAAATGAAAGTGTTTCCGAAGTGACTTTTAATCAGCCCAATTCATACAAGCAAAAGGTAATCGCTGCACGAAACAGTCAGGATAAAAACTTCGCCAGTGCAAATGCCTATTTTCTGACCAGCTTTTATCAGCCAGAGGTCGTGAAGGCCGTTTCTCCTCTTTCTCCCAAAGCATTTGGTTACTATAAGTTTGAATACCTGGGTGCTTTCCGGGAAAACGGGATTGAGGTGAATAAAATTAAAGTAATTCCGAGGTCGTACGGAGAAGGTGTATATAGAGGAACAATTCATATCATAGAGGGAGAATGGAGTATCTATAGCCTTGATCTGGAGACGGTTAATACCGGATTTAATATTGGAATTAAACAGGTATATAGTCCGGTAAAGAATGTATGGATGCCGGTGAACCAGCAGTTCCATGTACAGGGTGGTATTTATGGTTTAAAAGGGAAAGGTGATCTCGTCATATCTCAGACTTTCTCTAAACTGAAGGTAAATCCTGCTTTCCAACCTGATATTGTAGTACTTGATCCAAAGAAAGATAAGGAGGAAAGTAGAAAAGTGAAGCTGACGAACCGGGAAATTAAAAGCGGAAATCTTGAAGCTGTTGTGAGTAAACAGAAAGAGTTTTCTGCAAAAAACCTGCGCAAAATGCTGAAGGAATATGAGAAAAAGGAGCTGAAAGAAAAAGAAGAGAAAGGCGAAGATGTTGATCTCAATTTCAGCAGAAATGATTCCACCGTTGTGGATTCTATGGCCAGTAAACGCAGTGTGGCTTTTTGGGATTCGATCAGGACGGTGCCTTTGACAGTGGCAGAGGTAAAAAGCTACACCCGATTGGATAGCATCATTGTGGTGCAACACGGAACCCAAGAGCAACGGGACAGTCTGAAAACGAAGTCGGATAGCACAAAGAAGAAGGGTAATTCCGGTTTTTTGGGAGACATACTGATAGGGCACCGGTTTGGATTTGGTAAAAAAAGTCCATGGAGCCTGGAATATGTTGGACTAGTGAAAGGATTGTCGGTAAATACCGTAGAAGGGGTAGTGCTCAACGGGACCGGATTTAAGCTGCGATATATGAAACGCGGACAAGAAGTGAAGGAGCAGGATCAGATCACAATATCGTCAAATGGGATCAAACACACATCGGTCAGAAACAAAGGCGCACTTACGATCAGTGGATTGACGCGGTATTCCTTTGCGAGAGAAAAGCTGATGGGAACCGGCGGCATCGACTATTCCTGGAAGAGGTCATCACTGAGTGTTTCCGGCGGGCAAACTGTTTCTCAATTTAATGCTGAGAACCCGTTACATCCGTTGCTGAACAGCTTCACGACGCTGTTTCTGGAGCAAAACTTTATCAAATTATATCAGAAAAATTTCGCCAGAATTGATTTCAAAACTACACGTGAAAATGACCATTTTGAGTTACGTGCCAATGTAGAATATGCCGATCGTTCTCCACTCCAGAATGTCAGGAATACAGATCCTTATCGTTGGATCAATTGGGGGAGAAGGGAGTTTACATCGAATGTACCCCTCAATGAGGAATTATTAAGCTATTCGTCAGGGACAGTGCCTTTTGAAATATCACGACATAATGCTCTGGTGGTGGGTATCCATGCATCATATAAACCCTGGCAGAAATATAAGATCGTTAAGGGTAAAAAGAGTTATTATGATGACGATTCTCCCAAATTATCAGCAGGCTACAGAAAAGGGATAAGTGTTTTTGATAGCGAAGTGAGCTACGATTTTTTACAAGTAGGGATTACGCAGGGAATTCAGACGGGCGTTCGGAGCAAAATAAGTTATAAAGTAGCTGCGGGAGCATTTCTGCAATACGATGCTGCGGGCTTCCAGGATTATCAGCATTTTGCAGGAAACAGGTTTTTCTTTCAGTATGGCGACCCGGTAGGTACTTTCCGTATGCTGGATTACTATCGGTTTAGTACAGGAGAAAAATATGTTGAAGCTCATGCACTTGCTGAGCTCAGGCAGTTCTTGCTCACGCAAATTACCTGGTTCAGGATTATGGGTATCAAAGAAAACTTCTTCGTGAATTACCTGGCCACACCTTATTCTGATCATTACGGAGAACTTGGCTACGCGCTGGACATCGGTTTGCGTTTCCCGCTGCGACTGGAAGTAGCCAATAGCTTTGAAGGATTCAGGTATAAACACACTGCCTTCAGGATCGGGACTACGATGAATATTAACTTTGGGAAGTAGGGGAGAGGGAATTATGAATTATAAATGAAGAGTTAGGGCAGATTATAACAAAGTCAACTTTTCTGGAATTGAATCAGGAAAAGTTGACTTTTACTTTTATCGAGAATTCGAACGATTTACATTTTCTGTAAAAACATAGTTTTCAGTACAATTACGCTCTTTTCTACTTTGCCTTCGATCTCTTCTACGTCATCGGTGAGGCGGATATTTTTGACTACAGTTCCTCTTTTCAAAGTGAGTGAACTGCCTTTTACTTTCAGGTCTTTGATCAATTTTACAGAATCTCCTTCTGCGAGAGTAGTCCCGTTACTGTCTTTTACTTCCATTATCTATTGCTTTGGGTATAAATTTATATTGGTACAAAGGTACGGAAATCAATCGATCTTGAAATTCAGTCCCGAAAGTCCTACCTTTAACGCATTCAAATCTATTTGTAAAATATCACAAGCATCATTGCAGCAATCTAAGCAGCTGCAATCATCGGTTTTCTTTCGCAGAAAGCCGGATTGTAATTGTCTATTTTATATTTTACAAATCAGAACATGAAGACTTATCATAAAATAGCTGTCATAGGTGGCGGTGGCAGAACAGGAAAATATCTGGTAAATCAATTACTGGACGGTGGATTTCAAATCAAACTACTTCTTCGAAATCCGGAAATTTCAGCGCAAACAATCCCTTTATCCGATCCGGCTGTAGAGGTGATCCAGGGAGACGCTCTGGATTATGAAAAGGTGCACGCGCTTATCAAGGGTTGTGATGCTGTAATCAGTTTGGTAGGGCAAAGGAAAGGTGAGCCACTCGTGGCAAGCAAGGCAACATTACATGTATTAAAGGCGATGACTGAAGCTTTTGACAAGAGCGAAATAATGCGGTACATGCTGGTTTCGGGTTTGAATCTGGACGCACCTTTTGATCGTAAAGGTCCGGAAACTTTGGCGGCGACCGAATGGATGAAAGCTAACTATGCAGAAAGTCACTGGGATAAGCAAAAAGCTTATGAGATTTTGCAGGAAAGTGATGTGGACTGGACGCTGGTACGCGTACCACTGATTGCTTTTACTGAAGAGCGAAGTGAGATAGGTGTGAGTCTGGAGGATGCTCCCGGCCAAAATATAAGTGCTGCGGATATTGCCGCGTTTCTGATTGAGCAACTTGACAAGTCAACTTATATCAGACAAGCGCCTTTTATTGCAAAAGTGTAGGTATTGAAAGTAACAGCCTTCCCGGATTTTTAACAATTCGGGAAGGCGTTTTTATTACTATGCATCCAAAGCTTCACGAAGCTCTTTTGCAGCAGCGGCAGGGTCAGCAGCTCCGTAAATGGCTGCACCGGCTACTGCTACTTTCGCACCTGAAGCTTTTACAGCTGCAATGTTGCTCAGCTTCACACCACCTGCAATAGAAACAGGAACACCAGCACGGGACGCTTCATCAATCAGCACCTGGATAGAATAGCCTGGTTGTGCCTGCTCATCAAGACCTGCATGAAGCTCAACGAACTCAACACCCAGAGCGATTACTTCCTGCGCACGTTTCACGCGATCAGCAACGCCGATTGTATCTACTACTACACCTTTTCCATGTGCTTTTGCAGCTTTTACGGCTCCTGCAATGGTAGCATCACCAGTTGCGCCAAGGATGGTAATCAGGTCAGCTCCGGCTTTAAATGCCATTTCAGCTTCCAGTTCGCCTGCATCCGCTGTTTTGAAATCAGCAAAAACGATCTTATCAGGGAAAGCTTTTTTCATCGCAGTAATTACTGCTAAACCTTCACTTTTGATAAGCGGAGTTCCCAGTTCGATAATGTCAATGTATGGAGCAACTTTTGTTGCCAATGCAATTGCATCTTCTGTTGTCAACAGGTCGATTGCTACTTGTAGTTTTGCCATGTTTGTTTGAATTTTAATGAGCTGTTAGCTTTTAGCAAATAGCTATGAGCTAACGGCGGTATGAATTAAATTGTAAATATTAGAATGGTAGGTAATAAGGATCAGTGCAAAAGCTATTAGCTCACAGCTAATAGCTAATTACTCCAGATTCGCATGCCTTTTCCATAGCTCTTCTGCCGTCGTTCCGTCGTTTTGCCATAATGATTGAATAATGGCATCTGTCAAAAGCAATACAGCTTGTTCGAAAAGACTGCCTGCGTACTGTTGCGAAAGTGCCGAACCGTGATCCTGTTTTTGTGCTGCAGGGATAATGGCAATCTGGTTGGATAATTCTGCCAGCGGCGATTGAGAGGTGGTAGAAAAAGTCAATACTTTTGCTCCTGCTTTTACAGCTTTCTGAGCAGCGCTTACAATACTCGACGTTGTTCCGGATCCCGAACCGGCAATCAGCAGGTCACCTTTTTGGATAGCAGGTGAAACAATTTCGCCTACTACATATACACTGAAACCAAGGTGCATCAGGCGCATGGCAGCCGCTTTTAAGGCTAGTCCGGTCCGTCCGGCACCTGTAATGAAAATATGATTAGCATCCTTGATCAAAGGAACAATGGCTGCTACCTGTTCAAAATCAATGCCTTTAACCAGAGATTGATTCTCTTCAAGAATGGTTAGCAGATTTTCTTCAATTTGTTTTGCGGACACCTCAGGACTTTGCGTTTGCATTTATTTAATCTCAAAAATTGAGTGATTTTCTGCTTGCAAAGTTATAGTGAAGGGTAAAGTAAGCGGTTATACAATCAGCCACATATATGGTACTATTTGCTAACAATAAATCTTTTCGTTGCATTATTTGCTAATTTTGGTATCTAATTCGGAATAGGACAAGAATTCATGCAAGTAGAGACAAAAATGGGACTCAGTAATACACCTATCTTTATCAGGAATCTGGACAACTGTCCACCGAGCTATCTGGACGATCCGGGGCGCAAAGAATTCTTTGAAATTGTATGGTTGAAAAATGAGAATGCACTCCATACATTGAAGGGCGGGGAGGTGATGCGGGGAGACTGGATATACCTGATTCCGCCGTATAGGGTACATCAACTCAACAAGGCCGGGAAAAAGGGAGTACTGCTTTCGTTTAAACGGGATTTTCTGGATGAAGATGTGAAGGAGTTCCTGCTGGATGTATTCAAGATTTTCAACATACAGGGAGAATTTTCCTGTTTGAGATTGGATCTGGAAACAGCAGAGCAACTTGCAAAAGTGTATGAGATTATGGAGGAGGAGTATGAAAGGGAGAATTCGAGCACGACAATTCTTAAGGCTTTATTAAAGGTTTTTCTATTGCAGTTGGTTCGTATTAAAGAGCAGGATTTTACGGTTCAGGATATTAATCAAAAGAGAGTATACGAGTTTATGGTACTGCTGGAAATGAATTATCAGCAGGTGCGGAATACAGATTTTTATGCGGGAAAACTAGGGATAAGTTCGAAACGACTGAACCAGATTCTGAAAGAAAAGCTTGATAAAACCGGTATGCAGCTTATTCACGACCGAATTGTTTTGGAAGCCAAACGACAGATTATCCATAGCGAAAGTACGATCAAGGAAATCGCCTACGATCTGGGTTTTAAAGACAGACCTTATTTCAGCCGTTTTTTCAAACAGCACACCGGACAATCGCCTGAGCAATTTCAGAATGAAGCTAAGGCACATATTGTATCGAAACACAATACGCTGGTTTAAACCCCAAAAATCAGTTTATCGGGAGTCGGATATTCCAGCAGTTTTGAAAAATCCACTTTCCAGAAATCCAGATCCAGCAGTCGACCCGTTTCGTCGTGCGTAAGTGTGATGACAACGGGTGTCTGGTCGGAATCAATATATTCAACCCTGATCAGATCGCCGGCATAGGCATCGGGATTTCCACCCAAACTGATACTTCCCATTTTGCCTCCTTCGTATTCATCCACAAGGTCGTCAATAGGATGGTCAGCCAGGTCACGATCCAGTTTCAACAATAGAAAACCAATCAATTCAAGTTCATTCGCGCGGATAGGTCGTTTTTCCCTTGGTGTGCTCATACTGCTTTTTTCTCTTTTTTATGCCATTGTTCGGCCTTTCTGGCAACCAACCAGAACGACAATGCCATTAACGCAAAGAATATTCCTTTATTGGTTCGATCCCAAAAATATTCAAAATATCTCGTATAGATGTTCAGTAAGAAGAACACCAAAGCAACATCGCGCAGGGTATTCTGGTCAGTTTGAAAAGAATAGGCGATCATTCCTGCCAGTACCAGTGTAAATCCAAGCGACCAATACCAGAAATGACTCTGCTTGATCAGATTCCATGCAGCATAGTCGTCATAATTGCCAAAAATGGATAATGTCCATGCAGCCAGAAGAAACAGGATAAGTCCGGCAGCGTAGGTATGATCGGCAAAAATGCGCAGTGAACTTATTTTTTTGACAAGCCAGTACGAGCCCCATATCGCAAGCCCAAAGACCGTCATCCGCAACGGATAGTTCATACCTGCAAACCTGTAATTACCACCCGACCATAGGTGCGTTTGTGCTCCCCACCATCCAGCCAGCGAGGCAATCATGACCAGCCATAGCAATTTTGATTCCAGTAAAACTGCAACACCTCCATACGCAACAGCGGCCAGCAAGAGAGGAAGTGCATAATTACCTTCGAAATTAGCGAAGCTTCTTGTCCAATACGTAATGGCTATGCCGATTGTGAGCGCAATGGTGATATTATATGTTTCGTTGCTGGCAGAAGCCTCAGGGTATTTGATCTTTCTCCTTTTGGCCAAAAACACAAAAAGTACAGCAAGTAACGTAAATCCGATACCGACGATGGTTTCAGAAAATCCCCATTTTTTACGTAAAAGTTCAATCCACTTTTCATCAATTACCAATGCTCCAAATGCTAGGAGCCCGCATGAAATGGCGGATATAAGTGCATAAACCGTAATTGCGTCAATATTAGAATTCCTGATTGTAACTGTGGAACGTAGCGAATTAGCCAGTTCAGGAGATATTTTATTATCCTTTTCCCATGCGCCTATGGCTTTATCAACTACCGCAGCATCCTTTTTATCCAGTTCCATTCAAATCATATTAAGTCATCTTTGAACTGGCAATATATTCATACCAATGCTGCTTTCAAGCGAAAAAATATTTACCGGTATATAACGTACCTCTCAACTGTAAACTATAATTAACATAAAAGCCTGACTTTGAGGGTCAGGCTTTTAAAGGAGATATAAATCTCAGATGGATTACTTTTTCAATCCGGATAGGAATTCTACCACATCACGGATTTCACGTTTCGTCATGATGTGGCCCATTGGAGGCATACTCGACGGTACGTTGTCGCGCTTTGCGATACGAGCCACCGCAATTTTAAGTGGCTCCGCTTCGGAAGTTTTCAGGATCAGCTCGTGGTCATTTTCTGAGGTAAGAATACCTGCCGCTGAAGAACCATCTTTCAATGTGAGTATTACCATTCCATAACCCGGAGAAATACGTGCACTTGGCTCTACAAGTGCCTGCAGAATTTGCTCACGTGTCAACACGTTTCCGATATTCGACAGGTTTGGTCCCACCTCTCCGCCTTGTCCTCCGATAGAGTGGCAACGCACGCATTCCGCTGCAGAGTTGGTCAGGAAGAAACGGCGTCCTAACTGAGCATTTCCACCGAACAACGCATCCTGATAGTCTGCAACTGTTTCGCCATTTTTACGTAACGGAGCGAGTTTGGCAATCAAAGGAGCCGATTTGGTCGAATCAATTGCTTCGCCCAAATCCAATGCCAGACTTGGTGCCAGTTGTTTATCGGACATTTTTGTAATCAACCCAGTGAAAATAGATTCCGTTTTGCTGATCGGAAGGCTCCCCAAAACTTTCAATAATTGTTGTTGTTCTTTTACACTACCTTTCTCGAAAATAACTCCTGAAATATCAGTTAACGCCTCTTTTGACATATTCACGCTTCCCACCATACCAAGGGCTGCGGTGCGAACATCTGCGTCACTGTCTGTCATTCCTTTTTTCATTACCGATTCCATATCGCTGTATTTTAGCCCGTTCAGAGCTGTCAGCATGGCGGCACGAACTTTCGGATTATTATTGGTGTCAAAAATTTTGACCAGTGCATCATTGTTGGCTGATACCTCCAGATTAGTAAGCATTTGAGCTGTTGCAATCAGTATTGCAGGATCCTGGTCTGCCAGCAAATCGGCAACCACAGGCTGTATTTTGCCTTTGACAACAGCAGGATTTCTTTCGATTACACCCCGGTAGCGACCATCTACACGGTCCATAACGGATGGGCTTGCCCATGTTCCTAATGCTGCCAGTGCTTCTGCGCGCAATTCTTTATCAATGTTCTTTCTTTTTGCAAATGCAATCAGGTCGTCCAGTTGTTTGTCGCCCCCTACGCGCAACGCCGCATTGATGGCCCGACGCAGAAGAGGTTCAGAAGTGAAACGCGTTTCATTAAGTGTTGCTGCCAGTGCCGGAAGTGCAGAAGTGATAGACAGGTCATCGTTAATGGCTCTCGCTGCTTCTGTTACGATATACTCGTCTTTATCCTGAAGGAATACGCTCACTTTGTCATTTTTCAGTCTTCTTAAGACCAATACCGCCGCAGTACGAAGTGATTTCTCAGGGCTGCTGCTTAGCGCAACCATGGCTTCTGCATTGCCGATACGCGATAACGCGAGTACAGCTGCATGCCGCAAATACAAATCCTGATCATTGTTTTTTCTAATCATATCCAGCAACGGAGTCACTGCTGACTTCTCCTCAATTCTTCCCAAAGCCTGTGCTGCAAAGAATTGAACAAGAGGGTTTTTACTGGAAAGCATAGGGATCAGCAATGGACCTGCTTCCGCGATTTTCTCATCGCCAAGTACCTTTGCGGCTTGCGCAGTAATTTCTTCATCCGAATCCTTTAACAGTGCCAATAAAGCATTGCCATAAGCCTTGTCAGTTCTGGCCAGCTGGCCCGTTCCCCATATTCCGTGCACACGTGCGATCTGGCTGGTTGTTTGGGTAATCGCTTTTTTAAGTGTTTCAGCACCTTTGGCTCCACGCGTTGCCAGTTCGAACTGCGCTTTCAAACGGATACGCATGTCCTCGTTGGAAAGCAGTGACAGCAACATGTCTTCCGTTTGTGAAGGATAATTGAGCTGAATAAGGCGCTTGGTTTCTGCACGAAGCTCTTTAAGGTCGTTTTTCTCACTCGTTACATCCAGTTTCCATACGCGACCGTAGTTTTTGGTATCCCAGCCATTGATCCAGTCAGCTACATAAAGCGCTCCATCAGGACCGAAACGAATGCCTGTTGGCAGAATGCCGCTCAGGATATTTTGTTCTCCATCCAGAACGAATGAGGCTCCTTTGGCTTTCAGTCCGAAAGCCCAGATCGGTGAACGGGCAGGGTTTCCTACAAATTCAACCAGGAAGAATTTATTTTTCCATTCCTTACCCAAAGCTGTTCCCGGATTGTATTGCATACCGGTAGGGCCATTGTGGTAATTCTGAATAGGAGGGATGATGTATGCTGCCTGGCCTTCCCAGCGGGGAACATACAGCTTTTCGTCCATCCACACTTTGTAATCGTTATTTTTAGGATCGGTATATTTACCATATTGCCAGTTGGAACGCCAGCCGGCATCAGATCCTTCCACAACGTGAACAAGGCGTTCGCTTTCGCCCGGGTGATCACCATCGTTATCAGAGCTGATCAGGTTACCGAATTCGTCAAAAACAAACTCGTGAGTATTGCGAAGTCCGTGTGCGAAAATCTCAAAGTGGCTGCCATCCGGATTGGAGCGGGCAATAATTCCTGAATTAGGATGCTCATGTTTTACGCCTTCTGCAGTAGTGATGTTGGCACCAATATCTCCGATGTTCCAGTATATTTTTCCATCGGGCCCTTCAATCGGGTTCGACATACCATGACCACCAAAGCCGATGTGTACACCATAACCGTGGCTTATAGAAGTTTTCTTGTCATAGATACCGTCGTTGTTGGTATCCTCAAATCTCCAGAGATCAGGCGCAATGGCTACAAAAGCATCCTTTGCCCGTACCAGAATACCTCCGGCTACATCGGAAACTTCTTCAAAGAAATCATTGATGACGCGCATGGATACATCGGCGATACCGTCGTTGTCTGTATCTTCAAGACGCCAGACTTCATCTTTTTCAACCGCAAGGTCTTTCCAGTCATGCGATCCGTCGCCGTTCAGGTCTTTCAGCCAGCTGTTTTCTTTGCTTTTTTCGGGAGCAAAAGTGCTGCGGAGAAATGCCCTGCGGTCTTCCACGGTTTGCATGGCGATGGAAGGCGTCATCCAGTTGCGGTGCCCGCGGATATCAAACTCAGAGTTTTTCTGGCGATTTGTTCTGTTGAGGTAAACACGACCAAGGTCATCCACTGTAATGGATACAGGATCGGGAGCGAGGGAATCAGACGCCCATAGGTCGAGCTGCAATCCATCGGCCACTTTGATAGCAGTCTTTTCGCGAGTTTCCCTGGCCCGGGCTTTGCCGGTTGCGGCATCTTCACGGATCACCAGTGCGTCTGCAGGAAGTTTGCTGGTGCCGGAGGGCGTCATTTTCATACAGGAAACAACAGCCAGAGCAACAAGTGCAGCAATGGATAAAGGTTTTTTGAGAATAGTTTTTGGGGTCATTGAGATTGACTTTTGAAAGAGCATGTCATACAGGTATTTCGCACCTGAATCACGAAGATTTCATTTAAGAGTAGAAATAGGTATTTATTTACTGTATTAAGTGCGATGGGAAAGAAATCAAACAGGCAAAGCCAGCAAATCATTTACTGAAATGTTGAAATCGGTGAGGACAGGAGCTGCACTGCAGATGTCGTTGTCGGTACAGATCTTTACTAGTTTGCGTGAAGTATATACATACACAACTTCGTTTTCAGGATAGATATGCCAAACGACTTTAACTGTTGATTTGAAATATTCAGCCAGTTTCTCCTCTACCTTAATGGCGTCGTCGGTTGGTGAAACTACCTCAATAATAAATTCCGGAATCGGTTCTTCGTCTGAACTGGTAGAATCATCTATTTGGTTCCCGCTGAAATAGGCCAGATCAGGACGCCGCATTTGAATGCCTGTGAGCATTACATCCTGCTCCATGATGAACGCACCGCCTTTATCAAATGATACAGTCCCGAAGAATAGTTGCTGTAGTCTTCTGATAATTACAAGATGTTTTTTCTTCATTTTCTCAAATCTGATTACTTCACCGTCATTCCATTCATATTTGAAGCCATCAGCAGCGTCCCATTGAAGAAATTCCTCAAAGGTTTTTGGGAGTGCCATAGTGGATGGTTGAAGTATCATAATTTGATTTTTAGGATTGATAAATTTAAAGATAAACTGTAAGAAGTACATCAGTTCTTTCAGCATTTTTTGGAATCTTCTGGTTTTGTGGAGGTAAGTAAACCGGGAAACTGAGTTTTAGTCAATTGTCGGTTACTAAGAATCTGTTTGTGATCGAATGAATAAATAGTTGGATTGTGCAGGTAAATCAAATGTTAAGGTATTAAAACGTATTGTGCGCTAAAATGAATAAATTGTTAATTGTGAAAGTGTAAATTGTTGATTTTTAGGTTTTTGAGTTGTTGTTTCTGGATGTGGATTTTAACATAAATGGCAATTTCTCTAATCTTGCAACGCAATAATCATCCCTAACACTATGCTAATCCGGACTTGTATCGTTGTCTCGCTTTTCTATGGAATGCTTGCGGGAAACGCATTTGCTCAGGAACTTTTTACTGCGAATACACAGGGGAATACGTCAAATTCCGTAACCCGAATGGAAGCTTACTTATGGGAGTTTCATGAACTAAAAAATGCCGGCATTCAGGCTCCCGAATGCACCGAGGTTGATACTTCCGTTTTTGGAAAGGAAGCTGCATGTCTTAAAGCACTGGCTGATGCCCGTTTTATAGAGAAAGAGGAAGTAGTACCAGGTGACCCCAATCTGCGTACAATTGTTTTGAAACCAGATATTTACAAAGCCGTGAGAAGCATTGATAAGTATTTGAGAAAAGTATCCCGGGATCAGAGCATGGATGGTCAGCTAATAAAAGACTATACCTACGTGATGCGTGTCGCCCTTGCTGCTGTCTACGCTTCTAATACCGAAGAGTTTGAAAAAGAGTTGAGTCGTGAAAGGAAGAATCCGCAGAACCAGATTGCACTATTCAGAAAAGTAAAGTTGCTCTAGTTGATCATCCGTCATTTTAAGTTTTTGGATATCAGTTTATTATAAATCCTACTGTTTGTTTGCGTATAGTGGTATAGGTGTACCATAAGTGCGTAATGCGTTTTGAAAATTAACTTTAACTAACTTCCCCTAATTGTATGAAAAGAATTTCTATTCTTTTTGGGTTGATCTGTTTGATTTTCCCAGGGCTTGCCTTTGCCCAGATTTCCATTAAAGGTACTGTCAAAGACGCTAAGGGAGTGGAGCTTCCGGGTGTCAATATTTTGCTGAAAGGCACTACGTCCGGAACAATTACAGACTCCGAAGGAAAGTATAACTTAAATGGTGCTTCGGACGGAACATTGGTGTTCTCTTTCATTGGTTATACTGCCCAGGAAGTGAAAATTGCAGGACGTACAGAAGTAAATGTCTCTCTTTCAGAAGATAATCAGAAATTGGATGAGGTCGTTGTGACTGCTATTGGTATCAAGCAACAAAAGAAAAAGCTTGGATACACTACACAGGAAGTAAATAATGAGGCATTAGCTCAGGCGAAAACCATGAACGTTGGTAACGCTCTTGCAGGACAGGTGGCTGGTTTGACAGTAAATAACCCTACGGGTATATTTCAATCGCCAAGTTTTGTGCTACGCGGAAAAAAACCTTTGATTGTTCTCGATGGTATTCCTGTTGAAACAGACTTCTTCGATATCACAGGTGAAGACATTGAAAACATCAACGTATTGAAGGGTACGGCAGCTTCTGCACTATATGGTTCAAGAGGAAAAGACGGAGCGATTCTGATTACGAGTAAAACTGCCAAAAAGGAAGGACTGGAAATTAATTTCGGAACCAACAATATGGTTACAGCCGGTTTCACAGTTTATCCCAAAACCCAGACTGAATACGGTAGTGGATCCAATGGTAAGTATGAGTTTTGGGATGGAGCCGATGGTGGTATTTCTGATGGTGATATGACCTGGGGTCCCAAGTTTGGGACGGGTGCGAAAATTCCTCAGTGGAACAGCCCGATCCGTAACAAACAAACAGGTGAAACCATACCCTGGTATGGTGATGTGAAGGGTACCGTATATGACGACAGATCCAAGTATGAGCGTGTGCCAACGGACTGGATTCAGCATGACAACCTTCGTGATTTCCTTCAGACTGGCTATGTGACATCGAATAATCTTTCCTTGGCTTACAAAGGCCAGAAGGCGAAATTTTATGTATCAGGAAAATATGCCAAACAAAAAGGACAAACTCCCAATTCATCCCTGACAACCGGTGGACTTAATTTTAACTCCACTTTTCAGGTAGCGAAGAATGTGGAATTAGGCTTATCTCTTGCTTACAATAAGGTGAATTCGCCAAATTATCCAAGATATGGATACGGTCCCAAAAACCACATGTATACCATCCTGATCTGGATGGGTGATGATGTGAATGGACGTGACTTGAGAGATCATATGTGGGTGCCCGGATTAGAAGGTTACCGCCAGGCCAACTATAACTATGCGTGGTATAATAACCCTTATTTCGCAATTACCGAGTTGGTTCAGAAATATGATAAGGATGTACTCGACGGACAGGTGAAACTGAACTGGCAAATACTCCCGAACCTGTCTGTTCAGGGGCGTGTGAACAGCAGAAATCAAAGGGTGTTCGAAAGTATGAAAAGTCCAAAGTCGTACATGAACTATGGTGATTCAAGAAATGGCGATTACAAACTGTGGAATTCAAGCCAGGTGAATGTGGATGCCGACGTGCTGGTATCTTACACGCAACCTATTACAAAGGACATAGAATTGAGCGTAAATGGTGGAGCTTCTAATCTGAACAGAGTTTACAGACAAGAGTATCAGTCAACGGATGGTCTGATCGTACCGAATGTATACAGCTTGAATAATACACAAGGGCCGGTTCAGGCATCGAACCAATACCAGGAAAAGGCAATCCGAAGTGTGTATGGTTCTGCAAATCTTGATTTTTACGATGCTGTTTTCTTGAACTTTACAGCCCGTAATGACTGGTCTTCGACTCTGCCAAAAACGAACAGATCTTATTTCTACCCATCTGCTTCGTTGAGTACCATGGTGTCTCACTATGTGAATCTTCCTAAGGCTGTTGACTTCCTGAAACTATACACTTCATGGGCGCAGGTGTCAAGTGATTTGAATCCATACAGTATCTATTCTGCTTACTCAAAAGATGTTACTTATGGTAGCACGCCTTCTGTAAATTATCCGAATGGACTGATTAACCCGAACATCAAGCCTGAACAGTCTACTTCCTTTGAAGTGGGTATGTCAACTTCATTCCTTAAAAACAGGTTCAGTCTGGATGCGACTTATTACCATGTGAAGGATGAGAACCAGATCATTGACTTACCTATTTCGGAATCTTCGGGCTTTGTTACACGCAAGGTAAACGGGAACGTGTATGAAACCAACGGATTGGAACTGATTGCCAATTACAAGGCGATTCAAAAGAAAGGATTTACATGGGAAGTAGGTGCAAACTGGAGCCGAAACGTACGCAGAATTACTGAAATATATAATGATCAGGCACGTTTCAACAACCTTTCAAAAGGTGAGCGTGCAGATAGCTACTACCGTACAGTATGGATGAAGAGTGCCGACGGAGATGTTATCCTGGATGCAAGAGGTTTACCAACGAGAGATCCTTTCCCTGCAAGCGTAGGACATTTGGATCCGAACTGGCGTCTTGGTATCCAGAATAAATTCAAAGTAAAAGGATTCAATATTGCAGTAGATGTTGATGGTGTTTGGGGTGGCGTTATGGGATCGACTACGATTGAGAAAATGTGGTGGGGTGGAAAACATCCGAATTCAGTAGAATTTCGTGATGCAGAATATGCTGCAGGAAAGCCGGTGTACGTGCCTCAGGGTGTAGTGGTTACTGGTGGAGAATATGTACGTGATGTAACAGGTGCGGTGATCAGAGATACGCGTACTTATGCGCCAAATACCACTGCTGTGGACTGGCAAACATGGAGCCAGCAGTATCCTTACCGTGCTGCAGTTACAGAAAGCGAGAGCAAGAAATTCGCAAACGTTTTCGACAGATCATTCTTTAAACTGAGAAGATTGTCGGTAGGGTATGATCTTACGAAGGTGATCAAATTCTGGCCAGCAGTAAAAGGACTGGAAGCTTCGGTGTTCGGATACAATCTGCTGATGTGGAAAAAGATGCCAATTCTTGATCCTGACTATGGTAATGATACGGATTTACAGGATCCTTCATCACGCTTCCTTGGATTTTCGCTTAACCTCAAACTGTAGTTACGGCGACCAAAATCTTTCAAATACTTAATTCAAGATTATTATGAAAAAGATCATATATCAATTATTGGCTCTTACACTTATCTTTTTTTCGTGTCAGAATCTGGATGAAATGAACGTAGACCCGAACCGTCCTACTTCTGCCCACCCACAGCTTTTGCTTACCAAAATACAGTGGAATGCATTTCAGGATAATGGAGGAACAGGCCCATTGTATGCACAAAAGATGCTGGTACAGACTGATGGTGAAAATGCTTCCCAATATTACAAATGGGACCGCAGTGATTTCTCTGCCTATTCAAGGTTAAGAGATGTTACCAAAATGATTCAGGAAGGGGAAAAGATCAGCGATAACTCTTATGTTGCTCTGGGTAAGTTTTTTCGTGCTGTCTACTTCTATAATCTTACAATGACTTTCGGAGATGTTCCTTATTCAAAGGCATTGAGAGGAGAGCTGGATCCTGTTTACACACCTTCATCTTACGATTCACAGAAGGCTGTATTCCAGGGGATATTGAAAGAACTTGAAGAAGCCAATACACTTTTGAAAAATGAAAACAAGATCATTGCCGGGGATGTCATTTTTAAAGGTGATATTACTAAATGGAGAAAAGTAGTAAATGCATATCGTTTGAAAGTTTTGATGGCACTTTCGGGGAAAGAGTCAGAAGCTGATTTGAATGTGAAAGCTGCTTTTGCACAAATAGTCGCCAATGAACCTATTCTGGTCAGTGAGAGCGATGATGCCCAATTGGTATTCCTTGATCAGCAGGGCAACCGTTATCCTGAGTTCAACTCCAGCGGTTTCGGTTCAGGGATGTATATTGATTCCACATTTATCAGAAGATTACAGGATCGTGAAGATCCAAGACTGTTCATTTACTGCACGCAAACCAAGGTGGGAAGCGAAGCAGGTAAGGCGCTGACTGATTTCTCGTCCTATGAAGGTGGTGATCCTGCAGTTCCTTATGCGCAGGTAAACATCAAAGCTACTGCTGGTCGTACTTCAAAAGTAAATGACCGTTATCACAAAGATCCGACTACCGAACCACGCGTATTGCTTGGATTTGCAGAACAGAACTTCATTCTTGCCGAGGCTGTGGTAAGAAACTGGATCACTGGTTCGGCTGATACATATTACCAAAAAGGGGTGAAGGCTTCGTTTAAATTCTATGAGACCTATTCCAAAGGCGTAATGCCATCTTATGTAACTTCTGCAAAAGCGGATACATATCTGGCAAAGTCAATCAATGATATTTCAAAAGTGACTACAACAGCTCAGAAAATTGAGATGATTGCTATGCAGAAGTACCTGAGGTCTTTCTTCCAGTCGGGTTGGGATTCTTATTTCAACACCTTGCGTACAGGTTATCCTGAATACCGCCGTCCTGCCGGTGTCGCGCTGCCTTTCCGTTGGATTTATCCTCAGGCCGAATACAACAATAACAGGGAGAATGTTGCAGCGGCTATCAAGAGTCAGTTTGGCGAAAATAACGACCTGATAAACCAGAGAACCTGGTGGCTGAAATAGTCGCGGAAGCTTGAATACTGAATGGACGGATGAGCCTTTTGTAAGGTTTGTCCGTCCATTTGTCATTTATTAATGTGCAGGGATTAAGTCAACATGTATCATTGAATTCTAAAAAATGTATAATTTGCCGGTTAACGATATTTTACGGAATTATTTGTAACCAAAAATAGACAATGACTAATAACGATATCCTTAAAAAACTTCGCGTTGCACTGCATTTACGTAACGACGAAATCATTCATATTTTGAGCCTTGTGGACTTCAAAGTGACAGCCAGTGAATTGGGTGCGCTTTTCAGGAAAGAAGGGCACGAAAATTATAAACCTTGTGGAGATCAGTTGCTGCGTAATTTTCTGAATGGTTTGATCATACACATGAGAGGACCGGCTGAGGATGGTAAAAAGCATGAAGATTAGTCACAACAATTAAATTCACTATACATCACTTACAATGATCACTCAGGTTATCATAACCCTTGTTCTGGTATTTTTAAATGGTTTCTTTGTCGCAGCAGAGTTCGCAATAGTTAAAATCCGTGCTTCACAACTGGAACAAAAAGTGCAGGATGGGAATGCCATGGCCATTTTGTCCAAAAAGATTGTTTCAAATCTGGATGGTTATCTGGCAGCTACGCAGTTCGGAATCACACTGGCCAGCCTTGGACTGGGATGGATAGGGGAGCCGGTAGTTTCAAAAATGCTGATTGCCGGTATGGAACTGGTGGGAATCTCACTTAGCCCTGAACTTGCCCATCAGATTGCGTTACCTGCGGCATTTGCGATCATCACCGTTCTGCATATTGTGTTTGGTGAATTGGCTCCGAAATCCATCGCTATCCAACGTCCTGAGTCTACGACGCTTTTTCTTTCTTATCCGCTTCATGGCTTTTATCTGGTTTTCAGACCGGTGGTGTGGTTGCTCAATGGTATAGCCAATTTTATTCTCAAAGGTATTGGTATTACACCTACTCACGGCAGTGAAGTACACAGTAGTGATGAGCTGCGTTATCTGGTGCAGCAGCAAAAAGACAGCGGAATGATTGAAGCAGCAGATTACGATCTGATCAAAAATGCTTTCAACTTTTCAGAAATTCTTGCCAAACAAATTATGATTCCCCGGGGGCAGGTAGTGGGTGTGGATATCAACGATTTCAATGAAATAAAGCTGGAAAAGATTATTGAGGAAGGTTATTCCCGCATTCCTGTTTATGAAGATACGCTGGATCAGATTGTGGGTGTGCTGCACCTTAAAGACCTGTTACTGAAAATGAGACAAGGGAAAAGTATCGTTTTACAGGAACTGATCAGGCCTATATCCATGGTGCATGAGTCTAAGCCCATCGGTGCATTACTGCGCGATTTTCAGGTGAACAGACAGCAAATGGCTGTAATCGTGGATGAATATGGTGGTGTAGACGGCATCGTGACGATGGAAGATATTCTGGAAGAACTGGTAGGGGAGATCCAGGATGAATACGATAATG
Source organism: Dyadobacter luteus (assembly GCF_003383615.1). Classification (GTDB taxonomy): domain Bacteria; phylum Bacteroidota; class Bacteroidia; order Cytophagales; family Spirosomataceae; genus Dyadobacter; species Dyadobacter luteus. The sequence continues at coordinate 108,333 of NZ_QNUL01000020.1, forward strand.
AAACACCGATTATAAAAAATGATATAGATAACTCATTCATTGTGTTAGGTTCTGCATCTATTACGGATCTGAATGATAAATTACCTTACGATATCAGAAAGGAAGCGGAGTATGAAACTTTGGCAGGTTATCTGATCTGGAAATTCGGCAGAATCCCATCTGTTGGCGAGAAATTAAAGACGAAGAGATACGAGTTTACAGTTTTGAAGAAACAGCGAACAAGTATCTCTCAGGTAAAAATTACAGTTTTGGACACTGGCGATCAGGATATCTTTTAAGTCCTGATCAATCTTTGTTGTATAACCTGATAATTCTTTCGTGGGCTTCGGGATGTTGTATGATTGAAGCGATGTTTTCTGCAATGTCGGCTGATGAAACCCATTTGGTAAAATCGGCATCGGGCATTGCTTTGCGATTAACAGGCGTGTCGATAATTTCTGGCGCGATCATCGTAGCGGTAATGCCTGCAGACTGATATTCAGCATTGATCATATCAGCCATCTTTAAGAGCAGAGATTTGGACAATGTATAGGTGAAACTGGCATCACCGGAATTCTTTTCAACAGCTGCTTTTGCACCAATGAATATCAGTTTTCCTCCGCTACCCTGCTTTTTGAAATGAGCAATAAGCGGCTTTACAAGATGAAAAGCGGTGAAGAAATTAAGATGAATCATCTTTTCCAGTTCTTCATCGCTGGTACTTAGTATGTCGCCGTAGGTATATCCTCCAACCAGAAAGATGCCTGCCTGGATTGAGCCTGCATTGGCGATTACATGGTCTACAAAGACTGATGATCCTTGTGCCTCAAGTAAATCTATAGAAAAAGTTTTGACGCCGGAAAGTTGATCAAATCCGCCATCATAATGTGATCCCGTAGTGACGTACAGTTCATGCCCCGAATCCAGCAACTTCTCTGTTACTTCTTTTCCCAGGTTTCCTGACGCACCACTGATAATGATATGTGACATGAGTGGATAGTTTCGATGATTGTAAATACAGAAGAAGCCAGAGGTCCGGCTTCTTCTGTATTGTGTGTGTCAGGCATGTTCTATATCTATAGGGTGCAAGTCCCGAACGAGAGTTGCAGTACTTATCGTTAGCTGATGG
>NZ_QNUL01000021.1 GCF_003383615.1 Dyadobacter luteus
CGAATAGGTTGCTCCTGTTTCCCACTTAGGACAAATTAACTTACGAAAATTTACCCCAATTACTCTTTCTCTTTTTTTAGCTAATCTAAAGGCTTGTCGAAGTGATGTCAACTATCAGAATCTACTGCGACCATTCCGTGGGTTTACGATCCCAGCGATGGTTTTTCATGTTTTCAGCTACTTCGTTGGTAAGTCTTACACCGTCACTTGCAGCCACATTGGATCTTACGTGCGGCAATTTACGCATACCCGGAATGGTTGTATGTACGTCAGGATTATTCAGGATAAACCTTAGAGCAAGTTCAGGCATGGTCATCCCTTCAGGAATATCCTTGCGTAAGGCCTCTGCATGATCTACACTGGAATTCAGGTTTTCCGGTACAAAATAAGTTTTGCGCCAGTCTCCTTCCGGGAAAGTTGTTTCCTTGGTAAGCAGGCCGGTTAGTGTTCCTTCGTCAAACGGCACGCGTGCGATTACAGCAACATCCAATTCTTTGCAAAGGGGAAAAAGGTTATCTTCCGGAGCCTGGTCGAAAATATTGTAGATTACCTGTACACTATCAATCAATCCGGTTTTGATGGTTTCAAGTGCATTGTCCGGTTCCCAGCGATTCACGCTGATTCCCCAGCGTTCTACCTTGCCTTCTTTTGTCAGTTTTTGTACCGCCTCTTTCCACTCGTCCTGCTGCGCCCAGCTATCTTCCCACACATGAAATTGGAGTAGATCTATTTTTTCTGTTCCAAGGTTCTGTAAGCTTTTTTCGGCATATTCAATAATATAGTCTGCAGGAAATACTTCGTTCAGTGTAAATTCCGGACGCGAAGGCCATATTCTGTTTTTAGGGGGGATCTTGGTCGCAGCATATAGCTTCTTGTCGGGATTCCGTTTAATAAGTTCTCCAAGAATTCTTTCGCTCAATCCTTCAGCATAACCCCATGCCGTATCGAAGAAATTTACACCCGATTCGACAGCCAGATCAAGAGAGTCATCGGTTTCTTTCCGGTCTGAGCCAGTCCAGCCGGCCAAACCCCACATTCCGTACCCGATTTCACTTACGTTCCATTCCGAACGTCCAAAACGACGATATTGCATTTTCCTAATGTTTTAGTGATGGTGACCAAAGACGTTTTGGGCACGTTTTTAATGTAATAAGATTACTTTTGTTGCAATTTATTATTTTTAGAGAGGCGGTTTGCAGTTCGTTTAAAATTTAAATATAAAGTGATTAAATCAGAATCTGGGACAAAAAAGGTATTACAAATGACTGTGAAAGGGGTAGTAGGGATATTGCTGATTTTTTGTGTTTCAGGTATGGTTTGCAGTACCGGAAACAGGGAGAAAACTCTGGAATATTGTAACGCCTTTCGTCAGATTCAGATCGATATCCGTGATGGCGTCATCACTCCTGATTCTGCTGGTTACGCCTTCAGAACTGTAGTACACAAGTTGAGAACCCTATATAACCGTGATTCGTGCGTGGCTATTGATTCTGCCTATTTCACATTTCCTGTTCGAAACTACGGCCCTCGGGAATCTATCGGCGGCAAAGGACGGGGATATAAGCCCAATGGTTTTGATCTGTTTGATATGAATGTGAAAGGAAGCCATCCGGCGCAGGATATTTTCGTGCGTGACAAAAATCAGGATAATCTTGATGACCGGACATGGCAACCAGTGGATGTACTTGCTTTTACATCCGGACTGGTAGTTGCTACTGAAAACAGCTGGAAGTACGACAGTGAACTAAGAGGAGGAAACTGGATCTGGATTTATGATCCCTGTCTGGATGGTTTGTTCTTTTATGCACACAATAATGTGGTGAATGTGACCACAGGACAATGGGTGAATACCGGTGATAAGATTGCAGAAATGGGGCGTTCGGGGTATAATGCTTACCAGAAACGCTCGCCTACGCATTTGCATCTGATGTATCTTAGTCTAGACGAAGGCGGTAATCCTGAACCGGGGAATACTTATCAATGGCTACTCAACTCCCGGATTATTGAGTAAGGTTCTGCAAGAATTACGTTTTATGGTGGATAATGCCGATATTGAGTTATCGTAAATTCCTGATATCCTTTCCACTATAGTTGAATGAACAACCGAAGATCCTTTTTCAGAAGAAGTGCTGCGCTCGGTATGGGTGCTTTTGGCTTTAACAGCCTTTTTAACCAAATGCATGCAGCGGATTTTGCCCGCGCCGAAGAATACTGGAATCCCGCCAGTGATAACAATGAAGAGTACTGGAAAGTGATTCAGGATGCCTACACAGCCAGCAAAAGTGATATTGTGATTCTGAATAATGGCGGCGTATCTCCTTCTCCGCTGGTAGTCCAGGAAGCACTGGATAAATACAACCGGCAGGCAGCCCAGGGGCCATCGTACTATATGTGGCGGGTGATGGACAAAGGACGGGAGCCGCTTCGGCAGAGGCTTGCTAAACTGGCGGGCTGCGATGCGGAAGAAATCGCCATAAACCGAAATGCTACCGAAGCCCTGAATACCATTATTTTCGGATTGCCATTGCAAAAAGGGGACGAGGTGGTGGGAACTATTCAGGATTATCCCAATATGATACAAGCCTGGAAACAACGCGAAATGCGGGACGGCTTGGTGTATAAGCAGTTGTCATTTGAATTCCCGATTGAAAATGACGAGCAAATTGTGAAGGCATTCGAAGATGCGATTACTCCCCGTACAAAAATCCTCCATGTAACGCATATTATTAATTGGGTGGGACAAATCATGCCTGTGCGCAAAATATGCAGGATGGCGCATGCTAAAGGTATAGAAGTGGTTGTGGATGGAGCGCATACGTTTGGTTTGCTCGATTATACAATACCGGAACTTGAATGTGATTATTTCGGAACGAGTCTTCACAAGTTTCTGAGTGCACCTGTGGGAAGCGGTATGATGTGGATTAAAAAAGATAAGATTGAAAAGATATGGCCACTTCTATGCAACAGCGTCCCACAGGGAAAGGACATTCGAAAATTTGAGACCCTGGGTACAAGGAGCTTTTGTATCGAACAGGCGATTGGTGAGGCTATCAATTTTCAGGAGGGAATTGGCAATAGAAGAAAGCAGGAAAGGGTACATTTTCTTAAAAAATACTGGGCAGAGCAGGCGCAGAAAATACCGGGCGTCAAAATACATACCTCTCTTAAACCGGAGTTTTCCTGTGCCATTGCCGGTGTGAGTGTGGAAGGGCTGAAGCCCGAGCAGGTTGATTCCAGGTTGTTTAAAGAATACAAGATTCATACAGTAGGTATCAACTGGGAAAACATTCATGCAGTGCGTGTTACACCTCACGTTTATACCAAGCTCAGTGATCTGGACAGGCTTTTGGAAGGACTTGAAAAAATTGCAAAGAAAGCCTGACAGCAGATAACTGACAGAAGAACGGGACATTGATGAGAACCTGTACGGTTGCTGATGTGTTCCGTTCTTTCTATATTGTTAGCACCATTTATCTGCATAATAGATTTTTGATCCGGTTATTCTGCCATCCGAAATAATCTGAGCCATTGTTTATCAGGTCAGTAGTAAATTTGAAAATCGGATCGTTACAAAACCCAATACTATGATAAATTTGAGGAAGGGAGCCTTTATAAAAAAGGCCAAAGATATCAGCATTAACGGGGCACTTGCCCTGGCACTATTGTCCTCCGGACTTATGATGCCGGGATGCTCGGGTAATCAGGAGGATGAGTCAGACTACAGTTACGAAGAAACAACCTATTCGAAAGGTATCCGTTCACACATTAAAGAAGTAAAACCGGGAGAGTTTAAAATTACAGATGAAGAAACTGTGGATCCGGAGAAATCTGTAGCTATCGTCACTTATCTTGACGGACATACAGACTCCCTGAGTACAACGGCTGCCAAAGCACTGATTGATGACGAAATACGAACAAATCATTCGGGCATCGGGCATCACAGCGGACTATCAAGTATGTTACTATACGGTGGGATGGGCTATATGTTGGGACGTAACATGAATAATGGTTACATCAATAACTATCGTGAACGCGACCGTGATACACGTGGATTTTATGCTAATCCGGGCGCATACAGCAAATCACAAAGTGCTGTTCAGGAAGTGCATAATACGCGTTCCACAAGAGTAGTTAATACGCGTCCTTCGGGCGGCAGAAGCGGATTCTTTGGTAGATCTTCCGGAAGAAGCGGCGGATAATTTTAAATATTTTCAGACTAAAAATCCATTCACAAAATCTGATTGTGAATCAATAGCATATTATGATTAATCTTAAATCTCTCGCCGAAACACCCGAAAAAGCCCTGCAGAAAGTAGGATGGAACTGGATGTTAGGTACAGACACTGCTGCCTATGTAACCAGCGATGTGGTTGTTGTGAAAGAGGCCGAAGCAAATCAATATTATCAGGCTGCGGCTGATTTGTACGACATGTTGATAGAAGCAGGCCAATACGTCATCGACCACGATTTGTTCAAAGAAATGGGCATTCCTGAGAATCTGATTGACTTGATTAAATTTTCATGGGAGGACGATCGACATACACATCTTTATGGTCGGTTTGATCTGGCAGGAGGGATAAACGGTGAGCCTGTAAAGTTCATAGAGTTTAATGCGGACACGGCTACCTGTATTCCGGAAAGTGCTGTAGTGCAATGGGCGCATTTGCGAAATAATGGCCTGGATGAATCCAGCCAGTTTAATACGTTATATGAATCGCTGGTCGCTCAGTTCCTGTATATCAAAAGAGGAAATACCGACCTGACACCTTCGATTCTGTTTTCCACAATGCGTGGGTATCCTGAGGATGACACAAATGTCTCGATCTTGTCCGAGGCTGCGAAAGAGGCAGGTTTTGATGTGGACTTTGCTTATGTAGATGAAGTGGAATTTTCCAACGGTGAAGGCGTATTCAAGCAAGATCCTGAGAATGGTACGTTCATTCGCTTTGACTTCTGGTTTAAGCTGGTTCCATGGGAGTATATAGGCTATGATGAACCGGAATTAGCTTCTACGCTCACTACAATTGTGAAAAATCGAAAAGCTGTGATCCTAAATCCTGCATACACGCTGCTATTTCAGTCAAAATATATTCTGAAAGTATTGTGGGATTTGTTTCCTTATCATCCATTGCTGCTGCAAACGGAGCGTTATGTGCTGCCGCATAAAAAGTCTGTGAGTAAAGTGCTGTTTGGACGGGAAGGAGCGAATGTGTCTATCCTGGAAAGAGGAGGTGAGGTAGCGGAGCAAGTCGATGGGGAATATGCTGATCAGGCAAAAATTTACCAGGAATATATTGAGTTTCCGGTTGATGCCTCAGGAAGGTCCTATCAGGCAGGTGTGTTCTATGCAGGAGAACCTTGTGCGTTGGGCTTTAGAAGAGGAGGCAAAATTCTGGACAATACAGCCCAGTTTGTGGGTCACGTGATTGACTGAGATACGTGGGATTATTTTCTAAGAATTTAAAAATGCCGCTTAATGCGGCATTTTTAAATTCCTTATTTTTTCTTTTCAGCACGATCTTTGAGTGTCTTTTTCTTTACTTCTCCAGGCACAAATTCGTCGTTAATCCACCTTACAAAATTTTTGGATTGTACCTGATATACTTGCGCCGACAAGGGTTTGAGATTTGAATTTTCAATCTCTTTCAGATAGTCAGCAAGCAAACGGTTAATCTCATCTAAATAAATACTCTCTGTTTTCATTCCGGTACTTCGATTTTCAGTGTGAGGAAGATCTGCAGGCTGTTAGCAAGCTGTATCCCACAGAATTATGATACAATTCTACTTACAACTTTTCACGCGAGCATATTTTTGTGGTCAATCTGAAATCGGAATGGGTGTATAACTAAAAATAAGGGGTGCAGCTTTTTGGTAAACGGGGAAGTAGTAGTAGTGTTGTAGTAGAAATACTTTTATAGTAATCGAATTGTAGGACTAGCTGGGAATAACTAAATAAATAGTAAGTATGTACTATTTATTTATATTTATCATAGATATTACAACTGTTTTTCTTCGATCTGATTGGCTATCCTTTCTAACTCATCTCCAAGAAAATCACCGGTTTTATCAGTCAGCGCACGAAGGTCTGCAATGTCCCTGATTGCCTTATCCAGTTTCAAGCTGATCTCTTCCTGTTTCTTAGTCATTGAGACCATGTATTCTAATAATTGTTCGTTTGTTGTCATGTTGGATTATTTGAGTTGATCTCAGATGATTCTTTAATTTGAATTGGTAATGCTTTTATTTGTTGAAGACGCGCCTTATGCCGAAAATGTTCCCTAAAAGGGCCTACTGATTACAAGTCAGTCGCTCTGTGCCAGATTTTTATTGTAATAAATTTGAAAGTACAAGGGTGATTTTTGCACGTTTTGACAATTTGAAAGTGATTTGAAAGCAGAAAAACCGCCAATACAGTGTGTATTGGCGGTTTTTATACCGTGTTGTGGGCCCACCTGGAATCGAACCAGGCACCTACTGATTATGAGTCAGTTGCTCTAACCGAATGAGCTATAGGCCCGCTATCAGCTATCAGCTATCAGCTATCAGCTATCAGCTATCAGCTATCAGCTATCAGCTATCAGCTATCAGCTATCAGCTATCAGCTATCAGCTATCAGCTATCAGCTAGTTTGGAGTGCAAAATTAGCAAAACAGATTAAATCTCCAAATCATATTGAGTAGAATAACTGATTTCTCTGTTGCAAGTTTATTATTTTTGTAAAAAAAAGAGCTTTGAACAAACGAAAAATCATCAACGATCCGGTCTACGGATTTATTACAATCTCTTCTGATCTGCTCTTCGATCTGGTTGAACATCCTTATTTTCAGAGACTCAGGCGTATCAAGCAACTCGGACTTGCCGATGTGGTGTACCCGGGTGCGCTGCATACGAGATTTCATCATGCATTGGGTGCTATGCATCTGATGAGCCAGGCATTGAAGGCACTTCAGGAAAAGGGGCATCAGATCTGGGAGCCGGAGGTGGAAGCTGCTCAGGCCGCGATTTTGTTGCATGACCTTGGACACGGACCATTTTCGCATGTCCTGGAAAGTGTCCTGATGCCTGGCGTTGCGCATGAATCGATTACGCTGGTTATGATGAAGGATCTGAACCGGCAGATGAAAGGAAAGCTGGATATGGCGATTCAGATGTTTGAGGGTACTTATCCGCGTAAATTCTTTCACCAGATGATATCCAGTCAGCTGGATATGGATCGCATGGATTACCTTAAAAGAGATAGTTTTTATACTGGTGTTATAGAAGGTTCTATTGGCGCGGACCGTTTAATAAAAATGCTGGACCTCAGTGGCGACCATTTGGTGGTAGAAGAGAAAGGACTTTTGAGTATTGAAAACTTTCTTCATGCCCGCAGGCTTATGTACTGGCAGGTGTATCTTCATAAAACGCTCTTGAGTGCGCAGGCTATGCTTACGCAGGTGTTGAACCGCGCCCGTGAACTTTCTGACAGAGGAGAGGTATTGTTTGCAACACCCGATTTTCAAAGGTTTTTGCAGCATCGCTTCTCATTAATCGATTTTAAAAAAGAGCCCGATCTTCTGGCTGCGTTTAACGGGTTGGACGACAATGATATATGGGCTTCGATAAAGGGCTGGTCCAAACATGCAGATCCTGTTTTGTCGCGGTTGAGCAATATGTTGCTGGAACGTAAACTGTTTAAAATTTTCTTTCTGGATACTCCTCCCGATGATTCTGTCCTGAATCCTTTACGTGAGCAACTACTGGATCGCGGGGTGTCGGAAGACCAATTACCTTATTTTCTCATTACCGGCGAAACGACCAATTATGCCTACGAGAAGGATCAGGATCCGATACAGGTGAAAATGAAGGATGGGAAGCTGCTGGATATTGCGGCGGCATCGGATATTCCAACAATCGATGCCCTGACCAAGATTGTACGTAAGTATTATGTATGTTGGGGTAAAAATGTATCTTTGCGTGGTTAGTCAGGATGTGAATTCTTTTCTGATGTAAAATGACTCGATTTCACAAAGTTGCTTTAATACGTCCAACTACAATACCAGAAATTAGCCGAGAAATATGAAATTTACTGTCAGCGAGATTGCACAAATGCTTGATGGAATTATTGTTGGGGATGAAAAAGTTACAATCAGTTCAGCTGCAAAAATTGAAGAAGGGCAGCCCGGTTGTATTTCGTTTCTTGCCAATGATAAATATGAACCTTATATCTATACCACACAGTCGTCTGCAGTAATTGTTAATAAAGATTTTGTTCCTAAAAAGGAGCTTTCTGCTACTCTGATCTATGTTGAAAATGCCTATACGGCTTTTACAATCCTTCTGGAGGAATACCACAAACGTCTGGCAAGTATTAAAAGAGGTGTTGAGCAGCCCAGTTTTCAGGGTGAAGGAAGCACTTTGGGCGAAGATGTATATTTGGGTGCATTCTCATACATTGGTAAAAAATGTGTGGTAGGCGACCGGGTTAAAATTTACCCTAATGCGTATCTGGGCGATAATGTTGTTGTCGGAGACGATAGCACGATTCATCCGGGTGTAAGGATTTATGATAATACTGTGATTGGTAAAAATTGTACTGTTTTTGCCAATACGGTTATAGGAAGTGACGGATTCGGTTTCGCACCGCAAAGTGATGGTACCTATAAAACAATTCCGCAATTGGGCAACGTTATACTTGAAGATAACGTAAGTATAGGTGCAAATGCCACCATCGACTGCGCTACCATGGGATCTACAATCATCAGGAACGGTGCTAAAATAGATAACCTGGTTCAGATTGCACATAACGTTGAAATCGGTAAAAATACTGTTATTGCTGCACAAGCCGGGGTATCTGGCTCTACACGCATTGGAGACAACTGCGTAATAGCAGGTCAGGTTGGCATAGTAGGGCACATTTCGGTTGCAAATAAAACGAAGGTTGGGGCTCAGTCAGGTCTTTCCAAGTCTATCAAGAAGGAGGGATTGTCATTTTCAGGATCGCCCGCCAAAGAACTGAATGAGCATTTACGGTCAATGGCTTTTGTTAAAAGGTTGCCTGAAATAGATAAGCGTCTCAGCGAGCTGGAACAACGCCAGGAAGTCGGAATAATTCAACAGAGAGATTAATACAATTTTAAATAAAATCAACTGACAATACTTTTGTAAGCGCAATCCCCGTCGCCTTTAAGCAGATAAGGAGCATATATAATGAACGAAAAACAACAAACCATTGCTAAATCAGTATCCGTTACCGGAGTAGGTTTACACACCGGTGTCGTAGCTACGATGACTTTTGTACCTGCACCTGCGAACCACGGCTATAAGTTTCAGCGTGTAGACTTACCAGGTCAACCCATTGTGGATGCTGACGTAGACAACGTTGTAGATTTGTCGAGAGGTACTACCATAGAACAAAACGGCGCACGTGTGCACACTGTGGAGCATACGCTGGCTGCACTTGTAGGTCTTCAGATCGATAACGTTTTAATCCAGTTGGATGGTCCTGAACCTCCTATCATGGACGGTAGCTCTATCAAATTTGTGGATGCACTGATTGATGCCGGTACCGAAGAACAAAATGCCTACCGTAACTATTTTGAAGTTCCGGAATATGTGCATTATAAAAATCCGGATACAAGTACAGAAATGGTTGCTTTGCCGCTTTCGGATTACAGGCTTACGGTCATGGTCGATTACAATTCGACGGTGATCAGCAGTCAACATGCCTCTTTGAATGATATTACCTTATTTAAAGATGATATCGCTTCCTGCCGTACATTCGTATTCCTGCATGAGCTGGAAGCTTTGTATAAGCAAAATCTGATTAAAGGCGGAGATGTTACGAATGCGATTGTTATCGTAGATCGTGAGGTGAAGGACGGAGAGCTGGATCATCTGTCGCAGCTACTGAACAAGCCAAAAGTAAGTGTTGACAAATCCAATGGTATTCTGAATAATGTAGAACTGCATTATCCGAATGAGATGGCTCGTCACAAATTGCTGGATCTTATAGGGGATCTTGCATTAATTGGTCGTCCGATTAAGGCGCAGATACTTGCTGCACGTCCGGGTCACGCAGCTAACGTAGCGCTAGCTAAGAAGATTAAAAAACTCATCAAATCGGGAAAAGGAAACATACCTCAGTACGATCCTAACAAAGCTCCTGTTTTTGATATCAATCAGATCGGTGAACTTCTGGCACACAGATATCCTTTTCAGATGATCGATAAAATTATCGCTCTTGATGAGAATAGTGTGGTGGGTGTGAAAAATGTGACAATCAATGAAGAGTATTTCGTTGGTCACTTCCCTGGAAATCCTGTGATGCCTGGCGTATTGCAGCTGGAAGCGATGGCACAGACGGGCGGTATCCTTGTACTGACAAGTGTGCCGGATCCTGATAACTACTGGCCTTATTTGATAGGGATTGATGCATGCCGTTTCCGTAGGAATGTATTCCCGGGAGACACCGTGATATTTAAGTGCGAATTCACCTCACCAATGAAGAGAGGTATTGTAAAAATGAGTGGCCGGGGTTATGTTGCCGGACAACTTGTATGTGAAGCCGATATGATCGCAAGCCTCGTAAAGAAAAAATGACACAATCATTAGCATATATCCATCCTGATGCCAAGCTGGCTCAGGGTGTAGAAGTTGAACCTTTTGCAATGATTCACCATGATGTAGAGATTGGTGAAGGTACCTGGATCGGATCGCATGCAGTAATTAATGCTGGTGCCCGTATTGGGAAAAATTGCCGTATTTACCCTGGAGCTGTGGTTTCTGCCACACCTCAGGATCTGAAATACAATAATGAATATACACTCACTATTGTCGGAGATAATACCACGATCAGAGAATACGCAACTATAAGCAGGGGTACAGAAGAACACTGGAAAACCGTAATTGGCTCGGATTGCCTCATTATGGCTTATGCACACGTTGCACACGACTGCCGCGTAGGAAATAGCTGTATCATTGGAAACAATGTACAAATGGCTGGCCACGTGCATGTGGGCGACTGGGCAATCATCAGTGCATTAAGTGCTGTACACCAGTTTGTTAAAATCGGATCTCACTCTTTCATTTCAGGTGCATCCCTGGTAAGAAAAGATGTTCCGCCTTTTACCAAGGCAGCAAGAGAGCCGATATCCTATGCGGGTATCAATAGTGTGGGGCTGAGAAGAAGAGGATTCAGCAACGAGAAAATCGTTGAAATTCAGAATATTTATCGTCAGATATATATGCGTGGATTTAACAATGCAGTAGCACTTGAAAAAGTAGAACTTGAATCTCCGCCATCTGATGAGCGCGACGAAATCGTAAACTTTATCCGCAATTCGGAGAGGGGTATTATGAAAAGTCCGTTCCAGTCTAATGGAGGAGGAGAGCCGGAGTTATAATTCCCGGCAAATATGATTGTATAACCCGTTCGAAAGACGGGTTATTTTTTTATTCCGAGGTTTTTAAAACAGATACCAAAGCGTCCTGTCTGATCAGTCCGTTTTGTTTGGCGACGGCATTTTGCCCAAACATGATCTTGTTGTTCACTCGGCGGTAACCAGCCAGTGTTTTCAGCGGCTCCGCTCCCTTAATGCCGGTTTCCGGATCAATTGTTGTGAGTACACAGCGGGCGCAAGGCTTCACTATTTCAAATTCTATATCTCCGATTTGTAACAAAGACCAGTTGTCTTCAGCATGGGGCTCTGTGCCACTGATTACAAAATTGGGTCTGAAACGTTTCATTTCAAGGTCGCTATCTATTTTTCTGTTCAAGTTATCCAGTGCTGCCTGAGAAATGATCAGGTAGGGGAACCCATCTGCAAAACTTACATTTTCATCATTTTTAGCATATTTCGGATCGGCCTTCCGCTTAGTTGAATCCGGCATAACCACGAGTGTAACTTGTTTTTCAAGTTGTTTACTAAGCCATTCATCCGCTGTTTTGCTTACCGTAAGCGCAGGAACTACATCATCCCAAACCTTCACTGAAATTTCCAGTGGATGTTCCGGCTGAAGAGGAATGTCGATAAAACTCTTGTCAGTTCTTGAGTGTAATCTGATGGTATTGCTTTCCAGAGTTACATCAATCAGCGCCATTTTTGAAAAAGTACGCTGCGTAAGAAATACGCCTTCTTCATCCACGATCATCCAACGCCTGTCGAACCGTAATCCCCGCGACTGGACTTCTGCTTCACTAAGCCTGATGCCGGCCAGAGACTTTACCGGGTATATCCATATTTCAGATAAAGTGATCATTTTGTTTTGTTGTTTGAAGATGTATCGTAACTTTTTTCGCTCTTAAAACCGTTTTTCAGATTCATCACAATAGATAAAGAATTGCTGCCAAAACCCGGTACAAATTGAGCCCGTCCATAGCTGATTTCAAACTTACCAAGCCCAAGCCAGGCACCATAGGAGAAACCAGCGAGCGCGCCGCGGTCGGTCAGACGAAGTTCCTGCCTCCTGAGGTGGTCATAACCAAGTAATATCCGGATACGGCGATGCAGCAATATTTCAGAACCCAATGAAAGATGACGCGCCATTTTTTCTGTCAGTCCGACTTTACGGGCAACTTTCATACCATTCTGATCATAAGAATAAAACAAACGCGGATCGTTATATACCATGTCAAATTTGTTCAGATGATGAATGGTAGCAGAAAACCGTATGGGCATGTACAGAGGTTTAAAGCTAATGCCTAATCTCAGATCCAGAGGTAATGAAAGATCCGTTCCTGAATAATAGTTCTGTTTTAAAAACCCTATATTTTTGGCCAGAATACCAATGACAATATCTTTTTCGGGATGTCGGAAAGTGGCTCCCCAATCCATCGCCACTCCCCAGGTTGTGTAGGATTCAATGGAGGAAGCTACGAATTTGGCGGTGGCTCCGACAGCAAAAGGGCCAATGTAATGATGATAACCCGCCGCTATACTGTAATCTGCTGCCCTGAACTCGCCCATCACATTGCCGGCATCATCGGTCTCTTTCATCGTGCCATAGTTGAGGTATTGAATACCTGTAGCCCATGTTCCGCCGGTCTTTTTCAGCGTTTTTCCATAAGCCAGATTGACAAAGCGCGTATCAGCAAAATAGGGCATCAGATTCACAGATACATTGTCGGATATATTGGAATCTGCCTGAACAGGACTCTGGAATAGCAATGCAGGATCGTGACCTGAAAAAGTGAAATGGTGAGTACCCAAAGCAGTATTTTTTGCTTGGGAAGGTAATTGCAGGAAGTCCATGCGTGTTCTGCCGCCGGCAGGCTGAGCCATCATGATGCTATTGATTCCGGGAAGGATCAAAATCAAAATGACTAAACGCAGAGAGAGTCGGCTCATTAGAATGCAATTATTTCCTGATTCAGTAAAAATGACACTATATTTATAACCAGTTCAAAAGCAAAAGTAACCATATCGTACGTAATAGATGGAACCGGAATCAGCTGCATTTTCAAAAAAGGAGATATTGGACAAAAAAAATGCAGAAGCTGCATTGGGAGGAGGAGCAAAGCGGATTGAGGCGCAGCATACTAAGGGTAAACTCACTGCTCGTGAACGTCTGGAAATTTTGCTTGATAAAGGTTCCTTTGAAGAAATCGGCAGATTTGTAATGCATAGGAGTAAGGATTTTGGTCTGGATAAAGAGCATTATCTGGGTGATGGTGTGGTAACCGGATATGGAAAAATAAACGGGAGACTGACGTACGTTTTCGCACAGGATTTTACCGTTTTTGGCGGATCGCTCTCAGAAACCCATGCCGAAAAAATTATCCGGATTATGGATCTGGCTATGAAGAATGGGGCACCCGTGATCGGATTGAATGATTCTGGCGGAGCCCGCATACAGGAAGGAGTGCTTTCGCTGGCAGGTTATGCTGATATATTTTATAAAAATACGTTGGCTTCCGGCGTGATTCCTCAGATTTCGGCTATCATGGGCCCCTGTGCAGGAGGTGCAGTATATTCTCCCGCGATCACTGATTTTATACTGATGGTTGAGAATACGAGTTATATGTTTGTAACGGGACCAAATGTGGTAAAAACAGTAACTCACGAAGATGTAACCTCTGAGGAACTGGGTGGAGCGATGACACACGCTGTGAAGTCGGGAGTTACGCATTTTGTTTCTGCCAATGAGGTGGAATGTATTCTGGCGCTTAAAAAATTACTGAGTTACGTTCCGCAAAACTGTGAAGAGGAGCCACCCCGCACCACATATCTCCCTGCTGATGAAAACCGTCCTGCTCTTACCAATCTGATCCCTGAAAATCCCAACCAGCCTTATGATATGAGGCAGGTCATTTCGGAAATCACGGATGTGGAGAGCTTTTTTGAAGTTCATGCTAATTTTGCAGAAAACATAGTAGTTGGGTTTGCGCGTATTGCGGGCAGAAGTATTGGCGTTGTGGCCAATCAACCTGCTGTGCTTGCAGGAGTGCTGGATATCAATGCCAGCCAGAAAGCGGCGCGTTTTGTCAGGTTCTGCGATTGTTTTAATATACCATTGCTGGTACTGGAAGATGTGCCGGGCTTTTTACCAGGAACGGATCAGGAATGGAATGGGATTATCAGTAATGGCGCCAAACTTCTGTATGCTTTTTGTGAAGCAACAGTTCCGAGGATTACCGTCATTACCCGAAAGGCATATGGGGGCGCTTATGATGTGATGAACTCCAAACACATCGGAGCTGATATGAATTTTGCCTGGCCTACAGCAGAAATTGCTGTAATGGGAGCAAGTGGGGCGGCTGAGATCATTTTCAAAAAAGAAATAGCTGAAGCTGAAGATCCGGCAGAAAAGTTGCGTGAAAAAGTAGATGAGTACACCCGTAAATTTGCTAATCCATTCCGTGCAGCACATCGGGGATATATTGACGAAGTCATTTATCCTGAGCAGACCAGAGCCAAACTCATTCGTGCATTTGAAATGCTGGAAAATAAGGTGGCTACACTTCCCAGGAAAAAGCATGGAAATATTCCTTTGTAAGTAAAAAGCACGGCTTCGATTAAAACGAGCCGTGCTTTTCTATTTTATGCTAATCGCTCAATAACCCGGATTTTGTTTCAATTGAGGATTCAGTTGAATCGCATTGGTTGGTATCGGGAATATCCTTTTGCGCACATCAGTATCGGTTTTTACTCCCCATTTACCTTCGAATTTGCCGAAACGGATCATGTCGTTGCGGTGCCATGTTTCCCAGGCCAGCTCCCGGCAACGTTCGCTGTAAATGTTTTCTAACGTCACAGTTGTCCAGGTAGCAGCTTTACGAATCGTACGTAATTCGTTGGACAAGGATAATGCCGTTTGTCCATTGGTAGCAGTTCCTCCTCTCAAAATAGCTTCTGCTTTCATAAGCAGGACATCGGCATAGCGGAATACCGGTACGTCGTTGTTCTGGTTACGTGTTGCCGAAGTGCTGTCAGGATAAAACTTGTTGTTGCGGTAGCCCATGTTCCATGACTTTTCATCATTTCCGGTGTCAAAGCTCGCTGGTTTTTTAATGATTACCTGTGGAGTCAGCTCAACGTGGTAATCGATAGAAGCCCCTTTGTCAGCGCCGTCGTAATCTTCATCATAACCTTGTTTGGTCGTTTTTACAATCACCGGACTACCATTGTGTAAATATTGTTTTCCTGTCAGCCATTGCTTGTTTCTGACGTCGTTAGGGTCATTGAAATGCGCGTAATACTCAGGCAGCGTACTCATAGGAGCACTTGGCGTATGGTTGAGACTGTATTTGGCTCGCAAGGATCTCGGCAGAGAATAACGTGCATACAGCTGCCAGCCGTTAGGCGTAGAAGCATCGTAAGGAATAGCGAAAATAAACTCCTTGATCTGTGGTCCGTTATTAATAAAGAACATTTTTAGATAGTCGCTTTCCAAAGCGTATTTACCAGAGCTAATGATCTGATCACATGCCGCAATAGCATCATTCCAGCGTGGCGTTCCGGTGTACACTTCAGCATTCAGATACATTTTGGCCAGCAAAGCATGAGCAGTATACAGATTCGGACGACCGTAAGTAGGAGAACCGATTGTTGCATCCAGATTTGGAATAGACTCTTTCACTTCCTTTTCAATAAAAGCGAAAGCCTCCGCCCGTGGCTTCAATGTCGCAGCAGTTGTATCTCCGAAGGTTGTATTCAAAGGAATATTTCCCCACAAATCCATCATGAAAAACATACAAATCGCGCGCTGTACACGTAACTCCGCAAGACTGGTTGCCTTGGCAGGACTGTCGGCGCCTTTGCTGATCAGGAATATATTCTGATTGGCTGTGCTGATAGTAGAGGTAAGCCAGTTCCATGTTCCGTTTACGTGGGCGTTGTCTGCATTCCAGCTGTGTTTGTGGTGTTGTTCGTAACGGCCGTTGTCGTACCAGTTACCTCCACGCGCAGGCATGATGGACTCATCGGTACTGATTGACTGCAGGAAGAAATATTCTACTGCATAACCCTGACGGAACGCATTGTAAGTAGGGCCCGCCGCCTGAATAAACTGCTGAGCCGTTTGCGGAAATATTTCCGGGGTGAGCTGGGTGAGAACCGGTACTTCCAGATCGTGGCAGGAAGACAGCCAGGTTCCCATACCCAGCACTAAACATATACGCTTTATATTTTTCATTTTGAATATCTTGATTTGAGCTGATTGTATTTTCCTACCTTAGAATGATGCGTTTATACCAAACATGAACGACCGTGTTTTAGGATAAAAGTTACGCGCATCCACACCCGGAGCAAGTCCTCCCTGGTTGATTTCAGGATCTATACCGCTGTATTTGGTAATGACAAAAAGGTTGTTCACCGCTACGTAAAGACGCAGGTTTTTTATAGCAGGTGAGATTTTCCGGAAATTATAACCGAGTGTTGCATTGTCGAGTCTTACATAATTCCCGTTCTCGATGAAACGTGAGGAATAACGATAGGAGTTGTAATCGTTCACGGATTCATTTTCCACTTCAACAGGGATGTTGTTCAACCTTGCAGTTGATGGTCTGTAAAGATCGGCACGGGTTACGTTGAATATTTTGCCTCCCAAAGAAGAACGGAAGAATACATTCAGGTCCAGATTGCGGTAACGGAAGTTATTAGACCAACCTATCAATGCCTTAGGTTGTGCATTGCCTACCAGTTTGTAGTCTTTCTTCACCTGTACGTTGGTAGTGGCTTCACCATTTGAATTGTAGTATTGAGATACACCGTCAGCATTCTTACCCGCATATTCGTAGGTATAAAACTGGCCGATCGGAGAACCCTGCAGAATCACCTGAACCGTTTCGCCAGTTTGTCCGCCGCCATCAGGTTGTACAATCAGTACCGAATCTGATTTGAGTGTTGGACTGGAAAGGCTCACAATTTTGTTTTTGTTATGTGCCAGGTTGATGTTGGTCGACCAGGTAAAGTCGGCAGTTTGAACCGGAGTGATATTCAGGGATACTTCAACTCCTTTGTTACTCATTTCACCCACGTTGGCTGTCAGCGTTCCGTTTGGATAAAGCACAGTACTTACAGGGTAATTCCAGATCAGGTCCGTTGTCTTTTTGTTGTAAAGCTCCACGCTACCACTTACTTTGCCTTTCAGGATAGAGAAGTCAAGACCGATGTTGGAAGTCGCAGTCTTTTCCCATTTCAGATCCGGATTTTCGTTTTGTAATGCTCCAATGGCGGAAATCTGAGAGCCCTGGTAATAAAATGTACCTACACTTCCGTAAATGAGTTTGGTTGTATAAGGGCTGAATCCTGCCGAGTTACCTGTAACCCCGTAGCTCACACGTAGTTTCAAATCATTGAAAAGATTCTGGCTTTTCATAAAGTTCTCCTGATTGATACGCCATGCACCCCCTACAGAAGGGAAGTAGCCCCATTGTTCATTGATACCGAACACAGACGATCCGTCGCGACGAACCGATGCCTGAAGCAGGTATTTGTCGTTGTAATTATAGTTTACCCTTGCGAAGTCAGATATTAGTCTGGTTTGTTGATAGTTATCTCCACCATAATCTACGCGGAATGAAGGAACCGCATACGGATTTCCCAGTCCCAGGTTATAGTAGCTCACGTTATCAACAGGGAAGTTGGTACTTGTTGCCTGGAAGCCGTCTCCGTTGATATTTTCCTGCCATGAATAACCTAATACTGCTCCGAGAGTATGGTTTCCGAATGTTCTGTTCCAGCTTACATAAGTTTCCAGGATTTTGGCTGTGTTCTGGTATGAGTTACGCGAAGCAACACCGTTTTGTCCTGTCAGGTTGATATTACCAGGGTTAGCAGGAGGATCAGGTGTGCTGCGAACAGAATTGTAGTATCTGGTGTAGTAGCTGTTGTAGTAAGCTCCGAAATTGGACTGATAGTTCTGGTACGACATATTTACATCATACGTAAAGCCGAAGGGTAATTTGAGCTGTGCAGAAAATGTTCCCAACAGGTTTTTGTACTTCGAATTTTCTTTTCCGTTTTCCATCATCGAAACCGGATTGTAATATCCTGTGCGTGTGAGGTTATCATAGAACGAACCATCTGCATTTCTCACAGGCACAGTCGGCAGGTAGGTCAGCATTTGAGAAAGAACAGTGTTGCGGTAGGGAACCAGATCCGCATTGCTTACAGAGTTCGTTACCGACAAGCCCAGTTTCAGATTATCTTTAAACGCTTTTTGTTCTACAGATAAACGCGCGATCACACGGTTCAAAGCACTGGTTTTTAATATCCCCTGCTGATCGAAATAGTTAAGACTTGCACTGTAAAGTGTTTGTTCTGTTCCTCCTCCCAGGGAGATATTATGGTTGTGGGAGAGAGCACTCTGGCGCTGTACTGCATCCTGCCAGTTGGTATTGGCGCCCAGGTCGTCGTCCGGAGCAAGAGCCTGGCCGTTCTTCGTCAGATAAGAACGCAGCTGATTCGCATCCATCATGTCATACTGGTTGGATACTTTGTCTACCGACACATAGCCGCTATAGCTCAGTTGCAGTTGTCCTTTTACGGGCCGTTTTGTAGTAACCATGATCACCCCATTGGCGGCCCGGTTTCCATAAATCGCCGTGGCTGCAGCATCTTTGAGTACGTCCATGGATACGATATCGTCAGGCGCAATCACAGAGATATCCGCACCGGGAACCCCGTCAATTACAAAAAGAGGAGATTGAGCTCCTTCTCTGAGTGTCGATGCACCACGCATGATAATGGCTGCGGAGCGGTTAGGATCACCACTTCTGGTGATGTTCAATCCCGGAACCTTACCCTGTAGCAACTGACCTACATCGCTGATCGCTCCACGGTTAAGATCTTCCGGTTTCAGGGTGGAGATGGAAGATGTAAGGTTCTTGCGGGAAGATGTTCCGTATCCCACTACAACTATTTCTCCCAGTGTCTTTGTATCCGATTCCAGTACCACATCGATTGTTGCGCGGTTTTGAACCGGTACCTTTTGAGAGATATAACCGACATAGCTGAATATGATGACGCCCTCGGACGGAGCATTGATGCTGAAATTACCATCTATATCCGTAGTAGTACCCGCGGAAGTACCCTCTACAAGTATAGTAACACCAGGCAGCGCCTCTTTGGTAGCAGACGTAACCTTTCCTTTTACGGTGACGTCCTGCGAAGGCAGCATAGCCGCCATATTGAATTCAGGTTTTACAGCTGCCCATAAATTGGGTGCAGTAAGCTGAATCATGCAACAGGCCAGTACGCTGAGAGAGGTAATGGTTTTGTTCATAGAAATCGGGATAAATTTGGCGATGTAACTGGTGGAAAATATTTAATTATTTCTTTAAAGTGTCCAATTGAAATCACAATTTTACTTATTGTATTTTTAAAATAAAATACAGAAAACCGGCCTGTTTGCACGCAAACGTTTGCAATTCCGGCGCAAACGTTTGAAAAAAATAACACTTTGGTAACAGGAAGATTTGTAGTAGGATAGTAGGAGTTTGGAGTATTTAAGCTAATAAAAGCCTGTAATTTTATGATTTTACAGAATGTGGACAGACGCGTAGGATCGATTCATGCTTATTTGATCTAGGATGATCAAATAAAATGGAGAAATCCAATATCAACTTTGTATGATTCTAAATATTGTCCTAATTTCAGGCCTACTTTTTAAATTTTTTTAATTTCCCGTTATACCGTTAACCGATGAAAGAAAAGGAAAGTACTTCTCCGTCAAGGAGGAACTTTATCAAGGGGTCTCTTGCGGCAATCGCCACAGTTTCAATTGTTCCACGTCATGTTTTAGGAAAAGGATTTTTGCCTCCCAGTGATACGCTCACCAAAGCAATCGTAGGCGTAGGTTCCATGGGGCGGGGACATATTCCGTATGCAGGGACAAAGGTGGTTGCACTTTGTGATGTGGATAAAAAACATCTGCAGACAGCAGTAGGTATGGTTGAAAAGGGAGTTAAAACTTTTTCTGATTACCGCGAATTGATACAACTACCGGAGGTGGATATTGTACACGTAGCAACGCCGCCGCATTGGCACGGGATCATTGCTGCTGATGCTGCAAGAGCTGGTAAGGACGTATGGTGTGAGAAACCGATGACACGTACAATCGGGGAAGGAAAGCGATTGGTAGAGGCTGTGCAACAGCACGGAAGAGTTTTCAGGCTGAATACGTGGTTCAGGTTTGAAGATAATTTCTACGGAATGAAAACGACGGTAAAACCTATTAAAAAGCTTGTTCAGAGTGGATTACTGGGCTGGCCGCTTAAAGTAACGGTGAGTCGTCATACTGGTTTCGACTGGAAGTTTTACTGGGTTGGAAAAACCAATAATGAGCCGCAGCAAGTACCTGCTGAGCTTGACTATGACATGTGGCTGGGGCCTGCCCCGTATAAGCCGTACAGTGCTCATCGCGTGCATCAGACCTTCCGTGGTTACTGGGATTACGACGGGGGCGGACTGGGAGACATGGGCCAGCATTACATTGATCCTATTCAATATTTTCTCGGTAAAGACGATACCAGTCCGGTAAGCGTAGAAATAGATGCCCCTCAACAACATACCGAAGCGGTAGGTACATGGAGACGAATTACCTACACCTATGCAGATGGATGTCAGATTGTACTGGACGGAGAAGCAAAAGATGATAAAGTGGCTTACATAGAAGGGCCGAAAGGAAAACTGTACCCGAATTTCCAATCCGACATTCCTGATCTTCAAAAGAAGCTGGCAGCCTTCCCCGATCCTGAACCACAAGTGACTGATTTTGTAGATGCAGTGAAAAACAGAAAGAAATTTGCGCTTAATGAAGAAAACGGTCACCGGTCCTGTACAATTGTAAATATGGGATTGATCGCATTGCGTTTGGGACGATCTCTGAAATTTGATCCGGATAAGCAGGAATTCATTGATGATGAAGGTGCCAACCGTCTCATTGATCAGCCTATGAGAGGTCCGTGGACCATGTAATACTGTTTTTCTTAATTGTAAAGCTAATCTCTTTCAGACCAGCATTGATGGTCTTTCGATATGAAAAAATACTTTTATTCTATACTGATACTCTGCCTGATGCTCAATAAGAGCATGGCGCAACTTGATAAAAACAGGACAACAGCTACACGCATTGCAGATTTGCTGGCTCAGGTTCCTGCTGAGAATGCTTCGGCATTGAACAAAAATATGGAAGAAATCGCCGAGCTGGGGAAACCTGGTATTGTGCAGATAGCTTCTATGCTCACTGCTCCCGGCAAAGGTGATAACGCTAAAATCCAGTACGCACTCGGCGGATTTACCTACGCAGCTACACAGTCGGGAAAAGAAGCCTGGCGCAAACTGGCTGCAGAAGCTTACGGCGAGGCTTTGTCAAAAGTGAGTGATCCTGATAGTAAAGCGTTTCTGATTTACCAGCTACAGACAGTAGGTAAGGATGAATCGGTAGATGTGCTGAAAGGCTTTTTGGCACATGAAGGGCTTTCAGGTCCTGCTTCCAGAGCATTGGCACGTATTGGCACACCTGCCGCCGGGGCTGCTTTGCTGCAAGCTTTAGCCGGAGCTGAAGGACACGTTCTCGTCGGACTTACCGAAGCACTGGGAACTACGCGTTATAAGGAGGCGGTACCCGCAATAGAAAAGTCTGCAACGAGTGATAATGTCAAATTACGTAAAGTAAGTTTGTTTGCACTTTCTGAAATTGCTTCGCCTTCATCGGCGCCTGTATTGGAGGCCGCGGCTAAAAAGGCGCTTTTCAGATATGACGTTACCGATGCAACAGGTGTGTATGTGAAATATCTGTCCAATTTGGTACACCGCGGAGAAAAAGCATTGGGTGAGAAAGCGGCTTTGGAGTTGATTAAAAGTACACCTGCTCCCGAACAAACTGCAACCCGTTCTGCGGCGCTCAAAATTTATGCGGATGGTAAGAAAAGAGAAAGTGTGCCTGTATTGGTGAAGGCGATGGAAAGTACTGATCCGGAGTATCGGGCTGCAGCACTGAAACTGGGTCAAAAATATACAATGGCCAATGGTACGGCAGCATGGTTGACAGCTTTGCCAAAATCAAAACCTGAAGTGCAGGCGGAAATTATTACGATGCTGGGACGAGCTGAGTCGACAGACGCCTTGCCGGCTGTACTGAAATCTCTCAATGCGAAAGATAAGTCGGTACGTCTGGAGGCAATATGGGCTGCCGGAAAAATTGGCCAGGAAGGTGCACTTAAAAGTCTGATTCCTGTACTTAAAAAAGGAAATGCTGAGGAGGTTGAGGCGGTGAAAGGTGCTTTGCTTACCATGAAAGGCAACGGTGTTGTGAACAAAATTGCTGCTCCTATCATGACATTCCCTCCTGTTGCACAGGCTGCTGTGATTGATGTATTGGCGGCAAGAGCTGCAAGTGATCAGTTCGGTTTGGTAGCATCAATGCTGAAAAGCAGCGATGCAGGTGTCAAAAAAGCAGCTTATGCAGCGTTGAAGTCAACAGCAACTGCAAATGATCTGCCTCAGTTGTTTACATTGATTGATACTGCACCGGAAGGACAAAATATCTCTGCAATTCAGGAGGCGATTAGTGCTGGTGTGAAAGGAGTGGGTACACAAGCGGCACAAAGTGATTTAATTCTCAAACAAATGAGCTCGGCTCGGTCGGAAGCGCAACCACGTTACCTGTCAGTTTTGGCAAGTATCGGAGGGAAATCTGCTCTCGCTTCGGTGGTAAAAGCTTATAATTCCGGTGACACTGCGACTAAAACAGCTGCTATTTATGCACTTTCCAACTGGTCAGATGCAAGTGCTGCTTCTGAATTGCTTTCCATTGCCGGTAAAACTGCTGACGCTGCTGAGTTGAATTCTGCTCTCACAGGCTATGTGGCTGCTGTATCGAAATCTGCAAAGACGCCGGTGAACAAAGTAATCATGCTTCGTGATATCATGGCGCTTGCCAAAACAGATGTGCAAAAAGAATTGATTCTGAAAGAACTGGCCAGAAACAAAACATTCAATGCATTGCTTTTTGCAGGTAAATATCTGGATGAAGCGGGCGTGCAACAGGCAGCGGCGCAAGCTGTCATGAGCATTTCTCTTGCCAATAAAGGTTTTTATAGTGAAGAAATAAAGGGTCTGATCAACAAGACGATAGCAGTATTGAAAGGACAGGATAGTGATTATCAGAAGGAATCTCTGCGCAGACATTTGTCTGAATTGCCTTCCGGTGAGGGATTTGTATCGTTATTCAATGGAAAGGATCTTTCAGGTTGGAAAGGCTTGGTTGAGAATCCTATTGCACGTGCTAAAATGAGTGCAGATTCTTTGGCATACAAACAAAAAAAGGCGGATGAACTTGCTCGTACAGGCTGGTATGTAAAGGATGGTGAATTGGTTTTTTCAGGCCATGGCGACAACCTTTGTACTGTGAAGCAGTATGGCGATTTCGAAATGTATGTAGACTGGAAAATACAGAAAAATGGTGATGCAGGTATTTACCTGAGAGGTACGCCGCAGGTGCAGATCTGGGATACTTCTCGTGTGGATGTGGGTGCACAAGTGGGCTCAGGTGGATTGTATAATAACGCTAAAAACCCGAGTAAGCCATCCAAACTGGCGGATAACGCTATCGGAGACTGGAACACATTCCATATTACAATGATCGGTGATCGGGTTTCAGTAGATCTCAATGGCGAGAATGTGGTGGACAATGTAATTCTGGAAAATTACTGGGACCGTAAGCTACCCATTTTCCTGAAGGAGCAGATTGAGCTGCAGGCGCATGGAAATCAGATCAATTACCGGGATGTTTACGTAAGAGAAATTCCTCAGGCACAGCCTTTCGTTTTGTCCGATCAGGAGAAGAAAGATGGTTTCAAAGTTTTGTTTGACGGAACCAACATGCACGAATGGATCGGGAATACGAAAGCTTATTTTATTGAAAACGGTGAAATGATGGTAGATCCGAAGCGTGGAGGAAATGGTAATTTGTATTCCAAAGATGAATATTCTGATTTCGATTTTCGTTTTGAATTCCAGCTTACACCAGGCGCTAATAATGGTTTAGGAATTCGTACGCCATTGGAAGGAGACGCAGCTTATGTAGGAACCGAAATACAGATTCTGGACAACGATGCACCAATTTACAGAGATCTTAAAGAGTATCAGTACCATGGATCCGCATACGGTATCATTCCTGCAAAACGCGGTTTTCTGAAACCATTGGGAGAATGGAATTATCAGGAAGTGCGTGTGGAAGGTTCCAAAATTAAGGTAACACTAAATGGCACTGTTATTCTCGAAGGTGATCTGGCAGAAGCAAGTAAAAATGGTACTGCCGATAAACGGGAACATCCGGGGTTGAGCCGTAACAAAGGGCACTTAGGATTCCTTGGGCATGGATCACCGTTGAAATTCAGAAATATCCGGATCAAAGATTTGACTGTCGTTTCAGCACCTGAGCCGGAAGTAAAATCAAAAAAGAAGAACAAGAAAAAATAAAGAATAGCTATCGGCCTGGTCAGTATTTCTGATCAGGCCGATTTTTTATGTGAGCATGTTTGATTTTAACTCTTAACAGGCATATTTTTTATATAATAAGTATAGTATAAATTCCTGTTTCAAGGGCTTTCATTGGTTTAGTTACATAAAGAGATAATATGAAAAACAAGCAATTAATCTTTACAGCCGCATTGGCTACATTTTCAGTAATGTATGCAAAAGCGCAACATTCTCTGCACAAACTTTGGGAAACAGAAGCAAAGCTTCCAATTCCGGAATCTGTTCTCTACAACGCAAAAGATAAGCTTCTGTATGTGGCTCAGATTGATGGCAAACCCGGAGAAAAGGATGGAAAGGGAGGAATTGCTAAAGTAGGAACCGATGGAAAAATCATCGCTCAGGATTGGGTGACGGGCCTGGATGCTCCAAAAGGCATGGGTAAAATAGGAGATAAACTTTATGTCGCCGATGTTACTGCGGTTGTGGAAATTGATGCGCGTAATGGCAAGATCATTAAAAAGCACGAAGTGGAAGGTGCTAAATTCCTGAATGACCTTACGATTGACTCAAAAGGAAATATCTATGTTTCGGATTCGGATACGAAGAAAGTTCATCTGATTAAAGATGGGAAAATATCGACTTATTTTGATGATCTGACCAGACCGAACGGCTTGCTGGCTGTAGGTTCTGACCTGCTTATAGCGGATAGTGGTGCATTGAAGCGACTAAGTGCAGACAAGAAAATTACGATAATTGCCGAAGGGATGGACAAAAGTACAGATGGTATAGAGCAGGTAAAGCCAGGAGAATACATTGTGTCCTGTTGGGCGGGCGTGGTCTACTACGTAACGGACAAAGGAGCGGAGAAACTGCTTGATACAAGTGCTGATAAAATCAATTCAGCGGACATAGGATATGACTCAGCAAAGAAAATTGTGTATGTTCCCACATTCATGAAGAACAGTGTTGTAGCTTATCAGTTAAAATAAATAAATTTATAACTTCAAATCATCTAAAAAAACAGGCATTTCTATGGACATTTTTGTTGGGAGCCTTTCTTTTAAGTTAAAAGAAAGCGAGTTGCGTGAAGCTTTCGAAAAATTCGGCGAAGTAAGCTCCGCAAAAATTATTATTGACAAGATCACTCGTCAGAGTAAAGGTTTTGGGTTTGTAGAAATGCCTGATGAATCGCAGGCTCGTACTGCAATCAGTGAATTGAACGGAACAGAAATGTATGGTCGCCCTTTGGTAGTAAATGAATCAAAAGGGAAAGAAACAGGTGGAAAGCCGGCAGACTCAGGGAGATCGCGTGACGACGCTCCACGGAGTTTCAACAGAGATCGGCCGTCTGGCGGTGGTGGTTATAGTAGCGGTGGCAACAGCGGAGGCTATAGTGGTGGTAACAGTGGCTACGGAGGGAGAGATGGGGGAGGAAGAGGCAGATCTGAGCAGAGCAGAGGAGATCGTTTCGGAGGAAGAGATCAGGGTAGAGGAGGAGATTATAAAAGAGGTGGTGGAGGATCTTCCAGAAGAGGTGAAGACAGAGATGAATGGTAGAATACTACTTGGATAAATTAAAAATGGTCAGAGAGCTTAGCTTCCTGACCATTTTTAATTTATATGAATATCTGAATCAGGCAGTCGCCTTGACCTTATTATCCTTAAAGAGGAATACGAAAAGGACGAGAACGACAGCAGCGATTCCGGCAGGAACCATCCAGATCGATGTCCAGTCTTTAACACCATTCACAGTATACATGTCTGCTACAACACCGGCGATCCAAGATCCGATCCCCATTCCGATTCCGTGTGTTGCCAATGTAATCAATCCCTGCGCAGATGAGCGGTATTTTTCCCCCGCTTTGCTATCGGTATAAATCTGACCTGTAACAAAGAAGAAATCGTAGCAAACACCGTGTAATACAATAGCAATATAAAGTAGCCATTCACTTTGCAGGTTGCCATAACCAAAGGCCATGAAGCGTATGATCCAGGCAATTAATCCTACAATCAGAATCCATTTCACTCCATATTTACGGAATGCAAAGGGGATCAGTAACATGAATACAAATTCAGAAGCTTGCCCTAAAGACATTTTATTTTCCACATTGGTCATCCCCGCATCAGTCAGAGATGGATTGGCCATGGCATAATAAAATGACAACGGAATACAGATCAGCAGGGACGAGAAAAAGAAAACAGCAAATGATCTGTCTTTAAACAATTTGAATGCATCAAGTCCCAAAATATCTGAGAAAGAAGTACTTGTGCTTGGTTTTGGAGGCGTATTGGGTAAAAAGAAAGAATACACACCAAGAAGTGCGGCAGCAACCATTGACAGTCTGAAGATGGTTACACTATCCCCGAAACCGTAATAGCCAATGATATTGGAAACGACAATCCATGCCACTGTACCCATTACACGAATAGGTGGGAAGTCTTTTTCTGAATCTTTAACGTGTTGCATGGCGATGGAGGTTGTAAGAGCCATCGTCGGGGCAAAAGAGATACAGTATGCCAGAATCACCCAAAAGAAAGTGTCCGGATCTGTTATTCCGGTAATGACATAAAGTAAAGCTGCACCTACAAGACTGAAAACTCCAAGCACTTTTTGTGCAGCAAAATAACGGTCGGCGATCATTCCGACAAAAAATGGTGCGATAATCATCGCAATAGAAAAGGCGGCATACGCATTCCCAACCTGTGTCCCGGTGGCGCCGAGACTTGTAAACATATACTTACTCATTTGGCCATACCATGCTCCCCATACAAAGTACAGCAGGAACATCATGCCCATTAATTGAAAACGCGTAGTATTCTTCATTATCGGGATATAGGTTAATTAAAATCTAAATTTACTCTGGTTTACTAATGAATAAAATCCTGTTATTCATATCTGCACTTATTCCTCTATTTTTTAATTATTTTCTGTAATTCATTCAATTTAAGCAACGCTTCAATAGGTGATAAGGTGTTGACATCAACCTGACTCATTTTCTCCTTCAGTTCTTCCAGACTTTGATCGGCAGGCTCGAATATGCTCAACTGGAAATTGTTCTTAGGTATCTCGCGTACCTTTTTCTTCTGCGCGGCGGTCACATGATCCTTCTCCAGATGCTGCATGATCTCGCTTGCCCGCAGGACAATAGGTTGCGGCATTCCGGCTATCTGCGCCACATGTATACCGAAGCTGTGGGCACTGCCACCGGGTTTAAGTTTTCTGAGGAAAATAATCTTGTCGTCTACTTCCTTTACGGCTACATTAAAGTTTTTGATGCGTGGGAAGTCATCAGCAAGCTGATTAAGTTCATGATAATGTGTTGCAAAAAGTGTTTTTGGGCGTACGTCGGGCTGGCTGTGCAGGTATTCTGTAATAGCCCATGCAATAGAAACGCCGTCGTAAGTACTTGTTCCCCGGCCAATTTCATCCATCAGTACGAGACTGCGGTCGCTGAGGTTGTTAAGGATACTGGCAGTTTCGGTCATTTCCACCATGAACGTACTCTCTCCGCGACTCAGGTTATCACTTGCTCCTACACGGGTAAATATTTTATCCACAAGCCCCATATGTGCCGATTTGGCAGGAACATAGGAACCCATTTGGGCCATCAAAACGATTAGCGCTGTTTGTCGAAGCAATGCGGATTTACCGGCCATGTTAGGCCCGGTAATGATAATGATCTGTTGTCTGGTGTTGTCAAGATACACATCATTAGGCACGTAGGTTTCTCCAAGAGGTAGTTGCTGTTCTATTACAGCGTGGCGCCCGTCTTTGATATCCAGCTCTTTACCGTCGGTAATCACCGGCTTCACATACTTGTTTTTACGCGCAATGGTGGCAAATGAACCCAGTGCATCAAGCGTAGAAATGATTAGAGCATTTTGCTGTATGGTAGCTACATACTCGGCAGCCGTCTGAACGACTTCATTGAAAATCCTGAATTCGATTGAAGAAATCTTATCCTCTGCATTCAGAATTTTTTCTTCGTATTCTTTAAGTTCGGGAGTGATATAGCGTTCTGCATTCACCAATGTTTGTTTCCTGATCCAGTCTGCCGGCACTTTGTTTTGATGTGCATGCGTCACCTCTAGATAGTAGCCGAAAACCTTGTTATAGGCGATTTTGAGCGATCCTATTCCTGTTCTTTCAATTTCTCTGTTTTGAAGTTTCAGCAGAAAATCTTTTCCTTCATAGGATATGGCGTGTAACTCATCGAGTTCTGCATCCACGCCGCTTTTGATCATTCGTCCCTGATTGGAGAGTACAGGAGCATCGTCACGAAGTTTATTTTCAATTTCGTCAACCAAAACACTACATGGATTGAGCTGATCGGCATATTTATGTAAAATCGCACTGTCGCCAAAAAGATCTTTTTTTGATCCTTTTTCCTTGGATAGGAAGGAAATCAGATCTTTAATCGGAGCGATCTGTTTGAGCGATTTTTTCAACTGAACCAGTTCTCTCGGGTTAATTCTTCTTACTGCAACTTTGGAGATAAGCCGTTCGAGGTCGCCGATGTGTTTGAGGTGTTGAGTGATCGTTTCATGAAAGTCTTCATTCTTCAAAAACTGCTCAACAGTATTCAGCCGCTCCTCAATAGGATGCCTGTCTTTAAGTGGCAATACGACCCATTTACGGAGCATGCGTGCCCCCATTGGTGTAACCGTCTGATCCAGAATTTCAATCAGCGGGATTCCGCCTTCCTGTTGAGGATATATCAATTCCAGATTACGTACCGTAAACCGGTCGAGCCATACATACTTTTCTTCTTCAAGTCTGGTAACACGGCTGATGTGACTTACTTCTTTATGCTCGGTTTCACGCAAATAATGAAGAATCACACCTGCAGCTACAATTCCTAGTGAAAGGTTTTCAATTCCGAACCCTTTCAAAGTGGTAGTCTGAAAATGCGAAATCAGCTGATCATAGCCATATTCATATCCGAAACACCAGTCTTCTAACTGAAAGGTATGGTATTTACCACCGAAAAGCTGATTGAACTCTTTCTTATGTTTTTTGCAAAAAAGCACTTCGGCAGGACTGAATCCCTGAAGCATTTTATCGACATAGGCAGCGTTACCCTGCGAAGTCATGAACTCACCGGTGGAGATATCGAGGAAGGCTACTCCATATGCGTCGTCATCTCCTACATGCACGGCCGCCAGATAGTTATTCTTTCTGACATCTAGTACATTATCATTCAGCGATACGCCGGGCGTTACTAATTCTGTAACACCTCGTTTGACGATTCCTTTTGCTTCCGCAGGGTTTTCCAGCTGATCGCAAATGGCTACGCGTTCTCCTGCTCTTACGAGCTTCGGTAAATAGTTATCAAGCGAGTGATGAGGGAAGCCGGCAAGCTCTTCATGTGCGCCACCATTGTTACGGCGGGTAAGCACAATACCCAGGATTTTAGAAGCACGTATGGCATCTTCTCCGAAGGTTTCATAAAAATCACCCACCCTGAACAGCAGTAATGCCCCGGGATATTTTGCCTTTATCTGGTTGTATTGTTTATTAAGCGGAGTTTCCTTGCGTTCCTTTGCCAACTAATTGTAGGTTAAAATAGTATATGCTCACCACATTATCACTGTCTGATGTGACCTTGTGGTGTATCTGTTTCTGAAATAAGAATAACGGATATCTACAAAAATAACGCTTCTCCCTGGTTTGTCAATAGCCGGGCGAGTCATTTAAGTAATGCCTGAAAAGTTATCGGAGAAGACGAGTAATCTCTGCCGGAGCTAGTTCCCAAACAATTCCGGGAGAAATATTCACAGGACAATCGGCAAGAGATATATCTCCGATTGCCCAGCGCGCCAGCCTGAGCGTAGGAAAATTAACGGCTGCTGTCATTTTGCGAACCTGCCTGTTTTTACCCTCGTGTAAGATGACCGAAATCCAGGATGTAGGAATATTCTTCCTGAACCGGATAGGTGGATTGCGCTCAGGCAACTCAGGTTCTTCGAGCAGTGTAACTTTGGCAGGCAAGGTCTGGTATTTTTTGCCATTGATAGAAATTACCACACCTGCACTCATGGCATTGCATGCTTGCTGCGTGGCCTGGCCCTCTACCTGAACGTAATAGGTTCTTTTATGTTTGAAACGGGGTTCAAGCAGTTTGGTTTTAAGGGCATTATCGTTGGTAAGCAAAAGTAATCCTTCACTGTCGGCATCAAGCCTGCCTACGGGATATACATCTTTCGGGAAATCAAAATCAAGATCAGCCAGCGTAGCATGGTCGCCTTCATGGGTAAATTGTGAAAGCATTCCAAAAGGCTTGTAAATAAGAAAGTACTGAAACAATGTTAAATTGAAATAGGGACTTACTTGCCCTGATTATTATTTGATTAAAGCGCCCAGATCAAGCTCAAATCCGGGAAGTACTTCCTCGCCGGATAATTGGAGGTGAAGCGTATCATGAACGAACATGGTTTTGCGGGAACTGTAAATATAAACCTTGTTATCGAAGCGATCGATCAGCCAGCCCAGTTGAGTGCCGTTGTCGATATATTCGCCCATTTTATTCTGAAGATATTTGATATCATCTGATTTGGAACGGATTTCAACAACAAAGTCAGGACATACAGGAGCAAATTTTTCTTTATCCGCCTGACTGAGTGCTGCCCATTTTTCTTCTTTAATCCATGAAACATCGGGAGAACGAACAGCGCCATTTGGTAACGTGAAGCCCGCTGAAGAGTCGAATACTTCACCTAAACCTGTACTTTCATTCCAGATAAATAAATAACCTGAAATCCGAGAATTAAAATTTCCGGTAAATGATCCTGTTGGAGACATAACTATGATATTACCGTTTGAGTCTCTTTCGAACTCTAGTGTGTCATTCATCTGGCAAAACTGAAAAAACTCATCCTCACTCATCAGTTCACCCATTTTCAATGTTACCGGCATTTCGATATTCATAACTCCGAGGTTTTATTTACAGACCTGATCAAAAATACGAAATAAAAACAGGATATAGAAAAGATAACACAGCTGTTTCTACTTGATTTCCAGCCATACCGGACAGTGATCCGAGTGTACAGCATCATTGTACTGTCTGCTTGCTACAATCCTGTCTTTGATTGTATTGGCAACAGAAATATAATCGATACGCCAGCCTTTGTTGTTGGCTCTTGCACCCGCGCGATACGTCCACCAGGAATATTCCCTGAGATCCGGATTCATGTGTCGGAAGGCATCGGTATATCCATTTTCAAACCATTTGGTCATCCATGCTCTTTCTTCCGGAAGAAAACCGGAGGATTTTTTGTTTCTAACCGGATCGTGAATATCATTTTCAGTATGCGCAATATTATAGTCGCCGCATATGATCAGGTTCGGCCGTTCTTTACGCAATTCATCTGCCCATTCGTAGAAATCGGCAAGAAAACTCATTTTAACACCCTGACGAATTTCTCCGCTCGTACCTGATGGGAAGTAGCAGTTTAAGATAGTGATGTCACCAAAATCTGCGCGAAGAATACGGCCTTCAATATCATAGACCGGCAGATTGGCTCCGATGGAAACGAAGTCAGGTTTGATCTTTGAAAAAATGGCCACTCCGCTGTATCCCTTCTTTTCTGCTGCATGCCAGCCAATCAGTTCGTAACCTAATTTTTCGAAACCGCTGAGATCAACCACATCAGGAGTAGCTTTTACTTCCTGAAAGCAAAGTATATCAAAACTTTTGTCGCTTAGCCACTCCAGAAGTCCGTTTTTCAGGGCTGCGCGAATTCCGTTCAGATTATAAGTCAGTATTTGCATGATCAGATATCAATATAATAAAAGTGTTTTTCCGGTAGGATTCGAGATCCATTTCCCTTCCTGTTTCGACATCATCCACAATGAGAAATTGCCTGCGGGTAGTTTATTCCGGAACAAGGTATACTCGTAAAGCGGTTGGTAATAAGTTCGGGTGGTCAGGAAATCTGAAACGGAATGAGGCACCGGTAGCGCCGGCAGCAAGATTGTATACTTATCTGAATTCAGAACGAAGTAAGACGGGGCTACTCCATTTTGGCTTTCAGCTGAAAGACAAATAGATTTAGGCGGTAGTGCTTCTTCGTTGGCTCTCATTAATACACTCACTCCTGTTTTGGCTTGATAGGACTGTTGTCTGTTACCTGTTTTTTTGATTAAAAGCTGTTGTGCAGGAAATTGATTGGATTCATACAACTTGCTTAGCCCATCTTTTTCGATGGAACTAACCAGTTCTTTCATTCTGGTAGGATGATTCCAGAAAGGTATATCTCCGAAATTATTACCGGTAGTCAGGAAAGTGGAAAAGTTCTGAAAAAAGTAACCGTCCAGGGATAGCTCCTCATACTGCTTTCTTAACTGTGGTATAGATTTAAAATAGCTGACGACATGCAGAGACAAAAAGACTAGCATGGAGAAAATGGCTATACCTGGTTGTAATTGCCTGATACCTTTTGTCATAATTATGAGGGCAACATAAGCAGTAGCGAGTCCCGCTATTCCGAAAATCATGTAACGTCTGGAAAGAAGCTTTCCGCCGTGCATCATCCAGTTACTCAACGGTCTGCTGAGGACAAACATGCACCCGGTCCCAATTACGAACATCAGTGCTCCCAGTATTAACCAGTGTGTCCAATGCAATCGTGCGTTGGACAGCGAGCGGAGTAACCACATCAGCATGATCAGGCCGATGACAGCTCCTGCAAGTACACAGAGTATCATATCCGTATAAAAACCGGGAATTGAAGGATGAGGAATATCCAGATAAAATGCGTTGCCCCAAAAACCTAAAGCGAAAATCAGGTTATAGATCGGATGTTTCCAAGGCTTTTCAGCTTCGGAAGTGATAAAATGATAATCGAAAAGGAAGTAAAATGCAATCACTGCAGCAGCTGCAATCGCCCATTGAAAAAGCAGTGAAAATCGTCGTTGCAGAATCAGAATGAGTGCGCCGGATATCCAGGTAAGCATACCACTACCACTGATATAGGTTGTGACAATAGCTGCAACGATACCAATTACGAGACCTTTCTGATCGTTACGCCCCAAACCATATGCAGATAGAAATGCAAAAAACAGAAGCGGAGTATTTTGTATTGCTGCTATCCCCCAGAAGGCATTTTCAAAGTAAACAAGGTTAAAAAGAATGTAGGGGACAGGAATAAAATAGTACCAGGAAATATCCTCTTTTTTCAGCGAGCGGAAAAACATAAACAGAATTCCGAGCATGAACATATTACCCACCAGAATCTGCACTTTAATATTGACAGTTCCAGTGAAAAAGACCATAATCAACATAATAGTCCGTTCAAACGGAAACCGATGCTGGTTGATCTGCTCGAAAAGGAATTTCATGGATTCAACAAAATTCGTTTCCTGGCGGAATTTATAAATCGTTTCAAGCAGATTGTAGTCGTCAGTGAAAGGGACATTGACGAGGTGAGCGCTCAGAATCAGATAGAAATAGACAACCGGAGCAATAATGAGTCCGCCTGCTACCCAGGGACGTAATGCTTTAAGTTTGTCTGATACAAAAGTTGCTCCGAATAACAGAAGCAGGACGAGAATTAACCCGAAGTATTCAAAAAGAAAAGGATTGTGAAGCAGATAGTTATCCAAATCGATGAGTTTTTTGTTGATACAAGTGCGAACAATTTGTTCGCCGGAGTGTCTGAAATAACTAAGTCTGGCAAGGTAATACTTACCAGACTTAGTTGCAAAAAACAGCTATTTAATAGAGCCGGTCAGCATATTACTGGTGATTTCTTTCTCAAAAGTGATGTAGCCGGGATAGTTCAGTTGTTTACCCGCCAGATCCAATGTCGGCTTCACTTTTACAGTGAATTTGGAAGGATTCGCACCAGATTTGCCGGTTAGTGCCATTACCATATTTACAAATTCATCTCTTGTCTCGTTATTATTGAGCAATTGATAAACATTGGCGTTAAGTTTAATAGGGACGCGGGTACTCGCAGTTCCCGGCATCACTTCAATTCTTTGGTTAAGAAATCCGCTGAATATTTCACTTTTGGTTAACAATACCTTGTATTCCAGTTGATTGATTGCTGCACGATTTCTCGTAGGATTGGTGATGTCCATATTCACACGCAGATCCAGTGGCACGTTTTTGCGAAGTAAGGCAATGGCAAGTCCCGGATATTTGGCCAGATCCAGATCATTGAAACCTCTTATGTTTTTGAATTCGCGGATATCAATTCCTGCAACGTACACGCTGTCAACCGAAGCGAGGTCATATTTGCATTCCCCAAAAGTTTTCACCTCGGAAACCTGCTTGCCTACACCACAACTAATAAAAACAGCGGAAGCGGCCATAGCCAGCAGAACAAGGACAGAGGTAAGAAGAATTTGCTTTTTCATTATAAATTAATTTTTTCAAAGTTAAGCAGATGGTAACACAACGCAACCCGACCGGCTTCATTATTTACAGTCTGATAATTTTGTACACCCTTCTGCGATTTGCTATTTTACAAACCAGTGGTAGGACGAACAGTCGTATATCCGTCACAAATTGAAGACAGAAGTCCTGATTAGGGGTAGAGCTGTTCCATCAATTTTTTGAAATTAGAATTCTTGCATGCATTCAGCCGGAAACATACCTTTGCAGCCGTAATTTTTCAGGATTTAAAAACACATCAATCATGGCAAGCTGGTATTTGGGGAAAATAAAATATCAAAAGGAAGATGAAGCAGGGAGTCTGAAGACGATTAGTGAAGTGTATCTTGTTGATGCCATCTCCTATACGGAATCGGAAGCCAGATTGTACAAACAAATCGTTACGGGAGCTACAGATTTCAGCGTGGCGAGCATCACACGTATGCGCCTGGCAGATCTTTTTGCCTATGAAGAAGGAGAGCAGTGGTTCAAAATCAAGGTGATTTATTTCTCTGTGGATGAAAAGAGCGGGAAAGAGAAGAAAGTAGTTAACTATATGTTGCTGAATGCCGACGGAATTGATCAGGCACTTGAACGTATCAAAGAAAGCATGCGTAATTTCCTGATTCCTTATGAAGTGACGGATATTAACCTGACAGCGATTCTGGACGTATTCCCGTATTCGGCCGAAGAAGATGAAGTAGAAATTCCTGCTAACATGAGGCCTCTTTCTGAGGTGATGGCAGAACGTGCGGCTGCTGAAGATATTTAATGTATTGAAAGCCCGGATCGTTCCTGGTCCGGGCTATTAGTAATACTTTCATTAATCCATTTTAACTTCCTGATACGGCTTTGTCACAGCCAGGAACGGATCAGGATTAATGCCTGATAATTTGAGTTTGATACCTCCTGCATTGATCTCAGAAATAAGCTGATTTGAGCTCAGCAAATACAGATAATCAATGGACACCGGTAAACTCGCGGGAACTTCAATTAGTTCAAAACCATAAATGGGATATGTATTGAACGGCAAAGTCGTGATCCAGATTTTGTCTTTATTCTCCGATGTTGCATAAGAGAGGTCGTATTCCAGACTCTCAAATCCAAAATCTACTCTTTTATTTCCCGTTGGCGCACAGTATGTTGCAAAGTTTTCTTTCTGCTGCGACTGCGTTTCTGCATCAGGTTTGACGTCCTCTACTTTCTCCGAAATTTTGATCTTTTTGCCATCCTCATCGGTTCCGTAGTGAAAGTAGCGACCGTCTGAAAATGCGATGATAAAATCAAAAGTCTCCTCCTGAAAGCTGCTTTCTCTCTTAAAACACATGGTGCCTGTCACAGGGTCGAGGTGAATCTTTATCTCCCCCTTTGTCTTCTCAGCAGCATTTTCATAAGTCATCACAATTGAATGGCTGAAGTAATATTGTCCTTTATCAGGCTTCCACTGAAGGGCACGTTGTTTATCCGGAGTGATTTTTTTGATTCCTTGCGCCTGAGATAGGAGAGAACAGGCAGTAAGCGTCAGGAACAACAGTACTGTAAGTTTCTTATGCATTGTATTGGTAAGTTTGCGTTGATGCATTGTCGTAAATGGGGGTAAAAGTACGAATCCGGAGGTGATTTTTAACGCAGATATTTTGGAGGTTTGATATGTTATTTTTAACCGCAATGGACGCATGAGTGAAATTCACATTATTGTCATTGCGCGTCTTGCGGGACCATTGTGAGCCTTGCGGTTAAATCGGGTTTTTACCGCAATCGACGCTATAGGTTACGCAATGGACGCAAGGATAAAATTCAAATGATAGACCATTGCGCCCCTTGCGGTTAAATCGGGTTTTTACCGCAATCGACGCTATGGGTTACGCAATGGACGCAAGATTGAAATTCAGAGGATAGCTCATTGCGCCCCTTGCGGTTAAATGGACTTTTTTACCGGGAAGATTGTAAATTGCAGCGTATTAGAAACTGGTATATGCGTTTTAGTTTTCAAAAGAAAAGAATTGTTCTACAGGAAGGTCGGAAGGCCTATTTTTCTTCGGATTACCATTTGGGAGTGCCTAATGTGAAAGAAAGCCAGGAGCGCGAAAGGCTGATCGTTCGCTGGCTGGAATCAGTGGAACATGATGCTCAGGTACTTTTCCTGGTAGGTGATATTTTTGACTTTTGGTTCGAATACGGGCATGCCGTTCCGAAAGGTTTTGTACGCGTATTAGGTAAGCTGGCTCAGT
Organism: Dyadobacter luteus; assembly: GCF_003383615.1. Taxonomy (GTDB): domain Bacteria; phylum Bacteroidota; class Bacteroidia; order Cytophagales; family Spirosomataceae; genus Dyadobacter; species Dyadobacter luteus. The sequence goes on from NZ_QNUL01000021.1 coordinate 37,519, forward strand.
TATCGGATAACGGAGTGGAGTTGATCGTGTTTACTGGTAACCATGATATGTGGATGTTTGGTTATCTCACCGATGAACTGGGGGCTTCGGTATACCGGAATCCTGTTCATTTTGAATTTGTAAATAGCAACGGAGACACGTCGCATTTTTTGGTAGGCCATGGTGATGGACTTGGCCCTGGCGACCAAACTTACAAAATACTCAAACGGGTTTTTGAAAACTCATTTTTCCAGTTATTGTTCCGTCTGGCGCATCCTGATATAGGCATCTGGATCGCCAAAACATGGTCCAAGAGGAGCCGTGCCGCAAATGTGGAGAAAGGCGAAGAGCAGTTTATGGGAGAGGATAAAGAATGGTTGCTTCAATATTGCAAAGAAGTTGAAGCGCAACAGCACTTTGATTTCTACATATTCGGGCACAGACATTTAAGGCTTGATCTTGCGGTAAATGATCGGAGCCGTTATATCAATCTGGGAGAATGGGTTACATTACAGACATTCGCTACCTATGACGGGCAGGAGATGTCACTTTCCAGGTTTGAATAAAAAGTTTTTAATTTTTCGTTTTATCAGTCTCTACGGCCGGAATAAAATCCTTTTGGGTAATATTTTCACGAGGCGTATTCCCCAGATCTTTGCGGTATTCCTTTTGTTTAAGATCTCCGTTTTTAACAGACTTGATAAAGCGGTTCCAGGCAAACGGGTTCAGGAATGGGAAAGTGGTAGCGAAATTTTTATTTCCCGCTGCTTCTCTTCCGAACAACTGTTGATCCATCGTATATCGATAGTTCGTCTGGGCATTGTTCGGCATGGATGCCGCCATCTTGTTGATGTAATCTATGTCTGTACTTTTAGCCAAAGCTTCTCTGTCAGCCTGATCCGGTAATTTAAGAGCAAGGAATGCCTTCTTAAATTCTTCTTCCGTAGAATATGGATAAATCTTCACCTCAGTAAGAAGTGTAGCATCTTCCTGCATCGCCACGATCGCCGAATAAGTATCAGAGTTGTAATTACGGGGGATCAAATGAAACTGCTTTTTATAACCGAGGTAGCTATAAACAATACTATCACCAGGGAAGACTGCAATAGTAAAAGAACCATCCGATTGGGCCAAAGTAGCTCTTCCTGCTTTGGGGATATAAATCGCAGCACCCGGAAGGCGTTCACTGGATTTGCCGGCTACCACGATACCACTAAAAATAATCGCTTTTTTCTCTCCCTGCGCAAAACTATCGTAGCCGGAAACAACTGCTGCAAGTATCAATAATATAATTAAAAGGCTCCTTTTCATTCGTTCAGGGTTTTGCCCGTGGCTCAATTGAGCACAGCATTGTATTTAATTACTAAGATTTTAACTGCTTATGCAGTCATGTTCAAAAATCATTCCTGTTTGAGAATGTTTCTGATAAAGAAACATTACGTCGTTGCTTTCAGGAGAATAACTTTAAGAAGGTAATGATGAAAGGTGCTGATAGCAGCAAACCATCAAAACGATCCAGAAAACCTCCGTGGCCGGGAATACTACTCCCCGAGTCCTTAATGGCAATGCTCCTTTTGAACAGTGACTCTACCAGATCGCCATAGGTGCCTACAACGACAATTATAGCACCTATACAATACCATTTCCAGGGTTCGAATGTAAGGAAATATTGCCCCAAAACAAAGGCGATCACTGCTGCAAAGGCGGCACTCCCTATGGCTCCTTCCCATGATTTTTTAGGAGAAATCCGCTCAAACAATTTACGTTTGCCAAACTTGGTTCCTGCAAAATAGCCGCCGATGTCGGATGCCCAGAGTAAAAGCAAACTACCCAATACGATCTCATAATTATAGATTCCCCCTCTCATGGCTGTTGCTACAATGAGTGCAAAAGGCAATGCCACGTAAATGATTCCAAGGAAAGTAAATCCGATATTGGTAAACGGTTTGAGGTCGTTTTTTTTGTACAGTTTGATAAAGAAAATCATGGACAACAATGGCGTAATGATGAAATAGTTTTCGAAAGGGACTATTTCTTTTTCTATCAGATACGCAAGAAGCATCATGACTGTGCCACAGAATGTGCCGTAATAAGTAAGTGGCTGGTTTCCGTCGAGCCCTAGTAGCTTGTAAAATTCAAGTTGCGTTAGCGAACTGATTACACAAAGTACTAACAAGCAGGTCCAATCGCTGTACACGATACCGCTGATGATTACAAATACCCCCGCAAGGGCAGTAATGGTTCTTTGTTGAAGGTTACTAAGGTTATTTAGACTCTTCTGCATTCGCTAGTACTGTTAGTGCCTTTTCCAGATCATGAGTGGGCACGTGAACTTCACACGTACCAAAAATAGGATAGCTGCTGTCTTTTCTGTTCACAATTACCGCTGCTATTCCGGCTTGATCCAGAAGTTCGCGTGCCACTTCGGCCTTTATTATTTGTTCGCTTTGAAAGGCTTTTGACCAACTTTCATCCATGTCAGACTACAGATTATATTTTCAATTTTAACTTTTTTTAACTTATTGCTTTTTCTCCTGAGGCTTGCTTACGCAGCGAAAATAAGATGAAAAACGTTCCGGCTACGGACGCAATAACCAGCGGCCACGGCATGCTTTTCATTTCTTCGATATTTATCGTCAACAGCTTGACATTGTACAGGTACATCATGACAAGTACAAAACCGTTGTTTACAAAATGTGCAAATATGGCCAGACGAAGACTTCCCGTCCAATAATACAAATATCCGAACACTGCGCCAAGCAGCATGCGGGGAATGAACCCATAGAACTGGAAATGGATGGCGCTGAAGATAGCAGCAGAGAGCCATATTGCAACATGTATGTTGCCTGTTTTCTTGAAAAGTTTGCGTTGAATGATTCCGCGAAACAAAGTTTCTTCACCCCAGGCAGGCAGGAATGCAACTACAAAAAGAGCGACTATTAATTGACCAGGCTGGTCATAACTGGTCAGAAACTCAGTGAGCATAGCCAGTTGTTCTTCTTTTTGTTTCATCCATGTTTCGATGCCCGATAGAGATTCCGGAAAAGTCATGGCGGCATTCCATTCAATAAATTTGCTGTTAAGAGGCATGAAAACCATCACGAGCAGAAATGCAAGTATCAGGAGTTTGGGTGTAGCTACGCGCTTAATCTCAAAGTCGGAAAAAGATTTTCGTTCAATGTAAAACCAGTAGAGCAGGGCAGGTAACAGATAAGAAAAAAAGTGAACTGTCCCTTGCAGGATCATCATAGCACTCCAGCCGTTCGGAACATGGCTTGGATCAGAAATCAATTGAGTAAGTAAAACTGTAATGGTGCTGGCGTCTGCAGAATAGTAAATCGCAAGTATTCCCAACGCTATTACATTACCTAAGGCCATGCCAATCAGCATAAAACCAACCAAAACCAATAAACTCCCCCAGGTACCCGGTACACGTGATTCCACCAACTCCGAATTATTTTTTTGCATAATTGGTGTAAATTTACAGTTTATTGTCAATTTAAAATAATGGCGACCTGCTATAAGCGCTTCAATTGCATGTTTGAGGTGATTTAGAGAGGACGTCGACGTCATAAATGGTAAAGATCGGAAATATAGAATTGGGAGAGTTTCCCTTGCTGCTTGCACCTATGGAAGATGTGAGTGATCCGCCATTCCGTGCGGTTTGTAAGGAAAATGGTGCAGATCTGATGTACACAGAATTTATATCATCAGAGGGTTTGATCCGTGACGCAGCCAAAAGCGTACAAAAGCTCGACATATTTGAATATGAGCGTCCGGTAGGTATCCAGCTTTTCGGGAGTGATATAGAAACAATGGGATCTTGTTCTGAAATCGCATCAAAAGTGAATCCGGACCTGATCGACATCAATTATGGATGTCCGGTGAAAAATGTGGCTTGCCGTGGGGCAGGTGCGGCTTTACTTCAGGACATACCTAAAATGGTGAAAATGACTGAGGCAGTGGTAAAATCAACACATTTACCTGTAACTGTAAAAACCCGGTTGGGGTGGGATGAGAATACCAAAAATGTTCAGGAAGTTGCAGAGCGGTTACAGGATATAGGTATTCAGGCACTTTCAGTGCATGGCAGAACGCGGGTGCAGATGTACAAGGGACAAGCCGACTGGACACTGATTGCCAGAATCAAAGAAAATCCACGTATTACTATTCCGATTTTTGGGAATGGTGATGTGGATACGCCGGAGAAAGCATTGGAATACAAAAGCCTCTACGGAGTGGACGGCATTATGATTGGTCGTGCTACGATAGGTAACCCATGGATATTTAATGATATCAAACATTATATGAAAACGGGAATCCGTATGGCACCTCCGACTTTGGCAGAACGGGTTGCCGTTTGCAGGCGACATCTGGAGTTTTCAATAAGATGGAAAGGACCAATTGCAGGTGTTTTCGAAATGCGTCGACATTACACCAATTATTTCCGTGGACTGGAAAATTTCAAGCCATTCCGGATGAGATTGGTTGAAGGTATGTCCTATGATGAACTGGATGGCGTGCTGAATGAGATTATTCATGAATATAGCGAACAGGTATGCTGAAAGTTTCTGTACAGAGCGATGGGAGATCTCAGGAAGAAAGCTCGTCTTTTGAACTTGAAAGTCAGGAGGGGCGATGGCTGATCAACGGTCAGGCTTTTGACGGAGACATTGCGAAGCTGTCAGAAAATAAATACCATGTTATCTGGAATTATAAATCTTATCTCATTGAGGTTACGGAGCAGAATATTTCTGCCAAGACCTTATCTCTGGTTATAAACGGGCAGAAATACGCTACCGTAACAAAGGATCGGATAGATCTTTTACTGGAAGGAATGGGGTTGCAGGCCAAAGTGACTAATAAAATAAATCATTTGAAAGCACCTATGCCCGGATTGATTCAGTCGGTAGCTGTGAAGGAAGGTGATAAAGTTACCAAAGGTGATATTTTGCTGGTACTGGTGGCGATGAAAATGGAAAATGTGATCAGAGCTGCGGGAGACGGAATTGTGAAATCGATGAAGATTATTGCTGGTCAAACTGTTGAAAAAAATCAGGTAATGTTAGAGTTTGAATAAATAACTTGTTTATCTAATATCTCAGCGTGTATTTTTGCGCACAAAATCACCTACATTACAAACCATGCCGGAACCAAAATATAAACGTATACTTCTCAAACTCAGCGGAGAAGCACTTAATGGTGGCGATAAAGCCCAGGTAATTGATTTCAACATTCTTGAAATGTATGCACAGGAAATCAAAAAAATTGCAGAAGTAGGAGTACAGATTGCCATCGTTATCGGAGGTGGGAATATTTTCCGTGGTGCATCGGTTGAAAAGTCAGGAATTGACCGCGTGCAGGGTGATCACATGGGAATGCTGGCTACCGTAATCAACGGAATGGCAATTCAGAGTTCACTTGAAAAGCATAACATGACGACACGTTTGATGTCGGCCATAAAAATGGAGCAGGTGTGTGAGCCATTGATCCGCCGCAGAGCAGTGCGCCACCTAGAAAAAGGCCGTGTTGTTATTTTCGGAGCAGGAACAGGTAATCCTTATTTCACTACAGATACTACAGCCGGATTGAGAGCTATTGAGTCGGAAGCTGAGGTAGTGTTGAAGGGAACAAGAGTAGATGGTGTTTATACTGCTGATCCTGAAAAAGATCCTACTGCGGTGAAATATAATCAACTGAGTTTTGATGAAGCTTTGTCTAAAAATCTTAAGATTATGGATTTGACAGCATTCACGCTTTGCAAAGAAAATAATGTACCGATTATCGTTTTTGATATGAACAAGTCGGGTAACCTGTATAATCTGGTAATGGGTGAAGAGGTTGGTACATTGATATCGAATTAGTAGAAAATATCCAGTTTAAATTTATGGAAGAAATAGAATTATATCTCGAAGACGCTCGTGATACTATGGAAGGGGCTATTAAGCACCTTATTATCGAACTAGGCAAGATACGTGCCGGAAAAGCTTCTCCTCAAATGTTGGAAGGCCTTCAGATCGACTACTATGGATCAATGACGCCTATTCAGAACGTGGCTACGATCAATACGCCGGATGCAAGAACTATTGCGATCCGACCATTTGAAAAGAAAATCATTAACGATATAGAGAAAGCAATCCGCAACGGTAATTTGGGTTTTGCTCCTTCTAATGATGGAGAGATGATCCGTATTTCAGTTCCGCCGTTGAACGAGGAGCGTCGTCGTGAGTTGGCTAAAAGAGCGAAAGGAGAAATCGAAACGGCGAAAATCAATATCAGAAATATCCGCCAGGATGCCAACAACTCGCTACGCAAGCTAACGAAAGAAGGTGTTTCCGAAGATCTTGTAAAGCAAAGCGAGGAACGCGTTCAGAAACTAACAGACGGATACGTGGTTAAAGTAGAGCAAATTTATGCTATGAAGGAAAAGGAAATCATGGAAGTGTAGGTTGCATTTATCGTATTTATATAAAAAATCCCGCCTTCACAGCGGGATTTTTTATTGCCTTCATTTTTATTTTCCTCCTGAAAATCCTTCGAATCCGCGGTGATTTGCTTCCTCGTAAAGTCTGTCGTTTGGTAGGCTACGGAAGTAGTCGTATGTGATACGAAGTCCTTCTTCACGGGAAACTTTTGGTTCCCAACCAAGTATTTCTTTCGCTTTTGTAATATCCGGTTGACGTTGTTTCGGATCATCCTGAGGAAGATCTTTATAAACCACTTTTTGGTCTGTTCCGGTCAATGCAATGATTTCTTCTGCAAATTCCTTAATCGTGATTTCACCAGGATTTCCGATGTTTACAGGCAGGGCGTAATCGCTCATTAACAGTCTGTAAATTCCTTCAACCAAATCATCCACATAGCAGAATGCGCGAGTTTGAGAACCATCTCCAAAAATGGTGATGTCTTCTCCACGCAACGCCTGACCGATGAATGCAGGAAGTACGCGTCCGTCATTGAGTCGCATTCTCGGACCATAGGTATTGAAAATACGTACAATACGTGTTTCCAGATTGTGGTAGCGGTGATAAGCCATCGTAATCGCTTCCTGGTAACGTTTTGCTTCATCGTAGCATCCACGTGGCCCAATCGGGTTTACGTGTCCCCAGTAATCTTCAGTTTGCGGATGTACCAATGGATCACCGTACACTTCAGATGTAGAAGCGATGATAAAACGTGCATTTTTAACCCTTGCCAAGCCAAGCAGGTTGTGCGTACCCATCGCACCTACTTTCAATGTCTGAATAGGGATTTTCAGGTAGTCAATCGGGCTGGCTGGTGATGCAAAGTGCATGATATAATCCAGTTCTCCCGGAATATGCACAAATTTGGTCACATCGTGGTGGTTGAACTCAAAGTTAGGATTGGGCATCAGATGCTCAATATTACGCATGTCACCGGTGATAAGATTATCCATCCCGATTACATACATACCCTCTTTCAAGAATCGTTCACAGAGATGGGAACCTAAAAAGCCCGCAGCTCCTGTTATTAATACACGCTTCATTAATAGTGAGATGATTAAATGAAAATTATTTTAGAATGTTCAGGCTGGAACAACTTTTTCGCGTCCGATGCTGTAATAAGTATAACCCATCTCGCGCATTTGTTCCAGTTCATATAAGTTTCTGCCGTCGAAAACTACTTTATTTTTAAGAAGTTTAGCCATTTTATCAAATTCCGGCGTGCGGAACTGAGGCCACTCTGTAAAGATCATCAATGCATCCGCATCATCCAGGGCAGCATATGGCGTGTGGCAGAAAGTAATTTTATCTCCCAGTATTTCCTTCACGTTGTTCATCGCTTCAGGATCATAGGCTGTGATGGTTGCACCTGCTTCAAGTAGCGCTTCTATGTTTTCCAATGCAGGAGCTTCACGGATATCATCAGTGTAGGGTTTAAAAGCAAGTCCCCAGACCGCTATTGTTTTTCCTTTAAGATCTCCGCCGAAGTAATTGTTGACCATTGGAAGCAATTTTTTCTTCTGATCGTAATTAACATCCATTACAGATTTCAGAATACGGAAATCGTAGTCATAATCTTCGGATGTTTTAGCAAGCGCCTGTACATCTTTTGGAAAGCAGCTTCCTCCGTAACCAATACCTGCAAAAAGGAATCGCTTACCAATGCGGCTGTCTGTACCGATACCACGACGAATATCGTCGACATTGGCACCTACTTTTTCACAAAGATTAGCAATTTCATTCATGAAGGTAATCTTCATCGCAAGGAATGAATTGGCTGCATACTTGGTCATTTCCGCTGAGCGCTCATCCATGAAGATGACCGGATTGCCCTGACGAACAAGTGGAGCATACAACTTTTCCATCACTTTCTTCGCCTTCTCAGAAGTGGTCCCTACCACAACGCGGTCAGGTTTCATAAAGTCTTCAACAGCAACTCCTTCTCTCAGGAATTCCGGATTGGAAACTACATCGAAATCAACTTTTATATTCTTAACAATAGCAGCGTGTACCTTTTCTGCAGTTCCTACGGGTACTGTACTTTTATCTATGATCACAGCATAATGATCAAGAATATGTCCGAGATCGTCAGCCACTTTAAGAATGTATTTCAAATCTGCAGATCCGTCCTCTCCCGGAGGAGTAGGTAATGCCAGGAAAATAACCTCAGCATCCTGAATACCCTCTGCCAGATTGGTAGTAAACTGAAGACGTCCTTCAGCCACGTTACGGTCAAAAAGAACATCCAATCCAGGTTCGTAGATAGGAATGTCGCCTTTTTGCAACCTTTCCACTTTTCTTACATCAATATCAACGCATGTAACCTGATTACCCGTTTCCGCAAAGCATGTTCCGGTAACCAATCCCACATAGCCTGTTCCTACAACGGCAATTTTCATAAATGTGTTTAAAGTATATAGTTGTGATGGAATCTCAAAAGAACGACAGATTGTATTTAACCAAGTCCGATTCCCAGAGTATCGGGCAAAAGTAATTTTTTTAGGCGAATCAGTACCCGACATTTTCTGATTTGTTTTCGTATGGTCGGTGAAATATGTTTATTTCTTCTTATTATTGAATATATCAAATTGAAATCATCAACATGACACAGCATACACATTCAGAAATCGAAGACCAGAGACAGGAAGCATGTAAGCTCATAGAAGAAACAATACATGACTTTGCTACCAGATATATAACACCATTTGTACGTGAATGGGATGACTCTCAATTTTTTCCTAAACAGGTTTTTAATCAATTAGGAGAATTGGGATTAATGGGCATGCTGGTTCCTGAAAACTATAGCGGAGCCGGACTTGGTTACCGTGAATATGTTACGGCTATTGTAGCATTGTCTAAGGTAGATCCATCCGTTGGTCTCTCTATGGCAGCGCATAACTCTTTATGTACCAATCATATATTGATTTTCGGGTCGGATGAACAAAAGGATAAGTACCTTCCTTTACTCGCAACAGGGAAATGGATTGGAGCTTGGGGACTTACTGAGCCCAATACCGGTTCGGATGCAGGAAATATGAGAACTGTTGCCGTGAAGGATGGAAATGATTGGGTAATCAACGGTTCCAAAAATTTTATTACCAATGGGAAAAGCGGCGATGTAGCTGTCGTGATCACCCGAACCGGTGAGCCTGGTGATAAGCATGGTGCTACTGCTTTTATTATTGAACATGGTACGCCGGGGTTTTCTTCCGGAAGAAAGGAGGATAAGCTGGGAATGAGAGCATCTGAGACCGTCGAACTGATATTTCAGGATTGCAGGGTATCGGATAGTCAGCGAATAGGAGAAATCGGAGATGGGTTTATTCAATCACTGAAAGTATTGGATGGCGGCCGTATTTCCATTGCAGCTTTGGGAGTTGGGACTGCACAAGGCGCTTATGAAGCTGCTTTGGCTTACTCCAAACAGCGGGAGCAATTCGGAAAGGCGATAGCGGGGTTCCAGGGAATACAGTTCAAACTGGCAGATATGTTTACCGATATTCAGGCTTCTTCTTTGCTTACCTATCATGCTGCTGCACTCAAGGACAAGGGTGAAAAGGTAACGCTGCACAGTGCGGTAGCGAAATATCACTCATCGGAGACGGCTGTGAGAGTCGCAAACGACGCAGTACAAATATTCGGTGGCTACGGCTTTACAAAAGATTATCCGGTTGAGAAATTCTATCGGGACAGCAAACTTTGTACAATAGGAGAGGGAACAAGCGAAATTCAGAAGATGGTCATTTCCAAAGAAATACTGAATGGGTAGGCGGTTAGCCATTCATCACCCTATTGAGCCGACGAGCGGTGTAAGCTGCTCGTTGGTACCACAAAACTAGGAACAGAGGGCCGCTGTGGCTATTTTCGCAAGAAACCATAATCCGGCTAACTATGACTCCGTTAATTGTACTTCTTGTTCTTGTCGTCATTACCGTGCTAATGACCGTAAAAGTGGTTCCACAACAAACGGCCTATATCCTCGAACGTTTGGGTAAGTTTTATGCTGTACTTCAGCCCGGGATCAACTTCATCATTCCTTTTTTTGACAGGATTGCATACAAATATACATTGAAGGAGTCTGCTGTAGATATCCCTGAGCAGATCTGTATCACCCGCGATAACGTCCAGGTACGCATGGATGGTGTAATCTTTATTCAGGTGATTGATCCGAAAAAAGCTGCATACGGAATTGCAGATTATACCTTCGCTGTAACGCAACTTGCGCAGACTACCATGAGAAGTGAGATTGGTAAGCTGGATCTTGATAAAACATTTGAAGAACGTATGACCATCAACCGTGCTGTGGTGGAAAGTATTGACGAGGCAGCGATAGGTTGGGGTGTGAAAGTCCTTCGTTATGAAATTAAAAACATTACTCCGCCGCAAAGTGTACTGAATGCGATGGAAAAACAGATGCAGGCTGAACGTGAACGTCGTGCTGTGATTCTGCAGTCAGATGGTGAAAAGCAGGCAGCGATTAATGTTGCTGAAGGACAAAAACAGAAAGTTGTTCTTGAATCCGAAGGTTTGCGGTTAAGACAAATCAATGAGGCGGAAGGTGAAGCGGCTGCATTGAGATCGGTGGCAGAGGCAACAGCTGAGAGTATCAGGCTTGTTGCAGAAGCGATACAAAGAGAGGGGGGAGCTGAGGCGGTTCAGCTTAAAGTAGCAGAGAACTATATTGAGCAGTTTGGTAAAGTAGCCAAGGCAGGTAACACGCTAATTCTTCCTGCGAACCTGGCAGATATGGGCTCCCTGGTGGCCTCTGCACTCACCGTTGTTAAGTCTACAGAAAAGAAATAGGATATGGATTTGTCGCTTGCCCAAATATGGCTGATCATAGGTTTGGTGATGCTTTTAGCAGAGCTTGTCAGCGTATTGCTTGTCTTTATATTTTTTGCAATCGGAGCACTTCTGACGGCTTTGCTGGCCAGCTTTGGTATTCTGCCCGACATTGAAACGCAGATTATAGCATTTTCGGCTATTTCTATTATATCAATGCTGATCCTTCGCAAGCAAGCCAGAAAGTTGCTCGATAACCGCGGCAAACATCATGAATACAATGAGTTCGTTGGAGAGACAGCACTGGTAATCAGAGATATTCCTGTAAGCGGACAAGGGAAAATATATTACCGTGGAGCAGAATGGAAGGCTATATCATCAGATAATGAAATCATCACTGCCGGCAGTAAGGTAGTCATCAAGCAGACAGATGGCATTGTTTTGATCGTGGAAGAATCGATCTAAGAAATTTTCATCAGCAATAGAAAAAGGAGCCGGGCAATATCATTTTGCTCCGGCTCCCTCTCTTTTTTACTATATGCTTATTTTTTTAGCGCTTCCTGAACTGGTACTCCTATATTTCCGCTGGCAGGAAGAATATGCAGCAATGATGCTACTGTAGGAGCGATGTCCGATACGGATGTTCTTTTCAATGTTTCACCTTTATTGACACCCCAACCAAACATGACGAAAGGTACCTGGGTGTCATAGTTGTATGGCGTTCCGTGTGATGTACCTGTTGAGCTGCCATAAAACCATCCAGGCTCTGAAATGATCTGGATATCACCACTTCTTTTAGCATGCACGTTGTTTTTGAATAGCTCCAGCTGATAGGTGTTCAAAGATGCCTTGCCCATGTCGGTCAGGTCAAGCACATCGGCAATACCCGGAACTTTAAGCAATGCATTTCTGAGAACGGAATAAAGATCGGCTACTTTCAGTTTCTTCTTTCTCAATAGATTGTGGTCGAAATAAAGCTGGTTATTGTCCGTAGCGATAACATATTTATCCTCTCCGAAAGCTTCACTCAAAGAGTTTTTAACAGCAGCTGTTACCAATTTACGGTCTACCAGTCCTGCTGGTAACTTATGCTCTTTGGCAAATCCCGGTACATCCACAACACCATGATCGGCTGTCAGGAAAACAGTATATTCACCTTTACCTACATGCCCGTCCAGGAAATTGAAAAGGTCAGCAAATTCACGATCCAGACGAAGAAAGTCATCCTGCTGTTCCACCGCATTCGGTCCTACGCTATGTCCGATTTTATCAGGTGTAGAAAAACTGATTGCCAGAAAGTCAGTATCCTTCCCTTTTCCAAGATTTTCACCTTTTACTGCAGCAATCGCCATTTCTTTGGTAATTGTATTTCCCCATGGCGTATTGGTTACTACACCAAAAGCGTCACCCGCCAGGCCGGCAAGTTCATATGGGAATACCGGTTTGGCAGCACCCGGTAATTTTCCTTCCCAAGGCACATCGTCAGGGGAACTTTGGGTATACTGATCAGCCGGAAGTAAGAGCTGCCATCCTTTTTTAAGATATTCCGATGGCATTTTTTTCGCATTGTAATCTTTCGCCCATTGAGGAAGATCGTTCATATAATAGGTGCTGGTTACCCAGTTGCCTGTTTTTGAATCAAACCAGTAGGCGCCATTGGCAGTGTGCCCACCCGGAAGTATCGCTCCGCGGTCCTTAATAGAAACGCTGATGGTTTTATTGCGGAAATTCGTTGCAATACGTAACTGATCAGATACGGTGCTTACCAGAAGATTGCGTGGCGACATTTTTCCTACGCTGCCATTACTACTGCCGACAGTTGTAACAGTACTGTCTTCCACACAGTAAACACCACGATCTGAGATCTTGTCATGCCAGTCATTTCCGACAATACCATTGATAGCCGGAACGGAGCCTGTGTAAACTGATGCGTGCCCGGCAGCAGTTACGGTGATAGCGTAGCTGTAATGATTGTTTCTGCAATTGAACCCTTCATTCATCATGCGTTTAAAACCGCCTTCTACGTATTGGTCATAATAGCGATACAAATAATCGTAGCGCATCTGATCCACAACTATACCAACCACTAGCTTAGGACGTGCTAATGCAGTCGGCTTGGCAACTGTTTTCTTTACCGTTTGCGCCTGCACATTACAGAATAAAAATGCACCTGCGACAAATAGGGATAGTTTTTTCACAATTCAGGTTTTAGGTTTAAAATAAAAAATATCAGATTGGCTACTATTTTTTTAACGCTTCTTCTACGGGATTTCCCACGTTTCCGCTGGGGGGTAAAATATGCAGCAAAGCAGAAATAGTGGGTGCTATGTCAGCAATAGTAGTGCGTCTGAGTGTTTCTCCCTTGTTCACTCCCCAGCCATACAGCAGGAAAGGAACATGTGTATCATAGTTGTATGGTGTTCCGTGATCGGTACCTGTTCCGTAGGACGAAGCAAACCAGCCTGGCTGGACGATCACCTGAATATCTCCGCTGCGTTTGGCATTGATATTGTTTTTATAAAGTTCAAGCTGGTAAGTATTGAGCGGAGCATTATTAATATCAGTCAGATTGATAACATCAGCTATGCCTTGCACGGATAGTAGGGTAGTGCGGATAACCTCATGTACATCTTTTACTGATATTTTCTTTTCTTTCAGCAATGCATTGTTGAGGTAAAGCTGGTAATTTTCAAAGCCTTGTATATACTCACCTTCTCCGAATGCCTCATTGAGTGACTTTACAATCGTTCTTGTCAGCGTAGTAGGATTCATCAGTCCGGCTGGTAACTTATGCTCCTGCCAGAAAGCCGGAACGTCCATGGCACCATGATCAGCCGTAAGGAAAACAGTGTAGTTGCCTTTGCCGGTCCAGGTATCCAGGAAGTTGAAAAGGTCGGCGAATTCCATATCAAGCTTCAGGTAATTATCTTCCTGCTCCACTGAATTCGGGCCAAATGCATGGCCAATACGATCAGGTGTAGAAAAGCTGACAGCAAGGAAATCGGTATCAGTTCCTTTTCCAAGATTCTCACCTTTGATGGCAGCAATGGCCATATCTTTTGTCATGGTATTTCCCCATGGAGAAGTAGTCACTACCCCAAACGCATCACCCGCCGTACCGATCAGCTCATGTGGGAATACAGGTTTTTTAGCTCCGGACAAGGTTCCTTCCCACGGAACATCGTCAGGAGAGCTTTGGGTATATTGCTCGATTGGAAGCAGCGTATTCCAGCCGCGTCTCATATATTCAGTTGGCATTTTTTTGCCATTATAATCTTTTACCCATTGTGGTAAATCCTGCGCGTAATAAGTACTGGTTACGAAGTTTCCGGTTTTTGAATCAAACCAATAAGCACCATTTGCTGCATGTCCTGCCGGAAGAATAGAAGCGCGGTCTTTTATCGCGACACCTATGGTTTTGGATCTGAAATTGGTAGCGATACGAAGCTGATCCGTTACTGTAGAAACGAGCAGATTCCGTGGCGACATTTTTCCAACTGTTACGTTGTTGCTGCCCACAGTGGCAACAGTTTTGTCGTCGGTACAGTAAACGTTAGCGGCTGTGCTTTTGTCGTACCAGTCGTTGCCAACAATACCGTTTATCGCAGGTAGTGCGCCTGTATACACCGCCGAATGTCCTGCGGCTGTAACTGTAAGCGCATAGTGATAATGATTATTCCGGCAATTGAAGCCGTCGTTCATCAATCTTTTCAGCCCGCCTTCTTTGTATTTATCGTAATAACGGTACAAATAATCGTAGCGCATCTGGTCTACTACAATACCCACGACAAGTTTTGGGCGGGCAAGTTTACCAGTTTGTTTTTTCTCCTGAGTCTGGCCTGTTGCAGTAGTGGAGATGATGGACCAGACGAAGGTGAGATGAAGTAGTAACCGTAATATCTGTTTCATATTTCGTGGAAAAATAAAAAGATAAATATAAGGGACGCCCCTCAGTGAATGCCCATCAATGTTTTATTTAATTTTATTTTAATAAATACTTTATATCAATTACGGTAGTAAGCTCAATTCATACTACTGTTAAAAAAAGAAACCGGATCGCTTTCCAGCAACCCGGTTTCCTGTTCAGTTTATTTGACTTATTTTTTCTCTGAACCACCTACGGCAGCCGGTGCTTTTTCTACCGGAGCACCTGATTTACTTTTTGCGAAATCTCCTGCTTTGATAATCACCAGTTTCGAATAATCAATATGCTTTTGCATGGCAGCTTTGATTTTTTCCGGTGTTAATGCTTCAAGATTTTTCTCGAAATCAGCATCCCATTGCATGGTTCTGTTCAGGTATAAGTTGTTGGTCAAAGTATTGGTAAGACCAGCATCCTGCGCGCGTCCAACTTGTCGGGACTGCAGATAACCTGACTTTGCAGAAGCAATTTCTTCAGCAGTAAAGCCGTCTTTCAACACTTTTTCGATTTCATCTTTAAATGCGGCTTCCAATTTCTCTGCATTCTGAGGAGCGTAAATAGCATAAGACATAAATGTTCCGTTTTTGTCCAGCGAACTCGCAGAGAATTGCGAACCTACACCATAGCTTAATCCTTCTTTCTGACGGATACGGGTGGCCAGACGTGAATTAAGAAATCCGCCTCCAAGCATGTAATTGCCAAGAATCAGTGCCGGATAATCAGGATCGGTATCCTGAAGAGGCATGCCCATACCGGCCACGAACATGGCGTTGGCCTTGTCTGGTGTTTCGATCGCTTTGTTTTCAGCCTTTACCACCTGATATGGCGAAGCGATACGTGTGAATGCTTTTGCACTCTTCCATGTGCCAAACTCAGCATTAAGTACTTTTTGTACTTCAGCCTGATCGAAATCCCCTACAACGGTTGCTGATGCATTATTCGCGCCGTAGAAATCTTTGTGGAATTGCTTAAGCTGATCAATTGTCGTTGCCTTTACATTAGCCACATCTTCATCGAATGTACCTACGTAGCGTACGTCACTTTTTGGATAAGGAGAAGTAATACGACGATATTGATTGAATGCAATTGCCTGGGGTTCGCTGCGTTGCGATTCTATACCAGCCAGCTCTTCCTGTTTTAATTTCTCAAACTCATTCTCATCAAAAGCAGGTGTTTTTAGTGCTTCTGCAACCAGTTTGATCACAGCAGGCATGTTTTCTCTGGTCGTTTCGATATTGGCACCAGCCTGGTTCCCGGCTCCGAAGAAGCTCACTTTCGCTTTTAGTCTGTCAAACTCGTCTTTGAGTTGCTGACGGGTTTTGGTCTTGGTACCCTTGTCAAGCATTGAGCCCGTCAGATCAGAAATTGTAGCCTTGTTCGCCAGACTTTTCTCATCGCCATAGCGCAAAGTAATTTTTGCAGAAACCACATTGCCACGTGTCTTTTTGGTCAAAAGAGCAGTTTCGATTGTATTGGGTTTCTCTGTACGTACGGTTCTTTTTTCAATATTAGCAGGGGATGCATCAAAAGCCTCTCCTTCGGCAATCACTGCCTCACCTTTGTAACCCTTAACAAGATCCGCAACATTAGGAGCTGACGGAATTTCAGCTCTCACGGGGTTTGCTTCCGGTATGAAAGTACCGGTAGTTCTGTTGGAAGGTCTGAAGTAATGTTGCCCTACCCGGAAAACATCGTCTGCAGTTACTTTACGAACATTGTCTCTGAACAAGAATGCAAGTCTCCAATCGCCAGTCGCAATTGATTCGCTGATACTGAGTCCGACACTTTCAGAATTACGGAACTCAACATCCCAGTTTTTTAAAATGGTAGTTTTGGCGCGTTCCACATCTTCAACAGACGGCTTTTTAATGGCTGCCGAATCCAATGTTGCAAGGAATGCTTGTTTTGCCTCATCAAGAGATTTTTCCTTCAATATCTCCGCTCCGAACAAGACAATGCCGGGATCAAATAACTGAAAACTGAAGCCAAATTGCGAAGATGCTTTTTTCGTATCAACCAGATTTTTGTAAAGCTTTCCATTAGGCTCTGAGGTCAAGACTTCTGTCAGAACCTCCATCGCAGGATAGTCTGCATGTGAACCTGGCATAATGTGATAAGCCGCCATCAGCATCTGCGTATCGCCGGTTCTTTTCAAGTCTACAAAGCGTTCGCCATCCTGTGTAGGCTCGATTGTGTAGGACTTTGGAAGAATGCGTTCCGGCTTAGCAATTTTACCAAAATACTCATTGACAAGTGCAATGGTTTTTGCTTCGTCAATCTTACCTGCTACAGTCAGTACTGCGTTATCGGGCTGGTAATATTTTTTGTAGAAGCCCTGAAGATTTTCTATAGGTACTCTTTCTATATCTGATCTGTTACCAATCGTAGATTTTCCGTAATTGTGCCAAAGGAATGCTCCAGAAAGTACACGCTCCATCAATACTCTGAAAGGATTATTTTCTCCGGACTCAAACTCATTGCGTACAACACTGAATTCGCTGTCAAGGTCTTTTTTTGCAATGAAAGAGTTGATCATTCTGTCGGATTCAAGATCAAGTGCCCATTTCAGGTTTTCTTCATTGGCTGCAAAAGTTTCGTAGTAATTGGTGCGGTCGTACCAGGTTGTACCGTTTGGTCTTGCTCCGTGAGCGGTAAGTTCCTGAGGAATATTCGGATGCTTCGGCGTTCCTTTAAATACCATGTGCTCCAGCAAGTGAGCCATCCCTGTTTCACCCAGGCCTTCGTGGCGTGAACCTACCAGATACGTAATGTTTACGGTAATGGTAGGTTTGGAAGGGTCGGGGAACATGAGCACCTTCAGCCCGTTTTCAAGATTGTATTCTGTGATTCCCTCAACAGAAGTGATTTTTTTTACACCTTTCGGTAAATCCTGAGCAGTAAGAGGGCCGGCCAGAATCGCTGTGATGAAGAAACCCGCTACCACTTTGAAGGAGCCGGATTTTATCCTTTTAGAGATAATTGTCATTCCAAATAGATTTTGTTTAGATTATTGGACACAGGGTATGAAAATAAAATAGCTCCGGTGAGAAAGCAACCAGTTCATGATAAACGGTAAAGAAAGATATTTAAACAGAAATTAGCCAGTACTTTACGGTTATTTAGGAAAGCGTGCAACAGCAGCTGTCAATTTGATGGTATTGTGGAATAGAACGGTGTTATCTTTGCATTTAAATACATACAGAGATTCGGAAACACGGTTCTGTTGTTTAAATTATTATTACAAAATAATCCATGATCAGAAATACCAAAACTGCCGGCTGCATACTTATTCTTATCGTAGGTATCCTGGCAGGATGTGCAAGCGGAATACCTATTTCCACGTCCCAAAAGTATCCTATTGAGGTGTTATACGAAGGGCAAATGCTGGAACGGCCCTATTCTGAAATAGGTTTTATTGAAATCACTGATGAAGATACGCTTACACCGCAGCAAACCCGTGATAATCGTATGATGCAACGAGGTAATGATGCCAAAACAAAGGAACTGCTGAAAGCAAAGCTTGTTTTGAAAGCACAGAAGATTGGTGCTGATGCGATCATTAACGTGAAGTACAAGTATTATACTTCTGCAAAAAAAGAAGGATATATGCTGAATGGGATAGCTGTCCGATACAGAGGAGATTAATTTTCCAGAGGCAGAATATTAGACTACCAAATAACACTTTATCCAATGCTATTTACCGCAGATTTAAATAATATGCCCGTTGAGGCTGAATCGAGGGTGATCATCCGGTTTCAGGATTGTGATCCGCTGATGCACCTGAACAATTCTAAATATTTCGATTATTTCTTCAACGCACGGGAAGACCAGGTTTCCAAGTTATATGGCTTTAGTTTCGAAGCTATGTTTCGGGAACTGCGTACAAGTTGGGTGGTCTATCAGCATCAGATTGCCTATGTGCGCCCTGCCCAAATCAGCGAGTGGGTTCGCATTACTTCCCGGGTTATTCATTATGATGAAGATACCATGGTGACGGAGTACTTTATGACGAACGATCGCAGAACTGAGCTTAAGACGGTACTCTGGACTACTTCCAAGCATGTCAGTGTGATCAATGGAAAGAGAACGCCGCATCCGCAGGAAGTAATGGATTATCTGAAAGCTACCTGCGTGCCCGATATTGATTTTTCCAGGCTGGACTTTAATGCGCGGATTCATGCAATTAAAGAGGAGCTGGCACTTGCTGCTAAGGGGTAGGCTCCTTTTTCGATAAAAACTTCTTGTCCAAAGAATCCCTTACTGTTGAGTCCATCGGCACGTAAGGGATTTTTATTTCCGGCTTGGCTATAGGTACAAACCTGTTGAAGCTATGCGTAAACTGCATACTGAATCCACCCGTTGTTACGACGTTATTGAGTGAAAACGGGTTTTGAATATTACGGTTGTATGCCTTTACACGAACTGATCCTTTAGGATTCAGCCAGTATTCCAGTGTCCATTCTCCCAATAAACTTGCCGCATCGTATTGTACAGCCGTACCATTTGTACCTGAGCTGATACGTCCGTCGCGGGTAACCCTGAAGCGGTCATTCAGGAACCGGTAAGAGAATCGTAGCTGTAGATTATTAAGCGCGTTCTGATCCAGCGAAAGTCCTGATACACCCACCTCCAGATTTTCATTAATTCCCGATGCCCAACGGCTGATCTGATTGGAAACGAGCTCGCTGATACTATTCCCGATAATGCTTGTATTGGCAGCCGCAGCGCTACTTTCCGGTTGAAGCTGGTTGATTACCAGTAAACTACTTACCTGTCTGCTCAATTCCTGTTCATCCGAGCGAAGTTTATTTTCAAAAGCCTCTAATTGCCCTCTCACATTATTCAGTGATGGATTTTCAAGCACTTTCAGGTCGTAACGGATTTGAGGAGACATGAGCCGGTCAGACAAACCAATCGTAACTTCCACAGGATATCGCCGGTTGAGATTCTCAAATTGTTTGGTATCGCCTGAGGTATTTGGAAGTACACCTAACAAGGAAACCAGCTGGGTATAGGCAGCTTTCACATCCAGCATAGCGCCGTAGGGGTCACCGGACCATACAATACGGCTGCCAGGTTTTATATTGAATTTCTTGTTAATGACATTCTGCAAAGTGAAATTATAATCACCCTTGTCTATCTCATAGGTGCCCGTCATGGTAAAGTCTCCCTGCGTATCGATATTCAGGTTGAGCCTTCCATTCCCATTTGCTCTAATGATATCTCCCGTTTGTCTGTCGAAGATAATTTCGCAGGAAGCATCCGGTGTGAGGTTAAAATTGAAGTCCATTTTAATACCCCCTGATACTTCTTTTCGGGCCAGTTCCACAGATGCAGATGTACTGTCCTTCTTCGGCTGCTGACTTACAAACTGAATATAATCCTGAGTAGCTACTTCTGTGGCACCATCAAGAGGGATGAAGATTTTAGTACCCTTATTACTGGTTACATTCGCTTCGATATTCATATTGTCGATACTTCCATACACGGCTACAGGTCCAGTAACATACGCAGTTCCATAAAAAGTATCGTTGTCTTTTGCAGCCGTATTCAGGATTTTGAAATTACGTAAGTCAGCATTGAATCCGAGTGTAAAATATTTGAAACCCTCGTGGAATACCCCGCCGCGCAGCGTTGCTGTATTGCCGTCCTGATCGGTCAGTACGATATTATTGCCACTGATTTCATTTTCGCTAAAGTTGATCTTATCGTTAAAAGTGAATACGGACTGCAGGTAATCAAACTTCATCCTGCCTTTGTCAACAGCCAATGAACCTTCCAGGATCGGGGCTGCGACAGTCCCTCTGATATTCAATGTACCCTGTGCTTTACCACTTACATCAGAGATCAATCCTTCAGCAAACGGTTCAATTGCTTTGAAATCCACATTGTTGCAAACGGCTTTAAGATCGAGCGTGTTGGCAGACCTTTTTGGCCGGTAGGAGCCGATTAATGAAAACACCTTTCTGGTATTTTTAGTCAGTTCTGCATCTACTTCCAGTTGGCTTTTTTCTGTGTCCCAGTCGCCGGTTCCTGCAAAGTTTCCGAATTCATAATTTGCATAGCCAAGACTTTCAATGTTGAAACTGGCATCAAGCGCAATGTTATTGTAAGCATCTTTGATACGGGCAGAGCCGTCCATGATACCTGCAATCTTTGTATTTAAAACAGTATTGAGTGTTCCCAAACGAAAGTTCTTGATGTCGAGCGTCAGACTTTTAGAAGGGTCTGATGACACGGTTCCACTGGCAAAAAGACGCTGTTTACCACTGACAAGCCCTACGTTGGAGAATTGGACTTCTGATCCGATAATCGAAATGAGACTTTCTGAAGGGACATTCCACTCTTCATCCAGCAGATTGAGTCTGGATTTTTTGAAGCTGATATCCAAACCTGCGGGTACAAACCTGATTTCTCCACCCAGATTAGCCCTGTTAGTACTGGAGATTTGGCGGATGTCTCCGTTAAAATCAATATGGTCTTCATCCCAGCTTCCTTCAATTTCCAGCTTTTCAGTTGGTACCAGGGCACTTATTTTCTGATTAGCCGAAGTTACAAGCGCCGAAGCAAGCACCTCCGGGCTGTTCACGAATTTGGAAGTGGTTACGTCGACCATGGAAGTTACAAACTGGTTACTTCCATATTTGAGCGTATCTGCAGTGGCTGTCAGTGTCAGAAATGACGTGTTATCCATTTTGAAAAAACCCTCAGCCCTTGCTCCCCGTGATACATAAATGTCCGGATTGAGAAATGCCAGGAAGCGTGACAGGTTTCTTGTTTCTATGTCATAATCAATCTGGTACCTGTTTCTGATCTGCTGAACAGGTTTGCGGGTATAATAAAGTTGTCTGTTGGCTTCATTATCAAAGAAGTACAGTTTGTATTCTTCAAGCACCTTACTCAGGTCTTTCCATGCAGTGGTAGGCAAAAAATCACCTTGCAGACGTGCCATCAGAAACTCACTTTCCAGCAGTAGTGTACGTTCTTCACCTTTTTGAGAGGAGGAAAGAACCAGGGTATCCATAACGAGGTTACGGTCATTTCTGGTGGTTACCAAATAGGTGTTGAGCAGTTTGGCGTCTCCCAGTAATTCGTCAATTGTATTACCGGCCAGTTTCACATCCAATTCGGTACGCAGCGTAATGGAGTCGCGTATAAATCCAAGTGCCTGTAAGTCGGCTTTTTCAATTATACCCTGAACGTCAAAGAAGTTTTTAGGTCTTGACAAATCAAATTCACCGTCGAGGTTTACCACCAGGTTGGAATCCCGTGTACTGACATGTCCGTTGAAATACTGATTCTGAATATTCCCTTTCAGTTTGATGTTGCGATAATCATAGTTTCTGAAACCTACCCGGCTCACTACCGCATCCATACTACCCGATGCAAATTGAAGCTTCAGACCTTTACCGAAAATTTTTCCGTCAAAATCAAGTTTCTGCCAATTGTCTTCGTCGTTGATTAACGTCCCTAACTTGAAGTCACTTGCTGTTACATCTCCTGAATAGGTAGTTGTTTTGGAATCTGCAATGTGAAAGACCAGGTCACCGGATAGTTTTCCTAATGCTGACGAGACGTCTGCATTGACGGCAAAATCTTCCAGCGTTCCTTTGAAAGTACCATCCAGCAAAGTCAATCCGAATTTTTCAAGATCCTCATGTTTATCCCACTCAGGATAATATTGCACAATATCTTCCGGCATTACTTTGGAAATAGAAAGGCGGATATCCATGATAATACCTTCTATTGTAGGCAGTCCTTTAAAACCAATTTCCCCCAGTAGTCTGCTGCTTTTTCCAAAATGAAGATCGGTGTCCGACAGCATGAAGTCGTCGACTTTACCGTTGAAATTTCCTGATATGCGCCAGGTTTCATTCAGATTGTCGACATATTCAGAAAACAGACCCAGGTCTTTCGAGCTGACAGTGCTACCCACCAGATGTCCTTTCATGTACACCTTATGATTGAAATCTCCCAGTTCACCTGAACGGTTGTAATGGAAAGAAATCTGATCCTTTAAATGAGAGTCGCCGATGTGGGCGTCTAACTCATTCAGCTCCATTTTCTTTTGGCAAAAAAGAAAACGGGTATCCAGGTCTTTCACCGTAAGACCTGTCTGTTTATCGACCATTTTTAAATTTCTCCCCAGAAAGGAAATGGTGTCTCCCTGAACAAGAAAGTCCTTTAAATCTCCGTGAAGGTGATTCAGTTCAAAATGAGAATAGTCAAAGATACGCGCACCCTTTCGTCTGGCTTGTCTCGGGTCATCATAGCGGAAAGTTCCGTCGGTGATCCGCGATCTGCCAATAGTGAAAGGAGTGTTGTCTTCCGGTGCGTCTGGCGGACGCCTCACTTTGGGGGCAGTGAGCTCGTTGATCCGTTCAATAAATCCGTCAATATTGAGGTAGCCCGATTCGGGAATCACACGCAGGTGTACATCAGGCTGGTACACATTTACCTCATCAAGATGAATTTCTCTGGAAGCATTTTCAATAATATTGCTTACGTTAAGATTGACATCAATCCTGCCTACATCAATCATGTTCAACTGACTGGTGTCTTTCACCGAAATACCTTCCAGCGATACAACATCGAACCATTTGATATTGACACGCTCAATGGAAATAGGGTAACCCAGAGCACCGGAGATTCGGTCGGTAACCCGTTGTACAGCAAATGTTTGTACCGACGGTAACTGCAAAGCAATAGTAGCAATCCCAAGTGCGAGAAACGCAAAAATCAGGATCACAACAAAGACATTGACAACTACTTTCAGGAATTTTAACATATATCATTACCGGACATTGCCGGTTTGAATTCTCAGGTTAACTGATGCTCAAAACACAAACGGATACCCTCAGACTACAGTCCGAACGGCTGGATCACTGGAATTTATCGACCGCAATTGACTATTTTTGCAAATATTTTCAGAACAGTATGAATATTCTTGCAATCGAATCGTCTTGTGACGAGACCTCATCAGCCGTAATTAGTAACGGAAAAATTCTTTCCAATGTTGTTGCAACCCAGCTTATCCACACCCAATATGGAGGTGTGGTTCCCGAGCTTGCTTCCCGCGCTCATCAGCAACACATATTACCTGTGGTTGATAAGGCTTTGAACGATGCAAAAGTAACAAAAAAAGACCTTGATGCTATCGCCTTTACAAAAGGGCCAGGCCTGTTGGGCGCTTTGCTGGTAGGAACTTCTTTTGCGAAATCAATGGCGATGGGTTTAGATATACCGTTGATTGAAATAAATCATATGCAGGCACATGTTTTGGCTCATTTTATAGAAGATCCTAAGCCAAAATTTCCGTTTTTGTGCCTGACTGTTAGTGGAGGACATACACAAATTGTAAAGGTATCCGGCCCACTTGAAATGGAGATTATCGGTGAGACAAAAGATGATGCGGTAGGTGAAGCGTTTGATAAAACGGCCAAATTGCTGAATTTGCCGTATCCCGGAGGTCCTCTGATTGATAAGTATGCCGCGCAGGGCAATCCGATGGCTTATGCATTTCCTTTGCCGGAAATGCCAGGACTGGATTTCTCATTCAGTGGTATTAAGACATCATTTATGTATTTTCTGCAAAAACAGGCACGGGAGAATGCCAACTTTGTCTCTGAAAATCTGAATGATATCTGCGCCAGTATCCAGTTTACGCTGATCAATATCCTTTTGAAAAAGTTGAAAAGAGCTGCCAGAGAAACAGGGATTAAAGAGATTGCCATTGCCGGGGGAGTGTCTGCGAATTTGGGGTTACGTACTTCGCTTGCTGAATTGGGCGAAAGCCTTGGATGTAATGTATACGTTCCCAGGTTTGAATATTGCACAGACAACGCGGCGATGATCGCAATGGCAGCACATTATAAATATTTGGAGGGTGATTTCTGTGCGCAGACGGTGAGTCCGGAAGCGAGAATGGCGTTTTAGTGTGATGGGTATTTAATCCCGTCGAATCGTTTTAGCATCCCAAAGTTAAGAGTGGTCAAAAAATACTTTAAGGTTACGTACCTACGGCACTTCTTGTATTCCGTATCTCAATTGTTATCTACCAATATTTCATCTCTACGGGATTGCGGAGCCGGTATTTTTCAATCTGGTTTATGGATACGATCCAGTCATAAATAAAATTTCGGTAGAAATGCCGAAGCGCAGATTGACAAATTTCATTAACGTTACAGTACTACTTGTATTGTTTATCCTTGTTTGGCTACCAATATTTCATCTCTACCGGATTAATGTACATTTACTGACCGTAAAAACTGTTTATCAATCTGCTGACAATTGGTTCTGCCAATCCCTTTAGGGATGTAATTTCGGTAGAACTTTTGGTGTTTGTATGTCTATGAAAGTGCCGTAGGTACGTAACAACAGGTACTAATAGCGCTGTATATTCTCATATCCTTTCACTATCCGGCAACTACATTTCCCTTTTCCAACTTCAGATATTTCGTAACACACGATGGTATTTCGTTCGGGTAATGTGATACATAAATGAGCGTGCGCTGATCGGAATCACAAACGGCATTTATAACCGATTTGAAATAGTCTATAGCCTCTGTATCAAGTCCCTGGCAAGGTTCATCGAGAATAAGCAAAGGCGGATTTTTGACCAAAGCCCTTGCGAGTAACACCATACGCTGCTGACCCTTGGACAACTGGGAAAAGTCTTTTTCAAGAAGATCATGTACGTGAAGCAGTTCAGCCACCTCGTGTACGCGCTCTATCTGCTTATCAGTAAGTTTTCTAAAAAATACGCCTGTTGCATCAAAGAAACCGGATGCAATGGTTTTGAAAACACTTGTATTTCTGGGGAAGTATAAATGTAGTTCAGGAGAAACATGACCTATTTTTTGCTTGATATCCCAGATAGAAGCACCGATTCCGCCTCTTTTCTGATCAAAAAGATCGTAATCATTGGCAAAGCGCTGTGGATTGTCAGCTGTCAGAATACTCAGTAGCGTAGATTTTCCGGAACCGTTCGGCCCCGAGAGCGCCCACTTTTCACCTTTTGCAATTTTCCAGTTTACTCCATTTAAAATTACCTCTTCTCCATATTTAACACGAATATTACGCATATCAAGCGCATATTCGAAATCTGTGAACGCAGGTTGCTCTAAGTTCTTTAATTTGACAGGGTCCGGTTGAGTATGAGAGTTTTTAGTTTCTGATTGACCACTGAATTGTTCTATGGGCGCAGCATGATCTATTTTCCCTTCTTTCAATTCCAGAACGTGTGTTATGCAGGGAGGAATTTCTGTGGCGGTGGTGGCAATGATGATAATCACACCTGATGCTGCAAGCTCTGTGAGCGCGTTACGTAACACTTCCCGCGAATGAACATCCAATCCACTGAAGGCGTTATCGAGCAACAGAACCTTTGGATTTTTGAGGAGCGATTTGGCCAGCAGCATTCTTCTTGTTTCTCCGTTCGACAAAGTAACGAACGGATGATCGAGCAGATGCGTGAGTGAAAGAAGGCTGGCAATTCGGTTAAGATTTTCTTCTGTCACTTTGGAAGGTGCCAATGTTACAGATTTATCGTCAACCGTTCCCACCGGTTTAAGCTGATTGGTAAGCACCGCCCGCAGGGTAGGAGCACGTTCTGCCTCGTAGGCATGGAAACGCTGCTGATAGTATTCGGCGCCTGCATTCACAATTCTGTTAAAAGAGTAGTCGTTGGAGACGAGCTCCACTGTCTCCCGCAATGGTTCGTCCCAACCATAATAAATCTTTCCTTTCCAAAGCGGCCATTTACCTGCAATAATATCCAGTAGTATCGTTTTTCCTGATCCGTTGGGGCCAATTACCGCCCAGTTTTCCCCTGGCTTGATATTCCAGGTGATATCAGACAAAACTACGGATTCATATTTACGAACGGCAACTTGTTGAAGCGAAATGGCGTGATTCATGCAGAAATGGTAAGAGAAATTATATCAGGATCTGATGCCCTTTATTAATAATGCAAAGATTGAAAGTTTGATCGGTTGAGAAAAGAAAAAAGCACCTCATTTCTGAGATGCTCTTACAAAAGCCGGTTTTATAATGGAGTGAGTATAGTATTCCGGCTTTTTAGCACAGGAGTTCTTCCCGGATAGCTATTTTGAAAAATATCGCTTCAGGTTTTAGCCAAGCTCTCCCTGAGCAACCAAAAGATTAAATTCTTTTAAAAGTTGACTGCTGAACAGCGGGAGATCATCTGCCTTTCGGCTGGTGATGAGTCCGTGATGTACTACCACCGGCTTGTCCTGCCATAATGCACCAGCATTTTCCAGATCAGTACGGATTGTGGAATAAGAGGTGAGTTTACGCCCTATTATCACATCAGCATCAATCAATAACTGGGGGCCGTGACAAATTGCTGCAACCTGTTTGCCAGCATTAAAAAACGACTTTACGAAGTTGACGGCAAGCCGCTCTTTTCGCAAGGCATCTACGCTCATCACTCCTCCCGGAAGTAACAATGCATCGTAATACTCAGCACGAGCCATATTTAGAGGGACATCTACTCGGTAGTCGCTTCCCCAATCCACCTGATTCCAGCCTCTTACCAAATCTTTATTTTGTGAAATTATGTGAACGCAGGCACCATTCTGTTTTAGTACTTTTCTGGGGCAAGCCATTTCCACCTGTTCAAACCCATCTGCGACCAGTATGGCAACTTTAAAAGAATGCGATGTATGTTCCATAAGTTAGTGGGGGAGAAAACTGTGGATATAATCATTTCTAAAAATAATCATACAAAATCATGCCAGGAGTTAATATGCTGCTCTGCTGAATTTTTCAAGTAACCATTGTTGACAGTGTGCCCCACTATGGTAAAAGCGTCATTCTGACCTTTCTACAATCTGTCCTGACTTTCCTTATCACAGCATACGTCCGGATTTTGATCGGTTGATGGTTTTCCTGTAGCCCAGATCAACGAGAACTATGATTATTCCGCTATGTCTTAAAATTCAGACCACTGATAGGTTGGCTTAATGAGTCCCGGAAGCATCAATCAATACGGCAAGTTGTATCACCGGCTGATCAGAACGATTACTCCAGGCGTGATTGGTTCCCCTCTGGATTACAATATCCCCTGGTTTTAATAATGTCTCACCATCTTCCATAATCAGATATAACTCTCCGGCCAGAATGATAATATAGTCCAGCGTATCGGTTTGGTGCATCATTGGGTGGGGCTGTCCAGGAATGATTTCCACTCCGAGATCCTTATCGGGAGGTATGGATACATATCTGAACAATGTTCCGTTTTTAGGGGTAATTGGGAATGCTGTATTGGGAATTGAAATTTCATCGTCCAGTGATGCCGGAGTTGTCTGTGTGCTCCAGATATCAGAAATGTAAAGATCCTTCACATGTTCTACTACATTGCTTGCAAGTGCATCTTCTTTGATTATGGATTTACCGTCTTTTATATCAGTGACAATTCTGCGGGGGATTCTGTTCATTGTAATTATTGTAGGTTGAAGTATTTTTTATTGCTCATAAGCGTTTGTTATAACTCCGTCAACCCAGCTGAATGTTCCGGTAAATCGGGTACTGTACCACCAGTAAATCAAAACTCAATAATAACAAAAACGGAGCAACCGTTAAGCTGCTCCGTTTCAGAAAACTATGTTGCGCAGATTATATTTCTACACTTCCTACATTTTCAAAAACTACATCTCCCTGAGAATTTAGTTCCATCATGATCACAGCATCCTTAGCTACCTGTCCACTCAGAATTCCTTTGGAGAGCTCGTTCAGAATCTTTCTTTGTAAAACTCTTTTCAGCGGTCGGGCACCGAAAGCAGGATCGAAACCGTCCTCTCCGAGTTTAGTCAAAGCTTCGTCAGTAGCATCCAATGTGATACCTTGTTCTGTAAGCATTTTCTGAATTCCTTTAAACTGTATATCCACAATTTTACGGATGTTTTTCAATGAAAGTGGTTCAAACAGAACGATCTCATCAATACGATTCAAAAATTCAGGCCTTACGGATGCTTTCAGCAGATCAAGGACTGCTTGTTTTGCTTCTTCCACGATCAGACTACGGTTCCATCCTTCATCCTCAGCAAATTTTTCCTGAATAATATGGCTGCCGATGTTCGAAGTCATGATAATGATCGTGTTCTTAAAGTTAGCGACACGGCCTTTATTGTCAGTCAAACGTCCTTCGTCCAATACCTGCAGAAGGATATTCCATACATCCGGATGTGCTTTTTCAATCTCATCCAGCAGAATCACACTGTAAGGTTTTCTTCGCACGGCTTCAGTGAGCTGTCCGCCCTCTTCGTATCCAACATATCCCGGAGGCGCTCCCACCAGACGGCTTACCGCATGGCGTTCCTGGTATTCACTCATATCAATCCTCACCATGGCATTTTCGTCGTTGAACAGGTATTCAGCCAACGTTTTGGCAAGCTCTGTTTTACCCACCCCGGTTGGTCCAAGGAAAAGGAAGCTTCCGATCGGGCGTTTGGCATCTTGCAAACCGGCACGACTTCTGCGAACTGCGTCAGACACAACGCCTATAGCTTCCTGTTGACCAGCGACACGCTGATGCAAATGTTCTTCAAGATGCAGCAGCTTCTCTCTGTCGCTCTGCAACATTTTGCTCACAGGTACACCTGTCCATTTGGCAACTACTTCCGCAATATCTTCCGGTGTAATTTCTTCCTGCATCAGGCTTTCGGTATTTTCCGCATTCTGAAGTTCAGTCAGTTTGGCATTCACTTCAGGGATGCGTCCATATCTGATCTCCGCTACTTTACCAAAGTCGCCCGAGCGTTCGGCTTGCTCTGCTTCCAAACGCAGTTGTTCCAACTGTTCTTTGAGCGAACGTACCTCATTTACCTTGCCTTTTTCATTTTCCCACTGCGCTTTCAGGGTATTGCGACTTTCACTCAGATCGGCAATTTCCTTATTCAGAACAGTTTCTTTATCCTTATTATTTTCACGACGAATGGCTTCTCTTTCAATTTCAAGTTGCATAATCCGGCGATTCAACTCATCAAGCTCTTCCGGAACACTGTCCATTTCCAATCGCAGTTTAGATGCCGCTTCGTCCATCAGGTCAATGGCCTTATCGGGAAGAAAACGATCACTGATATACCGGTTTGATAGCTCGACAGCAGCAATTACTGCATCGTCCTGAATCCTGACACCATGGTGCAATTCGTATTTTTCTTTGATACCACGAAGAATACTGATGGCATCGGGAATATTAGGCTCGTCGACCATCACAGACTGGAACCTGCGTTCCAATGCTTTGTCTTTTTCTACATACTTCTGATACTCTTTCAGAGTAGTAGCGCCAATCGCATGCAACTCTCCGCGGGCAAGTGCAGGTTTCAGCAGGTTCGCGGCATCCATTGCACTTTCGCCACCTCCGCCGGCACCGATCAGCGTATGGATCTCGTCAATGAAAAGGACGATTTCTCCTTCCGAATCTGTTACCTCTTTGATGACGGCTTTAAGCCTTTCTTCAAATTCACCTTTGTATTTAGCACCCGCAATGAGTAAACCCATATCCAGCGATACTACAGTTTTTGACTTCAGGTTTTCAGGCACATCGCCCTGCACGATACGTTGCGCCAATCCTTCTACAATGGCCGTTTTACCAACCCCAGGTTCTCCCAGCAGAATCGGATTATTTTTTGTTCTTCTGCTTAATATTTGCAGAACCCTTCGTATTTCTTCATCACGGCCAATTACCGGATCTATTTTTCCGGCTTTGGCCAGTTCGTTGAGGTTTTTGCTGTATCGTTCCAGTGAACGGTACTTCGCTTCAGCATTTTGATCTTTCACGGGATTATTTTTTCCTCTTAATTCTTTAATGGCGTTGATTAAATCTTTCTCTTTCATACCAAGCTCTTTCAGCATGGTAGCTGTGGTATCTTTTCCTGCGAGTATTCCCAGGAGCAGCAGTTCTATACTTACAAATTCGTCGCCGAACTCTTTCAGGTAATTCTGAGCCTTGGCGCTGGCTGCTGCCATGTCGTTGCCCAAATAAGGTTGTCCGCCGCTTACACGGGGATATCCCTCTATGATTGTTGATAAACGTGCATTTAATATATCGGCGCTGATATTGAGCTGATTCAGCAAGAATAGTGATGTGTTCGGGTCTTCTTCCAGAATGGATTTCAGTACATGACCTGTTTCAATGGCCTGCTGCTGGTTACCCTGAGCCATCTGCGCCGCGTGCTGGATTATTTCCTGCGCTTTAATGGTATATTGGTTAAAGTTCATGGCGTTTTTTGTTGATTAATGATTCTTTCATGCTTCAGCAAAAACTGTGTACCACATCCTAAAAGCGGAAATTTTGTCGTGGTTTGGTTAATTTGCATTCATTAAAATGACATAATGGCTCATAATTGGATTATTTTAACGCACCTATTACGTCAATGCGACTTCTTCTCAATTCGCTTATGAATTTCCAAAGTTTCGGATAAAGCAGCTGATCCATACCAAAGGAGCATTTCAGCTTCCAGAAGATTCGCTTTAATGGCGGGGTCCGTTTCTACCAATTGTTTTCCTTCTTCAATCGTTGTCGCATTCAGGATAAAAATTCCACGGTATTTATCGTTTTTGAAGAATGGCCCTGCGACCACAAGTTTTCCATTTTCGGCAAGCCGGTTGATGTTGGTCATGTGTCCGGCGAAAAGGCTGTCTGTAGCAGTTTTACCAAGGTTTGTTACGCTCCCGGTTTTCAATAATACCAGCACATATTTTTTCATGCCGTAATCATCCGCATTCAGGCGTTTGGCCAGGGTAGAGTCGTAGCCGGGTGAGACATTCTGTGCCTGCGTGAAGTAAGAATTGAATGTCAGTGAGTTGATTGTGAGAAGTATACAGTAAACAAATTTTATATCATAGCAGGTTTTATGTGAGCATTGGATTAAGGATAAATTCTCTACTATAATACAACAATTGCAGCTGGCTTCAATGGAGTTTATTTTACACTAATTGAAACAATTTTATAAAAAGTATTGTGATTTACAGGTTGTTTGTATTTATTTTGAGCATCCAACTGATCGCTTCATGAATTTATCTGTACATCGCTCCGACGCTTCTGATGATAAAGTTATGTGGCAGCGTTTTCTGGCGGGTGAGGTAGAAGCGTTTGATTATCTGATGTCCTCTCATTTTCGTTCACTTTTCCAGTACGGCAGCAAGTTTTCCAGAGATAAAGAATTCGTAAAGGATTGCATTCAGGATCTTTTTCTTGCATTGTGGGAAAAACGGGAAAATCTCAGCTTAGATATTGCGGTAAAGCCCTATATGATGGCGTCACTGAGAAGGCTGATGCACCGGAGTCAACAAACGAGATCCCGTTTGACAACGGATGAGTTTGATACGCAGGAAGGGATGTTTGATATTGAATTTTCGGTAGAGCATGATTATATAGAGCAGGAATCTACATTGCAGCTTACCCTGAAATTGAAAAAAATACTGGATGACCTTCCCCGGCGTCAAAAGGAAGTAGTATATCTCAAATACTATCAGGAACTGGAAAGGAACCAGATATCGGAGATCATGGAAGTGTCTCCGCAAACGGTTTCCAACTTACTGCAAATCGCGATCAAACAGCTTCAGAAACATTGGCGATCAGAGTTTCTTACCTTTTTTCTTATTCATTTCTTCCTATAAAAGAGTCCTATATTTCAATAGGATAGCTTCATTTTTATAATTTTTTTAGAAATAATTTAAAATTTATTGGTATCCCGATCCGGTTTTGGTCTATCGTACTATAGACGCACAATCAGGTATGGAACGATACAAAAATTACGGAGTAGAAGATTTTGTCTGGGATGACTATTTCAGGCAATGGATACATGCACCGAACCGTGAAAATGATAGTCAATGGAAAAAGTGGATTACCGAAAATCCTGATAAGGCGTCTGTTGTTGCAACAGCAACCCAGATTGTAAAAGGATTGGCTGTGAAAGAAGAGGCAATTTCTGATGACGAAATAAGAGCCATCGTAGATAAAACGGTTTCAAGGGTTAGTGAACCGATGGAAGAGTTTGTGGAATGGGATGATGAAAAGCATTTTTATCAAAAATGGTGGTTTCAGGCAGCCGCTGCTGCTGTGTTTTTATTTGGATTCGGTTTCGCTCTGAAACTATATAAAGCGCCATCCCGTGATTTAGCTCTAAAGCCTGGTAAGGAAATCAATATTCCTGCTGAAAAATCCCGAATGGTTGAAAAGAGAAATCAGTCGGACAAAGCGATGGAGATAACCCTTGCCGATAACAGCCGGATTACATTAATGAAAGCGAGTACGATCCGGTATTCGGAAGTGTTCAATGATGATAAGAGAGAAGTTTTTCTGGAGGGAGAGGCATTTTTTGATATATCTAAAGATCCTGACCGCCCATTCATCGTATACGCGAATGAGCTGGTAACCAAAGTACTCGGGACAAGTTTTCGAATCAGTGCATATCCATCTGCCAAACAGGTAACAGTAGAAGTGAAAACCGGACGTGTATCTGTATTCGCCAAGTCTGATCCGGAGATGAAAAGGAAAATGGCGCATCGTGAACTGGAAGGAGTGATACTGAACCCTAACCAGAAAATTATTTTCGAGAGACTAGCTGTCCGAATGGTGAAGACGCTTGTCGAGAAACCTGAAATTGTATTGCCAAAATCAAAAACACCTCATTTTGAGTTTGAGGATACGCCGGCCAGCGAAGCTTTTGCGTCAATCGGGAAAGCTTATGGTATTGATATTCTGTATGATGAGGAATTGCTGAGTGGCTGCCCTCTCACCGCTGCTTTGGACAACCAGACTTTACACGAAAAACTCACCATTATCTGTAAAGCGGTAGAAGCTGAGTACGAGATCCTGGATGGACAGATCATTATTCATAGCCGGGGATGCAGGAATGAAGAATGAAGAATGAAGAATTAGGAATGAAGAATTAGGAATGAAGAGTTAAGAATTATGAATTAGCCTGAAAGGCTTCATATCTGCGGGTAGGCATTGCCTTGCTCGCTGGGAGTTAAAATTAGCCTGCTCAATGGAAGAGTCAGAATTAATCATTAACAATTAATAATTGACCATTAATCCTAAACCCTTAAAAATTATACGAAACAGGAACCTTAACTAACCCAAAAAAAGAGAGTCGGCAATGTTCCCGCATTACCGACTCAAAAGAAAATCCCTACATGACTGCTATCATATACTCCCCAAAGGGAGGCGGGGATTGTTTTGCCAATTTTTCGATAATCACAAAACATTCAAATCTATGAAAAAACCTTTAAAGTACCGACAGGTGCTACTCTGGACGATGCGAATAACAGCTACACAACTCATGTTGGCCTTTCTGTTTCTGGGAACAGGTTATGCGCGGGAGGGCCATGCGCAGTCTTTGCTTAGCCAAAAGATATCCATTTCTGCCAATGGAAGCGAAGTGAAAAAAGTTTTACATCAGCTCGAAAAACAGGTTGATGTAAGATTCGTATTCAGTTCGAAGCTGATTAAATCGGCAAGAAAAGTAAATGTATCGGCTCATGATAAACCTCTGTACGAAGTACTGGATCAGATACTCACACCGCTGGATCTTCAGTACGAAGTTTCAGGGAAGATTATTATTTTGAGGAGGCTTGAAAACTTACCGGAAGTTAGTCCTGATCATAAACTCAGTCCTAAAAAAAATGTTTCTGGAAAAGTATTGGATGAAAATAGCCAGCCTCTTCCGGGTGTAAGCATCGTAATAAAAGGAACCCAAATTGGTACTACTACCAACGCGGAGGGAGTCTTTCAATTGGGGGTAGACCAGGCTAATGCAACCCTTGTGCTTAGTTTCGTAGGATATATAACCAAAGAAGTACCTGTAGGAACTCAAAGTACAATTGAGGTAAAAATGCAGCCGGAGGATCAGTCACTACAGGAAGTGGTGGTAGTTGGCTATGGTCAGGTGAAGAAAAGTGATCTGACAGGATCAGTTTCGACGATTCCGATAGATGAAATCAAAAAAGTAGCCGTCACTTCTATGGATCAGGCACTTCAGGGACGGGCAGCGGGGGTGCAGATTACTCAAAACTCAGGAGCGCCGGGCGGAGCAACTACAATCCGTATTCGTGGAGGAAATTCTATACAAGGAGACAATGAGCCTCTGTATGTTATTGATGGTATCCCATTCAAAAATGACGCTACTGACAGCGGCTCCAACTTCAATGTGTTAAGTACGCTGAACCCAAGTGATATTGAATCGATGACTATTTTGAAAGACGCTTCCTCCACTGCGATTTACGGCTCCAGAGGAGCTAACGGAGTTGTAATTATTACGACCAAAAGAGGAAAAGCAGGCAGATCCACTATCAGTCTGGATGCTTTCTATGGGATACAGTCGGTTCGCCGTAAATACCCCGTGTTCAATGCCCGTGAATATGCACAATTCGTAAATGATGCCAACACCAATGAAAATCGAAACCCCGTTTATACATCAGAACAAATAGAAGCTTTTGGTGAAGGAACCGACTGGCAGGATGAAATCTTCCGTAGCGCGCCGACTTACAACTATCAGCTTTCGATGAGTGGGGGGGACGACAAAACGCAATATGCAATTTCCGGAGGTTACTACAAACAGGATGGTATCGTTGTCAACTCGAATTTTGATCGTTATTCATTTCGGGTTAATCTTGACAGAAAGCTTACCGATAAGATAAAGGTGGGTAACAGTCTGACGGTGAATCGCACTGTCACAAACCAGTCGCGTACTGATGGAAATGTGGGCAGTTCCGGGCTGGTGACGATGGCTGCGTTACAGTTCCCTTCAATCCTGCCGGTATACAATCCGGACGGAACCTACCTGATGAATCACCCCGCGTTCAACTTTACTGCTGATAACCCTGTTGCACTGGCGAAGGATAGTAAAAACAAAAATACGGCATACCGTGTATTTGGTAATATTTTCGGTGATTATCAAATCATCAATGGATTGAACCTGAGAGTGGTGCTGGGTATCGATGGTGTAATGCAAAAGCAGGATAGTTATGTTCCGAGAAGTGTAGCGAGCGGATTGTCTCAGGGAGGTTTCGGTAGCATTCGTAATGGTCAGTCGGTTACCTGGCTAAATGAAAATCTTTTGACTTATACCAAAAATTTCAACAAACTACATAACCTGACTGTACTGCTTGGTTATACTCAGCAGGCAAACCGAACAGAAAATAGTTATGCGGCCTCACGAAATTTTGTAAATGATAATTTAGGTACAGGTAATATTGGCTCAGGATCAGTGGCTCTGGTACCTTCGTCGGGTATTGGAACCTGGGGGTTGGAGTCCTATCTGGGACGTGTCAACTATGAATTCAATGAGAAATATTTGCTAACGGCATCGTTCCGGGCAGATGGCTCGTCTCGTTTTGGCGGCAATAAACGTTATGGTTTTTTTCCGTCGCTCGCATTGGCATGGCGAACTTCTGAGGAATCGTTTATAAAAAACATTCAGGCTATCAGTGAGTTAAAGTTGAGAGCTACGATTGGTTCGACTGGGAATCAGGATGGAATAGGCAACTATCCGGCTTTTTCGCTGCTATCAACCCAAAACTATGTGTTTGGAAATAATGTGTCCACAGGTATAAGTCCAAACCAGATTGCAAACCCCGATCTTTCCTGGGAAACTACTACACAATCAGATATCGGTATTGACCTGAGCCTTTTTAGAAACCGTCTTACTTTCACGGCTGATGCATATATCAAACGCACCCAAGATCTGCTTTTAAGTGTAACGATCCCAAGTACTTCCGGTTTCTCCAGCGGAATTCAGAATCTTGGTAAAGTTGAGAACAGGGGAATTGAGTTGAGTGTAACATCTATCAACCTCGACGGAGCTTTTAAATGGAAGACAGATTTCAATTATGCGTTGAACCGTAACAAAGTACTTGACATCGGTGGCACGTCACAGATCTTTGCAGGTGGAGCCGCAAATATTGCGCAGAATGTTAACTCAGGGATAATCCGTGTTGGCGAGCCGCTTGGTTCCTTTTATGGTTACATCACCGATGGTCTATATCAGAGTGACGAAGAGTTAAAAGCGCTTGTTGATGCGAATGCCCGTAAACCTGGTGACCGTAAATACAAGGATCTGAATGGTGACGGTAGGATTGATGATAACGATCGTGTTATTATTGGTCGTGCGCAACCTAAATTTATTGGTGGAATAAATAACACATTTTCGTATAAAGGTCTTGAACTGACAGTCTTTTTTCAAGGTGTTTATGGAAATCAAATCCTGAATGCAAACCGTTTTGAGTTGGAATACCTGAACGGGACGAGCAACCAGAGCAGAGATATGCTTAACCGCTGGACGCCCACCAATACGAATACCGATATTCCAAGAGCTTCAACAACGCGCCCTGCAAACCGTATCTCAACGCGACAGATTGAAGATGGATCTTACCTGCGTCTGAAGAATATCCAGCTGGCCTACACGCTGCCGTCGGCTGTAACGAAAGCATTGCATTTACAGGGCTTACGTTTCTACGTTTCGGCACAGAACTATATGACATGGACGAAGTATTCAGGTTACGATCCGGAAGTGAATCGTTTTGGTCAGGACAGCCGGAGCCAGGGATTTGACTATGCGAGTTACCCGGCTGCCAAAACCTTGATTTTTGGTTTAAATGTTGGTTTTTAAGAATTTATAAGCATTTTAAAGCAGAGTCCAGATGAAGAAAATATTCTTACTTTTGACAACCTTGTGCGTTGTGTCAGCGTGTAACGTCCTTGACCAGATACCCGAATCGAACTTTACTCCGTCCAATTTTTATAAAAATTCAGATGACGCCATTGCCGCTGTAAGTTCGGTATATGACCAAATGAACACCGCTGAACTCTATAATCAGGTGATCTGGATTATTCAGGATCAGGCCACCGATGATTCTGAGTGGGGAGGAGGTCGGTCTACTTCCAATCAAGCCAAAAATGATTTGGATAAATATACTTTTACTCCTGCTACCAGTACATTTCAGTCTACATGGAGCACGCTGTATAGAGGTATCAACCGCGCCAATGCGGCCATAGAGCGTATTCCCGGGATTACGATGGATCCTGCTCTGCAAGCCCGACTGATTGCCGAGGCTAAATTCATGCGTGGATTCTATTATTTTACATTAGTCCGGTTTTTCGGTGACGTTCCTTTGACATTAAAAGAAACTACCTCGCTTACGGACCTGCAAATAGCAAGAGCACCCATCGGAGAAGTTTATGCTCAGATAATCAAAGATTTCACCGAAGCAGAAGCTATACTTCCAGTGACGTATTCAGGTGGTGATCGTGGGCGTGCTACCAAAGGAGCCGCCACAGCATTTCTTGCTAAGGTACATCTCACCCGTAAGGATTGGCCTAATGCTTCTGCAAAAGCCAAGCAGGTGATTGATTCAGGTCTGTATGATCTTTGGGCTACCTTCCCCGAAGTATTTACAATCGCCAATAAAAATGGAAA
This sequence comes from Dyadobacter luteus, assembly GCF_003383615.1. Classification (GTDB taxonomy): domain Bacteria; phylum Bacteroidota; class Bacteroidia; order Cytophagales; family Spirosomataceae; genus Dyadobacter; species Dyadobacter luteus. The sequence goes on from NZ_QNUL01000021.1 coordinate 76,110, forward strand.
GGAAGCGATATTTGAAGTACAGGCACTCGGAGGAGGTTTTGGGGAAGGAAGCTGGATGCAGGGGTACATGCGTCCTAATTTTGATCGTGTAAACAATGTCACTGGCTTTGGTGACGATCCTGTTACCAAAAACTTGTATGAAACTTACACCGCTGCTGACAAACGAAGGGATGTGACCATACGGGTTTATTCCTCTACAACCACTCCGGCGGCTCCTGCCAGCGTAGATTTTCCGGGATACGTTTACAAATACCTTGATCCGAGTGCAACAGCAAATGGTGAGGGGAGCAATAACTTCCCTGTGATACGCTATGCGGATGTACTTCTAATGTATGCAGAGGCATTGAATGAACAAGGAGCGGGAAATGCAGACGCATTTGCTGCTGTAAACAGAATCCGTACACGAGCCGGGTTAGCGTCGCTACCGACCTCACTAAGTCAAACAGCGTTCCGTGACGCCATCTTGTTGGAAAGAAGGCTGGAACTTGCTTTCGAAGGACATCGCTGGTACGATCTTGTGCGCACTGGTAAGCTGGTGGAAGCAATAAAAGCACAAAACGCGACAATTCAGGTGACACAAAATCATCTGCTTTTGCCAATCCCGCAGACAGAGCGTGACGTTAATTCAAACCTGACCCAAAATCCAGGATACTGATAGAAGGGACATTTTGGACATTACAATTGCATTACCGACCATTATTTATGCCGGTAATGCAGTATGCTAATGTCAGCGAAAGGAAAAGTTGATCTGAGAAAATTCTGACTATTAATACAACACTACACAGGGATATTGCTGATTAAATTGTCTTTTCGGTATTGCCGATGCCATCATGATGGTTCCTGATTTTAAATAGTTTTTACTAAACCTTTTAATCGAAATGAAGTATAATTTGATTTGTCTGATACTGGGAGCCTTTTTGAGCCTGGTTTCTTGTGGTGCTAATGAACAATCCAAAGACGCCTTCGAAGCCGATGTAATTGTGTACGGCGGGACATCGGCTGCCGTTACTGCTGCCGTGCAGGTGGTGAAGCAGGGCAAAACAGTATTGGTGGTTTCTCCTGATAAACACCTCGGTGGACTTTCTTCGGGTGGGCTTGGTTTTACCGATACTGGAAATAAATCGGTGATCGGCGGGCTTGCGCGTGAGTTCTACCATCGTGTATATATGCATTACGATAAGCCGGAGTCGTGGGAATGGCAAAAGAAGGATGAGTATGGCAACAAAGGACAGGGGACACCAGCAATGGATGGAGCCGAACGTACAATGTGGATTTTTGAGCCTAAAGTTGCGGAGAAGGTTTTTGAGGATTTTGTGAAGGAGAATAAGCTGAAAATATACCGTGACGAATGGCTGGATCGTGAAAAAGGCGTTGAAAAGAAGAATGGACGTATCATTTCTATCAAGACATTAAGCGGAAAGACTTTCAAGGGGAAAATGTTTATTGATGCGACCTACGAAGGTGACCTGATGGCGTCTGCAGGCGTGAAATATCATGTGGGACGGGAAGCTAATAGCGTGTACAATGAGGAATGGAATGGTATTCAGGCGGGTGTATTTCAGCATAAACACTATTTTGAGAAAAACATAAGTCCATATAAAATTGAAGGTGATCCTAAAAGTGGATTGTTACCATATGTGACGGATGAGAAGATAGGAAAAAATGGTGAGGGTGATGATAAAATACAGGCTTATTGCTTCCGTATGTGCTTGTCGTCGAATCCTGACAACCGCATTCCTTTTGCCAAACCCGAAGGTTATGACCGTTCGAAATATGAATTGCTGGCACGTGTATACAAAGCGGGATGGACAGAAACTTTCCAGAAATATGATCCTATTCCCAACAGGAAAACGGATACCAATAACCATGGGCCATTTAGTACAGATTTCATAGGTCAGAATTACGACTATCCTGAAGCAAGCTACGAACGGCGCAAGGAGATTATCAAAGAGCATGAGTTGTATCAGAAAGGACTGATGTACTACTGGAGCAATGACGAGGCTGTTCCCGCTGACGTACGGGCTGAAATGAATAAATGGGGATTGCCCAAAGATGAATTTAAAGATAACGGTGGCTGGCCTCACCAGCTGTATATCCGTGAAGCCCGCCGGATGATAGGGCAGGAAGTGGTAACAGAGAATGAGACGCTAGGTAAAAAGGCTGTGAATCAGTCTGTTGGTATGGGGTCTTATTCTTTGGACTCACACAATGCCCAACGTTATGTAAAAGAAGATGGTTTTGTCCAGAATGAAGGCGACATTGGCGTGCATCCTAAAAAACCATATGGTATTGCCTATGGTGCGATTATTCCTAAAAAGGAGGATTGTGAAAATTTGCTGGTTCCTGTGTGTGTATCCAGCTCACATATTGCTTTCGGATCCATTCGTATGGAGCCTGTTTTTATGATCCTCGGGCAAAGTGCTGCTTCTGCTGCGATCCTGGCAATTGATAATAAGCAGTCGGTACAAGAGGTCGATTACAAAGCCCTGGAAGCACAGCTACTTAAAGATAAGCAGAAACTCGTTGTTGAGTAATACGTTGTAAATGAAGGAATTGATCAAGTTTGTAAATTGGGATATATAATGTGAAAAATTGGATAGTCGCAACAAATGAGACTATCCAATTTTTTTTAGCCAGAGTATTAACAAAATTTTAATTGGTTTCCTGATCACAATTGAATACGATTAAATAGGTATTCTTTACTTTTGCCTTCCAAAATTGATGTTATTTCTGATCTCGATAATAATTTCTCTTTTGCGACTGAGGGGTAGTGTAGCTTTTTGTTGTCTGTATTAAGAAAATAAAAAATAGAATTTTTATAATTTTTTAAGTCGAGGCTTTACCAAAAAGCGGGAAAGCCGGTTTCAATTACTCCCTGAAAATATTTTTAACTTTTACACATGACCATTACTCCTGAACCTCGTTCTAATTTTTCACATCTTTTCAGTGCTCCGGTAATTGTGGCCGCATTGGGCTACTTTGTGGATATCTACGATTTGCTTTTATTTGGTATAGTGCGGTTGCCAAGTTTAGCTTCGCTTGGTCTTTCCGACACCGAAATTTCCCAAACAGGTGCCAGCATCCTCAACTGGCAAATGGCAGGGCTACTCCTTGGCGGAATTTTATGGGGAGTTTTAGGAGATAAAAAAGGAAGACTTTCAGTTCTGTTCGGCTCTATTATCACCTACTCATTGGCCAATATTGCCTGCGGTTTTGTTCAGGATCCTACTACCTATAAACTTTTACGTTTCATTGCCGGAATCGGTCTGGCGGGTGAATTAGGCGCGGGTATTACGCTCGTTTCCGAAATATTGCCAAAACATCTACGCGCCATCGGTACTTCTCTGGTAGCTGGCGTAGGTTTGTTGGGAGCTGTAGTGGCCTATTTCACTGTCGAGTTTTTCGACTGGCGTTATGCTTATTTCATAGGAGGCGGATTAGGTATTTCTTTGCTTCTGCTACGCATAGGTGTTTTTGAATCAGGTATTTTTAAAGATTTGAAAGACCAGAAACATATTGAGAAAGGAAATTTCTTTTCACTTTTTACCAAACGTGAGCGACTTATTCGTTATCTGAAATGTATCGGGATTGGTTTGCCTACCTGGTTTGTAATCGGTATTCTGGCAACGTTCAGTAATGAGTTCGGAAAAGCGTTGGGAACAGATGAAGCTATAAAGCCGGGTCTGGCCATTATGTGGTGTTATGTGGGTTTATCGGTGGGTGACTTTTGCAGTGGTTTCCTGAGTCATTGGCTTGAATCCCGTAAACGCGCCGTTTTTTATCTGATGCTGTTTACGTTAGTGTGCAGTATTGCGTATTTTTATGCAGGCATCAATAAAGCTGATACATTGTATATTGTGCTTGTTTTACTTGGATTTGGAATTGGTTACTGGGCAATGTTTGTTACTATAGGTGCGGAGCAGTTCGGGACAAACCTACGGGCTACTGCAGCCACCACAGTGCCAAACATGGTAAGGGGTACTGTAATAGGTATGACAACCCTGTTTTCTTTGTTCAAGGATTCATTCTCGGTGATCAATGCAGGTGCTTTGGTAGGTGTAATCTGCTTTGTGATTGGTTTGTATTGTATCCAAACCATACCGGAAACGCATGGTCGTGACCTTGACTTTTTGGAAGAATAAAAAGATTTGAAATAGAAAGAAAAGCATTTTTTAACCCTTAATATCCGGGATTTATGTCTCGGAGTTGTAATCAGAACTGGAAATGGAAAGACGTGTGGCGTTGAAAAATATGGCTGCAGCCATGGGCGCGATGGTTGTAATGCCGGCCTGGGCATCAGGTTGGAATACAAAGGCTGTTTCGGCAGTAGGATTGCTTGATGCCGGAAAAGCGGAGACATTGGCATTGGTAGTAGAAACTATTATACCGAAAACAGATACGCCCGGAGCCCGTGAACTGGGTGTGGGTGGCTTTGTGGAGAAAATGGTAAAGGATTGCTACGATGCCAAAGCACAGGCCGGTTTGTCTGCCGGTCTTGACGCGGTGGAGGCAATCAGCAAAAAGAATTTTAATAAAAGTTATGCCGATCTTACCAAACAGCAGCAACTAAGTCTTCTGGAAGGTATCGATAAAGGCAGCGATGCTGATCTGAAAGGTTTCTTAGGATTGGTGAAAAACCTGACTATTCAGGGTTATACATCTTCGGAATACGTGATGACGAACATTACGCATTACGAAATGATACCTGCAAGATATCATGGCTGTGTGCCTGTGAAAAAATAATGCATAGGGTTTGGGGTAAGGGGAAGAGGGTATAAGAAATATAACCCCATGCCCTATGCCCCGAACCCCTTTCCCTTAAAAAATGGCGAATTTCAATATAGATAGTAAAAAAGCGCGTACCTATGATGCCATCGTAATTGGCTCGGGTATCAGCGGAGGATGGTCGGCTAAAGAGCTGACTGAAAAAGGATTAAAGACATTGGTGCTGGAAAGAGGACGTGATGTACAGCACATTACGGATTACCCTACAACCAACATGATGCCCTGGGAGTTTGAGCACAGGGAGCGTTTGCCACGGGAAATTACCGAAGCAAACCCGATTGTAAGTCGTTGCTATAACTTCAAAGAGTCGTCCCAGCATTTCTTTGTGAAGGATAATGAGCATCCTTATGTACAGGATGCCGGTCGCCCGTTTGACTGGATCCGTGGATATCAGGTAGGTGGTAAATCGTTGCTTTGGGCACGACAAACCCAGCGTTGGAGTAAATACGATTTTGAAGGCCCAGCTCGTGATAAATTTGCAGTAGAGTGGCCTATTGGCTATGACGATATAGCACCCTGGTATAGCTACGTGGAGAAATTTGCGGGTATCACCGGTAACAAGGACGGCATTGATGCCTTGCCGGATGGTGAGTTTTTACCTCCGCATGATCTGAACTGTGTTGAAAAGTACTTCAAAGAGCAGGTTGCAAAGCAGTATAAAGATCGCCATATCATTATTGGCCGAGCTGCTCATATTACGGAGCCGAAACAAATACATCTGGACCAGGGGCGTGCAAAGTGTCAGCACAGAGTGATGTGCGAGCGTGGTTGTCCGTTTGGCGGGTATTTCAGCAGCAATGCTTCTACGATGCCATGGGCCATGAAGACTGGTAACATGACGCTTCGTCCGCATTCCGTTGTTCATTCGGTGATATATGATGACAAAAAGCAGAAAGTTACAGGTGTACGAGTAGTGGATGCCAATACGAAGGAAATGATGGAGTTTTATGCCAACATCATTTTTGTAAATGCTGCTGCGCTTAACACCAACCTGATATTGATGAACTCTATATCATCACGTTTCCCGAATGGACTTGGGAATGATAATGGGATATTGGGTAAATATATCGCTTTCCATAACTATCGTGCGACAGTTTCAGGAGAGTATGAAGGTTTCCTTGATTCTACTACCGATGGAAAAAGACCGAATAGTGGCTATATACCTCGTTTCCGGAATGTACATCAGCAGGAAACAGATTTCTTGCGAGGCTATGCGGCAGGATTTGGAGCAGACAGAAGAACTTATAATGACAGAAGTGGTTTCGGAGAATCACTTAAGGAGAATCTTGCTCAATCTAAATACGGAAACTGGAGTGTAGGATCTCACATGATGGGTGAAACCATACCAAAAGAAAGTAATTACGTAGCGCTGGAAAAAGATTTGAAAGATCCTTTCGGTATACCTCAGTTGAAAATTTCTGTGGCGTATGATGATAACGACGAGAAGATGATCAAAGACTATATGACGCAGGTGAGCGAAATGTTTGAAAAAGCAGGCTTCAAAAACATTCGTACACATGACAACGGTCGTAACCCCGGGAACGACATTCACGAAATGGGTGGAGTGCGCATGGGAAAAGACCCGAAAACGTCATTGCTGAATAAATGGAACCAGCTTCATGCAGCCAAAAATGTTTTTGTTACTGATGGAGCATGTATGACCTCGACAGCGACACAAAATCCTTCTTTGACTTATATGGCACTTTCTGCGCGCGCGGTAGATCACGCGGTGAAGGAAATGAAGGCTATGAATTTGTAAGTCGGTAACTGATATTAACAAAATGAAAACCATGGAGCCTGGCTTCATGGTTTTTTTTGTATTTAAAATAGTTTTTATTTTTTCTTACTTAGACTAAGGGTGTTTTAGTGCAAGAAAGTCTTTTCATTGTTACATTAAAAAGAGACTCAATGCAGGATACTTTGTCAAATGAAGAACGTAGTCCGGTAAGCCCGTTTCAGATCAATACCGGTCAGCAGTCATCTTCCACACGAGAGGTGGATGTAGCTATATTTATCAAAGCGGCTTTTGACGAAAGTCCGTCAAAAGGGCTGGAATTGCTGTTCCGGAGATTCTACAAACCGCTATGCAGCCATGCAGTCAGATTTGTATATTCCAGGCAAATCGCCGAGGATCTGGTGAGTGAAGTCTTCTTTCAATTCTATCGGACCCGTGCTTATGAGAATATCACCTCTTCCTATACGAGTTATCTTTTCAGGGCGGTAAGAAACGAATGCTATACTTATGTACGCCGCGAGTTTGGTCGCACCGATTCCCTGGAAACCTCCGGCGAAACGGTATTCTCTGCTACGCAACCACAGCCCGACGCAGAAATCCACTACAATAATCTCTATCTTAAAGTCAACGACATCATTGGGAAGCTACCATCTCAATGTCAGCGTGTTTTCCTGATGAGCAGATTTGAGAATAAAAAGTACAATGAAATTGCTCAGGAGTTACAGATATCTCCAAAAACGGTTGAAGTCCACATTTCCAAAGCACTGAAACAACTCAGATCTGCTTTACAAGGCGAGTGGATGACATCCTTTTTACTCGTTTTGAGCTCACTCCATATTATTTCCTGATCGCCGACTGCCTGAGGGCACCACACCATACAGACTATGAAAACGTCTATTTCAAAACATACGCTCTTTGAGTATTTATCCGGCAGATCTAACCCGCTGGAAAAACAGTTGGTCATGGAATGGCTGTCCGATGCTAACAACACGGAGATTTTCTATGAATGGCTACTCGAGTATGAAACTAATAATGCACAGTTTACTGCCGACCAGGACAGTGCCATGCAACGGCTCCTGAAACGTATGGACGATTCAGGTATAGAGTCCGGCGTTAAACAGGACGATTATGTTGAATCCGCGGGGATTTACTACGCTGACGAACGTACACCGTTGTTACGTCGGGTCTTGTTTATTGCTGCTTCGGTACTATTTGTGGTAAGTGCGGGCTGGTTTTTTCGGGATCCTATCATGTATAAGACTTACCAAACAGCCTACGGGCAGACTACCGATATCTTCCTGGAAGACGGGAGTAAGGTTGCTCTGAATGCCAATTCGAGCCTTAAGGTGCCTCGTTTTGGTTTCAGTGATGAGGTGCGGGAAGTATATCTGAAAGGAGAAGGAGAGTTTATAGTAAGCCATACAGTCGATCACAAACGGTTCGTAGTGAAAACTTCCGAAAAGTTTCAGGTTGAAGTACTGGGGACTCAGTTTTCTGTCTTTGCACGTCCAAGAGGCACTAAGGTAGCCCTTACGAGTGGCAGCGTCAGAATTGATTACGACAGAGACCATCACAGGTCAGAAGTGATGATGGTACCCGGAGACCTGGCTGTATTGGATCAGAAAGGAAAAGTGCAGATTGAAAAGAACCGTGACACCAAAGCGCTTGTGTCCTGGAAAGAGCAGCGCTACGTATTTGATGGTACGTCGGTAGATGAAATAGCTTCTATGATTGAGGAGAACTTCGGAAAAAAAGTGTCTGCAAGCAACCCCGAAACAGGGAAACGGACGATTACCGGCAATTTTCAGACTAAAAATGCAGATGAACTTCTGAAAACAATATCTGAAGTATTGGATCTTAAGGTTCAGTCTTCGGGAGATTCTATCCTTTTGAACACCCATTAATTATTCTTAAACCTTTATACGATGCGACTAAATTTATCCGCAAAACAGTGGCTGTCGATGGGACTGGTGGTAATGACACAGGTCACGCCAGCTATTCAGGCTCAGCCAATTGCTTTTGCTGCCATGCGCACCAGGCAGCCTATGGCCGACAGGCAAGAAATGAAGCTGAAGAACGTTCTGCTTGATCTTCAAAAACATTATGATGTAGAAATTGTGTTTGAAGATCGTCTGGTGGTTTCTGTGAATGTAGCGTCCAACAGGCTCAATCTTTCTGATCCTATTGAAAAAAATCTGGATGTTATACTGAATCAGAGTGGGTTGAAATACCGTAAAACGAGGAAGAATACCTACGTCATCACTGAGAATAAAAAGCCAGATGGTGAAAAACCCAAAGATGCTGCTGCGTTAGAAAATCCTGCGTCGGCAATGGAATCTACAGTTGCACAGGTAGTTGCAGATAGGGTGATCAGCGGAAAAGTGTCCGATGAAACTGGTGCTGCTTTGCCGGGAGTAAGTGTACTGCTCAAAGGAACGCAACGAGGTACATCTACAGGAGTTGAAGGGGATTTCAAACTGGAAGTCCCCGATGATCAGGCCAGCCAGGCTACGCTGGTTTTTAGTTTTGTTGGTTACCAATCCAAAGAGGTGGCGGTGGGTAATCAGACAAACCTCACAGTGAGCCTCGCTCCGGATGATAATGCGCTGGCGGAGGTCGTGGTAGTAGGTTATGGAACGGTAAAAAAATCAGATTTAACGGGTGCTGTAGGAACCGTTAAAGCGGAGGTATTACAGGAAAGACCGGCTTCTTCTTTGAACCAGGGACTATCAGGCCGTATTACGGGGGTAAATGTTTCTTCTAACTCAGGGCGTCCCGGAGGAAGAGCCAACATTCGGATTCGTGGAGCGAGTTCTATCAGTGTTTCCAATAATCCTTTGTATGTAATTGACGGGGTAATTCTGAACGCGGTGGATTTACAAAACGGAAGTACGCCAATCGATTACCTCAATCCGAATGATATTGCATCTATTGAAGTACTGAAAGACGCATCGTCTACAGCAATATATGGAGCACGTGGTGCAAACGGGGTTATTCTCGTAACTACCAAACGCGGTACTTCCGGCGCTGGTCGTGTCACTTACGATACAGATTTTAGTATTGGTGTGGCTCCGAGAAAGTTGGAGGTACTCAATTCCAGAGAGTTTCTGGCGGTGGAAGAGCTGGCCTATGCCAATGCTAAAAAATACGACCCAAATGCATTTAATGATGCAGGCGTGAGTACCAAGTATACTGATCCGAGGACAAAGAGAACCAATCCTAAATTATTCGATGCGCAGGGAAATCCTCTGTACGATACAGATTGGCAAAAAGAATCTTTTCAGAAAGCATTAACGCAGAACCACCAGTTAGGATTTACAGGTGGCAACGAAAAGGGTACCTATGGGGCTTTCCTAAACTACCGTAATGAAAACGGGGTCATGAAGGAGTCTTGGCAGAAAAGGTTCGCAGGCCGTTTTGTATTTGATACGCAGATTAAAAGCTGGTTGAAAGTAGGTGGAACACTTGGTTATACCGATCAGAACGAAAAACAGATTGACCAGCTGGGTGGTGGTGGAATTACTGCGATGCGCCAGGTAATAGAAGCGCTGCCGATCATTCCGGTAAGATATCCTGACGGAACCTGGGCCAGTAACCGGGACTATCCGGGAATGGAAGGTGGAGATAACCCACTTCGTGTAGCTACAGACAGACTTTACTTCCTTCGTACACAAACAATGCTGGGTAGTATGTACGCGACAATAAATCTTGCCAAAGGATTAGAGCTGAGGTCTACACTAGGAACGAACGTCATCAACCAAAGAAACGATTATTTCGCTGCAAAGGGAATGCAGTATATTTCTACCAATGGGAATGCTTCAGTACGTAACAACCGTTACAACTCGTGGCAGTTTGAAAATTACCTGACTTATTTCAAAGACTTTGGCAATATCCACTCTATCAATGCGATGGCGGGTTTGTCGTGGCAGCACGTGGATCAGTTTGAAAGTATTGCCAATGCTGAAGGTTTCGATGATACCTATTTTGAGTTCAATAACCTGGGTGCAGGTGCAACGCCGCAAGCCTCTTCTTCTTTTGCTACGGCTTACGGTCTGAACTCCTATTTTGCCCGTTTGAACTACAGTCTGATGAGTAAATATCTTATCACTTTCACAGGCCGTATGGATGGTTCTTCCAAATTCGGGGAGTCCAATAGATATGCATTCTTCCCTTCTGCAGCTGTAGCATGGCGCGTCAACGAAGAGGAATTTATGAAGAGTGTTCCGGCTATATCCAATCTTAAAATTCGTGCAAGCTACGGAGCAACCGGTAACTCGGAAATTCCTGCATACCGCGCATTGGCCGGTATGTCCAACAATATCTCAGGACAGGTTGACTATAGCGTGATTTTCAACGGAAGCCGCCAGATCGGAACAGGGATTGCGAGAATGTCAAACGCAGATTTGCAATGGGAGAAAACACAACAGGTGGATTTAGGTTTGGAAGTAGGTTTGTTTAACAACCGACTGAATTTCGAACTGGATCTGTACCACAGAAGAGTGAATGATATGCTCTTGGATGCGCCATTGCCATTCACCAGCGGATACAGAAGCATCTTTACTAACATCGGTAGTATGGAAAACAAAGGGGTTGAGTTTGCAATTAATTCCACCAATATCAGAACTGAGGATTTTACCTGGAGTACCACTTTTAATATTTCTGTAAATAAAAACAAAGTACTGGCACTTTCGGGGGGAAGTGATATTCTATCCGGAAACGGGGTGATTAGGGTAGGAGAACCTGTAGGTTCATTCTTTGGAAGAAAGCATTTAGGAACCTGGGGAACGAATGAGGCAGAAGAAGCAAAGAGATATAACATGCTTCCGGGCGACGTAAAATACCTGGATCTGAACAACGACGGTACAATCAACGATAATGACAGAACGATCATTGGTCGTGGTATACCTGATGGATTTGGTACTTTCCTGAACACATTCCAATACAAAGCTTTCTCTTTGACAGTCGATCTTCAATATATGTACGGCAACGACGTACTTGACAGAAGTATTCACTCTGCAGAGGACAGACAAGGTATCGCGAATAGTTACAAAACGGTTTTGAATGCATGGACCGAAACCAATCAGAATACGCCTATTGCACAGATCAGACCGATCAACGCCTACTATACAACCAACAATGACTCACACAAAGTAACAGATGCATCATTTATTCGTGGACGTAACCTGTTGCTGGCTTATAATTTCCCGGCGACCACTGTTTCGAAGCTAAAACTGGATCGTCTGCGTGTGTATGGCTCAGTGCAGAACTTCTTCGTGTTGACCAAGTACAAAGGATTTGATCCTGAGGTATCCAACTCCAGCTCACCTTTCGATCAGGGGTTAGGTCTGTATGACTATCCGCGTCCGCGTGTTTTTATGGTCGGACTTAACATTGGTTTGTAATCTTAATTGAAGACCTTTTTAAAGAGGAAACAGATGAATATCATATCAAAAAAATATAAGCTGCTCGCATTGGTTACCTGTGCATTGTGGCTACCCGGTTGCTCCGACTTTCTGGTTGAGTCCGATCCGAGTAACTTCACCGAAGACAATTATTTTACAAAACCTGAGCATGCTACAAGTTCTGTAAATGCCATTTATGCCAATATGCGAGTACCTCTGGCCAGTGGGTTCAACGGCGGAGCGTGGATGATGCCGGAATTTGCAACAGGTTTGGCGAAAACAGATTTAGGCCAGGCTGTGAACAGCTATTTTATCAAAGATCTGAGAAATACCTCTGATAACGGATATGGACAGACTTACTGGGAATTTTATTATAAAGGGATAGGTAATGCCAATCTTTCCATCGCCAGAATTCCAGCCATCACGATGGATGAAACAGCGAAGAAAAAGCTGTTGGGAGAAGCTCACTTTTTAAGAGCATTTTACTACTTCAATCTGGTGCAGATGTTTGGTAACATTCCATTGATCACCGAACCGGTGAATCTGGAATCAGAACAACTTCGTCCAAAACAAGTAGCTCCTGCAGATATATACACCCAGATTGTAGCCGATTTGAAGACAGCTGAACAGGCTGGATTGGGCTGGGTGGATGCAACCGGAAGGGTGAGTCAGGGCGCTGTGAAATCACTGTTGGCAAAGGTATATCTGACAATGGCTGGTTATCCTTTACAAAAAGGAAGTGAATACTATGATTTGGCCGCGAAGAAGGCTGAGGAAGTGATAGATTCAAAGCAGTTCAAATTGTTCACGACCTACGACGATCTGCACAATCCTTCCAAGAAAAATATCGAAGAGAATATTTTCATGGTGCAGTTCAGGACAGGCATTATACCATCTCCGTTGCAAACATCTATTATTCCTTATAACAAGAATATTTCGGCTTATGCAGATGAGACAGGCGGATTATATTCTACTGATGAATTTGTAAAGTCGTATGATGCGAATGATCTGCGTGCCAAAGAGAAGCAGTTCTTCTTTACCAAATTTACCAATGAAAGCAACCGTAATCAGGAAGTGGCGCTCGGAGGTTATTTTATCTATAAGCATTTTGATAACGTTGCCCAGACTACCTCCGCAAACAGTGACCTGAACTGGTCGGTGCTGCGCTATGCTGACGTACTCCTGATCTACGCGGAGGCTTCCAATGAAGTGAGCGGACCAACTGCCAAGGCGTATGAAGCAGTGAACGCAATCAGAACACGGGCGCAACTGACAGCGCTTTCCGGCATCTCCAAGGATGTTTTCAGAGAGGCCGTGTGGACAGAACGCTGGCACGAGCTGTGCTTCGAGAACATTACCTGGTTTGATATGGTGCGTTTGCGTAAGGCATTCAACGTAACAACAAAGAAGTTCGAAAATTACGTAGGTCACAAATTCTCGTACGGACCGGTAGTAGGGGAGAGGGAGTTGTTATTCCCGATTCCAACCACTGAACTTCGTAACAACACCAATCTGGTTCCGACACCTGGTTATTAAGAAAGTATCGTCTTATGTCATTTTAACAAGTCGCGGCAATTTCTCCCGTGACTTGTTTTTTATGCTCCGGAACATCTACATGTAGAGCAGGCTTTTCTACAAGATTACTGTTAAATGAGCTGATTTTCAGTATGGTACTATATTTTCGCGGATGTGGCAGAAATCAAACCTGAAACCACATTATGAAAAGGATTCTTAAATTAATTCTGGTTAATACCATGATCGCCGGTGGTGTATTTCTGGTAAGTTGTAATTCTACTGAGAAGGATAGAAAAGAACTTGCTAAGGCGGAAGAAGAAGCTTTGGATAAAGCTGCGGAGGCCGGGCAGATCGTTCCTCAGGAGGCAGACCAGGAAGAAATTGAAGGTGCAAAAAAAGAGCTTGTAAAGGCCAGTGAGAAACTTTCTGAAAAACAGGAGAAATACCTGACTTCCTTGAAACAGCGTGAAAGCAAAATTGATGCAAGACTAAAGAACATCACCGAAAAGCTGAGTTCCGCGGATGGTAATTCGAAGAAAAAACTGGCTGAAAAGCAGGATAAGCTGATCAAGGAGAGAGATCAACTTCAGGCTAATATTCTTGAAATACAAAGTCCGATGACGGATCAGCAGCTGGAAACTGTGCAGAAAGAAATAGATGTATTGATCGCCGTAATTGACAATGAGCTGGATAATTAATCTGCCGGTAATTTGATAAGGGTGGATAACTAAAAAACCGGATTTTAGAAATTTCTGAAATCCGGTTTTTTATTAAATATAGATACTATCAGATAAATCTGTTGATCAGATTTTCAAGATATTCTTGTCTTCCTGAAATTGTTGCAGGCTCACCTTTTGTTGCAGCAAGGTCAAACAAATCTTCCAGTTTCAAACCACCTTTTTCGAAGTCAGAACCTTTTCCTGAATCGAAGCTAGCGTAACGATCTGTACGGATTTTGTCATATTCTCCGTGCTGAATGATTTTGTCAGCAATAACCAATGCACGTGCAACTACGTCAATACCGCCGATGTGTGCGTGGAATACATCCGCATCATCAGTTGAGTTTCTGCGACGTTTCGCATCAAAGTTGATACCACCACCCTTCAGACCATCAGCCTTAAGGATTACAAGCAATGCCTTAGTCCATTCTGCGATGTCGTTAGGGAACTGGTCAGTATCCCATCCGTTTTGGTAATCACCACGGTTTGCATCGATAGATCCAAGGATACCTGCATCTGCAGCAACCTGCAATTCGTGCTCGAAAGTGTGACCGGCAAGTGTAGCGTGGTTCACTTCAAGGTTCAATGCGAAATCTTCAAGAAGATCGTGCTGACGAAGGAAGCCAATTACAGTTGCTGAATCGTAGTCATACTGGTGTTTGGTTGGCTCGCATGGTTTTGGCTCAATGAAGAATTTACCTTTGAAACCATTGGCACGTGCATAAGCAACAGACATTTTAAGGATCTGTGCGAAGTGCTCCTGCTCACGCTTCATATCTGTGTTCAACAGGGTCATGTATCCTTCACGACCTCCCCAGAATACGTAGTTCTCTCCACCCAAAGCGATTGTTGCATCCAGTGCCATTTTGATCTGAGCACCTGCATGAGAAACAACGTCGAAGTCAGGGTTGGTAGAAGCACCATTCATGTAACGGTGGTGGCTGAACAGGTTAGCAGTTCCCCAAAGCAATTTTATACCTGATTCTTTTTGTTTTGCAGCAAGATATTCTGTCAATGTAACCAGACGTTTTTCATTCGTACGTACATCGTCAGCATAGTCAACTACGTCCACATCGTGGAAGCAGTAGTATGGAGTTCCTAATTTGGTGAACAATTCAAAAGCAGCATCTGCTTTGTCTTTTGCACGGTCAACCGCATCTGCTTTTTTATCCCATGGGTAAAACAATGTCTGACCGCCAAAAGGATCTCCGCCGTTTCCGCAGAATGTATGCCAGTAAGCGATTGCAAAACGCAAGTGCTCTTTCATTGTTTTTCCACCAACCACACGGTTTTCATCATACCAACGGTATGCAAGCGGGTTGTCTGACTCTGGTCCTTCGTAGGCAATCTTGCCTATGCCCTTAAAGTATTCCTGATCTCCAAGTACTATGCTCATTGTTATTGTTTATTGTTTATCGTTCCGAAAAATGCGTTTTATTGAAAACCGGTTGGAATCATCTACTAATTCCCTATTATTCTCATTGTTAATTCCTCTCTCCTCGGGGCGTTGCCCCGGGCTAGGGAGATAGAAGCCTTTCAGGCTAGTGCTATACTCTACTATAACTTCTCTAACTCCTTAACTTCCTATAACCACTTTAACTCCTATTTATTAATAAGTGTACCATTGACATTTTATACTGCAATACTATCACTTTTTTTTGAATTTTTGTAGTAAAAGTAAAAAGAGGAGCAGATATAATTTCTGCTCCTCTTTTTACTTTAATTTTTATTGAGTCGACTATCAGAAAAACTTAGCTCTTCTGTCTTCGATTTTAGCATTTTCACGGATTGCCTCGTTCACCAGGTAAGACATACGGCTTTCAAGAGACTGCGTAAGCTGTGTTTTGTACTGAGTGAAGTCTGCCACTTTTGGAGCATCAGTTTTGTTGATTTGCTCCATGATGAACACACCATTTTCACCAGTAAACACATCTGATTTCTGTCCGGCTTTAAGACCGAAAGCTTTTCCAAGAGCGATAGGATCGAAACCTGCACTGCTCAGGAAGCCTGTTGCAAGTGTGATGTCAGTCGCTGATTCAACAAGAGCACCTGCGCCATATTTCTTCGCAATGGCTTCAAGATCTCCCGTTGCACCTTTCAGCTTAGCTGTAATCTGCTCAGATTTCTTCTGGTTACGTACTTTGGTAGTCAATTCGTCACGGAAGTCATCTACTTTCACGTTGTCCTGATCAGACTTGCCAGTAAGAACAGCTACGATATATTGCTCTTCAGTTTCGAATACCTGAGATACTGAGTTGATTTTAGAGTCATCCTTAAATGCCCAGCGAACGATTTCACGGCCATTTTGGATTGCATTTACGTTGGTTGCAGTTTCAGGAATGCGGTTAGCAGTAGCTACTACAAGTCCTTTGTCTTTTTTCACAGCTTCGTTAAACTGCTCTTTTGTTTTTACAGAGTTAGCAAACTCATCTGCTTTGCGGTAAGCTTCGTCACGAGTTGACTGGCTAGGAGCAATTGTTTTACCAATTGCCGCAACGCGGTAAAGCACGTTAGATTTCGGTGCAGTTACTTTGATAATGTGGAAACCAAACTGGCTTTCTACTACCTTTCCGATCAAACCAGGAGCAGACGCAGAGAATACAGCTTCTTCAAATGGTTTCACCATCGCACCGTTGTTTTGGAAGTAACCCAAATCTCCACCACGTTGAGCAGATCCCGGATCAGCGCTTGATGTAGCTGCCAATGCTTCGAAGTTAGCACCAGAACGAATCTGGGCAAGAAGTCCTTCTGCTTTTACACGAGCTGCTGCTTTTGCTGAGTCAGACTGGTTTTCTGCACGAATCAGAATGTGGCTTGCTCTTGCTGAAGAAACAGTATCGATCTTAGTACCGCCGTATTTGTAAATGAAATAAGTATTTCCTTCACGGTATGGACCATATACACCACCAGGAACGAAAGTTTTTATAGCTTCTTTCAATTGGTCTGACATAGTAGCCAGAGACATGTTCACAGGAAGTGAGATGTCCGAGTTCATGCTTGCAAAAGCTGAATCGTTAGGAGCCGTAGCCAATCCACGAGCCAATTCTTTAATCTCTGTGTAAAGAGCAGCACTGTCATCCTTTGCAGGTTGTACAGGGAAAGTTACGTATTCGATAGAACGTGTATCTGTTCCTTTGTACTCAGAGCGGTGTGCGCTCAGATATTGTTCCAACTCAGAATCCGTTACTTTAATCGTAGTATCAACAATTGAGAAGTAAGGAACATACAGGTAACGAAGTGTTGCCTTGGTGTTTTGAGCCAGATATTCTTTTTCAGCCTGTGCTTTCGGAGTGTAAGCCGAAAGTTTCAGCAGGTTTTCATATTTGCTGCGGATACGTTCTTCACGTAGACTTTTCTCAAAATTCTCCCATGATTTTTGTTGCTCAATAGGAAGCGTTTTAAGGTTTTTCAGATAGTTAACGACTGCATTTTTGTCAAAACGACCTGTTGTAGGATCCGAAAATGCCTGAAGAATAGATGGACTGATGTGGTTTCCCTGAACCATGTCTACCAATTCTTCATCTGTAACTGTAAGTCCAAGTTCGTCGAACTGATCTCTGTAGGCGATATCAACAATAAACTGATTCCATGCCTGATCGCGTAGGGCAACTAACTCATTTTCGCTAAGGCTACGACCTGATTGCGCCTCGTAGTTTTGTCGAAAACCATCAACCCGACTCTGAAAGTCCTTGATGTTGATCTCTTTACCAGCTATTTCACCTACAACCTGATTGTTGTTTCCACCGAGCATGGAATTAGGTCCTAAAAGATCACCTCCTACCATGAAGAGGATTAAGCTGATAGCAATTACCGTAACCGCGATACCGGACTTCTCTCTGATTTTGTTAATTAAAGCCATTTTCTCTTTTCAAATTTGTGCGCAAAATAAAATCTTTTCCGCGTGGAATGCAAGGGCTTACAAACCTAATCAGGAAATTTAGATTAGCATGTAACCCTGTGAAAAAAAATATTTTTAACAGAAGATCGTTAGCGGGTCTGTTTTACCGCATGTATTTGAGATTGAGCGCATAAAATATCGCCATAAAAATGCTGGCGAAAATACTCGCAAACGCAGTGATGAAACCTAGCCAACCACCAATAAAGAACAGTGGTCCGAGGAAGGCAATACCCATGCCGCCGAGATAAAAATAATATCCTTTTTTCTGCAGATTCCACATCAGGTAAGCACCGTAAAGAGATAGAGCTTCGAAAATAAGCATGAATATTGCGCCGGTCATTATTGTTTGCGGGGTGGTGTTGTCAATAACAGCCGCAAACATAGTTTCCATCGTTTTGATGTCTGCGCCGTTGGCTTGCTGCAGCACATTTTCCCGTACCATTTCGAAGGTTTCACGTGTTTTGTCTGCCATCACGCCAGGATTCCAGAACCTTTCTGACTGACTCCACAAACCGGAAACCGAGTTCATGAAGGTGATGAAGCATAGTACTGTCAGGAATAAAGGGCGGATCACCGGTTCACTAGTTGGTTGCATAATGGCAAATATGAGTTTTTGAAAAATCGGGCGCAAAATTTGTAGTTTTACGCCGTAACACCAAGCGCATTTGTATTTTCCTGGTCGCAGTGAATACAAATGCACAACGTTATTGATAAGTATTAATACATAAAACGATAAAAGTCAGATCTTATGAGCCTGCAAATTCTTACCGAACGCATTACCGAAATTCTTGGGACCGATAGTGGTTTGGATGCAACCGTGAAATTTAAAACTGAAGAAGGAAGTATTTTCATTGACAGTACAGTGGTGCCGAATGTTGTCTCTAACGATGACAAGGATGCGGACTGCGTGCTTGAAGTATCAACAAAAAATGCTCTCAAACTAATTGACGGTGAATTGAACGCAATGATGGCTTTAATGACCGGTAAATTAAAAATAGACGGAGACATGGGAGTGGCCATGAACATCGCGCAAACTTTTGGCGGGAAATAAAAAAACTTCATCACGGATACATGGCGGGAAATCGAAATGTATCCGTGAAAGATCTGTTATAAAGCGAGTTCCCTCAAATACATTTGTATTGTATTTTCAAGCCCGAGGTAAAGTGCATCTGCTATGAGTGCGTGCCCGATTGAAACTTCGTCCATCCATGGAATGCTCTGCTTCAGAAAGCGAAGGTTATCCAGACTCAGGTCATGTCCGGCATTTAATCCTAGGCCAACCTCTCTTGCCTTCTCAGCAGCCTTGACGAAGGGAAGAACAGCTTTTTGTCTGTTTTCAAAATAGTATTCTGCATAGGCCTCGGTATACAACTCCACGCGGTCGGCTCCGCATAGGGCAGCACCTTCAACCATTTCTTCATCTGCATCCACGAATACAGATACACGAATCGCAGCCTTCTTGAATTCCTGAACCAGTTCGGTAAGTTCACTGCGGTGTTTTACTGTATCCCATCCGGCATTGGAAGTAATCGCGTTGAGTGCATCCGGCACAAGCGTTACCTGATCCGGCTGTGTAGCCAGTACCAGATCGATAAATTTTCTTTCAGACGGATTGCCTTCAATATTAAATTCTGTAGTTACAAGTTCGCGGAGATCGTATACGTCCTGATAACGGATGTGTCGTTCGTCGGGGCGCGGATGTACAGTAATGCCCTGTGCACCAAATCGCTCGCAGTCGAGCGCTACTTTCAGAACGTTGGGATTATCCCCGCCACGTGAGTTTCTGAGTGTAGCTATTTTGTTGATGTTGACGCTGAGACGTGTCATGAAGTTAACTGAGATTGATTAATGAGAGAATGATTGAATGACAATTTCTGTGATTCCTGTAACTTTGCGGTCTTATGGGCAAATTTAACATTACCATATAGAAAATTACTCATTCTACCATTTAATTGTAAAATATATGTCACTTAAAAGTCAGGTTGAATCAGGTATTAAAGACGCCATGAGGGCTAAGGAATCTGATAAATTGCGTACACTCCGTGCTATCAAAGCGCTGATTCTGCTTGAAGAAACCAAGGCTGGCGGAACGGGTGGAGAGCTTTCAGCTGACGATGAACTGAAGTTGTTAACCAAAGCAGCAAAGCAACGTCGCGAATCAGCTGATATATACCGTGCACAGGGCAGGGAAGATTTGCTGGCAGTGGAAGAGGCGGAGCTTAGTTACATAGAAGCATTTTTGCCGAAGCAACTTACTGAGGACGAGATCAAAGCAAAATTGCAGGAAATTATCGCTCGTGTAGGTGCGTCTGCTCCTTCGGACATGGGTAAAGTAATGGGCGTGGCTACGAAGGAATTGGCTGGCCAGGCAGATGGTCGTGTTGTATCTACGCTGGTTAAGAGTTTGCTGGCATGAAGTTACTGGATGTTCTCATCCTTTTGCCATTGCTTTGGGGAGCGTTACATGGTTACCGTAAAGGATTGCTGATTGAATTTATCGGCATAGCAGGAATGGTGGTAGCCATGATCCTCGGTTTTAAATTTCTGGGGTTGGGAATGGAAATCCTGACCCCCTATTTTAGTGATAGTATGGCTAAGAAAATTTTACCTTATGTAGGATTTTCGGCCGTATTTTTCCCGACCATTTTTTTGCTGAATCAGTTTGGTTACACCATTCGAAGATCATTGCGTTATTCCATACTAGGGACATTCGACCAATTTGCAGGAGCCTTGGTGGGGATATTTACATGGGTATTCGGAATCAGTGTATTCTTTTGGCTGGTCAATCTGATCGGCATAAATATTCCTTCCCACCGTACCGAAGAAACCTATCTGTATCCCCTTGTGGTTCCTGTGGCGCCAACGGTCATTACCAAAGCGCTGCAATGGATGCCGAAAGGAACAGAGTTGATCCGCGAATGGAAAAAGGAATATATGGATGACACTGAAAAGCAAGATACCGAGGAAACCTCAGAATGAATTTTGGGGATGTAAAGAAGGTGATTTTGTTAGACGTAATAAATGACTCAGTGCCAAACTCATTTTAACTCAGCGTTTAAACCGGAAATGAACTTTCAATATTCGGGATGAGTTAAGAATCAATAGTTGATTTTCAGTACCTTTGCAGGTATAAGTAAGAAATAATGACCGGATTACAGGAAAAACAGGATATAAGAAAGATGTCGGTGGATCAGCTGAAAGGCTGGATGACTGAACATGGTGAAAAAGCATTCCGTGCCAAGCAGATTTATGAATGGATCTGGAAAAAATCAGCGAATTCTTTTGCTGAAATGACGAACCTTTCATTGGCAACCCGTCAGCTTATTGATGAACACTTTGTGATCCATGCCATGGATGTGGCCAAGCAACAGCAAAGTAATGACGGTACGATTAAATCTGCTTTCCGTTTGTTTGATGGTAATCTGGTTGAAGGTGTTCTGATTCCGGCTGCAGACCGGATGACTGCCTGCGTCAGTAGCCAGGTGGGGTGCTCGCTTACCTGTAAGTTCTGCGCCACAGGTTACATGGATAGAAAACGCAATCTGGAAGCAGGGGAGATCTATGATCAGGTGGTAGCGATTGCACGCCAGGCTGAGTATAGTTTTAAAGCTCCGTTGACCAATATTGTATATATGGGTATGGGTGAGCCGTTGCTTAATTATGTAAATGTGCTCAAATCTATCGAACATATCACATCTCCGGAAGGGTTGAATATGTCTCCGAGACGTATCACCGTCTCTACTGCAGGGATTGCCAAAATGATTAAAAAGCTGGGTGACGATGAGGTACGGTTCAGGCTTGCACTTTCATTACATGCTGCAAACGACGAGAAGAGAAATCAGATCATGCCGATCAATGAATCCAACTCACTGGATAATTTGGCAGAGGCGCTCAATTACTTTTACGATAAGACAGGAAACAGAATTACTTTCGAGTATATCGTTTTTAATAATTTTAACGATACGTTGCAGGATGCGAAAGAACTCTGGGAATTTACGAAACGTGTACCTGCCAGGGTCAATATTATCGAGTACAATCCTATAGCTGAAGCTGAATTTACAAATACAGGTGCCGATAAGCTGGATAAATTTGCTGCTTATCTTGAAGACAGAGGCGTTTCTGTGCATGTGCGCCGTAGCCGTGGTAAGGATATAGATGCTGCATGCGGACAATTAGCTAATAAGGAAAAAGCAGTATAAGGAACATGAAAAGTGTTGTATGGCAATGTGTTTTTTGATAAATCTATCGTAAAATGCCGTGTGTTTTAATTAACAATTTGGTAACATTGCATCGGTAAACAATCAGTAGTTTTGCCTCAAAATTAGTGGCGAGGACAATTGAACTTAAACGGGCGGACATTCAGCCGAGCACTTTCAAAACCTGCTATTTACTTCATATAACTATACTTTCTTTATGTTTGGTCTAGAAACCGACATTTTTATTCTCCTCGCTTTCAGTATCTTAGCGGCTTGTGCTTTCGAATTTGTTAACGGTTTTCACGATACGGCCAATGCTGTAGCTACAGTGATTTATACCAATTCCCTTAAGCCCAATATCGCAGTAATGTGGTCGGGTTTCTGCAACTTCCTTGGGGTATTCTTCGGTGGTATTGCGGTCGCAATGGGGATTGTAAACCTGTTGCCGGTAGAAATGCTGATTGATCAGAATGTCTACCATAGTATTGCCATGGTTTTTGCGCTTCTGTTCAGTGCGATTATCTGGAACCTGGGAACCTGGTACTTCGGATTACCAAGTTCAAGTTCTCACACATTGATCGGTTCGATCCTGGGTGTAGGTCTTGCATTTACATTTATGCCTGAAAATACGAAAGGTGCTGGTGTAAACTGGACCAAGGCTGAAGAACTTTTCATGTCGCTTCTTACTTCGCCGATTTTCGGTTTTGCACTTGCGATCATCATTATGTTTATGCTTCGCCGACTACTATCGAAGCCACTTCGAGATGTGGTTTTCAGCGAGCCAAAGAAAAATCAGCCACCTCCGTTATGGATTCGTGCGATATTGGTAATGACTTGTACATTGGTAAGTTTTTTCCATGGTTCTAACGACGGACAAAAGGGAGTAGGACTTGTGATGCTGATTCTGATCGGGATTGTACCTGCGCACTTTGCTTTGGATAACAGTGTGAATCCAGCTGAAATGAGAGGTGATCTTGTTAAAATTGAACAAACAGTAAGTAGGATAGATTCTTCAAAATTGTCGGAAACGGATCGTGGTAAATTGCGTTCTATTCATGAAGAAATCGCTGCTTTGAATACATTGATAAGCCAACCACTTCTGGATAAGAAATTGCCACTTGAAGCACGCATGGGCGCTCGTCGTTCCTTGTTGCTGATCAGTCGTAACACTAAAACCATCCTGGATAATGGTGATGCAACATTAAACACAGAAGATAAAGCTTATCTTAAAATGCAGTCAGGTAGTGAAAAAGGGATCAGACGCTACACCGATTATGCTCCTGATTGGGTTATTCTGATGATTTCACTTTCATTGGGTCTGGGAACAATGGTAGGCTGGAAACGTATTGTCGTGACGATTGGAGAGAAAATTGGTAAGCAACACCTTACTTATGCGCAGGGAGCATCTGCGGAGTTGGTTGCTGCAAGTACAATCGGAGTATCATCTTACCTTGGTTTGCCTGTGAGTACAACACACGTTTTATCATCCGGTATTGCCGGTTCGATGGTGGCAAGTAAGGGAGTTAAAAACCTTCAGGCTGGTACGATTCGTAATATTGTAATTGCATGGGTACTTACACTTCCTGTTACGATGTTGCTTTCCGGAACGTTATATGCATTCTTCCGTTGGATATTTTAAGAAGAAGTTAAAGGAGTTAAGAAGTCAGAGGAGTTAGCTCTGCTAACCAAAGTTTATTCCGGTCTGAACGCTTTTTAGCGGTCTGAACGGTGAAAGAAAAGCTAAATTATTAAAGAAGTAAAGGAGTTAAGGAATGAGTGGCGTTAGCTACAGTCCCTTAACTCCTTTTTCTTGTTGTAAGATATTGACGCCGGCACTCGTTGGTATTTTTAATGTTCATTTTCAGAATATAGTTGTCGTTTAATGGGATAGCGTGTTTGGTTTTAACTTCTCTATCTCCATGACTACTATAACTTCTTACCTTCTCTTCCTTCACTTCCTTTGCTTTTACAACAGTTATTATCGTACTTAGGCGTGGATTTTTAATCATAAGAAAAGCCAATTATTCACCATAATGACAAAAATTGAAGAGCAGGTAGGTCGTTACGGATATGTAACGGAAGCTATTGCAGATGATATTGACCTGATTGCAGAAATCAACCGGTTGAAGAAAGAGAAGAATGCAGTAATCCTTGCGCATTTCTACGTGGATGCGGAAATACAGGATCTGGCTGATTATATAGGCGATAGCCTTGGGTTGTCTCAGCAGGCTGCAGCTACAGAGGCAGATATGATTGTTTTCTGCGGAGTCCATTTTATGGGTGAAACCGCTAAAGTGCTCAGTCCGCATAAAAAAGTAGTAATTCCTGACTTGAATGCAGGATGTTCACTGGCAGACTCAGCTCCGGCGGATAAGTTTGCTGCGTTCAAAGCTCAGTATCCTGACCATATTGTGATCAGCTATATCAACTGTTCGGCGGAGATCAAAGCTCTGACGGACATTGTATGTACCTCTTCGAATGCCCTGCAAATTGTAGAGAGTCTGCCGAAAGATCAGAAGATTATTTTTGCTCCGGATGCCAATCTGGGTCGGTATGTGGCACACAAGACGGGTCGCGATATGGTACTTTGGGATGGTGCATGTATTGTGCATATCGACATTTCAAAAGAAAAACTGCAGCAGTTGAGAGAGGAGCATCCGGATGCATTACTCATTGCGCACCCGGAATGTAAGCAGGATATTCTGGTACAGGCCGATTTCGTGAGTTCTACAACAGGACTGTTGAAATTCGTAAAAGAATCGGAGCATGATAAATTTATTGTGGCTACTGAAGCAGGGATTTTGCATAAAATGAAACAGTCGGTGCCGGATAAAAAACTGATTCCTGCCCCTGGTTCAGATAACAACACCTGTGCCTGTTCGGAGTGTCCGTACATGAAGATGAATACGTTAGAAAAAGTGTATAATGCACTTCTTTATGAGCAACCGGAGATTTTTGTTCCCGAAGATATCAGGGTAAAAGCATATGAGTCAGTGGCTCGCATGCTTGAATTGAGTAAAGGAATTTGAGGGAGGAGTTAAGAAGTTAGTAGTAGTTATAGAAGTTAGATAGCAAAGCGTAGCAAAAGCCTGAAAGGCTTCCATCGCTCAGCTCGGGGCATCGTCCCGCGGAGAGTTAATAAGAGTTAGAGCGCAAAGCGTAGCAAAAGCCTGAAAGGCTTCCATCGCTCAGCCCGAGGCACCGCCCCGCGGAGAGTTAATAGGAGTTAGAGCGCAAAGCGTAGCAAAAGCCTGAAAGGCTTCCATCGCTCAGCCCGGGGCACCGCCCCGCGGAGAGTTAATAAGAGTTAGAGCGCAAAGCGTAGCAAAAGCCTGAAAGGCTTCCATCGCTCAGCCCGGGGCATAGCCCCGAGGGAGAGTTCCAGGGAATAAAAGAAACAAAGTAAAACCACCAATTGTAAAAAATGCCTCAGTTCGACTTTCTGATTATTGGTTCCGGGATAGCCGGACTCAGCTATGCAGCCAAACTTGCACGACATTTTGAAGCAGCAAAAAAAGATATTTCTATCGCTGTGATCACGAAGGTGCAGGCGGATGAAACCAATACTAAGTATGCACAGGGCGGAATTGCGGTGGTTTGGGCTGAATCGGATTCATTCGAAAAACACATCCAGGATACCATGGATGCGGGTGATGAGGTTAATAAAAGAAATATAGTCGAAATAGTGGTTACCGAAGCGCCGGAACGTATTCAGGAGCTGATTGACTACGGAACCCGTTTTGATAAAGAAACTGGTGGCGAATATGACCTTGCCAAAGAAGGTGGGCATTCCGATAACCGGATTCTTCATTTTAAAGACATTACCGGAGCTGAAATTGAAAGAGCACTGCTCGAAGAAGTAAGCCGCCATAAGAGCATTCAGATTTTTACGCATTATTACGCTGTTGAGCTTATTACGCAGCATCATCTGGGTGAAACTGTGTACCGCTACCGGGAAGATATTAAGTGTTTTGGAGCTTATGTACTGAACCGTAAAACCGGAGAAGTTGAAAAGTTTCTGGCAAAAACAACCTTGCTCGCTACCGGCGGAATAGGCAATGTTTACCAGAGTACAACCAATCCCACAATTGCTACAGGGGATGGTATCGCTATGGCTTATCGCGCCAAAGGAATATGCGATAACATGGAGTTTATCCAGTTCCACCCAACTAGTTTTTATCAGCCCGGCAAAAAGCCTTCCTTTCTGATATCCGAGGCCGTTCGTGGGTTTGGCGGAATTCTGAAACGGGCAGACGGAAGTACTTTTATGGAACAATACGATAGCCGGCTTTCATTAGCGCCAAGAGATATTGTTGCCAGAGCGATAGATTCTGAGATGAAAAGGAATGGGGTGGATCATGTATATCTGGATGTGCGCCACTGCGATTACGAGAAATTTTTAGAGCACTTCCCCAATATCACACAATATTGCCTTGATGCCGGGATTGACGTGCGAACAGATATGATCCCCGTTGTACCAGCACAGCATTATATGTGTGGTGGTGTACGTGTGAACGAATGGGGAAAAACCAATATCAATTTCCTGTATGCGGTAGGAGAGTGCGCATGCACGGGTCTACATGGGTCTAACAGACTGGCATCCAATTCTCTTCTGGAAGCAGTTGTTTTCGGACATCGTGCATTTGTCAGTACACTTTCAAGTTTTGATGAGGCCGTAATACCCGACAATATTCCTGAATGGGATGACACCGGTACAACACATCCGGAAGAAAATGTGCTTGTTACCGAAATGACGCGTGAGCTGAACAGCATTATGTCCAATTATGTCGGTATTGTAAGGACAAATCGGAGGATGAAACGTGCTTATGACCGTCTGGAACTCCTGCATCAGGAACATGAAGAACTGTACCGCGAGTCGAAAGTATCGGTAGCGATCTGTGAGCTTCGGAATATGATTTCGGTTTCCTATCTCATTATCAAAATGGCCATGGCGCGTCGCGAGAATATCGGTTTACATTATAATGCGGATCACGTCAAATCCTGAAACTACTTTAATATAAAATATTTCCTCTTGTCAGGCTGAGCTCGTCGACCCCTGTTCATGATTATATCTTCAAAGGCTTTTCTTATTAGTCAGATCCGGGAATCTGCTATAAGAAAAGCCTTATTTTTTTGAATTCCTTTTATCCATCCTGCCTTCTTGCCGCTGCCTTCGTAATTATTTGTATATGATAGTTACAAGATTTAATATCAATACGGTTACTTATTGTTATATTTTAATAATAAGTATAAGTTTATCAATTAAATGGCGTATTTATTTAAAAATTGGCAATTTTTTGTATTTAAACATGAGTAAAAAAATAAGTTTTGCACTTAGGGAATAAGTAACTAAAAGTATCTAATAATAAATGTGACCAATTAATTTGAATTGTACACATGCTAAAGTACATACCGCAGTTGCCTGACATCTAACCTATGAACTTAAAACACACTTTTGATTTGAAACTCTACGCTTGCGCTTGCACTCCATTATTCTCTTCCTCTCTACAGTTAAAGTACCCTGATGATTTAAGTTTTTCCTGCGCCTGTGAAGGTCTCAGGGATATGTGATTTTACCTTTTTTCTAACCAATCAATTAATCTATGAGAATGTCTACCAGATGGACGTGTCGTGATTCAGCGCGATATGTCTTCTCTCTCTTGATCATCCTTATGACCGTTGCCGGGGCGTATGCCCAAAATGCTGTCAAAGGGATAGTTAAAGACGACCAGGGGCAAGGCCTGCCTGGTGTAAGTGTTGTTGTGAAAGGAACAACAGCCGGAACTGTTACCGATATTGAAGGGGCATACACAGTAAATGTGCCTGGTAACAGCAGTACTTTGATTTTTTCTTACATCGGCTATCTGACACAGGAAATTGTTGTTGGGAGCAAGACAACCGTTGATGTAACTCTTGCTTCGGATGTTAAGTCACTTGGAGAAGTAGTCGTTGTAGGATATGGTACAGCAAAAAAGGCTACTTTGACAGGTTCTGTAACAGCAGTAAAGGGAACAGAACTTGAAAAGGCGCCAGCTGCTAACCTTTCGAATACATTAGGTGGTCGTTTGCCAGGTATTTCAGCGGTGCAGTCAAGTGGGGAACCAGGCTATGATGGCTCGGCGATCCGTATTCGTGGTACAAACTCTCTCGGAAACAGCAATGCGCTTATCGTTGTGGATGGAGTTCCCAACCGTAGTGGTGGTTTGGATCGTATCAATCCGGCAGATATCGAGAGTATTTCTGTACTGAAAGATGCTGCTGCTGCGATTTACGGATCACGTGCAGGTAATGGTGTAATCCTGATCACAACCAAACGTGGCAAATCAGGAAAACCACAATTGTCTTATGACATGAATTTTGGCGTGAGCCAGCCAACGCGTACGCCTAAAATGTCTGACGCGGCAGAATATGCTACCATCAGAAATGAGTTGCAGATTTATGACAACCTGCCTGTAGGGCAATGGAGTGGCGCATTGGAAGGTTTCAATAGCACTGGCAATTATACAAGAACAGACAACGGAAGTGTCGTAAGTGCCGTTTTTAAGCCAGAAGATATGCAGAAATTCCGTGATGGAAGTGATCCTCTGCTGCATCCAAATACAGATTGGTACGGTTCGGTACTTCGTAATTGGGCACCACAGCAGCGCCATAATGTACAGCTTATGGGTGGTAGTGAAAACGTCAAATACCTTGCTTCTTTAGGACATATCAACCAGTCGGGTTATTATATCAACTCTGCAACAGGTTACAAGCAATATGATTTGCGTATCAATCTGGATGCTCAGATTAACAAGTATGTAAAGGCCAATCTCGGTGTAACATTGAGAGAAGAATTCCGTCATTTCCCGAGTGGCGGTAATGGAGCCGGCGCTATTTTCCGTATGCTGATGCGCGGAAAACCAACCGAGATCGCGATCTGGCCGGATGGCAGACCGGGCCCGGATATTGAAAATGGCCAGAACCCTGCAGTGATTACAACCAATACTACCGGTTACAACAACGACAAAAGGGATTATATACAAACCAATGGAGGTCTGGAGATTCAAATACCAGGTATTACTGGTTTGAAAGCCAACGTAATGGCGGCGCTTGATAAGCAGCATCGCCGGGTGAAGAACTGGGAGACACCTTGGACTTTGTATTTTTGGGATAAGCAGTCTTATGAAGCAGACCGTGTAACTCCTGTACTTAACGGTTCTGTGCGTTCAACCTTTGCAGATCCCCGTTTGACTGAAAGAGCATCCCAAGAACTTTCGATTCAGTTAACGGGACAAGTGTCTTATGAAAAATCATTCGGCTCGCATAATTTCAATGTAATGGCTGGTATTCAGAGAGAAACAGTAGATGCTGACGGATTTTTCGCTTATCGCCGCTACTTTATCTCTCCGGCTGTAGATCAGTTACTGGCCGGTGCTGCTGCTGAACAGAATATTGGAAATAATCCTGAAGATTTGTACCGTCGTGCACGTTTGAGTTACTTTGGTCGTGCAGGTTATAACTTTAAAGAGAAGTATATAGCTGAATTCCTGTGGCGTCATGATGGCTCATTTATGTTCCCGACAAATGGTCGCTGGGGATTTTTTCCAGGTGTTTCAGCAGGATGGCGTATATCTGAGGAAGATTTCTGGAAGAACAACGTTCGTTTTGTAAACAATGTCAAACTGCGCGGGTCATGGGGGCAAATGGGTGCAGAACCTTATTTCTTGGGAACCGAGACATTGGCTGAATACCAATATCTATCTACAATGGGCTTCAGTAATTTCGTATTGGGTGATCAGGTGGCGAAAACTTTGCTGGAAACCCGTATAGCAAACGAAAACTACACATGGGAGGTTGCTAACAATTCAAATATCGGGATTGAGGGAACTTTGTTTAGAGACAAAGTAGCATTTGAATTTGATTACTTTATCAATAATCGTTCAAGTATGTTGATTCCTAAAGCAGGATCTACGCCTTCTTCAGTCGGAATCGATGGCCGGCTTCCACCCCAGAACCTGGGGCGTCTTCAGAACAAAGGATGGGAGTTTAAAGTGAGTTATGATGGAAATGCCGGTGACTTTACCTACTCTATCGGGGTTAATGGAGGTTACGCCAAAAATGAAATCAAGTACTGGGATGAGGTGCCAAACGTACCATCATACCAAAGAACAACTGGAATGCCTTACCAGTCATTCCTTGTATATCAGTTTGATGGTGTATTTAAAGATCAGTCAGCAATTGACTCAGAGCAGCTTGATTACAGCGCAATTGCTACCAATCTAAGACCTGGTGACATGAGGTTTAAGGATGTAAATGGCGACGGTGTGATCAATGCAGATGACCGCGTTCGTACCGAAAAAGTGCAACGTCCATGGTTTACAGGTGGTGCAACGATCAATCTGGGATACAAGTCATTTGACCTTTCCATGCTGTTTCAGGGAGCAACGGGCGGACTTCAGGTCGTAGGTTTGACAGAGTCAGGTGACATCGGTAATTATCTGAAATACGACTATGATCACCGTTGGACGATTGATAATCCAACTGATCAGTATCCAAGATTAACCAACCGTAACAACAGGTATTATACGAATGTGGATCAGGCGGGTATCAACAGTTACTTCCTGAGAAGTACTAATTATCTGCGTTTGAAAAACATCGAAGTAGGATACAACCTGCCGGCTGACTTCGGTTCTAAACTAGGGCTTACCAAATTCCGTCTGTATGTCAACGCATTGAACCTTTTCACGATTGATAAAATCAAAGTTTGGGATCCGGAATCCACTAACACGAGCGGTCAGTATTATCCGCAATCGCGCATAGTAAGTGCAGGTCTACGTGTAGCATTTTAATAAATGATGATTATGAAATTGAGATATAAAAATATAATTCTTGTCGCACTGCTGGCCTCCGCCGGGCTCACAGCCTGTGATACTGATTTTCTTAACGTGACTCCACCATCAGAAATTCCTGCCGAAGATGTATGGAAAGATGGGGGATTATCTGAAGGTTTTGTAACTGGTATATATGCAGGACTGCAGCAGGGAGGTTTGGGTGAGCAAATGCTTGCTTCTCTATCCGACGAAGCGGTGTTTACTCATACTGGTCGTAATATTAATACGATTAATGAGGGAAGTTTAAGTCCTTCTGTTACCGGTTGGGTAGATGATACCTATGGCTGGGGACCTATGTACACCCGTATTCGTGCTACGAATATTGCGATACAGAATCTGGCGACTGCTACTTTTACCAATACAACGCTGAAGGATCGTCTGCGTGGGGAAGCTTACTTTTTAAGAGCTTACTACTACCAGCAATTGCTTCGCTATTACGGAGCAGTGCCTTTGATCAAAAAGGTTTACGAGCTGAACGAAGATTATACAGCCCCACGTAATACTTACGAGGAATGTGTGACTTCTATCGTGAACGACCTTGACAGTGCGGCGATCTTTTTGGAAGGAAAAGCGCCGGTTACAGGAAGAGCGAACAGGACTGCTGCACTTGCTTTGAAAGCGCGGGTGCTGGTATATGCAGCGAGTGATTTGCATGATGTACCAACTGCAAAATCGAAGTCGACTGTGCTTGCCGATTATGATAACCCTGAGTTTTTCGGATACCTTTCGGGGAGTCGTGCTACGCGCTGGACTGCAGCTTTGAATGCAGCAAAAGCAGCATTGGATGCAAGCAATGGAGGTTACAAGCTAAATCTGACCGCTCCTGTAACAGCTGATCAGGGTAAGGCCAATTACGTTGCTATATCTATGGGGGGCGGAAGTGCCGACCAGAATATTGATGCAACAGCTGCAACAGAACTTATTTTTGCCCGCTACTTTACACCGGCACTCAACGAGCCTGCACGTCAGACGGGACTTCATAATGGTCCGAATGGATATCATAACTGGGCTGGTAACACGCCTATTGGTAACCTGGTAGACGACTATGAAATGAGAGACGGAACCAAATTCTCCTGGGATAATCCGGCTCATAAGGCTGCACCGTACACCAACCGTGACCCGCGTTTTTATGCAACAGTTTTGTATGACGGTGCAGATTGGAAACCACGTCCATCGGATGTTCGTGATCCGGCCAATCAGATTCAAACCGGAGCTTATGACCTGTTGAACGATGCAAACGGGTTAGTTACGCGTCATGGACTGGATACCCGTAACAGTACTGTAGAAGACTGGAATGGTAGTCGTTCAGGATATTACATGCGTAAATTTATAGATCCTAATCCGGCTTTGTACGACAATACAGACCGTCAGGATATTCCATGGCCTGTTCTTCGTGTCACAGAAGTTGTTTTCAATTACATTGAAGCAAGCATCGAAACCGGTAATGACGCGGATGCCCTTCTTTGGCTGAACAGAATTCGTTTCCGTGCTGGAATGCCTGCTTTAACGGTGACAGGTGCTGCCTTGAAAGAAGCATATCGCCAGGAGAGAAGAATTGAGATGGTATATGAAGAGCAACGTTACCACGATGCACGTCGCTGGATGATTGCACCAACTACTTTGGGTGAGCCGATGACGTATATCAGCGTCGTAGGTAAATTCAAAACCGGACAATCCATGAAGGAACCGTACCGCTATGACCCTGCTGTTTACAATTACACTTATACGCCGGTTGAGGAAACAGCACATGAGAACCGCGTGTGGAGAGATAAAATGTATTTCCGTCCTATTCATCGCGATGAAATGAACAGAAATAGCAAATTGATCCAAAACCCGGACTACGGTATCTAAGTCTGTTGTTGATACACTTTTGCTAAAGAGGGTGTCTCAAATCAAATTGAGTCACCCTCTTTCATTTACTTAAACTTCTTTGAGGATTTGGTGTTTAAAAAGC
>NZ_QNUL01000022.1 GCF_003383615.1 Dyadobacter luteus
TCGGATGTTGATGGGCGTTCTAAACACTTGCCCAGTGGTTGCCAAACCACATTCACTATATGCCCTTATGGGCGCACCAAATACTCCTCAGCGCTCACTTCTGTCCGGTAAACCTTCGAGAGCACTCCACCCAGACTGATAAATACCTCCTTGTATTTTCTGAGCGGATCATTCGCCTTGTTCACCGACAGCACCAGCGCCTTTTCCTTTTCTGTCAGTCCCAAAAGCTCCTGAATCTGGTCAAACTTATTCTGGTATTTGGATTGGTCTAAAAGAATCTTGCAGTCTGAATTATTGATAATCGCCTGCTTGACAATCGGGGAAGAAATAATGTCTTCCACCTCCTGGGTGACCACAATCGCCTCACCAAAATACTTCCTAACCGTTTTGAAGATGTACTTAATGTACTCAGCCATACCCTCTTTGGCAATGGCCTTCCACGCCTCCTCTATCAGCAAGACCTTTCTGACCCCTTCGAGCTTACGCATCTTACTGATAAAGAGCTCCATTATGATGATCGTTACAATCGGAAAAAGAATTACATGCTCCTTAATATTGTCCAGCTCAAAGACGATAAAGCGCTGATTCAAAAGATCCAGGTTCCGCCTTGCATTCAGAAGATAGTCAAACTCGCCACCCCGGTAGTAGGGCATCAGAACGTAGAGAAAATTATGAATGTCAAAATCCTTGTCTTTGACCTGATCCGCCTGGATGATGCGCACAAACTCCGTTTTTAAAAACTCATAGAAGCTGTTAAAGCAGGCAAAAATCTGCGGGTTTTCATCCAGGTGCGCAAAATACTGCGTCAACGCGTTCGAAAGCGCTACATACTCACTTCGCTTGAATGTCTCATCATCCTTTTTCCAAAGTGACAAAAGCAGCGTTTTAATACTTTCCTTCTTTTCAGTATCCAGCTGCTCACCCTTTGGAATATAAAAAGGGTTAAATTCAATCGGATGCTTCTCGTCGTAGGTGAAATAATAGCCCCCTACCATATCACAGAGTCCCTTGTAGCTGTGCCCAACGTCCACCAGCACAATATGCGCCCCGGTTTCAAAGTAGCTTCTGACCATATGGTTGGTAAAAAAACTTTTACCAGATCCCGAAGGCCCCAAAATAAACTTGTTTCTGTTCGTGCATATCCCCATTCTGACTGGCTCGTCAGAAATGTCCACGTGCATCGGTCTTCCCGTAAGTCTGTCACCCAGCCTGATACCAACCGGGCTGATCGAATTACGGTAGCTGGATTCCAGGTTCAGAAAACAAGCCGCCTGCTCGGTGAACGTATCAAACGTCTCGTTCATCGGAAAGTCCGCCTGGTTTCCAGGAATCCCTGCCCAATAAATCTGGGCGGCACCCGTGATCTCCTGACGCGCGCTGGTGTCCATTTGCGCGAGCGCTGATGTGGTCATGTTTTTAATTTCCTTCAGCTCGGAAAGATCATCACTCCACACCATCAGATTAAAGTGGGCCTTCACCGGCATGCGTTGCTCTTTGATCGCCTCATTTAAAAACTCGTTGGTAGCATCCAGTGCCAGATGGTTCTCCCTGGCATGCATCGACAGAGACTGCAACCTGAGCCGTTTTCCCTCCAACCGCTTCAGGGTTTTGTCTGCATCTTCAATGAAAATAAACTGATTGTAAATATGATTGCACGACAGCAGCTGGCCCAGACTACTTGCGAATCCGGTGCTAAACTTGGTCCGGTCACTCGAATACTTCTCGTAGTGAATCCCCGCGCTGCAGCTCGCCGGCAGATCCGAAGCGTCCGCCAGCGCATACAGCTGACAGTACTGATCGCCAATCTTAATCCCTTTTTCAAATTGTATGTCCCTCAGCAGTCTTGCGCTGCTGTCGCCTGACAAATACAGATACCGCTCTACCAGCCCCTGCTTGCTGGCAGTACTCAACAGCTCCTTATCTTCCAATACACGCATCTTAACAAACCCTGAATCCTCCATAATTCTTTTGAATTGTCCCACGCTGCCGCGGAATTCCTGCAGGGCCTGCTCATTGAGCGTCTCTTTCGGAAACAAACTTGGTCTTAGTAGATTTGAGAAAATCGAGCTGGACGGCTTTCTGTCAGAAGGCTTCTTGGTGATAAAAACATAGCATTGATGATCCAGAAACGGCCGCTCGTTAAAAAAGCGCTCTGAGCTATGCGTAAGAAAACTCGTATCCTGTTTTGTGAAATCTGCCTTATACTCGCTTTTTAAAAAATAGTCCTGTTTGTGAAAAACGCTTCCGACAGGCAGCATCTTCAGC
This sequence comes from Dyadobacter luteus, assembly GCF_003383615.1. Classification (GTDB taxonomy): domain Bacteria; phylum Bacteroidota; class Bacteroidia; order Cytophagales; family Spirosomataceae; genus Dyadobacter; species Dyadobacter luteus. The sequence goes on from NZ_QNUL01000022.1 coordinate 2,266, forward strand.
GCCTTCACCCATGCCTGATGAAAGCCCTCATATTGCTGATCTGAGAGTGTAAAAATCTCAGGTAAATCGATCTGAAAACCCATTGTCACATCACCCTTCTTTGAAAGAATACACCCCTGGGATACTTCCAGAATCGGCATTAAATCTTCTAAATACTTTTCCATTTCTGATCGTGGTTTTGCTTGTAGAAAGCCATTCTAATATTCATTTTGTAAAATGATTACCTAAAAATTCTTCTGGAAAAAGAGCGCACGCGCCTGGGAATCTTTCTTTTGGCCAGCGCCTTCTCTAGGCCGTGCTCGCCGTACTGAGCGTTCAGATGATATACTCCCGCTGCTATCAAAGCACCTAAAGAAACGGTCAGTAGCAGCGTCACGTAGGTGTTCACTTTCAGCATATACAACACTGCGTAGAAGACAAGGTCTATTAAAAGCCCTAATCCCATATAGCCGATGTACTGCGCTTTAAGCCCCTTGAACACGATGCTTTTATTTATTCCTTTATTGATTGGATACTGCTTTGATGCCATGCTATGTGTGGTTTGACTTGTTTCAGAAATAGGTGGGCATACTACGCTGCCTCGTTTTGGTGCCTTGCTTCTCACAGCACCGTAGTTTTCCAGTAGTGCGCTTTTGAAATAGGTTGTCTCTTTAATTTTAACGGGATTGATATCAGCTGTTTGTATGGTCTCTGTTACCGGTACAGCCACAGCGGTAAGTACCTGGGGTTCCTTTGGCTCAATAACTGGCTGGTTATCCTGAACTCTTACCTCTAATACCGGCCTGGCCAGCTCGCACCTTCTTTTTCTTTTCAGATAGTGGCCGATAAAGTTTTTTACCGTCTGGTAAATGCTATGCTGCTCTGCTTTCTGTGAATTAAATTTGAACATGCAGAACACAGGCTCACAAGCGTTTACCACATCCAAAACCTGCTCAGCCAGCTCATCAATTCTCACCCATCTCAAAAACGTCTTGGGAAACTCACTTGCAATCACAGCGCATACATATCCGAACCTGGATGGCCTGAGCTCTTCTGTGATCAGCTCCACGCTTTGATCGATGATCTCCTGTCTGCAACTGCCTGCCACAATCATGGCCATGATCCGGTCACTTGTTTGTTTGACCTTCCTTTTGAGAAGACGCGGCCTTGTGAATAGCTGAGAATCCTTGATCAGGATCTCGGGGTTATCCAAAAAAAGATAAGCATGGCTCTCTGCCATAAATAGCTCTTCCATAATCATTAAAGTTTAAACCACTTCCAAGAAGGGTTGACTAACAAATTGATTACTATTTCGATTTTCAAAAAGGCCGGCGTGCGGCAGCGCTACACGCCGGACACTGCTTACACCCCGAAGAAAGATTGTAAAACTGTCGCTACTACCACCAGAAAGATGCAGCTGCCAAACCAGGCTGCCGCCACTTTGTTCGTATCCTGATCACCCGCATTCCATTTCTGAAACACCTTTACTGCCCCCACCAGGCCTAAAACTGCTCCGATCGCATACATCAGATTAGTCCCCGGTTCAAAGTAAGATCTTACCTGCGAGTCGGCTTCAGAAATCCCCGCCGCCCCATCCTGGGCTTTGGAAATAATCGCCCCAAGCATAATAACCCCTGTCAGCAGCCAACGTCTGCTTTTAAACATTCCCCTCACTCTCATCTCCTCTATCTGTTTAAGTTGAACATGCACTTCATTGATCCGGTAGGAATCTTCCCGCAAAGCGCGGGAAGTTTACCTACGGACCTGCCCCATCAATCGACCTGATTCCACATCCTCACCCTGTCCTCACTGCTCAGGTGGATGGAGCCGTATTTTTCCAGTTCCGCTTCAATCAGATTGTTGACTGAAAGCTGGAACGGTGTGCCATATATGGCATCATATTCTTTGAATGTCATTTGAAAAAGAAGAATGAATTCCTCCTTGTTGTATCCGCTGTGGTGCGCCTGCTTTATCGCATCTTTCAGATGAAATGACAGCTCTTCCACCTTACTCATCATAACCTCGTCCCCGAATGGCTCCTGCACTTCGTCTTCGTCTTGTTCGATAATCTCCGCCAGATCATCCTCAGCGGTATCGGCCGTAACATGCTCCTTGGTCTGTTCTGGTTTCAGTTCAGGATCTGCGGCTCTGACCGGGGGATTTTTCCAACTTGCGATTTTAGCCTTCAGATCGTGCCGGTAGAAAATAAAACCGACTGCAAGGTAGTAGGCTGATAATAGTGGGGTGACAACTGATGCATACACCACCCACGGGTTAGCTGTTAACATGGAACATCTGATTTAATGAACAGTTTGGATCTTCGAGCCCGTTTGCTTTCCGTTTGAAAGACGCCCGGTTCGTTTTTGATGTCACAAAGTAAATGCGCAGTCAGGGTAGCAATAAAGTCCAACTTTTTCTGGACCCTTTTATCACGTTGAGAGGATTGTTATGTAAGATGCTGGATTTCAAGGGCGAGATTTTGTCAGATTTGATGCCTTTTTTGCAGGAAGAGCTTGAAAGGTAGCAAAAGGGTACAACTTTGAACAAACCTAGATATGTCAGGAAACGTATACTGTGTTTTTGATTTGAGATATTATAATAGCACCCTTCGATAATTCCCAGATTTGCCACCTAAAAAAGCCAGAAATGAAGTTTGAACCTTGTTTCAAAAATTCACCCCTTTTCAAAATCATAAGAGATTTTAACGTCCAACCGAAACATCAGAACATTGAAAACTTAACTCACAGCTCTGGACAACCATTAATCTGGGCAGATATGTCTCGCAATAAAATTATTAAATAAGTGCATTATAGTCCGCCAATCACAAATTGAAATAAAACCAGTATAAACATTACATTAAAAAGAAATTGGAAGGGAAATAATAAGTAAATAATAGTTACTAGTTAATAATCTGATATGTATATTACAAATCATTACTGCCGTGCGGTATGGTAGTAGGCGTTATCCTGTTCGTCTACGCATGCTTAACATGCAGGTTGGTGGGGTACTAAAAGAGAAGCCAGTGGAGTTAATCACAGGGAAATGCGAACAGTAGACAGAATTGAACCTCACTTAACCTGGGTATTAAATGGAGGATCAGATCCACTCGTTTTCAGAATACACAATTAATTTCAATTCATGGACCTACAGATCAGCGTTTTAATCTGCTTTGTATCCTCGTTTCTGCTAATTTCATGCAGAAACGAGGATGTACAAACCCAATATGATAGCGACGGAGTAGCAACACAAATTCCTCATGTTTGGCGAAGCTCAATATCCGATGGCGCATTCGGGCAAAAACTATACAATGGTTACACAATCGCAGACAAAGGCATACTCTGTGAGTTAAAAAGAGAATCTGATGCCGATAATTCAAGCTGGAAATCTTCTCTGGCATTAAAGGACGTCGAGACTGGTGAAAATTTATGGGTGTGGGACGATTTCTACGACAACAAAATTGTCTGGACCTTAAACGATGATTTTGCAGTTATTAATAATAATTTGTGGGTGCATGATTTGATGTCAGACTATTACATTGATGCCAATAACGGTAAAACAATCTGGAGACATAAACGAACATTCCCCTCCTATTCCGAGGCAGCCAATATTGAAGAAAAACTTTTTTTCATAGCAAATGGCCAGGCAGCCAGAAGCGAAGGAAAAATTGCAGATAGTTTTTTCAAATATGACCAGTCAGGTCAGTCATTTACAGAAATCAGTCACCCTCCTTACAGTGAAGAATTTGCATTCCATAACGGGCTCGGTCTGGCAGTTGGCAGCTTGCAAGATATATATGCTTTCAGGTATGAAAACATAGACTACTTGTTAGTGCCTTACCTGGAAAGAGGACCCATGACGGGCTCTGAACAAAATCAGCCAACCAACAGGACGTTTTTAGGACTTTTCAACCTCACCCTTAACAAATGGGTTTATGACAGAAAACCAGTAAGCTTTGAAGGCGAGTTTGGGATGCTCAGCTTAAAACCAATCGTGAATGGGCAGGATGTTTACTTAACCTCCGGAAACTTTGCACTGTGCTTTGATTTGTTCAGCGGAGAAAAAAAATGGCACAGAAGACTGACCTCAGAACGGACCGTACCAGTTGATATGTTATATGCTGATGGCAAACTATTGGTTAACATGGCTAATGCTACTTTATACTGCCTGAGCGCAAATGATGGCAGCAATGTCTGGTCTCAAAAATCGAACAGTCTGTCCAGTGACCTGTATCATCAAAATGGGGTCATTTATTGGATCCCTCTTGGTAATTTACGGGCTGTAGATCTACAGACGGGGAAACTTATCTGGAACTTGAATACAATTGAGCGAAGTACCAGCAATGGCCGCAGGTCTGAATGGCATGGCTTTGTGACAGGCATCGAAGGTAAAAACGGAACGAAAGGCAAGATTTTTGCTACGACCGATCACTACCTATACTGCTTTGATGCGGCAAGATGATTCATGCTGCCAACCATTAGTTTCTGGCTACTATTATCATGATTACAGAAGGATAATGGTAGCCAGAAAAAAACCGCCTCATTCCGCGTACAAGCTTTAAAAGTGGCAATAATTGTGACAGTAATTACCTGGCTCAACACGATTTACCTTCACAAGAAAGCAAGATTCTTACGCAGACTGTAACTGCCCTTCTTTCACCTGACTCACAAACTCATCCGAAGGTTTAAAATGGGGAATAATATGGGCCGGAACAATCACAGCCGTGTTTTTAGAAATATTCCTGGCTGTCTTCTCCGCTCTTTGTTTGGTGATAAAGCTTCCGAAGCCCCGGAAATAAACATTCTCTCCCTTTGCCAGTGAATCCTTAATCGTAACAAAAAATGACTCCAACACGCTTTCAGCATCCTCCTTGCTAACCCCTGTTCTGCTGGTAATCTTTGCTACTATGTCTGCTTTTGTCATGTTTTTTACTTCTTGAAATGAATCAGCAAATGTAGGGGTAATGAGCTAATTATCAACAGGAAAGTAAAGAGTATTCTAACAAGATGCTGCCGTCACCTCTTGGCCTACTGCCAATGAGGCACAGGCTATCACTCATAGTCCTCACTGCATTGCGGGCTAATCCGTTCTATCCCTGACGGGAACATTACTAACAAAAATGTAATCTATAAGCTATCTCAATTTTGCAATAATCTTTTGCTCAAAAACTCCTATAACATCCTCCATCCCAGCTTTGTCAATATGAAATCCACCCACTTTATTCTTAAAGTCGTAAGCTCCTATTAACTCAATTTTACTGTTATACGAACTATTTAAAATTGAATTATACGAAAAATAACTTATTATAAATTTATAATCATATTCTTTGAATTTCATATCAACAGTCAATATATATTTCGGCTCATCATCATTTCTACTAATAGTATCTATCTTTACACAATTATACTTTAATTCATGCTGCAAAATGGATTTTATATTACTATCTAATAACGAAATATTCTCGTATCTTTTATATTCCTTTAAAGCGGGAATATTTCCAACCAATTTACTAATAAACCATATATACGAGCCAATTACAATGGCAAGACCTAATAAAATAATATATACCTGCCCTTTCATTAAATAAGTAACCTTTTCCTATAAATAACCTCCATTAATCAGTATCAAATTGCTACGATAATATACACTTTGTAGTCTCACAAAGCAAATTTTCACTGTCACATATCCATTCAAGGCTATGCGAATACTTATGAGTAGACTGCGACTAATACCTCACAAACAATTGATTATTAAAATATTAATACAAAAAGTAAACGTAGCGAACTTGCCTTTAAAACGTCAAACTTCTTAAGGCAGTTAGCCCTTCAATTGCTCAGCAAGGAGTTGTTTACTATATTATATCTCACCGGCTGACTTTAGCAAAAGATAACTACTAATAAAAAAAACGACGGAAACCAAACACACTAGGATCGAAATTCCATTTTTCACCAGATACTTGTTTTTAATCTTGTGATCCCTTATACGACTTTCAGGTATTGACAATATTGGAAATATCGTCACCAGGACAAGTAAGACTAGAAATACCAGTTTAGTTCTAACCCATGGCATATCTTCCTGGCCACCTTTTGAATAGTAATTGTATAATATCTTCAGTAGCGTTTTCATTTTTGGGTTTGAATATTACCAAAATTAAATGCTAAACTCAAAATTTGCTAATCTACTGGTCATCAAAGTGACAACTGGTGGCTGGGATCCATTAACGGATCCAGGACAGATAGTAACCCGAGTGTTTGAACGAGGGTGAACTCTTTCCAGAGGACCGGAGCACCCTCAACCTTTACCGTTGGCCTGAAATGCTGGTTTTCGCGAGCTGTGGCCCCAGTAAAGACTACAAAGAGAATGATATTACAAAGGAAACATTGGCAGAATGGCTTAACCTAAGAACCATCAAGATTGAGTAAACAGATAACGACAACGTTGGCAGACAACACGGTGGGAAGACAAGGTTAGCGCAAAACATTCACCTTTCCAACTGGAAATTCATATTCAATAAAGTTGCAACCACCATTACCCATTCGTAAATAATCTTTGGTAAATTTAAAGCGATAATAGGACAAGCCAGTATTCCAGGCACCTATAGTTAGTGCCGTTTATATGTTAGGTGCTGGGAGTGATAAGTTATAAAAATGCAGAACTTGTACTTAAATTTAAAGTAGCAGTTAAAGATAGGAAACTATGAAATATAGATATATAAGCACTAAAGGTTCCGTTTTGCAAATTAGGTTAACTATGTCAATTGTAATTTTTGGCTCCATATTTTTGGTATCCTCCTATTTTATAGAAGATGACAGTTCTTTTGTAAATATATTTTTGGCCGTACTCTGTATACTTGTAACGTACATTTCGTCCCGGTTTTCCAACATCAAGTATAATTCTGAAGAAATTGTAGTGCAAAACTTTTTCGGGAGCACTCGATTTGAAAAAAGTGATTTCGTCAAAATTAGGGCATTTAGGAGCTATTTAAACTTCTATGTTATAGTTTTTAAAAACAATCGATCCTACTTATTTGGTCAAGCTTCTTCAAAAATGTTTTTAACGGACTATGCTAACGAAGATGCAGCTGAAATGGAAAGAGAGTTGTTTTCAAATGACAAGTAATATAGTGAACTGCTATTTGCATGAACTGGCCTTATTCCGGTGATTGAGCTCTAGTTTTGATTTACTCTCCAACCAGACATTTCTAGTAGCTGGTCAACTATGACGTGAATTCAGGGAGGATATAGAGATGATCATTCCATTTAATGAAATATGGTTCTCGATTCACCGAGCATATTAGCACCGTTTTCGATTCTGTCAGTATCCAAATTACTTGTTGGCTCCCTTCCTTCAGCAACACATTAGACTTTTTAACATATATGCGTATTCACCGTTGAGCATTAACCCGGGAGCGGAGCGGATGTCGACTAAGAAGGATACGCTTGGTGCGTCTACACCATTCATTTCCTCCGAGTACAAGGCAGTGTCGAACGATAGAAAGCTTTTCCCTAGGTTTAAGATATGTTTGTTAACTACCTGGATTTTATCAGAATTGTAGTGCCTGAAAACATAGCTGTAGATCGTCTTGATCAGTGAGGCTATAATACCGTACCATAATTCACTGTTAATCAGTTTCTTTATGAAATCTAATAGCCCTAGAATTGAGGTATTCGTAATTTTTCTCATTTATCATTGAGTTTTAATCTTCTGGATATTCCGGAGCATGTTGCCCCCCAAAAAGCCGGAATGTTTTGGAATGTTTAAGTAGCCTGATTCGCTGGAATCGGCTGCCATTCCGGCATACGTTGACCCCCTTGAAAGTTGAGAACGGAACGTACCGGAGCATGTTGACCATTCTAAAACGGATTTCGACATGGTGTACCGGAGCATACCGCCCCCTCTTAGCGTTGCTGGTCACAAAAAGCGTGAGTACATAGGCTGGCGGAGAACTGAAGGCACCGACAACAAGTTGAGTCTGTACATTGAGAGTTCTCAAACCCAAAGGCATATCTCAGATACTCTGGGAATAATTAAGTTGACTCAGGATCCAATTTTCTTTCTAAATGACAGATAGATATCATACTATTTTGTCACTCGTGATAATTTCTAATAATTCTTTGTCGTCATAGTTGCCATTTATACCACCTTTGCTTCTCAAATATTCTAAAATTGTTTTGTCGTCAAGATTATGAGCTTCTCTTATACCCCTACTAATAGTTTCGATGTAGTTTTTACTTGGTTTTGTCAACTGTTGCAAATCATTTTCGTTTGTCAAGGTGAAAATAGGATAACCATTTTGTGGTCCTAAGTATACTATATTACCATACGAAGACGGTCGCTTAAATATGTATGAGCCGTCTTCAATTGCTCTGTCAAAGTCTATGGTTAATCCTTGTTTTGTATTTGTTTCTTGTCTGGCAATGTCAGTTAACTGTCCTTTTGTGACTAAATATATCCTTCCAATTGTCGATACACCTGGCTCAAACGAAGTTCTAATAAATGCAACACCACCGTTTTCCCAATTTTCCGATTCCTTTGCAAAATAAAGTTCAGAACTAATATGAAAGTCTTCATTGGCATCAGGCAATGTTTTGTCGCCACAACCATCATAAGTTCGCTTGGCTCCATTAGGTTGTCCACCTCTGACATAACATAGAAAACGTTCTTCCAAAATGTTTGAACCATAACATGCATACCAAACTTTGTCGTGTAGATTTTTCATAATGGCTGTATTAGAATAGATGTAACGTTTTCGGGCTTTGCACTTGGGCAGTATATTGAGCACAGACGTTCATTTATTACCACGGCAAGCACAAAGCCTCAAGTGAAACGTCAACCATCCTGAACCAAAACCCGTGTTATATGCCATTTTATTCATACATATCAAGTGCAAATCTTACATTGTCGTTATTCAAGTCTTTTAATTTCTGTAAAGCGCTGTTGGAAACGGCTGAATTAATTGTTTTCAATGCATGAACACATTTTCTTAACGTCGCTTCGAGTTCATCATCATACCATCGAAATCGCTCCTTATTCAACGCGATATTCAATATTGGATCCACAAATCGATCGTCAATTAAATTCTTTAAGTAAATAGTGTTTACTAAATCCTCATGGTGATTATGCCATGTACCAACAAGAGCTTTTTCAATATATTCATAGCAATTTCTGTCAAACTTTCCAAAACGTGTCAAGTCCAGACATTTTATAAGTTTCTGCTCATCCTCGCTTTCGACGGCACTCTTTAATTCTTTTTCCATCATTGTGTGTTGTTTCGGTATTCGGAAAATGGTATTGAATGTTGTGGTGCTGGCCACGAAGGTAGCGCTGTCGAAATTCCATCTGTCAAACCACATTAAGCCATGGCCACTTATATATGTTAAGTTTTGAATAGTAATTGTATAATATCTTTCGTATTGTTTTCGTGTTTGTTACAGAATTTTAACAAAAATAGATGGTCACCTCAAAGTTTGCTAACATCCTGGTCACTAAAGTGATTACTGGTGGTTACGATCCAACAACGGATCCTGAGCATGTAGTGACACAAGTATGGGATGATAATGAGATCATCGCAGAACACCTGACCAACCCTGAGAATGTATTGGGAAATTAAGTTTGGGGCATTTCTCGAATCCTTTGTAACATCAACTGAGTATTTGCTAAATATAGCCAAGCTACCGAAGATGATATTGTATATTAATAATCTTTAACAAGTCTTCTGAAGTAATTTGTCCATGCAACGGTCCTTTCGACTACCCAACGCTATGCGACAGGTACGAATCCCTGCGTTGACTCAGGCTGGGAAGCCCTTTCAAATCCAATGCCAAATTCCTTCATTTTCTTGGCAAAGACACCATTATACGCCTGGTCTCCGTAATTTTTTTTAGCCGTTCGTCTAAGCATAAAATGTCAGCGGTCAAAGTTAGCGTCGTGTGTGCATGAGCGGCCCAAATTCGACCGCCACTAGCAACCAATAACTGACGTTTTCGGCCGTTTACTTTTTTATTTGCATCAACCCCCTACTTTCATAAATCGTAGGTAAAAGCTTAACACCGCTTCGGCCTTTAGATTTATACTATGTAACAATTCTTAGAATACAATTGAAAAGTTTTATTTTAGAATACTGTTAAAATGATAGTAACCAGCCCCAGTGGAGAGTGCCTTACCGCCTTCGGCTGAGCTAACGACTCATGGATCGATTCAAGGCTCCACTGGGTTACTGTAACACAAGACTCAAATAGAAATTCAGGTTTAAGACCTATTAGCAAGGTATTGAGTGTGAAACAGTTTGCCGGTTTAAATAGACTAAAAATGCATCTAAAATTATGGAAAAGTTTCTGTATTTCGTTGGTATTGATATCTCAAAAGCCACGCTAGATTTTGCAGTAGTAATAGCTAATAAGGTCTTATTTCATTTTCATTCCAGTAACGATAAGGATGGAATAGAAACATTTGTTAAACATCTAAAAGCGGCATGTCCAGAATCCAATTTGCACAATAGTTTGTATTGCATGGAGCATACAGGTATTTATAACAATCACCTGCTCAACTACTTGAATTCTAAAAAAGCAAATGTCTGGGTAGAACATCCGGTCAACATCAAAGAAAGTTTAGGCATGATTCGGGGTAAAAATGATAAAGTAGATGCCAAGCGGATCGCTTTTTATGCATACAAAAATCGTGATGAAGTTCGCTTGTGGCTTCCCAAGCGGGAAGTTATCCAAAAATTAGATCGTTTGACTGCCACACGTAACCGGCTAATTAAAGTTCGGAAAATATTACAATCCCCCTTGACCGACAGCCAGGACTTTATTACTAAAAAGGATCACGATGACGCTCGAAGAGCTTGCAAAAAAACAATGGATTCCCTTAAAAAGGATGTTCAAAACATTGAGAAGCTAATAAAAGAAGTCATCCAGAGCGATATCTACCTTAAGGAACTGTTTGAATTTATCGAATCAGTAAAAGGAATTGGCCCAACAATTGCTGCTGAAATTTTAATTTCAACCAATGAATTTAAAGATATAACAGATCCAAAAAAGTTTGCTTGCCATTCCGGAGTTGTTCCTTTTGAGAATCAGTCTGGAAAGTATAAAGGCCGATCCAGGACTAGCAACAAAGCCAATAAGCAATTGAAAGCGCTATTACATAACGGAGCTATGTCCGCTATTCAACACTCCCCAGAACTTAGGGAGTACTATTTACGTAAAACGGCAGAAGGAAAAAACCAAATGCTTGTTATCAATAATGTCTGTAACAAACTTATTCATCGAGTTTTTGCCTGTGTCAGAGAAAAACGAAAATATGAAGATTCTTTTTCCCTTTTAGTTGCATAGATCATAGAAATCGGTCCGATTTGACTGTCAATACATAATACAGAAGGCCATTCTTCCCTTCTCTGCGCTTTTCGATCCGATTTATTAAGTGCTAAATTTATCTGATGTAGTAGACCGTTTCTCTTCCACTTGTCAAAGTAATAGTGAACAACCTGCCAGTTAGGTCAATTGGACGGCAAATTACGCCACTGACAGCCAGTAAGAACTATGAAAAGCAAAGCGTTAACGACTTCTCGAAGGTCTAATTTTCTTTTTCGTTTTAAATTGAAAAAACACGAAATTGCCACCCATTGGGGATCGCGGGGCGGCCCGTGCCGTCAGTTTTAAAAACTGTTTGTTCGAATCTTTGGAGTCTGGCCACAACAAAGTTGATACGATCCCCGATATTCTCAATTCCCCAACACATTCTAGATCTTTATTTGAGATCCGAGGGATCATCAAATGGTTGTTAGAAGATATAACATTATATGGAAATGATGAATATGAAAATCCTATTTCTATTTATTTTATTGGCAGGTTGCCAACAAAAGGAGGAGGTCAAGTACTTAGTTTTTAATACTGACATTGACAGTGTTCAAGATAGTATAAAGAAATTTGAGCGTATTTTGGAGAAATTACCTGCTCCTAATGATCCTGAAAAAAATTTGGGATACTATATTATGATTGAAAATACAGACACTTTGTTGTATGTAAATCAAGAGAAAATTGGTCAATTTAATGATATTTCGTTACCACAAAAACTTCTTCAATTTGGTTTTCCAAAAGAAGATAGTAGGACATTTGTTAGAGTAGCAAGAATGCTTTTTTCAAATAAAATTTACTTTGCAAATAGACAGTGTGGTTTTTGGGAATTTGTATATCAAGGGAGTAATGATCGAGGAAGATATAGAGGAATAGTTAATGATGAAAACAGATCATATAATTACATTTCCTGTCATAGGGAGGTAGCTGACTCTGTTGGTAGCCTAAAACTTGTAAAATAACTTATTTTGCTGAACCTTGATTAACTCGCTTCTAGCCAGTTCTGTGGCTTGATCTCTGTCACTTTCCCAGAATGTTCCGGATAAAGCGCGTTCAGTTGGGTATTACTCAGCTAGATCCAACATTATTATTCCTTCACTTTACAGATGAGTAATATCTATTTTGTTCACCCCTCAGTTTATTTGTCAGTTCTCGCGCACAGTATTGCTCGTCTGATTTTAACCAGAGTTTAAGATTTTCTGCCGGATTTATTCTAAACTTGTATGTTTTTCCATTTCGAAGATATAACTTGTACTCATTCCTGAATAAGATTGTCATTAAAATCTTATCAAACTCCTCTATGATAACACTCTCACTATTATATACATTACAGAATTGAATAAAATTATTCTCATACCAAATGTTCCACAATTTAAAATTTCCCTTTTGAAATATAATACTGAAAGCTAAAGCAAAACCTAAAATTACTACTAAGTAATAATTGAAATTTAAACATATCCTTATAAGAATGGGCACAAGGAGGCTTAGGGTAAAAATCCAGCCTATAATTTGAAGTAATCGTGCATCACCACGACTAATTTTAATCAAGTTATTCATCGTTACGTATTTTCCCTTGCCTATTTCTCTCTGTTGAAAATTTCATAACAGCTACCACTGGCAATGCGCTAGCAGGAGTAGGAGCTGCAACATCAGCTACACCGACATCAATTTTCGCCAATGATGATATTTTGCCTTTCATACCTCTGTTGAGAAGTTAACGACTGGACGGTCGTTGCATACACATGATATCCCTTTTTCATATTCTCTAATCAGCAAAGCGCTTTGGTGCATTAATTTACCGAATGGTCCTCAAATTGGCGACGATTTAATTTGCATCCGTTTTTTTTGGATTTTTCTAAACTCGGAAATGTCATAGAATACTTGAATCCTAGACCGACCGGTCGGGTGTCTTACAAAGTTGACTATCAATACAATCAGAACAACTATCCGATCAAAACTGAGCAAATCACAAAGAATGATACAGTCCTGCTTAGTTGGGTATATATATGTCGTTGACTTCAAATTCATTTGTGAGCCTTTGGCAAAAGTTCTAGAGGTAAAAGAAGACCTTCAATACGTCTTCATTCTCTAGTTATGCAGATTATTACTGCGTCTGTAAAGCGGTTTCTCTGATTTTGGGCACATGAGTGTTATTGGCAATACAATAAAACTATTAAATGATAAGCAGCACCCATCTTCTCCATAAAAAGGCTCGTAGATCCACATCTAATTCAGTTGAACTCTTCACCTCTGCACTTAAATGGGAATACTAAAATAGTATCAGCCTTATGAATGTAAAACTTTAATTCACCCTTACGTTTAACTACCGTATCTCCTACAGCTATATCCTTAATAAACGGCTGGGACCATGTGTAGTTTTGCCTAAGAAACTTCCCCTTCTTATTGGTAATTGGGTTGGTGCCTTCAAGCCTTAGCCTATAAGCACTCCCTGAAGTACGTTCTATAATTAAATTTAAATCATCTGGTCTATTAACTTCAGCTGCGTCTTCGCATGAAGCCTCGCGAAAGCAAGAGTACAGTAAAATAGAACCTAGTAGAAAAATTATTAGACTGTTTTTTTTTCTCATCTTTTTCTAGAGTTTATCTGCTTGGAAGTCGCTATCGAATATGTGCGCCTATGCCCGCACTCTAACGAAAACCTATAATAGCCCAAACCCACCAACGTCACCTTCCAGCGTTTCTTCAATAACTCGCTTATGCGACTGGCCAAGAAATCATTGATGCCACGCCTCTTGAACTGCGTCAAAAAGTATTTTGATAATTTTTTTTTCGCTAAGACTAAATTTTCTGCGAAATAAAAATCTGTGTAAAGTTAAAAACTCCGATTTCAACTTTACACAGATTTTGAGATAGTGTCGTTTTTAACTCACAAGGGCGATTTATAATTTACTTACTTCCCAGATAAAATCAGCCATATCAAGCTGGTCTTCAATACTTTCATCAATGTCTGTCTTCACCTGTTTTATCTATTGCATAATTCTCATCTATATTGATAATTAGATAATCAACACCCTCATTGACATCTTTAAATTTAGTTGCACTTGGTTTATAAAGTAATGCGCCAAGGGTATCTGAATATTCCACAAACTCCCACTTCCCAGTCGAATCGTTTTCAATCGAGTACATTTTTCGATTAGTTCGTAGGTTACCTCCATCCCTCACTATTATTTTATCAGAAAATCCTTCGCCATTGGAAAAATATAATGTCAAAAATTGTCTGCTAATCGTTTTAATATGACTTCCTGTTGGCTTTTCGTCACTTTCATACCTATCTGGTATCAAGTATACCTCCCCATTGGATTTCTTCCAAACAGTAACGCATTTGTCATCGGAGAGACAATAAATGTATTTGACTCCATCAGACATTAAAACACTTGCCATCAAAAAGACAAAATATACTAAAATCGCAACTACTAGTATTTTACCTATTTCCTTTACCATTTTGGCCGAGCTAACGCCGGATTTAGTGCCTTGTTCCATTTTCTACTGAATTGCTCCATCTTCATTCCTGGAAACGTCAATATGTATCGGAGCCATGCCTGTTGGATCAGTCATGATAATGGGACTGCTCATTGTGTAATTGTAAAGCGACCAACTTTGAAATTTCTCGGCTAAAGAATCTACAGTTACCCATCCTCCAATCTCAGCCATATACATCCTTGCCCCGTAATCCAGCCAACCGGTTTCAGGGTACTTTTCTTTCCGGTTCTAAAAGTATTTATTAACTGCATCATTCCCATTTCTAATTACAATTTCTCTCTTAGACAAACCCCCTACCTAAAATTCCGCCCCGAAGGAAAGATCTCAGTTTGCACGCCTGGCTTTCTGACCTGTGTCCTTTTATTAACTGCCTGCGAAGCATATTCATCTTTCTCATCTGCCCGTGAAAGTGTCTGAACCGCCGGATCGGCTTGGTTTTGGTGCATTTCTTTCAGAAGATGCGACATATCATAGCAGTGCCGCACAATCACATGCGTGACCTGCCCTTCTCTTTGCAGCTTGCCTTCTACCATCAGAAGTCTGGCCCTGAGAATCTCTTTTCGGTACTTCTCAAAAAGGCTTTCAAAGAGCACCAGATTACAAAACCCGGTCTCATCTTCGATGGTGATAAAACAAACCCCTCCTGCCGTTCCTGGCCGCTGGCGAACCAGCACAAGCCCAGCTACGCGTAAGATCATGCCATCTTTGTAAAGGTCCAATGCGCTGGTGGGAACAGCCCTTTGCTGTGCAAGCCCTTCTCTGACAAAACTGACGGGGTGCGCCTTCAAGGAAAGTGAAGTGGAAGCATAATCCTGCACGACGTGCTCTGAAGCGCTCATTTTTGGAAGAGTTACATCCGGCTCAAAATCACTTTGGGACCTGTGTCCTTTGAAAAGCCCATCTGGCCGGTCAGTAAGCGCTGCTGCTTCCCACAGCGCCCGTCTTCTGTCAAGGCCCATTGAGCGGAACGCGTCTGCATCAGCCAGCTTTTCAATCGCCTGCTGGGACACGCCTGTATCCCGGATCTGGTGAATGCTGTTGTAGCCGCTGTTTCTACAGGAGAGCAGAATCAGCATATCAGTTTGGGCCAGCCCTTTCACCTGCCGGAAACCAAGACGGATGCTTTTGTATTTGTCCCCTTCATCCAGCAGTGTATTATCCCAGTCAGACAGGTTTACATCAATAGGCAATACCTTCACCCCATGTTTTCTGGCATCAATCACAATCTGAGCAGGCTGGTAAAAGCCCATCGGCATACTGTTTAGAAGCGCCGCTGCAAATACATCGGGGTAAAAACATTTCATGTAACATGACACATACACCAGCAGCGCAAAACTGGCTGCGTGGCTTTCGGGAAAACCGTAGCTTCCAAAACCTTCCAGCTGCTTGAAGATCCGCTGGGCGAATTCAAGACTGTAACCGTTGGCGAGCATACCATCGATCAGTTTCTTTTCGTACTGCGCCACCAGTCCCTTGGCTTTAAAGGTAGCCATGCTCCGCCGGAGCCCGTCGGCTTCAGCGGGCGTGAAGCCCGCCGCCACAATCGCTATTTTCATCGCCTGCTCCTGAAAAAGCGGAACACCCAGAGTGCGTTTCAGGATCTCTTCGAGCTCTTTGGAAGGGTACTCAATCTTTTCTTCACCGTTACGTCTTCTCAGATAAGGATGCACCATATCTCCCTGTATCGGCCCGGGCCTAACGATGGCCACCTCAATAACCAGATCATAAAAGGTCTTCGGCCTGAGCCTTGGCAGCATCGACATCTGCGCGCGGCTTTCGATCTGAAAAACGCCGAGTGTATCCGCATCACTGATCATATCATAGACCTCTTTGAGATCCTGCTCAACACTGGCCAGCGTGTAATTTTTGTTGTAATGCTTTTTAGCCAGATCAAATGCTTTTCTGATGCAGGTCAGCATGCCCAGCGCCAGTACATCGATTTTCAAAAAACCCAGCGCGTCAATATCGTCCTTGTTCCATTCGATGTTGGTGCGGTCTGCCATGCGGGCATTGATCACCGGGCACAAATCGGTGATCTTGCCTTCGGTGATCACAAAGCCTCCGGTATGCTGGCCAAGCTGCCGTGGAAAACCCATAAACTGCGAGGTAAGCTCCAGGACTTTTCTCAGGTGCGCATCATCCGGGTTAAAGCCGTGTTCACTGATTCTTTTTCCATCAAACCACTCATCTGTAAACTCCCAGATCGAATTAGCAAGCCTTCCGATCGCATCCTGGGACATGCCCATTGCCTTGGCTACATCACGGATCGCGCCCCGCTGGTGCAGCTGGGTGACTGTGGCCACAATCGCCGAACGGTCACGGCCATACTTGTTGTAGATATACTGTATAACTTCCTCGCGCCGCTCGTGCTCAAAGTCTACATCAATGTCAGGCGGCTCGTTTCTGGCAGACGAGATAAAGCGCTCAAAGAGAAGATCAAATTTGGTTGGGTTTACAGACGTAATCCCAAGACAAAAACAGACCGCTGAATTAGCTGCAGAGCCCCTGCCCTGACACAGAATACCCTGCTCTCTGGCAAAGCGCACAATGTCATAAACTGTCAGAAAGTAGGAGGCATAATTCTTCTCTTCTATGAATTTAAGCTCATACTCCAGGGTCTGTTTTACTTTCTCTGGGATCGTGCCCTCAAAGCAGTCCGGCGCCATCTTCCAAGTCAGATACGTCAGCTGTTGCATGGGTGTTCTGCCCTCGGTAGTAATCTCTTTGGGATATTCGTATTTTAAACTGTCTAGCGAAAACAGGCAGGCAGCTGCCAGCACCTGTGTATTGCTGATGGCATCCTCATAAGCCCTGAAAAGCCGCAGCATTTCCGTCTGAGGCTTCAGATGCCGCTCCGCGTTCTGGTGCAGTCTGTAGCCTGCATCATAGATGGTACACTTCTCTCTGATGCAGGTGACAATATCCTGAAGCTGTCTTCGGTCCGGATGATGGTAGTGCACGTCGTTGGTAGCTACCAGCGGCACACCCAGATTATCTGAAAGTTCTCTGAGCCGGAAAAGGATTTTGGCATCATCTCCACGGTAGGCCCTTCTTACTGCCAGGTAAAGCGAGTCTGCCAGTTTTTGTTTGTATTCTTTCAGGTGGGCAGCAAATGAGCTGTCGAGCTCAAAGAATTCATTAAGTGATTCCGGTGGCAATGCTACAAACTGCATCCCTTCTTTATAAGCATACACATCCGCTTTGTAAAGCAGACACTTGCCTTTTTCAGTGCGCGAGTTGCCTAGCGAGAGCAGAGCCGATAACCTGCTATAAGCAGAGATATCGGTGGGATAAGCCAGAAGGCTGGGCCCATCTGCCGTGTTCAGACGGCAGCCAACGATGATACGAATGTTTCTGGCTTTCGCTGCACTGTGCGCCCTGACTATACCAGCCAGCGTGTTATGGTCTGTGATGCCAATCTCTGTATATCCCAGATCAGCCGCCTGCGTGATCATCTCCTCAGGATGCGAAGCGCCCCTGAGAAACGTAAAATTGGTCGTGACCTGTAGTTCTGTGTATTTCATAGCTGCTCAGGGAAAAAAGCCATGTAGGTACCATTCGGGAAAATCCTTTCCGTAGTGCCCCAGACGGAAAATCCAGTAGCGGGCTCCCTGATGGTCTTCGATGATGTAATAGTCCCGGTGAAGGCCAGCTTGTATCCACCACTCCTGCTCTATTCGCTCAGGGCCATCTGCCTTGATTACATTATGGATCATGCCCAGGTAACGAAACAGCATCGGCGGGTAATCCGGCACGGGCGCTGTTACATGTATTTTCTCAGGCGTCGTTAGAAGACTGATCGGTCTGGGCCGCTCTGTCGGCCATTTAAAAACAGGCATCTGCTGCAAAGACCCCGCCACTTTTACCGAGCGCTCCGGCCAGTAGTGCTCATCGGGCAGGTAACGGCTGACACTCCCCTGCCCTGTTTTGGCAGTGATCGTATCGAGCAGCTCTGCGATCTCAGCGCTGTCTCCACTGGCAGACTGAGCGAACAGCATTTGGGTATGCTGCTCTGTATCTTCCAGCATCAGCGCCTCTAATTCAAAAAGCTCAAAGCCCAGATCGGGCCGTAGTTTGGGCACCTGCAAAACAAAGAGTTTTAAAAGATGCTGGGTGCTGCAGCTTGCAGCGTGCGTACCGATCTGGATCTGCTGGCTGCTGCCATCCATTCTGTGGGCAGTGAGCAGTGCTTTTCTTAGTCCTTTTGATTCTTTTGAGAGTCTTTGACATATGGCTTCTAAAAGCTTTTGCACCGCTATTTCAATACCTGCCCCGCTTCGGATAGCTTCCAGACAAGGCAGGGTTTCTCTGTAGGGCTCATCTGGCTCGATCGCCGTAATCGGCTCCGGGGCCTGTCCCAGCACCTGGTCTAACCTCAGCAAAAGCTGCGGACCGAACCGCCGTCTGAGCATGCTGCGGGGCATACCGATCAGTCCTGCCAACTGGTAAAAACCGAGCTTTTCCAGTTTCTCTATTACCGGCGGCTCTACTCTAAGTGCTGCCGGAGGCATCACAGAAATCGCCTGCGCCTGCCCCGCTGGCTCAATGATGGCTTTCTGTCTGCCGTAGCGGCTATTGGCCCAGGCCGCTGCCGGCGTATCAGCTATAGCGCAGCGCACGTGGTAACCTTTTTGATTTAAACGCTGATTGATATCTTGCAGGTAAAGTTTTTCTGATCCCCACAGATGCGCGCAGCCTGTGATGTCCAGTAGCAGGCCATCAGCTCCGTCTACAGCTACGATGGGCGTAAATCTGAGCGCCCACTGGCCAATGCTGCCTAGCAGCTTTTCGGCCAGTCCGGGTTTATCTTCCAGTACGGTCAGCTCAGGAAACACCGCCCTTGCATCAGCAAGCACCATACCTGGCAGGATCCTTTTCTGTTCTGCATCAACGCTGCTGGCGGTAATGAGCATACGCCCCTTTCTGGGAGCGGCTAGCACAAAGGCTGTCTCTTTGAGCTCAGGCATGCGCACTGCACGCTGATCGCAAAGAAGGTTTTTAAACCAGATGGCTGCATATCGGCTTTGCATATCAGCCCGCTTTTAAAAGTGCTTCTTTCCCTGGCTGAGCCGCATTGTCTTGGGTGAAATGACCAGGCATCCACTGTATATCCCAGCTTCCCGGCTCCCCGTTTCGTACTTTCAAAAGCTCTACATGCCAGCGGAAAAACCCCACACCCGGCATGCCATCACAGAGCGTGCTGGCCACAGGTGTGATCCTCCAGCGGGCAGCGGCGGCGGTACTGCTGACCACCGAAGGATTAATCCGGTGCATCAGTCCTGTAACACGGCTTTGCTCTACTGCCAGCTGAAGACGTCTGGATTCTGTCAGGCCAATGTCCTTAAGCTCTGTGATCACAGCTGAAAGCGCCTGGCATTTCAGACACTGCTCTGTGATCCACAAAAGGTCTTTCTGGTTTTTTACATCGATGAATATAACCCGGTCAGGATCCACGCCAAAGCATTTAAGCCCCGGGGCAAACACGGTCCTTGCCGTGCTGATCCACACGCTCATGCCGCCCGGCCTTGTAATCTTGCCCAGCACTGCGGCCATAAACCCGCTGGCAGCTGCCGCCTGCTCGCTGCTGTGACTGACCAGCTCATGCACGCAGCCTACCGGGAAGACCCCATTGGGAAAGGACTTTTCAATCTGCCCAAGGCCCATCTCCACTTTTCTGTGACGGGTACTGCTGTGGTAGCCCTGGCGCTCTAATATGTCGCGGCGGAGCTTTGTTACAAGCTCACTTTTGTTTGCCAGCTGTTTCATATTCTTCCATTTTTAAATTACATTTGATACAAATTGTATCAATTTATTGATTGTAATTATAACAAACATATTATGGATAGTCAAAATATATTTTTCCATAGCAACATTAAATTCCTGCGGGAGCGGCTAAAAATGAGCCAGGAAACACTCGCTGAAAAAGTAAATTTGACGCGCACTAAACTGAATGCACTCGAAAACGGGCATACCAAAGCGCCGCAGCCGGTGGACTATCTGAACTACTCGAATTTCTTTAAGATCAGTGTGGACAGCTTGCTCAGAGTGGACCTTTCCAAACTCTCTGAGCTGAAACTTCGGGAACTGCAAGCCGGAAACGATGTGTATCTGACAGGTGGACAGGTAAGGGTGTTGGCTATTACCGTCAACACCGAGAATAAGGAGAATATCGAGTATGTACCTGTGAAGGCCAAAGCAGGTTACCGTGCCGGGTATTCGGATCCGGAGTATCTAGCCACACTTCCCAAGTTCTCGCTTCCCAATCTTCCCAAAGGGCAGACTTTCCGTATGTTTCCTATCACAGGTGATTCAATGCTACCACTTCCCGACGGCGCGGATGTGATCTGCCGGTTTGTGCAGGACTGGACAAGTCTGAAACCCGGCACACTATGCATCGCGATCCTTCGGGGCGAACAGGACTTTGTCTTTAAAAAAGTGACAGTGGATGCAGGCGCAGGAATGCTGATTCTTGAATCTTTGAACCCTGCCTATCAGCCCTATCAGGTAGACCTTGACCAGGTGCTTGAAATCTGGAAGTACCATAGCTATCAGTCCACCGCTGTGCCCGAGCCTGCGGCTGATGTTCAGCATATATCGGCAACGCTGAATGAAGTGCTGAAAAGGTTGACGCTGATTGAGGGAAAGGTTCAGGGGTGATGGGGCCAACTGTGTTTGAGAATTAAGGTTCTGCTGAATACAAATAAATTTCCAAACATTCCTCTACATCGAATGCTAAGGTATATCATTAAAAAACCTACAGCTGTACCTGGCAGCAAATCGAAAAAACAGAGTAATTCACATCATACAATCTTTACGACCTTACATCAATTTTGAGGATGCAAGGTGGGACCATTTCATATTCGGCTCAGACTTATAGCAATCAAAAACGAGTGCAGGTATGAATTATAGAAATTTAGCCGCATTAAAAGCATGTGGGTTGACCGGCAAAGATTACACATTGTATTCCTGGAGGCATTCTGGTGTTGTGAATTCCTATCTGTCCGGAGTTGGCATAAAAGCGTTGCAAGATATGTTGTGACATTATAGTCTCCTAGAAACTGCCATATATCTCAAATCTCTTGGTCTGAGGATCGATCCGAGCATTGAAAACTATAACTGGTAAGCCCATCTTTCAAAGGTGGGAAACATTTACAGCTTGTAGTTAGGTATAGTACAGTTAAGATAACTAACATTTATCTAAAAACACTAGGACTTCATACCGATCCGCAGATTGAGAGTTATAAATGATGATTTTTGATACTCGCCTAATGAAGAGTTTTTAATATAAATTTAAATTTACCTATAGGAAATTAATTCTTTCAGAAGTATTTTTCGTAAATTTTTAACTCCTCAAAATTTATGAAAAAACTTCTTCTCTTCATTGCTTCTTTATGCCCCTTTGTGTCATCCGCTCAAGCGTTCGAAGACCTTTCTTGGGATTATCGAAAAAAAATTGAATTCAATAAAGACACGATGCCTCTTACACCAAAAGCATTTAATAGGTTTCTAATAAACCATTATAACTATACCCTTCTAGGCTCTTCTACTCCTTCGACAGGAATAAAAGTTGAAACAGATAAACCTAGCATTTCGTTAAAAGGAAATATTTGGTCATCGAAGGATAGAGAATGGATTGTAAATATGGAATTACGAGCTGGCCTTGATAATGGAGTAATGCAAGTAGTATCGGGCGACAAGGTAAATACGCTCTTTAAAGCTAATTTCGGCATCAATAAGCTATGGGGGAATAATAGTGCTTGGTATACTTCTCAAAACAAATATGTATTACGAGCACTGCATAACGACGCAGTGATTAAATATTCTTCACTGAAGGAATATATAGATACAGCAAAAGTATTGAGTGCCCTTATAGATAAAACCTTATTCAATACACCTACTGTTTCAAAACTTGATACCTTATTATTTTTCAAGCAACAACAAGAAATAAAATTTATTAATGATAGGACATCTTTTTTAAAAAAAGAGATAACAGAATTAGAAAGTTCAGCCAAACCTAAAGAGTGTGACAAAGAAAAAATAAATAAAAAAAAATCAGAGATTAAACAAATTATATTAAGATTAAATGACATAGAATATACAATAAACAATAAACGGAGAATTGTCTTGGATGCGCTCAGAGAATTTGACATTCCTGGCGATGCATTATCAGATAGTATGCTTGTACATTATGTTAAGATTTGGACGACATCAGATACTATGTTGCTTGAAAAAAAATCTTTTATAAATAAGAATAACAAGTATAACATTATAGCAGACGGAGCGGTAGATAGTTTGTTCAAATACGAAATAGAGGCCGTTGCTCATATGTGGAATAGCAAAACAATAAAATGGTTTAATTTGTCACCTTTTGTTTCTAATGTGAACTTTGTACATTATCAACCTGATTCGGTTAGGTTGACTGACAAAAGTAGTTTTTTATGGGGCGTTAAGTTTTCTGGGAACATGCTAATAAAATGGAAAGAGCCAAATAGGTTTTTTTATTGGTCTGCGGGCTTGGTCGGACAAAGAGTAAACTCATTGGAAGAAATGACTGATTACTCTTATAAAAAATCTGTTCAGAAAAAAATCACCGAAACAGAAACTATTTCAGACGAAAAGACCGGAACTGCTTATGAAGGATTGTTAAGCACCGGATGGGGAGTCTCTATTCCTATCGAAATATTCTATGTTCCTTGGAAACAGGCGTATATCCCTGGTTTTTATTTGAATATAGAAGGACGGTGGGGAGAGAAATGGATTAATGATAAAAAGTTAAGTTTAGCGGCAGGTATCATTTGGAATGTCACTAATGGAGATAAAGATGCAAAAAATGTCTTAACTATAATCCCGTATGCCAAATTCTCAAATGTTGTCAAAGAATATACAGATGTTGCTAAACAAAACAAAAAGGCACTTCATGATTTATTTTCTGCTGGAGTTCAGGTGGGAATTCCTATCAATCTAGGAAAGTAATTATATCACTAATGAAATTTGAAACAAGTTTTAGCTGGCCTTTTGCAGAAGGTAGTGCTAAGATTTTATCGTGACTATCTCACTCATACGTGTGGTATACCTGGGCGACAACCTTTCTCGTTTCATCTTCCAAACTCTGTCCAGATCCTGGGAAGCCAGCTTTACTTTCTGCTGGCCTAACGCATGATTAAATTTGTCAACTACAGCCATTAGATTTCCGTGCTTAGGGTTGCTGTTGTTAAAAATCATAAGTTGGGCATCGGCTGCGGGTGTAAACTCCATCACAACAACCCCCGCCTTTTTATAGCCGAAACCTGATTTATAAATTCGTTTCAGTGCATCTTCTGCAAAGTGGGCCAGCTCAATGCCTGAATTGGTTGGGTAAGGAAGTTTAACGGTTGTTGCAGGTGTATACTGCGGCTGATCCGGACGAAAAGAATTTGTGAGCAAGAAAACCTGAAGGACGTTACAGCAAGAGTCCTGCTTTCTCAAACGCTCCGCGCATATGGTAGCGAACGTAATTACACGCTCCTTTACCCATTCGTAGTCATCGTAATTTTCATTGAAACTTCGGGTTACGGCAATATTTTGCTTTGGTTTTACATCTTCCAGATCCAGCGTACGTATTCCCTGCAATTCATGTTTTAACCGTAAACCGACAACACTCATTTGTTTTTTTACCCATGCGTCGGGCAGTCGGGTAAAGTCCTGAACCGTCCTGATCCCCATTGCCTGAAGCATTTTAAAATGCCGCGGACCAATACCCCAGACATCATCAATTGTGAATTTGGCAATCTCTTTTTCTAATCCTTCCCGTGTATCAATCACAAAAACGCCTCCGGTTTCTGTGCGTTTCTTTGCAATCTTGTTCGCCATTTTCGCCAGCGCTTTTGTAGGCGCGAAACCTACAGAAATTGGTATACCCGTTCCTTGTGTTACCTGTTGTCGCATTTTTCTGCCAATTTCCTGAAGACTGAAATAATCGAAGCCATCAAAGCGTAAGAATGACTCGTCGATGGAATATACTTCGATATCTGGTGTATACGAACTAAGCATATTCATGACCCGCGCGCTGATATCGCCGTATAACGCATAGTTAGAAGAAAATACGTGTACTTTCTGATCCTTAAAGAGTTTGTCAAACAGGAAAGCTGGCGCACCCATCTTTATCCCCAGATCCTTTGCTTCCTGGCTACGGGCAATCACACATCCATCGTTGTTGGAAAGCACAACTATCGGCTTTCCTACAAGATCAGGCCGAAAAAGACGTTCGCATGATGCATAAAAATTGTTACAGTCAACCAGTGCAAACATCAGAAAGATTTGATTACGTGAACAACTACACCCCAGATTTGAAAGTTGTTTCCCTCAGTTACCCAGATTGCCGGATATTTAGAGTTTTCTGCACATAACCAGCATCCGTTTTTTTCAACCCTGATCCGCTTCACAGTAAATACACCGTCTAGAAAGGCGACAATGATTTTTCCATCACTAGCTTTCAGGCTTTTGTCGATCACGACAATATCGCCATTGCAGATACTGACATCTTTCATAGAGTCACCCTCTATCCTGGCGAGGAATGTACTAGGCGGATTTTTGATCAGTTCCTTATTCAAATCAATAGTGAGATCGATAAAATCGGCAGCAGGAGAAGGGAACCCGGCGGACAGGCCAGGTATAAGAAGCAGATCCAGTGACGTTTTAACGTCGGCTGGAAAAACTTCAATTGTTCCGGAGTCTGAGAGTGAAAATGTCATATCAGCTCTCCATTAGCATTCCGATATAATCGGAATAGATGTAATCCTCAATAACGTCGAGCTGTCCGGGCGTCAAATCTGCCTGCTCCCTTATACAAATCTTCATTTCTTCTGACTGAATAGGACTTAGGTCAAACATCCTTTCATATCGTAGATGGCTATCCTGACCCTGAATTTGCAATGTGATGTTTACTGGTACGCTATATAATATTGCGGATTCTGAGACAAATCTGATGGGGAAAATGAGTGGCTGACTCTGTGTCTGAAAGCCAAAAATCAGGATTGGCATGCTGCAAAAGATATCAAGTCTAAATGTCATCCGGGAGAATGAAATGCGGTCGATATCGTTATCCTGGAACTGGATGATCAGCCCTGTCTCATGTTCTATAACGTTGCTTTCGTGTATCATTTTCATATTTTTCGTTGATTAAAATTAAAATTTACCCGAGTATATAAAGGATTGATTTAGAGAACTTAAAATTAAAATGAT
Organism: Dyadobacter luteus; assembly: GCF_003383615.1. Lineage (GTDB taxonomy): Bacteria > Bacteroidota > Bacteroidia > Cytophagales > Spirosomataceae > Dyadobacter > Dyadobacter luteus. The sequence continues at coordinate 28,317 of NZ_QNUL01000022.1, forward strand.
ACGTTTAGTATCAACTAAATGATGTAATCAATACCAAGTTTAGCGTTTTTGAGAACGGTTAGCAAGCAGTATCGAAATTTTATTTTCGACGTATACTACTAATAAGGAGTGTTCGAGTCTGCGCATTTTTCGCGAAATTCACTCGCTGGCCTGATTTTAGATTAGCAGTATTTCAACAGATGAAAAACTTTGAAAATTATGTGTTATCACGTATCCAATGAGCTGGACGCTGACGAGATTGCGAGAGAGTTCAGACTACCAGCTGCCAAGCTGGAGAATTTCAAAAAGGGATTTGACTTGAACGGATTTGATAAGCCGTATTTACCTGTGATCAGTAAAGAGAGTCCGCGTGAATTGACGACCTATCGCTGGCGCCTGGTACCTAGCTGGGTAAAAGAAGAAAAGGACTGGAAAGCAAATACATTAAATGCCAGGAACGACGAGTTATTTACAAAGGCGTCGTATCGAGATTCCTGGCAGAATCGTTGCCTGGTGCTTTGTACAGGCTTTTTCGAACCCCATTATCCCGTGCTTGGAGGTAAGGAACATGAATCCTGGTACATCAAGCCTACCACAAAAAAACTGTTTGCTTTGGGTGCTATCTATTCAAAGTGGAATGGAATGAACACCTTTGCCATCGTAACTACAGATGCGAGTCCTAAGATGGCTCAGATCCATAATGATGGTGTGAGACAACCTTTGATCCTGACAGGTGACGCAGCGCTGTCCTGGCTAATTCCGGATCTTACCCAGAATGAAATGTCTGATCTTATGGAGTTCAAATATCCGGACGATAAAATGGAAGGTTACCGCACCATTGATGGTATATACAATGCGCGTCAGGATACGAATGTCCCGGAAGCCATTCAGCCGTACGAACGGCCTCCGTTTGATGTTTTGGAGATGTTTGGGGCGAAGTAGTACCATGGTTGCTACTACTTTGACACAATTTTTTCGATAAGCCCTGGCATTGATGGAGATGAGTCATCTTTGAGAAGGCCCGTATCCGCTCTACTAAATAGGGACTGCATTATCAATTGTTTTTCTTCTTTGTCAATGGTAGTATCTTTTTTGAGAGACAAATAAAAATAAGTTAATGTGTGACGCTCGTTGCAGTCACTAGCCAAGTGAAATGCACTAAACATCGCTTTGGTTAGTGCTTTGACAGCATAAGCAATAAATGATATAAATGTTATGAAAATGATTGACCACCTAACTGCTGCACTTTTGTCATCACCTAGAAAGCTTAGGAAGATAGTATCAGGAAGATGCCACAGAAGAAAGCCAAGAAAAATGCCTGTGCACACTACTAGGGCTATCAAACAGTGAGCAAAATCCCAACCACGTTCATTCATTTTTTTTGCCCGTGTTTCCCAATATTTCGCGGGCTCTTCCAGTTTAAGTTTTTCCGAATAAAGATCTTCTAGAGCTTTAATTTTCGTATTGGAATCGGTATTGAATGTTCCAAATGTATCAGAGGTAGAAGAAAACCAATCATTGTAGAGCTTTTCTTTCTGTGATTGAAAGTCTTCAATACCTCTCGTAAAATCTTGGTACTTTTTTTCAGTATTACTGATCTGTTGGACGAGTAATGTTTCAGCGTCATTATAGTATTTATTAGTCGCCTCTTGTTGAAACGCGATAGATGTCTTTTCAGCCTTTTTGCGCTTTGTGATTTCTGATTTTCCCTTAGTATCAAATTCGTAGGCCCATAGATAGCCGATAAAACTATCTCTTGAAAGGTCGCTAGCTCTGATTGATTCAACAAAATATTGGTAAGCGGTTTGCAGGCTATTAGGGAAGTTAGTTGCTATATCAATAAGAAAAACCGTTTCAGGGCAATCATAGGTTAAAATCTTATCTGAATTTTGAATGCTATTTTTAGCATACGAAATTAGGTTTCCTAGATCACCTTTCGTGTAATTCAGAAATCCAGTTTCCAGGTTCTTGAAGAAGTTTATGGAAGTTTTGAATTCGTCATTGTTTTCAAGAGACGGGCGATCAGTTAACCATTTCTGCCAACCCTGGTTCTGCTTATAGATAAATTGATATAATGATGATATTCCCTCAAAATCAAGCTTAATTTTGATTTTTGAAAAATTTAATGTGTGTTTGAACGAGTTTAGCGATTCAGCATGATAAGATTCACTGATTAATAAGGTAAATTCAGAAGGAGTCATGGAGTGGGGTTCGATTTTGTTATTAAATGAGTCGGGTAGAACCCAGTTTTACAATAAGGCACTAAAGCCGGTATATCTACCGGCTTTACTATAAATCAATCAGTCAGCTCCCTAACATGGTAATCAGGATAGATATCCTGGTTAAACCTCTCGTTCCTAAGATGCAACTGAATTTTTGTTGCTCCATGCTTCAGTGCTTCGCGGATCTGCTCTGTAACTTCACCCTTTATGCCATTTTTTATCCATCCCTGGCCGTAGATCCAGAACTCCTCAACGCCGGTCGGGGTGCAGTAAGGATACAGCCGATTCACATTTCTAAATGTTATGGAGCGTTTAGAATAGTGGTCAAATTTACTTTCTGGCAGTTCTTCAATCGTGTTCATCTTATTATTGTTTAGAGTGTGAGATTTACAATTAGGGAGGCTTTCGCCTCCCCTTACTATTTAATATGGCAGCACCATATCACAAACCTGCTGATGCAGCTTGTACAGTAGCGAGTATTTGCTTTTCAGAATGACTTTGGCAGCTGGTGATTTTGCTGTGTGTAGTTGCTTCTGAACTTGTGAGAGGTCTGAGGAAAGACTTTTTTGTAGTGCGAATAGTTTGTCAAGCGTATCCATGATGCTGTGTGTTTTATCCTCCCAGTACCGCACTGGGATTGCGGTCTCTACAGGTGTTAGAGCCGGATACATGCAAGGGCGAATGGAAAAATACTACCCGACGTCAGGAGGGTGGAGATTTTTCTAATTCGGCGCAGCGCACCCTTGCGTGTTTCTGGCCGAGCCTAACTTTCGTAATACCTGTGTGGTAAGTGAGCGACCAAGATGCGGCATCTTTTGCAGGAGCCGCCAACGCCGTTCCGCAGGGCGGCTAAAAAATGTTAGCACGGTCAACCAAACCCGGCTGGTGCAGAGCTGCGCGGTGGTCGAGGCGTGGAAAAGCGACCTAAGCAGGCGGGAAGAATTATCCTGATGGTCGGAATTACTATTTGAAAACTATTTCTTCGAAAGCTGCTCTATCAGCCAATTTTCAAATCTCCCTGTAGATTTTCCTTTCAGAGTGTAATCGCTTGTGAAAGCTTTTGTATCGTATAGTTTAATGCGAATCCGGGTTGTTCTGCTGTCGACCGGTACTATTAATAAATTCCAGGAAGCGGTAAAAGTAAATTTGTCCGTACGGTCGGGGTACTGGTCTGAATACCGCTCAGCGACAATAAATGCGTCGGGGTTTGGAACACGTCCGCTTTTACTTTCGAACCCTCCGTGTCTGGGAAACTTAGTCGGGCCGACGGTGATCAGTCCAGACCTGGCATCGCTACTTTCTACCGGATAGCTATTTTCCACAGCAAGCAAAGCGAAGTCGTCCAGAACATCTTGTAGCGGTCTGCTTATTACAGCAATACGCGACTGTTCGTCGTACTGATTTTTAAGTGGTACTAATCTGGCGCATGATGTGCAAAGCAAGGCGATTAAAAATAGCTTTTTCATTTTTTTACTGGTTTAGTGAAATAGAAAAAAGGGATTGAAAAATATTCAATCCCTTTCCCGTTACCCTCCTTCATGGCAGCAGCGGCCATATTACTTAAGACGCGATTCTACAAACTGGTCACACTAACAACCGCTTTATTTTGAAGGTTTTGCAAGTCTGAGTAGCGTGCTGTGATTCCAGGCGCGTCCGCTGGTGGGCTGTGCGCTGGCGCGGGAGGGAAGGGATAACAGGACAAGCAACAAAGGGGCGCTAATCACCAACAATATTTTATATATGCACGATTAGCGCCCCGACTTGCGCAGGACTCGCGAGCAGCCCGCCAGACAGCTATTAGCGGGGGTTCGGGGCCGCTGGCTGGCGGGCGACAGGGCGAGCATAATTATGAAGGGCAGGCGGCACACAACGGGCCCCGAAAATAATCCAGTGCCGCCTGACCGCGGACTGAGGAAGTGAAGAGAAGAGCCGACGAAGGAGGGCACACTGCCCCAGTGGCATGACTGACGTGAGGAAGGCGTGACAATGGACGCAGTGCCTGAACGTAACGACGAAGGAGACCGCTAATCCCGTGCGTAGGGTGTGGGCGTGGTGCGGGTGTGGTTCTGCATAGGTAAATAAAATATGATATCCGTACGCCTGTGGCCGAATATGCGCTAACCTGCGCTTTGAAAATTAAATTGTCCGGTCAGGGTTGCTTTTTCGCAAACTGACCGGACTGTTTAATGTGCGGCTGGAGATGTTGGAAATCTGTGTGATGCTGCACTGCGTGGGCAAGCCAACCGCTTCTTAAAAGGTTGTGCGGTTGGGAAGGGGTTGGCTGTGGGAAAGATAGGAATGAATTGAGTCATAAGTTAATAAATGTCGAATTATGTATGGTATCGTATTCACAGGGATTAACATTATGAATGTTCTAAAGCTGATGCTCGTTAAGCACTTTATAATATACACTGACAGGGAATATCACATCATCAATCTCGTTATAAGTTTCCAGAATAGGAATAATCATATCATTGAGCTTAGTTCTATTCATTTGTTGAAGCATATTAGAAAGAGTTTTGATTTCACTTTCGGACTTTTTAATGCTTCTAATAAATGCTATGATATTCTTATCCAAACCTAAATGTCCACTATATTGCGTTATCAATTTGCTATAAAAAACACTGTTATTATTAATCAAATACTCTCTATACTTAGAATTCAAGCTAAATAGGTCTAAATTTTTACCTCTATAATTATAAATAATGGATGCAATAAAATGGTACAAGTCATACTCTTTAACTTCTGCTTCAACGTCGTCAAAATTCTCAAACAGTCTTGCTGCGCAATAATAAGATAAATGGCAAGTAAAATCTGTATCGAAAAAATCGATTTTTGCAAGCTTGGATATAAACTCGTAATCAACATCTGAACTATTAAAATTGAACTTTAACTCATTTAGAACAGTATCATACTTCTCATCCTTAACTTTAGATGTTTCATTGAAATAAAGAATAATTTGATCTGGTATCTCGACGTACTTGGTAATGTTTTGTAATTTAAATAGAGATTTAACTAATAAAATAATATCATTTTCACTGTGTATTTGCTTAATAAATAATTCGTAAAAATGTTTTAAATGTCTTTGATTTTTTAGCTGAGTAATACTAAAATCTAGTGGATCTTCGTAAGGTTCTATTTTAGAGGATAATAGAATATACAATTCTTCAATTCCCTTGTTTTTAGCAAAAATAATTTCGTTTGCTGAAAAATCACCAAATAGTCCGTGATTAAAATACTTTACATGATTATCAATATATAATATTGAACGTATACTTCGAGATTTCTTTTCTTTAAAAACATCGCTAAAATTCAAAGAGGATGTACTTTCTGTTGAACAATACAAGTCGCCTATTATCTTCTTAATAATAATAGAGTTATTTTCATCATATTGGTTGCTTTTTATGAAATTGTCTAGAGATGTATTATCGACCTTAAATCTATTTCCATCTACTTCTAAAAAGCTTCCTTTTGATAAATCCATATATACTACTGAAAATTTTAATTTCAGTAGTTCTAATAGTATTAGATCCTTAATGATAAGATTATTTTTAGATAGATGAAGAGATAAAAAGAATGAATTTAAAAATAACTTAATATCCCTGATATTACCTATACATAACTCTAAAATACCTCGTTTGTTTATTGTATTTATATTTGGAATTAAATTAGCTATCTCAGGGGAAACACCTAGAGAAAAAATAGCATTATTAAATTCCTCTGTAAAATGAGGATTGCTTATAACTATGCTAGGGTCATTATTTGTATACTCTGAAACTTTATCTATCAATATTTCAGAAATACTCTCCATCCTAACTGGAGATAAAACTATCTGAAGCTGAAATATTTTTTTTAAGTATTCTTCTATATTACCAAGTTTATTATCTCCTTTGAGGGAACTTTTAATGTAATCAATGTCAAAAGCAACAATAAAAAAAGTATTCTTAAAGTCTGCGGTATTCCTGATAAGTCTAAATACTAGCAATATTTCTTCAGATGATAGTCGGTCTAAGTCATCTATGAATACAACTATTCGCTTTTCTATTTTTGATATTGTATTGTTAATAATCTCTTTTCTATATTCTACTGTACTTCCATTAAAATTTAATAACGACCCTGCAAAAGAGGTAATCATACGATCTACGAGGTTGTCTGATGGATTACTATTAATTACTTCATAGGAATACTTATGTAGATCCGATGCGATGTCTGAATGATATCGTTTAAGATTTTTCTGTAAAATGTCAAACAAATTCATAATAATATTATTGTCCTGACTTGCTACCCAAGGATTGAAATCAATAATTATAACATTCTCAGAGCTATTAAGTGTACTATTGAGTTCACGTTTAATAAAATCCATAAATACCGTCTTTCCATTTCCCCAATTTGAAATTACTGAAATATTTATAGCTCGTTCTGGCTTTGTGTTTGTTATCGCTCTCACTAATGACTTTGCCTGCTCTTTCCTGTCCAACTCATCTTCTACTTGTAAATCGAAGTCTTCTGAAATGAATTTATTGTCCGATAACTCATTATTAGGTTCATAAATATATGATGTTGATTTCAGAAATATTACAATAAATAATATGTCAGTTATTAAAAAACGATCATCATTGAAGATATTGTAAAAATATATTTCTTTATCATTTGTTATATATTTATAAAGTATAAACACTATGACTACATTATAAATGCTAAATTTGGATATTTTTTTATTTGAATTATATTTTTTAATAGATGAAAACAGATAGTATATAAGTAGAGATAGAAAAAAATATGATCTTATATATGGGCTTGTGTCAACTTCTGGAAGGTACTCAAACAACTTGCTTGTTACTGGAAGTGCAAAGCATTTTATTGGCTTGTAAAAAATATATAATAAGCATATAATGACAGGAACTTTAAGCCATTTTTTTAATGAAATTTCATTCATGTACTTCTTGGTTTAAGCCGGAGGTTTACTAGTTTTAAAACTCCACCGCCCATCCAAACCTACCCCTATAATCAATCACAGTATCAACACTAGCAGCTTGCTTATTCATTTCTGTCTGCACTTCTATTCGCAGGCGACCGTCAGGTATGTAGCCTATGTGCAGGCTTTCGCTGTAAGTGCGGTCGAAGTATTCTGTTGCTATTATTGTGCTGTCGGGATTGTAGAACCGGACGGTGGCAAAGTCGACGTTCAGGACAATGATTTCAATATCCCGGTAAGGGCCGATTTGGTCTGAACAAGATAGGCAGAAAAAAAGAAAAAAGGGGGCGGATTTGAGTAAACGGTTCATAGCTTCAGATGATTGATGTAACCGGATAGTTTAATTGGTTCATTCTCAATTGGCAACGTTTTGACATTGATTTCATCAATTTGTAACCGAATTTTTTGAGCGTTGTCCTGGATATCGGGGAAAGATGCCAGTTCGCTGTTCAGTTTTTTCAATTCCTGTGTTGCTTTCTCCCGTTCGTAAAGTTCCAAGCCGGGAATTTCCTTAGTCAGATTTTGTATCCTGTGTTGTAGCAGCTGTCGTTCTGATCGCTGCTGTGCCTGGCGGCTGAGCTCTTTTGAAAGTTCGTACTGAAGTATTTTTCTGCGGCTACTGGTAGTATCCGTTTGGGATTTCGGCTGTGCTGGCTCGAAGGTAAAAACAGGGTTTATTACGAATTCCAGTTCCGCCTTTTTGCCATTCTCCGGCAGGTTTTCTTTTTGGTAATTGAATTCCGTATTGGACTGTACGGTAATATTGATTAGATGTTTTCCTGATATCAGGAAAGCCAACCCCGTGATACATTGTAAAATGATACTCTACGTGAAAGATAAATATACTTATAGGGGAAAGGATTACATGTAACTGACTTATAAATATTTATTATACAAGAAACTTCTATAAGTATATGTCCGCATCTTAAGTTCATGCTCTTCTATTAACACTTTATCCGGCATCCTTTTTAAGGCATTTTGAATTGATGTTCCCAAGTATCTCCAGCCAAGACGCTCAAAGAACAGCTTTATTTCATTAATTTCTCTTGGTGATTCAAAGAAGGTAGATTCTAACAAATGATAATTTATGGCATACACCAATGCCGGCGTCTCATTGAGAGTAGCATAGTTACTTAGGTCTGCTCTGTGATGATTTACAAGGATTTCACGTAAATTCTTGGGGATTTTCAAATCAGTACTGCAAATCTGTTCAACCTTGTAATTAGAAAATGTTGAAATTCTATCCAACAAATTGATATTATAACCTTTATCTCCTGACTCAATATTGACCACTGAAGCTCTGGATAACCCAGTCAACATGGCAAATTTAATTTGCGAGAGTCCCGAAGCCTCTCGTATTTTGCGAACGTTCCGTCCGATAGTTTTCCTTATTGCAGCGTCCATTGAGCAAATAGACCACTGTAAATCATTTCAAATTGACTACATAATTGTATAATTTAAAATGATTTAGTATGTTTGTGATGTAAGTCCCGTATATCTTTTGATATGCGACTTTAAATTTTACTAAGGTATTAAACTAAAAGTCTTGCAATCGCCTTCTGACGCCGTGATGTAAGACAGCAGATTAATACCCCATGACAACTTTATGTGCTATATTGCACCTGAACGAGTGTGGGGTCTGCTGTAAATCCATATCACGTAAGGCGTCAGAAACTTTAATGCGATTATGGTTGTGGATCCTACATTTGTACTTCCTACCCACAAAGACTCACAGTAACAATTACATAATGTCCATGCTCTCCACAGGAGCCAAACCATTGTTACGCGTATGAGTAATCGTCTTGTCTTTAAATTGATCATCCGTAAGCCTCAGTAGACCCGGCTCATCCTGCATTTTCGAATCTTTAGGATCTATTGCTGAGTTTTGGATCACGGGGTCGGTATGCCATTTTCTCTGCAATCCTGAGGGGTTTGCAGGGTGTAATTACATCATTTTCACTCCAATCTTTTTTGCAATGAACTCACGTTTTTGCTCACCAGGGAAGCTATTGCCATACCTGTTCTATCTTTTAGTCTCTTTTATACTGATGCTTTGCTGGCGGCCTGTTCAGGCGCAGCAGCGTGTACCTCTCTCTATTAGTGACAGTGTGCCGGATATTACAATTCAAAATGTATTGAATTACAAATCATCAACTGCTAAAATCTCTGATTTCCGGGGAAAATTATTGATTCTGGACTTCTGGGCGACCTGGTGCAAACCGTGCGTGATGATGATTCCCAAGATGGACTCACTTGAAAAACAATTTCATGGCCAGGTGGTGTTTCTGCCAGTTAGCTATCAGAGCAAACAGGAAATATCGGTTTTCCGGGAAAAACTTGCCAAACGTACAGGGCAACGTATAACGGGACCGGAAGTCGTCAGTGATGTGAATCTGAAGGCCCTTTTTCCTCACAGCGGCGTGCCTCATTATGTCTGGATTGGTCCGGATGGAGTGCTTCGGGCGATCACAAATCTGGATGAAATCCGCACTGAAAATATTCAAGCCGTTCTAAATGGCAACGGTCGCACTCTAGCTGTTAAGAAGGACGCCAAGCGGTTAACCTACAACCGTCAGCAAATGGCACTGAGCGATTTCTTGGTAGAGAACAGTGACGTTTTGGCCGCTAATACCCACAGAAGTGTCCTGACTGGCTACATAGCCGGGATTGGCGGAGGCGGTACATTACATAAGCCAGTGGACAGTTTGGATCACTGGCGGGTTACCTTTACCAATCTGAATCCGCAAACGCTCTTTGCCAATGCTTACGGCAAAGGCAGGCGCTTTTTTTCTTCCAATACAGTTTCCGTTGAGGTTAAAGACAGCCTTTCCTTTTTTCACATGGGACAGAAAGCCCGTGACTGGATGCCACTTCATTGCTACTGCTACGAGCTGATTGTGCCATCAAGTCTTGCCGACAGCGGCTATAGGATTATGCAAAAAGACCTTAACAGGCTTTTTCCTCAATATCAGGCAACGCTCGAAATACGCCAGAAAAAAGTTTTGGCGCTAATCAGGACCTCTAAAATAGATAAAGTCAAATCCGCTTCAGATACTTACAGCGATAGCTATGACGGATTCACCTACAAACTTCGCCGCGGGAAACTTGAACACTTTGTGACCGGGCTCAACGGAATGTACATGCAAAGTTCACCCCTGGAAATCGTTGACCAGACCGGTTATGAGGGTTATGCTGATCTTGACATGGAAGTAAAATTCTCAGATTTACAAAATGTTAATGCAGCCCTTTCCAAATACGATCTTCAGCTCATTGAGAAATCGGAGTCTCGTGAAATTCTTGTTATCCGCGACCGTATTGCTTATTCAACTACCAACTAATCGCTCCTATTATGAAAAAAGTATTTATCATTTTTTTGCTGTGGATGTCAGCTGTGTTTTCTACAGCTACAGCTCAATATGTCGTGGTAGGTAAAGTAGTCACTTCGCCTGATTCTGCAGCATTACCCGGCGCAGTAGTAGTTGTCAAGGGAGATGTAACATCAGGAGCCACATCGGATGAAAACGGAATATTTAAGCTCAGTATCCCTGATTCCTCCGCCGATCTGCTTATCTCTTATATCGGATATAAACCCAGGCAGGTCCATGTAAGCTTCCCTATTCCATCTGCTTTAATTATTTCACTTGAAGCGGATGCCAACCAGCTGGGAGAAGTAGTGATATCAACAGGCTATCAGAACATTCCGAAAGAACGAGCGACAGGTTCGTTTTCTACCGTCGACAACACGCTTCTTAGCCGCCGAGTGAGTACTGATCTGATCAGCAGGCTCTATGATGTAGTGCCAGGTCTGATTTCCAATCAGGGAAGATCTAACGCACGAGGGCTTTTAATACGGGGGCAAAGCACAATTTCTTCAAGCACTCAGCCATTGATCGTCATCGATAACTTTCCTTATGAAGGAGATTTAAGCACCATCAATCCTAATGATGTTGAAAGTGTGACCATTCTCAAAGATGCTGCCGCGGCTTCCATCTGGGGCTCGCGTGCAGGAAACGGGGTGATAGTGATTACGACTAAAAAAGGCGCCTCGGGCACTCCTACGCAAATCAGCTTCAATGCGAATGTGACTACGTCACAAAGACCCGACTTGTTTTACCAGCCCCGAATCAGCTCTTCGGATTTTATCGATAACGAAATCCGTTTTTTCGATCTGAGTCGCTACAAGGCTTTAGAGAACAACATCAATCAGTACCCGTTCACACCCGTAGTTGAGTTAATGATCGCCGGACGCGATGGAAAGATATCCCCCCAACAGGCTCAGCAACAAATCGATGCGCTCAGAGACATTGATGTAAGAAATGATTATTCCCAATACCTCTACCAGCCGGCGGCAGCCCAGCAGTACGCACTGAGTCTTCGGGGTGGAAACGACAAACAGAAATTCTTTTTGTCCGCCGGATATGATAGAAGCCAGGCCGCAGAGGTAGGAAACAGCGACCAAAGATTTACGATCAATGTCAACAACACTTATACCCTCAGTAAAAGACTCGATATTTCTGCAGGTATTTACTATACCGGGACCGTAAGTAAGCGAAACGCTCAGCAGATACCAAACTATACAAATCCCTTAACCGGATTGACTGGTGGGGTGATGTACCCTTATGCAGCCCTTGCCGATGCTGCGGGCTCTCCCCTTCCGCTAATCAATGAGTACCGGCTGTCTTATCTTGATGCCGCTGTGCAGAAAGGGTTTCTTGACTGGAGCTATCGCCCGTTGCAGGAGCTTGCAAACGCAGACAATACATCTCGACTAACAGACTACAGGCTCCAGACCAGTATAAATTACAAGATCACCGAGGGATTGAAATTCACAGGTCTGTATCAGTATAGCAGAGGCATCAACATGGGACGCAACCACTACAGTGCAGATACCTATCTTTCCCGTAGCCTGATCAATACCTTTACTGCTATCGACGCTGGAGGAATACTAACAAGGCCTATTCCCACGGGTGGGATTCTAGATAAAACAGAAAGTAGTTACAGTGCCCAAAACCTTCGCACCCAGCTTGATTATTCACGGACAATTGGTGCGGGCGAGCTGACTGCACTCGGGGGCTTTGAGCTAAGGGAACTAACGCGGGTAGGTAGCACCTTCCGATCCTATGGTTATGATGATCAGTACGCATCTGCAAAAGCTGTCGATTATGCAACAACCTTTCTTTACTCTGTTAACCCCGCTATCAGCTCACGCATTCCCAATGTGGACACGCAGTACGAGCATGCTGACAGATATCTTTCTTATTATCTGAATGCGGCTTATACCTTTCGGAAGCGCTACACCCTTTCAGCAAGCGCCAGGACCGACCGAAGTAATCTGTTCGGAGTGAATGCGAATCAAAGGGGCGTACCACTTTATTCCGTCGGTGCTGCCTGGCAACTCAGCCAGGAATCCTTCTACCATGCAGGCTGGCTCCCTTACTTAAAACTTCGCGGCACCTTTGGTTACAGCGGAAACAGCAATAAGAATGTTTCTGCTTATACAACAGCCTCTTTTGGCACGCGCGGCGATATAAACACGGGTGCTGCCTTTGCCACAATTCAAAATCCTCCTAATCCAGAGCTTCGTTGGGAGCGTGTTAAAACCATAAATATTGGCATAGATTTTGAGACCAGCCGCCGGACTCTGAGCGGAAGTGTTGAGTACTTCACCAAAACAGGACTTGATCTGATCGGCAGTATGCCCTACCCTGGCAGCTCGGGCGTGAAGACCTTTACCGGCAATTACGCTGCTACCGCAGGCCATGGCATCGACCTGACTGTAAACAGCCGAATTTTTGATCGTGGCTTTAAATGGTACTCGGATTTTCTTTTAAGCCAGGTCACAGACAAGGTAACTCGCTATGATGTGAGCTCAACATCTATCTTCTATTTAAGAAACGGGGATGGCGTAGGCACTTTTCCTTTGGAAGGAAAACCACTCTATGCAGTATATAGTTTGGACTGGGCCGGACTTGATCCATCTACAGGAGATCCACAAGGATACCTCAACGGAGAAGTCAGTAAGGATTACGCGGCACTCTTAGCAATTACCCCTGATGAGCTAAATTACCATGGCCCTGCCCGCCCGAGTGTCTTCGGAGCGCTGCGTAACACATTCTCGTGGAAATCACTATCGCTCTCTGTCAACATCAGCTATCGATTAGGCTATTTCTATAAAGATCAATCCGTTTCCTACAGTCAGGTCAATACATCAGTTCCTACCCATGGAGACTACAGCCGGCGCTGGCAAAAGCCCGGTGACGAGCTTAACACCACTGTCCCTTCGATGCCGGCTGTCGCTAACAGCAACCGTGACAGTTTCTACATGTACTCTGACGTCTTGGTGCGAAAAGGCGATCATATCAGATTGCAGGATGTCAATCTGAGCTATACAATCAACAAGTCCAATTGGAAGAAAACACCCTTTCAGTCAGCACAGATCTATGTGTACGCCAGCAATCTGGGCATTGTCTGGAAAGCTGCCAAGGGAAGTATTGATCCGGATCACGCATGGTCCATGTTCCCACCAGTGCGCACGGTGAGTGCCGGAATTAAATTTGACATTTGACCAAACACAAATTAGAAATGAACAATCTACAACGTTATATATTGCTCTTATGCCTGATAAGTTTAACACTTGGCTGCGACAGTGATTACTTAGAGAAGAAACCCCAAAAGTCGCTTCTCGTACCTACAACTCTTAGCGACATGCAGGCAATGCTTGACAATAGCCGCGAGCTGATGAATGTCTCTCCATATCTGAACATCATCAGTGATGGTGAATTCAGAATGCTGGATGCAGGATTGAACGGACAAGCCCGTGCAGTTCAAAATGCATACGTTTGGAGCAGTGAAGAGTCTGCAACCATGGCAGACTGGGATATACCTTACAAACAGGTTTTTTACGCTAATGTTGTACTTGACGGCCTTGCAAAATTGTCACACCAGGATTCTCAGGAAGAATTTAATAGGATAAGAGCGGACGCGCTTTTCTTTCGTGGGCTAGCCTTTTTTAATCTGGTGCAATTATTTTGCGCTCCATATCAACAGGCTTCCGCTGAACAGCAACTCGGAATTCCCCTTCCTGTATCCTCGGACGTCAACCTTAAAATGCCAAGAGCAAGCCTGAAGGCTTCTTATGAACAAGTTCTCAAAGATCTTTTGGAGGCTGCTCCTCTCCTTGAAAACAAACCTTTGTATCTGACCCGTCCCTCCAAAGCAGCTGCACGTGCTCTATTAGCCCGGGTGTATCTTTTAATGGGGAATTACACCCAGGCCCTGCAATATGCAGAGAATGCACTGGAACTTCAAAATGCACTGATTGATTATAACTCAGTCCCTACCCAAAGTGCTATCTCTTTCCCGCTACCGCTTAACACAGTAAATCCCGAGGTCTTATTTTACGTCAGAGCGAATACATCATTCTTAAATAATGCTTCAGTATTTGTTGATTCTGCACTCTACAATTCCTATGCTGAAAATGATCTGCGCAAGAAAATCCTTTTCACCAGCGCGCTCAAATACAAAGGCTCCTATGTCGGTACAGCTAACCCTTTTCAGGGACTTAGTACGAACGAGCTATATCTGATCAAAGCTGAATGTCTGGCAAGAGCTGACGAGACTGATCTGGCCATGAACACACTTGATGTATTACTACAAAACAGATGGGTAAGTGGAAGCTACAAGCCACTGAAAGCTAACAACCCTGACCACGCTTTGGAAATCGTCATTTACGAACGGCGTAAAGAGCTTGTTGCAAGGGGACTTTGGTGGCAGGATCTCAGACGGCTGGCAACAGATTCCAGATTTAACTTTAAGCTGGAAAGAACGTCCATGGGTGTGGTGCATCAGCTTGCTGCCGGAGATGATAGATACGTTTATAAGATTCCGCTTGATGAGCTGGCAGGAAATCCGTTGATGCAAAACCCATAATACTCAACTCTGCCATTATTGACACTTCACCTTGTTTGGTACGGTTTGTTTAAACACAAAGATCCCCGACTCAACGATTGAGTCGGGGGCTTGAAAAAAAAGTGTTATTGTGCTCTTCCTTTTTCAAAGTCGGAGAGAGCACCTTCACTATTACGGAACGCTTTGCAATTAATTTCCTCGTGCTCCTCACATTCTATACCTCCTGCTGGAAGCGGAGTCCAGGTTTCGGACGGGCCATCAGGTGTGGCGTTATAAACGTTTGGCACATTTGTCATTGCATCATTAGCCACCGCCAATCCGCCGCCCAGTATTAAAGCAGCAGCAAACATGAAATCAATTCTTAACTTTTTCATAACTTTTAAAATTTAAATGGTTAAAAAAATGAAAGGATACTTGATTGCTTACTCTGTTTTCAGGTTTTCAGCAGCGCCTGGCGCAGCAAGGGCAGCCTTCCCGGCTGAGCCTTCTGTGACTCTTGATACTTTTCAGTCCGGAACGCGTCTGGCATGCAGCCAGATTCCGGTGATTGATAGCAGAAGAAAAAACAGGTTGAAAACAAAGTGCACCTCAAATCCCATTGATTTGAGAACACCTCCGCAGCTACACGGTACCCTGTCAAAAACATCTAAGAGCACCAGTCCCATGTACATCGTGAAAACAGTCATTAAGAGTGCTGCTCCCTGAAGTCCGCGGAGAAGGAATCGGGGGAGCAATAGCAATAAGACTACGACAAGTTCAGTGGCCGGAATCAGCCACACCAGCAACGGTATTGACCAAGACGGAAGCACTTGATTACCCAGTTCACTTTCAAATCTGTTTAGATTTGAAAGTTTAGCAACCGCAGTATAAAACAATAAAAGGATGAGCGCTGCGCGCGCAAGTCTTAGTAATTGCTTCTTCATCTTAGCTAGTATTTATCCTTGATCCTGCAAGTCAATAGTTGTAACTGTATGCTACCTTGCCTGCCATGGAATAAAACTAGAATCAAAAAACTTGACTCAACTTATTGTTTAGTAAGCAGATATAAGTTTCTTTTTTATATGAGAGCGGATTTTACCTGGTTAATTTGTCTGTTTTTATTCCGGATTTCTGCGAATTACACTTATTCTTCCGGGCGTAGTCTCCAGATAACTGGCAATATCCTGTAACAAGAGACGCTCAGACGGGAAAAGTTGCTGAAACTGCTCGTAACCGTGCCGGGTAGGTAGTGAACATAAGAAAGATTTAATTTCACTGTAGTTGCGGTCATTGAGAATAATCTTGTTAGAGAGCTTGGCAGCCTCTGCGAAGGTGTGATACAGATAAAGGACACTGCTGTCAGAGAGTGTGGTAATCCGGCTGTCTTCGAGTAGCATAATACTATCGGCTGCCGTTTGATATTGGTTGCCACCGGTCAGAAGCATCACCTGATCTTCTTTCCAAAAACGGGTGACCCGTTCATTTCCTTCCTGATCCTGATAATAGCCCTTTGCAAGACCATGCTCAATATACCAGATCATGGGCGTCTGACCGTTTTGTCTTAAAATATCGCCTTTACTAAACTGTTTGTAGGTTAACACTTTACTCAGTGCAGAGATGAACGGTTTGCCAAGCGGGTAGAATGCCGCAAAATGGGCAGTGAGTTTTGAATCGTACATATGTGAAGTAGTTTTGATTTCAGTATTCTTTGATCCAGACAATCACAGATTCGAGTGCTTTAATCACCGTCTGTTTGTCCTTTTCTTCAAAGCTGTAGGATTTCGAGCGCATGCTGTCGTAGGAGATTTCCGCCTTGCGGGGCGTAGACAGAAATGGTACGATACACTCAAAGACGGTGTTCATTGAGCGGGCTTTGATGATTCTGAGTGAATCAAGCGCTCTTAAAAAAAGACCGATCTGATCTACCGAGAGTAGTACCATCAATTTAAAAGGCTCAGTTTGTGTCGACCGGACAGCCGACGGGTACTCATCAACATACCTCGGCCCGGAGCGCTCTCTGAGGTAGCCGATTTCCTGAGTGAACCAATTCGAAACATACTTTTTAACATCTGAATCTGTCGGACTGAGTTTAAGACCAGGCTTTCTGTGCATTTGCTTAAAATTCTTGTAGTCCAGCAGAAGCTGATGTATCTTTTCTCTGGCAAGTTTGACGCCTTCTATTTTTTGCGCCATGTGCCGGGTATAATAGTCCATAAAGGCCCGGCTGTTAAAATTCAAATAGATCAAAAGTTCGACCAGAGCATCATCAATACTGCTTTGTCTGCCTGAATCAAGCATTTTATCAAGTCCATGCATCACTTCCCGCTGATAGAAAACTGTCCGAAAAGTTGGCCTTCTCTGATCTTCAGCAGTGGAAACTTTGACCGCGTCCAACACAATAGCAATCAGCTCCGGGTTTGAGCCTTTTAACTTGAGCTGCTTTTCTATTTTATTGATTCGGTACTGGTGCTGGCGGCCAAACTCAGCGAGGTAAGCCTCAGGAGCCCGCTCGTCCAGATCCAGGTACTCGCAGAAACTGCTTTCAATAAAACCCAGAAGCTCATATACACAATTAAGAATTTTGCGAAGTGCATCCCGGGTAAGCGTATTGAGCAGGTTGACCTTTTTGGCTGCTGCTTCTGCCTGATCAAGCAATATCAGAAGTCTGCCATGATGCTCTTTTACAAGCTGACTGATATTTTTTCCCGATTGAACAACCATACGCTGACGGTTAAAGAAAGATACATACTCGCGTTTCCTTTCACGTATTTTTTCGGTCATATGCCCGTACTGCGCTTCACTAAGCGTATTCACTTCGGATTCACTGAAATCAAGGGCAATGGTGATAATAAAATCCAGCCATTCAAGAGTATTTTGCTTTTCTATCATGAGAACATCAAGTTTAAAACTGAAGATTTTCAATTCTAGATGAGAAGGGAGCTTTCGTGGTCTGGGGTGCAGGTCTTTAAGGCATTCTGATAAACAGGCAAAGTCCGAGGAAGCAACTTTTCCCGGCTGCTTCTTCGGACTTTCTTTTGGGATAGACGCTACTTGCGGCCGATCAGAGTACAGATCATCCCACTGGTTGTAATCGGATCCGGCTCAGATTTGCCTGGCTTTTTCTGCCAGATTTGTTTTTTGAAATGATTCAGCGTAACCAGATTTAAGACAAGTTTTTGAGGCTTTTCCATAGTCTTATTTTGTTTTGGTGAAAAATTGAACAACCCCCAAAAGAAGTATCGCGGATTTTAGCGTTCAAATTTTTGTGACTACTGGAAATCAGCTTGGTGTGAATAGCTGCAGCTCTGCTTTGAATGGTACATTGGGACGAGAATTCCTGGGTGAAAAGTTATATTCAATGCTATTACACGTAAAACAGCCTGATAAACAGGAGTTTTTTTTCGAATTTAAGCACTTAAAAGCGTCCATTTAGGCTCTAAAATGTAAGTATAAAAACAGGACAACCTTTTGCAGACTTAACATATCCAATTTTTGGATACAGTTTTCAGAGATTTGGATAGTTTTTCAAAATGATATTATCGGAAATTTGTAATACTAAAACCGAGCAGCTATGAAGCGAGAAAACGATATCACAACATTATCCATTAAAGACGAACACCGGATACTGGGCCTTTCCAAACCAGCTCACCCTCTGATCAGTGTCTTGCACTTTGAAGGTATTGTGCCCCAGGAAACATTTCCGGAGCGCTTCTTTTTCGACTTTTACAGCATTTCCATTAAAAAGAATGTCAAGGGCAAACTGCGTTACGGACAAAAGCATTTTGATTTCGATTCCGGGATTATGACATTTATGTCTCCCAATCAGCTCATAGCCCGTCCGGCTGACAAAGATGAAAACCTGGTCGGAGAAGGTGTGTGTCTGAACATCCATCCTGATTTCTTTTTGGGATATCCTCTTGCCAAAACGATCAGGGAATATGGATTTTTTTCCTACGAACTCAGTGAAGCGTTGCATTTGTCGGATTCGGAAGAAAAAGCGGTGCTGGGTATTATGAATAGTATAGAAACCGAGTACAGTAATAATATTGATCGGTTTAGCCAAAATGTGATGGTTGCCCAAATTGAACTTCTTCTGCAATACAGTGACCGCTACTACAACCGCCAGTTTATCACCCGTAAGCCCTCCAATGACCAAATCCTGGTTCGCCTGGAATCGTTGCTGACCATTTGCTTCGATGATAAAAATCTAGCAGAAAATGGACTACCAACTGTCCAATATGTATCCGAGCAACTCAATGTTTCTCCAAATTATCTTAGCGATATGCTCCGCTCGATTACCGGTCAGACTACCCAGCAGCATATCCACAACAAATTGATTGAAAAAGGCAAGACACTTTTGAGCACCACGCATTTGTCTGTAGCCGAGATTGCCTATCAACTCGGTTTTGAGTACCCACAGTCTTTCAACAAGTTGTTTAAGAAAAAGGAAAGTCTTTCTCCGCTCGAATTCCGGGCTAGCTTCAACTAAAATCTTAAAAGAATGAAAGTAATCATCACAGGAACGACAGGAATGATTGGAGAAGGGGTGCTACTGGAATGCCTTTCCAATCCCAAAATATCGGAAGTATTAGGCGTGAGCCGAAAACCTTCCGGAATTATTCACCCGAAACTGAGCGAATACATTGTCCCTGATTTTCTGTCGCTGCCAGAAAACGATCCGAAGCTGGCCGGTTACGATGCCTGCTTTTTCTGCGCTGGTGTAAGTAGCGTGGGTATGAGTGCTGAGAAGTACAAACGGCTGACCTATGACACAACCATTCAATTTTCCAGGGCTATTCACCCAAACCCCAAACAGTCATTCGTGTACGTAAGTGGCGGAGGTACGGATAGTAGTGAAAAAGGCATGTCAAACTGGGCCCGCGTTAAAGGCAAGACTGAGAACGATCTGATGAAAATGCCATTCAAGCAGGTATTTGGTTTCCGTATAGGCTTTGTAAAACCTGCTGATGGACAAAAGCGGGTACTCAGCTATTACAAATACCTCTCCTGGCTCTTCCCATTTATTACCGCAGTCTTTCCACGGTTCATCAGCAGTATGCGCCAGGTGGCAGGTGCCATGATTGAAGCGTCAGAAAACGGCTACACGAAAAATGTAATTCAAGTAGAAGACATTACAATTCTATCCAAAAGGAATCTCGTTAATTAATACAAAAAAATGAAAAATAAGATTATCCTGATCACCGGTGCCACAGACGGCATCGGGAAAGAAACCGCTATGTCTTTAGCCAAACAAGGTCATACCATCATCATCCACGGAAGAAATCTGCAAAAAGCAGAAAATGTCAGAGACCAGATTATCGCCGAATCAGGCAACTCAGATATCGACATCCTTGTTGCGGACCTGCTGCTGTTGGCGGATATCAAACGGGCAGCTGATAATTTTCGAAAAAAATACAAGCACCTGGATGTGCTCATCAATAACGCAGGCGCGTTCTTTAACAAACAGCGCGAGACAACTCAGGAAGGATTTGAAAAAACAATCACCCTGAACCTTTTCGCCCCCATCCTTCTGACCGAGCTGCTGCTCGATCTGCTTCAAAAAAGTCCATCAGCCAGAGTGATTAACCTCTCATCTGAAATGCACAAACGAGGAGGAAAACCTGATTTTAACGATTTTCAGTTGGAGCAAAGCTACAAACCTGACCGCGCCTACGGACTTTCAAAATTGTACCTGATCTGGGTAAGTCAGCAGTTAGCCAAACAACTGACAGATAAGGGCATCAACAACATTACAGTTAACACCTCTCACCCAGGAGCAGTCTCAACCAATTTTGGTCAGGATGCAGACAAAGGGTTTTTCATCAATCTGGTTTTCAAAATTGCCTACCGATTTATGGACAACGTCCAGGATGGCGCAATGACAAGTATTTATCTGGCTACATCACCACAAGTGGAAGGTATAACCGGCAAGTTTTTTGATAACAGAAAAAAGATGGTAACGCCAGACCAGAAACATTATTCAGATGTGAATCAAGAGACCGTCTGGAAATATGTGCAAAGCATCATTGAGCCGTATTTGCCATCCACCAAAGTTTTGCTGTTATGAGCAAGGGTGTACTTATGGCGATTGCATCAGTGGCTATTGCCGGTTGCATCGCCCGTCTGACAATATTTTCGAGCACAAAACACATGAAGGATATTTATGCTATCCAAAATGTCAAAACCGGCAAAGGTCTCAGACCTTACAATGCCTACCCTTGGAATGGAAACAAAATCGTTTTGCACGATTCTAATGACTGGAAATGCATGACCTGGCGCTTTATTGCTTCAGGGGAAAATACCTATCAGTTGCAAAACCTCTCCACCAAGAAGACATTTGAAGCATCATCTCAGGCAAGATCAGGCATTAATCTTTGGCAACAGCCTCTTAGTAGCAAGGACTCACAGCAATGGATTTTCGAGAACCAACCGGATCAGTCATTTTTGATCAGACAAAAAGGAACTGATTTATACCTTACCATCTCTGATCAAGAGACAGACACAGACATTATTATAATGCCCTTTCAAAATTCAGAAACGCAGCTATGGCGGCTGGTGGAGCAGCACCCCTGGCGGTAATTATGTCACTATGTTGTTAAGGGATATATTGGAAAAAATTATTTAGTTGATCCTATTTGAAGTACTTGATAACAAAGGGTCATTTAGTTTTACCCGGGGGACTGCTCTGATCTTAAAGGAAGGCTAAGCTCAATGGAGTACTGCTGCTCGTCGTCTTGTTGCTTTATAGTGTATTCATTTTTCACGCTGAGTTCCAGCCGCTGTTGTACATTGTTCAAACCAATCCCTGAGTTATTCGGGTTATCAGCATTGAAATATTGAACCGGTTTGCTATTGCTAATTTTAAATGACAGTTTATCTGCTGTCACATTCAACTCAATATACACCCAACAGTCCTCTATGGTTGAATACACTCCATGCTTAAAAGCGTTCTCCATAAGTGTAAACAAGATCAGTGTTGGAATCTGAGCGCTTTTGGGAATCTGACCGTTTTGTCTGACAGTCAATTTCAGACGGTGCTGAAAACGATCTGCCTCCAGCTCGGTAAAACGTAACAATACGTCCCATTCTCTTTGAAGGTCAATCATCTCAGCAGAAGCCTCATAGAGCGTAAAACGGTAGATCTCTGTCAGTTTAACCACATACTCCGCTGCCTTTTCGCTTACTGGAAGTAGCTCTGCCTGAACTGAATTAAGCGTGTTTAGAATAAAGTGAGGAGCCGGCTGTGATTGGAGCGTCGCCAGATCATTTTTTAGCTTTTCTGTCAAAAGATCTTTTTTCTCAAGTTGCTCGCGAAAGCCGAATTGCATCATCTTTAATCCTACAGGCAAAAACAAAAGCTGCATTTCTGTTACATCATAAATCAAAAGCATCGACCAGTCATCAAACTTATTTTCACCTGGTGGCCTGAGATACATATGTCCAAAATGATCAAACGAAGGAGAAAGAACTGCCAGCCCATAAAACTGATCCAGCAGAAAAAATACACCCACGTTAGCTGCATGCATCAAAAGCACCATACTTACACCTGTAAGTACGATCAGACTTTTGCCAAAATACCTCTCTTTTAAATAGCCAAAAATCGCTACCGTTAGATAATACACCGGAACAAATCGCAGGTAAAATACAGCGTAGGAAATCACCCAACTGGTCTCGAAATAAATCTTCTCCTCTGACCCGGCAAAATACAGAAGGTGAAACAAAATGAATACAACCCAAAACCCCAGGTGGTAGCCGACCCGCTCGGACCTGCTCTGAGGATTGAGCATGTACCTGACAGGAAAGTGCTGCGCATGTCTATCCATAAAGCGGTCCAAGTTTATCTATCACCTCTGTTCTCAGATACCTGGAAATTTTCGCAACCTGCTTATCTCCACTCATCACAATTTCAGTTCCTTCAAGGGTCTTGACCAAATAACGGTTAATAATATACGATCTGTGCGTTTGAATAAATTGATCAGGTAAACCCTCCAGCAGCCGTGCCATCGAAGTTCGTACCAAATGCTTTTTCCCTTTGGCATATATATTGACATAATTACCGCTGGCTTCAATCATAGATAATTCTTTATAGGGTATGGGAAGAATTAACTTTCCTACCCTGATCCACATCCTTTTTTCATTGAAAACCGGAAGCTGTCTGGGGTGAGGTAGCAACTGATCCTCTCCGCTTCTTTTTTGCAGAACCTGAAAAGGATGAAGAGGATCACAAGACTGGGCCGGCTGCTGTAAATAAATAGGATGGCCTGCTTTGCTTGCCCGCAAATTACGCACCTTTTGAACGGCTACCAGAAACCGCTCCAGCGAAAAAGGCTTCAATAAAAAATCTGCTACGTTGTGATCATATCCGTCAATGGCAAACTCGGGGTGCGCGGTGGTCATCACGACCGATGCTGTGATCCTGCCAACAATGCGAAGAAACTCTACCCCCGAAATATAGGGCATATCCACGTCCAGAAATATAATGTCAAAATCCTGTCCTGCAACTAATTCAAGCGCCTCGACAGCATTCATGCACCCTTCCGAGAACTCCATTCCCGGCACCTGATTGATAAAGTATTTGATGTTCTTATGAGCTGCAATCTCGTCGTCTACAATCAGACATCTGATGGGTCGGCTGGGTTGAATAGTTTGTTGAGTCATGGTGTATCAGAATTATATGAATAGATATCTTTCCTGCTGAATGCACTACTGGCCTGCGATCAATTGCGTGGAGACAGATAAACATAAATAAATTTTCGGTTACATACTACAACTTGAAGGAGTATCTTGAGTTTCTACAGTGATTTCAGCCTGGAGGTATAATACTTCTTAAGATAATGATATACAGCAAATTCCTGTTTACGTTGCAGGGTGTCAAACCAACGGTTCAAAGAAAGGTGAACAAGATCTGAGCACAATTTCATTTTTTGATCCTGATCAGAAGACTCCAGGTATTTTAACGTTCTTTTCACCTGTTGATCCCGGGATCTGAAGTAAGCTACAATTCGCATTTTAAAGTCTGTGTTCTCTTCACCAAGAATCTGTATGATTTCGCTCTTCTGTGCCCGGTAATTTTGATCCATTTGTATCCGGACTGTTCCTGTTTTATCCAGTTCAGCTGAAAACTGTTCATGGGCTGCTCTTATCACATTCTCTCTGCTGCTCATATCAAAATCAAAGCTTTTCAGCAGCAAATCAGTTCCCAACAATGCCCCCTGCCAGCGCAGCTCTGAGTTGTTTGCCGTTAGTTCTAAAGCCTGCGTCACTGCCTGACTGTCGCAGTGAAATAGGGACTCAACTCTCTCGTAGATGCTGGGTTCAAACCGCTCCAACTCCCTTTCATAATTATCTGTATGGATACTCCGGACCATACCGCTTTCAATAAGCGGCGCTATCAATTTGTACAGTTGGGCCAGAATAGCGCTCCAAAAGTCTGTCTTTTCGCTGTGAAACCTGATTCTCAGATGCGGGTCGGGATCTCTGTAACGGATAAAAAACCACTTGTCAATACTGCCATCTGCCTGAAGCCCTATTACAAAAGGCTTCAGGACTGTACTGATCAGCGTATCAGAGAGTTTTTCCGCGCAGTATATTTTCACATACAACCACGATGAACCGACATTGAAATACCGCGCTATCTTATTGTCGCTGCCGGCAACAGTTTGCCTGGGCTGCTTTTTGAAACGCTGGTCTTCTTTGTTTAGGAATGGGATCACAAATTCATTAGAAAAATACGCTCCTGCCTCCCCTAAAATGCCTTCATCAGGCGTTTCAAGCGACTCGGTGACTCGCACCTCACCTGACCTTTTAAGCACTTTGGCAAGCAATGCCAACGACTGCTCATTTTCACTGTCGATCAATAACGTCTGATCCATCTCTCCCACAGTAAAGTAACGAGGCGTACCCAGTTTGTCTGCGACATCTTGCCACCATGCCACTTTACTTGCAAAAACTTCTGGCGGCTCAGCTGTCAACAGCCAGCTCGCTTTGCTAAGCACTATCTGTCGGTACTGCACCCGCGGCAAAAAAGCCGCATCGCTATAATGTCCCCAGTCCCATGCGAGCGCAATGCTTTTTTGATTCGCCAAATCACAAAGAAACCGGTATACCGGAAGCCCTCCCGAATAATGGTGAGCACTTGTCAATAGCGGCATGATCTGCTTTCCTAATCGCGGACAGCTTAAGACCAGATTTTCGCCATCCAGACAGCTCAGTTGTAAGTCGCTGGCAGCAATACTGTTCTTGCCCGCACCGGCTGACAGATAAGTGATCTGATACGGAGTCAGATCAGGTCTTTGCAGCACATTTCCACCCTTTCCCGCCGGCAAATGAGCTATCTCTGCGTAAATCAGGTTTTCTGATTGTGTCTGCTCAATTTCTGTCAGCTTCTTTACCTGGCTGCTCAACTCAGGATCGCCCACGCAAAACCGCGTCAGAAGATCACAGGCGCCCGGGCCAGAAAGACCTTTAAGCTCAAAAACAAAATCACCCTTATCCAAAGCACCCTGTGACTTGCTGTGAAAGCTCCCTATAACATAAAAGCTTTCCGCCAATGGTTTACTTTTAGCTGGTCTATGCTTATCCAGAAGCCGGTCAGTGAGCATCACCGCTCGGTCTTCCACCAAAAAGGCCTGCTCGTAGAGCTTGCGGGAAAGGTCATTTCTTTGAGTAGCTTGATTTATTTCGCTACCTGGACTGTACTCGATGCCATCAAGAAGGCTTCCCGCTGGCTGGGTCTGGCTGCTAAGCGCCCCATAACCTACTCCATACTCATAGTCCAGCGCCACCAAAAGCGGCACACTCCGCTGCCAATAGCGGGCAGTGAACCGGCGCGTAAAATCTTTGAGCTCCTGTCCATCCGTTTCTTGCCTCAAAAATCCGATACGGCTAAACTGACTTGCTAGTGTTGACAAAACCTTACTACTGATACTGGCATGTTCAGTCTGAAATCTGAGCGTGGTATGTATTGTCTGCTCCAGCCGAAGCGGCTTTCCCAGGAGCTGGCTGACAGAAGTATTAATTTCTGTTACTGCCGCATTTTCTCTGAGCTGTATTTGAATGCCTCTGATCTTTTCCGTTAACTTTTCCGCTACTTTCAGCTCAGTCAGCCTGTCAGCCAGACGGCTCAGATAATCTTTTTCACCGATCACACTGATCTCCATGCTGCTGACAAGCATCTGCGCCTGGATTAGCGAAGCTATATATGCCCTGCTTTCCTGATCGCTAAAATTTTCAGCTTGCACGAGCCCGGAAAGTGCCGACAGCCGCATTCCCCCTTTCACCTCGTTTAACAACTTTTCTAAAACAGGGTGATAGGCGGCTTGCTTGAGAACAAAGCTGGTATGCTCTTCATCTTTTACCCTTTTCATGTAGCGGTAGTAATTCCCTACCCTGTAAAGAGAGCTGCTTGGATAAAAGTGCAGTGCCTTTCTTACATCGGTATACTCAAGCAGTTTTTCTTTAATAGCTTCAAGCGC
The DNA here is from genome assembly GCF_003383615.1 of Dyadobacter luteus. Taxonomy (GTDB): domain Bacteria; phylum Bacteroidota; class Bacteroidia; order Cytophagales; family Spirosomataceae; genus Dyadobacter; species Dyadobacter luteus. The sequence goes on from NZ_QNUL01000022.1 coordinate 54,854, forward strand.
TGCTACATCAAGCTGATTATGCCTTATGGCAGGATACTGCCTTTGAAAGCTAACCTGGGTTGTGTCAGCAGTTTCCATTATAAAATAGCCGGCAAAAAGCCCGAAAGGTATCGGCCGGCTAGATGCCCTGATCAAAAATTTGTATAGACTCTGCAATACCTTTTCCTTTCCCTTTACTGGCTGGTCCCTGGTAAATGCGCTCACCAAATCGTAAAGCGGGCCGCAGCTAAGCGCGAGTCCTTCAAGAAGGTCAGAATCAGAAAAAATTCTCTTTAACTCTGATTCAAACTTTTCCGGATGCCTGTTTATAAGCGCGTTAAAATCTTCCAACACATTTCTGGAAAGAACTGGCCTTCGCACCATGCAAAAGCCCTGAGCCTTAATTTTCATAAAGACGTTTTTTAAGTACAGCAATGGCTGTAAAGTTTCAAAGACGCCTCTACGAGCAAAAATTTATGTTTCAGACAGCTTGAAACCACCTTTCACAGAACATTATCAGGATTTAAGTCGCTTTCAGACAGGGCTAAAAAGCAGGTTTTTTATGCCTGCTTTGGTTTGACCCCGAAACAAGCTCAAAAGGGCAGCTAAGGTAGTGTCCCCATTGTCTGAGCCTACCTGAAAGCAAAGCCAAAACGGTTCGGCATAATGCCGGCTCAATAGCTGTCTTATTTTTTATTGTTTCTTTTCGCCGGCACACTGCGTGACTTATTCCGCATTCCCTTTTGGCCCCTGGATGGGGACACTGATCCTTAGGCTTTCTTTTTTTTCTTGTTTTTTCTTTGGGGTCAAACCATATGTTTTTTCTCTCACAGAAGGCTTGAAAAGGAAAGGCGAAATCAGTTTTTCACTTTAAGCTTTGTCACACATGCGAAATTCAAAGTATGCTACAAAATCCGTTATGGATACGCATCTCCCGAGCCTGTCCCCCCCCACCTGGCCAACGCGCCGCCGCAGCTGCCAGATTCGCGGGCAATTTGCATCACTACTTAATTCAATTTTTAAACACTTTAATTCCTTAGAAATCATGGCGCATAACATTCATTTCAACGAAAACAACGGCAAACACAGTTTCTTCTCAGTAAAACAGAAAGCATGGCACGGGCTTGGCCAGATCCTGGATGATCATCCCACCAGCGCAGAGGCCATACAGCAGGCAGGGCTTGACTATACCGTTGAGAAAGTGCCGCTTTACACCGGGGCAGGCCCAGAGCGTATAGCTTTAACCGGTAGTACGGATGACAGCGTGCTGATCCAGGTGCCAAACTTTTTTGCAAGTGTGCGCACCGATAGCTGCAAACCCCTGGGCGTTGTAGGCAAAGACTACCAGATCGTTCAGAATCAGGATGCCTTCACCTTCTTTGATGCGATCGCCCAAGCCGAGGGCATTCGCTACGAGACCGCCGGGGCGCTCGGTGATGGTGAACGCATTTTTATTACCGCAAAGATGCCCGGGGAAATCCGTGTAGGTAAAGACGATCTGATCGAGCGCTACATCTTTCTGACCAACTCCCACGACGGTTCAGGAAGTATTACAGCCGCCTTCACGCCCATCAGAATCGTTTGCCAGAATACGCTCAATGCCGCTCTGGATAACAAATCCTCCGTAGTCAGAATACGCCACACCTCCGGCGCACAGCAGCGGCTCGCACAGGCGCACAGTATCATGGGCCTTGCCAGCCGTCGCAGCGAGCAGTCCGAAGCCGTTTTCAACCGTTGGGCGAAAGTGCGCATATCAGACCCCGAACTTAAAAAGCTGATCGCGATGGCTATGGCGCCAAACCACGAAACGCTCGGAAACCTTCGCGACGGAAGCGTTGAGCTTTTATCTTCCCAGTTCTTAAACACCGTTGAAGACGTCTATGAGTACGCGCTCACAAGCCCCAGTCAAAACCTTCCGACTACTGCCGGTACGGTCTTCGGCGCCTATAACGCGGTGACGGGCTACTACCAAAATGTCAGAAACTTTAAAACTGATGAAGACAAAGTTAAATCCCTTTACCTGGGCGGTACCGCCCAGCTCAGAGGACAGAGCGCCTTTAACTTTTGCGAGCACTTCGCAAACGGTGCGCTGATCCTGAACTGAGCCTGGGGCACTGAGACCAGATTCCGGGGAGCTCTGACAGGCTCCCCGGATTACGTGTGACTGATGTGCTTGCTGGCTAAAAAAAATTTGCCCCCGCCTGGCGGGGGCATAATCGGTACAACCGCTGGGGGACAAAGCCAGTAAACCTTTCTTTCTTCCCCAGCGGCGGAAGGTTTTTCTGCGGGGCCTTCCCTGCCCGGAATTCTCCCGTCTTTCTCAGGCCACTCAAATACATGTGCAGACTATTGAAAGTACATACCCGCAATTTAGCTCTGCTGCAGGTTTTTGAGTTTGCTGTGAAGCCCTGAGAGGTCTGATTTTGAAAGGATCTCACCCACAATTTTTTCTAGCTCCTCTACAGTCTCCATTTCGAAGAATCCTTTCACAGTGGCTGCATCCGCATTTTCGTTTTGTAGCTGGCTTTCAACAGCGGCTGCCAATAGCAGCAGCGCCTTTCGTGAAACACGCATATCAAGCTTCACTGTGTCACTCATACCCGGTGAACACAGCAGTGTTTCGTAAACCAACGCCATTTGCATTTTCTTTTCCATCTTAGCTTCCTGTTTTGAAATGGTTTTTATACAGCCGCGAAACTAAGACTACAGCACAGATTTCACCCATTTAGAATTTGAAAGGGTAAAAGCCCTTCTCCCCAGCTTAGGAAAGATGCTGAAATTCCACTTTTCTGAGCGATACAAACACTCTAACAGTACAATTCCACTGTTTTATTTAACATAACACAGCAATTCATTCATTATTAGGCAGTTAATATTAAATAGTGTAATTTGTGACTGATAGACTACTTAAAGACAACTTAAACCCATATGAAGTTATGCTCTTAGCTCTTCACAGACGCCAATTATTCCCCGAACTCATCTTCTCTGATCAGCCTGGCATCAGAGTAGTCCGCCACCTAAGTTTTTGGACAATTTTTCTCGCTATCCATCTAATCCCCGGTCCTTCGCTCAGTGACCGTTTCGAAGGCTCACACGTGCTCTTTTACTGTTTGGCTATTCCCTTCTATTATCTGAGCTGTTATCTGACAGATAAAATGGTTTTAAGCGCAAAGGGAATCGCTGGTTTTGTCATCCTCCCGGCTCTGCTGATTCTGATCGCCCACCTTTCTTTGACCCTTATCACTGCCCTGCAAATTTACTTCCCCGTTTTTCAACAGCCTACACCCGCGCAGCTAGCGTTATACAGTTTTTCAGCCCACAGTCACATCACTGGCTTTTTGCAAGTTTTGGAATATGTGATTTTAGCGCTTTCCTTCATTTTTGCGCCCATGTCCGCTTTTGTCTTCAAAATCATCAAAGAGGTGTATCTCTCTCAAAAAACAGCCGCCCTAATCCAGACCGATGAGCCTCTGAACAAGGCAGACAAAGTTGTTACCGATCCAGGTGATCATTTAACTCTAAGCGCTCTGAAGGCCGTTACGCGCAACATACCCGCGCAAGCTGAAAACGTAAGGGCCGTTTTTGATAGTACGACCGATATAATGGATTATAGACTCAATGAGACAAAGAAAAAATACATTCCGCTACAGTCTGAACTTGACGTGATTGAAAAGCTGCTACACCTGCACCACTCCCGCTTCAGTGATACATTTAGTTCAAACATAAATATCCAGGGAAAAATACTTGCAAATCACAAGCTTCCAACAATGCTTCTGTTCTCGTTGGTAGATTATGGTCTTGCTCTGATTGTAGAAAACAACTATGAAAAAAGCGTGGTCTCGGTCGATGTTCTCATTGATGGCCCTCTACTTCATTTCAAATTCACACAGGCTATCACCGCGCCCGGCATGAGTGCTGCCACAATTAAGGCGCAGTGGCAAGAACATATTGAAACGCTCACCGACTATGCCAGCTGCTACTTTCTGAAAGGATTTAAGATACGTATGGACCATCAAGATAACACCCTTACAGTAGCTGTTATCATGCCTGTTTTATAGAGAACTGACCACTGGACTTACCGGGCAGATTTTGTGTACTCATTGTCAGGGTTCAGGTGACCCGGATAACCCTGGTAGGATCTACTAAGAAAAAGCAGTCTGAAGCACGTCTTCGGACTGCTTTTTCTTTGCAACTCTAAGAGATTACCAGTTTCATTTTTGCCATCGCATTTGAGCTGAGACACCCACCCGTCTTTGATTTTCACCTATTTAGAATCTGAAAGGGTTCAGGCCTTTCGGGTCTTATACTTTAGCTTTGTTTCACAAATTTCAGGCCCAGATAAAGTTTGCCAGCAAGTATCTGCCTGCACGTCAAGCGGGATCCTAACAGATCTGTAAGGTATGAAAGAGTCTTATAGAATGACTTTTTGAAAAGTCTGAAACCACCTGCTTTACCGTGGTTGGCCAGATGTACCAAAGTATCACATTTCAGCATTGGCCTGCTGCCGCAGCCCTGCTGAAATCTGCTACTCCGGGATCTGGCCCTGCCGGGTAGGCCGCGCCGCGTAGGCCGGTAGACCGGGCAGAACAGACCGCCCATCACTCGGAACTCGTGGGCGGTAGCCGTATTAAATCAGAAGTTGCTTTACACAGTGAAAAAGAAAAGTGGAGATGAAACAGAAAAGCAAAAAAGACAGATGGCTGCACGTGCGGCTCTCACAGGACGAGTACGAGGAAATAAAGGCACAATTTAACGCTACTACCTGCCGGAAGCTCAGCGATTTTATCAGGAAGAAACTGCTCTCACAGCTGATCGTTGGCTCCTACAGAAGCGCCTCACAAGACGCGATGATAGAGGAGCTCGCCACGCTGAAAGCCGAGCTTTCAGCGGCCGGAAACAACTTCAATCAGGCAGTTAAAAAGCTGCACACGCTGAGTAAAATCAAAGAGTTCGAGCACTGGCTGATTAGCTATGAACTAGACCGCCGCGCACTGGTAAAGCAGGTAGAAAAAGCCGCTGAACACATCAGTAAAAAGGCCGCGGAATGGTAGCCGTCATCCATGCTTCCGGCACGCTCCGCTCTGCCCTGAACTATAACGAGAGAAAGGTTTCTCAGGCAGTAGCAAGCTTTCTTGATGCAGGGTTTTACCTAGAAAACAAGCAGGATTTAAACTATCATAGCAAGCTTTCCAGGCTCGTGAAACGAAATGCTTTGAACCCGAACGTGAAGGTAAATACGCTTCACATCTCGCTGAATTTCTCACCGGATGAGAAGCTTTCGGATGAGCGTCTGAAAGAAATCGCACGCAGCTATCTGGCCAAAATTGGCTTTGAAAAGCAGCCCTACCTGCTCTATCAGCATCACGATAGTGGTCACCCGCATGTTCATCTGATTACCACTACTATCCGAGCAGATGGAAGAGCGATCCGCCTTCATAACATCGGAAGAAATCAGTCTGAGAAAGCAAGAAAAGAGCTGGAAACAGAGTTCGGATTAATCCGGGCAGAAGACCAGAATAAACAGAATTATGAGCTAAAAGCTCCGGCTTTACAGCTTGCACAGTACAGAAAAACAGAGACTAAAAAAGCAATATCTTCCGTGCTACATGGTGTTCTAAAACAGTATAAATATGCCTCTGCTGCAGAGCTAAATGCAGTTCTCGCTCTATACGGAGTGCTTGCTGACAGGGGATCAGAAAACTCCAGGATTTATAAAAACCAGGGGCTTGTCTACCGGCTTTTAGATCAGAATGGAACCAAGATCGGTGTGCCGATCAAAGCAAGTGACTTTCATTTTAAACCGACTCTGAAATATTTAAATGCACGTTTTGAAATCAATCAAACAGAGCGTGTACAGTACCGCGCACGGATTAAAAACGCTGTTGACCTCACGCTCCTAAGTCAGTCACACTCGGTCGAATCGCTCTCACTTGCACTTAAAAAGCAGGGTATACTACTTGTTTCCAGACGCTCAGATCAAGGTCAGATTTACGGTCTGACCTATATTGACCAGGTCACCAAATGTGTCTTTAACGGAAGCGCACTTGGTAAAACCTATAGCGCCAAAGCAATTGTTGAAAGGTGCAAACTAAAAGAGGAACCAAGGTACCTTGTGAGCCAAATGCCGATTAAATCGCCGCCGCAGCAGCCCTCGCAACTGGTTTCGAAAACCGTAGGTAAACAGCATATCCTGCCCGGGACAGGCAAGACTGCATCTGTTACCGATCCTCTTCTAACGGATCTTTTTGCTCCGGAAACTTCCTCTGAGCAAATCCTCTGGCAGCTCAAAAAGAGCAGAAAGAAAAGACGCAGAAAAATGCAGTAGTACATCATTTAACTTTATAGAAAACATGCAGACATCTGAAAATCAACAGGCGCTTGGAAAGATCCTGGACATGAGCCGCATGATAGCCATCGGCCTTCTAGCGCTTCACTTTTACTACCAATGCTACACAGCTTTTGAAAGCTGGCAGCTCGCCAGCCGCTTTAGCGACAGACTACTTGACAATATTATTAGGACCGGGCTCTTCAGTTTTTTTAGTAAGCCCAAACTGATCTCACTTTGTTTTCTAGCTCTTTCACTGCTAGGTGTGAAAGGGAAAAAGAAGGAAGATCTCTCAGTTAAAACCGGGCTTATTTACCTTGTTGTAGGGCTCTTTATCTACGTTCTGAGCTACTATACCCTAAGGATCACGGCGTCTGAAAAGCTATCAGCGATCTTATATATTACGGTCTGCTCACTGGGTTTCATACTTATCATGACCGGCGGTACGCTGCTATCACGGGTGATATATTTACAGATTAACAGCAAGGACATTTTCAATCAGCTTAATGAAACCTTCCCTCAAGAGCAGCGCCTGCTGCAAAATGAATACTCTATTAATCTTCCAGCCCGCTACAGACTCAAAGACAAATACCATGATAGCTGGATTAACATTATTAATCCATTCCGTGCCACACTCGTCGCCGGATCGCCTGGCTCGGGCAAGTCCTACTTTGTAATCCGGCACATTATCGACCAGCACATCGCCAAAGGTTTTTCAGCCTTTATTTACGATTTTAAATTCGACGATCTTTCTATTATCGCCTACAATGCGTGGCTGAAAAAAAAAGGAAATTATAAGGTGCAACCCAAGTTTTATGCGGTCAACTTTGATGACCTCAGCCGATCTCACCGCTGCAATCCACTTGATGCTGCCGGCATGAGTGATATCACCGATGCAGCAGAATCCGCCCGGACGATTCTTCTGGGACTTAACCGGGAATGGATCAGAAAACAGGGTGATTTTTTTGTCGAATCCCCTACCAATTTTCTCACTGCAGTGATCTGGTATCTACGAAAATATCAGGATGGCGCCTTCTGCACACTGCCACATGTCATAGAGCTTATGCAGCTTGACTATGACAAACTATTCACGCTTCTCAGATCCGAAAAAGAAATAGAGGTACTTATTAATCCTTTTATTACTGCCTATCTAAACGATGCCATGGAGCAGCTTGAAGGCCAGATCGCCTCTGCCAAAATCGCCTTGGCAAGACTCTCTTCTCCACAGCTTTACTATGTGCTTTCGGGCAGTGATTTTACCCTGGATATCAACAATCCGGACGCACCAAAGATCGTTTGCATGGGAAACAATCCTCAGAAAATTCAAACCTACGGCGCAGTGCTATCCCTTTATGTAAATAGGCTTGTTAAGATCGTCAACAAGAAAAACAGATTGAAGAGCTCGCTGATTTTTGACGAGTTTCCAACCATTTATCTAAGCGGTATTGATAGTCTGATCGCTACTGCCCGCTCCAATAAAGTAGCTACCACCCTGGGGATTCAGGATTTTTCACAGCTCAGAAAAGATTACGGTAAAGAGCAGGCTGATGTCATTGTCAGTATCACCGGAAACATTATCTCCGGGCAGGTCACAGGTGATACAGCCAAGCAGCTCTCAGAGCGGTTCGGCAAAATCATGCAGGACCGCACCAGCTACTCCATCAACAGGACAGATACATCTATCAGCCGCTCCAAACAGCTTGATGTGGCCATTCCTGCCTCGAAGATTGCTTCACTGAGCTCAGGGGAGTTTGTGGGCATGGTTGCAGATAACCCGGATGAGAAAATCGATCTGAAAACTTTCCATGCTCAGATTATCAATGACCATAAGGCCATCGCTAAACAGCAGGCTGAATATAAATCGATTCCAGTGGTTCGATTGCTAGATGACTCAGTTGTCATCCGCAATTATGATCAGATCCGTCAAGATGTACAGAAACTTACAGAACATGAAATTGAAAGAATTCTTTCGGATTCTGAGTTGCAGCATCTTTTGATTCAGAAGAAGTAAAAAGATATTACGCTGATACTAATAATCTAAAATACAGATAGAACATTAGATTCAAGCAAACATATTAAGAACGCCATCTGGGAGGTTCTTCTACTGTTTACAGATTTTCGACACCATATTTCTTGCTTTTACGTTGGAGGGCATATCGAAAATGATGCAGCTACCAATGACGAAGATCCTGATCATCCCATCATTTAAATAGATCTATATCACTAATGCAGTTTTTAGTTGTAAATGTTAATTGGCGTCTGAGCCAAGAAATCATGGCTTACTTTCATAGGACCGTCTAAATAGTTGAGATCATGAGTGGATAGACCATAAATCGCATTTAAGAAAGTTGAATTTCATTGGCGGTCTTCCAAAAAGTGTAACTGAATTAGCGCATGATACCATCAAGACAGTTAACAATACAACTGAGTTAGATTATATAATCAGCGAATCAACGATACTTGGTTTTGCTTTTACGTACAAATGAAAATACCGGCTGCCAATGGCCAGCCGGTATCTCATAAAGGTCATGTGTGCCCAGAAGAGCAATAAGCATAACCCAGTTGTATATGCCTGAGATTCCCAGGACATTTAATCAGGTCATCATGATCTGATCCTGTGGCTGTACAAGCAGCCTCATTTAGATTTTCATTTTACTTCTGCTGTTATATCAATGTGAATGTCTATTGCTAACAGCAGTGCTGACCACTTTTCGACTGCATAGCTTTTCTCACAGCCTCTCCGTGTTCTCAGAGAGAGGATTGTGAGAAAAAATATTATTGGGGGTAACCGCGTCAGAAAGTGGCGGGCTTGCATTTTGATTCGCCGGACAACTGCAGACTAATATTCCTTACTCGACCAATACAGCGATGCCGGCTTTATCTGCCTTACGCTCTATTTTTTCTTTTAACCCGTAATATCCCCAGTTCCGAAGCAAGAATGGATCCTTACCTGCCAGCTCTTCTTTTTCGGTCTGATCAACCAATAGCAACGTCGCTGCTTTGTTTTTCACGCACAGATCGATCAAACGCTTGCTATATACGTGCTGCTTTTGATTCACGTAACTACGCTCTGAGGCCTGAAGCTTTGCGATTGTGTTTTGCCGGATACGTTTCTTTGATGCTTTGTTCATAAAGGCTGTCGCCCTCTGCTTTCTTTGGATTGCAGCCTGAATCGCGAGCCGTTTATACAAATACTCGTCTTTGCTTCCGATCTCATAGGTGGCTTTACCGATTGTGACAGTCAGCGGCACATCCAGTGAAAGACTTGCTTCAGCTATGATATTCTCATCCAGTTGCTGCGGCTCATGCTGCTTTTCGAATACCGCGAGTATGAAAATCTTTCTTTTATCCATCACCAGTGAGCTCGTGCATAACTTGATCTCACCGCCAGCGAGTTTTTGCAGCACCGCTCTTTTATCATAGATGTCTCTTCCCAGATATGTCTTGAACGGAATATCAAACAGGGAGAAATAGAAGATTTTGCCTTCCGGGCAGCTTCTGAGATTTTTGACATCAGTGCCTTTAAACGGGACAGGAATCTCTTTTTTAAACGAAGACAACGACCTTTCACCTGAAAGATAAAGCGGTTTGTTTTTACCAAACTGACCCGTCAGAGTGCTATTCAAAGAGCTCATAATATGCATCGGAATCTGGCCTTTGTAATTACGCGCCAGGATCTGATAGGTGGTATTCATCTTTGAAGTGCACAGCATTCCGTCCGGATCTTTACTGATATCTGCCAGTTTCAGCTTTGTCTGATCGCTTAGATAAATAAGCTCCCGGATCTGCTGCTGCAAGTAATGGTGGGTGTAGATCTGATTAGCCGCTTTAAAACAGATGTATCTCCATTTGTATAGCGTATCAAGCACCTGACCTTTGTATTCAGAGTCCTGAGAATCGACAATCAACCGGATTTTGCGTGTGTAAAATGTCTTCTTCATCGCCGGGTTGGTTTAGATAAGTTAAATTATTTGCGGCCTTGCTTCCAGTAGGTTTTTACAACCTGGTAGGCTTGTATATAATGCTGCTGCACCTGATTCTGACACCAACCTAACTGACTGGCAATTCCTGCAAAGGACATTTTCTGTTCTTGTCTGAGCGCATAGACTGTAGCCTGCGGCTGGCTTAAAATATGACTGTATGGATAATCTTTGATAGGTTGTTTCTCTTTCGGGCTGCTGCTCTTCCTCACTTGGACAATCTGTCTGAGCTGCTCGACACTCTTTTCAATTTCCGTTGATATATGATGTGTACTCGATTTAAGCCTCTCTGCGATTTGACGTGCGGGCAGGCCGTCAATAAAATGAAGTGTAGCTATCAGCTGGCGTTTGTCTGACAGATACTGCATCACTTTTTTCAGCTCCTCGATCCTTTTTTGTTCTATTCCAGAGTCCTGTGAAGGCTGAGTATCTACGAGCTCACCAAAAGTTTTTTCAAAATAGTCTATATGAAGCGATTGTCGGTATATCTGATAGTTTGGTTTCTGGATCTGTTTGAGCACCTGCCAGCGCAAGTTCATTCTGATATAATGGTACGCATGTGGGAAGCTCTCAATCTTTTCTCTGTGCGCCCAGACTTTCAGATAGCACTCTTGCAAGATACAGTCAACTAGGAATTCGTCATCTATCAGTTCCTTGCCAATCCAGAAAAGGCTGGAGTAGGATTTCTGATAGAAGTAGGTCAAGCCTCTCTCGTCACCAGTTTGGAACAGAGACAGATTACGGCTGTTCTTTTCGGATTGGAGTGAGAGTTGGAGGAGTGACATGATGGCGACAGTTATAGTAGCAGCGAAATACTATAAAATGAACTTATTACATCACAAAGGTAACAAATAAACTTAAAGACACATATGTGTGTACTGTAAATTTTTATGGATACCGTTCTTCGTATGAGGGATGAAAGACCAAGAAAATATATCGCCAATTGATCAATATGTAATCGATTTTGTGAGAAGACTCAGAACGGAGCACAATCTTCTCCAAGATGATGTTGCAGCTATTCTTGGTACGACAAAATCTTTCGTCAGCAATGCGGAGAGCAATAACCACCGCGCCAAATACAATCTAAGACATATAGATAAGTTGGCTAATTACTTCAACATTTCTCCTCAGCAATTTTTGCCTGAAAAATCGTTATCGGTTGAATAGTTATCACTATTAGTAGTTTGCCGCTGTACTGTATATGAAATTTAACCTAAGGAGATTATCAGCGTTATGTAAATCCTATCTAGTAGCAAGTAATGAAGCTTTACGCAATTGTGTTTTTCAGAGTAAATCAGGGTCGACGTCAATCTACGATTAAAAAATTTAACATTTTAGTTCATTGTCCAAATCAACATGCATAGTAATCAACTAAAAAACAGCAAATTCTCCGTGTTTTGTATTATGAGATTATGAATCTGGCAGAAGAAAATTTAGACATGATATTAATGCGATCTCCTAACTCTTGTAGATAAATTTTAGATACTTAAACCTTTCTTCTATCAGTACTTTTATCTCTAATTATCGTTGCCGTATCTTCACTTAAAATTGTTTATATACTATCTTTTGCCTTATTACCAGCACTTACCTCCAAGTTTAGGGGAATTGATACCAAAAAACCATGTTTCCCGTGCAGTCAATGATTATAATACTCCCCAATAGTTGGACAGCTACTAAAATTTCTAAATTAGTGGTTGACTATGAAAAAGGAACGTAGCAAATTCAGTTCGAGCTTCAAGGCCAAGGTTGCCATCGAAGCCATCAAAGAGATGAGTACCGTCCAGGACTTAGCTTCTAAGTACAAAATCCATCCAACCCAGATTTCGGCTTGGAAACGGGAGTTTCTGGAAAAAGCTGACCTGGTTTTCGACAAAGAAGCGCCAGCAGCAAATGATTCAGAGAACTCTAAGGAGCAGGAACTGTACACCAAGATCGGAGAGCTTCAAGTCCAGGTGGATTTCCTAAAAAAAAGTCTTGGGGAAATGACAACCATGGAAAAACGCGAACTTTTTTCTCCGGAATACACCTTTCTCAGCGTTTCAGCACAATGTAAACTGATTGGCTTACAGAGAAGTAGCTATTATTATTTTAAGCCAAAAGGTGAATCATTAGTAAATCAACACCTGATGAAGGCCATAGACTGAAAGTTTCTGGAATGTCCGTTTTACGGAGTGCAACGCATGACTGATTACCTACGCGGTTTAGGATATCACGTTGGAGTAAAGCGTGTACGAAGACTATATAGGCTCATGAATTTGCGTACAATCGTATCGCTCCGATAAAACCCATCTTGGTAATTTGACAAACGTAGTTTGGGGTTAATTTTCGAGATTTCTGAACTTCTCCCAGTTGTTTGGTAGCAATTGATAAAGATCTTTATGTTTATGGGATTGGATTCTTCGGAATACGTCTGTTAGCCATTCCTGCTCATCAATACCATTTTTCTTACATGTTGCCATAAAAGAGTACATGGCAGCTGTCATTTCTGCTGCCTGGTGCGATCCGGCGAACAAAAAAGCCTTTCGTCCTAGGTTATGTAAAGCTTTACATACCTAGGTCGGAAAAATTATCTTTTTGCCGGATCACACGACGACGCCCAGCGAGCTGCCATGATATACTCTTTCTTCTCGTTCTGCAAAAAACATAATGTCAATCCCTACAATTGGCTAAAAAACACCCTGCTAAACATCTCCACAATCAATCATAAAAACATTACCAAACTATATCCGCAAAACTTTAACAAAGTTCAGCAACTAACAAATATGTAGTTGGTAGGCCGGATACTATTAAACTATCATTATAAATCATTCACAATAAAATATGAATACAACTGCTGTAATAGTGAATGATGTAACTCTCTTCTTAACAGACCAAGGCGTGGCTTACCTGACCGTTAATGGCGAATCCGATGTATTAGAACAGTTATTAAACGGCTCAGGAGGGAGCCATACAACTCATTAGACGTACACCGATCACCTCGGTTCGATTCTTACTGCTACCGATAGTATGGGAACTATTGAGGGGGAACGGCCATTTGATGCCTGGGGAAGAAGGAGAAACGTGACAAGTTGGGCGTCGCTTCTACCAACGGCTTCAATCGGTCTGCAGGTTTGGCTGGTATTACTTCCCCTTAAAGCTATAATTTTAGCAATAAATTTTAGCGTGTGTATTCGAATGGTCAATAGCGTTTTAAGGCGCACGATACACGGTCGTGGCGACTCCTAAATGGAGATTCCGGCGAAAGTGTCCGGAATAAGTGGCTCTCTTTGCTCCGGAATATCCACCTAAATCGTAACGTTACGAAAATTTCGAGCGGCGTACTTAGCGATATGAGAGGCGTCATATTTGGCCTTTGAATGCCAATGGAGCGTTTAATGTAAAGGGGTTATTCAAACCAAAGATGAATTTTCTTCTCTTGGGCGACACTCATGAGATGGTGAGCATAAATGTCTTCAGCACAGAATAGACACGCTTTTAACTTAATTTATAGGGTAGAAACAATAATGGACAACAGATCGCTAAACGCGTTTCTTCATTTTTTACCTCGCAAGTATAGAGACAAACTTCCTGTTTATTTAGCACGGCGACATCCATCGTAACCTCGGATATGTCTATCCCATTGAAGAATTTGTAACCCTTAACGAGTCGATTTCTATAGTGAAAGACCTCCCAATGTGTGCTTTACTGTTTGCTCGCATATTAACCTGAAAGCCAAGGCTTCTCTAAGCATCACAGTAAATTGCAAGTCGACAGTGTTGATCCTGGCTATTTTCTATGGGAATAACAGGTCTGCGTTTCAATCTCACAAACTCCTCCTAGATAAGACGGTTTCCGCCACTGCAAAGTGGACGTTACTACTCGCTCATTCAACACCTATTAATATCAATAAACTTATTAAGTGGTTACACTGACGAGTTTATTTTCGAGAAATTTGCTGACTAAATCTATCTCCTCCTTTTGCAATATGAACAGAACGTTTATTTTATTCAAGTGCACTCTGATGCTATTTTTTTTCCCTTCCCTAAGTGTTTTAGCCCAATATAGTTTTGAAAAAACAGATATTTTGATCAGGGAAGGTCGTTCGGAGCAAGTGAAAATACTTTATCGACCGGACAAAAATTTTAAGCGTCAGGTAGTTAAAATCAGAGTGATTGACAAAACAACCACAGCACAAAAATCTGGCTACATGATCCAATCTAATAATTCACTAGATTTTTCAGTACAGGATAAGCAATCATTCAAAATTGACGCTTTCAAAGACACAAGCAGCCCTATGGATAAATTTTTATCTCTTGAGATCGTTGACGCAAATGGCAAGAGTTTAGATACCCTACAAGTTCAAATTACGAAACCTACAAAAGTGCTAGGAAGTGGCTATACAATCGATAATGTTCGAGGAACTTTTGGGATAGATGTTGATCAAGATTGGTTTCTCGACTTTGTACCTGGTCTGAACGAGGATAGAAATTACACACAAGGAACTGCTTTCTCCTACTCCAAACTTAATCTGGATAAATCAGTACTCTTCTTGCCCGTCAATCTTTTTCAAAAACTTGCATGGAGTTTGACCGGTACTGACCGCGATAACATCGATAAGCGTCCCTCATCCATTTCGCTTGGCGTAACTGCATTTACGCCCCGAGTACTAGAAGATAGTCTAAATCCGGTAATTGGAGATAGACCATTCTCGAATGTTGTTTTCCTTCAAACGGCTTACAGATTCTTTAACAACAAAACCAAGTTTTTAAACACAACTTCGTTTGCATATGGATTTATTGGAAGTAACATAGGAAACACTTTTCAATCCTTTGCTCATAAATCAATAGTCACAGGGCGACCAACTAACATTGGATGGCAGCATCAAATTAGTGATGGAGGACGGCCTGCTTTTCTATTCTCGCATGAAGGCTTGCGAAAATTAGGTAAACTCCCGGACTTACCTCAATCCACCATCGATTATCTAGCACGAAAACATTTTGAGGTCTATTTCGGCTATAAAGTCAATCTTGGTTGGTACAATAGTATTGCTGTAAGCTCCACTTTGAGACTAGGGAGATTCACAAAATATAGTGGGATCGAGGGAATAGGCACTGCAACATCTTCTGCAAATAAGTTTCGTGATGATTCGAATGACAATTACTTAGATACAGAGAAAAATGACAGAGATATAACTTATGAATATGTCACTCCTAAAAATAGGTGGGACTGGTACTTCTTTGGCACACTGAGTCCTAGGCTTATACCGTATAATTCTTTATTATTGGGGCAACCCTTTCATAAATCGTCATACACTTTACCCAGACAGAATTATAATCCATTCATACTAGATATGGAGGTAGGCTTTTTTGTAAGCAAGATTCGAATCGTTCCCGATGTCGATCTGCCACTATCTAGATGGGATCTTGTTTTATCTTTTAACGCAAGAACATCTGAAATCATTTCGAAAGATCCAACAGTCGAAAATCAATATAAGCGAATGCATTCGTGGGGGAGAGTTTCTCTTCGCATACCCATCTTCCGGGACACAAGTAACCAAAGATGGACTAAAAAAGATTACGACGCTATAAATTAAAAACTTTAAACTAACTTGGTTGAGAGTAGCTATTTGAGATCTTGACAACTGCAAATCGTCACGGCCTACACATTTGCAATACATCCATTGAACCGGATTGTGTGGTGCACACAATAGTTAAATTATTATAACATAGATACATCTGTAACCATCAAAAAGTGCAAACTCCAGCCGAAAAACACTGTCCCTGTCCCCAAAATATAATATAAGAGCGGGACCGAACAAAAAACTTGCGGCATTACCTATCGTCAAACACTTGTCAAATCGTGAACGGGAGCTGTGCAGGAAGGTAGACAAGTAATCGATATAAAAAACAAAGGCCATTCTCTGAGATGGCCTTTCTCATTGTTGATACCCACTATCCAGCCGCAAATTGTTTAGATAGAATTTTTTGTCACGCATTCAATTTTGTTTCGAACTATTAGAACCCAAAATCAAATCTAGAAACGAAGTGGCCTTTAAAAAGTAGTTTGGATTTTCCTCTAGTTTCTCTTTGATTAAAATCAGTCCACCGTTTGTATACGACTCCATAGTTCCTAGCAAAGATCTTACAGCGTTATCTTCATCTAATTCCCCTTTCTCTAAAGCTACCAAATCTAGATCAGTTTTTGCAAAAAGTGCCATAAACATATTTTCTTGCAAGTTGGTGAAGTCCTTGCGAGTAGATACGTTTGTTTTACTTCCCCAGTGCTGAATATGATGACTAAAGTCAATCTTTTTCTCGCCTTCAGATAGTGGAGCAAATTCATTTCTGTACAATCCTAAGAAAAATGCGTAGGTGTATAATTCATAATTGGTACTGAAATGTTTTCCTAGATTAATTTTCTTTTCGCCTTCCGCACCAAATTTTTGAGAAAGTGAGGCAAATAATTCTCTGTGCACCTCACTATATTTCGGAATCCGAGTTTTCCATTTGTCAAATAAGCTCTTCATTTTACAATGTGATTACCTGTGAATTAATAGTTTTCAAATTGTTTGAATCAAATGGTCTCTCTAACTTCACCCAAAATGCTTTGTCCCTTCTGACATTTTCAAACTCCTTTTTAATTGACAGAGCCCTCGTCAACTTATCCGTTTGAAGAAAGTCTTTGATCAGCAGAACTTTCTGACTTCTTGTTTCAAAAATTAAATTTAGGAATTGAGCTGTTTTGTTTTCCCCGAATGATGATGTTGGAGCATCAAAAATCATCGGAAAATTCTCCTCCTTTATTTCAGTTGCCAACTCCGATATAGCAAAGAGAATTGAAATGTGCATAGAAGTTAGCAACGATTGATTCGGCTTGTAAAATGTTCTATCAGCTTCTCGCAATTCCACTTCGACAATAGTACGATTCACCTTATTTCGTTTAGCAAAGACTATCATTCCAGTGAAAGAATCAACATTAATTGTTTTAAAAAAAATGTTCGATTTATTTTGAAGTTTATCAATAAAATCATCAAACTTTTTATCTTTTGTTTGAGTAAAAATCAATTCGATATCCCTTAAAATATCTCTTGTTTTTATAAGGAATTCATTAGCCGAATTTGTATCAATTTTATCTTTTTCCTCTTTCTTTTCTCTAAGCTTGGACTCAATATTTTCTATTTGTGTTGTATAGTTAACTTGCTCTTGATTTCGAACTTTTAAGTCCCGATGCCAAGCATTATAATTCCTTAGGACATCACTTAATTTTTCTTCAGCGATGCTTGAATTACCCAAAATTCTCTCTCTTTCTGTTATTTCTCTTTCGAGCTGTTCAGTGAGGTCTTCAATATCCTTTTTACGATCGATATTAAACTTAAAGAGGTCTTCAATTCTACTTCTTATTAATCTGAGATTTTTTAAGTTGTCCTCGTGACTAATACTTAAATTATCGAGCCTATTTGTATAATCAAATTTGAAAAGTGGTTCATCAATTTCAAGTTCATCTTCTTCTACAACTTGGCTTTCCAAATATGCCCTAAGTCGCTTTATCATAAACTCATAAGCCTCTGAGCCTTTTTTAGCGTCCCGATTACAAACCTTACATATTTCATCTTCCAACATCTCTTCCATATGAGATTTAGAAGGTACTCCAACAGGAAGCGGTACAGCATTGTTCAATAGTTCCGCTCTTACCTTTTTTTCTCCCTTTTTAATGCCTTTTTTAATGTCATAATGGGATTGAAGCTCTCGTCGGGTTTTGCTGTGTGCAGATATTTTGCCTGCAAATTCTTCATGGAAAGACTCAAAATTGACTAAAATCCAATTTTCATCAAACAGAAGAGTTGTATAATTCTCATCAATTCCAGCTGCCAGTTTCGAAATTTGTTCCCTCATTTCTCTAATTCGCGTATTCAGAATTCCTAAGGCATCCGCATTACTTACGTGACTTTCTGCCATTTGTATATTGCCCTCAATCTTCCTAATTTCCTCTTCTGTTGAATTCAGGTGCACAAGATACTTAGCTTTATCTTTTTCTAAAGATAGAATTTCGCCCTCAAGCCTTTTATAAAGAACCTCGTTTCTCTTGTCGAGCTTAGAAGAATCATCTACCGCCTTTTCCGCTTTTTCCCTAAGAAATGTACCTTTTTCGGAATACTTGCTGTAATGCCTTGCGTCAGAAAAGAGACTTATCAGATTGGCTAACGCACTATCACTTTTGAAAATATCCAAGTCTGCTTCACCTTTAAACATTGAATATTTACGTATTTGAAAAGGAAAGATCCTGTCTAAAAGTTCTCGGCCATCAACTTGTGTCCGTTCTCCCGAATTATTTTCTGATACTCCTTCGATCATGAAGCTAGATGTAGAGCATTCATTAGGTTTCTCCTTTTTCGCAACAAAAGATCTAGCAATGATATTTTGCTCGCCGTACTGCTCAACAGTCATTGTCACTCTTACTCTAAAGCTATCGCCAATTGCTGTTTCATCCAACTTTTTGGCAGAAACTAACATATTTAATTCCCGATTCTCACCATTAAAAAGCCAATCAACAGCCTCAAAAAACTTAGTTTTACCTTCGCCGTTTTCTCCAAGGATGATGTTTAATCCTTCTGATAATTCAAAAATATTGCTATCATAGTAACAGAGATAATTCTCAATTTGTATCTTTCTGATTATCATAGAGCCGCATTTAATATTTGAGTTACCTGGTTGCGTAAAACGGAATCCGTAACCGGCGCCGTGCCATCCAAACCATCCACTATCAACGCAATAGCTTTCAGGATCGGCTTATCTGAATTTAAAGCTTCTCTAACTGATGTCGGAAGGTCTTCAGTCTTGAGTTTATACTTGGTTTTGAGCTGATCATGAGTTAAAAAACTTTTTAGTATTTCGTCCTTTCTAGCCATAAGTATATTTATAAATCGTTAAGGTTTAAGTCGTAGTAGTCCAAAATGTTCTTGAATGTTTCGTAAGTGTCAGTCTTATTCATCGCAAGGTTAGCAAAGTCTACTACTCGTTCCAATTCCTTCCTCACCAAACCTCTTTCCATTTCAAAGGTATTCTCATCTGAAACCTCCGGAACTACAACCAAGTCGTGAATAGTAGCGTGGATTTTATCCTTATGCAATCTCAGAACTCTTCCTCTTCTCTGGATAAATTGTCTTGGATTTCCTGTGCTCGAGCAAAATATTGCTAACTCTGATCGAGGTACATCTACTCCCTCATCCAAGCATTTCATTGAGGTCAAAACGTGAATTCTACCTGCTTCGTAGTCTTTCAAAATGCCATCTCGGTTTACAGAGTTTGCAGTAAATTGTTTTACCATTACCGAATCATCCGTCTGACTTACTGCTCTTGTATATTCGTCAATTAATTTACTTTCATCATCCGTTTCCACAGTAAAATCCTCTACGTCAAAACTTGCTTCAATTCCTTCAGGCACATAAATCAAGGCATACTTCAAGTTATTTCGTTTATCGAATTCGGCCCTTAATATCTCTCTAAAAGCACTTAATTTGTTAGCGGCTTTATGGATTATTCGTTTCCTTTCAAGGAGTTTTTTCTCAATTTCAGGTGTGCTTCTGAAAGAGCCTGTCTCTTTATCAAACATCCCCATTTTCAACAATTGAACAGAGATATCTTTGTACTTACCCATTTCTCCATCTGTAAGCTTGACTATATGTGGATGATATGTGTACTTACATAACCAACCAATGTTCAACGCTTCTTCCATTGAGTAAGAAACAATGTATGGCGGCTCATCATTAAAAAACTCTTGAATATATTTATTACCCACGTCATCAAACTTTCTGTGTGGTGTTGCCGATAGTCCGATTCGTTTTTTTAGATGAACGTTTGGGAGCAACCTCAAAAGACCTTGGGATCCTAAATTGTGAGTTTCATCAGCGATTAAAATGGTGTCTTGGGGAAGTTGATTGAAGTAGCTCTGAAACTTTAATCTAGGCAAAGAAGCATAAGTCACTATGACGATATAGGAGGTGTCGATTAATTTCGAAGCAGTATTGAAAAATGCAAGATTGTTATCCCAGTTCTCTTTCGAGCTAACTGCAATAATGCTTTTAAAATTGAATTTAGTACACTCAATTTTCCATTGCTCCACCAAGGCGGTTGTTGGAACCATTATGACTACTCTATAAATCCCTGTTTTCTGGTATTCATTTAGCACGCAATTGAGCGACGTGATTGTTTTACCAGTTCCGGTTGCCATAGCGAACATTCCTTGATAATTGTTTGCTACCCAGCTGTTATAGGCATCAGTCTGATATTCTCTCGGACCCTCTGCGTATGGAAATCTCGGCACTCTTCTTATGAGTTCGATTTCGCTAAAAAGTCTGCCAATTGTCTTTCTAAGTTTAGGATTTGAAAACAAACTTTGTTTCCTTTTGAGTAATTGTTCTTCTTGAACCAGCAATTCGTTAATATCTTTCTTACCAAATCTATCTTTTAAAACTACTTCAATTTCTCGAACAGAGATGTATTCAACATCATCATCCCTCTCCATGAAATAGTCATCAATCAGCTTTAATTGTTTTTTGATGAGTTTATTCGACCTTCCATTCTCCCAACTGAGAAAAGCTTCTAATTCCTCCAAATTCTCGGATAAACCATAAAGTGTAAAATTACAAGATGCCTTGTAACCAACAAAGTTGTGTCCATCACTAAAAATTCCAGATTTATAATGAGCAATTCCTCTTCCCGTTTTTGGTTTGATTACTTTTATCTCAATTCGTCTTTCACCGATGAGATAAGCCAAGCATTCAAAAAAGTGCGTATCATATTCATCGAGTACCCTTCCAAGCGAAACAACATCCGTAAGATCAAAAACCTTGTTAAATGATGCATCATAACCTTTCTCAACGGCTTGCTTGTCTTTGGAAGAAAGTAAATGGTTAATAACCATCTTCATTCTCCCTCCTTTGCTTATAAATGTGGCGAAGCCTACAGAAAGAAGGTTAATGGCAGATGAGCTAAAATATCCAAGTAACAGACTAAATTCATTACTATTTGTTAATCCATCTAAATAGAATTGTAAGGGTTCATCGTCTGAACCAGTTTTGTAATCTCTGTCCTGCGACCAGTCGCAATCCCTTAGCATAATTTAACTTGATTGAGTGAGTTCCCTTATTTTCTCAATTACTGTGTCAATATTTTCGCCGGTGTTGTACTTCCCAAGTGAAAAACGCAGTGAGGCAAATGCATCTTCATCTGTAAGCTTCATTGCCTTTAACACGTGTGACGGTTCTACTATTGCAGATGAACACGCTGAACCATTGGAAACGGAAATATTTCTCATTCTACCAATCCAAACGTTGGCGTCATGACCACTGAAACAAATATTTGTTGTGTTATAAATTCTATTTACTGCACTGCCATTTAATGAACAATTAGGCAATTTCAACAATTCATTCTCCAATCTATCTCTTAAATCACCAATTACTTTTTCATTGTCCTTCATTTCTTCCTCCGCAATTTCGCACGCCTTGGCCAAAGCCACAATGCCAGGGACATTAAGTGTGCCGCTTCTCAAACCTCCTTCATGACCACCGCCGTGCATCTGCGGTGTGAGCTTTATCTTGTTAGCACCTTTTCGGACGTATAAGACTCCGATCCCTTTTGGAGCATACATCTTGTGACCACTAAAGCACAGTAAATCAATGTTCAATTCATCTACATCAACATCGATCTTGCCAACCGCTTGAGTAGCATCAACCATTATAGCAGCCCCCTTTGCGTGGACCAAGGAAGCCATTTCCTTGATTGGTTGAATAACCCCAGTCTCGTTATTGACGTACATCACACAAACAAGAATTGTATCTGCCCTAATGGCACTATCAAAGTCCGCTAAATTGACAAGCCCATCTTCTAGTACTGGTAGATATGTTATAGTGAATCCTTTGCCTTCTAAATCCTTACAAGTATCTAAAACCGCTTTATGCTCAGTAGAGATTGTGACAATGTGCTTTCCTCTATTTGAATAATTCTGAGCTACACCTTTAATAGCGATATTGATAGACTCTGTAGCACCACTGGTGAAAATCACTTCGTTGTGCTCCGCATTGATAAAACCAGCTATCTGCATCCTAGCCATTTTAACTTTGTGGTTAACAGCTTGACCAAAATGGTGCGCGCTATTCGAATTAGCAAAATTTTCCCTAAGAAACGGAAGCATTGCGTCAAGTACTCTTGGTTCGATGGGAGTCGTGGAGTTATTATCTAGGTAAATATTATCTTTCAACGGCCAAAATCTTAGTTTAAAATTAAATCACCCCATTTATAGATCTTTTTCTTTTTAATTAGAGATCTGGTACGCTGTATTTTCTTTAGCAGTGTATCAGATGTAGTATCTGTCTCAATCTCAAATACTGAATGAAACTGCTTAATAATGTCAAATACCTCTTTACATCTTGACTTATTACTTTCGAAATAAATCCAATAACACATCAATTTACGAAAATCCAGATTTTCAAGTTGGCTCACTAAATCCCTAATCATACTAGCAATATCTTTTTGGGACTTTACAAAAACACCATTAACTTTCTCCCTGTAAAATGCATTCAACCGTCCCTTTAATATAGTAACCTCCACAGCATATTGCGAGTAGAGATCGCTTAATATCCTATCAAGTTGGACGGTATTGAAATCCTCGTCGATCCAATAAAGAAAAATCAAAAAATCAACCGTATCTTTAATCTGACCTATTTGCTGGAATTCAAAAAAATCAGAAAAGAACTCTTTTGCGGGGAAATCATCCGTATAAAAAAAAATCTTCTTCTCGTTGAACCGACTTAAGTATAAAGCGTAGGCAGTTGAGCACAACTCTCCATTTGTTTTTTTTGTGTAGCCTGTAATTTCCTTAATATCATTAAAATAACTACTACCTAAGTCTTTTAACAACTCAGCATTGTCGCTTTTCTTTCCTCTAAAAAAACTAACCTTCCGGTCAATTTCCTTCTTAAACAATATCACCTTCTCCTCATTGTTATATTTAGAGTCATTATTAGACAATCTGTCATATACGTTTGATCTAATTTCATCAAAAACGGTTTCATTTATATGAAGATCAAGTCGTTTGATCTTTTTTAATAAAAAATCATCATCATCGATGTGAATAAGATTTATTACGGTACACGCGTCTAGCAGACAACATACATTTCCCATGCGTTTAGTCCTTTTGCCAGATTATATCATCTTTGTATTCATTGTACACATCCATATCAATAGGACATTTATTATCCATATCTGAGAGTTCAAGCAGTAATGATAATGATTCATTAAACTGCCTTAGCGACACATTGCCCTGTGTTCTGATAATCTCATCTATCACATTCTCCTCAAAAGGAAAGTACTTGCTATCAGCTGCAGAATCTCTAAATAGAGTAAGTAATTCAACTAAATAATCTTTGAAAACCATTTGGCTTGGCAAGTCAAAACTAATCCTTTCCTTGATTCGGGATCTAACGCTATCATAAATATATTGACCCAAATCTTCGACTGAAATTAAAGCAGATTGCGTAAGGTTTAAAAACAGTAACAAATTATTGGGAACATTGTCGAGAATCTCCCGAATAAAATTATTGGTCTTATCTATGCTAGTGTTATTTAGCACCGCAATATCTTCAAACTCATCAATCCAAAGAATAATACACGAAAACTTTTTCTTATCAAAGGTTAATGACGAGAATAAACCCGCAATTAAAGAGCTATAATCAGTATCATCTCTTAACATCCTAAGAATTCCATGCCTGTTTAAAGACTTCAAATCTGACACAGACATATTCCCATAAAGATATTTCTTAATGTCTAAGTGATCAATTTCAGAGTTAAAAATCCCTTTTAGAACATTTTGAATATGAATATTGGAACTGATCAAAGCTATATACTCACCGACGCTTGGAAGTATGTCAGAGAACAACTTCCTTATTTCTTCAATATTCAACTTATCTATTACAGACGTATAGAGACTAAAAATTGGCTCCTTTCCTTTTGGCAGCGAAATTACCATAGAATAGGGAATGACCCTTTCCACATTCTTAGCAAGCTCCTCCAATACATCCTTTTTATTAAAATATCTAGCCGCATGAGTTTTTCCACTACCGTATTCACCCCAATTTAAAACTAAGGTTGAATTGGGTATTCTAATGCTCCTTTGAATTCTCTTTTCAAACTTATCTTTCATGTCCTTAAATCCCGCCCATTCCAATTCATCGGGATTTGTGGTAGGCGTTAACCTAAATGGATTAGTTTTAAGCTTGAACGATTCTGTTATATCTGCCATTAATAAATTTTTTGTATGTAGCCGTCCTGATATTGCTCTTGAAATTTAAAGATAAACTTTTCTTCATCTTTGTCAGATAGCTTATCCAATATATATTGATATCCAACCTTTATACGGTCGTCTAAGTACAACTTATACTTAGTATAGTTTGCGGCTTGTGATGCGGTGACTCTGTTGGGAGCCAGAGTTTTAAAAAAATCAAAACTCTCTCCAATGTACCTATGCATTTTTTCTAGAATCAAGCTTTCTTTATCTGGATTTATTGCACCGCTATCATTATAACAATCGTCAAAAAGATGGACCATAAACCTATCAAGAAATCCATTTGCCGAAACTATCTCATTTGTATTCACATCATTCCAAATACACAAATGCCGAAATATTTTTTTCCCAATTTCCGTGATTGCGTACTCATTGTTAATACGACTAATAACATTCAAATCTAGCATCCAATTTAACCTTGGCATTATTACATGCTCTAAGTATATGTCCGCTTTCTTCCACCCTTTTATTCTATTTAGTATTATGTCTAAATTACTTAGCACTTTTCTATCACCAAACTCACTCGATTGTCTATACCTTTCTAGACGAGAAACTATCTTATGTTGGAAAACCTTATTCAAGTGAGAATACGTTGTTCTCTCCTCGATAAACATTAACTCCAAAACACAACTAAAATAGAAATAGTCATTTCTTAAAATATGTTCTAAAAAAAAAATTTTATCAAAATCACTTAGAGAAAAAATATTGTCTAAATCCGAAAACTCAGTCTGTAAAGTTTGATAGACTTTAAATGTCTTTCCTGAATAAAAAGCATTATTTATCCTATTTAAAAATTCTAAGTCACAAGCTGTATCGATATAAGGTTTTGCAGAAATACCAGTTTTGGTTGTATTTATCAAGCCTTTATTAAACTGATTACTCTCCAAAAAGCCTTTATATTTCAAACAATAATTCTCGAATTTTCTATTTATTGAAGCTGCCGGAACACTTTTGTTTTCTTTGAGCAACAGTGATAAAACTTTGAAATATCCTAAACGCCTAACTTTCGTATTAGTAGACAAGATGGAAACTGCTCTATTATCTTTAATTTCAATTCTATTGCGAAAAAAAACAGTATAGAAGTCTGGAACACTAACAGTACATTCGCTATTTTCAATAATAAATTTGGCAAACTCATCATTACCCCAAAATTCCTCAGCAATCTGAATAGCGAACAAATAGTTACCTTCCACATCACACATGGCTTCACCGTAATCTACCGTGACATGATATTCAAGAATAGCCCTAGTGTCGAAAGAGTTTATCTTTTTTACTAATGAATACATTTCATTAGTAATAGACTTCCCCTCTGATAAATCTTCCCTCCACCCTAAGTATTCATATCCTTTTATTGTAACAGTGGTAAATTTCCTGCCCTTTCCTAAAAACAATTCCAAATCGGGTAAGGCACAAATAGAATTATAAGAATAGTGTTCATCGTCAAGATCATCATCGTTCTCCTCTTCATTAATGTCAAAAGAAAATGATATGGCATAGTCGTTACCAAACTCGAATGATAATTCGTTTTGGTAAGTCATTGCTTGGCGGCAATTATTCAAATAATATTCCAGTACCTCTTTCATTATATAAAGCAAGCAGCACAGCCTTCTTCCTCCTCATCACTTAAGATGTCTATTAGGTAAGGTGATTTTATTTTTGATCTTCTTTCCATCCTTTTTATATATTCCTCTTTAATTGCACTCATCCTCGCAGGTCGAATTAATTCTTCCAAGCTTTCAGTTTGTCCCCAGGTGTAACCATCTTTCTCATAGTCCATCGCCTTCTTATACAATTCGGGGTGTTGTTCATAAAGCCAAACCCATTCAATCTTCTGTTGAAAAAAGCAAAAAAAACAACCTGAACGGCTTCTTGCATATTGGCCTACTTTACCATTGACTTCAAAATCAATTTTGTTATAATACGCAGGGACACCTACGCCACTTTCCTCCAATATTCTGAAAATATCCGACCTTACTAACACTTCATCATTGTCCAAAAGAGGGAAACTAGCCTCAGTTCCTAGAGGATAATCTGTTGTTTTCAAAAAGGCAAAAACCAAATGATTAAACGCCTTAACGTCGGCATCAAGCAAAGAATTCAGTTTCTGGTCAAGTGTAAAGGTATTATCTACTTTTCGAGAAATAATTTGCAATGCTTTATCTTTATTCTTATCAAAACCAATATTCTTAGACATTTCCGACAACTGCTCCAAATTTTGATTAGACAGCAATTTTGTTACGACATCTTGACTCCAAATATTCTTCCGAAAGGGAAATATTGACTGGATGTTCTTCCTTGTTGAAATATAGCCCTCCCGTTCTTCATCGCCTCTAATTCCAACGTAAGAAATTACAGGATCTGTTCCAACATAGTTTTCGAAAGGTTCTAATTTTAATTTTTTAGTACACCAACGTGCCTGCGATGACGGTAAAAACCCCCCGTACATTTTTAAAAAGTGGTCAAATGGGTCTTCTGAACTTTTTTTAGCACCTTGTAGAAGATTTATCTTCAAACCAAGATATACCTCTAAATTTTGAATCAGCTTGTAGGTTTCGTCCAACTCCTTTCCTGTGTCGCAAGAATAAAACTCCAGGTCAATGGAAGGATATTTTGTTTTTACATACACAGCTAAAGCAGCACTGTCTTTCCCCCCTGAGATGCCCAATACATGTCGTACCTTACTCATTGTAATAATTCTTTAAGTAGATTTAGGACAGCGGCAATATTTGATGTATTGTCTTTACCCAACTTATTTTTCAAATCATTTTTTATCTCTTCGATTTCTACGCTCTTATTTTTTGGTATTCTGACAACCTTTGGATCTATCTTACTAAAGAATGTATCGATTTTGACTCCAATTACGTCTTCATGCCTCTCGTCGATATCAGCTTTCGATATTTTGGTTAAACTATCCAGCTCTAAAATCATCGACTTAAACCTTTGGTAGAGAAGCATTTCGTCTTCATCAGAGAACATCTCCAGCGTTTTGCCAGTAATGGACTGAGCAATGGAGTTCAACCATGCCTTTTTATCGTCCAATGGAGAATCCAACCTTTGAACGAAAGTCTTCTGATTGCTCAAAAGCATATGCTTCTTTAACTTTCCAAACCTTTTTTGGAGATATTCCTTGTATTCTTCAAATTGCGCAGGTTTACCGACAAAATCATTGCAAATGAATTCCTCGAAACGCTTGACTAGTTCGTCATAAGCGACTCTCAACTCCCTCACAGCATCTTGCAAATTCGTTGTGTAAATTTGAAGTTTCGATTTATCTTGTTGTAGTACTGTCAGCGTAAATCCTAGGGCACTTGGAAATACCTCGAAGAATGTGACTTCCGGGTCCTTACTAGTGGCAATTGCTTGTCGAATCTTTATTGCGGAAGCAGAAAGCCTTCTCGTATTCTTACTGTACTCCGGCAATTGCTTATAAAATACAATAAACGGCTTAATAGTCTCTATAAAAGAGCTATTACTAAATGTCAATTCGGTTGATATATTTAAAAAAGTGCGATAACTATTAAAAATATCAAGTTTTACACCATCAATATCAAAAGTTTTTATGGAATACTGATCAGGATATTTTGCTAATAACTCTAAGTTTTCTTCGGAAAGTATGGGAATGTAACCTTCGTCATTGAAAATGGCAAAGTCATTTCGTTTCAAAAACAAAAATGTAGGAATCCAAAAGTCTATTAATCCTTGCTTAAGTTTAAAAGGTCTTTTGCTTAATACGTCGGATAGATCCGAAACCTTTAACTGTTCATATTTAGCACTTTCTATGAAATCATTAGAGGCACGCCATAGTCTATTAAAGGAAGAGTTTTCATCAATGGAAATCACATCTAGTGAGTTTTCTCTAATCGGTGAAATACCATTTTCTTTTAGAAGTGATAAGTAAATAGTCTTTTCTGGAGGAAATTTGAAATCTTCAAAACCCAAATTTTCTTTATCCCAATCGTTGCATAAAGCCCTGAAATAGTTTTTTTTCGCTGTATGGATGGACGATGAAATCTTGTGTTTATTTACCATCTCATTTTTATACACTGGTGTTGCATCATAAACAATGCCACAAACCTGAGAAAGCAATCTATTGAAGTCCTTTTTATCTGCTATCTTCCTTTCCTCACCATTAAAATACCATTTTATGTCCTTGCTCCCAGAATAAATACTATCTGTAATATAATGATTCAGAAGACGAACCTGAGCTAAATTTATGCTTTCTAGTTCCCTTACAGCCACTTTATCTTTCTCATTATCCAAAATTACTTTTTGAATTTTTTCTATCTCAAATAACAAGTTTTTTATCTCCGCAGAGTTTTTAAAAAAGCAATATAAGACAGCTTCCTCTTGCTGTTCCGATTTATTTTGAATATCACTTTCTTTCAACTTGCTATTAAACACAAGATTTATAAATCCATCAATCTCTCCTTCTGGATAATAATTGTTGGGATAATCTGATATTTTAAATTGAAAGTACCTAGGCGTTCCCGTAGTGAAGGAATATTGTTTTGCAAAAACAGAGCTGAATTGAATGTGCTTATTTAAAAGTGTTGTTACGTCAACCACTTCAGATATCTTATTACCTGCTTCCATCAACGCCGTTTGGATATCCAAATCCGTTCCTTCAAACAGAATGAACCGCCTAGAGTGTGAGCGGTAGCGGATGATGTTTTTTGTTTCTAGGTTATTCATCACGTCTCTACTATCAGAAACCCCACAAGCGGTTTTCAAATAATCCGTAAAGAATTTTAAATCCAAGATAGAACCTGATGCAGAGAAGATATTCAGAAGCCCAATGGTCTTAACAGCTTTGATGTAACCGTTGATATTTGAATCAAACGCTCTTTCAACCTCTTCTATTGAAGACCGAATAGAACTCCAAGCTGAAAAGTCAGGATTGTATTTCGAAATTAAAAATGAATAAAAATTGAAATTCAGATAATCATAAACGTTTGTTAAATTGTAGAATGGATTCTCCTGCTTGTTGAACTTTGCTAAGCCCGTATGGTCAGATGATTCAAGAAAAGAAAACAGCGAGCGCTCATTTTGTCCGTATCTCTGCAATGAAAGTGTTAGAATATTGGCCGAAAGAACATCGAGAGGATACAGTTTAGTTGCAATCTCTTGTAAAAAGCCCGTATTAAAGTTGAAAGCCTTTGTTTCGGTTGTGAGTTTTAAGCACTTTTCAATATTTCTATTTAAAGTTTGATTATCCACATTAGCAGCAACGTGTTCCGATGCCAAAAACAATAACTGTTCAACAGGTTCATTGAAAGTAATTTCTCTGAAACGTCCTTTTACTTTTGTCCATTCCTGTTGCTGAGTTTTACTTAGAGAATAGGCATATGATTCCAAGCTTTGGTGAACCGTTGTTATCAAAACGATATTATGCTTGGAATTATTACAAAATTCTGCAAGCTGCTGGACAAAATATAATTCCCTTTCTGGGTTATTTTTAGCCGCATACTCTAAAAACTTTCCAAACTCATCAATTAGAACAAATAAAATCTTATTATCCTTTCCGATGGAATGATATCTGTTGTATATCTCTGACAGAATGTTCTCCTGTTTATTTTTATTTGTCTGAACATCAAAAATATCCGCAAATTGCTCGACAATTGAAGAATAGGAGCCAATAATTTTTACAAAGGAAAACTCCGGTTTAACAAGAAAATTAGATTCAAAGTAGCGTTTTGTTCCTTCAATGCTGTGCTCAAATGCCAACAGAAACGATGACTTCCCTGTACCATAAGTACCTACTATGTTAAAAGAACGAATACCTTTCTTAAAGTCATTAACTATCTGATCAACAACCTGTTTAGCATTAGGCGTTGGTATATAACTGAAATCCCTATCAGTGTCCCTTATAATATTAACCGATGTTGTGAAACTATTTGCCATAGTATTTATCTAAAATTGAATAGGCAGTCACTTTATTCTTGAATTGTAACTCTTTAATTCCTGCTTGGTCTGTAAAAGTTATGTCTTTATAAGAACCAACTATGTCAGAAATTTTATTCATCAAACCGGAACGATTTAAAGAGAAAATTGAACCTGGACTGTTCAAGTCGAACTCCAACGAATTTAAACTGATAGAGTTGCTGTATCTTGGGTTGTCCAGTATCGCATAAAGTATAATTGCCTCAGGAAGACTATCTCTTTCTGTATTTTCAATGTAAAATTGCTCGTCCTTACCTTTTCCAATTGTCTTCAAAAGTTCAATTTCAGAAAGGATTCCCGAAAAGCTATCTTCAACATCCTTATTCTCGGGGTCGCTCTTATATAAGTTGGTAAAGACGATAAAGTCTTTACCAACCGTATTTTCATTAAAATTCAAGTCAGGGTTACTTTCGCCCATCCTTTTTAAGTAGTTAACGAATGTTTCCTTTTTAAACAATAACTTCTCCTTCCTAAACTCATTAAAAATGATACTGTAAATTGAAGCAAAGTCATTTTTTACTAACTGATAATGCAGAAGCCAAAGGCTTGCTTCATCTTCCAAAAATGGATCATATCCGTTTTCATCATCAAATAATCGCTCTCCAAACTCAGTTGCAACGTCTTTATTGTTGATAACGTTGAAGGCTTTTAACCAAAAACGTATCGATGAAACCATATTTTTTCCGACACCAAGTTTTACAACTGCGTCTTCCTCGTTGAAATTCTTCCCTTCTTTCACATAGTCATAGCCCTTCTTCAGCCAAAGTTGTCGACATTGGAAAGAGTCATGACCAGAGAAAGTATATTTAATGTGTCCTATATTATCTATAATCATTCGTAACCATTACTTATGTTTTGATACTTGCGAAGATTCTTCTCTGCTTTGTTAATTCGGATCCAGCCTTCAATTTCAAGCCCTTCATGCCTCAAATAATTATAAAGCGTAGTCTTGCTCCCAATCTTTAACTGCTCGCAGATCTGATTTGTGGTATATTTTTTGCTTAAGTATAAAGTAGCAGCCAGGCTGGCAAGTTCCTTTGATTTTTTGGTCAGCCCCTTTGGTCTGCCTCCTGACCTTCCCCGCGCTCGCGCAGGTTCCATTCCTGCCAAGGTCCGCTCCATCAATATTTCTTTTTCATTTTCGGCAAAGAAGGAGCTTAACATATACCAAAGCTGACCCATTTTAGTAGAAGTGTCAATACCTTCAGAAATACTTCGGAAGTCCACGCCCATTTCTTTCCATTCAACCATTAGCTTGATCAGCTCATAAGTTGTCCTACCTAAACGGTCAATTCGCCAGACAACTATGACATCGCCCTTTCGAAGCTCCGAAATCATTCTAATATATTCCGGCCTCTGCATGGAAGCACCTGATATTTTTTCATGATAAATCTTCTCACAACCTGCCGTTTTAAGGGCATCAAATTGAAGATCCTGATTCTGCTCAGTCTTCGAGACCCTTATATATCCAATTACCATTTTCAGAAAGTACAATTTAACGTGCCACTACGCAATATACGGTAATTTGTTTTAGTGTACTACCAAACTCCAATTTCACCTCGCCATTGATGGATATTTTATTGTCCCCCCATCTCAGCATGCATCCAGACATCAATTTCGCAACCGCTAATTGTTGGGGCTTGCTTTACTGTGACAGTGATTCTTTCCTAATGTCCTTTCCCGTTATGTCTTTTCCAACAAGCAGGTAAATATAAAGTGCTGACAACAATGGAATAGCCTGAAATATCCATACAACAAATGACCGCTGCTATTTAACGTGCACATTCCCCAGATGATCTTGTCGCTGAAGATGGACAGATTAAATACAGATCTCGCCGATAGAAATATCAGATCTAAACAATTCTGAACAACTAAATGCCTCACTATTACATGTTACAGATACAAGCTAGCCTGCTTGTAGCAGATCGTAAAGACTCTTAGAATGAGCTTGATTAAAAGATACACATAGCCAGTACCACTACCCATTTACAGGAACGACTTCATAAGCAGATGCAGCGAGATTTCGAAATTTTGCAATCCGATGCTAGGACTATCCCGACCGAAAATGTGATGTACAGGAGATTTGCTAATGAACGACATCCTAAAAGACTTCAATTCTAAGACATGACCAGCTGAACGCAGATGCTCTGATCGGTGAGCGTGCTATTAAAGTAACCAAAGTAACTACCATGTCTAGAGATCAATCCATTTCGATGGAAATAGCGAAAAGCCATCATACAAGCTGCAAATAGCAAATTAGTGAAAGCACTAGGAGCAAGGATTTTTATTAATGACATCTAGCAAATACCTCACGCAATTGCATTATTAACTATTACTTTCACCCCCCCCAAAAAATCTCCGTAAACAGCTCAAATTCACGAATCACCAAAAATCAACTACCTGATTATCAGAAATATAGAAATCAACATTCAAATCCCCGAAGAACCCGAACCCTCGGAGATTTAAAAATAAAATTTCACAAACACTTGACAATGAGCAAATTACAACTTAAATTTGTTAAGAAAATTGCTTAAATTCCAGTCAAGGTGAGCAATTCGAGAGCAGGTATTTTTAGAGCTTCATAAGTTATTGACAGTAAGCGGGATAGAAAATTGGTTCGAATCCCTCTCTCGTTCATTAAAAATGGCTACAAAAAGAAGCAAAACCATGCAAATATAAGTTTATAACATAGCCGTTTGATTTGATGAATAACCAAAATTTACAAATTTTCACAATTTACTCGTGAGCATCGTATCTTTCCCTCTTCCACCTTATTCCAAGAATAACGGTCGAGATTTAACTCCTTTTCTTGCTTTAGTTAATATTCCTCTATCAACAAGTTTGTCCCCAATATCGGCCTATACGATAAGGTATTTTAAAACCTGACGTTAGCTATTCATGAGTATTTTTTGCTTCGGCATTTTTTCCTATATCGTAAACCAAACATGGGATATGCCCGCAATTTCTCTATCTCCCAAAGCTTGCCCGGGCATTTTTAAATTGTAGTATTTGGGTATATAGTAAAAAAAAATAGATATTTGTCCAGATTTACACCTGAGCTTATAGCCTGAGTAATTTATGAATGGGATTTTGACAAACGAAGCTGAACTACTGCAACTTTTGCGACAGGGAGATAAGGCTGCGTTCGAAGAAATCTACGGTCAGTTCCAATCAAGATTGTACCGCACGGCTCTGAGTAAAGTTCGAACCGGTGAAAATGCCATGGAAATCGTGCAGGAAATTTTCCTTGACCTGTGGCTACGTCGGGAGCTAGTGCAAATCGAAGATCTGGAGCGATATCTGTATACTGCAGTAAAATACAAAGTTCTTGATTTTTATAAAAAGGAGGTACAGAGAAAGCTTTATGCCGAATCGGTGAAGCTGAACAACCAGGATGAATCGTCAGAAACTGATGACATGCTTGCCTACAATGAGCTTTCCAGATCAATATCTTCCTGCATTGAAAAACTCCCCGAAAAAACAAGAGTCATCTTTGAGTTGAACCGAATACAATGTCAGACTGCTGACGAAATTTCCCGTATGCTCGATCTTCCGCTGCGTACAGTAGAATATCATATTACACAAGGTCTGAAATCTCTTCGCGCTAATCTTAAGGACTACCTCATACTTCTTCTTCTAAGTATTGGCTCCTTATTCTGAGTAATTATCAGAAGTAACAAATCCAATATTTTCCTGCCAAAACCGCATATTTTTTATAAATTTTCAAAGAATAGATAAAATGATTTGCGGTCAATTGCAGTTTAATCTACTTACATTATAGTGGATCAAAGAAAAGATGTGAATAATATCTTTTACCACATTCATTCAGAAAATAATAGTTAAGAGTATTCCTGCACCCCCGACTATGATGATAAAGAACCTTCAGGCTTTTTTGCGGCTATTGGACCGCTATCAAAAAAAGCGAATGAACCCCGAAGAGAACAAATTAATGGACATGTGGTACGACTCTATTGACCACACTGAAAACCAAGGTCTGGATGAAGAAAAGACAAGCAAACTCATGTGGGCTGCTATCAACGAAGGAATGGATTCGGGCAATGCCAGGGAGGTAATGATGCCATTGCCTTTTTGGAAGCGAAACTTCTACCTTAGACTTGCAGCTGCCTGTTTACTGTTTGTTGCTGTCTTTGCCGGATATCGATACGCTCTGAACAGTACCACAGTTATTGCAGGTGTTGAAAATGAGATTCTGGAAAACCTGAATCATTTTACAAATAAAACAGCAAACCGGAAAACTTTCAGGCTGCCTGATGGGAGCCAGGTAACTCTTGAACCGGGTGCCAGACTGTTTTTTCCTAGATCGTTCGAAGCTAATGAGCGCAGGGTGTATCTGACAGGAGATGTTTTTTTTGACATAGCCCGCGATACGTCGCGTCCCTTTTACGTTCATGCCAACAATATCGTTACGAAAGTTCTTGGAACCAGTTTTACAATCAAAGAGAATAAGAACAAAAATAGTATTGAGGTGGCAGTGTTGACCGGGGTAGTAGAGGTGCAACAGCGGGAAGAGAAACAGAGCTCCGCAGAGAAAAAAGTGGTTCTTACACAGAACAAAAAAGTTACATTTTACAAGCAGGAAGAAAAACTTGTTACGGGTATTGTGGAGCAACCCAAAATTATATCCATAGAAAAGGCTGATGCGATAAGATTTAACTTCAACTATCTGGAAAAGCCACTGGCTGAGATTTTGCCCGTTTTGGAGAAAGCCTACGGGGTCAAAATTAACATTTCCAATAGTAAACTTCGCAACTGTATTATTACTGCAGATTTATCTCAGGAAAGTACGCTGTTCACTCAGCTTGAAATCCTTTGCGAAAGTATTGATGCAAAATATCAGCTTGTTAATGATTCTGTTATGTTGTCCGGAAAAGGATGCGATTTATCAAAATAATCTTCACTTATAAACCAACCCTGTTATGCTATAGCTATTATCCAAATGTTAAAACAAGGCCGAAGATGCTGGAAACATGCTTCGACCTTTTCCCACCAACATCGTAATGTTGACCGCCTCTCTGGAAAATCGGCGGTGGGAGTTGTAAATCATCGTGTTAAGAGATCTAACAATTACAAATCAATGAAAAAAAGACTTAAGATCATAAATCCTTTGTGGACAATTATGAAGGTGTCAAGTATACAATTATTTCTGTTGTTCATAGCTACCGCCTATGGATATGCGCATACCTCCGAAGCACAGGAGTTATTGACGCAGCGTGTATCTATACAGGTGCACCAAAAAGAGATTCGGGAAGTTCTGTCTTCGCTCGAATCAAGCACTCATTTGAAGTTCGTATATAGCTTACAGTTACTCCCTGTGAACCGTAAGGTTACGCTCAAAGTTGAAAATAAGAGATTGGATGAAGTGCTGGAAACCATGTTCTTACCAGACAATATTTCCTATAAGCTTATCAGAAATAAGGTTGTTATCAAAAAGATAGCACCAGGTACCGGTGAAACAAATTCAGCGGGTCAAACAAACAATTCTGGATCAGCAGAGGAATTGCCCGACCGAACTGTAAGTGGTACTGTAATGGATGATACAGGCAGCCCTCTTCCTGGTGTAAACATTGCCATCAAGGGTACTACATCGGGTACCTCCACTGATGTTGAAGGGCGGTTTTCTCTGACAATACCCAATGACAATGTCACTCTTGTATTTTCCTTCGTTGGTTACAATGCACAGGAAATTCAGCCGGGAACACAAACTACTCTTCAGGTTACCCTGACTCAGGACACAAAAGCTCTGGATGAAGTGGTAGTGGTAGGTTATGGAACTACAAAGAAAAGTGATATCACAGGTGCGGTAGCTTCTGTAAAAGCGGAGCAAATTACGAAGATTGCCACCGTCAATCCGTTACAGGGAATCCAGGGCCGTGTTCCGGGTGTTAACATTGTTAGTCAGTCAGGTGAGCCAGGTGCTCCTGTACGTGTGCGTATCAGAGGTGTAGGTACGATCAATAACAGTGATCCACTTTACGTAGTAGACGGTTTTCAGACCAATGACATCAGCTTTCTGGCGCCAGGAGACATAGCTTCGATGGAGATTTTGAAAGATGCATCCGCGACTGCAATCTACGGTTCACGTGGGGCAAACGGGGTAATTCTGATCTCGACGAAAAGAGGGCAGAGTGGCGCACCAAAAATTTCTTTTGATGCCTATGCGGGTGTGCAAAAAGCCGGTAACAAGGTGGATATGCTTAACGCAAGTCAATATGCTACATTAAGGCTGGAATCATATGCAAATGATGGCACTGTACTTCCGGAGAATGGTGCTCTTTATCAGACACTGAATGATTTTCGTCAAAGTACTGATCCCGGTACCAACTGGCAGGATGAAGTAATGCAGACCGGCATTATGCAAAATTACAGCCTGAATGTAATGGGAGGTAATGAAAAACACCGTTACAGCCTTACCGGAACCTATTTTGATCAGGAAGGGATTGTGAAAAATTCCCCTGTAAAAAAGCTTTTCCTTCGTTTCAACAATGATTTTTATGTAACAAAATGGCTTGACGCAGGAATTTCAGCTGCCTACGCAAATACCGATAAGACTCAGTATTTCGGAGATCAGTACGGTGGTATTCTTACGAGCGCACTTTCAGTTTCACCATTGGCGAAGGCATGGGATCCTGCTACCAATTTCTGGGGCAGACGTCCTGTAGCTGAAGGTAATGCTACCAACCCTGCACGTATCGTTGATGAGTATAAAAACAACAAGGTTTACCAGAAACTGGTGAACGCAAATTTCTTTGCAGATGCCAAAATTGCAAAAGGATTAAGTTTCCGTACGCAATTTGGTGTGAACTGGCTCAATACACAGGATAAGCGCTATCTGGCTCAATACTTCCTGGCCAACGACGATCAGCGTCAGCAGAGCAGTCTTCGTGAAGGCAGAGGGGAAACATTGGGATGGGTATGGACCAATTATCTGACTTATACGAAGGAAATTGGCAAGCACAGCTTCACAGCAATGGCTGGTATCGAAAACCAGCGTACTACTTTTAGTGATATGCGTCTAACTGTTTTGAATGTACCTAATGATAAATCGCAGTGGTATTTGTCCGCTACAAAAAGTACTGACTATTTGCTGGAAACGGCTCAATCGGACGAGTCACTTCAGTCGTTCTTTGGCCGTTTGAACTATAACTTTAATGAAAAGCTATTGTTGACTGCAACGTTGCGTCGCGATGGTTCTTCGCGTTTCCTTCCTGATAACCGTTGGGGAACTTTCCCTTCATTCGCCGTAGGTTACAACCTTGCGGAAGAATCATTTATCAAAGCAATTCCTGCAATCAGTCAACTGAAACTCCGTGCGGGCTGGGGACAGGTTGGGAATCAGAACAGTGCTGCCAACTATGGCTACGTAACCACAGTTTCGGGTAACAATATGTATGTTTTTGGTAATACAGCCGTACAAGGATTTGCCCCGACTGTAGCGAGTAATCCAAACCTGAAATGGGAAACAACTACAAGTTCCAATTTTGGTATCGACGCAGGATTTTTTGGAAACAGCCTGTCACTGACTGCAGATTATTTTATCAAAAATACATCTGATATGATCGTACGCGTGCCTATTCCGGTATTTGCAGGTGTGGGACCTCCTTATGTAAATGCTGGTAGCATGGAGAACAAGGGGATTGAACTTGCCTTAAATTACAGAAATTCGATTAAGGATTTCACCTACGATTTGGGTATCAACGCAAGCAAAATCATTAATAATGTAAGTAATCTTGGTGGTGGAGAACCGATCGCGGGTGGTGACATCAATGGATTCGGACAAACTACACGTACTGAAGTCGGCCGTGAAATCGCTTATTACTATGGACTTAAAACGGACGGAATTTTCAGAACACAAGCAGATCTTGATGCGCATGTGAGAGAAGGGTCGCCGATCCAGCCGAATGCCCAATTGGGTGATGTAAAATTTGTCGATCTCAACAACGACGGTGTGATTGACAATAATGACCGCACGTACTTGGGAAGTGCAACACCAAATCTTTCTTTTGGTTTTAATGCCAACCTTGGCTACAAAGGTTTTGATCTGAGTTTCTTCCTGCAAGGTGTTACAGGCGTAGAGCTTGTGAACGGCTTAGGTCACTGGATGAACAATGCAAACGGTATGTTCAATTCTGTTGCAGAGAGATTTGACCGCTGGACTCCGGAAAACACAGATACTGATCAGCCAAGAATGACTCAGCTGAATCCAAATAACAACGATCAGTTTAGTGACCGTTTTGTAAGCAACGGAAGCTATATGCGTCTTCGTAACCTGACGTTGGGCTACACATTGCCTAAAACGATCACGGGCAAAATGGGTATGAGTAACCTTCGTGTATATATGGCAGCAGATAACCTGCTGACTTTTACCAAATACAAAGGAATGGATCCCGAAATAGGGGAATTCGACAGCAATCCGCTGAACTTCGGAGTGGACCGCGCTGCTTATCCGCAGCCACGTGTAGCACGTATCGGATTGAGCGTAAACTTCTGATAAAAGGATTCATTTTAAAATCTAAAGGTTTTGATTAACATGAAAAAATATAGTTTTCTAAGTCTTGTTATAGCGGGTATGCTCTCTCAGGGGTGCAGTGATTTTTTAGAAAAAGAACCACTTGGCCGTGAAACGGACAGCAATTATTTCTCCGACTCAACGAATACAATACTGGCAATCAATGCAGTGTACGATGTCGCTTCCTACGATGAAGGAAATGACGGATTGGGCAATTATCTTCCTCACAATTATGAGTGGATGTTTGGTGATGTACTTTCCGATGATGCTGAAAAAGGAAGTACGGCCAGTGATTTTATTGATATTCAGCATCTGAAAGAATGGCGGGCGCTGCCTGTCAACGGGCCGGTAAGTGGTGCGTGGGGTAACCAATGGATTGGTGTTTACCGTTCCAACTGGGTTCTTCAGAATATCGAAAATGCGCCTATCAGTACAGCGCTTAAAAACCGTATCAAGGGCGAAGCACATTTTCTTCGTGCTTACTACTACTTTTATCTTGTGCGTCTTTTTGGAGGAATGCCATTATTCTCTGAGCCGGTGAAAACCTCAGAGTATTCAACTACGAGCCGTTCGACGATCTCTGAAACGTATGCGTTCATTGAAGCTGACCTGCAAAAGGCGATCGAATTGTTACCGGAGAAAAATGGCTACGCTGCCTCAGACCTTGGACGTGCTACCAAAGGCGCGGCACGTGGCTATCTGGCCCGCGCAATCATGTACCAACTGGGTACGGATAATGGTAATAACCACAACTGGCAGCAGGTCTATGATCTGACGACTACCATTTCCCAATCGGGACAGTATGGTCTTACGGCTAACTATGCGGCTATTTTTGACGAGGTAAGTGAAAATAATACTGAATCACTTTTCGAGATCCAGGCTGCGGAATCAGGGCAAACCTGGGGGCCGATTAAAACAGGTACGACAAACAATGTGATCCAGAATAACCGTTCAACGTGGGGATGGGGCTTCAACAATCCGACTACCGATTTGGAGGCCGCGTTTGAAGAAAACGATCCCCGCAAAGCAATGACGATGTATGGAAACGGATATATTCTCTTTGGTGTAAGGCAGGTTGTCAACTTCCCGGATGAGAACATGACAGGATTCCTGAACCGCAAAGCGGCTATCGTACAGCCGGCACAGGCGTCGGCAGCTGGTCAGAATATCCGTAAAATGCGTTATGCTGAAATTCTGCTGATGAGAGCTGAGGCAGCCGCAGAACTAGGAA
Source organism: Dyadobacter luteus (assembly GCF_003383615.1). Lineage (GTDB taxonomy): Bacteria > Bacteroidota > Bacteroidia > Cytophagales > Spirosomataceae > Dyadobacter > Dyadobacter luteus. Next base: position 95,152 of record NZ_QNUL01000022.1, read on the forward strand.
ACGAAACCGTAGCACGCGAGGCAGTGAACCAGATTCGTCAGCGTGCCAAAAGATCAACTTTGCCTTTAGGCTCAACTTTGGGTGGTAATACCTACGCACCCACCAACATTCCTGCGACAGCTCTGCCGGACGTAGCGGCTACCGTAACGGGCACAGCACTAAAGCAGGCCATTGCGCATGAACGACGCGTGGAGCTGGGTATGGAGCAGCTTCGTTTCTGGGATCAGGTTCGTACAGGAACGTATATGAGTTCTCTTACCGGTGAAATCAGAACGCGTGCACAGCAGCACTCATTTCAGGGCAGTGTAAACCCGATTCCGGTACTTCCGATTCCTTTGAACGAAGTGCAAACCTGGGGATTGACTCAGAATCCGGGCTACTAAATCTGATTTGAGCTACTATCAGCAAGTTATCTGCATTGAGTAGCATTTCGGATGATAATTTTCAAAAAGGCCACTGCAAAAACTTTGCAGCGGCCTTTTTTGTGCTTTTTAAATTCCTTATTTCTACCGTATGTTCTGTTCCGATTATTCTTTAACCAGCAATTCAGGATATAAAGTACCGTCCGCCGATGGGAAATCAATCTTCAATAATTTGGCAATCAAAGGAGCAATGTCCTGCAGACCCATTTCCGGAACCACCGCGCCTTGTTTAATTCCCTTTCCGAAAGCTACAAACCCGGTTTGAATTTCTTTGAAATCCGGGAAGAAGCCATGTGTTCCGCCACTTGCAGCCCTTAGGAACTCCCCGGTAGCAGCACCGCTTACCGTAACTCCCTGTTTGGGAGCGATAGCAAGTAGTACGTTCGGATCGGAGCCAACTGCATCCAATGCCGCACGATCTTTAACTTCGAAAAGCGCCTTCTGATTTGCCGGTAACTTATCCAATAGTTGTTTCACTTTTTCAAGCGTCTTCGTATCGTTTTTGTCCTTCAGTTGCAAAAATGCAGAACCACCCGCGCTATGGAAATAGGCCTTCCAGTTTGCCTTGTTGTTAGGGTCATAAAGTCCTGCCTGAGACAACAGTATATTAGGGGCAATAGCCGTATGAATATCTACGAAACCATGATCTCCGGTGATAATAAATGTGGTTTTATCTTTGATTCCTGCCTTTTCGGTTGCCTCAATAATGGCTTTAATGCCTCTGTCAACGCCAGCCAATGACGAACGCACCTTATCTCCATCGCGGCCTTGCTCGTGCTCAAAATGATCTACAGCAACAAGGTGTACTGCAAGGAATGAAGGCTTATACTTACGGATCAGATAACCACTGATTCTCGACATGTTGTCGTCTATGCTCAGATAATCGCCGTCAAAGTCGATTTCTTCCAGTTTGCCTGTAGCCTTTTGCTCGATTTCTTCATACAATCCCTTCGGAAAAGCGTTCTCGGAAAGCGCTTTCGTCATATTCCGTTTTCCGCCTTTTGTTTCAGGCAAATACCAATATTCAGGTACGTTGTAAGATGCAGGGCTACCCACAGATACCGGCCAGAATACCGAGGCGGTTTTCAAGCCCTTTTCCTTCGCAACACTGAAAATCGTTGGTACTTTAATCGTATTATATTCCCACATCCATTTCCCGGTAACTTCCAGAGGTTCCGAAGGTGTGTTGTAATAAACGCCATGTTTCAACGGTTTTACACCTGTAATCATGGTGGTATGTGAAGGGTAGGTAACAGAAGGGAAAACACCGGTTACTCCATCTGAATAGGCACCCGTTTTCATGCCTTGGCGCAAATTGACCATCGACCAGGTCGGATCTTTATAGAATTCCGGACGAAGACCATCAATGCTGATCAGAATCACGTGTGAATCCTGGGCAAATGCATTAAGGGAAAACGCAATAGCCAGAACTGAAAGTAGTTTTTTCATTTTTGTTTTGAATCAATTGATAAAAAAAGGTGTGGTCAAATTATAGATGACCACACCTTCTAAGAATGGCCATTCATGACTGGAATGACCATTCTTGACTTCTTTTAAATATTAAAATGCGTATCTCAAACCGATCTGGATCTGGTAAGGGTTACCGTTCAGACTTGATACACCTGTTCCGTTACTCATTCCGTAATTGAAACGCTGAGCCGTTTTGTCAAATGATCTGATCGTGTAAAGGTTTTGCTTACCAAGGTTTGTTCCAACACCCCATTCTTTGTTCAAAAGGTTAGCTACGTTGAAGATATCAACAGATGCTTCGATACCGTGGTTTTTGTAGAAATTGAACTTCTTAGCAAGTCTAAGGTCAAATACACCGTAGAAACCGTTGATACCACCGTTACGCTCAGCCATTTTACCCATATCTCTCATGATATAGTCTTTGATGCTTTGCTCTGCCTCAGGGTTGTTCAGGATATTGTTGATACCGTCGCGAACCACTTGTGGTGTTTCAGGACTGTTTGGATCGTAGATATAAGGCAAGTCGTTCGAAGAAACGAAGTCACCGTTCATGTTACCATTCACAGCCATTGAGTAGCGGGTACCACCGATACCTGAGTAACGAAGACCCAACGTCACACCCCAAATGCTTGGTGCAGTTCCGTAAAATACTACTTTGTTACGGAAATGGTTGTTAGCGTAAGTAATGCGGCTCAAATCGCGTGGGTCGTCATTTACCATCAAATCAAGCGTTGCTGTGTTAGCTACGTTACCGTTGTAGGAAGTATTGTCTTTCGAATCGTTCCAGGTATATGACACCGTGATTTGTCCATCCCTGAAGTAACGGTAAGTACCGTCGATCACCACTGCAACCTGGTTTTTCTTACCAATGCTGTTCAGCTCTAGTACACGTCCAACCTGCTTGGTCTTACGGCTTTCAAGCCAGTTCACAGCACCGTTTGTTGCGTTGATTGTACTGGCAGGAACATATACTCCACGGTTACCCTCAGCAGCAATGCGGAAATAAGGATCTTCTACCATGTTGCGGTCTATGTACATGTAGTTGTTGCGTGCCCATGAAGCATAACCATTGATACCTACACGAAGACGATCACTGAAAAAGTGGTTGTAAGAGAAGTTCGCTTTGTAAAGCACAGGGATTTTCGCGTCAACATTGTTCATGTTAATCGTAAGCAAACGCTCAACCCCAGGTATGTTAAACAATTCGGCACCCGGCGCTGAGGCAGGATTCTCACGGTAGCCAGGGAAATTTGGTTTTGGAACCAGAGCCCCCTGAATTTCCACAGCTGCTACTTTTGTTCCGTCGAACAACATATTGTTGATCATCGAGTAAGGGTTCAATTGAGAACCGAAGATACCTGCACCAAAACGGATAATGTCTTTGCTTTGCTCATTTACATCCCATGTAAACTGTACACGTGGCTGTAATTGCGTTGTATTGATCTTGTTATCTGTACGTAGTTGCAACTCGTCAAACACTACCTGGCTGAAATTAGCTTTGTTCAGGTATTGTGTGTTGTCCAAACGCAAACCTGCCATCATTTCAAGGCCACGAGCCAATTTTGTATCCATTTGTGCGTAAAGACCTGTCGCCAGAGAGTTTACGATAGAGCTTGGATCATCAAGCAAGTTGATCTCACGAGCGTAACGATAAGGAGTCTGATTGTTGAAGTTTTCAAGACCTGTGAAATAGAAACGACCATTCATTTCGCTACCATAAACCGACTTCATACGGTTGAACATTACGTCGATACCGAAAGTGAAGTTGATTTTACCTGTATTGTAGTAAAGGTTGTTAACAGCCTGGTAAGTCTGACCTTTGAACCACTCAGGAGTGTAGCGCTGACCGCCGATCTGGATCGCTGTAATATAGTTGTTGGTTCCCGAAGTCGAGTTGATGTTTTCAACAATAGCACGCGGAATGCTGGCAGCCGGAAGTTCGTTGCTTGGGGTTACCCCTTCGTACTGATAAAAATGCTGCACCTTTAGTTCGTTCGTGATCTTTGGGTTTATGATTGTACGAAGAGAAGCCATAATGCTGTTGTTGAGAGCTTTACGGTTTGCATAAGACTCGTATGAAGTAATGCTCGTGTTGTCGTTGTCGGACAGTAGGTCGTTGTCGCGAACGAAGTTGTTACGCACTGTGAGCAAGTTCTTCGAATTCAACTGCCAGTCAATTCTCGCAAAAATAGCGTCAGTACCTTTTTTCTTGCCAAAAGATCCGAATTGGGGATTGTTGGATACACCGTATTTTGATCTTGCAATATCAAGGAAATTATCCAATGTAGCTTGCGTCACACGGTTTGCAGCTACATCAGCATCTGATTGCAGGTTGGCAATAAAAAGAGGGCGGGCATCAGCCTGGTGATCCCATGCAATAAAGAAATGCGCTTTGTCTTTTTTCAACGCACCACCCAAAGACATACCAAATTGATTGGTAGAGAAATCCTGTGTTCTTTTGTTACCTCTTAGGTCATAACCACTTGACAGCCAGTCTGCACGCATGAAGTTAAATGCGCTACCAGTCAGTTTGTTAGTTCCTGCTTTTGTGACTGTACTGATCGTTCCGCCACCTGCACGTCCCAATGTTACATCGTATTCATTGGTCACTATTTTGAACTCGCGGATCGCTTCCATGGAAATGGAGTAGGCCCCGCCCGTAGTACCTCCTGAAACCGTACCACGTGACGACATCCCGTCAATTGTATAGTTGGTCGACGAAGCAAGCTGACCGCCGAGGCTGCTCCCATTACTCAATGGCGAAAGTTCGATCAGGGAGTTGAAGTTCCGGCCGTTCACAGGAAGTTTTTGCAAATCTTTCGCGCTTACAGCTGTTGACGAACCAAGTGTTACTACTGTGTTTTTCAAAGAGCTAGCCTTGATATCTACAGCCTCAAGTTCATTAGAAGCTACTTCCATTTTGAAGTTTAGCTTAAGCTGATCTCCCTGGTTGAGTGCATATCCGGTTTTTTTCTGTTCTCCGAAACCAATGAAGGTAACAGTAATAGAGTAAGGAGAGCCCAGAGGAAGCTGCTTTACGATATAATCTCCATTTACATCAGTAACAGTACCAGCGGTAAAACCGGTAGATTCATTTTTAATGTAAACTGTGGCACCTACGATCGGGCCGGCTTCTTCGGAAACCTTTCCTGTAATTGTTGCCTCATTACCCTGCCCGTAAATATAGGGTGAGCATAACAAGGTAGTAATCATGACAATTAGTCCGGTAATTAATCGATTCATTTTTGTTAATTAATAAGTAATAGATGTGAGTTGAAAAAATACATGACGATCCGCTCACCAGATTTTCTGGTGTTTCGGGTATTTAAAGTGGGAGAGTTATCTGATGAAAAAGAAAATTGGTGTGAGAGAACGCTGCCGCCAAAGGGTTGCTACGCCTCTCCGGTACATTTTAGATCATCAAATCTGATTCGTTTTCTTATACGATCGGCTGATTTTTCTGCCGCAAAAGTAGACTTGTAATATTATGCTTGTGTGAATCATTCATTAACGCTTGGTTAATCTTTGGGGGCTTTAAAATATCACTTACCAATGTTACTCGCAGGCACCATGCTCTGTGTAGAGTTCCGGAGGAGATTAAAGCTGGTTTACCTCACAGAATCTCTTAGCCATGCCATCCAAGCTACCCCTGGTTGAAGTCAAGCCATGTTAGATTCTTTAATTTGATCTCTTTATCTGAGGCCTGACCAGGTTTACCTTAGGATTTGAGATGGGCTCAACTTTACTTAACTTCCCCAAATAATATCTTTTCGGTACGTCAGCAACTTAATTCCAGGTATAAATATGAAAGCACAGGACATCATCAGGCTCCGGCTTTTTAATCAGAAACTCTCAAAGAGTTCTGAAACTACTCCAGCCGAAATAGTGTCTTGGTTCGGTGCGATGCAGGCACAGGACTTCGCTGGAGCAAAATGGTCGATAGGCCTTCGGGGAAAGGGTATGACAGAAATGGATGTTGGCAGGGCAATTGCTGAAAAGCAGATCATCCGCACCTGGCCTATGCGGGGTACACTGCATTTTGTTGTCCCGGAAGATGTGCGCTGGCTACTGTCATTGCTGGCTCCGAGAATCATTTCCGGTGCCGCAGGAAGACATCGCCAGCTGGAATTGGATGCACTTACTTTCTCCAAAAGTCAGGATATACTTGAGAACGCACTGCAAGGGGGAAAGCAGCTCACCCGTAAAGAAGTGTATGATATACTTAACTTGAACGGTATTTCAACTGAGGGGCAACGCGGCATCCACATTATCAATTACCTGGCCATGAAACAAGTGCTATGCCATGGCGCGCATCAGGATAAACAGCCCACTTATGCACTGCTCGACGACTGGGTGCCCGTGGGTCACGCACTCTCTACCGAAGAATCTTTGCATAGGGTTGCAGTTAAATACTTTCAAAGTCACGGCCCCGCTACACTGGCCGATTTTGTCTGGTGGACAGGTTTAAAAATTTCCGATGCGCGGCTGGCTCTCAACTCAGCATCCCCTCTCCTATCTTCCTTTGAATTCAACGGTCAAAAATACTGGTTTTCATCCGATCTGCCCGATCGGTTGCCTGCAAAGAATATCTCACTTCTACCCGGTTTCGATGAACTGATGCTAGGATACACGGATCGTAAACTATTGGTGCAGGAGGCACTACTGCCCAAAATCGTTCCCGGAAACAATGGTATGTTTATGCCGACCATCGTAATCAACGGCAAAGTGGAAGGCTTATGGAAAAGAACTTTTAAGAAAGACCGTATTGTGATCCAGCTCTTGCCGTTTGACAAAATACATGATAAATATAAAGACGACATTCTCCAGGCTGCCGGCCAATTCGGACATTACCTTGGAACGCCAATAGAGTTGTGTTAAACATCTTCAGAAATAGATAATCTCTGCCCCTCCGAATCAAATCAATGTAAGCCTGCATGAAGTTTGCCATTTTCCTTACTTAAATTCCGGATTTCGGTAAAGACTTAAAATTGATTAGTCATACTCAATCCTTCCTACTGTCAAATAGTCTCACAGTCGGATTAGCATATAGAATTTTTTTGAAGATGCTAAATCAATAGTGATTAAAAAGAGATCAAACAAATCGCTAAAATACGGCGTAGTTGGATTTAGTAACATTCAGTTGCGAACTAAGCAAAAGAGAACAGGTCGATTTTTGACTTTCCAGGCACACCGCTTTCACCAGAAAGAAATGAGCACAAAAATTTAACCAGTTACAATCCTATCATAAGGGTAGAAAAATTTATCATAATTGCTTCATTGACTGTGCCCCTGCACATAAATTGATACTATATACGTATGTTTGCTACAGCAAACTTAAATAGAATTATTTCTATTAAAATCAATACATATTACCGTGAAATATTTGCTTCGATTACTACTGCTTTTCATCCCTGGACTTTTTATTTTAAACAATTCAGGAACAGCTCAGACATTTCAGCATATTTCAGAGAAACCCGGTGCCCCTCAGGGTCTTGTTTATGCAAGTGCTCAGGATCCAACAGGATTCATGTGGTTTGCTACACTGTCTGGCATTTATAAATATGACTCCCATACCTTTAAACATTTCGTCCACAACCCGAAGGATTCTACCTCACTTGCTTCTGATTACACTAAATCTCTGATTTCGGATTCAAATGGCAACATATGGATTTGTACCAATAAGGGACTTTGCCTTTACAAAAACGCTACTGAAAACTTTGAAACGTTTAGACCGAACTCGCAAGATCCATCCTCCGTCAGTTCAGACCTTGTTCATTGCGTTTTAGAGGATAGGCAAAAAAACATATGGATCGGTACCAAAAAAGGTCTTGATCGTGCTGAAGTAAAAAATGGCAAAATACAGTTTACTCACTTTTTACAATCCAAATCCGGGAGTCCTTCGTATGCAGTCCAGGCTATTGCCATGGGTAGAAATCAGGAATTATGGCTGGCTACCTCTAATGGACTTGTGTGGTTTGACCGCGGAAAAACTAAAATTTATAAGGCTAGTACAGATACCAGACTACCATTAATTAATGACTTCAGATATATTTTTAACGACCACGCAGGGAATATTTGGCTGGGTATAAATAGAGGTGGATTGATGCGGTTCAGTATTTCATCTCAAACCTTTGAACTTATGTCCAGCTTCAAAAGTGCTGCAGGCGATTGGCCCGATCTCTCAGGATTTACAGGTGGCAGGCCAGGACGAGTATGGATGGCGACGATGTCAGGATTGGTAGACTTTGATTTGAAAACACATAAAGCTGAATGGTATGTCAACAATCCGGCAAGCGAGCAAAGTCTTAGCGACGACGTATTAATGTCTATATTCAAAGATCGGCAAGGTGGCCTGTGGATCGGGAACTACTATGGAGGACTGGATTATATGAATACATCCGTTCCTGCATTTTCCGGCTGGCCATTTTTTACCAACCGCATTACCAATAGCACGTTTAACAGTGCCTGGATGGGTTTAACACCGAACCAAAAGCCGTGGTTAATAGCAGGAGATAAAAGTAAGATAATACAATATGATAAAAACACTAATAAAACAACAATATACAACCTATCTATAGAGTTTGCACGAAACTTTAACCATTTCTTTGTTGATGATCACGATATGCTGTGGTGCGGAGGAGGAGGAAAACTTTACAGCTATGATATCAAAAAAGGCGCCACAAAGGCATTCCCTATGCCAGTTCATGAAGGCGTTCCGGTTGAAAAAGACATTGTATTCACTATCATGCAGGACAAACATCAAAAACTATGGCTAGGTGGTCCTTCTGGTGTATCATCATTCGACAAATCAGCATTAAAATTTCAGAAATGGGGTAACGATAAGGGGGTAACCAGCTTTTTTGAAGATTCAAAGGGAAACGTCTGGTTTGGAGCTAACAACCATATCGGAATCATAAGAAATGGCCGAGCTTACAATGAACGCATCTTACTTGAAAAAAATCCATCTACGGAAACAAATATAAAGAACGAGGTCTGGCGTATTTGTGAAGATGTAAAGGGTAGAATTTGGATAGCCAGCTCGAAAGGTTTGCAATATTATAACCCTCAAAATAAGAAGTTTAATTCTGTAAATAACAACTTCCATAGTCTATTAAAGGGTATAGGAGATGTACAGGCGGATAAAAAAGGCAACTTATGGATTGAGGCAGGAGACCTGATACGCTTCCATCCTGACTATGGAACAATTCAATCCTATAGCCATCTGGATGGGCTACCAAGAAAAGCGCCACTGACACTGAGAGGATCTCAAAAAAATGATCAAGGAATATTATTTTTCAATACCAACCAAGAGATGTTTTCTTTCGATCCAGAAAAAGTTTTCACTGATAAACAGCCTGAGAACATTGTCATCAGTTCGCTCAAACTTTTTAATAAGGACGTTAAAGCCAATGATGAAACTGCAGTACTCAAAAAGGACGTTGGGAGTGAAAAAAAGCTCACATTCAGGCACGATCAGAACATCTTTACGCTGGATTTTGCTCTGCTAAGCTATGCAAGGTCACATAAAAACATGTATCGCTATCAACTGGAAGGTTTTGATAAAGTATGGACCGAGACTTCGACTCCCTCGGCAACGTATATGAACCTACCTTTGGGCACCTATACTTTTCAGGTTAAAGCCGCCAACGGAGACGGCTTCTGGGTAAAAGATCCACTTAAGATAAAAATAACCATCCTCCCACCCTGGTGGAAAACCTGGTATGCCTACCTGTTCTACGTACTTATTGCGGGCGGAGCGATCTATGCGATCAACCGTTTCTTCTGGCTTCGCTCGTCGTTCCGGAAAGAAAATGCGCTGAATCAGGTCAAACTTGATTTCTTCACCAATGTTTCGCACGAAATAAGAACTCACCTCGCTCTGATCAGCGGGCCGCTTGAAAAAGCCTATCAAAATGCAAATGCTGACCAAACGATCGGAAGTTACCTCACCTACGCCCGCAACAATTCGGACAGACTGATGTTGCTTGTCAATGAGTTACTAGACTTCCGAAAGATTCAGAACGGAAATATTCAGCTTCGTGTAGCAGAACATAATGTGGTAAGAGTGATCCAAACCGTGGTCGCATCGTTTGAACATCTCGCCAAAGAAAAAAACATCAATACCACCGTTTTAAGTCCGGATACACGCGTTATGCTTTGGTTTGACATGGCACAAATGCAGAAGGTATTTTATAACCTGCTGAGCAATGCCTATAAGTTCACACCAGACGGAGGTAAAATTACAGTTCACATCGCTGAACTCTCCAACGAAGTAAATATCAGTGTGGAAGATAACGGCAAGGGCATGTCGCAGGAGCATCTGAAAAAGCTCTTTACTTATTATTATCAGGCAGATTCCGACAAACCCGGATATGGCATTGGTCTTGCACTTTCCAAAAGTATTGTTGAGCAACACCAAGGGTACCTCTATGCAGAAAGTAGCGAAAGCAGCGGGGAGACGCCCGGCGGAACCAAAATGACCATCCGGTTATTGACTAAAAACCGGCACTTCACACAGGCTCAGCTTACGCCGCGGGCTACCGGTCATTTGGATAATGTGTTCAGCCCCGTACCGGAAGCCCACAATAGCTTTGACACTCCTGAAAATACAAACAAACAAACCCTGCTGATCATTGAAGATAATGATGAACTGCGCGCTTTTATCAAAGAGTTATTTAATGCAGAGTACCATATTCTGGAGGCCGAAAATGGTCTCCGGGGATTGGAGCTTGCCAATGAACATTTACCGGATATCGTACTGTCAGATGTAATGATGCCGGGGATGAATGGTGTAGAGGTTTGTAATCAGCTCAAAAGCGCAGAACTCACTTCTCACATTCCTGTGGTGCTACTTACTGCCAGAACGCAAAATGAACAGGTTATTGAAGGACTGACCTTCGGTGCAGATGATTATGTTTTCAAACCCTTTGACCCGAGAATATTGGAGTTAAAGCTGAGTAATCTGATCAGATTAAGAGGTGAGCTGAAAAAACGTTACCAGCAAACACTGCTCAGTGACAGCTCTACTTCCAATAGCATTGCTCATGATGTCAACGACGCTTTTATCAATAAACTGAGAGCTATTGTTACCCAAAATATTTCAAAAACTAATTTCGGGGTAAATGAAATGGCCAGTGAGGCGGGCATGAGCGTATCAGTTCTATACCGAAAAATGAAGTCACTTACTGATATGACCGTCAATGAATTTATTAAAAATATCCGCCTCAACGAAGCAAGAAAGTTTCTTGAATCCGGTGTGTATCAGGTAAATGAAGTAGCCACCATTGTCGGATTCGATGACAGTAAATACTTCAGCAAGGAATTCAGAAAAGTATTTGGTAAAACACCTACAGAGGTAAGAAAGCAGGCTCCTCATAAAGAATAGTATTCTTATCCTGCACAGATTCGATTTGAACAAGTTTGTGTCGCAAATCGGATCACCGTCACAAGAAAAAAGGCATGAAAAAAAATCCCCATACCTTTCCATTTATCAGAGAGGCTGTCTCAAAAGGGCAGCCTCTTTTTGCTTTTATTGGGTTGTTTATTTTTTCGAAATTGATTATCTTTAGAT
>NZ_QNUL01000023.1 GCF_003383615.1 Dyadobacter luteus
CGCTGTTTTAAATTTCTTTTACTAATCAAATTTAAAAACCCCGGGCTTATTTCATTTTAAACATACAGGCTTAATAAGTATGAAGGCTTTGGACACACAGGAGGACTGGATGGCTTCCAAAGCTCGCTTGCCTATTACCCTTCCGATAGTCTTGCTGTGGTGGTTGTCAGCAATGGGGTTGACTATCCGATCAGTGATATAGCTAAGGCAATGTTGAGCAGCTACTACAAAATTGGATTTACAAATCCTGATTTTCAGGCCCTGTCTCTGAAACCGGAAATACTTGACAGATACACAGGGATGTATACAAGCAAACAGTTGGACATAAAATTTACTGTATCACGGAGAAACAATACTCTTTTGGGGCAGGCTGATGCAGATCCGCCTTTCATTCTGACTCCGTACGACACTCATAAATTCAAGTTTGATGGGGTAGGCTTGCTGATAGAGTTCAAACCTGAGGAAAATAAACTGATAGCTACCCAAACTGAGGATGCTATTGAGTTTGAGAAAGTGAAGAAATAATTAATAGAAATTCCTTTTTCACTTGCCTTGCATGACCTGTGCGCATCTGGTTATGAATTGCTGGCACATATTTGGTATGATGGATATGTTGACGAGAGCGTTTACTAAGCATTGCTTACTAACACTATGATTCGTCAGAAAACACAATCTGAACAAACCAATCATATATGGTCCGGACTATACTAGTGCTGCTTGTCTTCGTGTCATTTTTTTCTTGCAGGGCTCTGAAGGACAGTCCCAAATATAAACTCACAGACGGAATATACATAACCCGAAACGCTGGTAAGAAGGTTACGGTCTATGTGGAAAATACCGAAGACTCGGTGCTGGTCTACAGCCTCCCTTCTGGAAAACAGACCAAACCCGGAAGTGCCAAACTTATGAAGCCCAAAATGATTTTCCCTCGGGCAGGCGTAGATGAAGAAATTGCCAGCAGTAAGTATAGGAAGAATACCTTTGATTTGGACGTATTGACAATACCATTCAAGTTCCGTCCGTCCACCAGCACGCTGAATACCCAGCTAAGTAATCATTTGAACGGCGCTCTCTATTTGGGTTACCGAAGCGATACCTATGAGCTTTCGTATAAGAGTAACCCGATCGGAAAGGTGAATCAGCGCATTACACATTTTGGGTTTTCGGCGGGTTTGGCAACTGGTATCGGTTCAACACCGCTTAATCCCTGGGTTACAGATGATAATATCACAGATGAGTATGACGGGTTTGTTTGGTCCAAAGCAGTCTGTATCCTTATGGGCGTGGAAAAACTTAACTTTGGCCTCGCACTTGGCATTGACCATTTGATGGATAGTAACAGACAGTTCTGGATTTATCAGGGAAAGCCGTATTTGGGGTTGACGGTGGGTTTGAATATCAATTAGGACTGGTATAGCTTTTGAATAAAGCTTTTTGAGTGATGATTATCCATACATCTGTCTGAACTGCAGGGGTGTCTGGTCTGTTTTGTTTTTAAAAAGCTTATTGAAAGACTGAGGGTGCTCGAATCCAAGTTGATAGGCAATTTCGCTTATTGATAGAGTCGTTGTTGTCAGTTGTTCTTTGGCATATTCGATCAGTTTGCTCTGAATGTGCTGCTGTGTGCTTTGGGTGGTATATATTCTGAGCAGTGTACTCAAATAGTTGGCAGATATATTCATTTCTGCTGCCAGATATCCCACCTGCGGAATACCATTTTCGGATAGCTTTCCACTGCGAAAATAATCGGATATCAACTGCTCGAAACGTGTCAATAATTCATGGTTTGATTTTTTTCTGGTGATAAACTGTCTGGCGTAGAACCGATCGGAATAAATCAGCAGTCTCTCGATTTGAGCGATGATCAGATCCTGACTAAAGCGATCAATATTGGACTGATATTCCTGCTGCACATTTTGAAGAATGTCGACTATCGTATTCTCTTCTTTCTCAGAAAGAAACAATGCTTCATTGGCTGCATACTGAAAGAATTCGTAAGACTTCATCTTTTTAGCCAAATCCGTATTCCATAGAAAATCAGGATGAATTAGCAGCAGCCAACCTGTAGGCTCTATTTGGGCGTCCGGATAAATTTCAATTTTAAGGAACTGAAGCGGAGAGACGAAAGTCAGCACGCCGGAGTCAAAATCGTATTGCTGTTGTCCATAATTAAATTTGGCATTCACATTCCGCTTCAACCCGATCGAGTAAAAGTGCTGTACCCATGCCATTTCATTGTCAATTACAGGATATACAACCTTGCTGTAATCAATCAGACTAATCAACGGATGTTCTGGTTTTGGAAGACCACAAAAAGCATGAAACTCTGACAGGGAGTTGAAACGAAATGTGTTAGCCATTGGTTTTAGGTTTTGCTTAATTCTCTTTGTACAATATCATTCCTGCGTGATGCAGCACACCTTCGATGAACTCTCCGTCAGCGGTAAATCCGGTGTCGTCTTTGTAATCAATATGGTTGCCAGTAATTTTGTAACTGCCTTGGTATGCGCTCTTACGGTTTCCCCGCGCTTCATCGTATCGGTTCCCGGCCAGTAACTCGTGGCGAATATAACCATCTTTGGTCACCCACATGCCGATGTATTCTCTTGTCTGCTCTATTGTGTCCACTGCCATAAGTTTGCTCGGAGATTTACAGCTATATGCCGCGACTAACATTGAAATAATCAGTAGCCGGTTGAAATTGTGTAGCTTTTCCATTTTTCTGCATCCTGTGTGATAATGTAGGTTTTTTGTTGGAGAAGATCATAGGCATCAACTCCCAGCAACAGGTGCACCGGCGGATTAGGCTGGCCGGCAACAGCGATCAGCACATCTGCAGCTTTCTCAGGATCATTGGGCTGGCTACCATCGATCTGATTTAAGTGAGCTTTTTCAGATTCCCGGGCAGCGGTGTATTCATCAATACTCTGCTGTGGTGTTTTTAGTGAGCCGGATGTGAGAAAATCTGTGCGGAAGTATCCAGGATAGACAATCGTGACGTGTACGCCAAATTCCTTCACTTCTTCAGCCAGACCTTCACTGAATCCTGCCATGGCGAATTTGGAAGCGCAGTAGATGCCCCAACCCGGAAAGTTTCCCAAAAAACCACCTACAGAGGCGATGTTAAAAATATGACCTGATTTCTGCTTTCTCAAATAAGGCATCACATGCCTGATCACGTTCAAAGGACCGAATACATTCACATCGAAATTTTCTCTTGCTTCTGTGTCCGACAACTCTTCCAGTGTACCCAGTTGTCCGTAGCCAGCGTTATTGACCACCACATCTATTTTTTCAAAATGTGCTGCAGTTCGTTCAATAACAGCTTTCACAGCTTCATTTTCTGTTATGTTAAGCTGCATTGGAAGAAATTGATCAGATTTTTCTCCGATAGCGCTTACCAGAGATTGCAAATTTCGGGATGTGGCTGCTACACGCATGTTTTGCTGTAAAAGACTTTTTACTAAGGCTAATCCCAATCCTTTGGAGGCTCCTGTTACAAGCCAAACTTTTGTTGTTTCCATCTTTGTGTTTGTTTAAATTTTTGATGCAACAAAGTTGGCAAGAGCAAATTAAGCAAAGTTAGCCCAATCATTGATTGTTGTATCCGAATCGTGAAATGGTAAGGGTACGGTAAATTTTATGCATCAAGTTGACTGCCTGGACGATTAAACTAGATCCTGATTTATCAATGATAGAAGGGTATGTGAACCCTATGTATCTCTTATACAACTAATGGGACTGGTTAACTGGAAATCATGACTTCAGAAATGAGCTTCAAACACAATAAATGAAGATGAGTTTAAGCATTTTATTTTCTTTATCTCTGTTATTTACTCAGCCGGATCTAAAACCTGCCAGCGATAAACCAGGTACCATACTCTGGAAAATTACTGCACCTGAGTTGAAAAAGCCTTCGTATCTGTTAGGGGTAAATCACGTCGTTTCTTCCGATTTCCTTTACAGCTTTCCCGAAATCAAATCTGCTATTGAATCGAGTGAAATCCTGATGACGGAACTTTTTGGTGATAACCAAACGGCTGTTTATGGAAACAACTCAGATAAAAACATTGGTCCGGACTCCGCTTTGAAGGCAGTGAAATTGCTTACCCCTGAAGAGCACAATACGGTTGATTCATTTTTCGTAGCCAGGGTGGGTGAGGGAATAACTGGAAATCCGGATGCTCTTGAAATGAATGTTTGGGAATTTGGAAGTGCTGTATTGACAACGCTGATGAGTGACAAGACCCGGCAGGGCGTTACCTTACCTAACATGGACCGGGAGCTGTATTATGCTTTTAAAAGAAAGCACAAACGGTGTATTGGCTTAGACAGTATGGGAAATTTTGCGTTGAGTAGCTCGGATAGCACCAAAGCAAGGCGTCTTTTGTCTTCTTTGGTCGAACGGATCAGAACAGATGCTTATGCCGGATCGGATCAGCCTGGTCTTGCCAAACAGGCTGATAGGGAAATCGCAGTGTATAAATCGATGAGTTACGATTATCAGTTTAGTAAAGCAGATCCCGAAACCAGTGCGCTCTTAGCCAGTAATACGAGTGCACAAAGAAATGAAAAATGGATGGCAGATATCCGGTCAGGCATAGCTGAAAACAGTTGCCTGATCGCTGTGGGAGCCGGCCATCTTCTCTACAAAACCGGCCTTATATCCCTATTACGGAAAAATGGCTATAAGGTAGAGCCGGTAGCCATAAAAAGATAATCTTCTGAAAACTCATCTGACATGAAAATAATAAAGGAAACAAAATTCACATACGTCTTCGCTGCAATTGCGGTTTTGCTATTCTGTAAAACATGCCTGGTTACTGCTCAGACACCCCGGAGATTAGGGCCGGCATCTGATGAGGTTATTCAGAAAGCTCTGACTGCCCTGAAGGCAGATATGACTAATCTCAAAGCGCACGCTGCATATATTCATGCTATGGGAATGAGTAGTCCTGCAGTTGCAGCGCAGTATCAAAAGTGGATGGCAGAGTTTCCCGGCGATCTGCATATCCCACTGGCCATCGGAACGGCTTACTACAAAGCAACTATGCCGCAGCCTGGCGACTTTCTTTTAAAGGCTGCAGAAATGGATCCTTAAAATGATAAAATATGGAACATGCTGGCTCAGGATGCATTTTTAAAGTCTGACGATGCTTTATTCGCTGTCTATATGGGCAAGGCAGCGCAGCTTGATCCTTCGAATATCGGTTATGCTTATTCCATGGTAACTCATTCTGAGAAAGCAGAGCCAGAGCGCTACGAACAAAATATCAGAGAATTTGTTAAACGGTTTCCGGAAGATAACCGCGGGGCGAACCTGCTGGCCAGTCTTGCTAGTAGTAGTGCGGATCCGGAAAAGAAAATATACTATCTGGAACAGGTTCGAAAGCAATATCCTCCACAACATTTTTCCTGGTCGGCATCTTCGGTGATCAAATTGGCGGATATGTATATGCAGACAAATCCCGAAAAGGTATTGAGTCTTATCCATGAAGTAGGTGAACAAAGCATTGCATGGGATTACAGAAAGCAACTAGCTGAATCTCTGATAAAAAGTGCTGCGCTCGAAAAAGAGCAGAATTACAAGGCGGCGCTGGCTACACTCAATCGGGCTAAGATCCCGTCCTTTCATTTTTTGAGGGATTTTCCTTCACTAAAGAAAGCATTTTTAACTGCGAAATCAGGTGATATGAATGGCGCTTACGATAGCCTTGCTATCAGGTTCGCAAAATCGCCCGGTCATGCTCTTAACGATTCGTTATCGGCATACGGTCTGCAAATAGGGAAGGACAAAAAGGAAATATACGACGACATTGATTCAATTAGAATAAGTAAAGCCTCCGCTGCAGCCGACTTTGACCTTGGGCTTTACACAAGCAATGAGAAGGTAAGTTTGAGGTCGCTCCGAGGCAAAGTTATCCTTCTGACATTTTGGTTTCCCGGCTGTGGGCCATGTAAGGAAGAGTTCCCACACTTTCAAACGGTAGTGGACAAATTTAAAGGCGATGAATTAGTGTATCTTGCAGTCAACACACAACCTTCTCAGGACGGATTTGTATTGCCCTTTTTGGAAAAAAATAATGTGTCATTCACTCCTTTGCGGGGAAGCTGGGATTTTGCTACGGACAGCTACGGTGTCAGTGGTGCTCCTTCCAACTTTCTGATAGACAAGGATGGGAAGGTTATTTTTAAGGATTTTACAATCAACGATTCTAACCGTGATATGCTGGAATTGATGATCGCATCTCAGTTGGAGAAATAGAATGCATTCTTATGCACGCAGAAATCTGAAGCATAGTTGCTGCCCGCATAGGAATGGCTGATAAAGTTTACTTAGCAGGTCTCGTAGACCACCTCGATTACACCTGATTTAAAAACTCTTGTGTCAATCAATGTCAACCCGATGCGACTATTTATATCTTCGAAGAGTGGCTTTCCGCTTCCCAGTACCACTGGATGAACTGAAATTCTGTATTCATCTACCAAACCGAGCTGTATAAAAGTTTTGGTAAGTCCGGCGCCCCCATAAAGCCATATATCCTTGCCATTCCGACTTTTTATCTGCCTTACTTTGTCAGTAAGATCTTCACTGATAACGGTTGCGTTTTGGTATGGTGACTCACTGCGCGAGAAAACGAATTTGTCTTTGGAACGGATTCCGTTCCAAAGCGATTTTTCAGCTTCGCTGATATCTGAACCGGGCTGGTAGTTTCCCCAGAGCTCATAACTGACTCTTCCGTAAAATATCGTATCGATACTGTCGATAAATGCGTCAAAGCCCATCTCATCATCCATGATGCACCAATCCACTTCACCATTCGGACCTTCAATAAAGCCATCCAGACTTACCGCCAGATTTAAGATTACCTTTTTCATTATGACCTATTTTATCATTCAAGACTATGTTTGCAATCCTGCCAGGATTGCATGCAATATTGTAAATAAACGATTTAGTCTTTTTGTTTGAATCTATACCTGATTCCCCAGCTCCCCCTGACAATGGGCGAATCATCTGAAAAGATAGGCGCCAGCTCTATATGAAATCCGAAGTTTTTGGTTGGAAAGGGAAAAAAATGAGCGCCTATGGGTGCTACTAATCCCGCAGTATTATTTGCTCTTCCTCCCAAACCAGCATACACTTCCACCTTTTCTTTGTCGATAAACTGATAGGTAGCGACTGCTTCAACAGACATATTATCCAGATAGGTGTCTACACCCAGTCGAAGTTCCGGCAAAAACCGGTCTGCAATTTCATAGTTAAAGCCTACGAAAGGTAAATTGGATTGATGTACACTGACTCCAAATTGAGCGAAAGAGAGATTTGCGATTAAAAGGAAAAAAAGCAGAACGGATAATTTGCGCATGCGGCGTGTTGTGTTGAGATAAATATTAAAAAATTGAAGCTATGTTATTTTTAATATTTAACCAAATAGAGTAATTATCAAAAATCAAAATCATTGATATAATAGAAAGGTTTTCAACACTTATGTTATGCAAAAAAAATTTGTATGTAATAGTTGAATAACACTCATCAGAGGGGCTGAATTGAACATCTGTTTATTTTACTTTTGGCTTTCTGACGTCACAGCGCATTCATTTTGTATTTTTGATAAAAGCCTGATTTGTTCAGGGTGTGTGAACGAGAAGATTTTTTCTATGCAAAAAAGTAGTTCTTTGTTAATATTAGTCGGTTGTATATTCCTTTGTTCAGCTCTGGGCATTGGACTGGGCCTGGTAATCACTCATTTTTCTGAACTTACACCACTTACAGAGCTATCTGATCGGGCTTTTCCGGATCAGTGGTTTCTGAGAATGTTCCTGAACGGGGTCTCGCACGTTTCCACATTTTTGTTACCGGTTATTTTGTATTGGCGCTATTTTGAAAGAAGAAGTCTTGCTGATTTTTCCTGGAAAAAACTAAACTCACCTTCGGTGTTATGGATAGCGGTAATCATCGTTGTCTTTTTGATTCCTGTAAATCAGCAAATTATTGAGTGGAACCAGAGTTTGAAACTTCCTTCTGCTTTTGCACAGATTGAAAACTGGATGCGGAAGACAGAACAGGAGAAAAGCCTGATTACCCAAAAGCTTTTACAAATTGAATCCTTCTCAGAGCTGCTGGTTGCGTTAATGGTATTTGGTGTAATAGGTCCTATTGGTGAGGAGGTTCTTTTTCGGGGAGTATTACAACGTAAATTGACTGAATGGCATGTAAACCCTGTAACGAGCATTTGGGCTACCGCATTGCTTTTCAGTATTATTCATTTTCAATTTTATGGCTTTTTCCCACGTTTGTTTTTGGGAGCGTTATTTGGTTATTTCTTTTACTGGTCTGGCAACCTTTGGGTAGCAATAGGAGCTCATGTTGCCAATAATTCGATTTTTGTAATTACTGCTTATGCTCACTACAACTGGCCCTCTATACATAAATCTATAAGCACTATTTCGGAGAGTACAATTTCAATATTGCTATCCATCAGCGTTTCGATATACCTGTTACGCTTATTTCGAAGAAGAAATTTCCTGATGTACCAAAGCATCAGGAATTAGTTTTGCCCACTTCAGAATATTTGCTTTCGTCAACCTCTAAAGCGGAAAACTAAGATCCG
The DNA here is from genome assembly GCF_003383615.1 of Dyadobacter luteus. Classification (GTDB taxonomy): domain Bacteria; phylum Bacteroidota; class Bacteroidia; order Cytophagales; family Spirosomataceae; genus Dyadobacter; species Dyadobacter luteus. Next base: position 8,613 of record NZ_QNUL01000023.1, read on the forward strand.
ATACTTGTCTGCAATAGTCGATTAGCTCTTGCTGTAGCAAGTTGTCCGTAGCGTGCGGGTTGGGTTTGTTTTGCTTTTGATGGTAGAAGTATTTTCCACTTACTTCGGCATCAACTTCATTACTTTCAGCAAGCCACACCTGGGTTTCAAATCCTTTTTGCAGATCATCCGGCGCTGACTTTCCTCCCATATTGGTAGGCACCCAACCCGGATCAACTGCGTTGGAATATACATCGGGCCAATGTTTTGCAACAAAGTTTGAAAGCATCAGAACATACGGTTTAGAATCGGAATAGCTGATGCTGTTTGCCGTCAGGCGCTTCAGCTCAGCATGTCCCTGCATATGCATTGAGGAGCTCAAATAAATCAATCGTTTTGGTTTATTGATCAATGCAGTGAGTAGGTAAGGAGCTATCAGGTTGACAGATAAAATTGTATCCGCTGATGCTTTCCACACGCCTGTATTGTGAATCACGACATCAAAAGTACCCAGGTCATTGACTTGCTCTGCCAGCTTTTTTGTTTGCTTAATGTCTGATAAATCCGCAGTCAATACGATTGTTTCTCCTGGAACTTTTGTAAGTGTCTCCGCTTTTCTCTCCTCATTCCTTGCATGTAACACAACATCGTGACCTTTCCCGATCAGTGATTTTGCTGCCAGCAAGCCTAGCCCGTCCGATGAGCCTGTGATGAATATTTTTGCCATTTTAAAGTCTGTTTTGTAGTCTACTTCCGGTTCGATACTGAGCCAGAAATAGCTGGTCTGCATACACAACTGCCAAAGTGCTTCTAAAAATTCAATCCTGCATGCGCTGAGGGCCAATGCATCGCCTGAAACAGGCTATACATTTGAAATTCTTAATAGATAGATTGAAAAACTTAGCTTTGAAATCAGAAAAGGTATTCTATTTGTGTTGTATATTTTGGACTGATCTGTTTTGACAAAATGCGATCAGAAGTGGTCAAACTCAATAGATATAACCCCGAGAAAAATGGAAATAACAAAAATAGGAAGCAGAGCTTCAGCAAAAGGTCCCGAAGGCTGGTTTACAGGTGCAGTGCGCATTGATCCGCTTTTTGAAGCCAATGAAGCCAGGCGTGGAGCGTCTGCATTAGTCACTTTTGAGCCAGGGGCAAGAACAGCCTGGCATACGCATCCGTTGGGGCAAACGCTGATCGTGACTGCCGGTAGTGGTTGGGTACAGCGGGAAGGTGGGGCACTTGAGAACATCTTTCCGGGAGATGTGGTGTGGTTTGAGCCGAATGAAAAGCATTGGCACGGAGCAACTGCGACAACGGGCATGTCACATATTGCTATTCAGGAAAATCTGGATGGAAAAGTGGTGGATTGGATGGAGCAGGTTGCAGATGATGCTTATTCGCAAGGGAAGTAGGAATATTTCAAAGCCTAAAAGAATGTTGCACAATTGGAGAAGCTGCTATTTATAAAAGGCAGCTTCCCCAATTTACCTAACCGTTATTTAATCGGCTGTTAGTTATCGAGAAATCTCGATTCTATAATAACAAAATGACCTGTACGCTCTTTAATCAACCATTTTCCGTTCAGACGAACATACTGGTCGACGTATCTTACGCTGTAATCCGTCAGCACTTTTTTCCCTTCCGGCTCTCTGATCATTTTGATTTGAGAAAAAGAAACTCCGGTAGCCACATCGCCGATAATTTTTACAGTATGTTGCCCATTGAGTGTAAAATATGTTTTTACATCTGCAGCGTGCCCCATAAAATCTCTTTCCAGGTTTTGAATTCCATTTGTAGTTGCCAGCAAAGTGCCTCCCATATAGACTTTGTAGACCGCATCAGGTGTAAATAAATCCATCACTTCAGCGATTCGTTTTTCGTCGCCCAGGTAAGCATAAGCATCTACTAAATCCCTTAGTTCTTCTTTTGATTTCAAAATTTCAAGTGTCATAATTTCAGTTTATTTAAAGTTTAAATTTGTTTTTTGCGATCATTTTTGATTCTATTTTTCCATATCTATCGGTAACCTGGTGACAATTTTATCCGAAGTTTAGGGCATAGGAATACTGCCGGCCGGATGGAGCCAATTAGAGTGATAAGTATACGGTTAGATTTGTTTTTACTGAAAATACTTTGCTACTCTGACTGCCGGGCGGCTGAGCGAACATCAAATAGCTGGTAGGTTGCCAGATTTTTGGCATGAAGGTTCAGTAGTGCATCCACCTTTGCCGTATCGGTTTCCACTGGGGTTAACTGCAGCTGTTGTTGTTTAGCAAGCTGCGTGACTATGCCAATGGCAAGGCTGGTGATGTGTTCCCGCCATTTTTTTTCTGCTGCAGCATGCTCGTATTTGTGAAGGTAGCTTTGCAAAAATGCTGGCTGATCCTCGGAACGTATGAGTGTATACTCTTTAGATTTTGTGATATAGTCTGCCAGATCATCCTTTGTGAAGTCGGTCCGGGTGAGCACTAGTAGGTGAACATCAGAAGCCAGAGCAGGGTTCGTTTTTAAATTACTTAATTGAGAATCAACCAGCCTAATCATTGTAAACGGGTAGGTGCCACGCGAGGGCATGAATCCATAACTTTCCAATAGCAGATCATCTATCCTGCTACCCATATTCAATTGGTCATTGTTACTACTTTCTAAAAATATCTTTTTCATTGTTTTGTCTTTTTTGGAACGGGACAAAATTATGGTATATTCGCTAACCTTTTATTACTAGTTACTAAATGGTTAGTAAGTTACTTTGTCGTAGTGGTATATGAAGGAAATTAAAGAAGGTGAGCCGGGCAACAAGGCATTTACCGAAGAATGTAACGTGATCCTGAATGCAGTAGGAGACGCTATGTATGCTATAGGAGGGAAGTGGAAGCTTAGGATCATCATATCCATAGCAAGGGGAAATAAGAGGTTTGGAGAACTGCAAAAGCAGATAGCAGGGATTTCAGCCAGAGTGCTTTCGAGTGAATTAAAGGACCTGGAAGAGAATGGTTTCGTAATTAAAAAGGTATCTGTTGGCTATCCCGTACTTATTGAATATGAGCTAACCCCGTATAGTCAGACATTGGAAAAGGTGGTGGAATCACTGGTTGACTGGGGGATTCAGCACAGAGCAAAGATTAAGAAGGAGTTTTCACAGGATACTCTATGATTGGAATAATGAATTCGATCTGACCAAGAGATCAGAATTTATATCACTGTGTTCGCGGTTCTTCTAAACGTACTGCTTTCAGAAAAGAATGCTAATTGGAGATTGCTTCGGCTTTCATCAGACGGTTACGATGGCCTGTTCCCCATTCATTTAAGGCAACTATTACGTTTTCCAGACTTTCTGCATATTCATCCAGGGTGTACTCGACTAAAACGGGAGTGCCCGTGTAAACCGTCCTGCGTACAAGCTGATGCTCTTCGAGATCCTTTAGCTCTTTGGTCAGGACTTTTGACGTTATACCGGTAACAGCCCTTTCAATTTCCCGGAAACGGTTATTGCCGGCTGAAATGGCAATGATAATTTGCAATTTCCATTTCCCGCTTAAAACATCAAGGGCATCCCGTATCGGCAAAAGTGCCCCAGTACACTGTGTATGATTCTTTTGTTTCATTTTTTGAAAAGCTGGCTACCTTAAGGTAACTGGCTACTTTGAGGTAACTGCTATCCTTTGGAATGCTAATGTAGTTAATTTTGCCTTCGAAACTAAACAAACAGTAACTTACATGAGCAAGATATTAGTAACCGGAGCATCCGGGTTTTTAGGGAAAGCAGTCGTAAATGAATTGCTGCAAAAGGTAGATGTAACCACCATTTCGGTCCTGGTCAGGGATCCTGTAAAAGTGGAAGATCTGAAAGGCAAAGGAGTAAATGTAATCCAGGCAGACTACAACAACTATACTTCTTTGGAAAGCGCTTTTGCATCGGTTGACAAGTTGTATTTTGTCTCGTCAAGCGATGTGGCTAACCGCATGCCTCAGCACGAGCATGTTGTGAAAGCGGCAGTGCAGGCCGGGGTGGGGCACATCATCTATACAAGTGCGCAACGTAAATCTGAAGATGGCACTTCACCCATCGCATTTGTGGGCGATGCGCATTGGAAAACTGACGAGCTCATCAAGGCATCCGGATTGAAATACACGATTTTGAAACACGGTTTGTATTCCGATATTCTCCCAATGTTCATGGGCGATCAGGTTGTTGCTGCAGGTACTATCTTCTTACCGGCAGCAGACGGAAAAACCTCTTTTGTGAGTCGTCAGGATCTGGCTGTGGCTGGTGCAAATATACTTGCTACTGACGGGCATGATCATAAAATTTACGAATTTGGAGGGCCCGTGAGTTATTCATTTGCAGAAATTGCCGGTATACTCAGTCAGCTTTCCGGGAAGACTATCCAATATGTATCGCCATCGGTGGATGAATTTACTACGCAGTTGAAAAGCTATGGGTTGCCAGACGAAGCCATACAGGGGGCTGCAACTTTCTGTTCGGCAATAGCGCAGGGAGAGTTTAATTTTCCATCAACTAACCTTCAAACCATATTAGGGAGAGATCCTGAATCTGTCGAGGGCTTTTTGAAAGTGGCGTATCAGCTTTGATTTCTCATTATATCTTTTACTGCTTATAGTCTGGTCTTTTGAAGCAAATACCCTTTATGCAGGGCTTGGATGAAGAGTGTTTGCATTACAACCAACATATACTACCTCATTTCAAATTCGTCTTAAAGAAAGTTTCCAATTTATCGAACGGGATAACATTCACCTGATCGTACAGATCAACGTGCGTGGCATTGGGGATAATGACCAATTCTTTTGGTTCAGCGGCACTTTTGTAGGCGTCTTCAGAAAAATAGCGGGAATGAGCCCTTTCACCAGCGATCAAAAGCACCGGGCGCGGTGAAATATCTTTGATGTAGGTTAGCAGCGGCATATTCATAAATGATAGTGGATTCGTGATCAGCCAGGCACCGTTGGAGTTTACCGAGCGCTCGTGAAAACCTCGTGCTGTTCGGTAATAGTTGAAATAATTCACTACAAATTCCGGTTCATTGCCTTGCAGCTTCTCTGGAAGATTACGAGGGCCTGCAGCAGGTTTTCCGTTTTTGGCATCCACCCAACGCTGGTTGCTCATCTGAGTCAGCGCTTTTGAGCGCTCTTCGGGAGTCGTTTTGTCGTAATAACCTTGCGCCATTACTCTGGACATATCGTACATACTCGTTGTCGCTACTGCCTTAATTCTTTGGTCTACAGCCGCCGCGTTAAGCCCCATTCCTGCAAAACCGCATATACCTATAATTCCTATACGCTCACGGTTCACAGCTTTGTTTAAACCCATGTAATCGACTGCTGCGCTGAAATCTTCGGTATTGATTTCCGGAGAGGAAAGATTTCTAGGTTCGCCACCACTTTCGCCGGTATAGGAAGGATCGAATGCTAACGTTGCGAATCCGCGTTCTGCCATGGTTTGCGCATACAAACCTGATGATTGTTCTTTCACTGCCCCAAATGGCCCGCTGATCGCGATGGCTGCCAATGGCTCGTTTCCACTGTTTTTTGGTAGATATAGATCTCCGGACAACGTAATTCCGTAACGGTTTTTGAAGCTCACTTTCTGGCGTGTGACTTTATCGCTCAGTTCAAAAGTATAATGTTGATTTTTCTCTGTTTTGCTCATCTTTTCTGATGTTATTTGTGCCGCAGCACTTCCTGCTGCGACAAGTAAGGCAATTGCTGCCAGGCCCATTTTTTTCATTTTGCCTATGTTCTTATTTTGCTTCATACTTTTAGCTTTAATTACAAAGACAAAGGTATCGGGAGCGGCAGGCATGCTTGTGAAGATTATCAAACCAATCATTAAGAATATCAACACAATGAAAAAAAGAAACTTTGAGGTAGTCTGGAATAGGGGACATAGCCTCATTGGTTGTCATCAGGTTACATCACTCACAATCGCACTCATGACCTTTATCAAATTCAAGTTTTACAACCTTTTAACTCTCGTTTTGCTTCTCGTTATTACTTCATGCGGAAGTAGCAAACCACCGCTTCGGGCAAAACTGGTAAACGAGACACCTACATCAACCGTGTTTTCACCTGATGGCAAGTGGGTTGCCGCAGGTGTTTGGGGAGGAGTAAGGGTATGGAATGTAGATTCAGAGGAAGCAAAAGATTACAAGACCAAACTGCGAAATGAAACACCAAAGTATGTAACCTTCTCACCTGATGGAAAACGGATTGCCGCTGGAAGCTGGGGGGCAGTACGTGTCTGGGATCTGAAATCTGCAGAGTTGAAAGATTATCCTGTAGGTATGATCAATGAAACGCCGACACATGTTTTCTTTTCACCAGATGGCACATGGATGGCCACAGGAATTTTCGGTGCCGTTCGCACCTGGGATCTGGCAACAGGCGCACACCGCGACTACCCGATGAAAATGATCAACGAAACTCCCCAGATGATTGCTATTTCGGCCGACGGTAAAACGATTGCCACAGGTGTTTTTGGAGGAGTGATGAAATGGGAATTTAAAGGTTTTGATAATTAAACTGATATGCTAGTTACGGGATTTTTTTAATTGAGGTTAATTCAAAATATTGTGTCGGAGGCTTAGATAAGAAATCAGAGGAACAACCGTTCCTCTCACTGCCACTGACAACATAGTCAGGATATAGTATCTCTGGGGTTACGGTTAAGGTGTCGGTAGATGCACATAATGTGTACAATTCCTCCATGAGCATATCTCCTCCCACAACATGTCTCACCAGAAGTCTGTTCTCTCCCAGATAACTCGCGCTTACATTTTCATGGACTTTAACCACGGGACTCTCACAGCCGCATTCTGCCTGCGGGTTTTTGTCTTTACACGAATAAATAGTGAGTAACAGAATGAAGAGGATGAAGTATATTGATTTCATGATACCGTGATCTTATGTTATAAAATGATTCAGTTAGATTTAATAGACAGCATTGGTAATCAAATAGTTGTATTCTTGTAAAAAATATTGTTAAAAATGTAACGTCTGACTTGCTGTTATAAGATGCTCTCCGGAACTGATGTAGAAAATTCGTGTGCTTAAAGGTGTAAGCATGAAAGCGCTACCTTTGCAGGTAATGGATGAATTTTGGAATTTTATAGAAAGCTACGCACTCCTTTCAGCACGTTCGAAGGAGGCATGGTCTGAAATATTAAAAGAGTCGCAGGTCGGGAAGGGCAGTTTTCTTCTTGAAGCAGGTGTTGTTCCCAAAGAGATTGTTTTCGTCAGAAAGGGCTTGTTTGCCTATGAATATCTGAATGAGAAGGGCGACAAGGTTATCAAAAAATTCTTTCCTGAAAATTCTCTGGTCGCTTCCAACAGCGCTATTCTGAAACAGGAACCGGGCAGGTTTACCATACAAGCTTTGGAAGATTGCCAGGTGATCAGCTATTCGTTTCAGGGCTTCAAAGCGTTGACAGAACAATACAGTGATGTGGCTGCATTCTATATTAAATACATGGAGCGGCACTGGGTAATAGAGAAGGAATTTGAAGAAATTACGCTTAAGTCTCAAACCGCCAAACAGCGCTACGAGCAATTTGAAAGAGAGCATCCAGATCTGATTCCACGGTTAAAACTCCATCATATTGCATCTTACCTGGCGATCACACCTACACAGCTCAGCCGTATCAGAGCGGAATTATAATCATCTTCTCTCAACATATGTAAAGAACTATCCTGGTCTTTTCATCTACATTTGATCCGGAATTCGGGTTGGAATTAAAGCTTTACAGACTGAAATTCGGTCAGGAAGCTTTTGTAAATTAAGTACTTATAAAATGAAAAATAATATTATCAAAGGGAGCATGCTGGTCGCACTGGGTGCTTCGAGTTACGGAATGCTGGCAACCTTTGTGAAAATGGCATATAAGCAGGGATTCACTACTGCAGAGGTGACATTATCACAATTCTTACTAGGATTTGCGGGGCTCTTCGTTCTGAGTTTGTTTAGTGCAAAACGGGAGTCTTCTCAGCGTACAACCACTGATTTTCGCAGTATTTTGAAACTGATTTTTGCCGGAACTTCTATGGGCTTAACCAGTATTTTCTATTACATGTCTGTGCAGTACATTCCGGTTAGCGTTGGGATTGTGCTGCTGATGCAGACAGTGTGGATGGGTGTGATTGTTGAAATGATTTTGCACAAAAAACTACCGGGTTTAAGAAAAACAGCGGCAGTTTTTATCATACTTGCGGGAACTGTAATGGCAACCAACTTGCTGGGTCAATCAGTAAATGTCAGCTGGATCGGCTTTGGATGGGGGTTGATGGCGGCAGTATCCTATACGGCTTCCATGTACGCTTCCAATAATGTCGCACTTCATTTTCCATCACAAAAAAGAAGCTTGTTTTTGATTCTGGGAGGTTTGATTATCATTGCCGTTATCTTTCACGGATCTATCAACCGGTCTTTTTCCTACCCGATTTTCTGGAGATGGGGGCTGCTGCTTTCGCTTTTCGGCACCATTCTTCCACCATTACTTTTTACAAGAGGGGTTCCTTTGATAGGAATGGGACTGGGTGCGATCATAGCTTCAGTAGAAATCCCTGTATCGATACTGATGGCACATTTTCTTCTTGGTGAAGCCGTGAGTCTAATTCAGTGGAGTGGAGTTGTACTAATTCTGCTCGCAGTCATACTAATGAATCTGAAAAGCCGGAGTAAAAGAAATTCAAGTCCTGATTTGGTTTTGACTGACCAGAATTTGTAGTAAGCTTTAGCGTTTTACGTAAGCTATGAGGTAGCCTATTTCGTGCTCTCTCATAGCTTACATGCTTATTCTCATTCACTGCGCAAGGTCTTCACCGGATTTAACATCGCTGCTCTGATTGACTGATAGCTTACAGTAAAGAGAGTGATCACAACAGCTCCAAGTATAGCTGATGCAAAGATCCACCATGAGAGCGTTGTTTTATATGTGTATTGCTGCAGCCAATGTTGCATGAGCGTGAAGGCAATCGGTATTGCGATTACACAGGCGATCGTAACCAGAATCAGGTAATCTTTTGAAAGCATTTGCCATAAGCTGGTAACAGAAGCTCCCAGAACTTTACGGATTCCAATTTCTTTCTGTCGTTGCTCTGCGGCAAACGAAGACAATCCGAACAGTCCCAGGCAACTGATGAATATGGCTAAGGAAGCAAAGATGGTTGAAAGTTGCCCTATTCTGTTTTCAGAGCGAAACTTCATGTCATATTCTGCACTGGCGAACTTGTAATCGAAAGGACTACCGGGATTGAATTTCTTGAAGACCGGCTCAATTACTGAAAGTGCCTGGCTGGCATTCATCTCCGGATTCAAACGGATTTGTAAAAATGATGTCCAATTCTCTTTGAGCATAAATACTGCGGGCTGAACAGGCATGAAAGGAGATCCTGTGACAACGTCCTGAATTATTCCTATGATAGTGTATTTATTATCGTTCCATTGAACCTTGGTTCCTATAGTTTGCTTTAGTCCCATGAATCTGGCAGCACTTTCATTCAGGATCATTGCCGAGGAATCAGTAGAGAAGCTGCGATTGAAATCCCTGCCTTGTTTGATTTGCCAACCTACTGTTTTGCCGTAGTCATGTGTTATGCCCAAGGTTCCCAGATCGCCCAATTGATCAGGATCTTTGCCGGGCCAGCTAAAACTCGCATCGGTGCTCCAAACTTCGCTGGCAGGGCTTGATGATTTTGCAATGTTAATCACCGCTCCTGATTGTAAAAGCTCTTTCCCAAGAGCATCGGCATTTTTCTTCAAGTCGGGAGTATTCATCAATACCGAAATAAGGCCAGCAGTTTGAAAGCCGACAGGTCTGTTTTTGGCATGTTGAATCTGGCGCAGTACCACGAGTGTTCCGATTACAAGGGTAATAGAAACTGTAAATTGCAGAATCACCAGAGTCTGACGGGGGATAGCAGCGAATCTGCCTGACGCAAGGACAAGAGCCGAACCAGCACCTTTCAGTACTTTTACTGGCTTAAAGCCTGATAAATACAGCGCGGGATAGCTGCCGGCAATTAAACCTGTTAACAGTGTGAAGCCGAAACCAATTAACCAGCTTTGAGTATCCGCCCACGGTAAGGTTATTTTTTTACCTGCAATCTGATTGAACAGGGGTAGTGATAGCTGCGCCAACAGAATGGCAAGCAAAAAAGCGAACACAGCCGTCATGATCGACTCTGTGAAAAACTGAGCAATTAGCTGGCTGCGTACGGAGCCTACTGTCTTGCGAATACCGACCTCCTTAGCGCGTTTTTGTGAGCGTGCCGTAGAAAGGTTCATAAAATTGATGCACGCCAACAGAAGCACAAATCCCCCGATGATACCAAACAACCATACAAATTGAATCCTTCCCCGAACCTGAACACCGTTGTCCCATTCCGAATACAGGTGCCATTTGCTCATCGGGTGTAGGAAAGCTTTGGGATCAAATCTTGCCTCATCTTTGGCATGCCTCATTTTTATCTTTTCAATTTTTGAGTTCACACCTTCGAAGCTGACATGAGGAGCAATTTGAACAAACAATAGAAAAGAGTTATTTCCCCAATTCAATTCCGATCTCTTGACCCATGGCTCTTCCTGCAAATAATACGCCCATGGAAGAAGAAAGGATATATCAGCAAATTCAGTCGAATGAGGTAGGTCCTGATATATTCCCGCTACTTTGAAATGACTCTTATTGTCGACTGTAATGAGTTGATTAATCGGATTCTGATCACCAAAAAGGGCATCGGCTGTAGATTTCGAAAGTAGCGCAGTGTTGGGATTTTTGAGTTCGGAAGCGGTGCCTTTCAATATGTTGAGCGACATCATATCAGGAAATGCAGGTTCTACGCAGTTTCCTTTTCTGGAAATTTTTTTGTCCCCGAACGCCAGTGTGCGATCTTCTGTCCATGAGGAATTTGCAATAGCGCTGAATTCACCTCCATGCTCATTTTGCAGAGCTTGGTTCATGGGGAGGGGAGTGGCCGGGGTTGTACTGGTAGTGCCATTGTAGGTTTGATGCTGCATAACCCTTGCAATGCGCTCATAGTTACGATGATATTTATTGAAGCTGAGCTCATCGTTTATCCATAAACTGATCAGCAAAGTGGTAGCGATACCTACAGATAAACCAACAATATTGATTGTGGAATAAACCGGGCTTTTGGTAAGGTTACGAAGCGCAATTTTAAGATAGTTGTATAGCATAACTGTATGGCTTTGTTTTGGGTATGGGCTTGGTTTGGATGTGATTATCAGAGGTTTTAGCAAACTGAATACGTCTTTTATATAACGCCATTTTGCCTCACGTAACCCTGTGGTAGTAACACGCCGGCTGAAAAGTTCTTCGAGGTCGCCTTCCAGCTCATTGCTCAGATCCGCAGGGCACAGCCATTGCAGCAGTAATACTGCCCAACGGGGCGGGGTTGGCCGGAATTTATTCTGTTGATTCATGACCAGCTCATTTTTGGAATAGTGTTCCACATCCTGTTACGAACCTGCCTGATTTCCTCCAGTGCGTGGCCGCCAGCCACAGTGACTGTGTATAGTCTCTTACTGCGCCCGCCCCGTTCAGAGGTTGCTCCCCCCATTTCTGATTTTACCAAACCCTTTTCTTCGAGTCGGTGCAACGCAGTATGTACAGCACCCAGGTTCACATTCCGCTCAGATTGCTGTTCGATTTCCTGGACGACAGCTGCTCCGTAGGCATCACCTGTACGGATGGCAACGGCCAATAAAACTACTTCTTCGAACTCCCCCAGATAAGTGCCTTTCATGACGACTATGTATTAGTTATATAAATGTCTGACAAATACCTTGCCGGCTGAACAAAAGTGAACTAATACGCCTGGAAGCGGCTTTCGTTCGAAAAAAATGTTCACTTGTGAACACCTGTCGTTCACCTTTGGACGACCTGAAAGATCTGATGGATTAAAAATTATGGACACGGAAGATTCTAGGGTAAGTCAGCGAGTGCTGTTCTAATCAGTTGGTTACACAAAGCGTCTTCTGATTCAAAAGGTATTTGTAGCATTAATCAAAAAACATCACTTAATTGAAGTAAATAGCAATTTTAACTTTGCACAGGGTGTAACGGAAGCTGTACCCGGCAAACAAATGAGATGATTTTAAGAAAGAAACAGCATTGGTTCAGAATGTTTTTTGTGTGGCACGGCTCTGTTTTACCTCAGTTGCTGCCCAGGCTGGGTGTATTGTTTTTATTGTCTGTTCTGATCGTATATCTGAAAGGAACCCTTTACGAATATAAGGTGCCGCTCAGTCCTGCGCCGTTTACTATCTTTGGTATAGCACTGGCCCTGTTTCTGGGATTCCGGAATAGTGCCAGCTACGACAGGTTCTGGGAGGGGAGAAAACTTTGGGGAGCGCTGTTGAATGATACCCGGTCTTTGGCACGTCAGGCTATTACGCTGACCGGGCACAGCAAGAATGATGAGCAGGTTTTAGCGTTTATCAACATACTGATCGCTTTCACTTATTGTCTGAAACATCAGCTGAGAAATACTTCTGCCAGTGAAGATCTTCAGAGATTATTGCCAGGTGAACTTGCCCATAGCATAACAGAAGCTAAATACAAACCGATCGTGTTGATGATCGAGTTGGGAAATTGGATTCAAAAAGCGCGCATTATGCCTGGTTTCGACTCCATAAGCCAGGTCGCTATGGATGGAAATTTGAATAAACTCTCAGATATAGTGGGAGGTTGTGAAAGAATCGCATCCACACCTATCCCTTATACCTACCAGGTTCTGCTGCACAGGACTGTCTATCTGTATTGCTTTCTGCTTCCATTCGGTTTAGTTGACAGTCTGGGTTGGATCACACCGCTGATTACAGTCTTTATCGGCTATACTTTTGTTGCCTTCGAAGCCATTGCAGATGAGTTGGAAGAACCTTTCGGTACTGAGCCGAACGATCTGGCTTTGAATGCCATGTGCAGAATGATCGAGACAACGCTGCTTGAAATTGTAGGAAAACCCTTACCTGAGCAGATACCGGCGCTCTCTGCTGGTCATGTATTTGATTGATAGGAATATAGCAAAATTTGGGCTAATTGTGAGCTAAAATAGCGCTATGTTTTTGTAGCTAACTTGCTTGAATATTACAAAGGGTGTTTTCACCAGGATTTTATACTGGAATCAACGAGGGACTAGTATTTCAATGGACATACAGGGTTGTTCTGAGAAAGAATTTGTCAACCTGATCATAAATTGGATTAATAATTGACTGGGGAAAGAATAAAGTTGGGCATTCAGACGGAACGTTTTTTTTGTAAAAATCAGCGAGCTGTTGCTTAGTAAATAAAAAAGATCAGTGGTTTATATTTTAAAAATATATACGTACTGATCTTTAACTCAGGGTCGCTTGAATTCAATATTTTCCGAAGAATTTACTGAATCTTAAATGAAATGATATCTTCCTTTCCCTGACGATTTGTCGCCGGGAAAACAAGTTTTTGGGATGTAGGGTCGGAGTAATAATAAATATGTTCAGTATCTCCGTAAGCTTTCATGTAGATCGTATCGCCTGTATTGTATTTACTACAATCCTTCACAGCAGATATGCTAAACCTGAGATTATTGTCGCCGTTACGAACTTTAATGGAACTGGAAACGTCGCGCACCAGATTTGAAATGCGATCAGGTGATACATCTTCTGTATCCTGACGAAAGAAGCGGACATACCTTTCTTTGCTATCTCCGGTGAAAGAGACATTACACGACACAAATAGCGTGTCTCCGCCTACTGTGCTGGAAAGTGAATTTACAATAACGGGACTGGTTTGGTGAAACATTACAGTTGTTTTATTAAATCCTTTCTGTATGCTGTCAAATCGTGACCAGGTAAAATATTCTTTGTAATCACCAAATCCTTCTTTTGAATAAACCAAGGTAATTAAATCCTGATTTTCGATCTTTGGTAGTTCAAAAAAGCCCTCATCATCAGTAATTGCAGAAATAACAGGATTTGAATTTTCAACTGTAACGGTTACTCCGCTTAAAGGTCCTAATAATCTTCCCTGATCATTCAATCCGATGATTGATCCTGTTGAGCGTTCCAGAGCAGTTTGAGGATCAACATTGTTTGACTCTTTCTTGCAAGATGATAATAGTGCAGAAGCACAGAGTAGAAGGTAAAGGGTAGCTTTCATAAAAGAAGGTTGTTGTGAACCTGGATACTCATTACTATCTGATTAACGGAATAAGTTTTGAAATATTATATAGAAATTATCAGTGATATAAATCGTTATATATCTTTCAATCTGTCATGTTATTTGTATAAACTAAGCGGTTTTAAAAAACCGTTGAAAGTAATAGAGTTGGCGGCAAAATGCAGTTTGGTAAACTAGCGGTGTATTGGATTTATTTCAGCGAAATCAAAACTGCGTTCCAACGTTTCAATGCCTTCCCGCGTCTCTTTTATTAAACTGAAATATTATGAGACAATTACTGCTATGCTTTTTATTTTTTGTGCTGTTTACCGCGTGCAACAGAAATAAGGATCCGGAGCCTGCAAAGGAAATTGCGGGTATTGTAGGGAAATGGAAAATGCTCGAAATGCAGTATATGCGAGGTGATTCAATAATCATTCAGCCTGGAGACATGGAGGATGTCCCCAATAACGAATTCTCTATACGCTTCGATGGTGTTATGCTTTCAGAGGGCTACGGTTCATGTTGCCCGATTACAGAATTTAAAGTTAACGGCGTACTGTTCGAAATTAAACCGGTCAGACAGGTGCCTGTAAACCCGAATTGTGCATATGTTGACTGCATGATGTGTCCTGATGTAGCCATTACTCAAGTAGGCGATCAGATGACAATAGCGTGGTGCAATGGAATAACCGGTAAATACGTAAGGGTAAGATAGTTTTAAGGCCGAGTCGGCAAAATCAGACCATAAAAACGCTCTGGGACCATTCTGAAAATGTAGTCAATATTCATGTTTGGGTCGCGATAAGTACATATTTTATAGTAGCTTATCTCAAACATACTTTGAAAAGCAACCTCTCGATCTATGAGATTATGCAAATAGTGGGCATATCTGTGTTCGACAAAACTCCATCAAAAGAGCTTATTACTGAATGTCAAATCAATCAAAATGTCGCAGAACAATGGAACCTATTTGATGAGTAAAACTTAAAGCATCAGTACTAATTAAATAAAAAGAAAGTTCCGGTTTAATAAAAAGAAAGTTCCGGGATTTCGATAGGCTCAGCCTGACAGATGTTTCTACTTAATGAGTTATCATTTCCTGTCACCCTGTCGAAGGGCTTTGCAAACACTATCACTCAATTGGGGATAAGTTTCTGCTCAATTCAGCCTCTCCAAGCGCAAAAAGTAGTTGATTTCTCCTGCAAGTTGCAGACCCTTTTTTAAACTTTCGTTTTCCGGATTGTAGATCCAAACAGCACTTCCTTCTTTATCTGAATTGATGGCGATATGTGCGATCCCATTTTCTACCAGAACGCACTGTTTCCTGGTTCCTTTGTCAAGAGGAAGTTCCAGTCTTCTGGTAGTTTGCTTAATCAGGTCAAGGACATAATAGTCAAAATGAGGAACCTTCCAATGGTCGTTCACGCCGGTGAACACTCCCTTACGTTCGGTTCGTACGATTGCTCTGCCTTTTCCCAGATACCATAGCCCGTAACCATGGTTCTGAATAGGAGAGGCGGATATGTTGAAAAAATAGTCAGGGTCAATCTGGTTATCAGCCTTTTTTATTCTGAGAATACCTGTGGACTTTTCCGGAACATTACCTGTAGCAATGCCAGGGCATGCCAGAAAGTAAAAATCCCCGCTTTCATCAGTGAAGAAACTTTCCATCGCCGAATTAATACCACCGGGATAGGTGGTACGCGTGTCTTTCAGCCGATTAACAGATTTCATTTCAGGATAACTGATCACCTCAGTGTAAAGTGTGTCGCTGGTGGTATAGCTGTGCAGATTGGTAGTGCTGTGGTAGCAGTATCCCACAAAAAGCTTGTTGTCGAAGAACTTGCTAAAACCTATCGACATCCAGTTATAGTTGCCAAAAGGCCTTGGAATGGGGAGTTCGTTTTGGACGACACTCATATGTTGCACATTGATTTTGGCATACCTTGCCTTCTTGCTTTTTTCTTCGTACCCAATCAGCATCAGCGTATCTTTACTGATCCAGTTATAATTTTCAATATCGTTGAAGCCTTCGATTTTGACGGATTTATTTTCTTTGAACAATCCATCAGATATTGTCGATTCGCTGAACATGCCCGTGCGCTGATCAAGACGGTAGTAATGTCCGTCTCTTACAATAAGATCATGGAAAATACGCTGAGGGTCAGCCAATACTCCTTGTTTTTCAGGGTCAATTATGCCAGAGTCTATGGTATCTGTAGTCACCAGAAAGTCCTGCCCATTCTTTAATCCCGCATAAATGCTGTACTTTTTTGATGAGGCATCCTCATGATTACTTTGCTTGCAGCCAACAATTGAAAAAAATAAGAATGATAAAGAAAGTAGTAAAATAGTGCGAGGGGTCATTGAATAGATTGTCAGATGTTGAACTGCTCCATCAGTTGCCGCTTTACGACAGGTGGGAGACTTGTGAGTGATCCTTCTTCGAGAATGATCATTTCATTTTCATTTTCCGGGCTGTTGTAGTTCAGCGCTATATAATTCTGGCCTTTTTTCAGGAACAGTTTTTCCTTTTGTTCATCAGGTGCTGCACAAGTACCCTGGATAGTAAATTCGATATCCCGCTTGGGATTGATGAGGACAGCGCCGCAAAAATCTATATTACCCGTACTATTGTCTATCTCTATATTGCTCTTCGGGGCGAGGCTAATGGTGTACAGGCTTTCGCTGACATTTTTATTTGTAGTATCAGAGGAATTTTTGAGAACAAATACTTCGTCTACCGAAGCCTGCTGTTTGGAGTTATACAGAAAGGTGCCCAAAATGAACACTGCCGCAGCTGCCACAGCAAGTTTCCAGAATGGAATTGACCTGACCGAAAACGACGATTTGCTGATTGAAGTCTTTTCCGGCTCAAAAGATTTTATTTCTGCCTGGAGATCTTCCCAAATAGCATCTCTCAGCGTTTTACGATCTGTCGCTTTCGGAGCAATAAACTCTTCCTCAGCTTCGTCGTCGAGAAGCCATTCCTCTACCATGAGCATTTCCTCCGGCGTACACTTTCCCGCGTGATATTTTTCTATAAGTTCTCTGGTGACCTTCATGGATAGTCTTTTGCAATGCTATATCGACCCACTTTTAAGTAAAAGTAGCATAAAAAAGATTTTACCGAATGTGCAGGGTAAAAAACTAGGACAAGTATTCAGAAAGATTGGCTTTAAGCGTAGATAATGCCCTTGAAATGTGATATTCTACAGCTCTTTCAGAGATTAACAGATTAGATGCAATTTCGCGGTTCGTTAGTCCCTGTTCCCGGCTCATTTTATACACATTGCGGCATTGGCAGGGGAGTGTGTCCACCAGCGTATCTACTTTGCTTTTCAGACTATTGTACATGATCTCGTTTTCAGTACAGTGAGAATGATTACAGTAATCTGCCAACGCTTTTTCGTCATGTTCACGACGGCTGGTTGTATTTCTTATGTACTCAAATACCTTGAATTTAGCTGAGCGTACCAGATACCGCTCAACTGAAGTGGTGATTTCCAGTTCATCTTTTCTTTCCCAAAGTGACTTGAAAATCTCCTGAACCATTCCCCTCGCCACCTCACTGTCATTGAGGTTGTTGTAGCAGACAGCAAAGACCTTATCCCAGTATTGCAGGTAAATCTGCCGGAAGGATGACTCATCAATGCGGAATGGAGAAGATTGAATAATTGGATCGCTCATGGGAAGACTGAATTCGAACTGACAGCAAATATAGCATCTTGTTTAAAACAAGTCCAAATAAGATTTCCATCTTTTTTAATCTGATTTTTAGATTCAGATATAAACCGCAGTGGTTCACAGGGATATTTTAGATTGAGGAACTTTGCTGTTGCAGAGCTACACTTTATCTTGCATTAACATTTTACGTTCATTCTCTCATCTATGGTGCAAATCGAATATAAATTAACAGAAAAGGAAGTTTACAAAGGTTTAGTGCAGAATAACAGCTCCAGGCTGATCACCAAAATTCTGAGAGGTTTAGGAGTTTTCCTGATGGTGGTAATGGTATTTACCACTACTGTCAATCTCGTAAATGGAATCTACTACTTCAGCATGTCGTACTTGTTTCCATTGCTGATGGGTGTATATCTTACCTTTTTGTCCGAGATTACTGCGAAAATACAGGTGCCGAATCTCATCAAAACTAAAAATCCTTTTGTACAGGAGGTGAAGGTAAGAATGGATGGAAATGGATTCAGGATGAAAGGTGAGTCTTTCTCAAACTTTATGGAATGGGAGAAATTTCATTCCATTGTTGAGACGGCAGATTTTTTTCTTGTCAAGCCCACTGAAGCTTCTGCCAATATTATGCCGAAGAGGGCATTTACCACCGAGGATGTAGCGGAGTTCAGAAATTTACTGGAAGGTGTGGTAGGACCAAAAGTAAAATGGAAGTGATGAGGTAATGGAAATGGATTATTGCCACGGATACACAGATTATCACGAATTTTTATATCTGCAAAAAATCAAATTAGTGCTCTATTAGTAGATCTGTGTCAAGAGTTTAATTGGCCACGAATACACGAATCTTCACGAATTTGTTTATTTACGTACATCATATCCGTGATTTATTCGTGCATCAGTGGCAGATTAGAAGTTGACCACGGATACACAAATTATCACGAACTTTTCATACTGAAAGGTCAAATCCGTGCTTTATTCGTGTATCCGTGGTAGAAAAAAATAAGGATTAAACTTACCAGCCTATTCCGTAGTCTTCCCCATGGTTACTGGATCCTCCCCACATGCTGCCATGTATCCAGTCGAAATAAATGGCGTTAATTGGTCCGCTGGTACGGGGTTGATAGGAATTCTTATAACCCATTCTGGACAATTCTTTGCGGGTCCAATCGGGCATTTGTTCGTTCAGGATTAACCCGCCCGGATCTTTCTCATGAGCCCCGAAGCTGGCATACATTTGCAACGTTTTGAAACTGGGCGCTTCTGCCGCTTCCTGCACAGTCATACCAAATTCAACTACATTTAAGAAGAACTGTAGGAGCAACTGATCCTGCTCGTCACCAGCCTGCTTTGCAAAAGAAAGGAAGGGCTTTCCGTCTTTCAAAGCCAGACTTGGTGTGAGCGTAACACGCGGACGCTTACCTGGTTCTACCACATTAAAAGGATTTTCACGTGGGTCGAGCACAAAAGACTGCATACGCTGACTTAAACCAACACCTGTATTACCTGCAATGCACGCGGGTACCCAGCCTCCGCTTGGCGTGATCGAAACTACCCAGCCCTCTTCGTCCGCAGCTTCAACAGAAGTGGTGCCGGCCGTAAATTCCTCCATGTATTTCTCATCCAGTCCGTTTGTGTTCCTTTTTGTATTTGCCTGGAAATTACCCCAGTTCTTGATCTGGTGGGCAAATGGATTTGTCTTCCCTTCAAATGGGTAAGGATCGCCGGGTAATACTTTTGGGTCGTTCTTTTCCCAGTTGATTTGTTTAATACGTTCTTTGGCATATTCCTTCGACAACAGTCCTTTCATTGGTTCCTCAGGAGCAAATGCGGGGTCGCCGTAGTAAAAATCACGGTCAGCAAATGCCAGATTCATTGTTTGATACAAAGTATGAACATAACGGGATGAGTTGTAACCCATACTTTTCAAATCAAAGTTTTCAAGCATATTGAGCGCCTGCAGCATAAAAGGGCCTTGTGTCCAGGGTTGCATTTTATAAACTTCAATCCCTTTGTAATTGGTCATCAGCGGTTCCTCAATTTTCACTTTCCAGTTAGCCATATCCTGTTCGGTGATCAATCCGCCTTGTTCCTGGGTGCTTCGTGCAATTTCTTTGGCAATATCTCCTTTGTAAAAACGATCATAGGCCGCGTAAATCGCTTCCTTTCGTGATTTGCCTTTTTTCAATGCTGCTGCCTCTGTATCAACCAGTTTCTGAAGTGTAGCCAGTAAATCCTTCTGAACAAATATTTCGCCGGCATCCGGTGCTTCACGCTTTTCTCCTGGGTGAGTCAGGAATACCTTTGCCGAATAGGGCCACTGTTTGATCTTGTCTTTTCCTTTTTCGATAGAATTGGCAGTTTGTGCTTCAATAGGGTAGCCAGAGGCAAGTTGCATAGCCGGTGCGAGTACTTCTTTCAAACTCATGGTACCATATTCGGCCAGCATTGTCATGAGTCCGCCTGCGGTTCCGGGCGTAGTAGCTGCCAGCGGACCGTATTCCGGCGGGTATTTCATGCCTTTGTTCTTAAAAAAATCCGCAGTTGCTCCTGTAGGCGCTACGCCCATTGCGTTGATGGCAATCACTTTTTTTGTCTTTGGATTATAGATGAGCGCCTGCGTTTCTCCTCCCCAACTCAACACATCCCACATGGTGCAGGTAGATGCCAGCATTGCGCAGGAAGCGTCAATAGCATTCCCTCCTTTGCTGAATATCATAGCCCCCGATGTGGCAGCCAGTGGTTTTCCGGTAATCGCCATCCAATGTTTTGCGTGAAGTGGCGGTTTTTGTGTGGTAACGGGGAAATTGTTGAAAGATTGGCCAAAGCTTAATAACTGAAAGCTACACAGGGTTAATGTCAACAGTAATAATTTTTTCTTCATAGATTAACGGTTAGTAATATTTGGTGAAAATATAATAATGCAGAATGATATGCGGAGTGTGGAGGTTGTAAGGACATAAAAGTAACGAAAAAATGGTTATCTAACGGTTGTCACAAGTGTCGCGTATGTTCCTGAAAGGATTTTGTGTACTTTTTTTGAATTAAAATGAGATTAATGAAATTATTTTATTTGGACTTATTTTAAATAAGTATATACCTTTGCGGAGTCAGGAACTATCATACTACCAGGCTTTGAAAGATTATACGCCACAAAATAATTCTCCATTCACTATTGATGAGCAATCATTTGAGGCAATCTATAATCAACATTGGGAAAAACTCTTTGCCCTGGCTACCTACCGGCTTGCCGACGAAGAGCTAGCTAAAGAAGTAGTGCAGGATGTGTTTTTTTCACTTTGGGACAGACGTAAAACGCTGGTCATAGAGGGTGAAGTAGTTCATTATCTCTATCGTTCAGTGAAATTGAAGATTCTTGAATACTACCGCACCAATCAAATCCACCGTCGTCATCTGGATGAATTTGCCCACAATCTTCACGGGCAGGAGAATACGACAGAAAATCATGTAATGCTCAATGAGCTCAATACGCAGCTTCAGCATTTCGTGCAGACTTTACCAAATCAATGCCGAAGAGTTTTTGAATTAAGTCGCTCACAGGGGCTCAATACAAAGGAAATCGCAGTGGAAATGGTAATCTCAGAAAAAACTGTCAAGAATCATCTTACCCGTGCATTATCTTCTATTCGCTCCATGTTGGAGTAGGTGCTATCTTTCTTCTTTCGTTTCTGCAAAATAATTCTGATTTTTTTTCATATTCATTGGGACTTCGCGATGGGTTGTTCAACATAACTACGGAACATATCTAAGTCATGGAGATCACCAACGAACTTTTAAGGAAATACAGCAATAATGAGCTTACCGGCAGCGAGAGAGCGGTGGTGGAGCTATGGCTGGAAACTTCGAAGCCGGAGGGACAGGAGATGGTATTTCGCGCCGGGGTAAATGCAGGCGGCGATATGTTTCAAGCTGTTCGCGAACGGATAACCTCAGCCGACACACGCAGACAAAGATCTCGCCAACTATGGAGATATGCTGCTGCGGCTTGTCTGGCGATAGGAATGATTGGAATTGGCTGGTATCAGAATGCCATCGTAAGCGCTGATAATCAATTGTCTCTTGATAATTTGTCAGGACAGCACACCAAGGATTTTAACAGTGATTCCGGTCTTGTGTTTCGCTTGTCAGCACATAGTAAGGCACACGCGAGTCTGACGAACACGATAAACAGCATTAGTTTCTGCGGGGCGATGGAAGTGACCAACCGTTCCACAAAAGATATACGCATTGTATTCAGCTCAACCTGTAAAACCAGAGGCATAGCTGAGCACACCATCACCTGCAAACCAGGAAAATCCTATGTTGCATTACATGATCCAATGGAGGAAAATGAAATAATAATTATTAACAGGAATATGGTCAACGAGCTGCCAGGCAGTGTAGTGATCTAAAAAAAGAACCGCACGGCGCCAACCGTACGGCTCGTCCACGCAAGCGTGGAACTTTTAAAGTCGTCAAAAATTAAAAGTAATGCAAGTTAAAAAAATCTTCATTACAGGCACGCTTTGTGCCTGTACATTGTTATCCTTTGCCCAAAAATCTGCGGTTCATGGCACTGTAAAATCCTCTGATGGTGAGGTGTTACCGGGTGCCACCATTTCTGTTAAGGACAATTCCCAGGGTACATTTACTGATGCCAGGGGAAATTTCAAACTGGATAAACTCAAAGCTGGCAGGGTCTCTTTGGTTGCAACATTTCTGGGTTATGAATCCCAGATCAGAGAGGTTGTGCTTAAAGATGGAGATGATCAACGTGTTGATTTCAAGCTGAGTACAGGTGCAAGAGAACTTGAAGAAGCTTCAGTGATTGGTTTGACAGAAGCGAAGGAAACCAGTAAGCTTGCGTTTAATGTTACAGCCATTGATGCCAAACAACTACACAACACGACACTTGACCTATCCAATGTGCTCGACCGGGTATCTGGTGTTCGTGTGAGGGAATCCGGCGGAGTAGGTTC
Source organism: Dyadobacter luteus (assembly GCF_003383615.1). Taxonomy (GTDB): domain Bacteria; phylum Bacteroidota; class Bacteroidia; order Cytophagales; family Spirosomataceae; genus Dyadobacter; species Dyadobacter luteus. The sequence goes on from NZ_QNUL01000023.1 coordinate 31,438, forward strand.
CAGCTTCAATTTTTCGCTTAACGGTTTCACCGGAAAGCAAGTGAAGTTCTTTATGGATGGCATACCGATGGACAATTTTGGTTCGTCGTTCCAGCTCAACAACATTCCGGTCAATCTTGCGGATCGTATTGAAGTGTATAAAGGCGTTGTACCTATCTGGCTGGGTGCCGATGCGTTGGGTGGTGCGGTTAACATCGTTACAAATCCTAACCGTCGTAATTATCTGGATGCGTCCTACTCATACGGATCGTTTAACACACACCGTACGGCTATTAACACCGGTATCACTACTGAAAATGGATTTACTTTTCAGGTAAACGCTTTTCAAAATTATTCTGATAATAATTACTGGGTTAACGTGGACGTAGTACCTGACTTAAACACAGGTCTTTACGTTCCTATGCGTGTGCGCCGCTTTAACGATACCTATCGCAATGAGACGGTGATAACCAACGTAGGCGTGGTAAATAAAAAGTTTGCGGACAGATTAACAATCGGCATGACCCTCGGGCAGAACAAGGCTGAGATTCAGACTGGTAACAGAATGTATGATGTATACGGTGAGCGCCGTAGAAAAGGTAATATCGTCATGCCTTCTATCAGATATTCGAAAAATGATCTGTTTGTAAAAGGCTTAAACCTGAGCTTTAACGGAAACTTTAATTTCGGGCAGGAACAGTCTATCGACACTGCCTATAAGCAATACAACTGGCTGGGTGGGTTTATCTACAAAGGTAATCCTGATACACCTGGAGGGGAATCAGCGAGAACACTTTATAAGTTCAGAAACAACAATGGGTTGTTCAATGCCAACCTGAGTTATCAGATTAGTGCGAAGCATTCAATTGTGATCAATAACACATTTAATACTTTCGACCGGCAGGGAGAAGATGAGTTGAAGCCGGATGACAAGGGAAACAAAATGCCGCAGAAAACTACAAAGAACGTGATTGGTATCGGCTACCGTTTCGATCTGAACAGTAAGTGGAACACTTCTTTGTTTTTCAAAGAATATATTCAGAACAGCAGTTCCTACAACATTCTGAACGATGAATATTACACCCAGCAAAACAAGTTCACGCAGGAAGGTTATGGTGTGGCTACAACTTATTTTCTGCTTCCTAATCTGCAGCTAAAGGGTTCATTTGAAAAAAGCTATCGTCTGCCTGAAAATGATGAAATGTTCGGTGATGTAATTAACCTTGCCTCTAACTTTTCTCTTCGTCCTGAAAGTAGCCAGAATTTCAATTTGGGTGTGAACTATACTACTTCACTGAATAAGATACATCATTTTTATTTTGATGGAAACGTGATTTATCGCTCTGCAAAGGACTTTATCAGACCTAGTGTTTATACTTCCTACAACCGTGCGGTACAGCAAATGGTCAATCTGCGTAACGTGACCAATAGCGGTGCCGATGCCGAAATCAGGTATTCATTCAAGAGATTATTCACTGCGGGAATTAATGTCACGTATCAGAACATCCTCAATAATACTAAATATGAAGGGCAAACCAGTACTGTAAGTCCGGTGTATAAAGACCGTATTCCAAATATGCCGTATCTGTTCGGGAATGGAAATGCATCCTTGGTTTTCCAGAACATAGGGAGGCAGGGCAATACACTAACCATTGGTTACAACATGCTTTATGTGCATGAGTATTACCTGAGGTGGCCGAGCCAGGGAGCTGCGAGCAGTAAGCTCACCATTCCTGAGCAGATCGCTCATGACGCGAATGTCACCTATTCGCTGGCCAATGGTAAATACAACATCGCCGTAGAATGCCGCAACATAGCGGATGCATTACTGTACGACAATTTCAGCCTGCAAAAGCCAAGCCGCTCCTTCAATGTGAAGCTACGCTATTTCATCGTGAAGTAGACTCAGTCTTTAGCTTGTAGTGATTAGCTATGACTTCGCTGATTATCATAATGTTATTAAGAGAGAGAGTAGAAACGAATCTCTCACAAGTACTTACAATCAATTATTTATTACTAATTCTTTTCAAAATGAAAACAAACAGGTTTATACTGGGCATGTTCGCATTGGGAATGCTGGGTTTTACATCATGTAGTTCTGACAAAGAGGAAACAGGTGGCAATGTTGAACCAACCGGAAAATCCAAGTATGTATTTGTTGCCTACTCGGTAGGATCAACTGGTTCGGAATCTGCTCCTTACATTATTACTGCCGATTCGCTAACAGGTGGTAAGGTGAATCTGGTGAATGGTGTCGAAACGGATGCCTATTCTTTTGTTCCTCAGAATAATAAACTATTCGCTGCAGTTTGGGGTGATCAAGGACCTGTAACACCATACGGTTTAGACAGCAAGGGGAACGTCGTGAAAATCGGTAATACTGTAAATGCGCCCACCGCGGCTATATACAATGCAGTAGGAACTGATTCCTGGGTAGGAGGAAGCTGGTCTGGAACCCCTACAAGCCCTGGTGCTACCATATTCAGATTTGATGCAAATAATCTGGTGCTATCAGGACGTAACACGATTGATATGAGTAAAATGGCAATTGGTACAGAGTGGCCGACATGGTACGGGGTATTCGAAGCTGGAAACAATATGCTTTTCCTTCCTTATGAGCTGTCACCGACGGAAACAGGAGTTACTGAAACAAAATTCCGAGACAGTACCTGGGTATTGGCTGTTACATATCCAGGTCTTGAATTCAAAAAAATTATCCGCGATGGGCGTACGGGACCGATTGGAAGCTGGTTCGGAATGCATGGAATGAAACAAATTGAGGATGGAGATGTATACGCCTACTCAACGGCTGTAAAATCCAAGAATCCGTCGGCAATTGTTCGTATCAAAAAGGATACAGAGGTTTTCGATCAGAGTTACTTCTTCAATCTGGAAGCAAAATCAGGTGGTTTGAAAGTTTCAAGGGGTGACTATGTGGGTAACGGTAAATTCCTGATGTCTTTCTTTATTAATGCAAAAGAAGTGGAGGAATGGACGGGTCGTACTAAACTGGCTATCGTCGACGTGAAAGCGCAGACAATCACATGGGTAACAGGAGTTCCTGAACATGCTCAGATGGGCTACAAGCAGAAAACTTTTGTAGAAGCTGACAAAAACACTATTCGTTATGTGATGAAGGATGATGCAGGTAAACACTATGTGTACAACATCAATGCGAGCACTGCAACAGGTACGAGAGGTTTGGAATTTGAAAATATCAGTGATGTGACTACAATTTCAAAAATCGAATATTAAGCAGCAACAGAAATATCCCTGACAAGTCATGAAACATCTTTTTAACACTTACCTTTTATTACTTCTATTTCTTGTTGCGGTTGCTTCCTGCAAAAATGATGAACAAAAGCCGGAGCCCGCTGGAATGCATTTACCTTTAACGGGAATACTTTAAAAACCTATTGGGTATATGAAGTGGATGGTCAGAAGCTAAGTCTGCATAATCCGGACAGGAACTTCGTGATTCTTGAACAGTCGGCAGATGAACTTGTGGTTAAAGAAACCGATACAGGTATTTATTACGCGTTCAAAAGATTAAACTGAGTACGTCGGGCAGAAAAAATATATTTTTTTTCTGCCCGACATTCGGGTTAAGGGGTAGTTATGCAACTTATATATGAATGCCACCTGATCCTCAACCAAAAAACAGGAATGTAGCAGCTATTCAATGATATGAATCCTTTAAAAAGATCGGGTAAGGTATTGGAAAATGGAGGAAAGGTAAAGCGTGAAGGAAAGTCTACTTTCAGAAAAGTCAATGACTGGCTTCATCTTTGGCTGGGTTTGATTTCCGGAATTATCGTTTTCATCGTATGTGTAACTGGTTGTATCTGGGTTTTTAATTCCGAGATAACCTGGCTTATTGAGCCTGAGACACGAGCAGAAAAGCAGGAAAAGGCTGTACTAGCTCCCTCAGTGATACGTGAGATTGCAGCCCAAAAATTTCCCGGGCAGAAGGTTACCTATGCGCAGTTGCAACAGGGAAGAGCTGTGAACGTGGGCGTTGGCGACTACGATGCTGCTTTTTATTATACGGTACTGATGAATCCATATACAGGTGAGATTCAGGCAGTAAAAAAGCATTTGAAAGATGAAGAGGATTTTTTTCGCTGGATATTGAACGGGCACAGGTTTCTCTGGCTGCCCTGGGAAATAGGCCGGCCAATAGTAAATTATGCCACCATGGTTTTTGTGGTACTACTGATTACAGGACTGATATGGTGGTATCCTAAAAAATGGACACAAAGCACACGCGACAAGAGTTTTAAGATCAAACGGAATGGTACATGGAAACGTATCAACCTGGATCTTCATAATGTACTTGGATTTTACTCATTGTTATTTTTACTCGCCATCGCACTCACGGGCATGGTTTATGGAATAGAATGGTATAGTAACGGTTTGTATTGGGTAACATCAGGAGGTGAGTCAGAACCGGAATGGAAGGAAAACAAATCGGATTCGTTGCAAAATGGTAAATTTTATACTTCGGCGCAGGCATTAGATAAAGCGTGGGCCAAGGTCGTAGCTGAGAATCCGGCCACAACAGGGTTTTACTATGGATTTCCTGATACGACGGATACGAAATCAACGCTCAATTTTACGGTTTATCCAACAGCAGGACAATTTTACAATACTGTCTCTTATAATTTTGACAGACATACTTTGAAAAGGTTGGAGCGGAACGAAGTATATGATAAAGCCTTTGCTGAAGCCTCTTTTGCGGGTAAATTGCGTCGGATGAATTATGATATCCATGTGGGAAGTATATTAGGTTTCCCTGGAAAGGTGCTTGCATTTCTGGCAGCCTTAATAGGCGCATCTCTTCCGGTAACAGGTTTTATCATCTGGTGGAACAGAAAAGGCTTTGGAAATGGTAAAAAGAAGAAAGTTGGGAAGGCGACGAAGCAACCGGGAGTAAAACCCAAAGCAGATTCAGCAGGAGCAGAACCCCGGAAACCGGCATTTAGACCCAAGGCTGTAAAACCGGAAGTTTCGGTTAATTTGAATGTGAGTGATAATGCAGGCAATGATTAGTGATGCTGTCAATGTGATGATGTTGTCAACCCTGAGCGTAGTAGAAGGGATTGTCACAATCTTCGTTCCACCACGCGGCGGAACAAGTTAAGGTCGCCAATTTCTAGTCATCGTATAATCAGGATCGGTAGTTTTGTCATAAAGAGATAAAAGAAATAAATAAAAAATGGGAAACAATGTGTTTTTGTAACTTTACAGATCAGGATAAATACATTGATAACCATTAATTAAAGGATTTTTGTGAGACCGTTTCGAATCATTTTTTTATACCTTTTGGTTACGGCGTTTTTGTTTAAGGCCTGTACATCAGCGCAAAAGGAAACAGATGCAGAACGGACTAAAGCAAAGTACGGTATCATTGTTTTCGCGGGAGAAGAGGAAGATGAGGAATATTTGCTGACAACTGATTCATTGTCAGGTGGTTTTTTGAAAATAAGACCGGATGCTGAAAAAATATACAGTTTGGTATCAGCTTACGGGAACGGATATTTTTATGGTATTGATGACGGTAAGCCTAAGTTTACCAGGTACATCCCGACTGACAAAGGTTTGATAACAGACGTTGAAATTCCGTTTCATCAGGTAGCCTGGAATGCTTATGAGAGCTGGTATAACTGGATTGATGACAATACGATATTGCTGGGAAGTTCTATGGACGGACATAGGTTTACTTATAGTATTATCGATGTGAAATCCATGAAAATTGTAAAGAGTGGAGATCTGGATATACCGCAACCGGCAGATGATCAGCATTTTGGTGGTGTCCTGGGAGTTTATCGTGACAACCGGCTTTTTGTAGGCTACACGCACCATACAGGATGGCAAAGTAAAAAACCAAGCAGCGATACTACATTTCTGGCGGTGATTGAATATCCGTCTATGAAAACATTGAAAATTGAGACGGATACGCGTTCAACGTCGCCGGGAGGACTTTACCTGCACGCAACCTATTCCATGCAGGAAAATGGAGACATCTATTTTCTGGCGGCTCCGGGTGAGCGAACTCACCGGCATCATTCGGCCAAAACGGCTCTTTACAGAATCCGGAAAGGTACCGAAACACTTGATAAAGAGTATTTTTTTGAAATTGGTGACGCAGATAAGGAAGGTTATATGCTCTATCCTTTGGGGGAAGGCAAAGCGCTCATCAAGATGATCGAAAGAAAGAAAGTGAAACAGTATATGGATTATCTGGGTCGCGGTGTGGCTGACTATTATCTGCTTGATATTCACGCACAAACCAAAACCAAACTGGACCTGCCTGCGGATGTACTGGGCTTCACAGAGAATGTGCTGGTTGATAATGGAATGGCTTATATTGGTGTGACGGAAAAGAAGAATGAATCCTACGTCTGGGAATACAACACCAAGACGGGGTCTCTTAAAAAGGGGCTTAAAGTGGAAGGAAAAGCGTTGATTATCAAAAAACTATAGAAATATCGGATTCCGAGGAAGGGGATCCGGAAATAATATTCGGGGGGAGTGCTACTGTAAATCAGATGGCACGATGACCTGTATGCGTCTAACAAAAAATCTAAATACCTGATTAAGGGTATCAAATGAAAAACACAACAAGAAATTTCACCATGCTGGCTGCGGCATGGCTGGCCGGAGGTCTGGCTTTTGGTCAGAATACAGCCTCTGTCCGCGGACAACTCAGCAGCGTTTCGGGTCAACCGATAGAATACGCAACAGTGGCGTTGTTTTCAGCAAAAGACTCACTGCTGGCCAAAGGGACACTTTCTGATTCTACCGGAAAGTTCATGTTTGAGAAAGTGCCGGGAAAAACATATTACGTCACCGCTGGTTTTGTAGGTTATAAGACTTATACTTCAACACTGATTAATCTTACAGGTAATGAGGTAAATCTGGGTAAGATAACGATGGAAGCCGATGAGCAATTGCTGCAAACGGTGACAGTTACGGCGAAGAAGCCATTAGTGGAACAGCGTATCGACAGGACTATTCTTAATATTGAGAACAGCATTCTGGCCGAGGGAAATACAGCGTTGGAATTGCTGGAGCGGGCTCCGGGCGTAACGGTCGACGATGAGGGAAATGTTTCATTGAAAGGAAGAGCCGGAGTTACCATCATGCTGAATGGGAAGCTGACTTATCTTTCACAACGGGAACTGACTACTTTGCTGAGGGGGACTGCTTCCGGATCTGTGTCCAGAATAGAAATTATCGCCAATCCTTCTGCTAAGTACGATGCCGCTGGTAATTCCGGTATGATCAACATTGTGCTTAAAAAGAGTGACAAAGCGGGTATCAATGGAAGTGTGTATGTGAATGCCGCCCGAAGCAGAGCCAATCGTTATGGTGCAGGAACAAATCTGAACTACCGGAGTGGGAAGGTGAACGTATATGGCAGTTATGACCGGGCTTACCGGGGAGAAATCGAATATGTTAGTTATGTCAGGCGATTTCATGACGGAAATCCCGGAGCAGTTCCCAATCGTATTTCTTACCAAGATACCAGAACAAACGAACCGCTTTACACCAACAACTACAAAGCAGGGGTTGACTTTTTTGCAAATGAAAAAAATACTTTCGGGATTTTGGTTAAAGGAAATTTCGGTAAATACATCAATGATAATAACACCAGTAACCTGCTGGTTTCAGGCGCGGGAGATGTACTAAGTCGTCCTCAGACCCATAATGATAATCTGGATCGTTGGAACAGTACAGCCTACAATGCGAACTGGGTGCATCAGTTCGACGACAAAGGACGTGAGTTTTCGGTGGATCTTGATTATTCAGTCAATGATAACAGATCCAACCAAACAATGGATACCCGCTATCTGAATGACGAGAATCCTTCGCTCGCAACGCGTTCGGTTAGGAAAGGTTTTGTACCGTCTCTTACTTATGTTTATGTGGGTAAATTAGATTATGTGCATCCGTTCGGAGAAAAGGCCAAGCTGGAAACGGGTTGGAAAAGTAGCTATGTGGATGTAGACAATAATCTCAACTATGATACATTGAGCAACGGTCAGTGGGTGAAAGATCCGTCATGGAGCAATCACTTCAAGTACAAGGAAACCATTCACGCCGGCTATGTGAATGTAAGTAAGGAATTTGGCAAGCTAAGTTTGCAACTCGGATTGAGAGGAGAGAATACACAGACAACCAGTAACCAGGTAACCACAGACTCACTGGTGAAGCGTAACTATTTTCAGCTTTTCCCAAGCTTTTTTGCGACACAAACTTTTAATGACAAACATACCGGACAGTTTTCGTACAGCCGAAGAGTGGAACGACCTGATTACAGTGACCTTAATCCATTCCGCTTTTTACGTGATCCGTTTTTGTATTATGAAGGAAATCCTTTTCTGCGGCCCGAGCTTACACATTCATTGGAACTGAGCCATTCATTAAAAGGGAAGTTTATAACAGCCATTAATTACAGCTACACATCGGATGTAATGAACTGGATGATGGGACAGGTGGATTCGCTGAATACCACATCGCAAAGTCCGCAGAACCTTAAGAGCTTTATTAATTACGGAATCAGTTTTACAGCCTCTTTACAACCTGCCAGCTGGTGGAGTAGCAACAATTTCGTCAATGTGTATCGGAATCAGTACAAAGGAGATCAGAATGGAGGAGATTTGAACAACAGCATTGTTACTTTCTCATTCAATACTCAGAATACGTTCACTTTCGGTAATGGGTATTCTGCCGAACTGACCGGTTACTATAATTCAAAAACTGTATACGGTGTATTTGTAACGAAGGGATACTCTGTAATCTCGGCGGGAGTGCAGAAGTCTGTCTTTAGCAAAAAGGCCACTGTGAAGCTCATGGTAAATGACATTTTTCAGGGACGCCAGCGCATTCAGCGTGCGCGCTACGAGAATCTGGATATGAACGGACATATTCGTTTTGACAGCAGAATGGCTACGTTATCGTTCTCGTATCGTTTCGGAAAAGACATTATTCCTTCAAGAAGAAGACAGTCGGGCAGTGAAGATATTCAGAACCGTGTAAAAGGTGGATCATGAGCAGGATTTCAACAAAGATCAAAGCTTATTGCAAAGCGAAAGGCGTTCGCTGCCCGGGTAAAAAACTACTGGTAGCAGATTATTTACAAAAGACTAAGGACTATACGGATGCCGCCAACCTGTATCTTTTGCTACGCAACAGTTATGTAAAAATCAGTCCTGCTACGGTGTATCAGTCATTGAACTGGCTTACAGAAAATGGCTTTGTGGAGTGTCGAACTTCGGACCAGACAGGCACCCGTGAAAGCAGATACAGGGTTAGGATATAAAAGGATTTCTTAAAAAATGTGAAACACATTGCATTTATAAAAACTAATACTTTTCTTTGTCTATCGAATTTATAGACTTTGTGTTTTCAGTCATATGGAAACAATCACTAATCAGCATTCTCAGGTAAAATGATACATGAAAAGATATTCAAACTGGCAGTAGGTAGGGAGGCGAAAATTGTCATCAAGAGCCAAACCTTGAAAAATTCATCGGAAGTGAACTTTGATCTTGAATTTTTGATCAGAGACAACGAGGAAAATTTTCGCCCACCCATCGGGATGAATCATCCCCAATTCTGGAAGTTAAAAAAATACACAGCTGAGAAATCAAGGTTCCTGCAGCTGGAATACAGCGGTTTGTCAAGAAAGCAACTGAAAGAGAGCATCGCAGAATTTAAGGCGTTGTTTGGCCCTGATTACACTTTTCGGGATAAGACCGAAATAGGTGCCAGAGTGAAGAGCCTTAAAGGGATCAGAGTGAGTGCTTTGAGCAGAAGGATGCTTGCTTAGTTACCCTGCTAAGTATAAAAAACGGTCTGATCTACAATTTGCAAATCAGACCGTTTTACTATGTTAAAAATCTATTCTTTCACGATCACGTCATGTGCTCCACCTTCCACTATACTTACAGAAGATACCAATGTGATACGTGCATTGTCTTTCAGTTCTTTTATGGATAGTGTTCCGCAGCTGCACATCGTTGATTTGATCTTACCCAATGTAATAGCCAGGTTGTCTTTCAACGTACCTGCATATGGAACATAACTGTCAACGCCTTCTTCAAATTTGAGTCCGTCGGTATCACCCATGTCATAACGTTCCCAGTTACGTGCGCGGTTAGATCCTTCACCCCAATACTCTTTTACATAGTTTCCGTTAACAAGGAGCTTTCTTGTAGGGCTTTCGTCAAAACGTGCGAAATAGCGACCCATCATCAGGAAATCTGCACCCATTGCAAGGGCAAGTACCATATGGTAATCCTGTGCAATACCACCATCCGAACAAATAGGGACATAAATACCGGTTTCTTCGAAATATTTATCTCTTGCTTCAGCCACTTCGATCAGTGCAGTTGCTTGTCCGCGGCCTATACCTTTTGTTTCACGCGTGATACAGATAGAACCGCCACCAACACCCACTTTTATAAAATCTGCTCCGGATTCAACCAGGTACAAGAAGCCTTCTTTATCTACAACATTACCCGCACCCACTTTCACTTTATCACCAAACTCTTGCTTAATGTACTGTAGTGTGTCGCGCTGCCATTCCGAAAAGCCATCCGATGAATCAATACAAAGAATATCAGCACCAGCTTCAACCAATGCAGGAACACGCTCCTTGTAATCGCGGGTATTGATACCGGCTCCTACAACCAGTTTTTTCTGCTTGTCCGTAAGTTCGTAAGGGTTGTCCTTATGGTTGTCATAATCTTTTCTGAATACAAAAAATCTGAATCGTGCTTCCTCGTCTATCACTGGAAGGCTGTTCAGCTTATGCTCCCAGATCAAATCGTTCGCTTCTTTCAAAGTGCAACCCAATTGCGCTGTAACCAGTTTCGAGAACGGAGTCATAAACTCCTTCACTTTCTTATCATGTGAATCAGTTCCGACTCTGTAATCACGGCTGGTAACAATTCCCAATAGTTTGCCTTCGGCTGTTCCGTCGTCTGTAATGGCAATGGTTGAGTGACCTGTTTTGGCCTTAAGAGCAATTACATCTCTCAATGTATGCTCCTGAGTGAGGTTAGCTGTACTGATTACAAAACCTGACTTATGGTTTTTTACCTTACGAATCATTTCAGCCTGGTCCTGGATAGTCTGAGATCCGAACACAAAAGAAACCCCACCATTCTTTGCCAGTGCTATTGCCATGCCATCATTCGAAACTGATTGCATAATTGCAGAAACAAAGGGAACATTCAGTTCAATGTCAGGAGTTTGTCCCTTAGCGTATTTGGTTAGCGGAGTTTTTAGAGAAACCTTTGGAGGAACACAGTCTTTTGTAGTAAGTCCCGGAATAAGCAGGAATTCACTGAAAGTCCTTGACGTTTCGTTTAAGTACTTAGCCATTGTATTTTTTTAAGTTTGAGGCTTTAATAGCTGCTTGGGGCAACTGGTTCTGTATGTAACTAAAATTTGTCGCCGGGAATTCGTTTTTTGCAAAAAATATTTTTTTGCCAGGATGGTATCTGCCGAATGATTATCTGCAAAACGATATGCTTGATGGCTTCATTCATGCAAATTTCAAAAGAAAATGCGGATTTTCAGCGTTAGCTCACGCAGATTTTACAAATTTATTAATCTTCTTTCCATCCGATCCTGAAAAGACTGTTGAGAAATCCTGGCTTCGCATCGCTTTTTTAAGGTAGCGTTAATTTTGCGGGTGACTATATATGTCGCAAAATATATATTGTACTTTTGGTGCAATCAGAAGTAACAGTAGAACCAACCCGGAGTTCCATGCACAGAATATATTATATGTTGTTTTTCCTCTTGCAGTGCGGGAATATGGTATCAGCCCAGTCCGACTGGAGATTAATTGCAGAGGATGAGGGAATCAGTGTATTTTCAAAATCGGTGTCTACGAGTAAGGTGAAGGCTGTGAAGGTGGAGTGTACATTGGAAGCATCGGCATCACAGCTCGTAACCCTGTTAATGGATTTGCCAGTGGCTATACAGTGGGTTTCGCATACAAAATCCTGCACATTGGTGAAGAGAATATCACCTTCGGAACTCTATTATTACTCGGAAGTGGCATTGCCCTGGCCGTTAGAGAACCGCGATTTTGTTGCGCATGTGCGTGTTACACAGGACGCGATTACCAAAGTGGTAACAATGAATGCGCCGGCAGTTCCGGGCTGGGTAAATGAAAACAAGGGTGTTGTCAGAATACGGAAGTCACTAGGCTACTGGACAATTACTCCACTTGCCGGAAATAAGGTGCAGGTGCAATACACTTTACAGGTAGATCCGGGAGGGATTATTCCTGCCTGGATGGTGAATATGCTGGCGGCGCAGGGACCGATGGAGAGCTTTAAAAATATGAGGCAGCAAATCAGGCTGCCCCGTTATCACAATGTTTCTCTTCCGTTCATTACAAACTAAGTTTTTATTAAGCCAATATTTTCCTGTTTCCATTCAGGAAATAGTGTCGCACTGTTTTTCAGGTGTAAGTGCTGCGTGGCAACTTCGCTGAATACGCTTCTGAAGTCAGTAGTTACAGCAAGGTCACGTTTGTCTTCCAGGTTATCTTCAGACAATTCATCCACACGCCCGTATACCTTTCCGCCCTGAACATTATTTCCCAAAATGAAATTACAGGACGCCCTTCCATGATCCGTTCCTCTGGTTCCGTTCTGGCGAACGGTTCTTCCAAACTCGGTCATCGTCATAAGCATTACGTCATCCTGATACGCGCTTAAGTCGTTCCAGAACGCGCTGATGCTATTACTCAAATCTGCAACATTACGTGCAAAAACACCATTGTCTGTTCCCTGATTGAAGTGGGTATCCCAACCGTTCGATTCAGCAAAAGCAACTTCAAGCCCGACGTTCATTTTAATAAGCTGGGCAATCTGTTTCAATGCATTTGCTAATGCTGAGCCAGGGTAAGTAACTCCTTCGGCAGGTTTGTAATTTTTTAAATCCGCTGTCTTCAGAATTTTCATAGCTTCAAAACTTTCCCTTCCGGCTTCCTGCAGCAGTCCCGAAGCAGTTTTGTCGTAAAGCTCTTCGAAGCTTTTGGCAGCCATATTGGTTCCTGCCTGGTTGCCGCGCATTTGAATAGAAAAGTCCTGAAGATTGCTGATGGCGACAGAGGGATTATCGCCGTAAAAGGAGCGTGGCATCGCAGAGGTAAGTGCTACTCCCGCAAATGGCGACAGATGATCTTCCTGCAAAAGTCCCAGTGCTCTGTTGAGCCATCCACTTGGCGTTCCTTTCTGGAACGGAGTGCCAGACTCCATGTAATCCTGCGCGTCGAAGTGTGAGCGGGTAGTATTCGGGGATCCTATACCGTGTACGATGCCAAGGCGTCCTTCACGAAAAAGAGGTTCAAAAGCCTGCATAGAAGGGTGTAAGCCAAATTTTCCGTCCAGATCAATCAATGATTTTCCGTTAGCAGATTGTGCAGCAGACATCATCAGATTTGGTCTTGCAGCTTTCAGGAACGGATCATTAAAAGGAGTGACGGCCATCAAACCATCCATCGCACCGCGTTGAAAAATACAAATGAGCGTCTTCCTTTTATTGAATGGCATTTTGTTTTGTTCCGCTGCCACAGCTCTTGCAACAAATGGCGGTATACTACCTGCCAGCCCAATGCCAAACAGGGCCAGTCCGCCTGATTTTAAAAATACTCTTCTTGAAGTTTTCATAGCATGTTATGTTTTAACGTCGCTGATATTCGGGAGAACCGATGATCACACCTACAACCTGGGCCAGCATGGTGACATTTTCTTTCCTGGCTGGTTTGGCAGTAGTTGTTGTCTTGTTTGCAGCCTGCATATCGTTGTCGTTTCCTGCTGTGGCCTGGCTGGCTTTGTTCACTTTTTCACTCAGTTCAGGATCATTTAGCATAGGCTTAAGCCGTTCCACTGTTTTGGCAAGATCACGTTCGGGGATGATCAGCTTGCTGTAAGTGACCAAAGCGGCTTGTGAACTTTCAGGTTCATGGTACTGGTTCAGAGCGGGTAGATCAGCCCGGATACCTGAAATTTTACCAGAGGCCAGTGCCAACCCAAAATTCATCCTATTCAGCAGCGCTCCCGTGTTAATCCAATATTGCCCCTTGTCGGGAAAGCCTGTAGGTGCCTGGTAGGAATATATTCTTTCACCCATTCGTGAGATCCAGTTAAATAAAGGGTAGGGGTCTTCCACTTTCGCATTCAAACTGCGGATGGCCCCGATGGCTAGTTCAAACGGAGATTTAGTCTTTTCACGTAAGGCGCCGGGTTCCCAGAATTCCCTGGCCGAAACCATGGTAATCAGAACAGCTTTGATATCTCCTTTTTGCGAAAGGAAAGTTTTACTCATTTTTTCAACCAGGCTTTGCACGGGCTGATCGCTGACAAAACGGGTGGCTATTTTTTTGCAGATAAATTTTGCAGTCGATGGATGGATGGCCAGATCGTTCAATAACTCAACCCCTTCTGCGTATCCTTTGTCAGGTCCGTATTGTTTACCCAATACCGTCTTAGTACCGGCATCATGCCTGTTGGCAGCGAACAGAAAATCCCCGTCTCTTACAAAGCCCTCTTTTTCAAAACGTGCGCTGCGTTCCAGTGCCTTTGTTTTTCTGTTGACCTGAAACGGGTAAATGGTCCAGCCGGTCAGTACCCGTGCTGCTTCGGTCACATCCTGTTGAGAATAGCCTCCGTCAACGCCCATGGTATGGAGTTCCATTACCTCCCTTGCATAGTTTTCGTTGATACCTTTCTCTTTTCGTATTTTTTTGAGTCTTGCGATCAGGGTGTCGGCGACAGCGCCGGTCGGTGCAGCAGGTTGTGGCTGCTTTTTATCTTTCTTTTTATTAAACGGATTATTATCCGATGCGCTGCTGAAATTGTCAAGATAATACAACATCGCAGGTGATTTTGCAGTAGCTATCAACAGATCACTGAAATTGCCCAATGCCTGAGGCCGGATTACGTCTCTTTCGTATGCAGGAATAAAATGAGAGCAATCATCCTTGGTTAGCGACACATTGAAATGATTAAACCAAAAACTGGTCATCACTTCCTGTAACTGATTTTCACTGTAAACCGACCGAAGTATTTTTTGATTGATAAACTGCTGGTTAAGATCCTTCTGAGGCCTGAAACCATTGGAAGCCATATAGTTGTCGATCGCAGCCCGGTACTGCGGACTTTTCGACCCGACGGAGTCTTTACTGATAATACTATCGTTGATCGCCATGCGCACGACCTGAAAGTTTTTGGGAAAGTTCAGCAGTACTTCTTCATTACTCAGGTTGATAGCATCGTATGCGCCTAATCTGCTTTTCAAAGAATCGTCTTTGTAGGTGGCATTCAGCTGACTTTCAAACCATGCCACGAGCCCTTGCTTTACCACTGCATCAATTTGTGAGGGCGTGGCCCCAAAGGTGAACCTGCTCAAAAGGTGAGCAGCTGCCTGGCGGTCATTGAGTCCTGCAGCTTTGTATGGAAATTTGATTTTCGGTGGCTCAGCAGGATGAAATGAATAGAACCAAAAACCGAAAAACAGTAATAGGGGAAACGAAATACGTTGTATCCTTTTCATAACGAGGTTATTGGTTGAGGAATTCAGATCCCTTTGACAATATAAAAACCTTAGGTTTAATACCAGTTCAGATATTGATCAGAATTTTATAAAAACCTTGCCCGACATGGTTACTAACGCAGTATAGCCTATTCCCGATACCTGCAAATACGAAAAAACCGGTGCATGTTCGCATGCACCGGTTTTCTATTATGCTGGAGCGCTGTTACTTTTCAGCGCCTATGATATCTTCCCATCGATAGTAATGAAATACTTTTCCTTCCGACATCGCCACAAAAAGGCCTTTTTTAAACTGGTCATTCAGCGCAACGTTTGTTACATCCGAACCATCACTTTTAAAAGCAGTTACCTTTACAGACTTGATCATTTTATGTTCGTGCGGATTGCTCGCACTACCTTCACGAGGGAAAATCTGGAACTTGCCTGCTCCCTGATCCGAAACCAGAATGTAGCCTGTTTTTTCACCTGTTTTGTAAATGGATATTCCCTCGTTGTCTTCGGTGACACCCACATTTGCAATGAGAGCAAGCTCATTGTTACCTTTTTCAGGCTCAGCATAATACTTTCTTACGCCAACCTGTTCATCGGAATAATAGACGTATCCGCTTTCATTGTCAACTGCGATAGATTCTATTTCCTTTTTGCCGCTATATTTGCCGAACTTGCGGACAACTTCCGCAGCTACGTTCCCGTTTCCTCCGTCCGAAAGTTTGTATTGCCACAAATAACCTTCCGCCGGTCCGGATTTACGTCCTACAATTGCAAAGATCGCTTTGTCGGATGGTCGGGTGTACAATGATATTCCCATCGGAGCCTGAACGGTTTCACCTTTGAACACTTCAATGCCGCCATTGTCAATCGCCTTCATATCAGGCAAACTGAAGATACGTATTTTGTTGGCTTCGCGTTCTGTTACGACTGCTATATCGGTCGCCTTTCCATTGATCATCAATCCATAAGCAATATCAACATTGTTGGGACGTTTCAGATTTCTAACTACCTTATCAGCAATAATTTTCCCTTGTAAATCGAAAACATACAATGCTCCGTCAATGTCTTTGTCAGTTCCTATGATCAGACTTTTGGAAAGATCTTCCGGATTCAGCCAGATAGCAGGATCATCAGTATCATGCCTGACAGCCTCAGTAATAATCACAGGTTTGATAGCTGTGGAATCGCTGTTGCCGTTAAGACCGCTTGTTTTTTTTCCGCAAGAAGTGAGGGCAAGCAGGAAAGCCAGCGAACATGCGGTAATGGTATATTTGATCATAAGTTAGTGTTATTTAGAAAAACCTGAGTCTGAATAAATCAGACCCAGGTTTTAAACTTCATTTGTCAGTTTTAATTATTTGGTAAGGTCGAATTTGATACCGATGTTATAACGAGGACGGTAGTATTCAGCCTGTACAGTGCGTGATGAGATGCTTTGGTAATAACGCAACGGCTGGTTAGTCAAATTGTTCGCTTCAGCAAATACACGTAGATTTTTAGTTATCTTGTAAGATGCGTTGGCATCCAGGAAGAACTGCTTGTCATAGTAAATATCATCAAAGTCACTACCTCCCAATGCATCCAGATAAGCAGCGGTGTAGTTGGCTGAAAGTCGTGCAGAGAAACGTTTATTTTCCCATGACAACGACGCATTGAACATATGAGGAGCAGTTCCAGGTAATGTTACATCATTTCTTACATCACCATCTTCGTTATAAACACCTTTTGCAAATGACTTGGTGAAAGTATAGTTGGTATAAATTCCAAGGTTTTTCAAAGCGCCCGGAAGGAAATCAAGCTGACGCTGGAAAGCTACTTCAAAACCGAATACATTCACATTCTCACCGTTTCTCGACTGGTAGAAATCCCACAGCTCACCAGCGGCAATCGGGTTGCTGGCACCAGGGAAATCTGCTGCGAAGTTGGCTGTGTTGTATGATTGATTACGATATGTGTAAATAAAGTTTTTCAGATTTTTGTAGAAAGCACCACCTGAAATAAGGCCCACAGATTCAAAATAGTTTTCTGCCATCAGGTCAAAATTCCAGGAGTAGGTTGCTTTCAGATCAGGATTTCCGGCTCTGATCTCTCTGTCGCCCGGAATGGTGCTGATGTAAGGAGCAAGAGCGTAGTAATTAGGACGTGCAAGTGCAGTAGTGGCAGCTGCACGCAGGATGAAATTATCTGTTGCGTTATACTTGAAGGTCAAGCCTGGAAGCAAGTTCGTATAGCTGTTTTTTACAGTACGCTGTCCTGTAAGTTCTTCTTCATCTTCGATCATATTTCCGGTATAGTCGATTGAAGTGTTTTCCAGACGAACACCGGCAATCATAGATAGCTTGTCAGAAAAATCCTGATCCCAGCGTACATATCCGGCTACGATGTTTTCCTTCGCATTGTAGTTAAGTCCCAAAAACTCACTTGGCACGCTTTCCGATTCAAATTGAGAAGTATTGGTCAGGTTAAGATTACCCAGGAACTGCTTCGAAGTAAAGACACCAGGAATCAGATGTGATCCGGCCTGAAAATCGCCTGCATTCCAATTTACTGTAGAAGTGCTTCCAAGTGTAGCATAATCATCCTCATTTACAGGATTGTATACGAAGAAGTTGTTGTTGCGATCCTTTGTTTTCAATCTCAAACGTCCACCTACACGCATACGACCTTTCTGATCGGCAATGACATACAATGGGAAACGAACATTTACTTTCGCACCAAGTTCTGTTTCTTCCGTAAAGTCATGGTTTTCGCTGATCTCATTCAATCCCAATGAACCTGCCGAAAGGTTGGTAGGAGTGAACATCGGGGAGAAGGAATCTCCGTTGTAAGTGATCTGGCTACCGCTTTTACGGAAGTTGATGTAGCGTTCATTAGGACGGTCTTCGCTTGCTGTTGAATAACTTACAGACCAGTCCATATCAACTTTTGAACTCAACAGGTGATCGCCTTTTACAGAGTAATTCTGTACCTTCTGTGCTTCAAGTCTGGTTCCTTTGTTGCTGCTGTTTTCAATACCCCCTTTTGTCTGACGGCTGATACGACCTGTGAATCCTGTAATGCTGTTGTTGTCGTCATATACAGGGGCGATATTATCAGTACGCAGACGGTAGCGGTTTTCAAGATCGTCGCGCCAGTTGTACATCGCGTTGGCAGTGATGGTGTGGTTTTGGCCTAATTTGAAATCAAATGCGGCTGAAAGACTTCTTCTGATTCTTTGTACGTCATATTTTCTGATATCCGACTGACCAATGTAAACATTGCCGAAATCATCTTTGCTCCATGTAGCTTCAACATCGTCAGAACCGTAATTGTTATTGTTGTACGATCCGCTCAGTACCATTCCTATGGCATTTTTTGCAAAACGATTGGCATACACAAACCCTCCTGTGTAAAGCGCTTTTCCGCGGATAGGGTTAAAACCACTTGATAATGTTGCCGAGATGCGTTGTCCGTTTGGTGCTGCACGCGTTACAAGGTTTACTGAACCGCCAATAGCATCAGCGTCCATATCCGGCGTAAGGGTCTTGTTCACTTCGATGGTTGAAATCATATCTGAAGGAATCAAGTCCATTTGCACGCGACGGTTGTCTCCTTCCGCAGATGGGATACGATCGCCGTTCATGGTTACGGAGTTAAGTTCAGGAGCAAGGCCTCTCACAATGATGTTACGTGCCTCTCCCTGGTCATTCTGCATCGTAATACCCGGCACACGCTTAAGTGCATCGCCGATGTTGGAATCCGGGAAACGACCTACCTGATCCGAGGATATAATGTTACTGATGTTTTCGTTGTTACGTTGCTGGTTCAGCGCTTTGGCTTGCCCTTTCAAACGGTCACCTAATACAACAACTTCATTCATGTCAAGGCTTCCTTCATCCATTACAAGCTGGATGGAAGTGATTTGGCCCGATTGCACAGTAATTTCTTGTTTGTGATTCTGATAGCCGATGTAAGTAGCTTCCAGTGTGTAAGTTCCTGACGGAACACTCAGAAATTCAAACTTCCCCCTTACATCAGAAACTGTATATTGATTTCCCGGAGAGAGTTTAAGAGTTGCCCCTGGCAGCGATAGTTTTTGACTGTCCATGATCGTACCTGTGATAAGTCCCTTTTGGGCAAAGGCGACAGTTGCAAATAGCAACAGGCAGAGTGTAATTAGATTTTTTGTAGATGTAAATAAGTTCATAACACTGGTTTTGTTCGGGTGCAAAGGTCTCCTTGCTGTGTTACCCTTGTGTTAGTTCCAGATTATGAAATTGTTAACACCGAAAAATTGATGTTTTAAGTGATTGAATTTCAGTCGATTGTCTGCTATCGGGATTGCCTCTGATAATCCGAAATTGTCTGAAATGAAGTAGTCTGATTGATTAATAGTTGAGTAATGCCGATCTCTGACAATAGAATGACAGGAATACGCCAGTTGCAGGAATATGTTTTAATTATGAATCAATATATACTCCGACAACACTTTTGGGGAGTCGGATTTCTGTAGAAGAAGCCTGTTACCCTGACTGCTGATGATGTCAAATTCGTAGTTTTCATTAGGCTGAGAAGTAGCTGTAATCGTCATGTTTGTAAATAGCAATTTCTTATAATTGCCGGACAGTGCCCATTCACCTGAAAGCTTCACACCACCTTTGTTTGTCATCTTCACCACATTTGCATCCGTAAGATCAATGGTAAACCTGGAGTAAGCTCTGCTGGCTCCTTCAACATTGGCAGCATCAAAAACAACTATTCCATTTTCTTTAATGCTCATTACTTTCCAGTCCTGCCTGATATTGATTGTATCTATTTCCCGTGGTTCACAGCTTAGGACCGTGCATAAAAGTAAGGCAGCTATAAGTAGTTTTCTCATAAGCGAAAAAATGAAAGATATTTTGAAATCTCAGGATTAAACAAGTTTTATTAATCATACATAACACCTCAGGAGAGTGACTGGTATTGGAATGATTACATTTGATAATTGGTAAAAGTAGGGTTACAAACTTATTTTACATCCTCTGATATTTGAAATATAGGTTTATTTATAAGCATTATGAAATATTTACCTCAGGTTACACGAAGGAAATTTGTTAAAAATGCGCTTGTACTGGCTGCCGGATTACCGGTTGCTTCGTCTTTTGCAAAGACAGAAAAGAGCAGCGTCCTACAGGCTGGAGCTGTTCCGTTGAAGTGGCTTGATTCAAAAATAAGCGCGGAAACAATTGGCACGACATGGGGTGTTCCCTGGCCAAAAGGAGCGCTGAAGAAAAACTCCTCTTTTTCTTTGCAAAGTCAGGACGGAAGGGCGATACCCGTGCAAAGCTGGCAGACAGCTCAATGGCCGGATGGTTCTGTTAAATGGACAGCTCACGCCATTTCTGCACAGCCGGATATAGCCGGCGGATTATTGCTAAAGCCTGAGAAAGCATCAGCCGTATCTGGGGGGATTAAGGTTTCGGAAAATGCAGATATGATCAGCATTGATACAGGTAGAATTGTTTGCACGGTTAACAAAAAGGGCAAATTGATCATTGACCGCATAGAACGGGATGGGAGACTTGCGGCAAAAGATGGCCGGCTGGTGTTACAGGTACAAAACCAACCGGACGCAGAGCCCGGTGAACAAATCAGAACCGAGTTTTTTCAAGGTGAAATAAAGGAAGTTTTAATTGAGCAGAGTGGCCCGATACGTACTGTACTCAAAATAACGGGCTCACATGCGGCTGAAAATAAAGCCTTATTACCATTTGTTGTCAGGCTGTACTTCTATCAGAGCAGCGATGCGATCCGTGTTCTGCACACCATTATATATGATGCTGATGAAAGCAAAGATTTTATCAGCGGCATTGGTTTGAGACTAAGTGTACCTCTGGAAGACGAACTACACAATCGGCATGTGAGGTTTACCGGTGAGGACAATGGTGTTTTTGCTGAAGCTATTCGTGGTTTAACAGGTTTACGACGCGATCCGGGAAAGGCTGTGACAGATGCCCAGATTAATGGTAAAGCAACTCCATCCACTACCGAATTCCCTGACAACGTTTCAAAAAGACTGCACTATATACCTGCTTTCGGAGATTATACACTTTTCCAACCCACACCCGATTCATTTGAAATACAGAAAAGAACCAAAGCCGGACATGGTTGGTTGCAATCGGCTTTTGGGAAAAGAGCTACAGGAACAGGTTATCTGGGTTCGTCAAAAGGTGGGTTTTTATTTGGTATAAGGAATTTCTGGCAAAGCCATCCTGCTCAGCTTGATATCCGCAATGCGCATACAAATCTGGCCGAAATTACCCTGTGGGTCTGGGCTCCAAAGGCTTCTGCCATGGACCTGCGCTTTTACCATGATGGCATGGGACAGGACACTTTTGAAAAACAACGCGATGCGCTTGAAATTACTTACGAGGATTATGAGCCGGAGTTTGGTCGGCCTGTAGGTGTAGCCAGAACCAGTGAAATGCAATTGAAGATTTTAGCCGCAACTCCTGAAAATGCTGAAATTGCTGCTATTGCAAATGCTATTCAACATCCGGCGCAACTCGTAGCAGAGCCGGCGTATTTTGCACAAACAGGTGTTTTTGGCGGGGCGTTCAGTGCAGTAGTAAAAGGAAATCCGGCTGAGGAAAAAATCGATAAGCAACTAGACTTTTATTTTGATTATTACCATAAACAAGTGGATCAGCATAAATGGTATGGTTTCTGGAATTACGGGGATGTAATGCATGCATACGATAACGACAGGCATACATGGCGCTACGATGTAGGCGGCTATGCCTGGGATAATTCAGAGCTTTCTACCGATCTATGGCTTTGGTATTATTTCATGCGCACGGGGCGAAGTGATGTATTCCGGATGGCGGAAGCTATGACAAGGCATACAGGGGAAGTGGATGTACACCATATCGGACCATTCAGTCCGCTTGGTTCGCGGCATAACGTGATGCACTGGGGATGTAGCGCGAAGCAACTGCGTATCAGCACTGCTGCCAACCGTCGCTTCTATTATTACCTTACCGCGGACGAAAGGGTAGGCGATTTAATGAAGGAACAGATTGATGCAGATAAAACTTTGCGGACGATTATTCCGGGAAGGAAAATCGGGCAGACCGCACCTGCCAATGATCCGAAGGGAGAGCTTGCCAGTATTTCTTTTGGAACGGATTGGGGAGCACTGGCAAGCGCGTGGCTCACGGAATGGGAGCGGACCGGTGATGAAAAAGTGAAGACCAAATTGCTGAATTCTATGAAAACCATTGCTGCTCAGCCTCACGGGTTTTTTACAGGAGTATCCATTATGGATCTGAACACAGGTAAATTTCAGATGGCTCAGAAAGGAAAGTTGTCTGTTTCGCATCTGAGCGCTGTATTTGGCCTTGCTGAAATATGCGCGGAACTGATCGCAGTTTTCGATATACCTGAATTTGAAAAAGCCTGGGTGCAGTATTGCGAATTGTACAATGCAACACCAGAGGAACAGAAGCGCGTTTTGGGTCAATCGCTTACCAAATTGAATCTACGGCAGGGACACGCACGTCTTACGGCATTTGCAGCACTGAGAAAGAAAGATGCAAAACTTGCGGACAGGGCGTGGGATGAATTCTTTGAAGGAGGCGCTGGCATTAAGAGTCAGTCGTATGATGTAAAAAATCTCACCGGACCTCAGGTAATTATGCCTATAGAAGAAGCAAAGGGAATCTCCACAAATGCAGTGGCACAATGGGGACTGGCAGCGATGCAATGTCTGGCTTATGCAGGCAGATACCTGAAGTAAGTGTGATTAATTGTGAAACAGAAAGACCAGCCTGCTTGAACCGGGCTGGTCTTTCTGTTTTCTGCCGGCAACATTTCAGAGATTCTTCAATTCGGAAAGGCCTGCCAAAGCTTCATTTTCGATAGAGACAATGGACTCGTTGATGTCTGCAGGCCAGATATTATTTTTCAAACTTGCTTCCAGTACCTTGTATTTGTCAGCGACCGGAAGTAAGCCAACTGAAAACAGGGAAGAGCGATATTTGTGGATGGCCTGAGCCAGGGCATTTGCATCGTGATTTATATTGGCTTGTCTTATGATCGCAAGTTGTGTCGTACTTTCTGTTTCAAACATGGCAATCAGTTCATCGCGAAGTTCCTCACTGCCACCGGTAATTTCATTCAGGTAGGTCAGGTTTAAAGTGCTCTCAGGCATATGTGGTGTTTTTTGTATTGTTACTTTTTTATTCTCGTCATCCGACGCAACATCCTTTCCTGTCACTTGCAGAATGGTGCGGATTAATTCATGCTGTTTGAAAGGTTTTGAAATATAACCATTGGCGCCTATGCTCAAACATTCCTCCTTTTCACCGACGAGTGCGTGGGCTGTCATGGTGATGATGGGAAGGGTGGCCGAAATCTCCTTTCTGATTTTTTTTATTGCTGTGTAACCGTCCATCACAGGCATTTGGAGATCCATAATCACAAAATCGAATATCAGGTTTTGCTGAAGAATCTGGATTGCTTCGTAACCGTTATTAGCAATTGTGAATTCCAGACCCAGCCTTTCAAATATGGCTCTCAATAGCTTCTGATTTAGTATATTGTCTTCGGCAACAAGCACGTGAAGTTTAGGCAGCGTTGTTTCAGCAGGTTGAAGCAACTTATCTTTTTGCTCGTACGTATCATCCGGTAATACCTTAAAGGAGCACTGTATTATGAACTGAGTGCCTTTTTGAGCCTCGCTTTTTACTTCGATCGTACCGCCGAGTAATTCTACAAGGGATTTTACAATACTCAGTCCGAGTCCTGTGCCACCGAAAAGCCGGGTTGTACTCTCAGAAGCCTGCACAAAGCGATCAAAGATTTCATTCAGCTTGTCAGGAGCAATACCGATTCCCGTATCCTCTATGGTAAATTGAAGATCCTGTTGCTCATTGCGTATAGGAGAAATAGCAGTTACACTTAGTTTAACCTTTCCTTTTTCTGTGAACTTCACAGCATTCCCACATACGTTTAAAAGGATTTGCGTAAGGCGTAACTGATCTGTATCTATGATTTTGGGAAGACCTTCGGCTAGCTTAACTTCGTAGTCAATACCTTTTTCGCGCGCTCGCTGACTGATGAGTACAGAAACAGAATCAATCAGTTCATTGAGTGAAGTAGGTGTTTTTTCCAGCTGGACATGACCGCCCTCAATTTTAGAGAAGTCAAGTACATCGTTGATCAGTTCCAGCAGGTTTTTACTTGCTAATTGTATGTATGTTACAAATTCGAGGCTCTTGTGGTCTTTCAGCTCACCTTCCAGCAGATTGGTAAAACCGATGATCGCGTTCAGTGGTGTACGGATTTCATGACTTACATTGGAAAGAAATACGTCCTTTACACGAAGTGATTTCTCCGCCAGAATACGTGCGTTTTCAAGCATCGTCTGGTAATTGACACGTTCTGTAATGTCGCGGAAAACAGTGATCGCACTTACAATTTCTCCGTTGGCTTCGTAAACCGGACTTACATTTGATTCGAGGTTTTTAATCTTACCATCCAGTAGAATATTAAGCTTATTGCCGGTATTTTTATAACCGTATAAGGCCTTGTTTACAGGTAGATCATCGGGTTCAATTGTTCTGGCTATATCATCCCAATAAGTGTAGTTCACATATTCAGATAATGTTTTCAGATCTGGCACCACTTCATTCTTCAGACCGAGCATTTCTCTCCCTGATTGGTTCAGCAGCCCTATTTCCTTATCGGAATTCAGCACCATGATACCGTCGGGTATGGCTTCAACGTATTGTTTGAGAACAGCTTCCTTTTTATTCAGTTCAGCCTGCATCATGCGCTGGCGGCGTTGCTCACGTACCATGAAAACAAATGCCGCCATAGTGAGAAAGAAACCGGCCATAGTGGTTCCGGTTATTGCACGCGTCGTATCTCGATGTGTGCTGACTACCAGTTTACGGCGGTTTTCCAGATTCAGATTTTCGTAACGATCAATCTCTGATATCTTATTCATCAGCAATTGGTTAAGCCTGATTCCTTCGCCTTGCCGGATCATGGTCTTCGCTTGCTCAGTTCCCTCGATCTGATATGCCTTCATGACTTGATGGGCAAACAAGGCAATGCGGCTGGAAATTTCCAGCAGATCCTTCACTCTGGAAGTCTGTTGATTGTCTCCCTTTATTAAGTTGAAAAGCGTATCACTTACTTCGATCAATTCAACGCGTTTCAGGTAATTGTCTCTCAGAAGTGCCTGGTTATCAGTATTCAGAAAACTGTGCATATTGAGTTGCAGATCCTTGGCACGTTGTCCGAAGTTGGCAGTCTGATGTAGAATTCTGGTCGTTTTATTGAGTCCTATATTATGCTCACTCAGATTCTCCACACTTTTGTATGCATAGTATTGGGATCCCAATATCAGCATCAAACCAGCACAAATACTGAGAAACGGTCCCCGGAAGTTTCTATTTAATAAAGTTGAGAGCATATAACACTTTTCTCAGTTATTACTGAAGGGCAAATAATAATTCGGAATAAACTGTGCTTAAAGGCTATACCGTGACCAGCGCTTCCGCATTGCCGAAGTTCCTACATTTCTCGTTAAAATTGTATATCGTAATGAATATTATTTAAAAGAATCGACATGCATTGTCTTATAGGCTTGATTACCAGTTGTAGAAGTAATTTTTAAACTGGTATATGAAGAGGTATTGATCGAAAAAAGCAAACGCTATTGACCTGACTGAAGCCTCGTTTTCAGCCGGCTCAGTGTTTCAGGAGAAAGGTTGAGATAAGTGGCCACCATTTTGTTGGATAGCCGTTTGATTACATCAGGATATTCATCCAATAGTCGTGTATATCTTTCTGTGGCATTCATTGTGAGGAAAGACATGAGCCTGTTGGTATTATTCACATAGGCTTTTTCCAGAAAACTTCGATAGAACTTTTCCCATGCCGGAATGATTTCGAGCAGGTAAAAAAAGTCGTCCTGCTCAATGTACAGTAAATCGGCATGCTCAACAGATTGTATGTACTCAGGGGAAGGTTTGTGGGTAATAAAACTAATTAGGGCTGCGGCGATATCATTTTCGAATGCAAAATAACGTGTTGCCTCGTGACCTTGTTCAGTAATGAAATAGATTCTTATACACCCTTTACCAATAAAAAATGTCCTTTGGCTGGTCTGTCCCTGTGAGATAAGAATCTGATTTTTTCGCGCCTTCATAGGCTTGAAGTAGGAGAGAATTATCGTGAGCTCATCCTCTGTCACTTCAATTCTATCCGTTATGTATTTGGCTGCCTGGTCATAAATGTTTTCCATCAGATTTTGTTCTAAGGTCTGGAGGTAACCTTTTCTGCGAGTTTTCTCGCGTTGGGAATAATTATAAATGCCGCAAAGTAGGCCACCGGTAGCATCACACTCCACGCTTTGAGGAATTTGGAAAACCATTCTGGCCCCATTCCGTAGTTACGCATAATGCCAACAAACGCCATAATCAAAGTCATGGGAACCACTACAAAGAGGGTATTAATGTATTTAAAATGTTTCTTTTTCATGCAAGCCTTTATCAGTTAGCCGGCAAAGATGCTGCTGAAAGATTTCCAAAACATTGATCCAGGTCAAAAGTATATAAAATCGGCACTCATTGATGTTGGCGTAAAGCAGAAAAGGTACTCACCCTATGGCAAGTACCTTTTTCCTGTACAATATGCTTGACTATTGAACCAGTTTACAGTGATTTAAGATCACTTTCAGTGAGCCCAAGTGCAGCCGTTGCAGCGTCCAGACTTTTCCAGTTAACCTGGCCATTTAAACGCATGGCAGTTGCAGGAATAGCAACGACACGGATATCATCTACCTTTCTTACAGGAGCATTAGTGACGCCGTTGGATTTTCCTGTCCAATCTTTTTGAAAGATTTCTGCATAAAATACCTTTTGCGCATATCCATGGTAATAAGCAAATGTGCTTTCGACGTTACCAGGAAAGGTAACTGTAGCCGGAAGCGCCCAGTATACACCATTCGATTTTAGGAAAACCAGCACCGCAGCATTTCCCCAGAAAGTTTCTTCAGCGGCAGTAGTTGCGGGAATGTCCACAAAGATGTAGCCGTTTTCATCTGTAGAGTCTACTCCAAGGGAATAATAGCGAGCTGCCCCGCTGACACCCGTATCGCCTTTTGGACCGGCAGGACCTACAGTACCTGCATCGCCCTTCGCACCGGTAGCTCCGGCAGGCCCCACAGCACCATCTTCTCCTTTACAGTTAACAAGTAGTAAGGCAAGTCCGAAATAAGCAAGGAAGGATATTTTTTTTAACATGTTCGTATAAGATTAGTTATGAATAAATGGTAAGGTACTAGCGAGTGATCAGTACACGGTGATTGGTGGACGATCCGTCATGATGAGTCAGCTTAACTACATAAAGTCCGCCAGACAAATTTTTGACCGAAATACCATCCGAATTGATGGAGTTTGCCTGAAACGCCGTTACGCCGTCAGTTGTAACTAATGCAATTTGCTTCACAGAGACCAGATTGGCATCATTCAGGTAAAGTACGTCTGAAACCGGATTTGGATAAACACTAACCGCTCTGTCAGAGAAATCTCCAAAGGAGACGGTTTGAATGCTGCTATTTGCAAATGTTTCATCAAGGTCAACCATTTTAAGGCGATAGTAATTGATACCGCTTAATGGTGTTACGTCTGTAAAATTATAGCTATTCGTGGCAGTTGAGTTTCCGTTGGAAGCTACGCTGCCAATGATCTGCCAGTTTTTTGAATCTGCACTACGTTCTATATCAAAACGACTTGAATTAACCTCTTCAGTTGTGGTCCAATTAAGCTGAGCAAGAGTGCTTCCTTCTTTTGTGGCCCGAAATGAACTCAGTTTTACCGGGAGTGGGGTGTCGACAGGAATGATCAATGAGCGAAATACGGAAGGATTAACTGAGCTCGTCCAATATGTTTCTCGTGACAATGGCGATTCCGGAGAAGGTCTTGTGGCTGCAACTGAGGCCGACGTCACAATTCCGTTTAATACTGGTACAGAAACGGATACCAGTCTTTGTGCAGCCGCAGTAAGATTCGCACCAGTACCTCTGGTGAGTGAGAATGCTAAGCGTGGACCCGTACCTCCCAATACATTATTTGTTACGACAGGCGAAGTGGAAATTCCATTACTGGTTACTGTAGGGTTCCCTACTTCTGTAGCGCCTCCTACCAGTGTGAGATCTATTTTGATCTCAAATGTTTCCCACGGGGCAGCTGCTGTCGTGTATGCAGGTTCCACGGAACGCGCCCACACATCCATAGAGAAACTTCTTCCATCCGGAGCAATAGTTATATTTCTATACTCAATAGCCGTAAGCCTTTCCTGTGCCGTACTGACACCGACCATGGCAACCGTTGCAAGGCAGGTCAAATAAAAGTTTCGAAGCAACTTTTTCATAAGGTGTGAAGATTAGTAGATGTTTTGAGATTGAATTTTTTAATGAATTATACGTAAGCAATTAGTACTATCGGGATAAATAATCAGTCTGTTACATATCCTGCCTGTCATTTACAATTTGTATGCCAAATTTACGTTTCAATCGATTTTGATAAATTATATAGAAATTGTTCATGTAGTATGATTTAAAATAAATCTACGAACCTTAATTCATTCGTGTAGATTTTAACGATTTAATAATCAGAAAGTTGGAGATTGGCTACGTAGGGATTGTCGAAATTTATCTTATGGTGTTTCAAGAAAATACGAGATCTTCGACTGGTACGTGTCGAAAAGGGACAAACTGAGTATTGAATGCCGCAAAGAATGTGTCTACAACTATACGTTTTGGGGCGTTGTGTTATTTTGGGATTAGTTTTGGTATACTTGCCACATGAAATATCTAAAAGTAATTACGCATGATACTTTCTTTCATGCAGACGAAGTAGTGGCTATTGCTTTGCTCAGACGGGCAGGATATCAGTTGGAGCTGATCCGAACAAGAAACCAGGAAGTATTAAACGAAGCAATCACTGATGCAACTGTGGCAGTAGTAGATGTAGGGGGAGTGTATGATGCAACCATGCTCAACTTCGATCACCATCAGGATATGAGCCTGCAATCTGCAGCCGGACTTATATATGAACATGTAAAAAATGAAGTTTGCCCCGTGGAGGCGCAGCCTTATTTCGAAAGATTCATTGCGAGTATAGACGCCGTGGATACCAACCGGGACAATATTTTTGCAACGCTCGACTTGCTGCCAAAGGGTTTTCGTAATACTTCCGCTTTGATCGGCGGGTTTAACAGAGAAAATGTAAGCGGAGAGGAACAACTGGGGAATTTCTGGCGTGCAGTAGATTTCGCTGCATTAATTATTGAAAATGAGGTCAATTCGGCTTTGAAAAAAGCGAAGTCAGAAGCTGCCTATGCAGAAAGACTCATTTTGGACAATAACGTAGCTGTTTTTGAGGCACATTCCTCTGTATGGAAATCTAAGAAGGAGCATCTTTATGCAGTAATGTCTCATGCTAATGGATGGCAGATCAATAGCAGGGATACAACTATTGGACAGATTCCTGAAAATGTTTCGGAATGCGAAGGATTCGTTTTCAGGCATAAGAGCGGATTTATGGCTGTTATTAAAGAAAGGGAAACTGCTGTTCAATTCGCTGCCTCATTACCGTCTTTCGAATTTATACCTTCTTCGGGTGAAGCTGTTTAATACAACCTTTTCAGGAAAAGTTTAAAAAATATCTGAAACTCTCACAGAAAATTACAGTATATAAAAAGAATTATCGCTTTTGGTAGCCATTATTGCGGGCAGGTGAGGATGGTATAAGGCCATAATCCGGTTCGCAACAATGTTTTGCCATTACCAATTGTATGCGATATGAAACTGTATTCTGATGATCCGGAGCTCTGGAATTCCTTTAAAGCAGGAAATAAGAAAGCGTATGAAATCCTGTTGAAAAGGTATTATGCGCCACTTTTTCAGTATGCTACCCGTTTTACCAAAGATCGTGAGCAAGCCGAAGACTGTCTCCAGGAAAGTTTTATTTATCTCTGGGAACACCGTGCGTCATTGGGATCGCCGGAAAGTGTCCGGTTTTATCTGTTCAAGACAATTCGGAATAATGTATTTCTTGCTCTGAGGAAGAGTGCTATAGAAATCTCTGTACCATTCTGGATGGAAGACGAGTCTGATTCAGAGAGCAGGTTAATCGAATTCGAGACCAAAAATTTTAACGAAAGAAAGCTTTCTCATTTGATGGATGGGGTACCTGAGCGTCAACGTGAGGCATTGTATCTTAAGTATTTTCAGGAATTATCTGTAGATCAGATTGCTACGGTTATGGGCGTCAATAAACAAACAGCCAGCAACTTTTTGTACAGAGGTCTGAATTATCTGAGAGAACAATGGTATCAGTTGTCTGTAGTTTTATGCTGCTTTGTTATTTAAAATAGGGCCTTTGAATCGTCATTTCTGCATACTTCGAAAAAAAATGCTTTTCAAAAGGGTATAAGTAGAGAAATCCACTCTAAGTGTTATACCAGTAAATACGAATTGTAAATTGTCCAGCAACGAAGATATAGAGCTCCTGCTCAGCGATCCCGATTTCCGCCAGTGGATAAGTCATCCAACAGATGCACTTGATACCTACTGGCATGCCTGGCTGCTGTCTCATCCCGATCAGGAGGATAATTTCTATCTCGCAAAGGAAATAATTCAGTCGCTGCTGGAAGATGGGCTTTCTGTTTCTGAGGAGTCTGTTGCGTATAATGTAGAGGGAATCCTGGACAAAACGATAAGAAAAAAAAGAAGAATCACTTCTGACTTCAGCTGGTTTTCTGTCGCTGCCAGCATACTATTGGTTGCTGCGCTCGCTTATTACAATTTCAGAAATCAGGATAATCCGATTAGTGGTAAGAGGACTGCCCAGAGCGACGTACGTTGGTTACAATTCG
The DNA here is from genome assembly GCF_003383615.1 of Dyadobacter luteus. GTDB lineage: Bacteria > Bacteroidota > Bacteroidia > Cytophagales > Spirosomataceae > Dyadobacter > Dyadobacter luteus. The sequence continues at coordinate 62,911 of NZ_QNUL01000023.1, forward strand.
CTAATTCAGGAAAGGAGCCCGGACATATTACGCTGCCAGATGGAAGTACCGTAATTGTTCTTCCTAATAGCAAAATAGTGTATCCTGAAAAATTTAGTGACAGTTTGCGTGGAATAGAGCTGACGGGAGAAGCATTTTTCGAAGTAACGAAAGATCCGCACCGGCCATTTGTCGTTTCTTCAAGCCGCTTAAAAACAAGCGTACTTGGCACAAGTTTTAGAATAAAAGATGTTAAGAACGAGGCCCCGCTTGTAAGGGTCAAAACGGGAACAGTTTCCGTGAATTTTACACCACACACAGATGATTCCGAAAAACAGCCCAAATCTGATGTAAAAAAACTTATCCTCCAGGCACATCAGGAAGTAAAGTTCAGCGACTTTATTTCCGGTACCTTACCTGTTCCTTCCGCTGTGGATGAGGGTACTGCTGGTGCCGGGAATCTTCCGATTGAAAGTAATAACTTCATTTACAGGAGAACACCTGTTGCAGAGGTGTTTGAAACCCTGAAAAATACCTATGCTGTAAGAATAAAATATGATGCTGAGAAGTTACAAAACTGTACGCTTACAGCACGACTGGGTGACCAACCTCTTGTAGAGAAACTACGTATGGTGTGCCTGGGTCTGAATCTTCAATTTGCTATCGATAAAAATGGTTTGGTCACCATATCCGGTGACGGTTGCCACTGATTTCTTCTGATCAATTTCTGTTTAATATTCATTTTCAGTCTGTTATTGTAATCTCACGCGCTCTATATTTCAGAGCAACTGTGAACACTATCTGAACAGAAATAAAAATTGAATCATTTTTTGAAAAAAATTCAGTTTTGGAGGGTATGGCATTCGGGATTTGCTCTAATCGATATATAAATCAATAATATATGTCTTTTATACTATTTACTAGCTCATCTATTGGTGTCAGTCCGAAGGCTGGTCACGTAACTCTTTATTCAAAAAACAGCCATTTATGAGAAAACTTAACTTTTATCAAAATCAATCCATGACATTTCGCCGCATGGTGATGGGTCTGGGATTGGTGCTTGTCTTTCTGGGTACTCCTCAGGCGAGAGATCTTCGCGCGCAGGAATTTCTGAATCAACGCATATCTGTCTCTTTCCAACAAGGAAAAGTGGAAAAGGTGTTGGAATATCTGGAGGGGAAAGCGGGTGTCAATTTTTTATACAGCCCGGAACTGATCGACGCCAATCGTAAGATTTCGTTTGATATGCCCAACACGCGGTTTTCTGATATTCTGGAGGGGTTATCTCAGAAGTTGCAGATCAGCTATGAAATTTCCGGCAAGACAATCATCCTTAAGCCGCAGGCAACCAATAAGCCCAGGGTTACTACTGGAATGAATACATCCGCTGTGGACAAGACGATTTCTGGTGTGGTGTTGGATGAAAATGGAACCGGATTGCCGGGTGTAAATATTCAGGCAAAGGGAAGTACGGTCGGAACCAGCACTGATATTGATGGAAAATTTCGTCTTTCAGTTCCTGATGATGTAACAGCCTTTACATTCTCGTACATCGGATATATTACCCAGGACGTTGCTATCACCAATAGCAATGAGCTGAAGGTCAATCTGGCACCAGATACGAAAAGTCTGAGTGAGGTGGTAGTTGTCGGTTATGGAACTGTGAAAAAGAAAGATTTGACAGGGTCTGTGGGATCAGTTGACGCAGAAAAAATTACATCCCGCGGTACCACTTCCGCCTTGGGTGCGATTCAGGGTGCTGTGGCAGGTGTTGATATCAGCAGCAATTCGGTGCGTCCGGGCGGTGGCTTTTCCATTCAGATCCGTGGGCAAAACTCCCTGGCAGGTGGCAGTCCCCTGTATGTGGTTGATGGTGTGGTAACCTCTGATATTAACTTTCTGAACCCCAATGATATCGAGCAAATTGATATTTTGAAAGACGCGTCTTCTACGGCAATTTACGGTTCCAGGGGTTCTAACGGGGTTGTAATTGTTCGTACTAAAAATGCCGGAAAGCCTGGCGGAACGCGTACACAGGTTACCTACGACGGATATTACAGTATCAGAGAATTGGCCCGTATTCCTGACTTTATGGATGGGAGAGAATGGGTTGATTTCCGTACCTCAGCTTATTATCAATATGCAAACGGAGCTTATTCATTGCCACAAAAAGGGCCGATTTTGCAAAACAGTCCGTTGCTCGAACGCCGTTTGTATGAAGAAAACTACGAGGATTGGTTGAAACTGGGAACGCGTAGCGGAAAGCAGCAAAACCATTATCTGGGTATTTCGGGTAATAGTGATAAGCTTTCCTATAACCTGGGTTTGGGTTATCAGAATGAAGAAGGAAACTTTATCAATGAAGATTTGAACCGCTATACTATCAAGTTGTCAGCAGAACACAAGGCATCCAAGTTTTTCTCTGCAGGGGGAAGCGTGAATATGACAATGGGTATCAATAACTCGGGTAGCCAAAATGGTTACCGCGATGTATTGCGTATGCCGAATATTCTTGGAGCTTATGATGAAAATGGTAATCTGATTGAGCAACCGGGTATCGCAGCTTCTATTCAGGGAACAGGTAACTTCACAAGTTCGCCAAACCCGCTTCTGGAGATTAACAGCGGAACTGAAGAAATTCGCAGATATGATATTTTGGGTAGTATCTTCGCTGAGATTCGTCCTTTCGACGGACTTTCTTTTCGTTCTTCCTTACTTCCTCGTTTCAACAGAAGCAGAACAGGTCGTTACTATGGTGTGGTAAACGGAAACCGTAGCCAGGATCATGCGTTTCAGTCCAACACAGAAAACTTTGAGTTTACATGGGACAATGTCTTGAACTATACAAAAAGTCTGAACGGCGGTCACAATATAAATGTATCCTTGATTCATAGTGCTTTCAAAACTCGTTTTGAGCGTATTCAGGCAGCATCTAACAATCTGCCTTACGATTCACAATGGTATAATTTGTTCAGCGGAACACTTGTAAATGCTAGTTCGAATACCGCTTATTCTGAAACAGCACTGCTTTCGTATGCTGCCCGCGCCAACTACGATTACAAAGGAAAATATTTTGTAACCGGTACATTGCGTTACGATGGTAGTTCCAAATTGAGAGACAAATGGAAGGCTTTTCCATCTGCGGCTCTGGCCTGGAGAATCTCCGAAGAACAATTTGCAAAAGCACGTTTTCTGTCTGATTTGAAAGCACGTGTGAGTGTTGGTTTCTCTGGTAACAACAATGGGATCAGCGCTTACGGAGCACAGCAAACTCCTGAAACAGGGAGTCTTGTATGGTACGACTATGACGGAAGTGTGGTATCTGGTTTTGCGCCAGGTCGTCCTGTGAACCAAGGTATTACCTGGGAAAAAACACGTGAATTAAACTTTGGTATCGACTATAGCTTGTTCAACTACCGCGTATCCGGTGCTATTGATTTGTATGATAAATTGTCGGATGGTTTGCTGATGAGCCGCGCACTTACCATTGAGTCGGGCGTACCAAGTATGACAGACAACATCGGGTCCGTAAGCAACAGAGGTATAGAACTTTCTTTGCAAACTATCAACTTACGTACCGAAAATTTCCAGTGGAGCACTGACTTCGTTTTCTCACGTAACCGTAATGCGATTGAGTCCCTTTATGGTAAAAAAGAAGATGTACCGGGTGAAGCCCGTTTTATCGGCAAGCCTATCAATGTAATTTATGATTACAGATTGACAGGCATCTGGAAAATGTCAGAAGCTGAAGAAGCTCTGAAATGGGGACAACAGCCTGGCCAGTCGATCGCTCAGGATCAAAATGGTGATGGAAGGATCACAGCTGCAGATGACAGAGTAATTTTGGGTAGTCCTGATCCTACATGGACTGGAAGTGTGACTTCGAATATTCGTTATAAAAACTGGGATTTCTCTTTCAACTTCTTCACACGTCAGGGAGTATTTGTAAATGACCGTTTCTTAGAAGAATTCGGACCAGGCAATAACCAACGCGGAAGGCCGAAAATTAACTTTGATTACTACGTTCCGCCAGGGGTAGATCGTTACGATTGGAATACATGGGGAACAAATGCTGCCGGCGCTCCTACAGCTACATGGGGAACAAGTGGCGCTGGTAACGAAGATGCGAAGTATCCTCATTCGGTGAATGCCGGACCTTATAACGGAAACAATGGTAACTATACCAATGCGTCGTTCGTAAAGCTTCGCAACATCACGTTAGGTTACACATTGCCATCCAAAGTGTTGGAAAGAATGAAAATGAGCCAACTGAGAATTTATGGAAACGTATTGAATCCGTTTACTTTCACAAAGTACCAGGGATGGGATCCTGAATATGCTACAACAGCCTTGGCAAGTGGTAACGGACCAAGCAACATCACTTACCAGATCGGAGTTAACGTTAAATTCTAAGCGAAATCACAATGAAGAAAATATTTAAACCACTCGTTGTCGTAGCGCTTATGCTTACAGGGTGCAGCGACTTTTTGGAAGAAGATAACAAAGGAGGTATCTCAAACGACGACTTCTATAAGACAGAAACCGGCTATCAGACTCTGGTAACTGCTTCTTACAATACCCTGCGGACATCGTATCGCAATACGCCATGGCTGCAGTTGGCCGGAACTGATATTTATAACTTATCACGCGGATTTGCAGAGCGCGGACTGATGGAATATGAGCAACTTTATCCTGAGAATGGCCAGGTGAAGACGTTTTATCAAAACAGCTATAACGCAATACAAACCATTAACATGGCTTTGTATTATAGCGATATAGCACAGCTCAGCGATGCAAACCGTAAAATTTTAACAGCTGAACTGAAGTTTCTGCGTGCGTTCTACCATTTCCTTTTGGTAGAGCAATTTGGTGGTATAATCATTAACAATGAGGCTACTTTTGCGCCAAGAATGGATTTGCCACGTGCTTCACTGGCGGATTCTTACCAGTTTATTATTTCAGAAATGGAAGCCGCACTTCCTGATCTGGGAACTGCCAAGGCGAAGGTGAATAAGAGAACTGCGAACCATTATCTGGCGAAGGTGTATCTGACACGGGGCTGGGATTTGGGAAGTAACGCCGATTTTGAAAAAGCGAAAACTTACGCAACTGCTGCGATCAACGGTCAGAATATTACGATACCATTTGAGCAGCTTTGGTCACCAACCAATCAGAACAATGAAGAGGTGATATTCGCAGTACAATATGACGCAAAATCGATTGCTTCTGAATCTGACGGAAATAATCAGCAGGGAATTTTTGGACCTTACCTTGGAGGGTCGGAGTTGAACCACAAGTATATGAATGGGAATATCTTCCCGTCGTGGAACCTGCATAATTTCTTTAAAGAAAACGATGCACGTTACGAAGCGACGTTTATGCTGACAATCTATGATCAGTATTTTGATTACTATGATGCTTCGAAAAACAAGAATACGATTCCGATCCGTGCGCATTATCCGCGTGTATGGGGCAGGGAATATACTGCTGCTGATTCGATAGCCTACCGCGCTGCACATGCCGGACAGATCGCAAGCAATTTCCGTTTCTATCCTTTCCGTTCGGACGAAAACCGCTACAGGGCTTCTTTCGAAAGTGATATGTTTATGCCGGTTGTGAAGAAGTTTGACAGTCCATCGACCAGAGCGATTTTCAATACGCATGCAAGTGTGAGAGATATCGTATTGGCGCGTGTTGCAGAAACCTACTTCCTGTATGCGGAAGCATGTATAGGTCTGAATGACTTACCAACTGCTGCTCAGTATGTGCAAAAGGTGCTGGATCGTCCGGGCAATTCGAAGAATGGAACGAAGCTGGTGCCAAATGTTGACATCGCTACGGCAGGTAGCCAGATTGCCGCTTTGGACGCTTACCACATTGAAACTGCCAAAGAATTTGTGGGCGAATATAACCGCTGGCCTGAGCTACGTCGTACTAAAAGGCTGAAAGACCTTACCGGACGTTACAATTTTGATATCAGACGGATAGGAGTGAATGCAGCATTTCTTGGGATAGGTGGAGCCGACAAGATTTACCGTCCCATTCCTCAGGATGCGATTAACCTGAATGATGCTCAGATTACTCAGAATCCGGGTTATCAATAAAATGAAATTACTTTAAGGGAAACCAAAAAAGAAGGGTGATGCCACAGTTTGAGCATCACCCATTCTTTTTTACAGGGGTACTAAATTATCATAGGTTAATTAATTCCAGCCTCCACCCAGCGCACGGTAGACATTCACCATTGCATTCATTTGCTGCATTCTGGTTTCTACCAATTCGAATTTAGTTTCGAGTGCTTCGCGTTGGGTCAGTAACACTTCCATATAATCTGCCCGGGCCGACATAAAAAGTCTGTTTGAGATTGCAGTCGATTGATTCAGTGTTTCCACCTCTCTCTTTTTCAGATCATAGCTTTTTTCAAGGTTATCAATATTGGAAAGCTGATTGCTCACTTCAATATAACCGTTCAGAATCGTGCGCTCATAATTGTAAACGGCCTGAATCTGCTTCGCATTTGCGTTGAAGTAAGTAGCTCTGATCGCATTTTTATTGATCAAAGGGCCTACCATATCACCAATGAGTGATCCCATCAACGATTCGGGTAACTTCACAAGGTAAGCCGGGTTGAATGCACGCAGACCGATGCTCGCCGAAATACCCAAAGAAGGATAAAACGCAGCGCGCGCAACCTGTATGTCCAGCTTTGCAGCAGAAAGGTCGAGTTCGGCTTGTCTGATATCCGGGCGATTGGCCAGCAGTTGAGCTGGCAAACCTGCTTTCATGACATCAGGTACAAGTGTTTCGTAATTCTGCGTGCTACGGGCTACATGCTGCGGAAATCTGCCGACCAGAAAGTTGATGCGGTTTTCAGCTTCAACGATTTTTTGCTGAATTCCATACTGCATATTCTGAGTCTTCAACACCTGTGCTTCGAAACGCTTCACGGCCAGCTCCGTAACACGCGTGGCATCTTTCTCCAATCTTACGATCCGCAAGGCATTGCTTTGTATTTCAATGTTCTGCTGAACGATACTTAATTGATTATCCAAAGCAAGCAGCTCATAATAGGAATTCGCAATTTCCGCAGCCAGGTTTGTCATCATAAAGTTCTTTCCCTCCATGGATGATAGATAACGTTGTACGGCAGATTTTTTCGCATTACGCAATTTGTGCCAGATATCGACTTCCCACCGTGCGTAAGCTCCGATCTGTGCATCCGGAAGCGGTTCCGGCGTTTCTCTGCCCGGCTTGATATCCGTTGTGGCCTCACTTGCACCAATGTTGGTGTAACGGGCGGCTTTTTCTACACCCAGTCCACCTTTCAAACCCACAAATGGCAGGTATTCCCCTTTGCGTGCGCTGATCTCGTTTTTGGAAATCTCTATTTCCTGCATGGTTATGTTCAGCTCCTGGTTATTGCTGAATGCTGAATCAATCAATGCATTCAGATTAGGATCTGAGAAGAATGTTTTCCAGCTAATTTTACCAGAATTGGTCGAGTCAAGAGAACTGCTGAATTGAGCCGGAACACTCTTGTTCTCATCTTTTTGTACTGCAACCGGCACATGGCAGGCGGTGTAGGCAAGGCTCATGAATACGAGCCCTACCCAGTTTATGATTCTTTTATTTTGCATGATCCTGGTTTTCGTCTGTTTGAGGGAAAGTGTCAATGGCATGTACGAGCTCTTCTGTCAGTGAGCCATCTTCCTCATCTCTGATTAATTTGCGACCATCGGCGAGCTTCGCGAATATGAAATACAAGCCCGGTATGATAATTACCCCGAAAATGGTCCCGAAGAGCATACCTCCTAACGCCGATGCTCCGATTGTGCGGTTACCGATAGCACCTGCACCTGTTGCGATAATCAACGGAATAAGACCTGCTACAAAGGCGAACGAGGTCATCAGAATAGGACGGAAACGCACTTTCGCACCTTCAATCGCTGCATCCAGAATGGTCATACCCTCATGCCGCTTCTGAACGGCAAACTCGACAATCAGTACGGCGTTTTTACCGAGCAAACCAATGAGCATGATCAGACCGATCTGTGCATAAATGTTATTTTCAAGACCCATCACTTTCAGCATAAAGAAAGAACCGAATACGCCAACAGGTAGTGAGAAAACAACGGCAAGGGGAATGATGAAACTTTCATATTGCGCTGCAAGTACAAAGTATACGAATGTGAGTACGATCATAAAAACGACAAGTGCCTCATTACCCCGGCTTGCTTCGTCGTAAGATAAACCCTCGAATGCAATGTCATATCCTTTGGGCAACGTCTTAGCCGAAACTTCGCGAATTGCCTGAATGGCATCAGCTGTTGTATATCCTTTGGCAGGAAGTCCCTGGATCGCCGCTGAATTATACAGGTTAAAACGGGTAATCTCGTTAGGACCCTGACCTTTCTTCAGTTTCATGAAAGCTGAATAAGGTACCATTTCGCCTGCTTCATTTTTAACAAACAGGTTCAGCAGATCGGAAGGAAGTCTTCTGAACTTCGGATCGGATTGTACGTACACTTTAAAGAACTGATTAAACTTGATAAAACCCTGCTCGTAGGTACTACCGATCATGATGTTGAGGTTATCCATCGCCTTACCGATTGACACGCCTTTCTGCATGGCCAGTTTATTGTCAATCTCCAGTTCGTACTGAGGATAGTTGGCAGCAAAGAAGGTAAACAGACCGGTCAGCTCTTTGCGTTTACCAAGGTTCTCTAAAAACTCCTTGTTCACTTTGTCAAACTCACTGTAGTCAGTATTGGTGTTTTTATCAAGCAAACGCATGGAGAAACCACCCGATGTACCAAAACCTGGAATTGCCGGCGGTTCAAAAAATTCAACAACCGCGCCCAGTCCTTTCGATTTTTCTTCCAGTTCTTCCATGATCTCTTTCACGTTGTGATCACGCTCCGACCATGGTTTCAGGTTGATAAGACAGGTACCTGCGTTGGATCCACGACCTTCCGTCATGATCTCGTAACCTGCAAGTGACGATACCGACTCAATGCCCGGTACTTCTTCGCATATCTTCTGAAGACGTTGCGATACTTCATTTGTCTTTTCAAGCGTCGATCCCGGAGGCGTTTGTACAATCGCATAAATCGTACTTTGATCCTCATTTGGAATAAAACCTGATGGAAGTATCTGGTTTTCGTAAGCAATACCCAGACAGAAAACGCCAAGAATAATGAAAGTCAACACACGACGACTTACGATCTTTTTCAACAGATTCACATATCTGCCAGTCAGTTTATCAAATCCACGGTTGAAGCTATCCAATGCCTTTGTAAGCAGGTTCTTCTTCTTCGCATGTCCGTGATGGTTTTTCAGCAACATCGCACACAATACCGGTGTCAGCGTAAGGGCAATCAAGGCAGAAATCACAATTGAACTTGCCATGGTAATCGAGAACTGGCGATAGAACGTACCAACAGGTCCTGACATGAATGAAATGGGCAGGAATACCGAAACCATAACCATGGTGATCGCAATAATAGCACCGCTGATTTCTCCGAGTACTTTTCTTACAGCATTGAACGGCGATAGGTGAGGCTCTTCTTCCATCTTGGCATGGACGGCCTCGACGACGACAATGGCATCATCAACCACAATACCAATAGCTAATACAAGTGCGAAAAGAGTGATCAGGTTAATGGATAGCCCGAATGCCTGTATCACAAAGAACGCTCCGATCAACGAAACCGGCACGGCCAGAATCGGGATCAAAGTAGAACGCCAGTCACCAAGGAAAATGAATACAACAATAGCTACCAGGATAAAGGCGTCACGAAGCGTGTGAATTACCTGCTCAATAGATGCATCAAGAAACTGCGATACGTCATAACTTATCTTGTAATCCATTCCCTGAGGGAAAGAACCTTTCATTACTTCCAGCTTCGCTTTCACCTCTTCGATTACATCACTTGCATTACTGCCAAAATTCTGGCGAAGTACGATCGCGGCAGACGGGTGACCATCCAGGTTAGAGTAAATATCGAAGAACTCACTACCCAATTCCACGGTCGCTATGTCTTTCAAATGAATACTTTCTCCTTCTTTATTGGCGCGAATGATAATATCCTCGTATTCCTTCGGTTCGCTGTAGCGCCCTTTATAGGTAAGTACGTATTCCAGAGACTGGGCCGCAATACCAGAGCTTTGTCCCAGTCGGCCGGGGCGTCCGATAATACTTTGCTCGCCCAGCGCTTTCATTACTTCCTCAGTAGAAATACTGTAAGCACGCATACGATCCGGATTCAGCCATACACGCATCGCGTACCGACGGCTACCAAGGATCTGTGCTCTTGCAACCCCTTTTGTCCGCTGGATCTCGGGGATCATGTTCACCGTTGCATAGTTGAAAAGGAACTTCTCGTCAATACTTTTTTCTTTCGAATAAAGGTTAACGTACATCAACATACTAGGCTGAATAGGTGTGATAATCACCCCTTCACGTTGTACCAGTTCAGGTAGCAAAGGCATCACCTGGTCAACCCTTGTTTTTACACGAATCACCGCATCGTTAGGGTCAGTTCCGGGCTCAAAAATAATCCGAAGCGTCGCTTCCCCTGCGCTGGTTGCGTCCGTTGCGATGTACCGCATGTCCTGCACCCCGTTAATAGCCTGTTCAAGTGTAATCAATGTTGATTTTACCAATACATCAGCACTGGCTCCGGGGTAGGCAATAAAGATATTGACCGTGGTCGGAGCAATGTCGGGAAATTGGGAAATAGGTAGTTTCTTGATCGCCAATACTCCTACAAAGACTATCATAATCGAAATTACGATAGCGAATACAGGGCGTCTTATGAATTTATTAAACATGTCTTTTCGTTTGGGATGACCGCCTATTCAGCGTACAGATTTAAATGAGATATCACCGAATCAGGCTGCATAAACTTGTACTGAATTTTGTCGTTTTCATGCACCTGACGCAGGCCTTCCAGCAGGATTTTATCATCCTTCTTCAGACCACCGGATACTACAAAAATGTGAGGAAGCTCAGCGGAGATGGTGATTTCTCTGGAACGGATTACATTGTCCTTGTCAACGATATAGACATACTTTTTATCCAGAACCTCAAACGTAGCTTTCTGAGGAATCATCAGCGCATTTTTCAATTCTTCCTTAATTTGAACATTACCAGTTTCACCATGTCTCAGCAATCTTTTCGGATTAGGGAAGGTTGCTCTGAAAGCGATGTTACCTGTTTCATTATTGAAGTCGGCTTCGATGGTTTGCACTACACCCGGGTGATCGAAAAGTTGCTGGTTAGCCATTTCCAGTTGTACTTTCAACGGATCTTTACCGCTCTCTCTGGTTTTGTAATTGAGGTATTCGGCTTCCGGCACATTGAAATAAACCCACATTTGGCTGTTGTCTGAAAGGGTTGTGAGCAAATCCCCTTCATCTACAAGACTACCCAGCCGCACCTGAAAATGATCCATGATGCCGTCAAACGGAGCACGTATTTCCGTAAAGCCCAAGTGTGTTTGCGCAAGTCTCAATTCTGCTTTGGCTTTATCGAATTTCGCACGAGCAAGTGCCAGCTCATTTTTAGACACCACATTGCTGTCAGCAAGTGACTTCGTGTTTTTAAATTCAATTTCAGCGAAGTTTGCTTCAGCCTGTGCTTTCTGAGTCTCAGCCTGATAAATCAAAGGCATGATCTGGAACATCAGTTGTCCTTTTTTAACAGCCTGTCCTTCATCGACGTATATCTTCTGAAGATAACCTCTTTCAAGAGCGCGAAGCTCAATATGGTTGATAGATTTGATCTGGCTTACATACTCCTTGGTTACCAATGTATCTCGTTCTAAGGGACTTGTAACAAGGTATTGTGTGTGTTCTTCTTCCTTTTCTTCTTTTTTGGAGTCGCAGCTTGTCTGGAAAAACAAGGCACACAGACTCAGGCACATGATAAGCTTATTCATGATGATGGTGTTATATGAAATAGTGAAATTCGGATTGTAACTACATGTCGGTACCAGGGCATAGTTTAATGGAAAACCAGGCTGAACAGTGTAGATAAGATATAGTACGCCCTAAACTCTCAAATCCTCAAAACGCGGAGCAGGAGGTACAGAGAAGATTTTATATATACTGAAAGGTTATCAGCAATGGTAAGAACAGGCAAACGAAGCAGGTAATGAGAAAGGCTTACTGTTGTCGAGGTAAAATAGTTGGTAGCGGCCTGAGCCTGCTTCTGAACTGAAGATTTGAAAACAGCTCTGAAATTTTCCTCAGTGATGTATTTAACACGGTCTCTGAATGCTTTTCCGGAGTGACCATGACCAATGATCAGATCGTTGCATTCCAGATTCGGACCTACGCAGATGTTGGCAAAATAAAGAGAGGTATTTTCTTGTAGCTGCTGTTCCTCGGCATGGGCGCGGTGAATGCCCCATGCGGTCAGCAGGAGTATTACAACGTAGTGGAAATATTTTCTAAATGCCTTGGCCATCAATCTGGGCTTGTTGGAGGAGTGAATTCCGGTACAAAAACAGTTATTTACAGTTAATAGGGGGTTAAAACGGTGTTAAAAGGACATTAAAATATTGTAACCAGCACTGGATGTAAGGTATGAGGATAAGATAATATTGCAATAATTATAAAAATGGGTTGCGGAACAATTTGTTTTCTGATTTGACTGGTTGATTTTCGATAATTCAATTGCCACGGAATGCGAAGTAGGCTGTTATTGCTTGTTTTTGGTCAAATTATAGTATTTATCCGGAAGAAGGGGTCGGTACCTTTGTAACTCATAATCTATTGCAAAATGACAAAGACCATTCATTCTCTTTTATTGCTGTTATTCTTTGTGACAGCATCCAAAATTCAGGCTCAATCCCTACCTGCGGCAAGCGAGGTACTGGCCAGCGTCACGAAAGCCAACGATTACTGGCAGAAAAATAATCCTGCTCAAAAACGGGCTTTCTGGGATCATGCGGCGTACCACACAGGCAATATGGAATTGTATGCACTTACCAAAAATGAGGCTTACCGTAAATATTCTGAAGACTGGGCTGTGCACAATGAGTGGAAAGGAGCCAAGTCAGATGATAAGTCAGCCTGGAAGTACAGCTATGGCGAAAAGGACGATTATGTTTTGTTTGGTGACTGGCAAATCTGCTTTCAGACCTATATCGATTTGTATAACCTGGAGAAAGATCCGCAGAAAATTGCCAGAGCCATTGAAGTAATGGAGTATCAGATGAGCACGTCTGCGAATGATTACTGGTGGTGGGCCGATGGCTTGTATATGGTAATGCCGGTGATGACCAAATTGTACAAGGTTACCGGTAAGCAGATCTATCTGGATAAACTTTATGAGTATTTTACTTACGCAAACAGTATCATGTATGATAGTGAGGCGAAGCTTTATTTCAGAGACGCCAAATACGTTTTCCCTAAGCATAAAAGTGCCAACGGGCAAAAAGATTTCTGGGCGCGGGGCGATGGCTGGGTGATTGCCGGTTTAGCGAAAGTGTTACAGGATCTTCCCAAGAACGACGCGCATCGTGCGGAGTACCTCGCGAAATACAAAGGAATGGCTGAGGCAGTTTTGAAATCTCAGCAGCCTGAAGGTTACTGGACGCGATCCATGTTGGACCCGCTACATGCTCCCGGATCTGAAACAAGCGGAACTGCGTTTTTTACGTATGGTATCATGTGGGGAATCAATAATGGAATTCTTAGTAAAAAAATATATTTGCCAGCTGTCAAGAAGAGTTGGAGTTACCTTTCAAAAGTGGCTCTGCAGGAGGACGGCAAACTGGGCTACGTTCAGCCAATAGGAGAGAAGGCAATTCCGGGGCAGGTTGTGAATGCGGAATCTACCGCTGACTTTGGTGTAGGAGCATTTCTGCTTGCGGGGAGTGAAGTGTATAGGTATTTGAAAAAATAAGAAAAGGTATTAGCTGGCGGTACACATTATCGCCAGCCAATACCAGCTGATGCTCCGGCCCAAAATTGAATGTCTGGGGTTAATAACGGTGTTGCCCTGATTTTAAAAGTATAAATCCATTTAGGGCTTACATAATGGGTTCGCAAACCAATAATCCCCATCTGATGAAAATGATAACGCAAGCGATTCTTACCGGCATAGAAAGTTCTGGGATGGAAAGTAGACAGGGCTAATCCTGTTTCAAGATATAACTCAAATTTGTTATGATCAGGCGCTGGCCGACAAAGGTCGCGACGGTATCCGTTCAAGATCCGGTTGTAAGTAGTTGAAAAAGATGTGGAGAATGAATTTTCAAGTGTTGTGAAATCTGCAAGCCCTATCCCTGCCTGCATATTCAGAAAGCCATGCTCGCCATAGTACAAGGGCATCTCTGCAGAAACTGCCCCAGCGGGCGCTGTTCCGCCAGCGTCAATAGCAAATCCGGCTCTCATTCGTGTGAAACGAGGTTGAGCCTCTATCTCACAAAGCGGTTGAATAATAAGTACACAGAATACAAACAGGTGAAAATCGAATAGCATAACATATGAGTAGAGGATGTATTATAGATAGATCGAAAGAGTTGCGCTTATATTGCTTCGTTTGATGCTTTTTACCTTCATTTTTTGCAGTTAACGTTAAGGTGGTTTCCAGAAAAAAACCGAAGTCTTGCATTGTAGGGCAGTGCTTCGGTTTTTTGAAAAGATAGTAGCTGCTTGCTTGCTGCTGATCAATCTCCCTGATTTTCCTCCTGACGTTCATGGTTGTCGCCGCCCAGACTATAATAATTATTTTCCTCGTCTTCACGACCAATCTTTTCATCCTCGTCGTCAAATTCCGAACCGGGAACATCCAGATCGTCGCCTACAGGATCTGTAGCAAACGTTTTCTCATTCCATTCTTCTGCATCGACATCCAGGGGCTCTTTTGACCTGGTAATATCCTCAGGATCCACTTCCGATTCTATTAGTCCCTGACGAAACACGTCCTCATTAGCCGGATAATTTCCCGGGAGCTCGTCATCGTATTGTTCGTCGTCTATTTGATTGTTACTTGGCATGATTTGTTATGTTTGGTGATTTTGATTCTGTTGACAGTATTATCGGTTGATGATTAAAAAAGCATTCCAGCATGGGGATCTTTCGGATTATGGATAACTTGAAAACTTCTTCGGAAATGAAACGTGAAACCGGCAGCAATCAGATTACATTCTAAAACTGCTTTTTTTAGAGTAAAAACGATATCCGGAATTCTTATTCTATCAATTAACCATTCGGTTACAATTTTGCAGTAAAAGATATTTTAGCATGAAAAATTCAAACGTAAAATTACTTTCTTTGAGCGTAGCCTTTGGCTGCATGGTTGGATTAGCTTCCTGTTCCAAACCATCAAGAACTGAGCCTGAAATTACGCCTGAAGCTGACTATCAACTTAAAGATATTCAGTATTTTATGTCGGACGGTGATCGTATTGATACACTGATGGTCGGTCTTGGAGATACCACTATTTATAACTACAGTAATGCAAAGCTGGCCAGGAAGTTCACAGAGGACTATTCCAAGCTTGCCAAGACTTCCTATTTTCAGGTATCGGAACCTAACTTACTTCCAGCAGACCTTTATCTTGAAAAATTTGAAGTGCATGTACCGTCACAATTGATCGCGGATGGCTCGTTTTCTTACTTCGCGACCAAGCTGCCGGTTAGCCGGGATTCAGTGCAAGTGCCGTACGGAAAGTTTTGGTCGGACACGGTGAGTATAAATGTTCCTGCAAAGTCAAAGATTGTTATCGATCGGAGTGTTCAGGCTCATGTGATCAATTGCTCATTCAAAGCATCAATCGTGAACAAAACTACAGGACAAAATCACGAGGTAAGAGGTAGCTGGAAAGGTCTGTTGAGATATGATAATCTGAATACAAGGCTGACTGAGCATCCTGTGGAATGAAATGATTTGTTTTCGTGATGCACTAACCCGGATTTCCTTTAGCGAAGCCGGGTTATTTTTTTCTGAATACTGTTTACAAAGGTATTGTAGAGGTGAGGAGGTGTGTGTTCAGAGACACAGGCGGCAAACTGGAAGTTAAAGCCAAAATGTAACCTGTTGATGAATAGTATTTTATTTCTGACAAAAACTTTTACAATCCTAGTTTCTGGACCAGATTTTACGAATGCAGCATGATTTTATTACCTTTGCAAAAAACAAAATAGCTGCATGAACCGTAGGAATGTGATCTCACCCCCAATGCCTTAAATTTTCAATGAATTCGTGAAGGCCACGCTTCCCTTGACCAAAGGGATGGTTCGTTATGCCTCCACTTTTACAAATTGGTAATTTAAAGTTATTAGAGGAATATCATTTCTTATGAAAAAATCATATCTGGTATTACACACGGCTGTAATACTTGCTGGCTTCACCGGCGTGTTCGGTAAATTAATCTCACTCAATGAAGGTTTGCTTGTTTGGTACAGGGTATTGTTTTCAGCAATATGGCTGTTCATGATTCTCAAACTGCTCAAAGTTCATGCTGACTTCCCACTCCGCGATAAGTTAAACATTGCAAAAGTTGGTTTACTGATAACCGTTCACTGGGTTTTCTTCTATGCAAGTATCAAGTATTCCAACATATCGATAGGAGTCGTCTGCTATTGTCTGACAAGCTTTTTTACTGCGATATTCAGTGCAATGATCAGGCGAAAATTGATTCTTTCTGAATTACTGCTCAGTTTGATAACTCTGATTGGGATAGGGCTGATTTTTCATTTTGATGCCTCTTATCAACTTGGAATTATACTGGGGACTGTTTCTTCCGCCTTTGCGGCGCTGTATACTATCTACAATGAAAGACTGGTTCGTAATTACGATAGTAAACTGATCAACTACTATCAGATGATTGGCGGTACCGCTGGTCTCGGGCTGGTCATGCCTTTGTATCTGTTATTCTTTCCCGTAGAAAGTCTCATCCCTTCCTTGAAAGACACCTTTTATCTGCTGTTGTTGTCTCTTTTCTGTACAGTAGGGCTTTATGTACTCTTTGCAGAGGCTTTGAAAAAGTTATCAGCATTCACCGTTAATCTGAGTTTTAATCTGGAGCCGATTTACGCAATCATTATGGCGTTTTTGTTCTTTGGAGAAAGTAAAACTGTGAATACATCGTTCTATGTAGGCATATCGTTTGTGATGGTTTCTGTTCTTTTACAAAGCTTTATGGTAGCCCGTAAGAATGAGTAGAATGACAATTCGGGGATGGATAAGTTAGCCCATCCCCGAATACATAATCAGTTCGTAAAGAAATAACTATTCATTTGCGTAAGTTGTCTTTTAATCTGTACACGTAAGGAGCTTTGTTGGCAGCTCCGGTGAATTTTTTCTCAAGTCGTTCCAGTACATCCATATCGAGTATCTTCTTTTGAAAGTTGTTCATCGGAAATTGCTTTTCGAATATTGATTCATACATTTTTTGTAATTCCTTCATCGTGAAAGTCTCCGGCAATAGCTCGAAAGCGCTGAGTCTCTCATCAAAAGACGATCTCAAACTATGTATAGCACGCTGAACAATATGATTATGGTCCATGATCATATCAGGTAATTGCCCTATCATACGCCAGGCAACAGATTGATCCAGATCGCTTTTCCGGGCAATGACCTTGTTGATATCAACCAATGCGTAATAGCCTACCGATATAAAGCGGCGGGTAAACCAGTCATATTCCTTTCTGTTCGCTTGTTCCAGATTATCGAGTTCGGGATTCAATCGGATCAGAAGATCCATGAATGCGCGGCTGTTACGGTTGGCTTTTCCGAAGCAGTAAAATTGGTGAAGTTGCACACCCGATATTTGCGTACGTTCCTGTAATATCCGCGTCGCTGCAGCATCCAGATCCTCGTCCTGGAGTACGAAACCACTCGGTAAGGCAAAAAAGTTACCCTCAAATTTAAGTTTCGGTATCAGGACATGGAGCTGGTCGTGCTGATAACCGAAAATGACACAGTCAATAGAGATTTGCTGGATGTAATCCTGTTCGCTGGGTAATTGCATTTGATGTACCTATATCTTTTGAGGAAGCAAAACTACAATTTCCCCGTTTTTTGGAAATGATTCAACGTGTTTTCTGCTACTGATTTTAACATAAACCCGTAGTATTCATCAAAAGTAAGTCAGGAAAATTTATTATCTAAAAATTAGATAATAATAATATTAATAATTTACCTTTGTTTATTCACTTTTAAAATTGAAATGGACATGAAAAAAATGAAGTACCTATTGTTGACGATTATCATGTTTGTGGGTGTAGTGACGTACGGTCAGACTACCCCGGATTTCTTTGCAGGTAAATGGGAGATTTCGGTCAAAGACACGCCAATGGGTGATATGAAGTTTCTGACTGATCTTGTTCGTCAGGATGGAAAACTGACCGGCGAATTATCTGTACCTGCGGATGCTTCAGCACCGAAAAGACCGATCACCAGAGTTGAAGAGACAGCTGATAAACTGGTCCTATACTTTGAATCGGCAGAAGTTGGTGAAATTGCCATTGACCTTGCTAAAGTTGATCAGGATAATCTGAAGGGGACATTGTATACCTTTGAAGCAAATGCGAAACGTGTAAAATAGCATTTGAGTCGTCGTCTCTCTTCAAGAGAAAGAATTTTGAGAGGCCTGCAATTAATCTTTACCAGGTTAACAAACAGACCCGAAATAGCTATTTCGGGTCTGTTTATTTTGTGACGAGCCTGACCTCTGTGGTTGCTGGCACATGTTTTTACAAAGCGTGGTGAACATTGATGAAATGAGCACAGATGAGATCGACGATGTTGTTAAGGTGTGAGTTAGAGTCATCGTGTTCTATGTTGAACCAACGAATTTTAAAAACCGAACGTCATGAAGAAATTATCAATTGTATCATTTACAGCTCTGTTATTTGCGGCTACAGTGTGTAACGCGCAAAGTAACACCAATTCAGAAGGAAAGGGCTCCAGTGGAACAGAGACTCAGAAAGTGGAACCTGCTAATGAGGCGGACAAAGACACCACTGCGAAGGCGAACGATGCTGGCGGAGGAGAAGGAGCTGCGGCTGCCCCCGCGGCATCGGGATCCAAGCCGAAGAAACCTGATCAATATTCAAAAGTGGATGATCCCAAGCCCATGCTCACGACCAAAGAGGCTGTCGAAAAACGAAGAAAGAACATGACTGAGCCGGATACAACCATGAAAAAAGGAAGCGGATCGGCTCCCAGGAACATCAAAAATCATACCGGTAAAACCAGCAACTATGGTAACCAGGCTTCCAAACGAAATCCGGGTGGTAAGTAGGGTAAAAGTGACGATAACAGGTTAGCTATATATTATTAGTTAACCTTCTAACAATCTGGTGGCCTATCATGATAGTTCCGTTTTGGTCTATCGTGATAGGCATTTTTGTTGTTAGCTTAGCGGGATTTTTAGATTTCAACATTAAATGATGGTAATTACGAAAGCTGATATTGAGGACCTGGCAAGTATTTTGCAAATCGCGAAGGAAACATTTTTTGAGACATTCGCACCTCACAATTCTCAGGAAGATATGGAGCAATATGCTCAGGATAAGTTGACTTTGGGAAAGTTACAAGGAGAATTGCTAAATCCTGATTCCCAATTTTATATTTTAAGTGACGCAGGTAGGGCAGTAGGTTACCTGAAAGTGAATTTTGGATCTGCGCAGACCGAATTACACGATGAGGCCTCTATGGAAATAGAACGGATTTATGTGAAAAGTGAATACCACGGTAAAAAGCTAGGTCAATTACTTTATGATAAGGCCTTAGAAGTGGCCGCAGGTAGTGGTGTTACGTATATCTGGCTAGGCGTTTGGGAAGAAAATGCAAAGGCTACGCGATTCTATGAAAAAAATGGTTTTGTAGCATTTGACAAACATGCTTTCCGAATGGGAACAGATGAGCAAACCGATATCATGATGAAAAAAGTGCTGGTCTGAATAGTCGACATAAATCTACAGCCAGAAATAAATTTACTTTTCCCTTCGTTAAGCTGATTGTATTGCTCGGCTCTGCGAAGGATTTTTTATGTGATGGTACTGCCAGTTACTTTTTGACTCTTTCAAAGTCTATTGACTGTAGTTATCGGGTCAGGATGATGTTGTTATAAGTGCAAGGGCTTTTTCCGGGAATCATGGAATACCATGATATTAATAGTAAGCTTAGTTTCAGATCATTATATGGTATATCTTGCGCGGCGAAACCCGAACTATCGTTGATTTGTGGATTTAGGAAATAATTTTTTTTGAGTAAATTTAAGACTATTTTAATGGTTGTACGGTTCTGGATTTCCGTTTTCAACAGCATTTCCCGGCAACCAATCTTTTAATTTTTTAGGTGTAGCAGCGCAGTAAATCGTGCAAAAAATTGGTCTGACACAGACAGAAAAGGGCAGTCAGAAACGATTGATGCGCGGATTTTAATACAAAGTATTTCTATGTGTAATCATCAACCAAAACCCTTTTTGTTGAAACTAACTAATTCTTACACTTAATAACCCTTTACAATGAATAATCACATTCAGGACATTCTCAATCTTGCCAGACAATTCAAATCTCAACTTTTTTGTGTGCTGGCTACAGGACATTGCTATCCGGTCGAACAGATCGAACACGAACATGCTCAGTTTACATGGATGATGTCGAAAGCCGAACAGGGCTATCACATCAGAATCGATTCAGATGATTTTGTTTCCTATTTACTATGCCTGTCCGACGACCAGGCGGCACGCGTCAAAAGAAGACTTATGTTGGTATAATGATCAGGTAACGTCCGGTACGATATTTTCAGGCCTATCTTAAAGTATTTCGGCCATGAAAATCAGTAGTACCTCCATGAACTACCAACATCATATCAATTCTGATTTTACCAATAAAAAGATTCCTTCGGTTCTCTCGGCAGAGATTGCCACGGCACTTTCTTTCTATCCCGAATTGGCTCATACACCTATCCGCTTCCAATTCCGGCAGCGGATTAAGGGTTCGGTTATGCAGGCTCAGCCGGTAATACGTTCATTTTTTACGAATCAGCGTGAGTATCAGATCAATATTAGCGCGCTCTTCAGGCTCACACATGCCGCGGAGCCGATTCACCAGTTGCCGGCTGAGGTTCTGATTGGATGGATCGGTCACGAACTGGGACATGTTATGGACTATGAAAACAGGAGCGTATGGGGAATGGTTTGTTTCGGATTGGGATATCTGCTATCTCCCAAATACGTCAGGAAAGCGGAACGTACAGCAGATACATTTGCGGTAAATCACGGCCTGGGCAGGTATATTATTGCTACCAAACATTATATTCTGGATCACACTTCGCTACCGGATAAATACAAGCGTAAGATTGCACGCCTGTATTTATCGCCGGATGATATTGTGGAACAGGTGAGAGCACTGGAAGAAGGACTGAAAAACTCAAATGTTGCGGGACACGAATAACCCGAATTCCTCAAAATCTTCCTGCTTCATGACGCGTGGAATTTTAACCTGCCCACCTTTCTTTTTAGTTTCCTGGCTCCATTGGTAAAACAGTTGCTCGGGAATAAGCTCCACTTGAACTCCTTTCAGTGCTCTCGTACGGGCTACGGCGTAATTTTTACTTCGTTCTTTTAAAGCGGCATCCAGGGTGTCTGCTACCTTTTGCCGATCTGGTATTTTATCACAACCTACGTACCATTTAAGAATGTACTGATCATTTTCATGAACCGTAGAGGCCACATATTCCTTGATCGAAACGTCATAATGCTGTTCCAGTACTGCCAGTCCCTCGTTCATTTGCGTAACAGAAAGCTGCTCTCCGGCCACATTAAGATAATGCTTGGTACGGCCCGTAATTTTTATTTCTGAACGGGCCTTATCTGTGATAATCACGGTGTCGCCTATCATATAGCGCCAGGTCCCGGAAACTGTTGAGATCAATAACACATATTCTATATCCTCTTCCGCGTCGGCCAGTGCGTGAACGGTAGCGTTCTCTCTGACAAGTCCGTTTTCATCTACGTTTTCAGGAGTGAAAGGAACAAACTCGTAAAATATGCCATTGTCGGGAAAGAGTGCCATAGCAGAAGTATCAGGCCGCTTTTGAATGGCAATAAACCCTTCTGATGCAAGGTAAGTATCTATGTAAATTAATGGATGTGCAAACAGCTTTTCGAGACTCTTCCTGTAAGGCTCAAATGCTACGCCCCCAGTGGTGTAAACCATCAGATTTGGCCAAATCTGATGAATGTTTTCAAGCTTATGATAACGAATGATCTCTTTTAACATAAGTTCGATCCAGGCAGGAATACCGGATAAACAGCCAATGTCCCAGTCGGGAGCCTGCTCTGCGATGGCTGTAATTTTTTGATCAAAATCGCTCATTGAGGCGATCTCCGGGCCCGGCTTATAGAATCCATTGAACCATGTCGGCAGATTAGAAGCGCTGATTCCGCTTATTTCGCCTTCCAGAAAATCATCCTTGTGGATAAGACTGGTACTGCTACCCAGCATTAGTATCTGTTTGGTGAAAAACTCTCCCGGTAAGTCAAATGCTGAAATGTTGGTAATCTCTGAAATTCCGGCGTTACGTATACATGTCAGCATGTCATCCGTGACCGGAATATGTTTGTTGCTACTTGTGGTACCGCTGCTTATCGCAAAATATTGCTGACCTCCCGGCCATGTTACATTTTGATGACCTTTAAGCAAATAATGCCACCATTCTGTATTTAGTTTGTCGTAATCATGTACCGGAACTCTATTCTGAAATTCGGAAATGAGATTAGGATGCTCCAGAATTTCTGCGAAATGATAGGCCTTTCCGAAGGCAGTAAATTTTGCTTTTTCAAGTAATTTTCTGAGTACATTTTGCTGTGCTTCTGTTGCCTCGGGTTCGGATATTATTTTGCCGGTTATATCGAGGGCTTTCTTGATCAGATCACCAATTACTGCCATTGAGTTGCTTTTATTATAAGTTAGATGCTGATGAGTAACAGATAAAATTATGCCAGAAATACAGATTCGAACGATTAAGAAAAAGTAGTTTTAGAATGAGCGATTTTTTTACTCCGAATATTTTTTAGCATTTCATGCAACCCCGTTTTAAATTTTCCTGTCTGACTTAAAAAACACCATGAATACTCAATCTGAAGATGCGGCCGGCTGCCAGATTATCGTGTTCGAAAAATGGGTTTAACCAAAAGAAAATTTAAACGATCATGAAATTTCTTAAACTATTATCTCTTGGTCATAACGCAGCCGGTAATCTTTCACCACGTTTTTATATGATCAAATCAATTTCCAAATTGGTATTTGTGTTGGCCGCTTTTGTGTCCTGTAATCAGGTGAAGGAAGTCAATCCACAGAGGGTCACAGTACCCGACAGAGTGATTCAGCTGATTGAAAAGAGTTATGAAAATCCGAAGAATCTCGTTTTCAGTGAGGTGATCAAAGACAGGGTATGGAATGTGGATCTGGAATCCGCTTCGAAAAAATACAATGCTGCTGTGAACCCCGATAACATTATTGTATCCTATCGCCTTGCCGGAGAGCCTGTACCGGATAGTTTAAAAAATCTTCTGAATCCTTCTTCTATAGCAGGGGGAAGCTTTTCTAACTTTAAGGAGCAGGAATACAGTTGGGTTACGGAGGGGAATTATGGAAGATGGCTATTGGCCGACTATGAATGGAATAATGAAAGTTATCTGTTTAGGTGGGGTGTTACATATCTTTCCGGGAAGAATACTTACAATCTGGAGATGCGTCCGGTTAAATCTGAAGTGACAACTCAGGAGATCCAGGATATCCCTCAGTCCATCCGTGACTACATAGCTGGTAAGAGTTTACAGTTCTCCAATGCAACGATAACAAATACAAATGACGGAAAGCTTATTTACAATTTGAATGTTCGTTCGGGCAATACGTACTTTCAGCTTATCTTTAACAACGACCTGACGCTGGTTGCCGGCGGGGATCAGCTCACGAGTTTGTCCGGGCTAACCGATTTGCCGGTCAGTATTCAAAATTACCTGGCGCAGCCTCGTTATCAGGGATTCGGTTTTACCGGACAATTTGCCGGGATACAAAAGCGAGAGTATGATGGCGTAGTTAGCTATCACGTAGGCACTCAAAAACATAATGGAACTATGTACGGGTCACAAGCTTGGTTCATCGTTTTTGACAGCAACGGAAATCCTATCACAAGAAGTTATCTGGGATTATACTGAGGATCTTTGAGAAGATCAATCGTCTTTATGACACAATCGCTCCGGCGATAATTGAACACCCCTAATGAATTTGTTTAAAAAGCGTAGTACTGGTTCACTGGCCGACATCATTGAAGGATGTCGCAGGCAGGAGCGTCGTGCGCAAAATACTTTTTTTGATCACTATAAGAACAAACTAAAAGGATTGTGTTTCCGGTATGCTAAAACCGAGGCGGAGGCAGATGACATTTTGCAGGAGTCGTTTATCAAGATTTTCAAAAACATAGATCAGCTCAGGGATGCTGAATCGGTTGATGGATGGGTTAAGTCATTAGTAGTGAGAACTGCGATTAACTATTATCACGCGACAACAAAAAAAGAGTTGCTGAGTACATCCATTGAGCTGAATGTTACTGATATAGAGCTGAACGACTCGTGCCGGATTATTGACCAACTGGACATGGAAGTGCTGCTTAAAACGCTTAATTCTCTTCCGGATGGTTACAGAACGGTTGTGAACCTTTATCTGATTGATGGTTACACCCACCAGCAGATTGGCGAGATGCTAGGCATATCTGAAGGAACATCGAAATCTCAGTTGCAACGGGGCAGAGTCCTGTTGATGAAAAAATTACAGAAAACCGGAATAGAGGATTATGAATACACCGGAAGAAAATCCTGACGACCAGCTGGGCAGACACCTGCGGGAAAGATTTGATGATTTTGCGCCTGAGGTGGATGAGTCGGTGCGCCGGAACATTTTTGGTTCTTCTGCAGGTATAAGTACATTTTATTATTGGGGAGCAGCAATTGTGATCGTTCTCATGGGACTGCTATATGTTCCGGAGAATCTGAAGTCAGGCGGTCATCGGGAGAAGGTATTTTCATTATCGGAGAAAAAGGAATCTGTTCGGGGAAAAGGTCAGGATTCAGTTTCAAGTAACGATATCAGATCAAAAACGGAAAATGGTCAATCGGTATCAACTCCTACCAGAAGTAACTTTTCAGCAAATAGTAACCCGGAATTTCCATCGAAAAAAATGGAAACTGGACCAGTAAATCCAAGTCTCACTGTAGTACAACCAGTCTCACGGATTTTGGTGCCGGAGAATGAGCAAATCAATAAAACAGGATCTGGTGTTCCAGCTGCTATTTTTAATGAAAGCACAACGGTTGAAACGAAGTCAGAAGAATTATCCAAGCAGACAGAATTACATTTGCTTGACGGCAGGGATATTTTTTTTGAAAAAATAAATCTTACCAGTGTTATCGGGATTCCTGAAGTTGATTCAATGACCCCTTCTGTTAAAAATTATTCTACTTCACCTACTGAGTGGATTTTCTCAATGGCGGCGTTGCCGACTTTTCAAATTGTCCATCTGAATTCACTGCCGGAATTGTCTTACCAGAATGTAAAATTTGCACCTGCCTTATCTGCCAGATCTATTTCTTATAAGATTTCCGCCGGTATTGAAAAAAGGAAATTCCAGTTGCTGCTCAGTTACGGGTATCTGCGTAATTGGAATACATATGAAATTGGTAGTTCGAGAATTAAAGTTGACAGACAGGACGATCAGGGATATACTGCCTTGCCGATAGGGGAGTTGCATAAGATTGATGAGAAGTTGCATTTGCTTGGGTTATCGGTAAGAAGAACTTTGCTGCTTCCCGACAACTTTGCAAAGCTTAATCGTGCAACATTAGGAGCAGAATACACACGTGTATGGCCAACGGGACAAAATATGTATTGGGCTAATGCAGGAATAGCAAGGCAGATAGTTGATACACAGCACAGCAGGATTCAGATTGGCCCTTACGCTCAATATAGTTTTTCAAAACGGTCAGTTGGGGCACATACCTGGAAGTCTCAGCCATATCAGGTGGGGCTGTCTGTTGAGGTCAGGTTCAAATGAGGTAGCATTATTTATGTAAAGACCGCAATGCATTCCTGATTATTTCCGCAGATTGATGCAAACGTGTGACATCAAAGCGATAAGCCGGTCCCGATAGACCGATTACCGCTACCACGCGCCCGGAACACAGGTAGGGCACAGCTACACAGTGAAGTTCTTTTTCATATTCTTCTAAATCAAGTGCATATCCATTGGCTACTATTTGGGAAAGTTCAACCTGCTGTTTCGTGATTGTTTCCGGGTCAAGATTACGTTGGATAACACCTGCCAGTTGAGGCGAATAAGCCATAAATAGCTTTCCAATGGCAGTGTGCTGCATTTCATATTCCCGTCCCATATCCAGCGAGATCCTAATCGTACGGTTAGGCTCGCAAATCCACTCGTACCGAAAATAACTTCCCATTTGCACAGCCAGGTAAGCCGTTTCGCCGGTCTGTTCAGCAAGCGTTTCCAACAGCGGCTTGAAGTCGCTACGAAGCTTATGAATGGACGCTCTGGAAAAGTCGAGGGTATTTATTTTAGCTGTAAGTCTGTAACGAGGCGTGAGCTCGTCCTGTTCGATATAGCCGAGTTGCTTAAGGCTGGCAAGAAAATTATGTACAGTGGTTGGTTGAATGCACAGCGCTTCAGCTATATCCTGTAGCCTGACCAGGTTTCCATTCGCGGCCATGTATTCAAGGATATCAAACGTTTTCTTTACTGATTGTATCATTTATTCAACATTGCTGAAGTTTTTACTATTTCACACATGTAAATGTAGTTTATATTCAAAAATAGTACACATTTACACCTGATACAAGTAAAGGCAGCACATCAATGATGCTTCCCAGTCTGAACAGCTTAAGCTTCAATAAAATTTAATTAAAATGAAAAAAGTAAAATTAGGACAAACAGATCTTCACATCGCACCTGTGAATTTGGGTGGTAATGTGTTTGGATGGACGCTCAACGAAAAACAATCATTTGAAATTCTGGATGCGTTTGCTGATTCGGGATTCAACTTCATCGACACAGCGGATACTTACTCGTTTTGGGCAGAAGGTAACAGTGGCGGTGAATCAGAAACCATTATCGGCAAGTGGTTCAAGGAACGTGGTAACCGCTCCGATATCGTACTCGCAACGAAAGTAGGATTTGAAAACGGTATCAGACCGGCAGATGTGAGCAAAGCAACCATCCTGAAAACAGTCGAGGAATCTTTAAAAAGACTTCAGACGGATTACATAGATTTGTACTATACGCATAAGGATGACGGAAAAACTCCTGTAGATGAAACGCTTGAAGCGCATCACCAGCTGGTGAAAGAGGGCAAAGTACGTGTGATTGGTGCATCGAATCTGAGCCCGGAGAATCTGATTGCATCTTTGGAATATTCGAAAGAGAAAAGTGCCTCGTCCTATCAGGTTTACCAACCGTTGTATAATCTTGTAGAGAGAAAAGAATTTGAAACGGATTATGCGCCAATTGTAGCGAAGTACGATCTGGCCGTGCTACCTTATTATTCACTGGCGTCCGGATTTTTGACGGGTAAATACCGTTCGGAGGCAGATCTTGGAAAGAGCCCAAGGGGTGGAGGAGCTAAAAGTTATCTAAATCCGAAAGGACTGGCAGTTTTGGCAGCACTCGACAACGTAGCTGAAAAGCATAATTCTACACCTGCGACAATTGCTTTGGCCTGGCTGCTTACGCGTCCCAATGTGGCTGCACCGATTGCAAGTGCTACGTCAACGGATCAGCTAAAAACCATTACAGCTGCAGCAGAGATTACTTTGGACGAGCAGGACGTTGCTTCGCTGAATGAAGCGAGTAGTTACTAAAATCCGGCCCAGATTATAAGATTGATGAGATGTGTCTCCTAAGGAGGTACATCTCTTTAGTCAACTTAATTCATTAACCCGAAATCAGTTGCCATTTTAATGACCGTTGCCGTGTTGGGAACGCCAAATTTCTCCATCAGGTTTTTCCGGTGGCTCTCCACGGTATGTGTACTGATAAATAATGCCGATGCGATCTGTTGGGTTGTATAACCTTTCCCTATCAGTTGAAGAATCTCTTTTTCACGGCGGGTCAGGCGGGGGATTTCCTTTAAATCATTACTTTCATTGTTGCTTAATACCTTTTGTGATCCCTGGCAGAGAAATATCTGTCCGTCCATAGCAGCATGCAGAGCCCCGATAATGTCGTCACCGATTGCATTTTTCAGTACATATGCACTGGCTCCGCTTTGTAACATTCCCATAATGACTGTTTTCTCATTGTGTACGCTTAATGCTACAATTTTGACTTGCGGGTGTTTCTGTTTGACTTTCTGACAAAGGGCTATTCCGTTGATGTCAGGCAGGTTCACGTCCATGAGCATGGCGTCAGGCACATTAGAGTCAATGGCTTCAATCATGGGTTCGCCAAGGTCGTACATACCCGTAACTTCTATCTCGGGTCTTGTTTCGAGCAGGTTCTTCAAGCCGTTCAAAACAATGGGGTGGTCGTCTATGATAAATACTTTCATAAGCTATATACTGCATTCTACGGTAACGGTGGTGCCACTACCCGGCGTTGATTGGATATCAAATGATGCGTTCAAAAAATCTGCTCTGGCTTTTACATTGGTCAGGCCGGCTCCATTCTTTGTGTTGGGTTTGGTAGTATCAAATCCCTTACCGTCGTCCTCCACAGTGACAAAAAGATTTTCCCCGCTCTGCTGGATGATCACCAGAATCTGAGATGCCGATGCATGTTTAAGTGCATTGTTGACCAGCTCCTGAATGATCCGATAGAGCACCACCTGTTTTTCCTGTGGTAACGTACCTTTGTAGTTGAATACCTGGCATACCATATTGACGCCCGTTTCTTTCAGGTTTTTGCAAAATTCTTTGGTGGCTTCCGCCAGACCGTATTTCATCAGAATTTCAGGCATCAGACTTCGTGCAATTCGGCGCAATTCGTTTACTGCATCATCAAGATGCGATAAAGTACGTGTGATACCTTCATTGACTTGTGGAAAGGGTTGACGGGAAACTTGCGAAAGCTCTATTTTGATGCTGCTCAAAAGTCCTCCCAATCCATCGTGCAGGTCCCTGGCGAGGCGGGTGCGTTCCTGCTCCTGACCTTCAAGCATGGCGGAAAGCATCGAAATACGGTGGTCCTGCTTTATTTTTTGCACTTCAAGTTCATGTAATTGCTGTTGCTGCTGCCACAATCGTTTATTGTTTCTGTAAAACAAAAGTACCAGAATCGTGACAGCTGCAAGAAAGAGGCAAACAACGGCTAATAACCAGTTCACAAGTTTATTATTCTTGATGGTCAATACAGCTTTTTCGTTTTTTGCCTGTAGCTGATAAATCTGTTTTTCTTTTTCGGCCGACTGATACTTCGTTTCTACCTCGGTAATATCTGCTTTGACTCGTTCTTCATTGGCGCTATCGGCTAGTACGGAATATTTGTGCAGCCAGTTGTAAGCCGATCGCATATCACCAAGCTTCTCCGACGTTTGTGCCAGTTCATAATAGTAGAGCATCCTGTTTTTGTGATGCGGATACACTTCCTCCTGCGCCGCCAAATCTTTCAGGAGTTGAAAAGCTTTTTTATAATCACCCATCGCTTTGTAGGTGAAATATTTCTGCAGGGTAATGCTATGGACATCGTAGGGACGTTTAAGCTTTGCTGCAAGTGCGATACCTTTATTGAAACTCTTTAAAGCCGAAGTAAATTGTTTGAGTCTGGAATAATACATGCCTTCTACCATGTATAAGTCGGTCAGGTAGGCAGACTCCGGATCAACCGAAAGGATCGCCAGCGCGCTGTCAAGCATGGGCTTCACAGGCGGGTAGTCTTTAAGATAAATATAGTTTTTGGCTCCGAAAACATACGCATCTACGAGCTCCAATGACCGGGAGCCCGAAGCCTCCAGAATGGAAATGGCTTGTCTGAAGTATTTCTCAGCCTTGGTATAATCCAGCTGGTTTGAAAAAATGATTCCGAGATTCTGATAATTTCTCGCCACTCTGATACTGTCTCCTGCTTGCACAGCCAACGGTATAGATTGATTGATCAGTACTTCCACGTACTTTTTTTCATTATCCTGTCTTTGATAAAGTGCCCCGTAATTAGCCCAGCTACGGGAACGGTAAATGAGCGCTTCTTTTGTTTTGAAGTTTCTTAACAGACGTTCGGCTTGCAGATATTGAGCCTGACTTTTGGCATAGTCGAATTCAAAAAAGACACCTGCGCGGTAGAAGTGGGTAAGTGCCTGATAATAGGGGTGTCTTTTAGCGTAGGTAGCGGCCTGATCTACATATTTAAATGCAAGGGAGGTATCTTTATCACTGTAATGATCGGACAACAGAAAAAGTGTTTCTATCCGCGCCGTATCCGATGCGTTGCTTTTCAACGAAGCGCGAAGGCTATCGGCATATGAAACGCCACCAACCGGACTTTGTGCAAAGGCCGGTTGGAAATGCGTCAGTATAAACGCAATAATGATCCAGAATTGAGTTCTATGTTTCAAGGTCTGTCATTTTTTAATAGACATAAGCTTTATTCGAACAAATATCATAAATCTGTTTTTTGAGGTAACTGAACATCTTTGATCATCTGTTCATTCCAGACCGACGGCGAATCTCTCAGTGGTTTTTCGGAAACCAGTTGACTTGTTACAGGCGTCGACAATCTTGCGTTTGGCGTGGTCTGGATGCCCATTTCGCGCAAAGCAACATTCAAAAGTGTTTCGTTTTCATCACCAAATGCTTTGTAAGGCAACTGGTTGTCCTGCACGGCCCTGTCGGCACTTATGCCTTCTGAGGTGCCGTAGTCGGAATCTCCGCTTGCATTTACCGTTTGTCCAAGCATGATGTAAATTCCATATTTCCAGCGTTTTTTATCATCTCCGATCAAAGTACCGAACAGATTTTTACCTGCAGTATGATCTCCGATAGTCACCACGTTCATGTGTGGACGCAGCCCATTGATGATCAATTCGCTGGCAGAGGCAGTTCCTTGCGACGTCAATACAAATATCCTGCCCAATTGTGCCCCGATGTTACTTTGTTCATTAGAGAACTTATAGGTGAGTGCATCTGCTCCGTTCTTTTCCTGCCAGTATTTAATGTACTTGTCATTCCATTGTTCTTTGTAGAAA
Source organism: Dyadobacter luteus (assembly GCF_003383615.1). Taxonomy (GTDB): domain Bacteria; phylum Bacteroidota; class Bacteroidia; order Cytophagales; family Spirosomataceae; genus Dyadobacter; species Dyadobacter luteus. Next base: position 94,106 of record NZ_QNUL01000023.1, read on the forward strand.
ATCTTGGAAGCGCTGTAGTTACTGACAATCAGCGAGCCAAGAGTTACTGCAGAGCTCATGTAGCCACCACCGTTGAGTCTCAGATCAAGGACGAGTTCATTCACTCCGGCTGATTTAAAATCGGCAAAAATGCTTCTGAGTTCGTTGTCATACAGTTCTTTGTTCGCGTCCGTGCCGGGTACAAATTGGGTGTAGACTAAATAACCCACTTTTTTGTTTCCCTTGGTAATAATCTTCGAATAGGCGATAGGGTTTTCAGTTACTTCAGCTTTGGTAAGGCTAATTGTTTTACTGTCATCCGTCTGAACGACACCATCATTCACAGCACCCAGGTTCACCTTAATGGTTTCAGAACCGCCCAAAAGATTTACATAATTGTTTTCAGTCAGTGCTGTACCGTTCACTTTGGTGATCACATCACCACGTTTCAGTCCTGCTTTTTCTGCCGGACTTGTTTTTGAAACGTGGCTGAGAAATGCTCCGACGTTAGTTTTGGAAGCATCAGTGTAAGCCATCATATAATGGATTCCGAATACCTTACTTACCCCATTGAACTGCTTTTGTACGGCATCTATATCATCGGTGATCATTGAAAAACGATCATGGGTTTGTCTGCGGTATACCAATTTTTCAAAGTAATTGCCTGGTTCTTCAGACAAATCCGTAGCACTTTTGGCAGGCATCTGATCATACCAGAAATAACCATCGTTCATTATCTGATAAGTCCAGTCGTTGACAGACTGTTTGTTTACATTCAGGTTGCCTCCCAGCGTATTGATGTCATCCGGATCGCAGGAGGCGGAAATAAATAGAAGTGCGAGGAAAAATAGCGGATTGAATTTTTGAAGTGTTTTCATGATTTCCGGCTAAAAGGTGAAGAAATGTGTGCTGATTACTGAGGTTTGTAAATACGGCTGATCAGGTTATCTATAATGTAAGACCGCATTCTGGAGTAAAATGTGTCCAGGTTTTCCAGATACCGGTGATAGAAATAGCTGAGTATCAAGCCCAGAAATAAAGCGATAAAGGTTGTGTCGAAAGAAACATTGAGGCTTTGTGTAATCAGCGGCATTCCCTCTTCTGTTTTGGCCAGGTGAAACAGACCTATAGCTGCTGCCAGGTGAAGAATGGTGCCTATAAAACCCAGCGAAGCAATGGCGCTGATCAGGAAACGTGCTATTTCCAGTCGGCCTTCCAGCTCCGTTTTACTATTGTCAATTTGGGCATTCAGCACCTGCAGTGTTTCACCGATCGATTGGTTGTTGCGGTATTGCGTGCAGGCCCTTTTGATAAAATCGGTCAGCAAATAGCTCAAACCGTGTTTTTCCAGATCAATGACATTGAGTTTAATTTTAGCCACCTCCTCGGGTGAAAGAATCAACTGATCCTGAACTGGAAGCAGATTTAGTTTGAAACCTTCATTTTGCTTCTTTATAAATTTCTGGTAATCCAGAACCTCTAATAGCCCGAATATGAATGCTGTGTAAATTACGGCATGAACATATCCGCCAAAGGAACCTCCGAACGCTTCAAAGAAGCGTTTAAATCCTGCTCCTAAGGACATGGAAGCCAGAAGAATTAGCGCAAACCAGATCATAACTGCCGCCACGATACTGATTGCCAGGTGAAAAAGTCGTTTACTGGTGATCATTTGTGAATATTTTTTGAGTGATCCTGAGACTATATTTAGTTTTTTACAAGCTGAAAGTCGCCGTTGTCGGGGAGGGTTACGGTACCGAGCAGTACTCTTTCCGCACCAAGTTGCAGGGTTCCTGAGAATGGTTCACCTTTTTCCTCGCCCGCCTCACTTTTCGAATAAACCAGCCCACGCACATGCACCGAAGTGTTGTTTTTGGTACTTTCCTTGAAGCGTGCATAAATCTTGTATTCACCAGGAAGTATCTTGTCAAACTGGCGTACGGCTTCCTGTGTAGTTCTGAGATCGCTTCCGAAAAACCTGGTTTTCGCCTTGCCACTGTCCCATTGTCCGATATCCTTGATTTCCCGTGCTCCGCCAGAGACGCATTTGCTTCCTTTACAAACGAACAAGTCGACGTTGTCGGCAATGTCTGCCCAGCTTACTTCAAAGGATACCTTACAAGGTACACCGGGCGGATCGCCCAGGTATTTGCTTCTTTTTGGATCTTCAGGACGAGCAGGTAGCGGTTTTGCAGTTGCCGTATCGGCTTTTTCCGTTTTGCCTGGGGACTTTATAGTTGCCGCTGCCGTCCTTTCGCTGACACGCTCCGGAAGTTCTGAGTATTCCGGGCAATCGGGGCATGCTTCAGGTCCGGGTAGTTCTCGGTAATCAGCCAAAACTACGAGTAAAGTGTCACCGGGTTTTTTATGTCTGAGACTATCATGAATGGTTGCAAAAAACTGACGGTGCAGCGTATCGTATGACATCGCAAGCTGCTGTTTGCCGGAAGGTGATGAGCCGCCTTTGGGTACTGCTATGAAAAGAAAGATTACAGCTCCCAATGCTCCGCAAATCACGTCCAGAAATGATATGTTAAAAATTTGAGGTTCGCGATTTCTGGCCATAGTCAAAATGGTTTGATCGTTATGAGTTAACCCGTTTTAAGGTTACGTGTAAAAGGGCTCAGGTTTTTATCGGTTTGGTGCCGGGCCGATTTATCCAACGGAAACCGGCATTCCGGGCATCTGAGCAGGTCTGAACCAATATGGTTACCACAATTGACACACATGACACTTTCTGTAACAGGTGCCTGGTATTGCTGGTCGGGTGTAATGGTGAAATCCCCGGGAATCCGGCATTGCGTGCAGATCGTAACCTGCTGTTGATGCACACAGCCACAGTTATTACAAATCAGCATAGCAGAATGAGTTTGGAGGCGTTAGTACTTGTCAGAAAAAGTAAAGTGGTGTGTATAGCTGACGCCCAGAATCGTGGACACATTCATGACTTTTCCGTCAATGCGTCTTGCCTGTGCATTACGTTCGTTGATGGCATTGAAGCCCAGGTCCCACATGATATTGACACCCAATTTGCCCTTTTCGCCTACGCGCATCAGCATGCCCGGCCCAAGCATAAATCCCGGCTGAAAACGACGGTATGTATTATTGATACCTTTCCCAAAGCGTATCGTTCCTGACTGGCTTTCTGATCCCACATTAGCCACTTCCAGTTCAAGGCGGGAACTCCCGGTAAGCCCGATGTTAAAAGTTGGACCGGCAGAAGCCACCAAACCGAATTTATCACCAAAGAACTGATAACGGAATAGGAGGGGAATATTAATGAATGAAGTGTTCTCTCTGCCTTTCAGATAGCCAACATAGTTGCCATCAAGACGATAATTGTCAGTTTCAGATTTAGTCCCCTTCTGAATAAAGTTAATTCCGGAAACAACGGCCATCTTGCCAAATTCTGCTCCGAAGACGACCCCACCATTCAATCCGGGTTTGGCACTGGAAGACGTCCAGGTATTGGCAAAATCGCCCGTGTAACTATACAGTGAGAGATTTCCTCCACCCATACCTCCTACGAAAATGGAGGTATTCTGGGCAGAAGCATAGTAAGGAAGTGTGCATAGCGTGATCAGTGTGAGAATGAGTGTCTTTTTCATAGTCGTCAAGTTTTACGGTGTGTTTTGAATGAGTAATAATTGGTTTTGCAAAGTTGGGATATAGAGCAGAGCCATACTATCCCTGAAATCAGCCATTTTTTCAGGTAAGTAAAATGGCTGATTTCAGGGATAGAAAATGACCGGAGCCTTGCCGAGCTTTGTGGTTGAACTAATCAGTCACCACTATGAGAATTTACATGTTAGCATTGTTGATTGCAGCCCCCATATGGGCTAGCGGTCAGGATCAGGCATTGCAAAAGGGAAATGCCGTTTACATTGAAGCCAATAAAAGCGACGTAGGACAAAGCGCTGCACAGGAATTGGCAGGTGCCTTGAAGGAGTGGGGGTACTGGAATGTAGCTGGTTCTAAATCCAGCGCAGATTTTATTATCAAGCTGGACAGCAAGGTTTCCGGTGGTGTAACCTGGACTTCCTGGGGTGGGAAATCGGTAGCACTGAGTGCCTCTATGGTGAACAAAAAAGGAGATCAGCTATGGCAGTCTGAATACTATAAAGCCAGTCCGAACGGAGCAAACGGGTACAACTCCCAGTCAGCATCGGTGAAAAAACTGACGAAGGCGATCAGGAGGAAGTTTGACAGATAGGGACTGATGTCTAACTGTTCTTAACGACAGTAAGTCTTTCAAGTAATGCTTTTCGACGTCCATCAGGAATAGGGATGGAGTGAGCCTGCAGATAGAGGGTCGCTCCATCTATTCTCGTTACATGACTTAGGTTTACCAGAAATGACCGGGAGAGTTCGAAAAATTGCGAAGGCAGCCGTGAGGCTATGCGGCCTTTGTTAACAAAAGCAAGCACTGCAGAACCGTTATTTTGATGAAGTCTTTTACTTTCAGTCTGGGTAAGAAACAACTGAGCATTTATGCGTTCTGCTTTTACATAGAGAATCTCATTAATTTTTACGCTGACGAGTCCATTTACTGTCGGGAGAAAAATATGTTCTGTTTCTATTTTTGATGGGCTCGGCAAATTCCCTTCATTGAAGTTATGTAAAGCAATTTCTATTTGCACTTGTAATTCCTTCATTCTGATTGGTTTTTGCAGGAAAGCCGCAGGGAAAGTTCTTTTAATCCTGTCTCCAATGACTAATGGTGTATTACCTGTTATGTAAATGATCGGAATCCATTTTATTCTGACAAGTTCACTTGCCGTAATAATTCCATCCTCAGGGCCATCAAGCTCAATATCGATCAGTGCCAGGTCTACGTCACACCGCTTCATTAATTCAACTGCATTTTCCAGGTTGCTAGCTATGCCCGCAATACCAATCCCTTCCTTTTCCAGACTAAGTTTTATATTGGTGGCCAGCAAAATATCATTCTCTACAATTAAAATATTAATGGCTGTACTCATGAATTATATTTGGATCGTTAGCTCTTTTAGCGATTTTTGATTTCCAGGTATCTGTAATTGGAATAGTCATGGTGTATGAAAAGCCTCCTTCTGTGTTGAAATGTCCGGTGGCCTTGAGTTGAGTCGTTAGCATTGTGATCAGATTTATACCAAATCCATTGCCTTCGGATGCTGGTGATACGCCCGGGCCATTATCCGAAAAATAAACGTTTATCTCACCTTCACGTTCTTCACACTTGGCGGTTAATTGGGCGGTGGCCTCATTCAAACCATACTTACATGCATTCGTGGTTAATTCATTCAATATAAGTCCAAATGAAACCGCTTTTTCTGAACTTAGCCAGCAGGGTTTTATGTCGAAAATAGTTTTTATTTGGCTTTTATGATAGATCTTTAACACGCTATTTACGAGATCTTTGATGTAGTGCTCCAGGTTGATTTTAGCAAGGTCGTCGGCCTGATACAATTGGTGATGAACCATGGTCATTGATTCGACACGGAGCAAACTTTCCTGCAACACTTGTATCGTAGCGTCGTCGGAAACGTTGAACAGCTGCAAGTTCAACAGATTACATACAGATTGCAGATCATTCTTTGTTCTATGACTCTGCTCGCGAATCAGCAACGCGTTATGCCTGCTCACCGAAAGGTATTTTTTATACAGGATTCCGAAGAATAGTGCCGTCATCAATGACACAGCCAGGAGTAGGGAAATGGTCCATGTCATTTTGTTTTGGATTTTAGCATTATTCTGTAAAATCCGGACCTCATTCTGCCGGGCTTTTAACTCTACTTCTTTTAATTCACCTTCGTGTATTTTTCTGATTCCATCAACGGATTGTCTTCCATATAACTGAGCATTTGCCACGTCTAATTCATAGGCACGATGGACATGAAAGTAGGCTTTCGCCCAATGCTCCTGTGTGGCGTAAAATCTGGCGCGGGCTATATGCAAACTTTGCTTTAGATTGTCAGTAATTTCAGGATACTTTACCAGATTCTCAGCATTGATTAGCCATTTTTCGGCTTTGGGGTAGTTCGATTTGTCGAGGTAAATATCGACAGCATCCAGAGATAAATGTAATTCGTTTCTTTTAAAATTTTGACTTTTAAAGATATGAGCAGCCTGATTTACATATTTTTCATATTGCCGGATATCTCCTTTTTGTATGAAGCAATTGGACAAATGTCTGTAATTCTCACCAACGTCACCATGAAACCCAAGAGGGATGGCATGAACGTTGGATTGTCTGAAATAGTGGATGGCGCTGTCTAGAAAAGGATTTACGGCAAGACTGATACTGTGATCTTTATTTGCTTTGGCAAGGTGCATAAATGAAGTTCCCACTGCCGTGTAGGCTGTCATCAAACCTCTTTTCTTTCCGTCTTTTTGAAAATTAAACAGTGCTTTTCTTGCATAAAATGCAGAAGATTGATGCGTTCCCAATATAATTTGAATTTCCTGCATCCGCATGTAAATTTTACCTATGTCTTCAAAATTACCTATACGTTCCCGGATTCTTAAAGCTTTTAAAAGCCACCTTTGTCCTTCTGCATAATCACTTAAGGCAATATGTCGTTTGCCCAGTAAATAAGAATTTTCGGCTATCGCTACAGAATCGCCTTTTGCAACAGCCAGATTGTATTCTTTTGTAGTTTCTAAAAGTCTCTCATAAGGATCCCTGGTATTAGGTTTATCCTGAAAGGCGAAGCTCATGGATATCGAAAAAATACTGATAGTCAGAGAAATAAGAATTGTTTTTTTTCGGGTACTCTCAGAGTGATTAAGGAACAGCGATTTGTATTGCTTGTGAAGTTTCAGATTTTTCTCCGTCATCATTTCATAACGTTTTTAAAGGAAGGTGTTGAGTTGCTGGTAAGATAGAAATAATTAAGGAGTGCTAAAATGAAAGTATGTAAAAAAGTCACCGGTTTTCAGGATTTAATAGGTGTCTTGTAAATCCGGGAAGTAATTATCATTTGTTGGGAAATCATTTAGCCTGTTTGGGAAAAAACTGATTGGGTACAACGTGTATATGTATTGTTTTGACATGTATAATCCCCTTTACAACTCATGTCAACGTTCAGAAAACTTTTTGCTACCGCCACTCTGGCCAGTGTTTTATTAGCAACACAGGGCTTTACCCAAAGCACACCAGAAGTACTAACCAATCAAACCATTATCTCGCTTACCAAAGCTGGTCTCGACAAATCAGTGATTATCACTACAATCAACAACGGGGAGAATAAGTTTAATGTCTCATCCGCTATGCTTATTAACCTTAAGAAGCAGGGGGTTGCCAATGAGGTCATTTCGGCGATGGTGGAAAACGCTGCCAAAAGCGAAAGTCCTAAAGCATTGCCGGCGGAAAAAACTACAGGTGCAAAGCCAGTAAAGGAAAAGCAGATTGCGGCAAAGGTGGAACTCATTAATCATCCTTATCTGTATGTAGCCGGTAATAAAGAATTGAAAGCGCTGGAAAAGAATATAGCCAACACAGCCACAAAATTAAAAGCGTTCGGATATGGCGGTGCTACTGCACAGTACGAAATTTCCGGCACCAGTGCAGGAGTACGTTCGCAGGCAACCGATTCGGTGAGCTTTCTGGTCAATACTGGGGCAGGAGCGCCGGAGTTTGTTTTATTCAAAACCAAAATTGAAAAGGGCAAACGTACCGCTGCTCATTTCTCTGCAAAACCTACCGGAGGAGCCAAGTCGGGCAACAACACTATCAGTTGCAACATATTGCCCGCCGGCAACGGAGTATATAAGCTGGTCCCTTCACAAAAGCTGGAGAAGGGAGAGTATTTCTTTGCCGGTAAACCAAACGGTAGTGCCAATGCAATAGACGTATATGCGTTTGCGGTCGATTGATATGCATTGTCAATTACAATTATCTTTTTACTGTTTTGGCGGATACTCTTTAATATATTTTGTAAAAAATCAACTTCAGGAACTGACCTATGAAAAAATCAACATGTTTACCTGTTTTCCTAATGCTATGTTTAATATTATTAGGAGCATGCTCAAAGGACACGGCACCTCAACCTGAGCAACCTGCTATTGAAAAAACCAAGGCGGAATTGAGTACTGAAATTCTAGGTAAATGGACTTTGGGACTCGAATCCGTGAGAACTTTGGCAGAAACGGGTTCGATAGAATTTCTGGCAGACAGTACATTTATTTATCAGGAACTTAACAAGAACGGTGTTGTAGGGAAATATCTGGTGGTGAGTGGTAATGAAATTACACTGGCAAACAATGGTAAGGTCTCTGGCATTTCTATTGAGGGGACAAAATTATCCGGTAGTGTTACCTGGAATGCCAACACGGTGAAAGTAAGCGGGGATAAGGTATCGATAGCTATCACAGGATCAAAAACGGAGTTGCTCGCTAGAGCCTGGACTCTGACAAAGTTTGAGGACGGATATATTTTGAACGATAATGATCTCGGTGCTGATAAAATTAATGTCATTTTTTCTAAGGCAGGTACATACTTTGGTCAGTTTTTGGCAGGTACTCATATCGTTGAGGAAGCCAATATGAATTGGAAGTGGCATTCCACAAAATCGGACCGGCTTGTATATTGGGAAACCGGAAGTCAGGTTAATGAAGAAAAAAATTATGTGATAATCAGAGAATTGACGAGTTCAATTCTGAAAACTACCGAATATACGGATGGTGAAGAGACCAATTTTACGTTTATACCACTGAAATAATAAACGGAGATGGAAAAATGGAGTATGCTGTGCGATCCGAAGGCCGGGATTGTTGCGGGTCTTGGGGGTGCTCTTTAAACGTGTACCGTGACGGTGGACGAAAGCAGATAGACCTGGCAGATTATCTAGATGACGTGAAACCTTCAAGAAACGGAGTAATATCAAGCAAGGGGATTTTGATTCCCTTTAACAAGATTGCCGTATACCCGAAGTAATGGAACCTAATAGACTTGCCTGAGTTTCAAACATTCTTGATTACAAACACCTAAACCTTATATACTATGCAATGTACCCAATGCAGCTCTGACAATGTGCAAAAACTAAGTGTGATATATCAGATGGGAACCCAGCAAATCAATACCACAAGCCGGACGTCCGGTGGGGGAGCCGGATACGGCGGAGGATTTGGTGGCGGTTTCGGCTCTGCGCACACGAGAACAACAGGAACAAGTCAATCTATAATGGCACAGCAAGTTGCGCCCCCAAAAAAGAAAGAGTACATGATTACGGCACTTTTAGTTATAGCTGGATTAGTAACAATTTTCATGATAGAAAGTGCTCTGATCGGTCTTCTGTTTGTTGGTTTGGGCGGTTTTCTAGATTCTGTGTTGACAACCTATAAAAATTTCAATTTTTTATACCTTTGTTTGAAGGCGGCCCAGAGCCAGCCAGTATAGCATGTTTATGCCTTTTGTGCTGACATGCTATTTTTTTGTTCCACCTTTTTGCTTTCGTATGATTTGTCATAGCTTGCTTTGGTCTTAAATAAGGTGTACGCCAGTTCCAATAATTTTCTCTGGACAGCTATCAAGGCCTTCATCTTTATACCCTGTTTACTGACGATCCTTACGTATATATTTTTGAAATTATCATCCCATTTTACTGCGCTCATTGATGGTAAATACATTGCTTTCCTAAGGCTTCGGTTTCCTTTTTTTGATATTCTTGGTTTGCCTTTCACCGAAGTCCCTGATTGTTTTTCTTTGACGTCAAAGCCTGCATAACTGGTGAGTTGCTTCTTATTTCGTATCAATTCAAAACCATTTGTTTCTCCCAAAATAATTGCAGCCGTCAATTCTCCTACCCCTGGAATACTACTGATAATTTCCACTTCTTTTTTGAGCTCAGCATCCCGATTAACAACCTGCTCTATATCTTCTTTAATCTCTCTTTCCTGACTACTAAGAAACTTAATCCGCTCCTTCAAACGCTCCAAACTCCGCTCATGTGGCTCTGCTTCCTGAGATTCCGCGTGTAGCTGATTTTTTACCATTGATCGCTCTAAAACCACCTGGTCTCGCTCTCTGGTGAGTTGTTGCAGGCTTTTATATGTTTTTTTAGGGCGTTTCCAATTATCTAGCTTTCGCTCCAACCCAAACCTTGCGATGGCTTCCGAACAACTTTTGTCAGTAATCGTTTTAACCTCCAAAGTTCTGATGTAGTTGCTTATTTTGTTTGGCAGAATTATACTTAAGGCGTAACCATGATCATCCAAAAAATAAGCGAACTTCTGATGGTAAACGCCCGTCGCTTCCATTACAAACCCAACTCCAATGTTCGTATCTGTCAGCTTTTTAGTCCATGTCAGCAAGGATATAAAGCCCTTTTCGCTATTACTGAAAACTTTAAAAGCATATAACTCAATACTTAAATCTGCCAGCAACCGGCCTAGCGTAACCACGAGTTCCTTCTGGGCAACATCTACTCCTAATACTTGTTTTAAAACGCTCATCAGTATAATGTTAATGGTTAACATAGTACGTTTGAACCAGATTTTAAATCTTACATATTCTTTGAGTAAATTGATCTTAATAAAAGGCCTTCAG
>NZ_QNUL01000024.1 GCF_003383615.1 Dyadobacter luteus
CGCTGTTTTAAATTTCTTTTACTAATCAAATTTAAAAACCCCGGGCTTATTTCATTTTAAACATACAGGCTTAATAAATTTTCGATTACATCTTTTTTAAGTTAAGTAACCTGTTACCTTTATGAAATACAGCATCTGTAAGCCCTCTTTTGAGGTAGAAATGGCATTAACAAACCTTAACAAGAGAAATAGTTACCTTTGGATATGACACCGTCTTGATACTCAATGAACAAGATCAATAAACAAATGAAAATTTATGTTTGGCTCTCGTTGGTGCTTCTTTCAGGAGTGGCTGCGGTACCTGCAACAAACAGCCTGAAGAATAATATAAATCATGCATCTCTTCTGCAGACCTCCGGCTACCGCATTGGAGATGCAGTGAACAATTTCTCACTGAAAAGTACAAGCGGTGGCATTGTTTCGCTGAATGATTATGCAAATACCAAAGGGGTCATTGTTGTATTCACGAGCAATCATTGCCCTTTTGCAAAAGCCTATGAAGACCGCATTATAGCGCTTCATAATAAATTTGCGTCTCAAAACTTTCCGGTTATTGCTATTAATCCAAGTGACCCTGCCACCCAACAAGACGATACACTGGACAAAATGAAGGAAAGGGCTACGTCAAAAAATTACCCACACCCCTACCTTGCCGATGACTTTCAGCAAACTGCCAAAGCATTTGGTGTAGCGCGTACGCCTCAGGCGTATGTTCTTCAGAGAACAGGAAGTAAATTCGTCGTGAAGTATATCGGCATGATTGACGACAATCCTCAGGATCCTTCAGGTGCCAATAAGTTTTATGTTGAAGATGCTGTCAGTAATTTACTGGGCGACAAGCCTGTGGTAACCACCACTACCAAACCAATCGGTTGTGCTATTAAATGGAGAAATCCTTAATCAGACTTTCTTTGATCAACGCCTATGAAAATCAATATTTTGCAAGCCATCATTCTGTTGATTATTTGCTCCTGCTCCGCTTATGCGCAAACTGTGAGTAAAAATTTTTCGGCTCAGGGAGAATTTACCAATAATTGTGAAGGGCCGGCGGTGGACTCAGAAGGCAATGTGTATGCTGTCAATTTTGCACGCGACGGAACTATCGCTGTTGTGAATAAAAGAGGGAAAACCAGCTTTTTCACGACCTTACCCAAAGGCAGCACAGGAAATGGGATCCGGTTTGGAGACAAGAATACATTTTACGTGGCAGATTTCACAGGACATAATATCCTGAAGGTTGACCTGATAACAAGAAATCTTTCTGTGTTTGTGAATGAGCCGAAAATGAATCAGCCTAACGATCTGGCCATAACTGCAAAAGGACATATTTACTGTTCTGACCCTAACTGGAAGGAAGGAACCGGACAGGTATGGCACGTATCTCCGGAAGGCAAGGCTACATTAGCAGCTGAAAACATGGGAACAACCAATGGTATTGATGTGAGTCCGGATGAAAAAACACTTTACGTTAATGAAAGTGTACAGAGAAATGTGTGGGCATTTGACATTGCACCTGATGGCAAACTCAGTAATAAAAGGCTGGTTCATCAATTCAGCGACGGCGGACTCGACGGGATGCGTTGTGATGTATTGGGCAACCTATATATAGCACGACATGGCAAAGGAGAAGTGGCAGTGCTATCACCTGATGGAAAGATTATCCAGACTATTAAAACACTAGGACAAAAGGTATCGAATATCTGTTTTGGAGGCAAAAACGGAAAAACCTGCTATATCACGCTTCAGGATACCGGATGCCTTGAAACATTTAAAGCAAAAAATGCAGGCCGTGAATGGGCTATGATGAAAGCCTACGAGACGGTAAAATAATTCATTCCGGTTTCGGCAATTAAGCAGCCTTCTGCTAATCATAGAAAACACATTGCCACTTTCCGCATTGTGTTTTGTATTAAATCAAAATCATTTTCAATTCATTTCTTTCAATCACATGTATAGACTGAAAAATTAAATGCATTAACTTTGCAATACAAAGTACTTTAAACAACAAGATAATGATTACAACCACACTGCTCGGGTATTTCAAAAAAAATCAGAAAATTGCTCTTGTAGCATTTATTTCTTTCGTCTCTATCGTCCTACTCTCAGTCAGAATCGTAGCGACCCAGCATCTCGACTTTATATTTCTGACCTGGAATCTGTTTCTGGCCTGGGTACCGTTACTTTTTATGAAATGGGTTTGGGAAAAAGAAATGGTAAACCCTACCCCGTTTGGACTACTCGCACTTTACTTTATTGTGTGGCTGTTATTTTTCCCGAATGCTCCTTACATCATCACAGACCTCAAACACCTCCGCGGGGTACCTGAAGAAATGCTATGGTTCGATTCACTACTGATATTCCTGTTCGCCGTTTCAGGTTTTCTGGCCGGGCTTTATTCTGTCAGGGTTATGCATCGGATTGCGGTCAAAAGATGGAATGCCCAGGCAGCGTGGACAATCATTACACTGTCAATGATATTGAGCGGTTTTGGTGTATTCCTGGGGCGGTTTGGCAGATGGAACAGCTGGGATATACTCACTCAGCCAGGTGCCTTACTACGTGGAATTATGGGTAGTTTACAGGATCCTCTGGCCATAAAACATACAGTTGCATTTTCGTTCGTGCTGATGTTGTTGTACTTTGCGTTCCATTTTTTCGCTGAACTCAAAAATTATGAATCAACCCGTAGATATTCGTAAGGCCATTCGCAGTTTTCGATATGCCGGCATGGGGATTTATAGTTTGTTCCGATACGAAAATAACGCCCGCATACATCTGATTGCTTTCATTCTGGTCGTGATCGCAGGAATTTTCTTTCAGATTTCATCAGTAGAATGGTGCATCATCTCCATACTGATCGGGTTGGTATGGTCTGCTGAAGCAATCAATACATCCATAGAAAAACTGGCTGATGTCGTTTCCCCGGGCTATCACCCTGGTATTAAAGATGTGAAAGATTTGGCTGCCGCCGGCGTTTTGATACTTGCTCTGGTTGCGGTAATAGTTGGATGTATTATTTTCATCCCCAAAGTTCTGATCTTATTCAACGGCGGGTTATAGTCACCTGCCGGCCAAAAATTCTGATAACATTCAATATGCCAACTCATTCAACATCAGCACGAGGAAAAACATTGAACTTAATTTACTTCTGCAAACAAAGAAGACTATCTCAAATAACTGCTGCATTTTTTATCTGGCTATTTATTTCAGGAAATACACAGGCGCAAACAGTTTCTGACACACTGGGAACACCATTGAAAAAATGGTACGATAAAGAGACCATTTATCTCCAGGGCAGTAACCGCTATGTTAAAAACAATATGCTATATGCAGGGCATAAATCACTTTTGAGAGAGTTTTCAATATCAGAAGGAGGATTACAGTTGTATCTCAAATCAAGAAGAACACGTAATATCGGATTGGCTATTTCCATTGCCGGTTCGGCAGGAACAATCGTGTCCCTGATCTCCGGAAATCGGGATCATCTCCGAAAGTTTTTCTGGGTTTCCCTCGGATCGGGTGTAATTTCGTCGGCCGTTACGATGCATGCCAATAATCAGCGGGATCAGGCAGTATGGCTCCGAAACCGTGATGCCATGTTTTTAATAGATGCAAACAATTAACTGCGGGTGGCAGTGTGTGAATGGATTGGTTACAGAAATTCAATAAAGTATTTGAAAGTAAAATAAGGCTGGGACTTATGTCGGTGTTGGTTGTAAATGAATCTATGAGTTTTAACGAACTGAAAGATTTACTGGAACTTACCGATGGTAATCTCGCGTCCCACCTCAGAGCGCTTGAAGATGCAAAATATCTGGATGTTCAAAAACAGTTTGCCGGACGAAAACCACTTACTACCTACCGCTCCACCGATATTGGACAGAAGGCTTTTGCCGAACATTTGTCTGTACTAGAAAATATGATCCGTCAAAGTATGGCCGATTAAGCGGGCTTCACAATGCTTTTCAAATGTACTTATCCAAACAGCGCTCCGTTTCTTCAACCCGAAGAAACAGAGCGCCGTATTTCCTGCATGTAATGTCAGACAATTCTGATCAGAATTTAACAGGAACTGAGAAACCTTCTTTATCCCACTGAAAATCAACAGACTTGTCTGTAACAGTAAAAGTCAGTTTCTCCTGAACTGTTGAATATTTCTTTGCGGGAACAGTCACTTTAAGTACGTCCTTGTCTTTGTTTTTATCGTATTCAAAAGCGCCTGATTGAGCTAAAACACTGTTTAATACGATAGTCCATTGCTTTTCTCCAGGGATAGTAAATAAGCTGTAAGAACCTGCCTTCACAGCCTTGCCACCAAACATAGCATCCTTTTTAAAGGTAATTTCTGTCGATTTATTAGCCCCGGTTCTCCATATTACATCATACTTTTCAAGACTCTGACTATCTTGTTTACCAAAGATCAATCGGCCCTTCTTGGATGGCTGGCCGTAAGAAACACTTACATTCGCCCCATCGGCTGTAACTCTCGGACTACCTTGCGCAAGTGCTACTGCAAACGCAGCAAATACAAACAACAAGGATAAAAATGATGTCTTCATAAAATTTACAATTATAGATTTGGTGGTAAAAAACAGTTAACGACAGAGATTGGCAAAAGTTGTGAAATGACAACGCTTAAAATAAGCATTTCCCAAAAACCATGTATTTTTGAAAAATGAGCCAGTTAACTCCACCCGTACGCAACAACTTTTTTGACACACCCATTGAATTCCTCAAAGGCGTGGGATCGCAAAAAGCTGCCCTGCTGAATCAGGAACTAAGCATTTTCAACTTCGGTGATCTGATACAATATTATCCGTATCGCCACGAAGACCGTACCATTTTTCATAAAATTACTGAGCTCAACGAACAAATGCCGGCAGCTCAGATTAAGGGACGATTGAGAGAATGGAGCCTTGCAGGAGAAGGAAGTAAAAAACGGTTGGTCGCCGTTTTTTCGGATGGCACTGGTGTTATGGAGTTGGTATGGTTCCAAAGTATAAGCTGGTTTGAAAAAAATCTGAGACCCAATGCAGAATACATTGTTTATGGGAAACCCATTGCTTTCGGTAACAAATGGAGTATCACCCATCCGGAAATTGACCTGCTTACTGCTGAGAACGCACATGGTGGTTACTGGCAACCGGTTTATTCGCTCACTGAAAAGCTGAAGCGTAAATTTATTGACAGCAAAGCCATCAGTAAAATGATGAGAACTTTGCTGGAAGTATCCCGACCGCATCTTGCAGAAACCTTACCTGCCGAACTTATTCAGAAATACAGGATGGTTTCCAAGGCTGATGCCGTTTGGAATTTTCACTTACCGCAAAGTTATGCCTGGCTGCACCAGGCACAGCGCCGGCTCAAATTTGAAGAGCTTTTTTACAATCAGTTTCGTTTACTGAAGAACAAACTGCTGCATAAAACTGAATTTCCGGGACTCGTTTTTGACAAGGTCAATCTGGTGAAGGAGTTTTATGCACATCACCTGCCTTTTACGCTTACAGGCTCTCAGGTAAAAGTATTGCATGAAATACATGAGGATCTGAAAAAAGGCAAGCAGATGAACCGCCTCCTACACGGAGACGTAGGTTCCGGTAAAACAATTGTCGCTTTCATTACTATGCTTTTTGCACTGGACAACGGAGCACAGGCTTGCCTGATGGCACCTACCGAAATCCTTGCAGATCAGCATTATCAGGGACTAAAAAAATTCGCTGATTCTCTGGGAATCAATATTGGTAAACTAACAGGATCCACGAAAAAGAAAGAGCGTGATGTAATTCACAGAGAATTACTGGATGGCTCTATGCAAATCATTGTCGGTACACATGCGTTGATCGAGGATATAGTTCAGTTTCAGAATCTGGGACTCTGTATTATCGATGAACAGCACCGTTTTGGGGTGGCGCAGCGCTCCAAGCTTTGGGCAAAAAACAGCAGGATCAATCCGCATATTCTGGTTATGACGGCCACTCCTATTCCCCGTACCCTGGCCATGACCTTATACGGAGACCTGGATATTTCGGCGATCACCGAGCTACCTGCCGGCAGAAAACCAATCCGGACAGTTCATAAATATGACGCACACCGGTTATCCGTATTTGGTTTTTTGAAAGATGAAATCAATAAAGGCAGACAGGTTTACATGGTATATCCTCTGATCGAAGAATCTGAAAAACTGGATTTAAAAGATTTGATGGATGGCTATGAAAGTGTTGCGCGTGCTTTTCCGGATGTCCCGCTCAGCATTCTGCATGGGAAAATGAAGTCAAAAGACAAGGATTTTGAAATGCAGCGGTTTGTAAAGGCCGAAACGAAAATAATGGTCGCAACCACAGTAATAGAAGTGGGCGTCAACGTGCCGAATGCCTCAGTGATGGTGATTGAAAATGCGGAACGCTTCGGGCTTTCTCAACTTCACCAGTTACGAGGAAGAGTTGGCCGTGGTGCTGAGCAATCCTACTGTGTGCTGATGACAGATTACAAAATCAGCAAAGACACGCGGCTGCGTATAGAAACCATGTGCAGAACAAACGATGGATTTGAAATCGCAGAAGTAGACCTTCAGCTCCGCGGTCCTGGTGATATCACCGGTACTCAGCAAAGCGGACTGATGGATTTACTTATCTCCAATCTTGCTCAGGATGGAGAAATCCTGAAAGTTGCCCGACTTTGTGTAGAAGCGATTTTAACCAACGATCCGGATCTTCAACAGCCAGAGAATGCTCCGATTAAGGTACATTTAAGTAAACTTAAAAAGGAACAAACCAACTGGAGCAGAATTAGTTAATTTGGCCTGCCTCATAAAAGAAGAAAATCCCGAAGGTAAAACACTAACGGGATTTTCTATTGTATACTAATTGCAGAAACCTATTCTGCGCTTATTTCATGAATATCTCCTGAAAACTCGAACGTTTGCGGACGCGTTACATGCAATGCTGCTCCGAGTGATGTAGCGTACGGAAGATCAGTTGTATATACCGCATGATTCGGGAAGTTTTTAGCGATGAGTTTGGCAAAGATTACATTCTTGGCAAAACCTCCATCCACATAAATGGACTGTACATCATTAATGCCCACCAATTGAAGTGACACTGTCAGCATATCCGTAAGCCCTTTGAGCAAATGGTGGTAAGCCGCCTCAGCAGAAGCAAACGCACTTACCTGCCATTCTTTTGTATTGGCTTGTGGGAATGGTCCGTTACCAGTCATGCACGCAGTATAGAACGGCGGAGCATCTGCTTTCAAAAACTCAGCATTATATTCAACTCTCTTGTAAAAATCAGATTCCACTCTGAAATACTCCGCGATGCGGGCAGTCTGGAAATCATGTTCACGCCCCAGGAATAAACGTGAAGCAGTTACACCGCTTCCTTCCGGCGTAAGATAATTCATACAATCGCGTTCCAACTGATAGTAAGTCAGTGGCTTGGCAGAGAATGAATTAAAATTGATACACCAGGTACCTGTTGACAACAACACAAATGGCTTCTTGACAGCCATGCGGTAAGGTACCAATGCTGAAGAACTATCGTGCAAGCCGAATCCGGATTGAATCCCTTTCTCTCCGTGGCGGTAAATAAATGACGAAGAGGCCAATACAGGAGCAAACTTTTTATGAATACCTTCTGCTTTTACCCACTCGTGGTAATCCCACATCTCAAAGCTCCAAAGCGCGGTATGGCATCCGATGGAAGTATAGTCACTTACTTTTCTATTCGTAAGCAGATACAAAATGTATTGTGGCAGGTGTAATGTTGTTACGATCTGCTTGTAAATATCCGGCTTTGTGTATTTCAGCCAGTACATTTGCATACCCGAGTTGAGCATGCCCATCGCCGGCGAACCGGTTTGAAGCGAAAGTCTCGTAGGCTCTCCGTAAGTACTATAAAATTGTGTCAGAAGCGCCTCAGGAAAAGGCTTCAGATAAGAATAAAGCGGAGTAAGTGGTTTATTGTCACCATCAAGATGAACAAGACTGGCTCCATAAGCCGCCACGTTTACAGCTTTAATGTCATACTTAGGATTATCAAGCAATGCAGCCCAACGATCCTGCACCCACTTGGTCAATAACGTGATATCCTCCGTCGGGAATCCGTCTTCATCCGTTGTTTCCGGAAGTGACTCAGAGAATTCTTCTACTATCTGATAGTTCTCATCAAAAAGTACATATTTCTTATTGGTCCTGCCAATGTCAAAAACCGCCGTTACTTTCATTATTTGAATGCTAGATCACTTATTAAATCCTAAATGTATTTTTTGGTCAATATACTGACTTTACTTTGAAACCTATACCCTTAATCCCACTTTTTCAATTCTAAACCGTCTTTTCGAGAATCGGTTTTAAAACCTTTGTCCAGCGACGGTAACCTTCTTCATTCATGTGAAGACTATCTTTTAAAAATATACCCGCATCCGGACGTCCATTTTTTAACATAACAGGCCAAACATCAATGTAATCGTGTTTTTTGTCCGTTTTAATAAAATCCTGAATCAGTTTATTGGCCTTGATCACATCTTCACGTTGCGCCCATCTGGAAGGTGATGGTTTCAGAGAAATTCCGTAAAGTCTTACGCCAGGTAGATGTTCTTTAAGTAATTTAGTAAGGGCTACATACGCATCCCTTACCTGCTCCGGGGACTTCTTTTTCTTGCCGAACATATCATTCTCACAATAAATAACAACAGTTTTAGGCTTGTACTTTATTACCGATCTCTCAGCGTAATAAATCAATTCCGGAAATGTAGAACCACCAAAGCCACGATTAATAACCGGCAAAGGTGCCAGATCCTGAACAGCACTTTTCCAATTTGTAAAGGAAGAACTGCCGGTAAGTATGATTCCGCTCTCTGAAGGCATTTTTTGAGCATCCGCTTTCTCAAAAGCTACAATGGAACTTTCTGAACGATCCAGCTTATAATCTGGCTCCCACGGAGATTCTATCGCTACATAGTTTGGCTTATGGCAGGCAGCGAGGCCAGTTATCAACAATAATAAAAAATACTTCTTCATAAAAAAGACTGTAAATACGCTTATAAGGCGAATCGACAGTCTTTATAACTGAAATATTTAATTTATTTATTGACCGGATTAACCCTATCTGCCATAGAAATACCGAACACCAAGACCTACGCTGGGAAATGTAAAAGTTGGGGTGAGTTGGTATTCAAGTTGATTTACTTTGGTACTCTCATTCATCCCGGCAATATTAGAATAATTAATATTCTCGTAAGTTATCCCAACAGGATTTGCGAATGCAATACTCGCTGTTACCCACCACTTTTCTGATAAATTATAATAAATTCCTGCACTCAGGTTTAATCCCAAATTAATCTTGTTTGACTTGTTTTCCTGCAAATACCCACCATCAGGATTATAATTTTTTGAATTAGAATAACCCAAATCAACCGAAGGCCCACCAAAAATACCTACGTGTTCGTTGAAGTGTTTGTAGAATTGCCAGAAATGACCTACACCGAAGCCGATTGATCGAAGACCTGATTTTTCAATAAGCGGGCCAGTACCATTACTGTTACTTGAATAAAAGCTCTTACCTCCACCAAGAGAATTACTGATTCTCAATCCCGACGCCCGAGTCTCTGTTCTGAACTTAGCTAATGATATATTGAAGTTGTATCCATACTCATTTGTTGAGAGATCTGGCGAGTCATTATTATTTTGTTTAAAATTGATAAATGCATTCCCTTCAATAAATTTTTTACCGGTAAACTGTGCCTGTAACGTACCTATCGTACCGAAACCGATAAGCAATGCCAGTAAGAATATCTTTTTCATATAATTAGCGCTTTTGAATGTACCATGCAGCCCGAACCGAGAAGTAGCCATTTAAACTACTTGTAATACCAGACCTCAAATAGAATGAATTTGACTCTTCAAAAGAGGAATAACCCGCTTCCAGCGATAGGAGATTAATATCAGATTCCAAAGAAAAACGTGGAGTGATCCAATAAGCGATACCAGGTTTCACGCTTAATCCAGTATTAAATCCATTGGATTTTCTAGTCGTATTTGTGGACTCATTCTCAGTTTTATACCTGGAAAGAGTGATGTCAGCTGATGAGGTTAGAAACACAGCCCATTTTGAATTACTGCCAATTGCCTTATAATTCCTGATAAAAGGACTGATGTAGTAGTTCAGGTTATTGGTTTTATTTTTCTGGTCGTTCCACTTGGACGTGATCGTATGAATTCCTATACCAACATTGACTCCCAGAAGAAAATTATCTTTAACAAATTTCCCCGCAGACAAAGATGGAGTTAAATTTAAACTCCCTTGGGAATATTTGCTACTTCCCGGACTGGTTCGAAAACTATTAGTTCCACCAAATCCAATTGTTGCCCCTAAATACCCTGTCCCTTTCTCCAACTGAGCTTGGACAGGATTATAAACTGATAAATAGCCAAGCAAGGCTAAAAGACAATATTTCCTCATACGTAAAAATAGTTTGATAATATGAGGCAATATAGTATCAATTTTGTCACCGGCTAAACATTTAACTTTTTTTATACAAATTATAACAAAAGAGGCGACCATCGGCCACCTCTAAATACTACCTATACCAAAATTTAACCTAACTTTCTTTTAGCTAATAGCTGTTAGTGATTAGCTTATAGCCTATGTCTCCCTTGAATGCATATTCCACAAGCATTTTTTGAAAACATATCTTTTTAATTAATTTATATCGTTCTAAAAATTGGATCTTTCAGGGTAAAAGCTAATAGCTGATTAAAACACGCCGTCCCAATTTCCTTGCTGATAATACTGCAGCAGCCGTTGTTGCATCAGATACTCATATCTCGCCTGAATCGCATTCGCTTCTGCTTTGGCAAGATTCGCCTTTGCCAGTGAGTATTCAAAAATGTTGGCAGTTCCGGCATTCAGCTTGCTTTCTACAACTGTGAAACTCGCTGTCAGCGATTCGGCCTGCCCTTGTGCTGCTGAAAACTTATCTGTGGCTGCGTTCATATCCAGTACCGCTTTTTCAATCGCCTGCCTTAACAGCTGTTTCGTCGTTTCCTGCTGATTTTGCGCCAATCTCTCCTGTACTTTTGCAAACTCCACACGAGGTCTTGTCACCCATCTTCCCATGATCGGAATATTCAGCCGCAGGTTCATAGAACCATTCCTGGTGGCATTCAACTGATTAAAGTAATCCAGCTTCTTATTCGTAGAAGCGTAAAATGCGCCAAAGTCGGCTCCGAGAGACAAGGAAGGAAAGTTATCTGCCCGAATAGATTTCACCTGATAACCGAAGCTTTTACGATACAATTCTGCACTTCTGGCTTCCGGAAAGTTGATCTGGGCAAATTCGTATAAGCCGGCAGCCGTTACAGCACCTTGTTCTGCCTTTAACGGCGCAAGCGGTTCCAGCACCAGACTGTCATCCGCCGGAATGTTTATTCTTTGAAACAATGCCAAACGGGCGGTACGATAGTTATTCAATGCCGTTACTTCGGCAAACTTATCGTTCGATAGCTGAGCTTTTATTTCAAACAACGTATTATTCCCCAGTACACCGGCATTGACTTGTTTTTCAACACGATCCACCTGAATCTGGGATGAAGCTACCTGCTGCCCTGCGGCTTCATAAATTGCTTTCGTGGCCAACACATTCACATAACCCTGCATCAGTAATGCTACTTGCTGATTGAATACAGCAGTTTGATTTTCATTCGCCGACTCTTTCAGCAGAACATTCTGATGAATCTGATTCTGCAACTTTCCTCCCTGGAAAACAGGCATCTGAAAGCCTCCTCCTATCGAGCTATAGTTATAGACCTGATCAATATATTCGTTGGTATACTGATCAATACTCCGTCCCAGGTTCACACTGTTATTGGAGCCAATAGAGATTTGCGGAAGAATCTGAGATTTCACCTGCTTCAACTGCGCCTCCGCAGACTCAGCCTGCAAACTTCCCTGTTTGTAGACCAGATTGTTTTTAGTCAAAAGAGCTACACATTCGTGCATACTGAGCCTGGCCTGTGCCTGCAAAATGCCTGGCAGCAAGCTCAAAACGAGCAATAAATATTTCATGGCTAATAGATTATATAATTCTGAGTCCGGAAAACATCTGCAGCACATCCCCTGCCCTATGCCCCTTGCCCTCTTCTTCTAAGCTAACCACCCATCTTTCAACCGCACAATCCGGTTTCCGTAGGTCGCATTGGTTTCTGAGTGCGTTACCTGCACAATGGTTACTTTATCTTCTTTATTTAACTTTTGAAACAATTCCATGATCTCAATGGCCTGTTCAGAATGCAGGTTTCCGGTTGGTTCGTCCGCAAAAATTACCTTCGGATTATGAACGATGGCTCTTGCTACACCCACCAGCTGCTGCTGTCCGCCAGACAGCTGATGTGGGAATAAATCCTTTTTTGCTACCATGTTAAACCGATCCAGTAACTCAGCCACTCTGCTTTTCCTTTCGGAAGATGGTGTGCCTTTATACAGAAGCGGCGTTTCAATGTTTTCGTAAACGGTCAGTTCATCGATAAGGTGATAAGCCTGAAATACAAATCCGATCTGATGTCTGTGCAACTCAGTTCTTTTCTTTTCAGATAGCTTCTGAACCGGTTCATCCAGGAATAAATATTCTCCCTCCGACGGCTCCTCCAGTAAACCCAGAATGTGTAACAATGTCGATTTACCTGAACCGGACGGTCCCATAATCGACACAAATTCGCCTTCTTTAATATCCAGGTCAATGTGACGTAAAACGTAGGTTTTGCCAAAGCCAGCGGGATAATACTTGGAAATCTTTTCGAGCTTGATCATAAAATTTTGGTATAAATGAATTCAGGAGCACTACAAGGTAGTCGGTGACCAAATATAAAAAGTTGTGCTTTACTAATCCCTGCCATCCACTTTAAAAACGCTTGCCAGATTCATAATAACCTAATTAAAAGACCATTACAAAATAATCAAAACATAAATACCGTTCGAAATCGTACAAATGTGTACGGTAGCGAACGGTAGAGTACGGTCTTAAGGAGTGTAACATGCGAGATCTCATCAGACAGAAATTTCCATCCGATAACCTATGCCATGTACGGCAGCGATTTTCAGTGTGGTATCTTCTGAAAGCAATTTCCTGAGGCGGGAGACAAATACATCAACACTTCTTCCAACGGTAATACCTTCATCCTCCCAGACAGATTTCAGAATAAAATCTCTTTCCATTATCTGGTTCTTATGACTGACAAAAAGGTGTAAAAGCTTTGCTTCCCGGTAAGTAAGGTTGTGTTTTTTTTCACAGCTGTATAGCACAAGATTAGTTATATCAAGCTGAGATTCCCCAAAGTTGATCCTGGAATCACTGATCGCATCGTCTGTTTTTGAAGCAATCAGTTCCGACTTACCTGACCTGCGCAATACTACAAATCCCAGCACTGAAAGTAAAATCCCTGCAGGTATCAGCCACCAGTTTCCCGGCGAGGCTACAGCTTTTTCTTCAGGAGTAAAACTTACTTTTAATACATAACAGCCTGGCTCTTTTGTTCTGCCGGCACATGGAATGCCGTCTTTATTTGCTAAATCAAGATAGCTGTAACCGAGTATGATTTCATCACTTCTGCAATTCAGGATGGATACATTATAGGGTTTTTCGATTTTATGCAAATCGAAAGACTGCTGCAATAGTTGCGGTAGCTCAGCATAATCAAAAACCTGATCCAATTCTATTGAAAAAGATGTGGCATCGGTTTGCTTTACAGCTTTAACAGTGGACAGAGAATCTCCGTTTTGTAATTTTAACTGATGAACGGCCCGCCGCATGGCAAGGTTTACACTTTCAGCAAATCGTATACCATCGTTACTTGCAGCACTATCGGTTGTATACGCACATAAAATTGTCAGAGCTAAAACGATAGCCCTCAAAGCCATTTTCAGAAACATCACAATTTTGAACATATACCAGAACCGACGGGATAATTTAACCAACGAATTTAATCATTTAACATCCATCATTTTTATTCTTGCTCAACCCCAGCCACATATAAAGGTCAGGAATGAACCGTTTCTGCTTCACGACAATGATTTTTCTGTCAGAATTATTCAACTGACCGGCCAGATCAACAACAATCTGATCTCCGTCTTTCGCGAATTTCAGTATTTCAGCCATCTCATATTCCTGAACAGCATGGTTATGTGCATACGCTTCTGCATTGACAATCCTGCCTTCGCGCTTCAGGTAAATGTAGAATGGGACCGCATCTCCGGCATCCAGCCCAACACTTAGTCGTCCCCTGGTTACCCACGAAAACATATCGGAAGATACTTTCTGTCCATTCAGTAGCAACGATGTAGTCTTCACACCATTTTTGGGCAAACCATTCGAAACGGAAAAGGAGAGCAGGACAACAAAAAGACAAGTGATTTTGACCAACAGATTTCTCATGAGCTGTAGTTTTTTGAATGAGTTACGAATTGGATCAAATGTAAATCACGCAATTTCAAACCTTGTCAACCGCCTGTAAAACAATGTAAACGAAATGTAAAACCTTGTTTTCAACCTTATAAATGAACAAAAACAACAACTCATATTAATTTTCAACCATCGCCGAACGTATTATCATCCAGTACTTGTTCGCATTATGAACACTGCACAATATCAATTTGAAGAAAGTTAATTCACAAGATCCTTACGCTTCTCTGCGTTTCTCTGATTTCCGGTTTTACGTTTCCAATACTTTCCTGTTTGCTGCTACTATTCTGATACAGGAAGTCATTGTTGGTTACGAGCTTTACAAGATGACGCACGATCCGCTGGCACTAGGCCTGATCGGACTGGCAGAAGCAATACCATTTATCATCACATCCCTATTGGGCGGATACATTGCAGATCAAAAAAATAAGATCAGCGTTATGCATATCAGTATAGTGGTGATCATTCTCGGATCAGTGATTCTGTATACACTTTTTCAACCGGGCATTTATAATTCCCTTACTGAATTTCAACATCTTGCAGCCATATACGGCGTTTTCGGGTTAATTGGTTTTGCCAAAGGGTTTTATTCCCCGGCATCCAGCTCTCTTAAACCGTATCTTGTGCCAAGACAGTTTTATGCCAACTCATCTACATGGAGCGGCTCATTCCGCCAGGCAGGAGCAATCACAGGTCCTGCGATTGCAGGATTTCTCTATGCCTTTGCAGGTTTTCAGAATACGTTGCTGATAGTGATTGTAAACTTTGTGGTTTGCTGGTTTCTGCTGGGTATGATCAAAACCAGACCTGAGATTGTCAAAATTACAACACCTATCATTGAAAGCCTGAAGGAAGGATTCCGTTTTGTCTTCAGAACAAGAATTGTTTTATATGCCATTTCTCTCGATTTATTTTCCGTATTGTTCGGTGGTGTAGTTGCTCTTTTGCCAGTATTTGCTGAAGATATTCTCAAAGTGGGTCCCGAAGGATTAGGGTTGTTGAGAGCTGCACCGTCAACAGGCGCATTGCTTACGATGCTGGGAATGGCTTATTTTCCTGCAACCCATAATGCCTGGCGTAACATGCTGATCTCGGTTGCCGGATTTGGGTTATTTACCATTCTCTTTGCCATTTCCACCAACTTCATGCTTTCATGCGCCGCACTCTTCTTCACAGGAGTGTGTGACAGCGTCAGTGTCATTATCAGACAAACCATCTTGCAGATATATCCACCCGAAGAAATGCGTGGACGTGTGGCGGCGGTAAACGGGATTTTTGTCAGCTCATCCAACGAATTGGGAGCTTTCGAATCTGGTGTCCTTGCAAAAGCTTTTGGAACGGTTCCTTCCGTGATGATGGGAGGAGTAATGACTCTAGCTGTAGTTACCTGGATCTATGTAAAATCGAAGGATCTGTTTTCAGTGAGGCTGAGCTGAGTGGCCTTAAATGCAGAGAAACAATTATTAAAACGCTAAGGTATAGGAGTTATACGCCGGGTTTCGCTGAGCGAAGTTAACATCCGGTATATTATAGCTCTAATTGTAATCCCAAAATGCCCTTCGACGAGCTCAGGGTGACAGCGCCTTTAATATTTTCTGAACTTCACTAAGAAAATATTAAAAAACTCTGTGTAACTCAGCGCTAACTCAATTTTAACTCTGCGTTGAAAACGCTGTTATCTGTTTTCAACAAATCCCGGTAGCTTTACTTGGATTAAAATTGTTTATTTTTGTTGATCAACCGATCAATTACAATATGTACATATATAAAAACATCATCAGCATTGAGGACGGTAAAAGAAGTGGAAAACCGTGTATCAGAGGTATGCGTATTACCGTTGAGGATATATTACGCTGGTTAGCATCGGGAATGTCTGTTGAGGAGATATTATTTGATTTCCCGGAGCTCACCAAAGAGGATATTCTGGTCTCATTAGAATTTTCAGCCAATCAGCAGAAGAAAATATTTTACGATGTAGCAGCATGAGGCTTCTCATTGATCAAAACATTTCTCATAGGGTACTTCCGATTATTCAAGATCATTTCAAGGGCATTCAACACGTCAGCCAACTAGGTCTGTTGAATACCAATGATCATGAAATCTTCATGTTTGCTCGTAACAACGAATTCGACGCTATCATTACATTAGACGATGATTTTGTAAGATTGCTGAATCTATTTTCCTCACCACCAAAAATCATCTGGCTAAGAACAGGGAACTGCGCAACAAAAATCTGGCGGAAATATTAATATCAAAATACGATATAATAAAGGAGTTTATTGGAAGTGAGTAACATTCCCTATTTGAAATTTTCAAAGTTTAGGGTTTCTGATTTAAGTACATAAAAGTTACATACAGCGTTTCGCTGAGCGAAGTTAATATCCGGTATATTACAGATTTAGTGATAATTCTGGCATGCCCTTCGATAAACTCAGATTGACAGTACCGTTTTGATGCTGAGTCCCACTAAGAAAATATTAAAAAACTCTGTGCAACTCTGCGCCAACTCAATTTCAACTCTGCGTTGAAAATCTAAAAACCTACTCCACCCTCAAACTCTTCACAGGATCCATCATCGCTGCTTTCACCACTCTGTACCCGACCGTTGCCAGGGTGATCAACAAAATCAAAATTCCGCCGGAGGCAGCAATCCACCATTCAAACGTTATGCGATAGGCAAAGCTATTCAGCCAGCGGGCCATCAGATACCAGGCAACGGGTGCAGCTACAACAAAAGCAAACACTACAAGCGCCATAAATTCTTTTCCAAACAGCAGGGTGATACTGTCTATTCCGGCACCGAGTACCTTCCGAACACCGATCTCTTTGATTCTCTGCTCCACCATAAAATTCACCATTCCGTACAGTCCCAGACAACAGATCACAATTGCTACGACGGCAAAGGCGCGAATCAGGGAAGTCAGCTGCTGTTCTTTTTCGTAAAATTTCGCAACCTGCTCATCTACAAACTCGTAACTGAATACCTCATCCGGAAAATTCTTTCGCCAAACAGCTGATAAAGTAGCAATAGTTTCAGCCAGATTTTTGGAATCCAGTCTCACAGCCACCTGCTTGTATAATTTAGGATGGGCAAAAATGACACAAGGCTCTTTTGCCACCTGCAACGATTTCAAATGAAAACTCTTTACAACTCCAACAATCTCCCCTTTCAATCCACTATTTCCATCTTCAAGTGACCGACCAAGCATTTGTTCCGGATCGCTTATACCCAACTTCAGCATCAGTTCTTCATTCACAATAAACTCAGTAACAGAATCTCTACCGGTTATATTCCTGCCTGCCAACAACTTCATTTTATACGTTGGGATGTAACCACTATCGCCAAAACGATCCCGGATTACAAATTTCTCCCACTCCACTTTATTGTCAAACCTGACCGACCCTCCATAACCCATCTGCGATGAGGGTGCCTCATATTGCCAGGCTACAGAACTTACTGCAGGATATTGAAGCAAATCGTTTTTCAATGAATGTCTTGCACTTTGTTCGGGGTTCATTTTCGGCAGAGAGATGGTAATCACTGCATTTTTGTCAAAACCCAGATCCGCATTCTGAAAATAGTCGAGTTGCAATACAAGTACAACCGTTCCGATTACCAGCACCTGAGCTATCACAAGTTGAAATACTACCAACGATTTTCGTAAACCAATACCTCCTGATTGCCTTGCACTCATCTTATTTTTCATCGCGGCGACAGGATTAAAACCTGAAATAATGACCGAAGGATAGAAACCGGCCAAGAGTATCACCAATAAAATGGCAAAGATTACGAACAACAGAAATTGAATATCAAACAAGATCGTCAAATGGAATGCCTCTGTATGAGCCCAATTGTTGAGAACAGGCAACAGCATCGCAACCAATAAGAGTGCCAAAACTGCCGCTCCCAGGGTTACTGCAGCTGTTTCACTCATAAACTGAAAAAAAAGCTGGCGCTGCGTACTCCCAAGTACCTTTCTTACGCCGATTTCCTTTGCCCGTTTCAGAGCCTGCGCTGTGGCCATATTGATAAAATTGATACAGGCAATCACCAATAAAAACACTCCTACACCACCCAAAATCCATATAACCGACATCCTGATTTTACCATCGTATCGTTCATCAAAATGAATAGCTGCGAGCGGTTGCAGTCTATGATCGTAATATTTGGCTGTCTCACCATAATATTTACCTCCATTCTTTTTGATTTCATTTTCAACCACGCCTGCATCTGTATCCCTTGCAAGGCGTACATACGAGAGATTTCTTGCACTAAGCCAGCCGAAATTATCCATTTCATAATCTGGCTCCAGTAATTTGAGCGTAGGAAGAGAAATATAAATACTGTAATTGATGTCGGTTGGTAAGTGCTGTTCTTTCACAATTCCCGAAATTCGCAGATTAACAGCATTGCCAAGTTTCAGCGTTTTTCCAATCACGTCTTTTGTCCCGAAGTACTTAACAGCAATACTCTCAGAGATTACGGCAGTACCAGGTTCATTCATGGAAACGGCTGCATTCTTCCCAAGCCAGCCAAAGCGAAACATTTCCATAAAATCCTGATTGGCAAACACGACATTATCCTTTTCTATGAAGCGCTTAACCACGTTTCCCTCATTGGTTGACACAGTAGAATTAGGATTTTTCCTGATAAAACCCACCCTTTCAATCTGAGCATAATCCTGCGCCAAAGATGCCGCAAAAGGCACAGAAGAATCTATTCCGTTTTCTATTCCTTCATCCAGCAAAAGATTTAAAACCACTCGATAGGTCCTGTCAAAGTCAGGTTGATGCCTGTCGGTGCTCAGATGGTGTTGCAGGAATACGAATATCAGTGTAGCACAAGCCATTCCCATTCCAAGTCCGAGGATGTTCAGGATCGTGTAGGTACGGTTCAAACGGAGATTCCGCAAGGCGATTTTGATATAGTTTTTGAACATACGCACTCATGAATATTCAACCCTTTCAGGGTTGGGGGATGTATGGTGATCATTTTACACCCCCGGGTGGTACCCGGGGGGAGTCATATTGAAGCCCTACAGGCTTCTGTTTTCCGTTAGGATCTCAATGCTATATTTTTCAACCCGGATTTCATTCTCAGGTTACTCATGTTGATGCCTCTACTGGCTTCTTCATCATCGGAAACCCGGAGGGTTTCAATATGAATAACGCCGGGTAAAACCCGGTATCTACCTGCCCTTGACTGTACAACAACCTCAGAGAGGTTGAATAATTATAACAAAATACATTTATTCAAAAGTAATTTTTTACCAGCTTCATTTTCAACTTAACTACCTGATTTAACTATTTTTAACTACCACTAAAAACACTAACATCCTGCTTTTCTATGGAAGAGCAGGATGTTAGTGTTTTGCGTAAAATTATACTATCTGCGTATTATCCGCCTCACAGCTAAGAGCTTATATCCAAAAATCAGTTTTGCTTGTAAGACCTGTTTATGTCCAACTCTCGCTGCGGAATCAAATACAGCGAACGAATTGTTTTACCCTGAGCCTGTAAAGTTTCCTTTGCTACCCCAAAACGTAACAAATCTGCCCAACGGTGATTTTCAAATGCCAACTCAACTCTTCTTTCATGTAATAATTTTTGAGCAAAAGTTCCGGAGCTGGCGGCACTCAGTGGAGCCAGTTTGGCCCTTGCCCTTACCTGATTGATATATCCATAAGCCTCGGCCCCCTCTCCCAATGCTTCGGCCAGCAGCAGCAGCACATCAGCATAACGGAACACCACAAAATTGTATGACGCGTCTGCTTCGTCAAATGCATTCTCTCTGCCAAATTTGGTAACGTAACGTGCATCATTCCTTGTGTTTGTCTGCAATACACCCTGTGCATTTACATAACTTGTATCCATGGATTTCAGGAAACGGTCATCTCCCGGTTCGTAAGCTTTGAGCACATCCTGGGTAGGCCGGTTACGATAAGAACCTGTCGTATGCTTTAGAGTTGGAGAAAAAGCATTGGTAAACGCGTTACCTGTCCCGGTTCCTCCCCCTTTAAATTGCACTTCGAAAATAGACTCTGCATTGTTTTTATTGGCAAGTCCCCACAAATTGGCATAATTGGGCAAAAGTGAATAGCCGTAGTTAGCTATAATTCTGCGCAATACTGTCTCAGCAGATTTCTTATCACCAGCCGTGAGATATACTTTGGCTAAAAGTGTAGCCGCCGCCCCTTTGGTAGCACGCCCGACATTGGCTGCATCATACTTGATAGGCAATCCCTCTTCAGCCTTGATCAGATCCGGAATGAGTTGTTTGTAAACTTCCGAAGCCGGTACCTGAGGCAACGCTTTTCCTTCCTCCGCTGACTTTGCCTCCGTAAGCGGCAGCGGAATATTGCCGAAGGAAACAGCCAGATTGTAGAAGAAAAGTGAACGTAAAAACAACGCCTCTCCCCTGATCCTTTCCCGATCCGTTTCTGCTATGGAAACGCCGTCTATCCGGCTTAGTACAATATTGCTTCTTGCAACTCCCAGAAAGGAATCCGTATAGGCGGCTGTAATGAACTCGCTTGTTGCATTCTCCGTAAAATTATCAATCACTGTAAGTTCAGCACCAAGACCAGTACCGTCACTTCCCTGATCGGTATTATCAGATCTCATTTCCTGTGTAATCCAATAACTCTGGTTGTAGGTTCCATTGGCCTGCAACACCTTATAGGCAGCATTGATAGCAGTATTTAGGTCACTTGCTGTGTTGTAAAACTGATTTACATTTCGCTGAGAAATGGGGCTCAGGTCTGTAAAACCTTCACCGCAGGAAAGCAGTGTTACGGCTCCTGCGAGTGAAAAAGATAATTGTATAAGTGTTTTATTCAATTTCATAATCTACATATTAAAAGTCTGGAAGACAGACAAAGTTGATTTAGAATGTCACGTTCAAACCGAAAGTGAATGTTTTGGCGAGCGGATATGCTCCATAATCCTCGCCTTGCACACCCGATAAACCAGTCTGGTTATTTACCTCAGGGTTATAACCGACATACTTTGTGCTGGTAAACAAGTTGGTTGCGGTGGCGTAAGCACGTAAAGTCTGAATTCGGCTCCCTAACAATCTCTTCGGGAAGTTGTAACCCAATGCAATATTCCGCAGCCTGATGTACGATCCGTCTTCCACCTGATACGAAGATGGCCTGTTGTTGTTGCCATGTGTATCTGTAAGCCGGTCGGCTCTTGGCACCTTTCCATTACCCGGCTGTTCTGCGGAAATCCAGCGATCCAATGTAACCGTATAGGAGTTCGTTCCGGCTTCTCCATTGGCGAGATGGCGACGTGTCAGGTTCAATATTTCTGATCCCTGCACACCCTGAATAAGAAAACTGAAATCAATTCCTTTGTAAGAAAAACGGTTCGTGATCCCGTAGATAAAGTCAGGCTGGTAATTCCCTGTTACGGTTCTGTCGTCCGCATTGATTTTTCCATCTCCGTTCACATCTTTAAATCGAAAATCTCCCGGTCGCGGCTTCGGCGCAACTTCATCCTTCGGCGCATTATCAATATCACTTTGTGTCTGATAAATCCCCTCCACCATATATCCGTAGTAACTTCCAATCGCATCACCAATTCTTGTGATATGGCGAATACCAGCTCCGCCTGAGCTGAGAATAGGATCGCCTGTGGGACCCAGTTTCAGCACTTTGTTTTTGTTCGTAGAAAAGTTAAAATCTGTAGACCATGAGAATGCACCGGTAACGTTTCGGCTATTGATTGTCAGCTCAATACCCTTGTTTTCCACTTCTCCAATGTTCTGCAACGCATTCAGGAAACCAACCGCTGCAGGTACCTGCACATTGAGTAAAAGATCAGAAGTCACTTTTCTGTACCAGTCAAAAGAGAAATAAACCCTGTCTTTGATAATACCTAAATCAACACCCAGATCAAGCTGTGTCGTTTTCTCCCAGGTGAGCCTGTTATTGCTGATCGTTTGCGGAGCAATGCCATTCACTACATTGCCTCCGATCACATAATTATATGGATTCAGCAAACCAATAGAGGCATAATTCGGAATCAGGAAGTTACCCGTTTTACCCCAGCTTCCTCTGACTTTAAAGTCGCTCACAAAAGTGACCGGTTTCAGAAAAGCTTCTTCCGATATACGCCATCCTGCAGAAAGGGAAGGAAATACACCTGTTTTGTTGCCATCTCCAAAGCGAGAGGATTTATCAGCCCGAATAGTCGCAGTAAGCAGATATTTGTTCTGAAAAGCATAATTAGCCCGGGCCAGATACGACACCAACGACCACTCCTCGCGTGTGGAAGTGCCTGCTGTTACTTGTCCTCCACTCACCGTTTCTACAAGATCATCAGGAAACTTTTGTGCAAACACCTGATTGTTATCGATTCTGTCCTTTTGAGCACTGTAACCCGCTACGGCCGAAATGGCATGGTTTGCTCCGATTGTTTTATCGTATGACAATGTATTTTCAATCAACCAGTTGTAGTTCAAAGAAAAATTGGACTGCCCATACGGATCACCCACCGTTGCCTGACGGAAAAGCAATGAATTTCCTCTGTAAAAATTGCGGTTGTAATTGTTGACATCAATACCGGTGTAAAGCTTATATTTCAGTCCGGGAAGTAGCTCGTACTCTCCGAAGACATTCCCCAGGGTTCTGAATTGAGTCAGTTTATCAGTTACTCCTTCAACAATAGCCAGGGGATTGCTTGCCTCTGTCATACTTGCCGCTCTTCCGTCTTCTGTATATAAATGTGACTGATTGTCTCTTTGGTTAATGGTACCATCCGCATTATACGGCCGAACGGTAGGTGAAGTTACCAGGGCAGAATATACGATCCCGGGAGGATCAGCAAAGTAGGGAGCACCCGCCGGTGAGCGATCCAGATTACTGAATGAAGGGCTCAGTCCTAAACCAAATTTTAGCTTCTTTGTAGCGTTGGCTTCCAGATTCACCCGGAAAGTATACCTTTCAATACCACTTTTGGCTACAATACCACGCTGATTGTAATATCCCCCGGATACATAGTAACTCACATTCTCGCCACCACCAGCTAATGACACATTGTAGCTTTGCACCGGCGCAGAACGGAAGATCAAATCCTGCCAATCGACATCCGTTCCGTCAGGATTAGCAAAATCATCCGGAATGTAATAGGCAGTATTAGTGGTTTTTGTATAACGCGTTGCATTGTTATCGTTGGCATTTGCTCCAACAACATCCTGCACATAAGCATTATTTTTAGCATCTTTTACATACGCTCCCAGCTGGGCGGCATTCATCAGATCCACTTTTCTTGCCACTTGCTGTACACCGAAGTAAGCGTCAAAACCAATCACCGGCTTTTTATCTCTTTTACCTTTTTTGGTTGTGATCAGCACTACCCCATTCGATCCACGCGATCCGTAAATGGCAGCAGCAGAAGCATCTTTCAATACCTCGATGGACTCAATATCATTGGGATTGATATTCCCGAGCGGATTCGAAGGAGGTAAGGCAAAAGCAACTGTACGGCGTGATATATCACCCTGTACGCCGGCATCCACATTTTTGGAAATCGGAAAACCGTCAATAACATACAGAGGTTCTGTTCCTCCCGAAATGGATCCAAGTCCGCGTACACGAATCGTAGTGCCCGCGCCGGGTTCACCGCTAGGCTCCTGAACCTGTACTCCCGCAATCTGCCCCTGAATCGCGTTCTCGAAATTGGTAACCGGAATGTCTTTGATATTTTTAGCTGAAAGTGAACCCACAGAGCCGGTAATATCACGCTTGTTCTGGGTTCCGTAACCAACAACTACAATCTCATTCAGACTGCTTACATCTGGTTCAAGTTGAATCTGCAGAGAGCCGGCTGCGGACACCTCCTGACTCACGTAACCAATAAACGAAAACACGAGCACGGCCCGGTCTGAGGTAACAGATAACCTGAAATTGCCATCAACATCTGTAATGGTTCCTGTATTGGAGCCTTTGATCAAAACATTGACGCCAGGCAATCCCTGTCCGGTAGCCTTGTCGGTAACTTTTCCTATGATCTCCTCCAGCGCCTTTCCGCTACGTACCTGACGCGCCGGTTCTACAAGCCAATTTTCGGAAATAGCATACGATGCCTGGCTGGTAAATCCCAGAAATACAGCCAGTATCATTTTTTGAGTAAAATTTAGTTGCATTAAAATGTGTTAGAGAATGGTTGAAAATACGTCGCCATCATTAAATCTACTTATTTTATAGACTTAATATACAAATGTATATATTTTTTGTTACCAACAGTTATAGAAATAAAAAAAGGCATTTCCGATTTGGAAATACCTTTCACGATCCGTAAGAATCGTTCGAAATAGTCAGGCTTAATAGCTTACTGATTTACATATACATTACCAGAGCTTGCAGACAACGTAACCGGAACCCCTCCTCCGTTGATCTTGCCGTTCACTTTGTTTTTCTCTACATGACCATCAAAATTTTTCAAAGGAATCGAAACTTTATTTCCTTTCAAATTAAGATCAAGTCCCGACTCCAAAGGCATACTTACACGAATACTTCCTGCTGAGGTACTAAGATCCAGATATTGCCCCAGTTTGACAATAGCAACCTCTACACTTCCTGCACTGGTGCTGGCCTTCAAACTTCCTGATACATTTGCCAGCTTCACCGAACCGCCGGATGTTCCTGCATTCAGCGATCCTTTGATATCGTCACCTTTCACACTTCCACCGCTTGTACGAGCAGCTATTTCACCTTCCAGTTTAAGCAGAGAAATGCTACCGCCGGAAGTTGTCAGATTTACCTTTCCGTTCAGATCATTAGCACGAATGCTCCCTCCGCTGGTTGTGAGCTCAATTACTTTGCGGCAATTGCTCACTTCTATACTCCCACCCGAAGTTTTACCAGTAATATTCCCCTCCAGATCATCTACTTTCAAACTTCCCCCACTGGTCGCAAAATTTTGATCACCGGTCAGAGAAGCGATACGGATACTCCCGCCACTTGTTTTCAGATTTGTGGAGGTGCTGCGGGGAGCAGCTATTTTAAAGCTTATTGAAATACTTTTCTGGTTATCCCATTTGGTACCATTTTTTCTTTTTGCAGTAGCTACTACTTTGTTGCCTTCTGTGCCGATCAGAATATCATAATCTTCCAGACGGTCTTCAATTTCCTCTTTTGTCAATTGATTTTTCCCGTTCCAGTTATTCGGACGAACAAACATATCCACCACGAATCCATCCTTTTGCGCTCCTTGTACTGTAATGGAACCGCCCGAGGTTTCCACTGTTACTGAGTTCAAAGACTTATTATTAAATGATTTGCTTACATAGGGCTGGTCTTCGGGCGACTGTGCGAAGCTTACAGAAGCTGCCAGCATCAGCATTGCAGAAAGTAGTAGTGATTTCATTTTCATGATCTATATAAATTAGTTTTTCCAATAGATGAAAAAACAATAAAAGACGTTGCACGGATGGATAAAAGATATTCGAAAATTATCTGTCAAAAATCCTGGATTCGGAATGATTATTGATACCAATACTCCATCATCAATATACACGCAAAATGAAAACTTTCCGGATTAAAATATTAAATGACGAAACTGAAGGTCATGTAAGACAGTTACTTGCAGAACTGGAAGCCAATGGATCCATACAATTAACTGAAGATCAATGGGAACCAACACCCGACAGAGGAAAAGATGTTACCGAGAATCAGGCACAGGAAATGATTGAAGAAGCGGAACTGGGACCTTATTACTCTGAAAAAGAGGCGAAGGATATTCTTAAGATATGAAAAATGTGGTCGGAACAAATCCCGGCCACACCTAGGTGTTCTATTCAATTTTGCGCATTTCCAACACATCAATCTCGTTGTATTGCGTGGTCACTCCCCACCCACACTGTACATCCTTTTTACGTCCTGTAGCGCTGTACTTAATATGGACTTTTGTGAAACTATAAGCACTCTCCACTTTACCCAACGCTTTCTCAATCACCTTTTGAGAACCATCGGAGGCAGCGAAATTGATAAGACTGTCACCCTGCACTACCGAAAAATGCCAGGCACAACCATCGGAGGCAATCATGTTGGTCCAAACTGCTTCCGTCTCGTAAACATCAGACTTTACAATTTCCGGATCTTCATGGCAACCTATCCATGCCAAAAGGCCAAATACTACTATGAGAATTTTCATACAACAGGCATATTTTACAATGAAAGTATTTAAAAGTTTTCACCACCTGTTTGTAGATTCAGGAACCCCAAAAATAGTTGGAACCCTACGGTCAATTTTTTAAAAACCTGGCAAACCATTTTCCTGACTCCTTCATCGTTCTTCGCTGGGAATCAAAATCAACGTGTACTAAACCAAAACGTGCTCTGTAGCCTTCAGCCCATTCAAAGTTATCCATCAGTGACCATACCAGATATCCCCTGATATTTATGCCTTCGTTCTTTGCTTTCAATACCTGCCCGAGATATTGCTGAAAATAGGCAATTCTATCTGCGTCAATGATTTTCCCTTCTACCAGCCGATCTTCAAATGCAGCTCCACTTTCTGAAACGATTATGTCACGAATACGTTTGTAAGCAGAAAACTGTTTCAGAATTTTATAGGTACCCTCAGTATCTATTTCCCATCCCATTGCAGTAACAGGTACGTTTCGCAAAGTTGCAGGAACTTCTTTGAGCCAAAGAACCGGTATCAGATAACTGTGCTTTACAGTGATACTGAAATAGTTTTGAATGCCTGTGAAATCAAAGTCAAATTGCAAGGCTTCTGCATCACCAGGCAACATGTACTTTTTGATACCGTTTAAAAAAGGAAAAACATCCGAAGGATAGCCAAGTCCTAGTGCAGGTTCAATAAACATTCTGTTCATCACCGCATCAGCGCGTTGGGCTGCTCGTACATCCCGTACGGCATTGGTATAAGGAACGATGTGAGAACATGAAATAGCCATTCCTATGTAGGCATCAGAAACCCGTTCCCTAAGTATTCTTCCTCCTGCTGCCTGACACATCGCCAGATGATGTGTAACTGGTAGAAAGTTCCATAAACCTCTTTTTCCCGGCGCGTGTAAGCCTGTAGTATATCCCAGCGCTGCCACTGCCATCGGCTCATTAATTACAATCCAATTTTTGACCCTATCACCGAACGACTGAGCGCATATTACCACATAATCAGAAAACCAATGGATGATTTCCCGGTTTTTCCAGCCGCCAAGCCGTTCCAGCGCCTGCGGTAAATCCCAGTGATAAAGTGTAACCCAGGGTTTGATCCCCAGAGCAATACATTTATCGATCAGACGATTATAAAAATCAATACCTGCCTGATTTACTTCACCTTTCCCATCCGGCAGAATCCTCGACCATGCAATTGAAAACCGGAACTCCGTAAACCCCATCTCCACCACCAGCGCAAGATCTGCTTCGTAGCTGTGATAAAAATCACAGGCGACATCAGCGTGATCTCCATTTTTGATCTTACCTCGCTTATGTGTGAATACATCCCATACCGAAGCCCCTTTTCCATCCTCTCTCACGGCACCTTCTACCTGAAAGGCGGCTGTTACAGTACCCCAACAAAAATCATTTCCAAAGTCAGCTTTACTAAAATGCTCATTTTCAAATTGCATTATCTGCGTTTCATCGCTTCCGGCCATATTGATGGGCAAGTTTTTCAAATTCAACGCTAAAAATAAGCCCTTCATCCGCCAAAACAGATGAAGGGCTAAAATTTAACAAAAGCTTCTCTTTACAATTGAGTAGGAATATTATTGATTACCTGCCAACTACAATACGTTTCGTTGTAACAGCACCACTTTTGTGAGCAACTTTCACAATATAACGACCTTGTGCCAGTCCGTTCAGATCAATCTTTTCAGTAGTGGCGCGTTTTACTAGTTGTCCGTTTACGTTATAAATCGTAACATTTGAAAGTGCATCACCCGAAGTACTGATCATGATGTATTCTGTTGCCGGATTTGGATAAACAGATACATCTGCCCCACCCTCAACCTTCACGCTAATGATGCTGCTGTAAGCAAACGTCTCATCAAGATCAATCATT
Source organism: Dyadobacter luteus (assembly GCF_003383615.1). Classification (GTDB taxonomy): domain Bacteria; phylum Bacteroidota; class Bacteroidia; order Cytophagales; family Spirosomataceae; genus Dyadobacter; species Dyadobacter luteus. The sequence continues at coordinate 28,489 of NZ_QNUL01000024.1, forward strand.
TTCAAACGATAAAGGTTGGTACCTGAAGCAGGTTTTTTGTCTGTAAAGTCGTAAGAGATGATTGAATTGCTTTCACCTTTGGCAGCTACCTGTCCTAATACTTTCCAATCTTTACCTGTAGTACTTTGTTGCACTTCGAACAATCCTGAATTACTTTCAGATGTCGTGTTCCATTCCAGTTTCACTGCATCCTCTACTTTGTTGGCTTTGAATTCAGCAAGTTTGACTGGTAACGAACCTCCGATTACAGTAAGACACGCATTATCGAAATGGAAATCACTTCCTTCTGAATACATCTGTACCCTTACAAACTTGGTTCCTTCCGGTGCTTTTTTGGTCACAACATATTGTTTCAGACCAGGCGTGTTTCCTGTTACACTTTGATCCACGGCAGCTCCCTGAGAACCAATCTGTGTATTCTGTGCATTGAAGAATATCAGATTAAAACTCTGAGCACTTTTCGCATTATACGCACCCCATATCGACAACGTAACGTCACTACCAGGCGTTACCTGGATATCCTGTGAAGCTGTTGCAAAACCGGAAATAAGACCAGCTTTTGTACCACAAACAGCATATTTTTCAGGAGTAGAGAATGAACCTGCTCCATTTTTATTCCAACCAGTCGCACCTTGCTCGAAACTTGGATTCACCAGCTTATTATCTTTACAAGCTACACATTCTGCTGATTCCTCAATAGTAAGACAAGCAGCATCCACTTTAAAGTAATCTCCTGTGGATGAACCCAGCACCCGAACGTATGCAGTTCCGGCAGGCGCAGTACCATCCAGCTGATACAATTTCAGCTTATTGTTAAGCTCCTCTACAGATTTATCAAGATTAACTGAAACTGTGGACAAAGGGCTGGTACCCGTCTCGGAGAAAAACTGAAGTTCGAATTTATGATTGCGGAAATTGTGGTATCCACCCCATATTTTCAATCTCACTTTACTTCCCTGCGTTGTTTTCACATCCTGATAAAAACTTCCTGCTCCACCGTTAACTAAACCGTTTTTGCTACCACACACAACAAATCCTGCATCCTTCACAAAGTTGCTTGTCCCTACCCAGTTTTTCGGAACCTCCTTTCCGGAAACAGTTTGCGTTTCTTCAAAAGAAGGGTTGATCAGCTTATTGGTACTGCAATCATTACATGAAACGGCTGGTTTTTCAATATTAAGGCAGGCAACATCTACTTTAAAATAGTCTCCTGTCGCACTTCCTTTCACGCGTACCTTAAGCGTTCCGGCAGGTGCGTAGTCAGAAAGTGTGTACTTCGTAAGCTTGTTATTGTTCTGTGATACAGACACGTCCAATTTCTTCTTGACCTCAAGAAGCACCTTGTCATTAGCACCCAGGAAGATCAGGTGAAAATAATGATTTTTGAAGTTGTGGTATCCGCCGTAAATGTTCAGCGTTACCTTGCTGCCGGGAACAACATTCGCAGCATCCTGCCAAAATGAACCTGCACCATCCAAACGGCCATTGTCCACGCCGCATACATCGTAATTCGTATCAGTAATAAACTTCCCTTCGTACTGCCAGTCTGTCGGGACTCCGTTCTTCGCATTTTCAAAACTGCCGTTTGAAAGTTCATTACTTGTGCAACCGCAATTATCGGTTGTAAGGGCTTCGGCTGCATTTACACCAGCATTAGAAAAAATGCTATTGTCATTCGAAAAGCCGAATGAACAGGTGGATAGAAAAAGCAGTGAAGAAAATAGTGTAGTAGATAAATTTTTCATAGAAAAATGTTTGAATTAGCAGAAGTGCTATGTAGGATTTCTCGCACAAATATAATTCTGCATTTCCATTATCTACAAGAAAAAATATGATTTTTTTTATATTACAATGTATTTAAAAATACTTCTAATTTAAAAATACAACTATATTCGAATACATATTCATAACTAGTTTTACTCACAAAACCCATCTAATTTTATTTAAATGCACTTTTTAAACATATCAGGAATAAAATTAGAGAAACTATATCGCATTTCAAATAATTTCAAACAATTGCACTATTCAAATAATAAGAAAAGAAGACAGAACACTGAACATCTCAGGATTATGATGATTTCCACAAATCGCGGATATAGACATAATTCGACCATATCGTGATCTTTAATCAAGACGCGTTTGACACTACCTGAAAATTAGAGGCGAAGAAAATTGATTTAAATAGAAAAAGTACGCTTAACCAGCAATACTCATCATAGATGAAGTTCCGAAAACATAACGTAGTTCCTGAAGAGATTTTCTGATACGCGACTTGACAGTTCCCAGTGGAACCTGAAGAGTTTCGGATACCTCCTCATGCGTATAACCTTCAAAATAAACCATTTCGATAAGGATTCTTCGTTCCGGAAGCATGCGGGAAACAATGGCACGAAGATCCATGAGATTAATCGGTGGAATGTATGTAGCTTCAGCTGTCACCTCAATTTCACTGACAGAAGATAAACTCACGACTTTCTCAGTTTTGACCTCCATTCTCAATTTGTCAATGGCCGTATTTCTCGCGACGTTTAAAATCCATGTAAAAAGTGTCCCCTTCTCTGCATCGTAGCGGCTTATATTTTTCCATATCTTAAGAAATGCATCCTGCATAGAATCAGAAGCCTTTTCTTCATCCTTAACGACTTTCAGAATAATTCCATACAATGCAGGCGAATAGCGCTCGTACAGATATTCAAATGCATCCCGGTTATTACTTTTGAGCTGCACAATAAGTTCTGATTCAGTATAAGTCACTTTTCGCATTTCTATGTTAATTGAACTGTCGGGGATTGAGTTGATACGGATACAAAGAGACGCCGTAAACCTTTGTTTATCAATTCCATTCCAGCACCAAGTTTAATGTCAGTGTGTAAGCATATCGCCACAATGGGGAAAATATAATCCCGGTGATGTCGTCTGCCCGAATACGCTGTAAATACGAAAAGAGGCAAGACCTTTTTTGAAGTCCTGCCTCTTTAAGATACCTTCTATTTATGACTTAGTGGCTTTCATCAGACTCTATCCCCAAAACTGCAAGACGATAAGGAACAGAAGATACCTTGATCTTATTTACCTTACCAAAATCTTCCGTACTCACCTGCCAAAGTTCTCCGGCAGCGGGCTGAGTGATATACAAAAATCTTGATGTAGCTTCGATCTGAGGCTTCTGAGTGGCATCTTTCGCCACTGCACCTACCACAGAGCCGCCCTTTTTCAGTGTATTTGTAGCCAGATCATATAGTCTAACCTCACCATTATGGAATAATGCAATCAGATTATTCCCTGCATAGTCTATTTTCACTTGTATCAAATCAGTACTTTCGACGATCGGAGTTACTGCCTTGGCCGTCACATCTATCAGATATGCTCCCATCGCAGCAGTATAGCCTACAAATTTACCAGCGCCTTTCGCCTCATAAATAGATCCGAACCAGGCAGTTCCAAAATTAGCCGGATGTGGAATCAGAGATTGAGCTCCCGTGGGCTGCACAACAAGAATTCCGCTTGAAGAACCAAACAGAGATACTTTTCCGTCACTCGCATTACCATGTAACCCCTTGGTCTGAAGTGTTGAAGCAAAAAGTGTTTTTCCCGCAGCATCAATAATTTTAACTCTTTCCGGAAGCGTACCAGCTACTGATCCATCTTTTTCTGTGATGGCATACGTTCCGTTATCGAACTTGGTCATAGCACCATGATGAGCCACGTTTCCGGCATTAATGGTAGTCATTTTAGCACCCGTAGTGTGCATATCAGCCTCTTTAGCAACGCTTAAAGTACCATCACCATCATTGAAGGCGATTACTTCATCACCTTTACTTTTGAAGTGGGTCGGGCGATTTCCATTTCCGGTAAGCGCACCAAATTTCGGCGTCCCTTTCACATCCACATGGTCGCCATGTCCTTCAAAGCCAGTATCAAAAAACTGTACGTTGTTATTCGTTCCGTTCACAAGTGCTCCAAATCGCCCTGCTTGGGTGCTATATAAAGCGGATTTTGCAAAACTTGCTGTGAAAGATTCTGTTGAGAGTTTTACAGGATCTACGAGTGATAATTGTGTAGTATTTTCATCATTTACCAGAATCCTGATAAACTTATACTCGCTTTCTGCAACCGGACTCACGGTTTCTTCTTTGTCATTATCACAGGCAGCCAATCCCGAAATTACCGACAGCGCTAATAAACTTTTTAGTAAACTCCTCTTCATGATATTATAGTTAAATGCAACAATGATGCAAATATAGAATTCAATTATTCATTTACGCAACATTGTTGCAAAAAAAATATAGAAAATAAGAAAGGGAAGCGCTGAGCTTCCCTTTCAATCATATATAAAAAACAAAACCTTACCTACATAGCAGACATTAACCCTACACCATAGCCTGCCGTATCAGAGATCGACTCTCATTTTTGACGAAAGTAATCGGGACAAATTCGTCGGTAGGAGCTCCGATGTAATACACAGTCCATTCGGGATCGTGATGAGCCAGCATTTCACTGATGCAATCTGCCCGATGTGCTTTGGGATTTACGCAGTTCTCCCAGTAAAACAGCTCCACTTTATAATGCAATTGCTGTTTGAGACCATTAATCGTGACATGCACCTCTATTTCCTGCTGACCGTACATGTTAGGTATGGGTATAGCTATATGGCTCATTGTATTGATATATTAAAATGATCGGACTAATATCAATCTGCACGAAGTGATTTTACGGGGTTGGTTAAGGCTGCTTTTATACTTTGAAAACTTACTGTAAGCTGAGCAATTGCGATTGCTAAAATACCAGCTCCCGCAAAAATCCACCATTTCATTTCTACGCGGTAGGCAAAATCCTGAAGCCACCAGCTTACTGTAAACCAGGCGACAGGAACAGCAATGAGTATGGACAGAAGTACGAGTTTCATAAAATCCCTGGACAATAAGGCCACAATTCCCGCAACCGAAGCACCCATTACCTTTCTTACGCCAATTTCTTTCACACGCCGCTCAGCTGAAAAAGAAGCCAGTCCGAATAACCCAAGGCAGGAAATGAAAATCGCCAAACCTGCCAGGATGCCAACTATTTTACTCACCTGCCCGTCGGCTCTGTACAGTTCTGAAAAGTGTTCATCCAAAAATGAATAGGTGAAATCCCTCTCCGGAAGCTGACGCTTCCATATCGACTCTATAGCTGCCAGCGCCGGTTTTGCGTCTTTTCCTTTAATCTTTACCGACATCTCAGAGTAGCCCCAATCCTTTTGATTAAACAAGCAAAGTGTTTCAATCTTATGGTGCAGAGAGTTGAAATTAAAATCCTTCGCTACTCCCACAATCGTCCCCAGGGAATCGAGCCCGCTAAACCCGAACCGCTTCCCTACCAGGGAAGCGACTGTCTGCTTTGGCTGATCCTTAAGTAATTCTCTTGCCAGCGATTCGTTAATGATGTACGTTTTTCCGTTCTCTGATTCTTCGCTGGTAAAATTTCTGCCTGCCACCAGCTTGATCTTGTACAACGACAAATAATCCGGATCAACCACCACTTGCGAGGACGCCATATCCCTCACAGGTCCGTCTCCCCGGAAACTTACACCCGTCTGATGCAAATTGTTCCCCAGTCGCTGGCCTGATCCTGTAACATTTTCAATAAATGAATTGGCAAGCAATTCCTGTTTGAGAGACTGAAATTTCGGACTTGACTTCGCATCCAGCGGAATAATTACGACCTGGTCTTTGACGAAGCCGGGATCTTTTTGCTGCATGAAATTCAGCTGCCTCACAGCGAACCCTGTAGCAATAATCAGGAAAACAGCACTACTGAACTGAGCGATAACAAGCGTGTTTCTGAATGTACTTTTCCCTGCTCCCATTTTACCTTTCAAAACCTTAACCGGCTCAAAAGAGGAAAGAAACAAGGCCGGATACATGCCTGAAAAAACACCGATAACCACCGCACCGCCGAGCGTTAATAAGAGCAGCCCAGGGTTCGAGAAAATTGAAAATTCCAGATCTCTCTGGCTGAATTGTGCTACGGAGGGCAAAAACAATTTTACAAGAAGAACCGCCAGAACAAACGCGATCAGAGACAGAAAGATAGATTCACCTATAAATTGATAGGCAAGCTGGCTCCTGTGTGCACCAATCGATTTTCTCACGCCCACCTCCCTTGCCCTGCCAGACGACCTCGCAGTAGACAAATTCATGAAATTAACGCAGGCTATAATCAAAACAATGACGGCAATAACCGAAAAAGTATAAGTGTAGGTCTTATTGAATTTATGGAAATTCTGGTAATCATGTGTGATGTCTGTTGAACGGGAGTGTATCTGCGACACGGGCTGTAAAAAAATCTCATAGAACTTCCAGCCTCCGTTTTTCATGTATTTTTTGAGATAATCAGGGAATTTTTTCTCCAGGGAAGCGATATCCGCATCGGGTGCCATTTTAAGATAAGTAACGAGCCAGTTTCCGCCCCACCTGTCCATAAACTCAGGCTTAATAATGGTACTGAAAGAAAACAGCGCGTTGAACTGAAGATGCGAATTGCCTGGTACGTTCTCCATAATACCGGTCACCTTAAATGTAAGTGTATCACCGCCATATCTGGTAACAGACTGCCCGATCGGATTCTGATCTCCGAAAATCCGTTTTACCCCTTCCTCAGTAAGTACAACACTATTGGGATTTTTGAGTACGTCAGCTTTTTCTCCCTCTATCAATTTGAAATTGAACATATCAAAAAAGTTGGCATCTGTATAAAATCCCTTTTCCAGTTCCACCCTCTTTGCGCCTACGCCTAACAATACCGACTGCATGTCCCGAACCCTTATAAAATCACGCACCTCCGGATAATCATTTTTCAGAGTTGGCCCCATCGGGAACATCGACAGTGCCACTTTTTGAGGAGCTACCATTCCTTCAAAATTCTGCACCTCATTTAACCTGTATATGTTTTTACTGTGCATGCCATCAAAACTTTGTTCATAAAAAACGAACAACATGATGATGATACAGGCAGCCATTCCGGTAGCCAGGCCTACGATATTAATGGCTGAAAAAACTTTGTTTTTCCAGATATTCCGGAAAGCAATTTTGAAGTAGTTTTTTAACATGGCTGATTTTGAAATGCTCGTCAGAGAAAACAGTATATACACTTCTGTTTCATCTCTGTTTCAAAAAACATACCCATTCAACAACACGCTGATTTAAAGCAAATTAAATACAACCAAACATAAATAATTGTCCGAAATTGAACAGTTTTGTTCAGGGATGAACAGAGCGGTTACCAGCCTTTTCTTATACCCAGATATCCACCGTAGGAATTCCTGAAAAGTTCTCCCTGATCAGCAGCGAGTTGAGCGGTTAGAGTAGTATTGTGGAAGTTCTTTAACTTCATCTGAGCCGAAAGCAACGCAGAAAACTGGTTTCGCGGAGGTGCGAAATCGGCGCCGGGAGTTCCGTAATTGCGACTTAAAGAAGTTCGCAAAGTAAGCAACAGTGACTCCCTATACGTTCCCTGCGCTCCAAGGTAAAACATATTGACCCGATTATTCGGAAAATATCTTGGTGAGGCAAATTTCAGTTGATCAATATCCGCAAGGGGCGTTATAAATGGTGTACCTATCGCTGCATCCTTATACGACCATCCCTGATAGTACTGACTGTGATTGAAGTAATTATCGGCTCCCTGGTATATACTTCCGGTAATATAAAACTCCGATCCGGATTGGTCTTTTGTTGTGAGCACTTCAGCAGTGAGGCGGGTGAGCCTAAAATCTCCTGATTGATTCTCCTGATTGAAAACCATATTCACTCCATACAACCCGTCAGGGAAATTCTGGAAGGCGAGACTGGACACGTCTTCATAAATGTGCTGATGGTAAATCAGAAGCCGGTTTCCATACATTTTCGTCTCTAGGGCAATATCATACGTCCCTAAATGATTACCTATTCTGTAACTGTCAAATGACGTAAACCCCCGTTTGGCGTACCAGTTTTTAGGCGTAAATCCGAGCACAACATACTTATAAAGACTCCATGAATCCGGCAACTGTCCGTTCTCTGCCATATCCGGCTGAGCTTTGAGATATTCCGAGTGCCCTGCCCACATAGCCTGATGATTAATTCCAAAATAGAATTTGGTCTTTGCCTGAGGCTTACCGAGCCGGAAATAGACATGTTTCTGATGTAGCCTCGCCGCATATATATAAGGCGGATTATTGATCCATCCATGCGAAAAAGCAGCATTGACTGCCAAAAACTTATTGAAAGCAAAAGGAACATAACCGATGGTACCAAGCTGTATTTTGGGGATGGGAACCGCATTTCCCGAACCAGCATAAAATCCCGAAGTAAGCGTTGAATCGCCCAAACCAATCACTTCCCTGCGACGACCGGCATAAAATTCCAAAAACCGGAAACGCACCTTAACATGTGCTTCCGGAAGAACGAAATTTAATTTGTTTACTTTATTGTAAGTCGCTACCGGATTTATCACAAATCCCCAATCAAAATTCTTCTTCTTTCCCTTCGCAGAATCGGCAACGGCGTAGTTGCGCCAAAGCCTGGCCTGAAGCAAAGTAGCAGGTGCATCTCTCGGAATCGCGCCATACTGATTACTTCTGATCCAAAACGGTGCAAACTCATCAGTAGCGTATATTCCTGCTGCCTCCACCTCTGCACCAATCCTGTATTTTGTCAGCGTTTGACCAAAAGCAGCAAGGCAAGTGAGATTCAGAAATAAAACAGACGCTATTACTACTCTGATAAACTGCATAAAGCCAATGAGAGAAAAGGGTATTTATTCAGGGAAAACATTGGAAACCATAAATGTAGGCGTTTGGGCTTAATAATAAACCCGTTCTTCGGTTAACGTTTTATTATGAGGTTGTCCCGTGCCCCGGTAGTACTTACGTGGCAAAGCCTTGTGCCGATTAAACCAGCGTAAAAATAATGGAAGCGGTAGTAGATCTACCCTGTTCTTTACAGACACGCTTTTACCAAAAATGTATTCACTAACTTACCGGCTCTTACAACAAAAACATTCAGCAATGCCATTTATTGATTACAATAGCCGTACGAAATTCAAAATATGGGATGGGATATACGGCTCTGTAGCACATTCCGACAAAGCTACTTATTGTCATTTTACTATTGAAGACGGAACAATATTGCCTGAGCACAGCCATGTACATGAACAATGGTGCCATGTAATTGAAGGGGAATTGGAGTTTGATATTGCCGGAGAAAAGTCGGTTTTGCGACCTGGCATGTCTGCGTTCATTCCCTCGTGGGCGCCTCATTCGGCGAGAGCGCTCACGGCCTGCAAGGTAATAGATTGCTTCACACCAGCACGGGAGGACTTTATAGAACTGGAAAGAAAAGCGGCGGCAGAAGAGTAATATTCATCACAGGCCGGATATATGAGCTGTCATATCCGGCCCGTATGTTTTATTCGCTTTTTAAACTTTTGACAGGATTCTGCAACGCCGCCCGTATACTTTGATAACTCACTGTTAAAAGAGCTATGAGAATGGCCGCTACACCTACTGCGACAAACATCCACCACTCCACAGAGGTACGATACCGGTAGTTTTGCAGCCACTGACTTACCGTATACCATGCCACAGGTACGGCAACAACGATAGCTACCAATACCAGTTTAAGAAAATCTTTGGACAAAATCAGCACCAGTTCCGGTACTGTTGCTCCCAGCACTTTTCGTATTCCAATTTCCTTCGTACGCTGTTCAGCAGTGAAAGCAGCAAGCGCAAACAAACCAAGGCAACCGATAAAGAGTGTAAGACCAGTAAATACGCCAAGAATCTGACTCATTTTTGCTTCGAGCTTATATAACCTGGCAAAGGATGCATCCAGGAAATCGTGCTCAAAAGGGACAGTCGGAACTGAATTTTTCCACAATTCCCCAGCTTTTGCTATCACCGTTTTTTCGTTACCGGGTCTTATTCGCACAGCCATGGACGAACCCCAGGTTTGGTATGTCTGTGAAGATTCGTGAAAAATGGCAGTAGGTTCTATCACTGCTTTGACAGATGACTCGTGAAAATCTTCCATCACGCCAATCACCTGAAAGCGCTGGTTTTCATTTCCCGGATATCGGAGCCATTTGCCAACCGGGTTATCCCAACCAATCGCTTTTACTGCCGTTTCATTTAAAATTATACTCGTTGAATCAGACTTCGAACCTGCATTAAAACCCCTCCCTTTCAGTAAACGAATACCGAGAGTAGGAATAAAGTGCTCATCGGTAAGATAAGAACCGATAGGAATACTATTAATGACAGGACGTTGCTGGTCTCCCTGCTGCGGTTCGTAAAAATCACCAAAACTACCTTGCGATGGTAAAAATGAAGTATAGGACGCACTTACTACTCCGGGGATCTGCATGAGTTGTTGCCGGTACACGTCCTTGCCCGAAGCATTACCCAAATGTCTTGCGTTATCAATAATCAGCACATTCTCACGATTCAGGCCAGGCGAGTAACTCCTTGCGTAGTGCAGTTGCCGATAGACCACGAAAGATCCGACCATCAGCAGAATGGATACTGCAAATTGAAACACCACCAGACCGCTGCGTACACCGGCATGAGTTCCGACTAAGGGTGCTCCTGCCATTTTTGAAATGTCAGCGGATCTGAATCTTGACAAATAAAGTGCAGGATATAATCCTCCTAAAAGACCAGTGAATAGTGGTAACAGCGCAATGATAGTAAGGATCGGGAAAGAAAAGAGGTAGGAAACATTGAGCTCCAAACCTGATAATTTATTGAATAATGGCAAAATGAGTACCACCAGAATTCCCGCCAGTAACACGGCAAATAAACTGAACATCATGGATTCGGTCAGAAACTGCGCAATGAGCATCCCCCTCTGAGAGCCTAATGCTCTTCGGATTCCTACTTCCTGCGTTCTTTTTACAGATCGGGCAGTCGATAAATTCATAAAGTTGACACATGCCAGCAAAAGAATAAGCCCACCTACGATGATAAATATCTTCACCTGCCCCTGATCTCCCAAAGTATCAAGTCTTGAAACCAGATTGCCCGAAGCAAGGTGTAAACCGGACAGGGGGAGAAGTTTTACATCCAGGCGATCGCCACCGGCCAATTGCTTTTCAAGATTTTGTCCTGCTCTTGCGTAAGCAGGAGTCGCAAATGTTCTGATCATTTGTGGAAACCTCATTTCCAATGTACTGATCATTCCTTCTGAAACGGGTGCCTTCAATTTCACCCAGGTATCCACCTGTAACCATATCCAACTCCAGGAAAACCTCTCCACCACCTGATAGTGTGCCATTGGCATTACAAAATTGAATTGTACCGTAGAAGATGACGGTAAATCCCTTACAATCCCGGTAATGTTGAAAAGGTTATCATTCACAGACAAAGTTTGTCCCAATGGTGAATCATTCCCGAAGTATTTCCGGGCCATTTCTTCTGTAATCACTATGGATTCCGGACTATCAAGTGCTGTTTTCACGTCTCCGGCGACCATTGGGAAACCAAACAGTTCGAGAAAAGAAGTGTCTGCTGCTATCGCCAATTGTTCATTAAACTGAACAGGGTCTTTACCTGTCACCTGCTTTCTGACCACAACCGTACCCAGATTAAAAGTGCGGGCAGCCATTTCCACCTCGGGATTATCTGCTACCAGTCTCGGCCCCAATGGCGGAGGTGTGTTGGTCGTATACGCTTCCTGCTCTCCTACTTTGATGTCAAAAGCAACTGCACAAATCCGGTTCGTATCCGGCAAAAACTGATCATAACTATACTCATGATAGACATACACAGCAATAAGCCATGTTGCCATAAGTCCCACTGCCAAACCGGCTACATTGATCAGTGAAAAGAATGTCTGCCTTTTAAAATTACGAAAGGCGATTTTGATGTGGTTCAATAGCATAGTCAGGTTCGGATAGGACTTTAAACACAAATATGGAAGAACAATCAAAAGTTCATCACTTACGTAAACTTAAAATGACATACCAGAAAAACAAACTACTGAATAACAATACATTAACAAAAACAAACATGTCCGATAATGAACATATGGGACTAAAATGAACAGCTATCTATTTTATCAATCTTACAGATAGCTACATCAGCATTATATTCTAATATTTTTTACATAAACCGTTAATAATTCTACAACAGATCAATATAACCAAACAATAATTCACCATAACTAAATAATTTATCCTTTCCTGATATGAATATTCTTACTGATTGAAGATATTTACTTTTCTCATACACACTTAAACCAAATACGTATGCAATCAACAATATACCGGGTATTTACAAATGCGCGCTGGATTCTCGTAGTGGCCATGATTTTTATGGCATCTGCGAGTACATGGGCCCAATCCTACACCATCAGCGGCAAGGTGAGCGATGCCTCCGGACAAGGTATTCCGGGTGTATCGGTTCAGATCAAAAATACTTCCCAGGGAAGTATCACAGACGTAGAAGGCGCTTACTTAATCTCTGTTACCAACCTTCAGCAGGGGGATTACACACTGGATTTTTCGGCAGTTGGCTTTAAAACTTCCTCTCAAAAAATTACGCTCGGCAACCAGACTGCCATTACCATAAATGCAAGTTTAGCAGATGAAGTGGCTGTTCTGGACGAAGTAGTGGTGACGGGCTCTACGATCAAATCCACCAGGAGACAGCTCGGAAACGCCATTAACTCCATAAGTGCTGCTGATTTGCAAAAATCAGGAACAGGAAATCTTTTCTCGGCACTGCAAGGAAAGGTACCCGGCGCCCAGATCACACAAAACTCAGGAGACCCCGCAGGAGGTATGACGATACGCCTCAGAGGTATCAAATCGCTGCAGGGAAACTCCGATCCTTTGTATGTAATCGATGGTGTAATCGTGAGTAATTCATCCGCCAATGTTTCTCAGTTTGCCCTCTCCGACCAGGTAGGACAAGCAACCGTCGGCACCAACCGTATGGCCGATATCAACCCTGCTGACATTGAATCGATGAGCATTATTAATGGTGCAGCGGCTGCGGCGCAATATGGCTCCCGGGCATCAAATGGTGTGGTATTGATTACAACCAAACGCGGAAAAACGGGCGCGCCACAGGTCAATTTCTCCACGAGTGTCAATGTAAGTGAGTTACGCAAAAAATTCTATATAAGCACCTATGGCAAACAATTTGGCTACCCTTCTCTGAGATTGGGCACAATAACGGGTCTTTCTGCTGCTCAGCTAGCCGCTAATCCGGGTGTAACTGTTACAAGAATCAACCGCGACGGCGTATTTGCTGATCTTTCCACAAACATGGTGGATGTCCAGCGGTACGATTATCAGGACAATATTTACAGAACAGGAATCGGCACTGACAATTCCGTGTCAGTCAGCGGTGGAACGGATAAAACGCAGTATTTCGCTTCACTTTCCTATTTAAAGAACCAGGGCATCGTGAAAGGTACCGACTTCCAGCGTTATGGATTGCGGGTAAGACTCGAACAGAGGCTGGCCAGCTGGGCAAAATTGTCAGCGGGAATCACCTACACCAACAGCTTTGCAAATGAGAAACCTAACGGAAACGTATTTTACAGCCCCGTTAACTCCATTAATATTACCAATAACATTTATGATATCACCCGCAGGGATGCTTCCGGCAATTTACTCGCTGTAGAACCTACCCGCGTAAACCCTTTGACCGTTATTGAGAAAATGCGCTTTACACAGGCTGTAAACCGCACGGTTAACGACTTGCAACTGAACCTGACTCCGTTCAAAGGTTTCAATATCGACTGGGTTTTCGGGATTGATGCTTTCTCTCAGCTGGGCAAAAACCTGATTCCTGCCTATCCCTATCAGTCTGTCGCCGGCCTACCTGCCGAACGCTTCCCGGATGGATTTGCAGCCAACGTAAACGCCAATACGTTTCTGTACAACAGCGATATCAACTTTTCTTACGAAACAGATCTTTCAAAGGATTTGAAACTCAATGTAATAGCGGGATTGAGCTACCAGAATAGCAAGACCGATCTGACTTATGGTAGCGGACAAAGACTGGCTCCATTCATTGAAACCGTAAGTGGAGCTACCAGCACTGTAAGATCCAGCTACAATTATGATCAGTTCGACCTTTTCGGCGTTTTTGCTCAGGCAACACTTGGTTACCGGAATCTGCTGTTTCTGACTGGTGCTGTACGTCGCGACCGGTCTTCCAAATTCTCTGAATCTGAGTCAAATCAAACATATCCAAAATTCAGTGCGAGTTTTATTCCTTCTGATCTGGAATTCTGGAAGGGCGGCAATATGGCCAATGTAGTAAATACTGCCAAAGTGAGATACTCATGGGGTCGCTCCGGAAACCTGACAGGAATTGGTTCTTATGATCGTTTCTGGCAATTCCAGCCTGTGCAGTTCCTGGGCAAAGGTACCATTCTACCAAGCGGAACTTTGGCTAACCCGAATGTAAAACCAGAGTTCATGACTGAAAATGAAGGCGGTATTGACCTGACTTTCCTGGAAAACAAATTATCTCTTGGACTGACTGCCTACAAACAAAAAATTACTGACCTCGTTGTCAATAAAGTATTGGCGCCCAGCGAAGGAGGTACAAGCAGTATCGACAATGTGGGAGAAATGCAGAACAAAGGTTTTGAGGTAAATCTGGGTTATACGGTCGTTCGTAACAAGGATTTCAACTGGGATTTCAACGTTATATACAGTCAGAACCGAAACAAAATTACACGCCTGGGCAGTCCGCTTTCTGCCCTGACGACTGTCACCGGCGCACCTTCCTATCTGATTGAAGGACAACCAGCCAGCGTATTCTATGGAACGTTCTTTGCCCGTAACAGCGATGGAAGCCTGTTTTTAACAGCTCAGGATTTACCTCAATCGCAAAAAGGCGTACAATCTGCCAGCGATCCACTTGCCTACACACCAGCCGAAACAGGAAGTAACGGCCAGTTCCTTACCAATACAATGGTACGTAAAATCATCGGAAATCCTAATCCCAAATGGACAGGATCTTTCGTAAGTAATCTGACGTATAAGAGCTTCGGATTCCGTTTTCTGATTGATGCAGTGCAAGGCGTAGAGGTATTTAATGCCGACAGACGTACCCGTCAGGGTGTCGGGATCGGCGATTACTCCGAAAAAGAGTTAAAAGGTGAATTGCCAAGAGGTTATGTCTACTCGATTTACAACACCGAAGAATGGCGTATCGATAACGGTTCATTTGTAAAGCTTCGCGAGGTTAGTCTGTCTTACACTTTACCTTCGATCATTAAAAACGTTCGGAACATCAACATTTCTCTGACCGGCAGAAACCTGCTGTCCATCGACAATTATGATGGCTACGACCCGGAAACCAATGCCGGAGGAAACAGTGACATGGTAAGGGGTATTGACTTTGGCAACGTGCCAATTCCGAGAAGTTATCAGCTAAAATTATCTGCAAGTTTCTGATCCGATGTGGATAAAACCACGCGGTTAAAGATCACTTAACTATTTGATTCTATGAAAAAGACACACATATATACAATACTTACTGCCACCATGCTGGCTTTTGCGTCCTGCGAGCAAAAGGAGTATCTCAACCCAAGCTCAACAACAGAGGGGCAGGTCATTAACGATGTTACCGGACTCATCACCCTCGCCAACGGACTGCAGTTCAGATATTCTATGAGCGGCGGGCTCTATAATTTTATCTCTGCAAACGGACTCACAACCAAAGAGCTGGTGGTATTGAATGCAGGGAACACCGATCTCGACCTGCTCGGCAAAGGCTCCGGCAACGTGCAGGGCAACAATGCGACCATCACCACACTCTGGGCGCAATGCCACCTTACCAAATCCAATGCCGATATCGTTCTTAACAATCTGGATAAAGCAACAGATCCTGCATTTAGGAGCGGCCTGGTTGCTTATGCTTCAATCTTTAAAGCACTGGCATTGGGCACCATCGCGGAGTTTTGGCAACAGGCGCCGATTAAGACAGGAAAAAACATAGCATTTAATTCCAGAGAAGATGTACTAAAAGAGGCGGTTACTCTCCTGGAAACAGCCTCCGCAGCTGTGCTGGCTACTCCTCCATCTGCTGATTTTACACGACAGGTTGTCAATAGTGTCGATCTGGCCAACACCTCTCAGGCACTTATTGCACGCTACAGTCTGATGCTCGGAGAATATGACAAAGCTCTTGCCGCAGCCAACAAGGTGGATCTGACCAAGAAATCAGCCTTCAATTTTGACGATGTAAGCCAGAATCCAATCTTCTTTCTTTCATTCGGAAACCGGAACGTGACCGAACCTGTCAATACTTCTCTTGGCCTTCCTGATGCGCTTAAACCAGCTACAGGCGATAAAAGAATCAGTTTTTATACACAGACGGCTACGCCTTCCAGAAATTTAGGAACGGGGTTTTTCACAGCCAACAATGCAGCGGTGCCTGTATACCTTCCCGGGGAGATCACGCTTATAAAGGCGGAAATACTGGCACGACAGAGCAAACTGACGGAAGCCATCGCCGAACTGGATAAGGTATTAACCAAAACGACGGATGTATGGGGTTTGGGAGCAGGTCTTCCTGCTTACTCCGGTGCTACTGATGCAGCTTCGGTTCTGACAGAAATCTATAGAAACCGCTGTATTGAGCTTTTCATGTCGGGATTAAAACTGGAAGATTCGAGACGCTTCGGCAGGCCGGATACAGAGCGTAACCGCAACTGGTATCCCTACCCGACTACCGAACGACAAAACAATACCAGCACTCCGGCAGATCCTGCCAACTAAAAAGAAAGCCCCGCCACAAATTCATCAAACTTGTAGGCGGGGCTTATTTTTCATGGCTTAGTTATATTATCCTCTTCGTTTCCAGTTGTCCTGAGGAAAACCCTTCTGCGTTCTTTCATAAACGAGTAATCGTTGTTGCTGCTTGGGAGTGAGCACTGCCATAATCTCATGCTGCTTTTGCACCTCCCACGCTCTTCTTTGCTGCATGCTTACAGGACGTCTGTTTCCGACAGCCAGACGATCATACTTATTTTCGATTTTCTTAATCTTATTCTGCTGCTTGCGCGTCAGATTTACAATTCGATCCAGCTTGTTAATCTCATATTCTTCCCGGGCATTATCAACTCTCTGATGATTGTAACTGCGGTCATTCGGAAAATTTCCTCTTTGCGCAAAACCATTTCCGATGGTAAGAATGGCAACTGCTGCGATGGCTATGATGGTCTTTTTCATGGTTTCTGATAATTTAAAGTGATTAATGAATGGTTTCATGGCTTACTCAACTACTTCAATATTAACCTCTGCTGTTGGGACGGTTACGAACATTAACTCTGTTTTTACTATTGTCTTTAACCGCGTATTGATAAGAATTTAACTTTTTCAATTGAGCAGAACTCAGCACCTCCAGAATATCGTGGCGCTCCTGTTCATCCAGGCGGTTAACGCTTGCCCAGGTTTGTGATTTCTTAGCGTTTTTCGATACTCTTGCGTAGTAATCCTTAATCTTTGCAATTTCCTTTTCCTGATTTCTGGTCAAAGACACGATACGATCCAGCTCTCTCAATTCCATGTCGGTCACATTTGTAGTTGTCCGGCTGCTTGTTACGTACACAGGACCGTCGTGTCCGTTCGATTTATATGCCTGAGAAAAGCTGTTAGTAACAGTAAAAACGGCTAATGCTGCGATGGCTATGATGCTCTTTTTCATGGTTTCTAAAATTTAAATTTGTTTGTTAATGATGGTTAGAGGGGATTTTAAGAGTGCAGTTTAATCACTGGATTGTACAATCTACCAATAAGCTGTAAGGGTAGATGAATCGCAGATATTTACCGATAAAATAGGAATAGAGTATATCAGACTCTGACCATGCTATCAAAAAGATGTAGGTATAGCCATAAGTCTGTTGCGAACGGACGGTTGTTTTCTGAGAAAAACTTCTGGTTTAAAAGTCGTTTCTTTAAATTTGCAGATGTATACCAGAATAAACGTAAACCACGTTCTGAATAAGAAATAAACAAACTCGCCTGTGAAAGTTACATTTACAAAAAAAATACGTCGTATCTCCACTGTAGTATCGGGATTAGCCCTGGGTGCTATGCTGATGTTTCAGAGCTGCAATAAAGACTCCGGAACAGACCCTATCTCTCCGTACAATTATTATCCCCTGGAAATCGGACAGTTTCAGATTTATCAGGTAAATGAGGAAGTCTATTCTGCAGGGAATGCCAATCCGGTATTGAAAGCATGGCAGGAAAGAGATGAAGTGACAAGTGTGAGTCAGGACTCCGCGGGAACAAAAGTTTTCATCGTTTCTAGATACACGAGAAATACTGCTGCACAATCGTGGCAGAAAACAAAAGAATACAGTGTTCGTCACGATCCCGACAAAGTGATTGTCAATCTGGACAATGAAGTGCTGATGCCACTGGTTTTCCCATATAGTCCGCAGGTAACATGGGATGGCTATCGTTATTTCAAAGTAGAAGATACCGATCCCCGTCATAACACGTTGCATAAATATGAAAATATCAATCAGGCACTTGCAATCGATAATCTCAATTTCGATAAAACGATTAAAGTCTCTGAAAGAGCAGACACAGCAGGAATTGTGCAGTTTAGGCTTGGATACAAGGAGTATGCTGCTAATGTGGGTTTGATTGTAGATGAGCAAACCAACTTTGATTACCTGCAGGAAAACGGAGAATTTGTCGGTTACCGTATCATAGGATCAGGAACCCGACGAGTACGTAAAATCATAGAGTACGGTATTGCTCAATAATATAAACGACCGGCAGACCTTTCAACTCTGCCGGCTGTTTTCCTTTTATTCACTTCTTAACGCTTTTACGGGATTCATTAAAGCGGCTTTCACACTCTGGAAACTGATAGTAATGAGAGCAATAAAAATCACAACAATTCCTGTAACTGCAAACATCCACCAGCTGATACTGATCCGGTAAGTAAAATCCTGCAGCCACTGGCTCATCCCGTACCAGGCAACAGGTGATGCAATCACCAAAGCAATCACGACCAGTTTTACAAAATCGATCGAGAAAAGTCCGAAAATATTGAATGCTGTGGCGCCAATCGCTTTACGTATTCCCATTTCCTTTGTACGGGATTCAACCATAAATGCAACCACACCATACAGTCCCAGGCATCCTATAAAAACAGCTATACCTGCCAGTATTCTGAACAATGAAAACAGTTTTTCTTCCTTCGAATAATAACTATTCAGCGTTTCGTCGTAGAAAGTATATTTGAACAGATAGTCAGGATAAACGGATGACCAAACTTTTTCAATTCTGCTCAACAGGTTCTTATCTGAATGGGCAGATAATTTGATACCCATTTTAGAATAATTCCCTTTCAAAGTCGTCATCACGCATGGAATAATTTCGCGGTGCAAACTGTAGGTATTAAAGTTTTTTATCACTCCTACGATAGGGAACTTGTAATCCGATCCGCCAATAGCCATTCTTTTTCCAATGATTTCTTGCGGCCTTTTCATTCCCATGGCCTTCACGAATGCCTCGTTCACTACATACTCTCTGATGGAATCGGATGGGAGGTACATTCTCCCGGCTGCCATTTCCATTCCATAAGTATGTACATAAGCGGTATCAGCCGGTCGCATGACAATCTCAAAGTTCAGGAACTCTGTATCATTTTCATACTTGAAACCCGTTTGCCAATTGCTCTGCGACATAGGAGTAAACTGGCTCTGGCTCATAGACCTGATACCTGTCTCAGATGCCAGTCTGGATTTCAGCGATTCCATTTTGGCGAAATCCGACTCAGGAATGGTAATGTTCACGATTTCATCTTTTTCAAAACCTAAATCCATGGTTTGGAAATACTGCATCTGATTGTAAGCAATCACAGTACCAATGAGAACCACCTGAGATATGGTAAACTGAAGAACGATCAGACTTCTGCGCAAATGAGCCTGCCCGCTCCCTCCCGTTTTTACTTTACCTTTTAAAGCCAGGATAGGCTGAAAACCAGACAACACCATAGCCGGGTAAAAACCTGCCAGAATGGTTGTGATCACAACAAGAGCAAACATAAAAGCCAAAACCACAGGATCAGATATAAACATAACGCCCTGAGCAGGAATATTTAAAACTGAGGCCACATACGGCAATGCAAGTTGAGACGCAATCAAAGCAAGTAAAACCGAAAGAACGGTGATAAAAGCTGTTTCGGAGAAGTATTGCCGCAGCAGCTGAAAACGCGTACTACCCAAAACTTTCCTGACGCCCACTTCACGGGACCGCCGTATAGCCTGGGCCGTCGCCAGATTTACAAAATTGACACAAGCTGCAATTAGTATAAAACTACCGACGAGTACCATAGTCCAGATCATCCCCTTGCTGATGGTACGTCCGGCATAGTTGCTTGTTCTGTTATCGAAATGAATATCATTAACTGCCTGAAGTATAAAACTAGTTTCTGCAGCAGCTTTGGCATCATAATATTTTTTGTTAAAACCAGTCAGCTGTTTTTCAAAATCAGCCTGGTTCATTGACTGCGGCAGTTTGACATACATTTGTCCGCCTCCATAAGATGAAGCCCAATCGTCCCAGTTCGTATAGGCACCATAATCTTTGAGAGAAGAGAACGAAATCAGGGTCGTAAAGGGAAAATTAGTCGTTGCAGGAGGGTCAGCAATTAATCCGCTGACCACAAAATCTTTCTGATTGTTAATTCTGATAGTTTTACCCATTGGGTCTGCTTTCCCGAAATACCGTTCTGCCTGCTTTTCCGATAAGACTACCGAACCGGGATTTGTCAGCGAGGCTTCCGGCGAACCCTTAATCCATTCATAATTCAACAACCTGAAATATTCAGGTCCCACAAATGCTATAGCATAATAGTCCTCGTCGAACTTTTTCTTGTTACCTTCTTGCTCAACTGTTACCAGTGTTCCTTTTAATGCGTAAGTACATGCAATCTGGTTTTTGAGAGCAGGGAAGTCATTTTTCAACGCATCCAGTACAGGCAGAGGTATTCCTGTAGCCAAACCTTTGTCACCGCGTTCCTTTGTATACCTTAAAAGCCTGTAAACCTGACCAATATCTTTGTGATGCGCATCGAAGCTGAGTTCATACCGCACCGTAAAAAACACCAGCACACAGCAAGCCAGCCCGAGCGTCAGACCGATTACGTTAATCAAAGTGTATGCTTTGTTATTCCTGAAATTCCGGATAGCGATTTTAAAATAGTTACGAATCATGTAATGGCTAATTATGGGTGATGACTGATATGTATTCTGCTTTCTTCTGATAAATTCGGGTTTGATATAACCAGGCATTTCTGACCAGTACATCCATTGGGCTTTTCTTTTGCCAAGGCGCTTTGCATTTTGGTCAAATGTTTCCTGCATATCGCCAAGAATGGATTCCAGCAAGTGAGGGGCAATCAGCCAGGTCAGGAAACGAACTGCGAACAGAGGTGGTTTTAAGTCCTGTTTTGTCATGAGACGATGGGGTTTAGTGCACTATCAGCTTGAAAGGATTCACCAATCTGCTCCAAAAACTTACTCTCACCTCCTGAATTTCCTGTAACGTACGATGTCCGTAAGCTGTCACAGTAAACAGACGTTTCCTTCTTCCGCCACGTTCGGCAGTAGGTTCGCCCAGGGTTGACTTTACCATTCCTTTATCTTCCAATCGCTGCAACGCCGAATGCACCTGATTCAGACGAACGTCGCGACCGGTTTGTTCTGTGATTTCGTTCATCAGCACTACTCCATAAGCCTGCCCTTCGTTGACAGCCACCGTGAGCAGAACGATTTCTTCAAACTCTCCCAGATAGGTTCGTTTCATAGGATGTTATTTTTTCCACTTTTGCTGATCAAATAGCGCGCCAGCGAATTAGTGAATAATAACAGTCTATAAATTAGATACTTACACGAAAATAAAGATAAATAACTGTTCAAAAATGAACACAAACGTTCGCTTTGGAACGGTGAACCGCAGCTCTTGTTTCATGTTGTTTCTGAGGGATGTACCTTACCGGCAAATCTCTATCTTTGTCAATTACTCATCTTCTAAGCATTGTCAGTATATGAAAAAATTGATCGCCGTTGTATTCCTATTTTTATCTCTTTCCGTTTCGGCTCAGGACAAAAGCGCGGCTGTTCAATTTTGGGAAATGCTTGAGAAACATTGTGGAAAATCGTTTGAAGGTAGCCTGACAAGCACACCTGCGAATGCAGATTTTGCTGGCAAAAAATTGGTGATGCATGTACGTTCCTGCGAGGACAAAACGATTCGCATTCCATTTTTTGTGGGCGAAGATAAATCCCGAACCTGGGTACTCACCTTAGAAAATGACCGGATTCAACTCAAACATGACCATCGCCATGCGGATGGAAGTGAAGACAAAGTAACGCAGTATGGTGGAAAAGCGACAAATTCGGGTTCAGCAGGGATTCAGGTTTTCCCCGCAGACCAGCAAACTGTTGATCTGCTCCCACAGGCAGCCACAAACGTATGGTGGATCACTTTGGATGAGGAATCGTTTTCTTACAATTTACGCAGAATGGGCTCTGATCGTCTTTTTACCGTCACTTTCGATTTGACCAAAACTGAGGAAAACCCTACAGCACCCTGGGGCTGGAAGTAGCGCATCAAAGGCACAAAGCTGGGGCTCTTTACACCCTGCTTTGTGCCCTGCACGCCTTATTTCTATTCACTCCTGAGCGATTTTACCGGATTCATCAGAGCAGCCCTTATACTCTGAAAACTTACAGTAGCAAAAGCGATTAAAGTCGAAAGTACTGCAGCAGCGGCAAAAATCCACCAGTGAATATCGGTACGGTAGGCAAAGTGTTGAAGCCATTTGTACATTCCATAATAAGCAATTGGCGAAGCGATCAGAAAGGCAATCATTACCAGTTTCAAAAAGTCCGCCGATAACAATCCGACTATACTTCCAACAGACGCGCCCATCACCTTACGAACTCCGATCTCCTTCGTTCTCTGCATAGTGCTGTAGGAAGCAAGCCCAAGCAGTCCCAGACAAGAAATGAAAATAGCCAGAATCGCAAAGTTTAAAAACAGGCTTTCAAATCGCTCTTCGCTGCGATACTGACGGTCAAAAAACTCATCCATAAAATAATAGTCGAAAGGACGTACCGGCATTATTTCTTTCCACTTGTCCTCAATTGCAGCAATGGTGTTCTTTAAATCTCCGCCGTCTATCTTCACCGAAACAAGCTCACCTCTGTTGGCATCCATACGCATAGTCAGCGGTTTTATATTTTCCTGCAGGGAACGATAGTGAAAATCCTTGATTACACCAATGATCGTCCCTTCTCTCCCCCATTGATTGAATTTTCTACCTATTGCTTCCTCTGGTTTGCTATAGCCAAAAAGCCTGGCCGTAGCTTCATTGATGATCATCGCCTGCGTGCTATCCGTACCAAAATCTCTGGAAAAGGAACGACCGGCTGCCAGTTTCAGGTTGTATTGACTAAGGTAATTGTAGTCTACAAAGTATAGATCCAGATTTGCTGCCTGCATATCACCTGCATGATTCTGAATGTTGGAATAGGCACTGGAATTCCCTCCACCCGGAACACTTGATGAAACAGTTGTAGATTTGATACCCGCAATGCCATTCAATGATTCCTTAAATGCCTTTTGTGCGGCATCTCCCTGGGTATCTATCACCAGCATCTGATCTTTACTAAAACCAAGATCCCGGTTTCGCATAAAATTCATTTGCGTAAACACTACAATTGTGGCAATAATCAGCGCTATCGAAATTCCGAATTGCAAAGTCACCAAACCTTTACGCAGTAATATTCCTCTCACACTTATTGTAAAGCGACCTTTCAGCACTACTACGGGTTCAAAAGACGACAACACGATGGCAGGGTAAGAACCTGCCAGCACACCGATCAGGATAGCCGCCATGAACATTCCCCCGACAAATGGCCATTCAGCGGCGATTCCTGTGCTGATAATTTTACCTGAAAGGGTATTAAATGCAGGAATAAACAGAGCAACCAAAATGACGGAAACTATAAATGCCAGTAGGCAAATAAGAACCGATTCCATAATAAACTGCCTTGCCAGCAAAGTGCGTGGCGCCCCAACTACCTTTCTTACACCTACCTCACGGGCTCTTTCAGCGGAGCGTGCCGTAGTAAGATTTACAAAATTGATACAGGCAATCAGTAAAATAAAAAGTGCAACTACCGAGAAAACGTATACGTTATTCATACTTCCCTTGTCGTCAGAAGCACGGTCCGAAAGCAGATGCACATCAGCAAATGGCTCCAGGAGTATAGTGTAATGCATTTTCATCTCTGCCATCAGTTTCCCCACATGCCGCTCCAGAAAAGCGGGAAACTTCTTTTCAAGTTGAGCAGGATTTACACCTGGCTTTAACAACAGATAACTGCTCGCTCCAAAATTCCCCCATTCACTGTCCAGATTTTTGTTAAAACGCTGAGTCAAAGTAGACATAGAAATGAACATATCGGCTTTGATCTGGGAATTTTCAGGAATGTTTTCCATTACCCCTGTAACAGTTGCCGGTAAGCCTTCTGATGACAAAAGAAGCGTTTGTCCGATCGGATCGCTGTCACCAAAATACTTCTTTGCCGCCTTTTCTGTAAAAACGACACTCAGTTGCTCTTTCAGTGCAGTAGCCGGATTACCTTTACGCAGCTTAAAATCAAATATCCTGAACAGGCTGGAATCTGCAAAAAGTGTATTATTTTCCTGAAACTTGATATCTCCTTTGCGAACCAGAAAGCTGCCTCCTCCTGTACGTGCATATGCTTCAATCTCGGGAAACTCCTGTTTGGCAAATGGCGCATATGTCCATGTTGTAATATCAGCCTTGATTGTTTCAGATGGAGTTTGCACATCTGTAACCATCCGGTAAATCCGATCCGCTTTGGAATGAAAGCGGTCATATGTCAGTTCAAAATTGACATAAAGGAATATCAGAAATCCGGCAGCCATCCCAACGGAAAGGCCAAGGATATTAATCAATGAGAAAACTTTATGCTTCCAAAGATTACGTACTGCAATTTTGAGATAGTTTTTTAGCATCGACTTAGAGTTATGGGCATGGGGGGAAGGACATGGGGATTGGGGCATGGGGCTCGGGGCAAAGGGCTCGGGGTTACGCGCACCCTATGCCCCATGCCCAAAACCCCATGCCCTCTACTCACTACGTAATGATTTTACGGGATTTACCATTGCGGCTTTGATACTTTGGAAACTGACTGTGACAATTGCAATGATGATTGCTACTGCTCCGACAGCTACAAAAATGAGCGGACTAATTTCTATGCGGTAGGAGTAGTTGTCCAGCCATTGCTGCATGAAATACCACGCAGCAGGTGAAGCAATCAAAATGGCAACAATAACCAGTTTTACAAAGTCCTTTGATAATGTATATACCAATTCAGGAATGCTTGCACCGAGCACTTTTCTTACCCCAATTTCTTTCGTTCGTTGTTCCATCACAATAAGCGCTATTGCAAACAAACCCAGACAGGAAAGAAATACCGCAACTCCGGCAGCCAGACTAAATACGCTGGACATGTGCTGCTCCTCCTTGTACCAGTTGTTGGTATTTTCATCCATAAACGATCCCTGGAAGTCCGACTCGGGTGTAATTTCCTTCCAGACTTTCTTAAGCTTATCCATTGAAGCCGCCAATGAGCCGGGAGCTACACGTACGAAAATATACGACGGCGTTTTCTCCAGATGAATCGTAATAGGTTTTTTATCACTTTTGGATGAATAAAGATAAAAGTCAGGAACAAGCCCGATAATCTGAATGTGGGCACCTGCACTGTCTGTCTGGAAAAACTTACCAACAGGATCAGCCTCTCCTATCATTTTAGCCATACTCTCGGTTATGACAACCCGGTCTGCAGAATCTGCCGGGTAAGACGGATCGAATTCACGACCTGCCAGCAATTTGATATTCAGCGTTTTGAAATAATCGTAATCTACTCCGAGCCAGTCAGTAGAAACTTCTTTCTCTTTGTAAGTAAAACCCGACACACTTCTTGATGAACTTCTGTCTTTGCCAATACCGAGATTAACACCCGACCCTGTTAAAGAAATAATTCCCGGATCGCTGGCCAGACTATTACGCATACGTTGGATAGCTATCTGTCCGTTCACCTTATTTCCTACCGGAATACTGATCACCTGTTCCTTTTCAAAACCCAGCGGCTGAGTACGAAGATGATCCACCTGGCGGATCGCGATAATTGAACAGCATATCAGCAAACAGGATAATGAAAACTGTGTGATAATAAGCGAGTTTCGCAGTATACCAGATTTCTTCATAGAAACCTTCCCTTTCAGCACTTCCACGACATTCATGCGGGACATCTGCCAGGCGGGATAACCTCCTGCGATCACTGTTACAACGATAAACAACACGAAAATAAGCGCCAGTTTGTCTGGCTGCAGCATGTAGTCCAATTTCAGTTTAGTCTGAAAAGTGGCGTTAAAGGTATTTAAAAACAGAACGATCAGTAATAACCCCACAACAAAACCAGCCAGACAAATTAAAGCTGCCTCTCCCCACACCTGAACAAAAAGTTGCTTTTTCAGTGCTCCCAGCGACTTTCTGACGCCTACCTCTCTGGAACGGATAAAAGCTCTTGCTACATTGAGGTTGATAAAGTTGATACACGCGATCAGTAAGATAAAAAAGGCAATTCCAATCAGTGCATATACCAGTGCGGCATTGGAACCACCAGACAAATCAACGTTGAAATGAACATTAGCAAGTTTCTGAAGTCGAATGGTGTAAATATCGCCCCGCTCGTCTGGCTGAGCTCCCTGTTTTTTCAATGCTTTGATATTCCCGGGAAAATACTTCTGCATAAATGGCGCCATCTTTTTTTCAACTGATTCTGCACTTGCACCGGGAATCAGCTTCACGAATATATTATGCGAATGGGAATCCCATTTGTCGTAATCTCCGGCATAATTCGGGGCATTCTCAACCCTTAGAAACGCGTCAAACTGGATGGAGGAATTATCCGGAAAATCACCCGCCACACCACTAACTATATATTGTTTCTTATGCTGATCAAGGCCAATCAACAATGCTTTCCCGATTGGGTCTTCCGTACCGAATACAGCCTTAGCCATGTCCTCCGAAATCACAATATTGCTACGATTACCGAGCGCGGAGGCAGCATTTCCCTTCACCAAAGGGAACGAGAATATGTTGAAAAACTCCGGATCGACATATTTGAACATTTTGTCAAAATATTTACCGTTGTACTCCACTACATCACCGCCGTTCACAACCCTGGTAACAGCTTCAATCTCCGAAAATTCCGTTTTCAATGCCGGTGTCAAAGGATAAGGCATGGAAGTCGAACGCTCTGGTTTTTCAGGTATATTTTCGAAAAAGTAGGTTTCAAAAATCCGGTCGCCATCTGCATGGAAAGAGTCGAATGTCAGCTGAAAGTACGCAACCAGAAGCAGGAATACGCTGATACAAAATGCCAGCGACAGACCGGCGATATTGATAAAGGCATACCCTTTATTTTTCCAGATGTTACGGAATGCAATTTTCAGATAGTTTTTAAACATGGCTGTTAGCTCTAAGCGTTTAGCTGTCAGCTTATAGCTCACAGCCGTAATGGTTGATAAATCACTTATTTTTAAATCCCTTCCAGGATATTTCTTTCGCTATTATATTTTGAAAGCCATCCTCGGCTAATGGCTATGTGCTAATAGCTGCCCCTATTCACTTCGCAACGACTTCACGGGGTTCATGATTGCAGCACGAATAGCTTGGGAACTTACAGTAACCAGAGCAATAATCACCGACAGAATACCTGCTATCAGGAACATCCACCATTCAATGGTGATTTTATAAGCAAAACCCTGCAACCATTTATTCATTACATACCAGGTGAGCGGTGTGGCAATAACAATCGCGATTACAACCAGTTTCATAAAGTCACCGGAAAGTAATCCTACGATATTACCAACAGAAGCACCAAGTACTTTTCTCACGCCTATTTCCTTCACTCTCTGCTGGGCGGCAAAAGTCGCAAGGCCAAACAATCCCAGACAAGAGATCAGTATAGAAATAACAGTGAATGCATTTACAATGCGGGAAGTGCGCGCATCAGCAGCATAGTTTTTTTGGAAATCCTCGTTTAAAAAGCTGTACGAAAAGGGTTCGTCGGGCACCAGAGACTTCCATTTGGTTTCTAAGAATGGAAGTACTTTTCCAACATCCGATGTGTTCACGTGTGCAACGATATAATTCAGATCGTTACCAAAATGAGGGAATAGTGCATAAGGCTCAATAGTTTGATGAAGATCAGCAAAATGAAAATCTTTAACCACACCAACAATTTCTATCTCCTGAAATACCCCTCCTCCTCTGTCAAAACTAATTTTTGAGCCAACAGCCTTCGTTAAAGGAATGTTAAACTTTTTAATAGTTGCTTCGTTCACAACCATTCTGAAATTTGTATCGCCCGGAAATTCAGCTGAAAGCATCCTTCCGGCCACCATTTCAAATTCCATTGTTTTCATAAAATCCGGCGCTACCCAGTTCGTTTTAATGATCGAACCTTCGTTCATGCTCTGACCGGAACGGTAGCCAGTCATATCGCTGGGATTTAATATTCCTGGATAATAAGACGTTCCTGATGCAGAAGCAATCTGATTATTTTGCAAAATTTCACTTCGGAGCGACGAATAGGCTTTTTTCGCCTGTTCACTTCTTAATGGAATTACAATCTGCTGGTCCTTGGTGAAACCCAATGGCCGGTCGCGCATGAAATTGATCTGTCCCTGAATAACCATCGTTGCGACAACAAGCCCGATGGAAATCACAAATTGAAATACAACAAGTCCGCGCCTTAAAGCAGTTGCAGAAACCGAATTCACAAACCTGCCTTTGATGACATCAAGCGGATTGAAAACTGACAAATAAAACGCAGGATAGCTCCCTGACAATAAACCTGTCAAGACAGCTAACAAAATAAACGCAACAATTATTTCCGGTTTAAAAAAATTAGAAACCAGTAAAGTTTTATCAGATAACTGATTAAACAACGGCAAAAACAAAACCACAGAAACCAACGCTAAAATGAGTGCAAGTAACGTCAGCACCATTGATTCACCCAAAAACTGACCTATTAATCCTCCCTTACCTGCTCCCATTACTTTTCTCATCCCAACTTCTGCGGCTCGCTTCGCCGATCGTGCTGTCGACAGATTCATGAAATTAATGCAAGCTATTAACAGCGTAAAAATGGCAATCGAAGCCAGCACATACAAATACGTAGCACTTGTAGTAGGTGTGATAATGTCCGTTACTTTATTAAACAAGTGAATATCCGTCACCGGAAGTAAACTCATGTGTTTGGCGTAACCGGCAGCTTTGATGTCCTTGCCCGCGTACTTAGCCACAAACGCGGGCAGTTTTTCGTTAAATTTTCTGAAATCCGTACCAGGTTTTACACGTATGTAGGTGTAAAACATGTTGTTATTGGTAAAATCCAGGTTACCCTGTTTCAGATAATCCCCCACCCAGCCAGACATCATTGGCACAAAGTACCTGGCGTCAAAATGGGAACGGGCGCTTTCATCTTTGTATACACCTGTAACAATAAAATTCTCTCCATTCCCATCGGTACCGCCTATATTGATCGTTTTGTTTATGGCAGAAGTATTTCCGAAAAGCTTTTTTGCCACATCTTCAGAAAGCACGACAGACCGGGGATCTTTCAAAGCAGAATTACGGTCTCCTTCAATAAACTGGTAAGAAAACATATCAAAAAAAGTGGAATCCACATGGCAGCCTTTTGTTTCAAAGACTGACTTCACAGTTTTGCCGGAATCCACCACTTTAAGCAGCGTTTTGTTTTCTAGAAAATTAACCCACGCTCTGGTTACCTGAACAACTTCGGGAAACTCCTGCTTCAAAGCTCCCGCATAGGGAGCCGGAGCACGCGGATTATCCATTTTCTCGCCATTAAACCTTACATTTTCACTACGTACAAGGTACAGTTCGTTGGCATGTTCCTGATGTTTATCAAAAGAAACCTCACTCAAAATGTAAAGTAACAGCAACATACAACAGGTCATCCCGACAGACAGCCCAAATATATTGATAAAGGAAAACAACTTACTTTTCAGCAAATTTCTCCAGGCAATTTTAAGATAGTTTTTGATCATGGCTTTGAAGGATGCGCTCAGGCGTGGAGCTCTTATCTGGCAGAGAGTGAAAGATAATCATACCAAATTACCCTCAAAACAACAACAAACTGAAATACAAACACTTAAACACCAAATTAGCAAAGAAAAAGTGTTCAATTACGGACACTTTCGTTCACAATTGGACTGATGGCAATTATCAATCCTAAACGCTAATCCTCATGGTCCTACTCATTTTTCAAACTCTTCACGGGATTCATCAGCGCCGCTCTGATACTTTGGTAGCTAATCGTAAAAAGTGCCACGAGAACGGCACAAAAACCAGCAACTGCAAAAATGATCCAGTTTAATTCGATTTTATATTCAAAGCCTTTGAGCCAGGAAGACATAAAATAGAAGCCAATAGGAGATGCGATAACGATGGCTATCAATACCAGAATTAGAAAATCTGTAGAAAGTAGCGTTACGATAGCGGCAACAGATGCTCCCAGCACTTTCCGGATTCCTACTTCTTTAAGGCGTCTTTCGGCGGTGAAAGTGGCCAGCCCAAACAGACCAAGACAGGAAATGAGTACAGCTATCGCTGCAAACGCGTTGAAAAGAACCGCTGTACGCTGCTCACTTTTATAGAGCCTGTCGTAGGTATCATCAAGAAATGAATAGTCCAAGGCATAATCTGGAATCATTTCATTCCAAACTCTTTCTACCGCGCGTATCGCTTCTGCCTCCTTACCCGGAAGCGCTTTTACATACAATCCCAAGCTCCATTCGGTATTGTTGAAAAGCACCAGAGGTTCAATTTTCTCACGAAGGCTTTTAAAATGAAAGTCTCTTACAATACCGATCACTACACCTTTTTTACCCTGGAAATCAAACCTCTGACCAATCACAGGCTTGGGCAAATTCAGTTTCCGAACAGCAGTTTCATTCAGGACTACATTACTTTGATCTGTGATGCTATTGGGTTCAAACCACCTTCCTTCTTTTATTTTCACATCGAACAGCTTATGAAAGTTATCTTCGACCGCAATTTGGGAAACAGTAGGATTGAAATCTTTTGGACGACCATTCCAATCGTAACTGCCCGTTGTGCTGCTACCGATTTGTACGATGCTCTGGCTCGCCACAGTAACATCCGCAATACTGGATTCAGTTAGTAACCTACTTTTCATGGTCACTGGTGCAACTTTTGCTTTCAGTGACCAAGGAATCCGAAATGTAAATGTGTGAGCACGGTCATATCCCAGTTCTTTTTCACGTACAAATTTCATCTGCTGAAATACGACCAAAGTAGAGATAAGAAAAACTACCGCCACGGTGAACTGAACAACCACAAGCGCTTTTCTGAAACCCCCGTTTGTAGAGCCGAGCACATTGTTTCCTCTTAATATATCAAAAGGCTTGAACGACGACAATAGCAAGGAAGGATAAACACCTGTAAGAAGTATGGCTGTGAATGTAGTTCCGACGAGAACGTACCAGAGTGAAGCATTGCTAAGAAAAAACTCAAAAGTTCTACCTGTCAGGGAATTGAAGACAGGAATTAACAAATAAACAGACAAAAATGCCAATAGAAAAGCGGCAAAGCATGTCAGTACAGACTCGGTCATAAATTGCCCGAAAAGATGCGAGCTACCTGCCCCCAAAAGCTTTTTAACACCTATCTCTTTAGATCTTACGCTGGCTCTTGCAGTGGTTAGATTCACGTAATTGATACAGGCTACAAGCAAAATAACCAAAGCCAAGCCAAAGAAAATATAAATTGTGCGCTTGTCGCCCACGTGCTGGCTGGCTCCCTGAATCTGATTGTTAAAGTGCATCTGGGTTAACGGCTCCACTTCCAGAGTAATGTTTGTCGACGGTTTTCCATTGTCATCCAACTTTGCACCAGAGATCACTTTAGTTAACTTTTTCCCAAACTCATTCCGATTCGTGTTTTTCTTTAATACAGTATAAGTTTCGTAGTTGAACTGATTCCAGTTATTGTCATTTTCAAATATCTTAGGGTTAGCCCAATAAGCTGCTATTGGAATAATGAAATCATATTGAAAACTGGAATTGGCCGGATTGGCTTTATAGATAGCCGAAACAGTATAATCCAGCAAATCTATTCTGACAATTTCACCTAGCGCATGGGATGTGTTGAAGAGTTGCAATGCTTTTGCTTCCGTCATTGCGATGTTGCGTACCGTAGCTGAAAAATCCGAAGCAGAGCCTTCCACAAACTGATAATCGAAAACGCGAAACCAGTTGGAATCTGCATAAATCACATTTTCGGCATTCACTTTTCGGTCACCCACTCGCAATGATAAGCTCCCGATACTATTTTTCCGCGTGACCATTTCGACTTCTGGTAGTTTACTCAGCTCATTTGTCAATGGTAATGGCGTATTGGACCAATGCCAGGTCTCTTCCTTACTTACCTGGAGATGCGTAATGATTCTGGAAATCTTGTCAGATTTTTGATGATATGCATCAAAGCTCAGCTCATTCTGAACCCATAGCAAAATGAAGACAGCTGCAACCATTCCCCCGGTAAGACCGATGATGTTGAGGCCGGTAAACAATTTCGAAGCCATCAGATTCCGAAACGCAATTTTCAGGTGGTTTTTCAGCATAAGGGTTGGGGGTTAAGGGATTAGGGCAGAGTTCTAAGGGCTTTGAGCAGAGGAATTTGGGCATGGAGTTAATAGCCTGGGATAATACTTATCAGTACAAATATCCTGTGCCCCATGCCCCTAATCCCCGTCAGGTAGTTTTTGAGCATAGCATCCTTAACAGTTCAAACTAAAAAGCATATAATTATACCAGCTATAAATTTAATTTTAATACACTAATATACAGATACTTATATCAGTCACTTAAAACCATATTGTCCGATTCCGAACACATTTGTACGAAATTGAAGTTGGCATTTTTTAACCGGGTCGTGTTGCGAAAAAATCCGGATATAAATCCAACCAAATCAACCGATATACTGTCATTACTTCATACCTCTAACCCAAACCTATTATGAAAAAGCTGTACAGCCTTATCTTGCTTGCAACTGGTTGCATCATTGTTTCCTGTAAAAAGGAAAATATAAATAGCCGTGAAAATGTAGGAATCGTAGGTAAATGGAAATTAACAGAAACATTTACGACTGATCAATACGACTGATCAAAATGGTGTTACCAACTGGCAAAAAGTAGGTGAACACGCATCTTCACTTCTTGAATTCAAAGCAAATGGAGATTTCTCAGAGATAAAAGGGCTGATTTATTCCTCTATTAATGTGAATAATACCTACAAACTACTGAAAGACAGCACTATCGTTTTGAGTGTTAAAGATTCTGTTTCTTTTCCTCACAAAACCAAATGGTCGTATTCTGAACTTACTCCCGAAACACTTGTCATTAACCCGGGCTGTATTGCCCCCTGCGGCGCTAAATATATCCCGGTAAAATAGCTGGAAGCTCCGTGGCAAACAGCCTGTAGCGCATTAGTCACTTCCCAGCGACCTGATAGGGTTGGTCATGGCCATTCTGATGCTCTGATAACCTACAGTAAGCATAGCAATTGCTATTGCTAGCAGCGCCGCTATCGCAAAGTACGTCCATGAAATTTCTATCCGGTACGGGAAATTCTCCAGCCAAAGATTGGCCAGATATGCTGACAATGGGAGGGCTACCACAATCGCAATCAATACCAATTTGATAAAATCTCCCGAAAGCCGGGTTGTGATGCTTGCAACAGAAGCACCGAGGACTTTGCGAATTCCTATTTCTTTCATCCGTGATTCAGCATTAAAAGTAGCCAATCCAAACAAACCAATACAGGAAATGAAAATGGACAAGATAGCCGCAAAGGTGATGATTTGTTTCCATTTCGCTTCTGATTCATACCGCTGCAAGTTGGAAGCATCTTCAAATTTGTATTCAAAAGGGAGAAAAGGGACATGCTTGTTAAAAATAGCTGAAACCTTTTTCATCGTCTCGGGAATACCTGTTTCATTCAATTTGAGATAAATAGCGCCTAAGCCATAATTGGGATCTTGTGTCAAAAGAAGAGGCTGGATTTCTTCCTTCAGAGATGCATAATGATAATCTCTGACTACGCCGATTACAGTCATCTTTTTTTGTTTCCAGAAAAAGTCAATCTCTTTGCCTATCGGATCTTTCCACCCGGCTTCTTTTACAAAGGCTTCATTAACTACGACTGAATTTTCAGGATCTGAGGGGAAGTTCTGAGAAAAGTTTCTGCCCTTCAAAACAGGAATTTCCATTGTACGTAAAAAGTTGTCATCAACCCCGATATAGCCAAAACTGATCTCTCTCCCGTTTATTTTTGCACCTGTTCCATTGTAATTCCCGTTAAATGCCGCAACATTTTCGACCCCGGAAATACCCTTCAAATCCTGCATGATACTTGTCCTGGCATTTTCTGCTGTGCCTCCCCGCCCGATGCGGAACATCATCAGATTTTTGTCATTGTATCCTAAATTCTTGTTTGTCAAATATTTAAACTGTGAGTAAATAACAACCGTCCCAACTACAAGACATACAGAAAGTGCAAACTGGAAAACAACCAAGCCTTTGGTGAGGTAATTTTTTCGGGTTAGCCTTGTCCGGTGATAAAGTGTTTGCGCCGGGCTAAATCCGGACAAAACCAGCGCAGGGTAAAATCCTGCTGTGAGGCCTGTTACCAGATACAAAGCAACATATCCGGAAACGAGTTTTAAATCCAGGAGATAGGAGAATGCTAATTGTTTGTTTGCCAAATCGTTAAAAGTGGGTAAAACAACTACCAACAATATAATGGCACATGTGAAAGCGACCAGGGACAGCAGGAATGATTCGCCTAAAAACTGAATCGTGAGTTGCTTCCGCTGACTTCCCACCACCTTACGAATTCCAATTTCCTTCGCGCGCTTCAACGAACGTGCGACAGTCAGATTGACGAAATTCACACAGGCGATAAGCAAGATAAAAATAGCAATCCCTGAAAGAATGTATGAGTAAATGGGATTACTTGCATAAGTCAAACCATTCCTGAGCCCACCATCCGCTTCGGCATCCAGATGAAGTTCTAGGAACGGTTTAAGATGGAAGGTAATTTTCTGCTTAAAATCCTTTATTTTACTAATTTCTTCAGCAGATTTGGTAGTAAAAACCTTGTTCATTTTGGGAGATATAGCTTGGTAATCAGCCTTATCGTTCAGCAAAACAAATGTGTTCATGTAAAACCCAAGCCATTCATTGTCAATCCATTTTCTGGATTCCTGGAAAGCAAATGGCAAAACAAAGTCGAACTGAATAGATGAATTCTGGGGACAATCCCTTGCAACTCCCGACACAACAAAGGGCTCAAAACTTTCCCCGACTTTGAGTTCTAAGACCTTTCCTACTGCCTCTATGGTACTAAAGTATTTCTCAGCCATTTTCTCAGTAAGTACAACGGACTGCACGTCCGAAAGCACTGTCCCGGGCTCACCGGACAGCAAAGGCATTGAAAAAACACTGAAGAAATTATTATCTGCAAAAATTACATTTTCGTTCAATAACTCACTACCCTTTTTGATTACAAAGGAACTGCCCTGGACCCGTACCACCTCTTTAATTTCAGGAATTTCCTGCTTGAACGAAGGCCCATGAATAGCATTTGTACTACCGATAGTCCTGCTGCCCTCGTGATCTTTCATTGTAACATCAATCCTGTATAGCTCATTCCTGTTTTCATGAAACCTATCAAAACTAAGTTCATCCTTAGTATACAGCACGATCAGCATACAGCAGGTAAGCCCCAGCGACAAGCCTGCAATATTGATCACAGAAAACACGGAGTTTCTGATGAGATTCCGGAAGGCGATTTTGAAATAGTTTTTTAGCATAGCTATTCGTTCTTGGCCGTTAGCTTTAAGCATTGGCGGAGTTTATTTAACATTTCACTTAGCTATCAGCATTAAGCATTCAACATTAAGACGCTACCAATCAGAAAGTTATTAATTCATCTGGCTAATTGCTGACTGCTAAATGCTACTCGCAATATCACTCACTCTTCAACGACTTCACAGGATTCATCAATGCTGCTTTGATACTTTGAAAACTTACAGTAAACAGGGCTATGAGTACGGCCAATATACCCGCAGCGGCAAACATCCACCACGACAATTCCACATGGTAAGCGAAGTCGTTGAGCCACCTGTTCATGGCAAACCAGGCAATAGGACTTCCAATCGCAATAGCGATCACAATCAGTTTGAGGAATTCTTTCGAAAGCAGAGCCACAATACTTGCCACACTAGCACCCAATACTTTTCTTACTCCGATTTCCTTCATCCGTCTTTCGGCAGTGTAAGCAGAAAGACCGAAAAGTCCGAGACAACCAATGATAATTGAAATAGCTGCAAAAGTGATGAAGATCTGTCCGACACGCTGCTCACTACGGTACACGTTGTCGAAGTCCTGATCCATAAAACGATAGTTGAAAGGCTGACCAGGTGCCATAGTTTTCCATAGCGCCTCCACCTGACTGACCGTCTCAGGAACTGCACCACCATTCATTTTCAATACCACCGTACCATTGCTTTTATAAAGAATAAGACTTAAAGCACCTATGTTCTTGCGCAGTGATTCAAAATGAAAGTTTTTAACCACCCCTATGACCGTATACGTCACCTTCTTTGTCAGTTCAGCGTCTTCGTAGCCAAATATCTTTTTCCCAACAGGGTCGTCATAGCCCATTACTTTGGCAGCAGCCTCGTTGACAATAATACCTGTAGAATCCGATGGAAAATCGGGGCTGAAACTCCGACCCGTTTTTACCTCCAGACCAAGGGTTTTCACAAAATCAAGATCAACAGCCCATTTCTGCATATTAATTCCCTTGTCCTGCTGAATTTGTCCTTCAGGAAAAAACGTATGGTCAGTACGTGAAGACGGAGTAGGCAAAAAACTGCTGATCGTACCCGATTCTATATTCTTAATTTTTAATACTTGCTGTTTGAAAGCTTCCACCTGACTGCCTAGCGCGTAAGCATCATTCACGATCAGCATTTGCTCCTTGTTGAACCCCAACTTTTTGTTCTGGATATAGTTCAGCTGACGATAAATTACTCCGGTACCTACAACCAGCATGACAGAAATTACAAACTGAAATACCACCAGGATATTCCGCATCGCTCCATTCCCTTTTCCGGTCAGCTCAATATTCTTTTTGAGAACACGTAAAGGTTCAAATGCTGACAGGAAAAATGCGGGATAACTTCCAGCCAAAATCCCTACGATAGTACACGTGACTATCAGAATCGCCCAGAACAAGACATTTGTAATCGGAAATACGATTTGTTTACCTGCAAGATGATTAAAAAATGGCAGTGTAAGATAGGCCAGCAGCAATGCAATTCCCAGAGATAAAAAACTCAGCATCACCGACTCTGTAAGGAATTGCTGTACCAATGCTGATCTACCCGATCCGAGTGATTTCCTCACTCCCACTTCCTTGGCTCTGTTGGTAGACCGGGCCGTAGCCAGATTCATAAAATTGACGCAGGCAATTGCTAACAAGAATACAGCCACCACAGCGAAAATGTACACATACTGAATATTCCCGTTTGCATTTATTTCAGCTCCACGGTCAGAATACAGGTGTATATCTGTAAGTGGCATGAGTGTGTAACGGATGTAGTTTCCCGATTTCCTGACTTCCGCCAGCGTTGTTCCAAGAAATGACTGCACCCATTGGGCCGTATATTTTTCAAGAACAGTATCAAAATACTTTTCAAACTGTGCCGGATCTGTTCCCTCACTAAGTAACAAATAGGTGTTGTAATTGTGGCTTCCCCAATTATTCCTGCGGCTTTCTTCACTGGAGCTCATTGAAAACAACATGTGTACGTTCCTGAGATGAGACTTTGCAGGAATATCCTGCATAATGCCCGAGACAGTGTAAGTCGTATTGTTGTCCACGATCAGCGACTGACCTATGGGATCGGCGTCACCGAAATATTTACGTGCATCCGTTTCAGACAGAACTACAGTATTCGGAGTACTCAATACCTTATTTTTCTGACCGGCTACCAATGGAACAGAGAAAACATCAAAGAATGTAGAATCAGCATAGAAAACATGGTTCTCTCTCTGGTTTTCGGTAGTTCCGGCCACTTTCACAAGCTGGCTCCCATTTTCACGCAGCCTTGTTACCTGTTCTATCTGAGGATAATCTTTTTTCAATGTAAAAGCAAGCGGATCAGGCGCTACAGCGAGTGTCATATCCGCTCCGCCAAATCTGATATCCGAATTGACACGATAAATCCGCTCTGCATTTTCAAACGATCGGTCGAAACTCAGTTCATCGACGATGTAGAATGTAATGAGCATGCAACTAGCCAACCCCAGCGACAAACCGAACATGTTCAGAAAGGTGTAGAACTGGTTTTTGCGAAGATTCCGCCAAGCGATTTTTAGATAGTTTTTGAACATAGTTTTTTAGCTTTTAGCTGTGAGCTCTTAGCCACCAGCTTTAAGTCGCAACTTTTACAACTGGCCTGAGTGACATACTTTGGGCCTTAAATAATTTATTTACAATACAATTTATTAACTATGAGTCACTGGCGGTTAGCTACTCAGCATAAAACCGAACCCTGGCTAACGGCTAAATGCTAATAGCTATAAGCTAATTTCATCATTCGCTTTTAAGCGTTTTAACAGGATTCAACAGCGCTGCTTTAATCGCCTGAAAACTCACCGTTATTAAAGCAATAGAAAGCGCAGCAATGGCAGTAACCACAAAATACCACCACTCAATCCTGTAAGCGTATTTGTCCAGCCAGTTTCGAAGGAAATACCAGGCAATAGGAAAGGAAATTAATGCTGAAATGGCTACCAATTTCACAAAGTCCTTCGACAACATGGCAACCAGATTACTTATACTTGCGCCCAATACTTTACGCACGCCAATTTCTTTGGTTCTTTGTTCTGCAGTGAAAGCCGCCAGACCGAATAATCCGAGGCAGGATATAAAAATCGCCAGGAACGCAAAGTAATTAGAAAGCTTACTCACCACATTTTCAGACTTATACAATTTATCCAGTTCCTGATCGGCGAAATAATATTTGAACGGTGTACCAGGGTTGAATTGTTTGAAGACATGTTCTATACGATCAATGGCCTGTTTGGTCTGTCCTGATTCAGTACGGATTAATGCAACTCCCCAATTGTCTGTTTTAGGTTGCAAACCGACAATCAATGGTTCGATGGCTACATGCAGAGAACCTATGTGGTAGTCCTTCATCAGCCCGATAATTTTCCCTTTTTTACCCCACATCGTCAACTCTTTACCTACGGGATCTTTATAACCGATCTTTTTTGCAGCCGCTTCGTTGATCAGGTAATTGGATGTATCCGTTCCGTATTCGGGACTAAAATCGCGACCATCCAACAGCTGAATATCCATAGTTTTGACAAAATCGTAACCAGATGGATTCACTGCAAAAAGCAATTGCTGAATTGTATCTTTTCCGGGCCAGGTTACACCCATGGTCGAACTCCCTACTTCAAGCGGACTTGCCTGAGAAGCAGTTACAGATTTA
Organism: Dyadobacter luteus; assembly: GCF_003383615.1. GTDB lineage: Bacteria > Bacteroidota > Bacteroidia > Cytophagales > Spirosomataceae > Dyadobacter > Dyadobacter luteus. The sequence continues at coordinate 68,234 of NZ_QNUL01000024.1, forward strand.
ATTCCCGGTTCATTCTCCAACGCCTGTTTAAAAGCCGGAAAATTTTTGGCCATTCCTTTTTCCAGGTCATCAATATAAAGCAGGTTACCTCTGTCGAAACCAAGGTTTTTATGCTGAATGAAATCGATTTGCCGGTATACAACGATCATCGCCATAATCAGCAGAATAGATAGCCCGAATTGAAAAACAACCAATCCCTGGCGGAAATAGGATGCACTCGGTTTGAATTTCAAAGATCCTTTCAGAATCGTTACCGGATTGAGAGACGACATGAACAAGGCCGGATAACTCCCCGCCATGATACCGGTAAAGGCAGTAAGACCAAAAACTACAGCCAGCATAACAGGATCGAACAGATCAAAAGAAAGCTTTTTATCTGTCAGCTGATTGAAAGAAGGAAGCATCACAACTACGATTACGATGGCAACCAGCAATGAAATCAGTGTAATAAGTACCGACTCTCCCATAAACTGGGCAATGAGGCTATGTCTGTATGCGCCCACAACTTTGCGCAGCCCCACTTCCTTCGCTCTTTTCACAGAACGCGCAGTAGCCAGATTCATAAAATTAATGCAGGCAATCACCAGAATGAAAACTGCGACAATCGAGAACATCTTCACATACTCAATGCGCCCGCCTGTTTGTTTACCCGATTCCCACTTCGAATACAGATAAGATTCTCCATAATTGACCAGGAAAATATCAATGTTACTATTCTTGTTTTTGGTCTTGATATAGTTTTTGATCTTGGCATTCACCTTATCCACGTCCGCATTTTTCGCGAGCATTACCGCGCAACGTGGCCCGTTGTTACCCCACTCTTTGGCCCAGGCATTGTCCTTCAGCCATTGATCAAAGCTCATCAAAAATTCAAAATTCAGTGATGAAGAAGGATTAATATCTTTCAATACACCTGTCACTATCACATCCGTTTTACCATCCACCCGTATCGTTTTTCCCATCGCGCTCTGGCCTTTGAAATACTTACCCGCCAGTTTTTGAGAAATGACAATCCCATCCGGACGTTTCAGTGCGCTGGCGGCATCACCTTCCGCCAGATCATAAGAGAACATTTTCAGAAAATCACCCTGTACATACCTCCCGCTTTCATTGTCAAACACGTCGCCTACCTTCAATACAGGCGTTTCCTCCCAAAGTAGTTGAGATGCCATTTCAATTTCAGGAATATCGCGCACGATGTTTTCTGCAAGTACACCCGGCGTTGCAACTGTCGTATTTATGGTGCCGGAATAATGTTGATTTTCATACACACGATACAGTCTGGCGTCATTCTCATGAAACCGATCCATCCTGATTTCATCCTTTACCCAAAGGACAATCAACAAACTGCAAGCCATTCCCAGTGCAAGTCCGAGAATATTGATGAGGCTGAACGACTTGCTTTTCCACAAGTTCCTCCAGGCGATTTTTAGATAGTTTTTGAACATGGCTTTTTAAGCTTTTAGCTGTGAGCTCTTAGTCGTTAGCTTTGAGAGTCTGCTACTTTAATAATTAGCTTTGGTTATCTACTATCAGCCTTAAATAATGGCAATGGGTATTTATGACTATTGGCTCTTAATTAATATGTTCGTTCCAAAACTCAACTAATTTTGGGTAAAAGCTAAATGCTAACAGCTATTAGCTACCTTCACTCACTTCTCAACGATTTCACCGGGTTCATCAACGCTGCTTTAATACTCTGGAAACTAATGGTAACAAGCGAGATACCTATGGCAAGAACGCCAGCAAGTACAAACACCCACCATTGAATTTCTGTATGATAAGCAAAATCCTGTAACCAGTTGTGCATGCCGTACCAGGCAATTGGGGAAGCAATGACGATGGCGATCAAAACCAGTTTAAGAAAATCCTGTGACAGCAGAGCCACCAGACTCCCCACTGAAGCACCAAGTACCTTTCTCACACCTATTTCTTTAGTTCGCAACTCTGCCATGAACATCGAAAGTCCAAGTAATCCCAGACAAGAAATAAAGATGGCAATCCCTGCGAATAGACCGAAAAGTAATTGTTGCGTTTGCTCAGTGGCATATAGCTTGCCAAACCGCTGATCCAGAAATTCATAGCTGAACGGAATATCCGGATACTTGCTTCGCCAAAATGATTCTATATGGCCAATCGCTTCCTGAGGATTATTTCCTGATATATGCACCGATACGCGTCCCAATCTATTAGCTTGATACATCATTACCAATGGCACTATTTTCTGGTGGAGAGATTCAAAATGATAATCTTTTGTGATACCGATAATCTGTCCTCTGCTTTGCCCGTAACCAAAACCCGAACCAATTGCTTCTGAAGGGTTTTTCCAGCCAAGCAGCCTGGCGGCGGTTTCGTTCAAAATGAAGCCGCTGGTTTTATCTGTTCCGTAATCCCTTGAAAAATTCCGTCCGGCAACCATCTCAATCTGATAAGCAGGAATAAAATCTTCGTCCACCGACAACGATTTGATAATGATATTAGACTCTGTAAATGAGTCTCCCTTCATCACATAAGCTTCCCAGGAATCGAGCAAACGCATAGATGGTATACGTGAAGAGCGCCCCACTTCCTTGATGTTGTTATTTTCTTTCAGGCGTTGACGGATGGATTCAAAATCGGTTGTGGTATCCTGTGGCATGTTGAGCACTACCACCTGATCCTTTGAAAAACCAAGACTATAATTACGGATGTACCGCATTTGGCTATACACTACCACAGTGCTGATGATGAGTATCACCGCAATAGAAAACTGAACGACCACCAATGACTGGCGAAGCTGTCCGTTTTTCAGAGCAGTTGCAATTTTGCCTTTCAGTACGCTGATAGGTTGAAACGACGTCATGAAAAACGCCGGATAGCTTCCTGCTACAAAACCCGTAAATATGGTAATGAATGCCAGGATACCCAGGAACACCGGATCGAGTAAAGCCGAGAATGAGAGTTCTTTATGAGTAAATGTATTCAACGATGGCAAACAGAATACAACGATCAGCACCGCCAGAACTACCGAAATAAAAACCAGCATCACGGACTCACTCAGAAACTGACCAACAAGCTGGGACCTGACTGCTCCAATCACTTTCCTCATCCCCACTTCCTTCGCCCGCGTCGCCGATTTGGCTGTTGCGAGATTCATATAATTGATGCAGGCAATCAGCAGAATGAAGATGGCAATAGCTGAAAACAAATAAACATATTGGACATCGCCGTTAGCCTCAATTTCTGAGTCCAGATGAGAATACAAATGTATGTCCGTCAACTTCATTAGGTCAAGAACAGAGTACTGCGGAGCAGTGTCGCCAATGTGTTTTTTCTGGAAAGCAGGAAATGCTTTTACTAACTTTTCAGGATTGTAATTTTCAGGTAAAAGTAAAAACGTTGAAAACGAATTATTATCCCAGTTCCGTTTTAACCCATCCGCTCCATAAATGCGTGGGTCATTCAGTGTAGAAAATGAAACCAGAAAAGAAGGATGAAAATGAGACTGAGCAGGCAGGGGCTCAAAAACGCCTGTAACGGTATAATCAATCTGATTGTCGAGCCGCACAGTTTTGCCAAGCGCATTCTCTTTTCCAAAATATTTCTCGGCCATGGGTCTTGAAAACATAATAGAAAAGGGATTTTCAAGTGCTTTATCGGCATTCCCGCTAATCACATCAAAACTGAATACCTTAAAAATGTTGGGTTCAGCCGCGAACAAATCATCTTCATTGAAATTGTGCTCTCCGTATTTGACAAGTCCCCCGGTTTCCAGCATGCGGACCACTTGTTCTATCTCCGGAAAATCCTCTTTGATAAGCGGGCCAAACGGAGGAGCTACATGCCCAAGTTTCAGGGAAGTAGTTCCGTCTTTGGAAAGAAAAGTTCTCGACAAACGGTAGATTCGGTCCGCATGCGTATGATGACGGTCATAGCTTAGTTCATCTTTCACATACAAAGCCAGTAGCAGGAAACAGGCAAGCCCGACGGACACACCAGCAATATTGATCACACTAAAAACCTTGTGTTTAAAAAGATTACGAAATGCGATTTTGAGATAGTTTTTGTACATGGCTATGTTGCTGTAAGAACATGAAGGATTACCGGTACCTATCCGGATCCTCATTAGAACCGGATAAGTACCTCTATTTTCGGTGCACTATTTTACTTTCCTGATGGAAGTACGATCTCTGCTTCGAAGTTGCTGATAATCTGCTCACGCTGTTTGGCAGATTTTGACGTAGCGTTCACCGTTTTTTCAAATACGAACTCCTCGCCATTTCGCGTGAATTCATATTTGAGATACATTTCTCCGGTTTCTGAATCGAACTTAACCTCTTTCGTAAAAGGTTTCCCGGTTACCTTTTCTGTTGATCGTATCTCTTTGTGATCTGAAACAGAGAGATCTTTGGATGTAGAGGGAACGGGGCGTGGAGCAGGTCTGCTTCGTGGTGGCTCCGGAGCTGTATGGGGCTCAGGCGAAGTAACACTTCCCAATCCTAACGAATCAAAAGCCTCCTGGGTAATATCTTTTCTCTCCGCCTTAGTTAGTCCGGCCACAAGAAAAGTACGGTCGTAGCGAATGCTTTTGCCATCTATAGTACCGTTGATACTGATCGACAACTTATTTCCGTCATCATCAATACTCCTGCTAATGTGCGTGCTCTTCTGAGCCAACGTGGTAGTGGATACACCAGTTACAGCCGCAAGCATGAAGATTAAAAATTTTCTTTTCATGGCCGGATTAAATTTTGGTAGTTAATTTGGTATCAGCCTCAGGCTGTTTCTTAAAATCTAAACGTGTACTTTTTCGGTCACGATTTTTCCGTCAAACAGGTTCACGATACGGTGTGCAAAACCGGCATCATAAGGTGAGTGAGTCACCATCAGAATCGTCGTTCCTGCATTGTTTAGCTGGCTTAGCAAATTCATTACTTCTTCTCCGTTTTTAGAGTCAAGGTTACCGGTAGGCTCATCGGCAAGGATCGTCTTGGGAGTGGCTACAACAGCTCTGGCGATGGCTGTACGCTGTTGCTGTCCACCGGAAAGCTGCTGAGGGAAGTGATTGCGACGGTGCATCATATTCATGCGCGTCAGAGCTGCTTCCACTTTTTCCTTACGTTCGGCAGGTGGTGTCTTCAGGTACAACAACGGAAGCTCCACGTTCTCGTATACAGTCAGTTCATCAATCAGGTTAAAACTCTGGAAAACGAAACCAATATTTCCTTTTCTGATCTGCGCACGCTGCCGTTCCGACATTTTCGCAACTTCGGTTCCATAGAACTCATAAGATCCTTCACTGGGATTATCCAGCAGTCCGAGGATGTTCAGCAAAGTGGATTTCCCACAACCGGAAGGGCCCATGATGGCCACAAATTCGCCATCTTTCACTTCCATATCAATGCCATTGAGGGCAGTAGTCTCGACTTCCTCCGTAGAGAAAACCTTGTGCATGTTGGTAATTTTGATCATACTATTAGCTTTGAGCTGTTGGCTATTAGCCAAGATTACAGATAATTTAAATATTTTGATCGGATGAGCACATAGTTACTTATCCATAAAAGTTTATTCTAATTGACAAATCTTGCTATTGGTATCAAATGAAAAATTTTAAAGAACTTCTGGTTTGGCAAAAGAGCCATATTTTAACTTTTGCTATCTATGAAATCACCAAATTTTCCCAAAAGAAGAATTATATGGGCTTACCAGTCAAATCAGACGTTCGGCCATTTCAATACCTTCTAATATTGCTGAAGGCTGTGGTCGAATGTCGGATAAAGAACTAGCGCAGTTTTTAATCATCGCCAATGGATCCGCTTCAGAACTCTTCTATCAAATCTTCCTTGCAAAAGAACTGGACTATTTATCTCATTCTGACTACGATCAACTTGATACTCTACTTACCGAAGTCCAAAAGATGTTAACAGCATTTATTAAAAAACTTCGATCCGTTTGACATTCCCTATTAGCTATAAGCTCATCGCTAAAAGCTAATAGCTCTATTAAAACTCAAGTACTTCATTATCTCCGAAATTCTCATACGAGCTGGTGATGACCTTTTCGCCAGGCTTCAATCCATCCAATACTTCAAAATACTCCGGATTTTTACGTCCCAGGGTGATACTACGTTTTGTAGCTCGTTTTCCATCCTCGTTCACCACGTACACCCAGTTTCCACCTGTTTCAGAGAAGAAACCTCCTACCGGTAAAAGTGTGGCCTGAGATGGTTGACCTAATTGGAGGCGTATCGGAGCCGACTGCCCTCTTTTGATCAGTTCGGGCGCTTTTTCAAACTCCATATCCACTTCAAAACGGCCGCTTTTTACTTCCGGATATATCTTGATGATCTTCAGTCCATAAGATTTACCATTGAAATCCATGGTACCAGTCAGTCCGGCAAAGATTCTGGAAATATAATGTTCATCCACCCCTACACGCATTTTAAAACCATTCAAATCGTCGATCTGGCCAATATTCTGTCCCTGATTAATATTAGAACCTACCTCCACGTTCATAGAAGACAACAGGCCAGACACCGGCGCTTTCACAGATAAATTTTCCAACGTTTGCTTCCATAGGTTCACGTTCTTTTGCGTGCTTGCCAGCGTTCCTTCCAGTTGAGCAATCTGCATTTTAGCATTCTCCTCCTGGTATTTCTGAGACTCGATCTCAATTTCTCTTTGTTTCACCAGACGCTCGTAATCACGCTTGGTTTTAAGATAATCTGCATCGGGAATGACCTTATCCTTGTAAAGCTTTGTATTACGGTCGTGTGCATCCTTCGCCTGATCAATCTGAAAATCAAGTTCGCTCAATGATTTTTGCAGATTAAATCGTGCAATTTTCAAACTCTGACGCGTATTTTGAAGATCGTTTACCAATCGGCTGGCTTCTGTTTCAGACTGAAGAAAGCTTAATTTAAGATTCTGATTTTCAAGACGAAGTAGAACCTCTCCTTGCTTCACCATGTTACCACCTTCAATCAGTTTTTCTGTGACGTAACCACCCACGATTGCATCCAGCTGTATGGTTTTGAGTGGCTGAACTACACCGGTAACAACAATAAATTCATCGAATTTGCCCTGTGAAACAGATGATATAGTGAGTTTATCCTGATCCACATTCAATCGGGTTCTTTTTTCGGAGAAGAAAAACTGATAGATCAAAAAGCTCGCAAACAAAACCCCACCTGCAATCAGACCGATACGCTTCGTTGTCCAGAATTTCTTCGGTTTAATCTTATCCATTGTTGATGATCCGCCTGTAAATCCATTGCCGGAACCTGGCGCGTTAGGTGTTTTCACTTCCATTATTTCGATGTAATATAAGTCGTATCAGTACTAAAATCCATAGGTTAATTTCAATGACTATGCCATGAGTCAATAAAAAAATCAAACAATTGATATTCAAACAATTAGTACATTTTACATTTTAACATTTTGTTCATTATCGGACATTTCTGTGCATGTACGGACATTGAGCGCATTGTGTAAATAACATTCAACCCCGATGGGGTTGGTATAACCGGTTATCAACGCATCCGCGAATTGCATCCGTCCCATCGGGTTTCACCCGGCGCTATTCGTATTTGATCCCTATGGGATCATGCGTAACTGGTCATCAATACCTCATTCCAACGGATTGCATCCGTCACATCGGGTTTCACCGGCGCTATTCGTATTCGATCCCTACGGGATCATGCGTAACTGTTCATCAACACCTCATTCCAACGGATTACATCCGTCCCACCGGGTTTCACCCGACGCTATTCATATTCGATCCCTACAGGATCGCGCGTAACTGTTCATCAATACCTCTTTCAACCGGATTGCATCCGGCCCTATTCATATTTGATCCCTACAGGATCATGTGTGGTTACTCATCAACGCATTATTCCACCGGATTACATCCGGCGCTACTCGTATTGGATCCCCTCCGGGATCATCCGAAATCAGATGTTCAGAAAAAAAACAGAAGATACACGAATAATAGGTGAGGATTTAACTCGAAGTCGGAAGAAGAAGCCCGGAGGGCTTAAATACGAATAACGCCGGGTGAAACCCGGGGCAACAAGCACAAACTCCACGTCGCCCGGCAACCCTGTAAGGGTTGAATATTACAGCCGATTTCCATCCGTTACATTTTCCTACCATACCGGTCAAAATCCCAGTTCTTTCCTCAGATCACACTGTCATCTTCACCATCTTATCTACCATGAACACCTACACGCAAATTCTCTATCAAATCGTTTTCAGTACCAAAAATCGCGAACGCGTCCTGACTGAAAACAACCGTCCCCAACTTTTCAAATACATTTACGGATTGCTAAAAAATAAAAATTGCCATCTTTATCGTTTGAATGGTGTAGAAGATCACATTCATATTCTGACGGGTCTTCATCCCTCTGTTTCTTTATCCTCTCTGGTTAAGGATATTAAGATCGGGACTTCCTTATACATCAAAGAAAATCGTCTCTTTGCAGGATTTACTTACTGGCAGGAGGGTTACGGAGCCTTTACCTATTCAGTCAGAGATAGAGATATGTTAATAGAATATGTTAAAAATCAGGTAGAGCACCACAAAAAGCTTACTTTTAGGGACGAATTTATAGCCATGTTAAATGAACACCAGATCGTGTTCGACGAAAAATATCTAATTTAAGAACCATGCAATTATCAGAAGCCAAAATCCTCATCATTGACGACGACGTAGACGTATTGAGTGCTGCAAAACTTTTACTGAAACGCCACGCCAAATCCGTTGACATCGAAAAAAATCCTCAAAAACTTCCGTTTCTGGTAACGAACGGAGAGTACAATCTCATTTTGCTGGATATGAATTTCACGCGTGATGTCAATAGCGGAAGAGAAGGATTTCACTGGCTCGACCGCATCCTGGACATCAATCCAAAGATGAAGGTGATTATGATTACTGCCTACGGTGATATCGAAATGGCGATCAGGGCAATCAAATCGGGAGCAACGGATTTTGTGCTGAAACCCTGGGAAAATGAGAAATTATTGGCTACCATTTCAGCAGCGCTACTGGTCAACAACGCAGGCGGCGCTGGAATAGCACCGGAAGAGAAAACGAAAGAAGAGACTAAAAAAGCAAAAAACAACGCTGATACAATCGTTGCCACCAGCGATGCAATGAAACAGGTTCTATTCACGGCTGAGCGTGTAGCGGCAACGGATGCAAATGTTATTATCCTTGGGGAAAACGGAACCGGAAAAACGCAACTGGCCCGGCATGTTCATCAACATTCGCAACGTGCGGAAAAACCTTTTGTAACGGTGGATTTAGGGGCGTTAAGCGAAAGCCTTTTTGAAAGTGAGTTGTTTGGTCATGTAAAAGGAGCTTTCACGGATGCAAAAGAGGATCGTGCAGGGCGATTTGAAGAAGCTAAAGGCGGCACTATTTTCCTGGATGAAATTGGCAATCTGAGTTTGCCGCTACAAGCCAAGTTACTGACAGTTATTCAGGACAGGAAAGTGACACGCGTAGGTTCTAACAAATCGATAGCGTTGGATGTACGCCTTATTTGCGCTACCAACATGAATATTGAAAAAATGGTACAGGAAAAAACTTTCCGTCAGGATTTACTTTACCGTATCAATACTATTGAACTGGATTTGCCCCCGCTACGTGAAAGGCATGAAGATATTTCAGCTTTGGCAGATTTCTATCTGAAACAGTTCAGTAAAAAATACAACAGGCCTGTAAACGATATCAGCAGTGCGCTGATCAAAAAAATGCAGCAATACAACTGGCCTGGTAATATCCGTGAACTCCAGCATGCGATAGAAAGAGCGGTAATTTTATCCCAGGAAAAAACGTTGCAACCCGACGACCTCTTTCTGAAAAGTGCGACCGGACCTGCTGCAACCGCTACTGGATTCGATCTTGAAAACATGGAAAAGACGCTCATTGTGAAGGCTATGAAACGTTTTAATGGCAATATCACTGACGCAGCAAGAGAACTAGGGCTAAGCCGCGCCGCATTATACAGGCGTATGGAAAAATACGGGTTATAAACTTAGATTCAATGACGATGAAATACCTTATTCTGATTTTCCTGTTCTGTTCGGCACTAACTGCTGCTTCCGCTCAGACTCAGTCTGAAATGAACCAGGAAGCTGATCTGAATTATAAAAAAGCAGATAAAGCGCTTAATGCGACATATCAAAGAGTGTTGAAGGAACATGCCTCGGATAAACTTTTCATCAAAAACCTTAAAAACACACAGCGTATATGGATCCAGTTCAGAGACGCAGAAATGCTTACCAAGTATCCGCTTACGCAAGCTAACGCCTATGGGAGTGCGCATCCTATGTGCTGGTCATTATATCTGACGGAGCTCACAAATGAACGTAATGAAAAACTGAAAGTTTGGCTGACCGAGTTTGAAGAAGGAGATGTATGTGACGGTTCATTTGGTAAAAGCAGATAAAAATCTTCGTTAAAGGCATAATTTTTTCATTTTGGGATTGTTTTCAAGTTTATATACACTGCAAACAATTCCAAAATGGCTAAATATCTCATTGCAATAATTTTTCTCCTACACACTCTATTCATTTCTGCTCAAAGCAATAAACCGTCTCCGGTTCCTTTAAAAAGTGTAAAAACCAAACAAGGCTTCTGGCACCAGCGCATCGAAAGTGCACGTACTACTACAATTCCCCACGTATTGCATGAAATTGAAACTTCGGGCCGCATAGATAACTTCGCAGTCGCAGGCGGCTTGAAACAAGGCATTTTTCAGGGAGCACGTTTCAATGACTCTGATGTTTTCAAAACAGTAGAAGGAGCGGCATACGTGCTTCAAAATCAATACGATCCTAAATTAGACAAATATCTGGACAGCCTGATCGTACTCTTCGCCGCTGCTCAGGAATCAGACGGATACCTCTACACCCTGCGAACCATCAATAAGGACACTACCGGATCTTACGACTGGATCGCCGGTCCTACCCGCTATTCATTTGAAAACGGCAGTCATGAACTCTACAATGTGGGGCATCTTTATGAAGCAGCAGTTGCACACTATGAAGCAACTGGCAAAAAATCCTTATTGGATGTTGCCACCAAAAATGCGGATCATCTTGTACGCACATTTGGGACCGGTCCGGGTCAATTGATTGTCGTGCCTGGTCATGAAGAAACTGAAACCGCTCTGATACGCTTGTATCGGACGACAGGAAAAAAGGAATACTATGATCTCGCAAAATTCTTCATTGACATGCGCGGGCGATCGGATAAACGCCCATTGTTCCTTGACGAACACAAACTGGGACCGAGTTATTTCCAGGATCAGATTCCTGTCGTAAGGCAAAAAGAGGCGGTTGGACATGCCGTACGTGCCCAGTATTTGTATGCCGCCATTACTGACATGTTGATTGAAAAAGAAGATCCTGCTTATGAAAAAGCAATTCACCATATCTGGGAAGACGCAACCTACAAAAAGCAATACATCACCGGTGGAGTGGGTGCACGCGAAGACGGGGAAGCCTTTGACAAAGCCTACCTCTTACCCAACGACAATGCCTATGCAGAGACCTGTTCCGCTATAGCCAATATGCTTTGGAACCATAAAATGTACTTGTACACAGGCCAGGCCAAATACATGGATGTTTTTGAAAGAGTACTATACAATGGATTTCTGGGCGGAATGTCAGTCAAAGGTGATGAGTTCTTCTATGTAAACCCAATGGCTTCTGATGGTAAAAATGACTTTGGAAAAGGATCCGGCGCAGTACGCCATCCATTTTTTGGAACAGCCTGCTGTCCTACAAACGTAGCACGTTTTTTACCCCAGGTTCCTGCGTTTATCTATGCTAAAAATGGGAATGATCTTATTGTAAACCTGTTTGCAGATAGTGAAACTGAATTTACTATCGAAAATAACAAAGTTAAACTTTCGCAGCAGACCAATTATCCGTGGGAAGGTAAAATCAAACTGATCGTTTCGCCAGAAAAACAGCAGGAGTTTCCGCTTTCCATCAGGATACCAGGCTGGGCAACAGGAGAGGCTATTCCGGGAGATTTGTATACTTATAAATCAGCGAAAATGAACCCTGTTTCAATTACAGTGAACGGGAAAACAGTGCAGATAAAGTCTGAGAGCGGTTATGCAAAAATTTCCCGCAAATGGAAGAAAGGTGATGTGGTAGAAGTGGTGCTGGATATGCCGGTGAGACAAGTGATTGCTAATGAAAACATCAAAGACAACGTAGGCAAAATAGCAATTGAAAGAGGGCCGGTATTGTATTGTGCCGAGGGGCACGACAATCACGGGAAGGCAAATTCGATTGTTATCCATGCTGATCAAACATTCACACCGCAATTCGATGCCAACCTGTTGGGAGGTATTACAACATTGAATTCGGATCAGACTAAATTGATCCCATTCTATGCCTGGGCCAACAGAGGAGCCAATGAAATGACGGTTTGGTTTAATACAAAATAGACACCTGCTTGTACGCCACGGATCATACGCACAACCCGACTGCCATGCATTCTTGCTATGCGTGTAATCCGTGGTCAAAATACAAATATCAGTTACCCAGATTCTTTTGCACTGTTGCCATATCTTTAAGCTCACCGTTCACAACCACATTCACATCGCTGTCCTTAAAGATATCATTTTCAGAAACGAGCACACTTTTAAAATACAAGGTGAACGGAATATCTTTCCCATTGACAATAATCTGCCCTGCCGCCTTCAGTATTTTCCCCATATCAATAGCAAGCGGAATTTCATAGATTTCACTGCTTTTTCCTTTCACCTTCGTAAAACCCTTTACACTTCCTTCCGCCAACCTTTTTTGTTTACCCAAATCAATCACATAAGAAGGATTTTTAAACTGAATAGGAAAGCTGTTTCTATTGGTGAATTTGAGTTGCAGCACAATCTCTGATTTACTCAATCGAAATTTCTCAACATCATATCCTGCAACTTCCACCTTCGGTAGCTGCCACAGTGGTAAGCGTTTATCCACAGACAGGGTAATACTATCCTTTCCAAGCAAAGGTTTTTTGAGATGGAAAACAGTTTCAAAGTGATAATTGGCACTGTCCTCGCCCCTCTCTGTGGCAGCATCACCTATTTCAGATATATTTTTGATTTTAAGCTGAGCAGGCAACTCTATCGCGCTGCTGTCCCGGGCTTTTAATGCCAACGGTTTTTCATAATTGTTCTCGACAATTTTCTTGTCGTTCATAGTTACGAAATAATCAAAACCATCCAGGTCGAAACCTACAGGAAGCGGATTGTGTATAAGCAGATTAAGCTTCACATCCACGGTGCTGTCAGTGATATTACTTACCTGACCAATTCCCAGCTCCACCTTTGGCTTCAGACCAGAAACCGGATTTTCATTCTCTCCCTTGTAAACTTTGAAGAAATACCAACCACCGGCAACGAGCACCAGTATCAAAACAATAATCAGCGTAATTTTAACCGGTCGTTGCATACTCATAAGAAGTTTAATTTTCAGGTAAAAGATGTCTTTTCAAAAATCATTCCCTGAGACTTTTATAGTAAAATTCTATTCTTCATATACAAAAAAGCAATCGGCATGAGCTCCATTTCACACCGATTGCCAAAAAGAAATTCGAAGTTATTTTAAGCCAGATCCAGCTTACCATGATCGCCTCCTTCGGGCGTTGTACCCGTTACAGCTGCTTTAAGCATGGAAAAGAATACGACCATTCTGGACGAATTGCTATCCCAATAGGCAGCTTCATCCGTTGTAACTTTCAGCAATACTAAATCAGGATCATCCTTTCCACCGGGAAACCAGGCTTTGGTCATTACGTTCCAGAGCTCCTCCTTCTTCTGTTCGTCATTCACAACCGCAGCTTGTCCGGCTACGCTCAGATAACTGCTATTTTTCGGATCGGCATAGATCAGCGTGACACTCTCACCCCAGTTTGTTTCCTTGCCTATATCTGTGTTGCGACTTGTAAAAAACCATACATTTCCGTTTTCATCTATATCCAGCGTCGTCATAGGACGGGAATCTATTCTGCCATTTCCGAAGGTGGTGTACATACAAAACCTTATATCTTCACCCAGTGATTTTAGTTTTTTGATTGCTTCCGTATCTCTCAGGTCCTTTTCCATAATAATTCATGTTTTATGATTCTGTCATTCAGGTTGTGTATCCTAAAACAACTGTTCCAAAACCGGAGGTTATACATAGAAAAACCGGCAGTTGACTAAACGCCACCTGCCGATTTCTACCACTTGTTCTATATCAATTATTGCTGTTCTCTCAGCAATTTTTCATATTCTCTTTTTGCCATATCTACCTCATTAGTATGCCCGTACGCCGACATATAATGAGAAACCAGACCAATCCCCCAACCTAACATCGGCCATACGGGCCATGGATAAGCACGGTGTCCCCAGTTGTCCCAATTGGTAAGAAAACTATTGCCGCTGGTGAGAAAATAAATCACCCACAAACCGCCGATCACCAATGAATAAGTGCGCAGGTGCATTTTGAAAGCAGCACGATGTTTGGCTTTTTTCCAAAGAAATTCATTTCGGGGAGTTTCCATTTTTATAATTGTTACAGATGAGTTAATGTCTGAATGTTGACAATCTCTTGCCAACGATTCAAAAGTAAAACAGGCTGATAAAACAAACTAAGCATTATGGATGGACGTACATATTAACCTGATGAAATTTCAGATTTATCGGATGAACCGTTACACCGGCCACTGCTCCAGCTTGTATGCACTATCCCAGAAAATATATTCCAATCTGGAAGCTGTAATATAAGCGTCTTTCATTTTTTGCCGCGTTGCTGAAGAAGCAGTTTCAGCAATACGATTGCAGATACTGAGCGCCTTTTCCACTGATGCTGCAAACTCTTCTCCGGCGTATGCATCAATCCAGTTTTGGTAAGCATTTGGCTTCGTCTGATTGGCATAAATATAATCACCCACCTTCTTGTAAATCCAGAAACATGGAAGCAATCCAGCTACCGCAACTTCAAAACTTTCGAAGGAACTCACCGATAACAGGTAATTGGTATAAGCGAAACAGCCCGGTGCTTTCACTCCATCATGGCTGATTTCATATTCTTTAAAATAACTGATATGCAACGCCCGCTCTACCAAAATGGCATTTTGGGCAAATTCCAGAAAGTCCAGCAGATCCTGGCTACCTCCCGCCTTCGTACCCGCAGTGGCTAAAGCACGCGCAAAATCTGCCAGGTACAGCGAATCCTGATAAATATAGAATTTAAATTTTTCTACCGGTAAAATGCCAGTTTTCAGTTCCTGGTTAAAACTATGATTCTCTATTTGATTGTAGATGGGCAAAGCTGCCTCCCAGAGTTCTTCTGTAAATTTCATGATCGTATTTGCATTTTAACAGGTGAATAGGAATGATTGAGCGGACCGGATCCTTTTCCTGTAGTTATATTTTTCCCGGCCTCAATGGCTCCTGCGATGTAAATTCTGGCATGTTTCACAGCATTTTGGAGATCGTAACCCAATGCCCTATAAGAGGCTATCGAGGCAGATAAGGTACAGCCCGTTCCGTGTACATTTTTACTTTCGATGTAATCACTTTGCAATGTGATAACCTCCTGTTGCTCCTGAGCGAGAACATCATACAAGACCGGACCGATAAGATGGCCACCCTTCAGCAGCACCGATTTACACCCACGGTCAAGCATCTGTTCACATGCTTCCTTCATTTCCTCTACAGATCTTATTTTTCTGCCGGTCAGAATTTCAGCCTCGTCTATATTCGGTGTGATGAGATCCACAATCGGGAACAATTCTGTCCAGAGTACTTCCACAGTTTCCTCCTGAATCAATTTCGCCCCACTTGTAGATACCATCACAGGATCAAAAACTACAAATGCCGGTTGGTATCTTTTTAAAACTGTAGCTACCACTTTGGCTACTTCAATGGTGTTAATCATCCCGATCTTCACTGCGTCTACAGTAATATCTTCAAAAACCGCATCCAGTTGCTGTTCGAGAAATTCTGCCGGCACCGCATGTATTGCTTTCACACCAAGGGTATTCTGAGCAGTCAGCGCCGTAATAGCAGAGGTTCCATAAGCACCCAAAGCTGCTATGGTTTTAAGGTCAGCCTGTATTCCGGCACCTCCACCACTGTCAGAACCTGCAATGGTCAATACCGTGGGATATCTGTTCACTTCTGTAGTCATGTTTTAGAATATTAAGATTGAACGCCTGCGACAATGCGCGCCCGCAGATTTTGGGCCGCTTCGTAGGGAGAAGGTGCGCTGCATATAGCAGAAATAACTGCAATCCCTTTGGCACCGTTGGTGATCGCCTGCTTTGTGTTGGTTTCACTCAAACCACCTATCACAACCACAGGGTGATGTGTATTGTCGCGCATCCAACGCAGGCCACTCATGCCCCAGGGCGACTCGGTGTCGGTTTTTGAAGGAGTAGAAAATAGCGGGCTCGCTGCTATATAGGATACATTCCAGTCCTCTGCCTCCTGTACCTGCCATTTACTTTCTACTGATAAACCAGTAATTTTTTCCGGCGGCAATAAATTTTTCAAAATGGCAAATGGCATATCACTTTGCCCGACGTGTACACCCGCTGCATCAATAGCCAGAGCCACATCGACCCTGTCGTTGATGATCAGAGGAACTCCATACATATCAAGAAGATCTTTCAGCCTTTTGCCTTTTTCAATAAATGCTCTCGTCCCTAATTCCTTTTCTCTGAGCTGTACCATGGTTACGCCACCTTTTACGGCTTCTTCCACAACCCAGAAGAAATCTCTTCCCAAACATGCCTTTTCGTCTGTGACCAGATACAATTGTATGTGTTTTTCGATTTCCATCACTGCCTGATTTTTGCCAGTTGATTTAGTTTTTCATCATTAATCTCAGCCAGGGCATCCAGGAAGAAGGTCTGAAAAGATCCGGGTAATTGCGCTTTTTCGTAAGCAATTTCACCGCATACTCCCATCGTGGCAGCAGCCCCGATAGCAGCGACAAAAGCATCCTGATTAGCAGCAGCAAATGCTCCGGCTATTGCAGATGCCGAACAGCCCATTCCCGTAATACGGGTCATAAGAGGCACACCATTATCTACAAAAGCCACATCTGAACCACTGACTATTACATCAGTTGCTCCGCTCACGCTCACAACCGAGCCATATTTCTTACTCAATTCCCTGGCAGCTTCCAGACTATCCGCTGAGCTGGCAGTACTGTCGACACCTTTCGTTTTGATGTTTGAACCAGCCAAAGCCAATATTTCGGAAGCATTTCCACGAATAATAGAAGGACTTGCAGTTTCCAGTAATTCCGTCAGAACCTGATTCCTGTACGAAGTAGCTCCTGCTCCCACCGGATCCAGAATAATAGGTTTGCCCAATTCCACTGCTTTTTTCATTGCAAGTTTCATCCCTTCCACCCACTGAGGGGCAAGGGTACCAATATTAACCACCAGTGCACCGGCGATAGCAACCATTTCCTCAACTTCTTCAACGGCATGTGCCATGACGGGCGATGCCCCAACGGCCAGTAAAGCGTTGGCTGTAAAATTCATTACAACGAAATTCGTTATATTGTGCACAAGCGGGACCTGTGTTTGTACTGAGGCTAGTGCTTTTCCTGGTTTTTCCATAATCTTGTTATTGTGAGTTAGACAAACAGAATGGGCTAATACCGGGAGGAGCCGAAAAACGGATAAAAAAGATCATTCAGGATCTTCAAGCGCTTTTTCCTACGACAGCCTCAACTGTATCAGGTTCGAAGGGTATAAATCTCAGTCCGTAAATAGGACACCCCTAAAGCCATTCTTAACTGCGAAAGTAGTAGTTTTGACTATAATTAAAAAGCTGGCTAAAAGCTTCGGAATAATCATTATTCCTCTTTTACCAGCCTTATTTTTAAATCTCAAACCAGTATTGATGCAAAATATTAAAGCGGCAATTTTTGATATGGACGGTCTGCTTATAGACTCCGAGCCGATATGGGCGGATGCAGCCCGTGAGGTAATGCAAAAGGTAAATTTCGAACTGACACATGCTCTGAAATTACAGACAACCGGTCTGTCAATAAAACTTTTTCTTGAATTCTGTTACAAGATTCAACCATGGAATACGCCTACCTTTGAAGAACTGGAACAGGAAATTCTTGAACATGCGCACAAAAATATATTAGCCAATGCGGTGGCGATGCCTGGTGCAATTGAAATCATAAAAAATCTGAAAGCAAGTGGATTACGCCTTGCAGTGGCATCTGCTTCGCATATGGAGCTGATAGAAGGAGTATTGAAAAGACTGAAAATCATAGATTATTTCGAATTGTGGCATTCAGGAGAACTGGAAGAATTCACCAAACCACACCCTGCCGTATACCTTACCACAGCTGCCAAACTCGGACTAACGCCTGAAGAATGTATTGCTTTTGAAGATTCCCACGCTGGTCTGCGGTCTGCGCATGCTGCCGGAATGATTACCATATCCGTACCGGCTATGGAGGTGTATGAGCATCCGAAATTTGACCTGGCACATTACAAAATCCCCTCGCTGAATCACTACATTTTTGAAGAAATGTGCGGGCAGCCTGTTAGCATCATCAACGAATAAGAGGCACAAAATAAATGATCGGACTACGACACTTCAGTTTCGTGATAGGAATAAGGATCATCCTGATCATTATAAGTGTGCTTGTTATTTTGTGGCTTGGTTCGTTACAGACCAACGTAGTCCTGATCTATATTCTGGGTGGTATATTTATCATCGTGCAGGGCTCACTGCTGTATCGTTATGTGACTAATGTCAACCGAAAACTAACCTATTTTCTGGAATCTGTCCGGTATTCCGACTTTACGATCAATTTCCGCCACGACAACAAAATGGGTCGTACATTTCAGGAACTCAATCAGCAGTTCAATGAAGTACTGGACGCATTCCGCCAGGCAAGGGCAGAAAAAGAAGCGAATCTGCAATACCTGAACACCATCGTACAACATATCGGTACGGGACTGATTACCTTCGACAGTTCCGGCCAGGTGAGCCTGATCAACAATGCCGCTCTGCGCATGCTAGGCATTTACCGGCTTCACCAGCTGAGCGAATTAAGGGACAAACACCCCCGACTTTATGAGCTGCTGTCTAATCTTGACTCGGGCGTAAGAGAATTGTACCGTACCCCTTCCGACCAGCCACTTGCGCTACAGGGTGCTTCCATTCAGATGCGCGGCAAATGGGTGCGTATTGTGGTTCTTCAAAATATCCAGACAGAACTTCAGCAACAGGAGGTGGAATCCTGGCAAAACCTGACGCGCGTACTCCGGCACGAGATTATGAATTCAATGACCCCCATCGTATCACTTGTAGGTACGATGAGAATGATTGTAAATGAGGACATTGAACGAGCTACATCTGATCAGGAAGCTGTTAATGATTTGAAAGAGGCCCTGCAAACGCTGGAGAAAAGAAGCAAGGGCATGATGCAGTTTGTGAATGCATACCGAGACTTTACTACATTGCCAAAACCGGTATTTGCAATTGTAAATGTTGCCGAACTTTTACAGGAAGTAATTCAGCTACTGCAAACCGACCTGATGGCATCTGGTGTGTTATGGAAGCTCTCTGTGAAACCGGAAAACCTGACCTTCAAAGTAGATACAGGACAAATTCAGCAGGTATTGATTAATCTCATCAAAAATGCGTCCGAATCATTTTCCTCTCAAACCGACCGGCTGATTACGATCAACGGCTATCAGTCTGAGAATCTCACAATAATTGAAGTAAAAGATAACGGTGACGGTATTGAGCCTGAGGCCATCGAAAATATATTCATACCTTTCTACACCACCAAGAAAACAGGATCCGGAATCGGGCTCAGCTTATCGAGACAAATACTACAACAACATAATGGTCAGCTTAATGTATCGTCGGAAGCAGGCAAGGGAACCATATTTACATTGATGATTTAGAATATTTCAATATCGCTGTGAAGTGTTGCAACCATTTCTTTCTTTTTCATGTCATGCAAACAAACGACAAAATGATGAAAGCACTGATATTGAGTTCACTGGTCGCCGTCATGGCTTGCCAAAGTAGCGGAATTGAGAAAAAATTATCAGACATACATCTGAAAGAAACGGTTTCTATAAATGATGTTCCGAAGTCTTCTCTCACATTTTTCGATGTAAACGATAGCCGTTGTCCCGAAGGAGTGAATTGTATATGGGCAGGAAACGCAACGGTGGACCTCCTCTTAGAAGGTGTAAACACAGAAGGTAAATTAACTGAACATATCAATATGTGTCTTGGCGATTGCCGCTCACAATATGGAACAGGCTCTTTCCGGCAAGCCGATACGCTCGACCATGAATTTGCAGGCCAGAAATACAGGTTCATTCTTGAAAATGTAAATCCGCACAAAATAGCTGACAGCACTTTCACCAAGGAAAAATATTCCATCTCTTTAAAAATTGAGAAGAGATAAAAGCAAAAAAAGGGCAAAGGCCGGTTCACCAGCACTTTGCCCTTTTCCCTTCTTCAATGAAATCCTAATTCCCTGCCAGCTTACTTTTCTTGTATCCGTAACTGAAATAGATCACCAGACCTATTGCCAGCCAGATCACGAATATAAACCAGTTGGATGCCCCAAGTTCTGTCATCAGATACAGATTGGTGAGAATACCCATGACAGGCAAAAACGAGAAGTTGTATTTAAAACTCATCACAGAAAGGACCAACCAGGTAATCCAGAATATGATGGTTAGTAATTTGTGCTCAAAAATCTCAGCCACCGACAAAGCTTGCCACTCAGCAACTACTTCTTGTCCATAAAATACCAAACCCAAAATAGCAGCAACAAAGCCGAAACCAACAATGAACTTACCATTGATATAGGGTACTCTGAATTTTGATCTTGCTGAAATTCCTGTGTGATCCAGATAAAGAACACCACCACATACAAGGATAAAAGCAAAGAAAGTCCCTACACTTGTAAGGTCAACGAAAAAGTCCATCTTGAAAAACAACGCCGGAATCCCTACTACCAGCCCTGTTACAATTGTTGCGAATGAAGGAGTCTGATATTTCGGGTGAATGGTTGCAAATTTCTTCCAAAGCAATCCGTCACGGCTCATTGTCATCCAGATACGCGGCTGCCCCAACTGATATACCAGCAAAGCACTGGTAATAGCAATCACTGAACTCACGGAAATAATCCCGGCCATAAAATCCAGCCCGTTTTTCTGGAATACAAACGCCAACGGATCACTCACTTTTAATTCTTTATAATTGACCATCCCTGTAAGTACAAGCGTGATTAACACATACAATACGGTGCAGATAATCAAACAATAGATCATTGCCTTGGGCATATCCTGTTGCGGATTTTTACATTCCTCAGCTGTGGTAGATATGGAATCAAAACCGATAAAGGCAAAAAATACTGCAGCAACTCCGCTTAAAACGCCCTTCATCCCGTTAGGTGCAAATGGCGTCCAGTTATCAGGCTTTACATAAAAAGCACCGGCGAAAATCACCAGAAGTACCACTCCTATTTTCAGGATAACCATAATATTGCTAGCCGTACGCGATTCTCTGATCCCTACATAAACCAATGCAGTAACCAAAAGAGTGACCAATCCGGCAGGTAGATTCATCAGTATAGATATATCGCCGATTTTAGGAGCAGTTGCATAAGCATTGGCAGCCATTTGCTCGTAAGTACTGAGAGATGCTATGCCCGAAGCCTGCATTTTCTCAAAAGCCTCACTTGCAGCAGCCGGATTGACCGTCAACCATCCGGGAAGTGTGACTCCAAATCCCTTCAGCATACTCACAAAGTACTCAGACCAGGAAATGGCGACAACCATATTGGAAACGGCATATTCAAGAATAAGCGCCCAACCAATAATCCATGCAAACAATTCTCCGAATGCTACATAGGCATACGTATAGGCACTACCCGAAACCGGAACCGTACTCGCAAACTGCGCATAGGAAAGCGCTGTGAACACGCAGGCAATGGCAGTAAAAATGAAGAGAAGCGAAACTGCCGGTCCGCCGTTGTAACTGGCCAGCCCTATTGTACTGAAAATACCTGCCCCAACAATCGCAGCGATACCCAATGAAACCAGATCCCTTACGCCAAGGATACGCGCCAAACCACCATGCTCGCCATCATGCGCATCTTTTAAAATCTGATCAACTGTTTTTTTACGAAATAGAGAAGTGTTTTTTTCCATTCAGGATTAAAAGTTAGGTAAGCTCCGCTGTTGAATGCGGCTGCGAAAATAAGCATATTCTTCAATGATCAGGGTATCACTTCACAAGTTGTTTGAATATCAACATAATGTCAATATAAAATTTCAAATTCAACTATCAATATAATATTTTCTATCGACTATTTACACTTTCGCATACTTGTCACTTTTAGCATACTCTCGTTTCCGTAATCAGCTGTAAAAGTTTATATTTACAAAATCCTTATCCCCAACACTAACAGCCATTTATGAAAAGTACTTTCTCTGCTATTCTCCTGTTTTTTACCAGTTTGAGCTTCGGGCAAACCATCACAACTTATACAACGGCTCAGGCACATTCTCATAATGATTACGAACAATTAACTCCCTTTATAGCTGCCTATAAACAGCAATTCGGCTCCATTGAAGCTGATCTTTTTCTTATCAATGATTCATTGTATGCAGCTCATAACCGGGAAGATATCAAACCTGAAAAAACTTTTTCCAAGCTATACCTTAACCCGATACTTCAGGAGATCAAGAAAAATAACGGGCAAATCTATCCGCAAAAAGACCTTACTCTTCAGTTACTGATTGATCTGAAAACGCCTGCAGACGAAACGCTGGCTGCGCTTGTCAAAATTCTTAAACCTCACGAAGCTGTCCTGGCACCCAAAGGACCGGTAAAAATTGTGGTAAGCGGAAACACGCCTTCGCCCGAAGCTTTCGTCAAATATCCCACCTTTATTTTCTTCGATGGAAGACCCGAAATACAATATACCACTCAGCAACTGGCGCGTGTTGGACTGATCAGCCAGGCGTTTCAAAAGTATTCCAGATGGAACGGAGAAGGAGAGCTACCAGAAAAAGACAGAAAGGCACTTACCAGAGTGATTGATCAGGTTCATAATCAGAACAAAAAAATCAGATTCTGGGCTACGCCCGATAACATCCATACCTGGAAAACGATGATGAATCTAAAAGTGGATTATCTCAATACTGACAAGGTCGTTCAAATGGGAGACTACCTGCGTACCGCTCCGCGATAGGACGTTAAGCATCATTTTCAGTATTAGACTAGTATCGTAAACTCACTGTATTCCAGCTAATATGTCGGCACCATCGAACGCTTCGCTTAAAAAAGTACTGAAACCGATTCATGTCTGGGCAATTGCCGTGGGACTGGTGATATCGGGAGAATATTTCGGATGGAATTACGGCTGGGGAGTATCCGGTACTATTGGTTTTCTGATCGCCACACTGCTGGTTACAGTGTTGTATATTACTTTCATTTTTAGTTTCACCGAACTCACCACTTCCATACCACAGGCAGGCGGCCCTTTTGCGTATTCTTTCAGGGCTTTTGGATGGTGGGGCGGCTTCATCGCTGGCTATGCGACGCTGGTGGAGTTTCTCATCACTCCCCCGGCCATTGCCTTCGCACTTGGCAGCTATACCAATTTCCTTTATCCATCCCTCTCTGTACTTCAGGTTGCATTTGCATGCTACGTAATATTTATTGGCATCAATCTACTTGGTATCAAAGAGTCCGCTACATTTTCTCTGTTTGTAACGATACTTGCAGTGGCCGAACTGCTCGTATACATTGGAATTGTTGCACCTCATTTTTCAATGGAAACCTATGTAACCGACCCTATGCCGTTCGGCTGGCAGGGCGTTTTTGCAGCATTGCCTTTTGCGATCTGGTTTTACCTGGCTATAGAAGGAGTTGCCATGGTGGCAGAGGAAGTCGAAAACCCTAAAAAAACAATCTCAAAAGGTTACATATATGGCATACTTACCCTGGTTCTACTGGCGCTTGCAGTAATGATTTTCACCGGTGGAGTGGTACACTGGTCCAAACTCAGTGATATTGATTATCCTTTGCCTGCCGTACTTGGCCACATACTAGGAAGAGACTCAGGACTCACACATATCTTTGCAAGCCTCGGGCTGTTCGGGCTTATCGCTTCATTTCACGGAACCATTATCGGTTACTCCAGACAAATCTTCGCATTGGCAAGAAGTGGCTACCTGCCTCCTTTTCTTGGAAAGGTCAATACCCGTTATCAAACACCACATTGGGCGTTGCTCGCTGGTGGCCTGATCGGCTGCATAGCCCTGAGCATTGGGAATACCAATCAGGTCATTATTCTTGCGGCACTAGGTGCGGTAGTGATGTATATAATCAGTATGGTAGCATTGCTTGTTCTGAGAAAGAAAGAACCAAACCTGGAGCGTCCTTTCGAAGTCCCCTTTTATCCATTTTTCCCAATCGTGTCACTGATACTCTCTTCTATATGCCTCGTGGCGATTATTTACTACCATTTCAATCTGAGTTTGTATTTTTTCGCAGGCTTTGCAATTCTCGCTGCTGGTTTCATGGCCTTTGGCAGGCATAAGTCTGAGCCTGAGAAAATCGCCGATTTCCAACCCTGACCGAAAAGGAAGTATATCTCATTTCCATTAGTACCGTTAGAAATACATTCATAAGCAGACCGAAATATTTTCATCCTACAATCACTGACCGCCCGGACATTTTTAAGACAATTCCTATATTCCATTGACCAATAGGAATATATAAAATCTAATAAGTTAGATTCTTTCTCAATTACAAAAAAGTTCGTACAAAAAAATCTTACCTTGTGAATCCTTCGTAAATATGTCAGAAATAAACTGATCTACTTAGTTTTACAGAGGAAATAAGAATTATTTTAGTCTTCAATCTATGAAGCCTAATCTTCATTAGTAAGTATTGAAATGAACATATTAATTGTTGAAGACGAGCACATTATTGCGAAGCATTTACAGTTTACCCTCAATAGTTTCGGATATGAGGCAAATGATGTGGCTACAAATTACCATAATGCCATTGAGTTGTTGCAAACCAACGTATATCACCTCGCTTTACTGGATATTAACCTGAACGGTTATCAAACCGGGATAGATGTGGGAGAATACATAAAGGACAATCTTGATATTCCTTTTTTATACCTGACGAGCCACGACGATATGGCGATCGTTAATGCTGCACTCAACACATCACCTCATGCATTTCTTAATAAGCCATTTCAGAAAATTGCAGTTTATACTGCTGTTAACCTTGCGCTAAAGGGTTTTAGAAAAAGAGATTCACATGAAGGTGGAGATGATGAAGACAGCACCGTGATCAAGGACGCGCTCTTTATCAAAGAAAAACACATGTTCACAAAGATTCTTCTTTCTGACCTGCTCTATATCCGAAGTGACGACAACTACCTGGAGCTTCATACAAAGAAGAAAAAGTACACGATTCGCGAAACCATGAAAAACATGATTGCCCAATTACCAGGCAATCTGTTTCTGCGGGTTCATAAGTCATACATCATCAATCTCAACGCTATTACTGGTATCAACTATATCAATGTGATGATCGATGATTTTGAAATTCCTATTACTGCAGATAGTCGTAATGAGTTGATGAGCAGGATAAAGACGTTTTCCTGATCAGGGATACAACAAATATTTTTTACGCATGGATTTAAAATCCGATAAGCCCGGCTCCCAGCTCTTCCGGATTTCTTCTTCTGTAGCACCTGCGATAATCTGTTTTCTAAGATTTTCTGTACCCGCAAGTTTATCAAAATCATTCATTTGCTTGCTCTGACTCCGATCGAAAAACCGTTCCTTATCAGGATAAGCGTTGTACAGCTCAATGATCCAGGAGAGATGCAGCTGTCGGCTTTTTCTCAGCAACTCGATATCATATTTTCGCAGATCCAGCCCATAACATTCCTGATTCTGATGCAACGGAGTTTCCGCCATTCCTTTGATACTTTTCGGTATAAAACTAAAATCATATTTCCCTTTCAGCAGCGGTGAACCTAGTACAGTGAAAGGCATGTAAGTTCCTCTGCCCTGACTAAGGATGGTGCCTTCAAAAAAACAAATATGAGGGTAAAGCATTACCGACTGCTGGGTATTCAGGTTCGGGGAAGGCATTACAGGCAATACATAAGGCAGATCATGATTATAATTGGCTACCTTGATAATCTTCAGTTTGCACTTCATCTTGTTGGGTAACCAGCCTTCACCATTAATCATCTGTGCAAATTCTGCGATGGTAAGCCCATGACTGATTGGTATACGATACATCCCGATTCCGGAGTGAAGATGGTCTTCCAGTAGTGGCCCGTCTATCAGAAAGCCATTGGGGTTAGGCCTGTCCAGAATCACCATTTCCTTGTTCGTCTCAGCACATGCTTCCATCACATGCCCGAGTGTATTGATATAGGTATAAAAGCGGGCTCCTACATCCTGCATATCGAAAACAACTACATCCAGCTTATCCATCTGTTCTTTCGTAGGACGCTTTAGTTTTCCATAAAGCGAAATAACAGGAATGCCGGTTTTTGTATCCTTCGTATCACTCACCTTATCCCCTGCACTTGCAGTTCCACGGAACCCGTGCTCAGGACCAAAAATGGTCACAACATTTAGCCCCAAAGAAACAAGACTGTCTGCCAAAGGGATTTTGCCAATGATTGAAGTTTGATTCACAACCACCCCTACTTTTTTTCCTTTCAGGTAGCTGACATATTCTCCGGTACGATCGGCACCGGTCACAATTGTCTTTGCATTCCCATCAGTTATGTGTTGCTCCCTGCCCAAAGAGTCGTTTTGTATGACAGCTGCATTTTTACCGGATGAAGAACTACTTACACAGTTCAGGTGTAAAAAACTACTTAGTGTAACAAATCCCAAAGTGAAGATATATCTTTTCATAATTCTGCGGGTTCAGGTTATTTCGGTTAACGGCTCCTAATTTCATTACGAACAGCAATCTAACATTTACAAAAATCTCATCCAATAAAACTGGCCAATCTGTGATTTCACTGTTTCTATTATCAGAACAACTTCATTTGTCCTCCTCTTATGAATTGTGATGTATCCAGATCCGGTAATTCCCTTTCACCAAAGTATTTACGGCAAGCTAAATTGTATAACTGCCTGATATGCTCCGCATACTTCCCTTCGCCACTCATTCTGAGTCCGAAACGTGAATCATTCAACTTACCTCCATGGCAGGCGGCAATCTGATTCAGTACTTTTTCCGCACGATCAGGAAAGTGGTGATGCACCCATTCTTTAAATAAAGTCGCGATGGCGCCATTTAGTCTTACAACTGTATAACCGGCCCAGGCTGCACCGTTTTCAGCAGCAGCCTGAATAATAGCCGGAATTTCATGGTCATTGAGTCCGGGGATGATAGGTGCACTCATGATTCCCATGGGTACTCCTGCTTCATGCAGCGTCCGCACGACCTGTAATCTGCGTTTTGCGGTTACTGTACGGGGTTCGAGTTTATTTCTCAAATCTTCATTTAAAGAAGTGATCGAGACAGCAGCATGAACCAGATTCAGCCTGGCCATTTTTTCAAGAATATCTATATCACGGAGGATTAAGGCATTTTTTGTGAGAATGCTTACAGGATTCCGGTACTTCAGGCAAATCTCCAGCAACTTTCGGGTAAGCTGGAATTTCCTCTCCGCTGGCTGATAACAGTCTGTATTTCCGGAAAACATAATGCTGGTTGGTTGCCAGCTTTTGGAATGAAATAATTTTTCAAGAAGTTCAGGTGCGTTTTTCTTAACAACGATTTTAGTTTCAAAATCAATACCGGCTGAGAAGCCCCAGTACTCGTGGGAGTTTCGGGCATAACAATAAATACAGCCATGCTCACAGCCCCGATATGGATTGATGGAGTTATAGTTCCTCAAATCAGGGCTATCCGATACACTTAACAGCTTTTTGGATTCTTCTATAATAAACTGCGTTTTCGGATTGACTTCCTGATCCTCCCACTGCTGCCAGTCCTCAGAAGTATATTCCGTTTCCAGCTTATGAAATCTGTTGTGAGAATTGATTCCTGCACCTCTCCCTCTTGGTCTTTCCATGTCTCCGAACGCTGAATTTGAAACTCTTATTTTGATATCAAAAATAACAATTTTAAGATCAATTTCAGATACCAAAAACAACAATTAATTTAATTTACAACACAATCTCCTCATCTACAATACATTTTATTTAAAAAGGAAAGAGCCGGACTAAGCATATTGCTCAATCCGGCTCTTTCCTTTTTTAACCTTGAAATCGCTATTTGATATACCTGAAATCTTCGTCTCCTTTCAATGAAAGCAGTGTATCGTATATTAACTGAATTACGTTCTGCACATCATCTTTGTGAACCATTTCAACTGTGGTATGCATATATTTCAAAGGAAGTGAAATAAGCGCTGATGCAATTCCTTCTGTCGAATAAGCAAATGAATCCGTATCAGTTCCTGTAGAACGGCTCACCGCCTGGCGTTGGAAAGAAATTTTCTTTTCGTCGGCAACGCGTTCGAGTAGAGCGCGCACGTTGTTCTGCACCGCCGGGCCGTAGCAAATCACTGGTCCGCCACCGCTTTTCAGATCCCCTTGTTCTTTTTTATTGTACATCGGAGACTGCGTATCATGGGTAACATCCGTTACAATCGCCAGATCCGGTTTTAGTCTGCGCGCAATCATCTCGGCCCCTCTTAAGCCGATCTCTTCCTGAACCGCATTCACTACGTAAAGCGTAAACGGAAGTTTTACATTGTTTTCATGCAGCCTTCTCGCTACTTCAGCAATCATAAAACCACCCATTCTGTTGTCCAAGGCACGACCAACATAGTATTTATCATTCAATTCATCCAGACCGTCCGCGAAAGTGACTACAGTACCTACATGGATACCCATTTCAAGCACTTCGTCTTTTTTGGCAGCACCGACATCAATAAATAACTCATGCACCTTTGGAACCTGATCCTTGGCAACCTCACGCACGTGGATTGCCGGCCAGCCGAATACGCCTTTCACTACACCTTTAGCCGTATGCAGGTTTACCCGCATTGAAGGAGCTATGGCAGCATCGGAGCCTCCGTTACGACGAACATGTATGTAACCGTCTTCTGAAATGTAATTGACGAACCAGGAAATCTCATCCGAATGCGCTTCGATAACAACCTTGTAATCCTGGCCCGGACCGATAACACCTACCGCAGTTCCGTAAACATCCACGATATGCTCTTCAATATATGGTCTGATATAATCCAGCCAAATCTGCTGCCCTGTAGACTCGAAACCCGTCGGGGAAGCATTGTTCAAGTACTTATAAAGAAACTCTGTGCTTTTATCTGACATGCTGTTATAAATTGATCTGAAAATTCCTGATTGTTATGTTTATAATTCTCTGCTAACTACTTAACTTCTTCAACCTCTTAACTCCTCCCTTCTCAAACATACTTCAAAAAAGCCCACAAACCCCGCTTCGAAAGGTAGCTAAGATCCTTTTCGTTGCGATATGCCTCCTGTTCAAATGAGATATGCATGTAAGCCAGGTAATGAACCCGGTACTGCAGCAATCTTACAAGGTATTCGGCAAAGTACCAGATGTAAAATAGTACGAGACCCATTTCCAGCTGCTGCCGCAGGTGGATACATTCATGATTGAGCAATGTAGCACCTGGTCGTTCTCTTTTCAACAAAATGAAAGGAAAAATCGCCATGGCCTCCACCCAAAGAAACGAAGTATACAATTGAAAACCTTTGAATTTCATGTAATCCGTAAATGATCGGTTTTCGGTAT
The DNA here is from genome assembly GCF_003383615.1 of Dyadobacter luteus. Lineage (GTDB taxonomy): Bacteria > Bacteroidota > Bacteroidia > Cytophagales > Spirosomataceae > Dyadobacter > Dyadobacter luteus. The sequence goes on from NZ_QNUL01000024.1 coordinate 98,097, forward strand.
TATTTAGTCAACGATACTAAAAAGAAAAATGTTGGATTCAGGTTTGATTTATACCTGAATCCAACATCAATATAATAAGGCAATCTGTAATTAGCTAAAACGGCTGATATCGAGTACTTCGAACTCCATAAGTCCGGCCGGAACTTTGATTTCAGCAGTTTCACCTACTTTCTTACCAAGAAGACCTTTTCCTATCGGGGAGCCAATTGAAATCTTTCCTGATTTCAAGTCCGCTTCTTCTTCCGAAACAAGGGTATAGGCTACTTCCATACCATTTTTTTTGTTTTTTATCTTCACTACAGAAAGGATCGCCACCTGTGAATTATCAAAAGCAGATTCATCAATCACTCTTGCGTTAGAAAGTATCTCTTCCAGTTTCGCAATTTTCATCTCATGCATTCCCTGTGCATCTTTTGCCGCGTCATACTCTGCATTTTCGCTCAAATCTCCTTTGTCACGAGCCTCTGCAATTTGCGCAGCAATGGCCGTGCGGCCCTTGGTTTTCATATCATTCAGCTCATTCCTCAGCTTGTTTAAACCATCTTCAGTATAGTATGAAATCTTAGCCATGACCTTAAATCAGTTAATTAGTCTTGTTTGAATTTTTTGAAATTTGGGTAAAAAAAAAGAACGGCCTTAAAACCGCTCTACATAAGTATTCTCAACTCGTAGTAGAAGGCTAAAAGACGTCGTCTTTTCGGTTCATATGTTTTTGAATCTTCACCATATTTTTCTGTAAGAACGGCAAAAATAACAATATTTGTAAATGGTAACAACCATTTTTATCAAAAGAGGCCACAATATATGTCAAAAGGACTGAGAATAATATTCATGGGAACTCCTGAGTTTGCGGTGCCAAGCTTAAGAAGTCTGGTTGAAAACAAATCTAACGTCGTAGCGGTAATAACTGTTCCCGACAAGCCGTCAGGAAGGGGGCAAAAGCAGACATCTTCACCTGTAAAACAGTATGCTCAGGAGCAGGGAATACCCGTTCTTCAGCCTGAAAAACTAAAAGATCCCGCATTTCTGGAAGAGTTGCGTTCCTATCAGGCCGACCTGCAGGTTGTGGTAGCGTTTCGTATGCTGCCGGAAGTAGTTTGGAGTATGCCGTCGTACGGGACATTCAATCTTCATGGATCATTATTACCTCAATATCGTGGAGCTGCCCCTATTAACTGGGCGGTGATTAACGGGGAAAAAGAAACGGGTGTTACTACATTTTTTATTGAGAAAGAGATCGATACAGGAAAAATCATTTATCGTGAGACGGAACCCATTTATGACAATGACGATGCCGGAAGTGTTTATGAAAGACTGATGCATAAAGGGGCTGGTCTGGTTGTAAAAACCGTAGAAGCGATTCAGAATGGTGATTATCCGCAACAGGATCAGGATGACAGTCAGCCGTTAAAAGCAGCTCCTAAGATTTTCAGGGAAACCTGCGAAATTGATTGGACAAAACCGGCATCAGAAATCCATAACTTTGTAAGAGGACTTTCCCCCTACCCTGCAGCATGGACAACCTTAAATGGTTTATCCTGCAAAATATTCAAAACGAAATTGGTAGAAGGAGGTGCATCCGCAACACCAGGTTACTACCAAACTGACAATAAACGATTTCTGCATTTTCAAACCGGCGATGGGGCTTTGGCCATAGAAGTACTGCAACTCGAAGGGAAAAAGAGAATGGAGATAGGTGATTTGTTGAGAGGGACGAAGTTGGGGTAGATTTCAAAGTTGATGGAACAAAAATCTCCCCGCCGTCTTTCAATCGCGTAACGATGCAACATATTGGCAGGAAAATATCGTGCACAATGGATAGAAATTATTCATTAGGGATGATAACAACAATTTATTCCTTTTAATATGAAGTTACATGCCTAAAGGCATTTACGGAACAATCTGATAAAATTTGTTGCTACCGAAATGACATGTCTGACGGCATTGGCTCGACATACATGATTCTGACTCAATCGCGTAGCGATGTCATTTCGGTAGAAATATTGCAGTCGGCAAACAGACGAAATCCCGCTAGGGATGCAACAACATTTGTGACATTTTTAAATAAAAGCTGTATACCATAAAATTCTATGTATATGGCCAATACCTATTCTCAAATCCATCTTCATTTTATATTCTGCCCCAAGTATAGGCTTTCACTAATCGATTCCAGTTGGGAAAATGAACTCTTCAGATACATCTGTGGAATAACTGAAAGAAACAACCATAAAATGATCTCAATAAATGGCATGGCGGACCATCTTCACATGCTTGTCGGATTCAGGACTAACCAATCAATAGCCGATTTCATGCAGGATGTTAAGGCAGATTCCTCTCAATGGATTAATAGAAACAAATTTTGCAAGTCGAGATTCGATTGGCAAACCGGGTATGGCGTGTTTTCTTATTCCAAATCACAAATTTCTGATGTAATCAACTACATTCAAAATCAGAAGCAACACCATAAAAAGATCAACTTTTTAGACGAGTATAAGTTGATTCTTCAAAAGTTCGAAGTCGATTATAACGAACAATACATTTTCAAGCATCCTGAGTAATTGGCCCAAATATCCGTTGAATTACCTGACAACCTTAGATGCATCCATTACATGCCCAAAGGCATTTAGGCGGCATCAAAATTATTTTTCTACCGAAATAACACGCCTAACGGCATTAAAATCTATAAAATCCCATAATCGAGTAGCAATGCAATATTGGTGGGAAAATATAACATACAATGGATAGAAATCCAATTAGGGATGTAACAACAATTCGCCAATATTGAAACGAAGGTAACATGCCTAAAGGTATTTACGGAACAAACTGACAAAATCTGTTGCTACCAAAAGGACATGCCTGACAGCATTGGATTAACATACGTTGTTCTGGATCAATCGCGTAGCGATGTAATTTCCGGCAGAAAAATGCCGAACATAGGGAGGAGAAATCCCGCTAGGGATGCAAATTTCAGGTAAAATAAAGCTCCATTTCCATTCTTCCTGTTTTATTGGATAAATTTGCAAAAAGACAAAAATGCTTATTTCAATCATTGTAGCCGTTTCTGAAAACGGGGTTATAGGAAAAGACAATCAACTAATCTGGCGGCTTCCCAACGACCTGAAGCGTTTCAAGGCCTTAACACTGGGGCACCCAATGATCATGGGTCGCAAAACTTTTGAATCCATTGGCAAACCACTCCCGGGCCGAACATCCATTGTCATCACCCGTAACCAGGATTTCAAAGCAGACGGCATTCTTGTTGTACACTCCCTGGAAGAGGCTCTGACCGAAGCCCGCAAAATAGAACAACAGGAAGTTTTCATCATCGGTGGCGGCGAACTCTACAAACAAGCTCTTCCAATTACCGACAAACTTTACATTACAGAGGTAGAAACAGTAACTAACGGTGACACTTTCTTTGAAATATCCAATCCTGAGCAATGGGAGGAAATTGAACGCACTGTTCATCAGGCAGATGACCGACACATTTTTTCATTTAACTTCGTTAATTATTCTAAAAAACGGGATTAAATCGTAAATTTGCCCCCCGAAATTACGAAGTCAGTGATATTGAAAGAATGGAAGTAGCAGTAGATACGCTTAGGATTGAACTAAAAACTCCGCCGTCGGACAAACGTCCTATATTTATTACAGGAGAGTTTTGTAAGTGGTTGCCAGACCTGGAAGATTACCGGATGCGCGAAGTAGAACCAGGTTATTACACTTTTCAATTTCCTAAAGAACTGGAGCTGGATTATCCGGTTGAATATAAATATACACGAGGCGGCTGGGATCAGGTAGAGTTGGACAACTACGGTCAGCCTCAGGGAAATCGTCTCGCCGATCCAACAGACGGACCTGTCATAGATTATATCACAAGATGGCAGAAACAAGGTAATACAAAGGAGAGTCTGGCTCCTATCGTAGAAGTCTTGTCCGATACATTCGAAATTCCCCAACTCAATAAGCAAAGGCGAATTCATGTATTGTTACCACATAACTATTATGAGAATCCGGATCGGCAATATCCGGTTCTATACATGACAGATGCCCAGAACCTTTTCGGCGACGGCTCTCCTTATGGTAACTGGGAAATCGACAAAGGACTTACGAAACTCGCGGCAGAAGATAAGGCTGACGTTATCATTGTGGCGATTGATCATGCCGGAGAAGACCGCGTTCAGGAGTTCTCACCTTACGATAACCCACGACTGGGCAAAGGAATGGGATTAAAATTCCTTCGTTTCGTTATTGATACACTGAAGCCTCAGATTGATAAACAATACAGAACCAAAGCTGACCGCCTCAATACCGGTATGGGAGGTAGCTCAGTAGGTGGACTTTTATCTATTTATGCGGCTTTGATGTTTCCGAATATCTTTGGGCGGCTAATGATTTTTTCTCCGTCGCTTTGGATATCACAGCGCATCTATTTCGATGCTATTCACTTCTTTGAACCTTTCGAAACGCGTATTTACATATATGCCGGTGGAAAAGAGGGCGAAAATATGATACCGAATGTTACCAAATTGCAGGAAACACTGCAAAGCCAGGGATTTGGATATAACCGTGTAAAAATCCACACTTCCATTGATCCTACAGGCCAGCACACTGAAAAACGCTGGAGCCAGGAGTTTCCGATGGCCTTAAAGTGGCTGTATTTTGAGAGAGACTAACTAATATTAATACCGATAAAAATAACCACAGCGACTTTTCCCTGTGGTTATTTTTTGCTCTTTCTTTCCTTCATCCTAAATTACTAGTGATGCGTTAACTTTTAAAAAATTCTTATAACACGTTGTAAATAAATTAATTATGAACGTTCTTTGATTTT
>NZ_QNUL01000025.1 GCF_003383615.1 Dyadobacter luteus
CCATCAGCTAACGATAAGTACTGCAACTCTCGTTCGGGACTTGCACCCTATAGATATAGAACATGCCTGACACACACAAAAAACCTACCCGTTAACTAACAGGCAGGTTTTCAATATACTCAACAATATTAAGTGTTACCTTTTAAGAATTTTAGAAGAATGTTGACCTTCTGAATTTGTAACATTTACGATGTAGGTTCCTTGTTGAAAACCAGCTACATCCACTTTAATTTCATTTTGTCCGTTAGCAGGCGTTGCGCTGTAAATTTTCTTACCTGCCATACTTATAATTTCCAGTTTTGTTACAGCAGAGTAGCTTTTTACATTGATCTGATCTACTACCGGATTTGGGTAAAAATCAACCGAAAGACGGCTATCGCACTGTCCTGCTTCTACGCTGCGGATAGAGCTGTATTCTACTGATCCATCCAGATCAACCTGCTCCAATCTGTAATAGTAAATTTTTGCAGGAGAGTTCTCGACTGAGAATGGGGATTCTGTATAAATGTAGTCGTTGTTTGCTGCTGTGTAATTAAGCTGTCCTACCGAAGTAAATGTTCTTGCATCTGTTGAGCGCTGCACTACAAAGTGTGAGAAGTTACTTGCTTCAGTCACTTTCCATTTAAGCTGCACGTCGCAGTTCACCTTTGTCGCATTGAAACCAGCTATTTTAACGGGAAGAGACACAGATGGAGAGGTGCGGCATGTTGCAGTAGACTGCGGATACGTAATTCCTACTGTTTCAGAAGTACCTACAGTTACACGAATCGTAGCGCCCGGATCAAGTAAGCTGGAGAAAATATCTGTAATCGGTTCCCATTTACCGGCACTGGCCTGGTGCCATCCCGGATATGCACTCGCTACACCATTTGCATCCACCGCAGCTCCCGGAAAAATAATGGTTCCGTTCAGAGGCTGGCTGTTATTGGTGTGAATAACTTTTCCATTAGAGTTGATCCATTCGATTTGAGCAGATTCTCCCGAGGTATTGAAGTTGGCAGTTACATTGTAAGATACATAAGGAACATCTTTAATACATGTAGGTGTTGCCGCTACTGTAAGTTTCGGAGTAACAGGCTCAGCGATTGAAGGCAGGAATGGGAAGAAGTGAATCTCTCCGCCCTGATGAACCAGGCTTTTAGAAATGACCTGTCCATTGATGTTATTCGAACCGTTCTTAATTAAATCAGCTGTTGGAGCGAAAATAGTACCATTAATTTCGGTATTACCTGCCAGCTTTACTGTTCCTTTTGCATCAGGGAAGTTGTATAGTACTAACCCACCCTTATCTGAAGAAATGCCACCGAATTGAGGGAATTTAAGCTCTTCTCCTTTAGAAGCAAACGTATCGTAGTTAACGATATTTACAATCAGACCAAACGGACCATTGTAAGAGGTTGTGCCTTGCTGATATCCTTGCGGCATTCCTTCCACGTTGGAGTTGGATATAATCTGCCAAACTTCAGCGGATACGGTAAGTACGTTTATTTTGTTCGGATCTACCTTGATCTTAGGATTGCTAAGAATATCACTTTTCTTTAGATAGGGACCCATCGGAGCATTCGGATTCACTTTTCCGTTCTGATCCAGGATTGGCAAGTTATCTGCCAAAGCTGCAAGTTGAGTAGACCTGGAAGCAAACTTAGTGAATGCTCCATCTATATCTATTGGGTTAGCTCCCTGCGTAAATACGTTTTCACAAACGGGGTTGGTAATGTTATCTGCATTCAGGTTAAATGTTCCTACGTTAGCATTGATTTTAATCATCGGGTTAGCACCATATTCTTTGCTGGCACCCGTAATATGAATGGTTGAAGTCGCGTTGTTATTGTCCTTGTACCAGACCTTTACTTTATCAGCACCATTGCCGTCAGGCGTACAGTTTCCGATTTTAACATAATTATTACCGTTCACCATCAGCGCACCGCTTCCCAGCTTCACACCACCTCTTACTGCGAGCCCGATAGATAAATCCTTCACCTTATATACACCCAACTTTGATTCGAAGCTGATCTGATATTGGTTCGTTGTAAGGTTACCACCAATAGCAATCGGTCCTTCTGATTCGTGGCTGCTAAGCGTAGCATCGCCTTTTGTAAAAACATTGAAGTTTAAAGCAGCGCTTGTTGGGCTTTGCGCTTGTGTCTTATAGCTTATAACGGCCAAAGACATAAGGAGAGTTAATTTTAACTTATTCATGATACATTGTTGAATTGACTTGATTTCTTTTCAACAAATGTAGAATGCGACTTTTGAAGGGCTATTTTTTTGGGACAACGCCCCCCGGGCTTGGGGTTAAATCGGAATAATTCGTGGTTAAAATTTAAGCAAAATAGAACATTTAGAATATATACTCTGAGAGAAAAATCAAACACTTACAACGTATATCAACAGACTTCTATGGAGAAAAATACGCATTTGAAGCCATAAAGACCATTTATTCTTATTTGCACTACAAATAATTCGACATACCACTAGGTGTATATTTACAGATTGAAATAAATGTATTTTGCACTAATCTAAGCCAGTGCCATAATAAACTTCACCCGAGATTTACTTTTCCCGTGAGTTCCTTGATCTCATTCTGCATATCCTGCAACATTTTAAGAAGCTGCTGCATGTCCGTCTGCGGTTCGGGTAATTGCTTACTATGGAAACTGTAATATTCCCATAATTCGAGAACATCTGTAATCGGAACGGTATAACCGAAGTATTGCTTATTAAATGATTGTAACAAAACCGTTCCGTTTTGATTTATAGTCACCTGCTTAAAAACAAAATCCTGATCTCCTTTTAATATAACAATGCAGGGTGTCTGGGCTTTAATTCGAGTCCAATCCTGTACATAACGCGTGATGATATCTGCTCCTTCGGGAACCGGCAGCATAGAATCTCCTGTAGTCGGGAACATCCTGAAAGTACCGTTGCGTGGAATATTAGGCAGATTGAATTTCGGAAGCGTTGCTAAAAACTCAGGATCACTGAAACCCGAGCGATACCCTGCCTTTGCTTTAATAGGTACATACTCGACATTCTCATTGTCTTCTTTGTCCACTGTTACAGCAAGTACCCTTAAATGTCCTCCCTGCATGAACAACTCACTGCCTGCTTCAAGGTCTTTTAACTTCTGATCAGAGAGCTTACTCAGGTCTATTTTCAACAAACTATCAATACTCATTCTGAAAAATTCAGAAAAATTGATCAGATCCTCGATCGTCGGGTTAGCCGTTCTCCCGCTTTCATGGGCATTTAACTTCACACGGGTAATACCCAGTTTTTCTGCTAAAACTTCCTGACTAAGCTTCTCACGCAGACGAAGAAACTTGATGTTTACTGACCAATACATTTCATGAGTTCTCATAACAAATTGATATTTTTAAAATCAAACATACGATACTTACAATATCAAATGTATGAATCTATTTGATATAATCACAAATAATCTTTGAATTTAATTTTGTTTAACTATTTTTGATAAACGTTAAACAAAAATGAGTAACTATTCTATCAAAGATCTGGAGCGTATCAGCAATCAGAAAGCGCATACGATCAGGATATGGGAACAACGATACGGGCTTTTGCAACCTGCACGTACGGACACCAACATCCGCTATTATGATGATACTCAGTTGAAGAAGTTACTGAACGTTTGCACGCTTGTAGACAGAGGGATGAAGATTTCCCGCGTCAGTAAACTTTCACAAACAGAGATAGCTTCAGAAATTGATAAAATCATATCTGAGTCGTTTCATTCTGATGTTCATATTGAAGCACTGATTAATCAGTTGCTGATAGCCATGGCGACTTTTGATGCTCAGCTGTTTGATCAACTCTTCAACGACGCGGTGAAAAGGCTGGGGATGAAAAAAACCTATATCAATATTGTATATCCATTGCTCGTTCGGACCGGTCTGATGTGGTCGAAGGACGACTTACTTCCATCACAGGAACACTTTTTATCCAATCTGATCAGGCAAAAACTATTTACAGCAATTGACCAGCTTCCATACCCAAAACAACCTGAGCAGACCTGGATTCTTTTTCTGAATGAAGACGAAGACCACGAGATTGGTTTGCTTTTTGCAAATTATCTTATTCGCCAGTATGGAAAAAAGGTGATTTATCTGGGAGCACGGGTTCCTTATAGGGATTTGAAAACGGTCGTAGAGGCTTGTAAGCCTACACATATATATACTTTTTTGGTGAGAACACTTCCTGATAACCAGCTTGAATCGCTTGTTCATCAACTTCACTCCGATTTTGGACAGTATGAGCTACTCATATCCGGAGGCGATCAGTCACTTAAGGCCATCATGACGCAAAACAGAATGACCAACATATCCCACGTGGATCAACTTATAGATACACTCAACTTAACTAATGAATAACATAGACGTTAAACGGCAGCGGTCAAAGGTAGCTGTAATTGGCTCAGGATTTGCCGGTATGGCAGCGGCTTCAGTCCTGGCGAGCAAGGGTGCAGATGTAACTGTATTCGAAAAAAACAGCATGACTGGTGGCAGGGCAAGAACATTTGAGCATGAAGGGTTCACTTTTGATATGGGTCCAAGCTGGTATTGGATGCCGGATGTTTATGAAAAGTTTTATAACCTCTTTGGAAAAACTACTTCGGATTTTTATGAATTGAAAAAACTGGATCCGGGATTCGCTGTCATTTTTCCGGGAGATGAAGTGTGGGATATTCCGGCTGACTTCGACCAGGTTTGTGACTTGTTTGAGGCCGTTGAGCCCGGTGCAGGTTCAAAACTAAGAAAGTTTATAGCCGACGGAGAACATAAATATGAAGTGGGAATGAACAAAATGGTTTATAAACCAGGACATTCCATCACCGAATTTTTCAGTCTGAGTTTATTTCGAGACGCGCTCAACATTGATCTGTTCACCTCGTTCAGCAAATTTGTAAGACAATATTTTAAAGACCCCAGGCTTCTGGCTTTGATCGAGTTTCCGGTACTGTTTCTGGGTGCTATGCCTAAAGACACACCCGCCCTGTACAGTCTGATGAATTTTTCGGGGTTAAAACAGGGGACATTTTACCCCATGGGTGGATTCGGACAGGTGGCAAAAGCATTTGAAAAAATCGCATCAGAAACAGGAGTTGAAATCAAGACCTCAGAAACCGTAGGATTTCTGGAAGTAAGTGGTTCTGCGATACACACGCTCTATTCCAACGGACAGCCTCATTCTGTTGATGCTGTTATTGGCTCAGCTGATTATGAACATATTGAGCGCAGTATGCTTCATGACCAGTATCGCTCCTATCCCGCTTCTTATTGGGAAAGCAGAACTTTTGCTCCCTCCTGCCTGCTTTTTTATCTGGGAATCAACAAAAAAATTAACAGGCTCAGGCATCATAATTTATTCTTTGATGAAAGTTTTGAACTGCACGCTGAAGAGATATACAAAGATAAAAAATGGCCTACCAAGCCGTTGTTCTATGTTTGCTGTCCTTCGCGGACAGATGACTCAATCGCACCGGCTGGGTGCGAAAACCTGTTCGTGCTCATGCCTATTGCTATCGGGCTTGTTGATACGGAAGAGATTAGAAATGAATACTTTGAGAAATTAATGAATCGCCTGGAGCATTTTGCACAGGAAGACATCCGCTCTCATATTCTTTTTAAGAGGAGTTATGCCAAAGAGGATTTTATTGATGATTACAATGCTTATAAGGGAAATGCATATGGGCTTGCCAATACGCTGATGCAGACGGCGATCTTTAAGCCAAAAATGAAAAGTAAGAAAATTAAAAACCTGTTTTATGCCGGACAACTCACGGTGCCCGGCCCGGGCGTTCCACCCTCCATCATATCAGGAAGAATTGCAGCAACGGAATTATTGAAATCCTTAAACGGCTCACTATGAAACTTCTATTCGACAATTTATCTGCCTCCTGCAGCAAGAAAACTACCAAGCTCTACAGCACTTCGTTTTCCTTGGGTATCAACTTTCTTAAAACTGGTTTTCATGCGCCGATCTATGGTATATATGGCTTTGTGAGACTGGCAGATGAAATTGTGGATAGCTTTCATGATTACGACAAGCAGTTTCTGATGGAGAAAATCCGCAAAGACACAGAAGAGGCAATCCGGGACAAAATCAGCATAAATCCGATTCTGAATAGCTTTCAGCATGTTGTACACACGTATAATATAGAATGGGAGCTGATTGATACTTTTCTGAATAGCATGGAGATGGATCTTAAAAAGATCGTCTACAATTCTGATTCGTATGAGCAATACATACTTGGATCCGCGGAGGTCGTCGGACTGATGTGCCTTCGGGTGTTCGCAGAAGGTGATGAGAAGACCTATAATGATTTAAAACCTTTCGCGATGAAACTAGGTGCTGCTTTTCAAAAAGTCAATTTTCTTCGTGACCTCAGAGCCGATTACGTTTTCCTGGGCAGAACCTACTTTCCCGGTGTCAATTTCGAGCAATTTTCACAAAGAGAAAAAGAGGCTATTCAGATGGAAATTGAGGAGGATTTTCGGCAAGCTCTAGCGGGTATAAAAAGACTTCCCCCGGGAGCCCGGCGCGGTGTGTATCTGGCTTATTATTACTACCATAAACTGTTTCTGATCATCAAGAATACGCCTGCGGAAAAAGTCATGAACACACGTATCCGCATAGCGGACCACAATAAAATCGGACTGATGTTTCGTTCCCTTTTACGACACCAGTTTGATCTTTTATAATGTTTTTGGGGTTACAAATAAAGAATCCCAACTAATGATATATACCAATGCTATTAGCTCCTGAAAACTCTGATTTTGACCTTTTGAACTCTCCTGTTGTACTCGTCGACGCTGATGACAAGCAAATCGGCCTGATGCCGAAGCTCGAAGCACACCAGAAAGGCGTGTTACACAGAGCATTTTCTGTATTCATTTTCAATTCCCGGGGTGAAGTATTATTGCAGAGACGCGCATTTGGCAAGTACCATTCTGAAGGGCTTTGGTCCAATACCTGCTGCAGCCATCCACTGCCTGACGAAACCACCCAAGCTGCTGCCCTGAGACGTTTGAAAGAAGAAATGGGGATACAGGCAGAGGTGCATTTTTTGTACTCATTTCTATACAAATCCGAACTGGACAAAGGGCTCATTGAACATGAACTTGATCACGTGTTCTGGGGCGTGAGTGACGAAAAACCGGTTCTGAATCCTCAGGAAGTCGGGGACTTTAAATACATAACACCCTCAGAACTTGCAGTTGCAATTAAAAGTAATCCTGATGATTTTACAGAATGGCTCAAAATATGCTTCCAGGATGTAATTAACAGAATCCCTCAGACCAAACAAAATGGCTCCTAGTAAAAATTAAGGCTTAACTCAACAACATGAATCAGATACTGATCAATACCGGAATTGTGCTGGCCGCCTTTGTAGGCATGGAATGTATTGCCTGGCTCGCTCACAAATACCTCATGCATGGCTTTCTGTGGTTTCTGCATCACGATCATCACCAGCGCGACGACGGCGATTTTTTTGAGAAAAACGACTACTTCTTCATCATTTTCGCCATACCGGGAATTCTTTGTCTATTATTCGGTCTGAATGCCGGCTTCAACTTTCTGTTCTGGATAGGTGCAGGCATTACGCTCTATGGTTTCACCTATTTCGTAGTACACGATGTGTTCATTCATCAGCGTTTCAAGGTACTCCGCAATACTGACTTTGTTTACCTTAAAGCCATCAGACGAGCACATAAGATGCATCACAAACACCTTGGAAAACATCAGGGCGAATGTTTTGGTATGCTGTGGGTTCCACTTAAATATTTCAGAGAAGCACAAAAAACCGCGAAATGAAATATACCTATCTGCTGATTGACGTTGGAGCTATTGCTGTTCCGTTTCTGTTTTCCTTTCATCCCAAAGTACAGTTATACAAAAAATGGTTATTCGTCTGGGCTGCCATTTTCCTGGCGGCATTTCCGTTCGTTCTTTGGGACAGTTACTTTACTGAAATTGGCGTCTGGGGATTCACGGAAAAGTATCTGATCGGAACCAAGTTGTTCGGGTTACCTATTGAAGAACTTTTGTTTTTTGTTTGTATTCCTTATGCCTGTCTTTTCACCTACTACTGCTTTCGAAGCTTGCTGGGAACAGATTTCCGTCTCTCTCACGAGTCAAAAATAACCAATATTATTCTGGCTGTGATTCTATTGCTGGGTGCGTTTTTTTATGACAAATTGTATACTTCGTGGACGGCTGCCGGACTCACGGTTTTTATTCTCATCATGAAATATGTGCTGAAACCCGGCTGGTTGAGTCTGTTCTATTATTCGCATATGTTTTTGCTTATACCATTCATTATCGTAAATGGCATACTTACCGGAACCGGGCTGGATCAACCCGTTGTTTGGTACAACGATTCCGAAAATATGACAATGCGGATATTGACTATACCACTGGAAGACATTTTTTACGGCATGCTGATGCTCATGCTCAACACATTCCTTTTTGAATTCTTCATGCAAAAGGCAGGTGTAGGTCAGCAAAATGAGGTCATAAAAATCAATAGTTTCTGGGATGTGGTCAGGTTCTGAAACGATCAGAAGCTATCACCATGCGTAAGTGAGATCATCCGTGATGTAAGACAGGGGAGTTTATCCAAAACCTTCAAAGAAAGATCGGTAGTCCTGTTCTTGCCAAACAGATATTGCAGATAATACCCGGTCTTAATTCTGGTAGAAAAATGAAGGTTCCAGAGCCGGTCATAGTTTGCCACAGCCTGATCCAGATCCTTATTTCCTGTCAATAATAAAACAAGCTCACCAGCCAGCAAATAAGATGCACGCATGCCCATACTCATGCCATTACCACATAATGGCGTAATAGATCCGGCAGCATCACCGAGCAGGAACATACCTCCGGAATAGGTACTTTTTTTGCTGAATGAAATATTGCTGATGACCTGAGGCTGATCGTAGACAAATTCTGATTGTGTAAAGTACTTTTTCAAATAGGGATTCTCACACAAAACAGCCTCTTCCATGGCTTTGATATTTTTACCATGTGCAAGCAGATTACTGCTTTCCGTCAAATAACACAAGCAATACTGATCGTTGTCTACCCTGGATATTCCGCAATAGCCTTTATTAAAATTATGTAACTCAATGCGATCAGCGGCCAGATCCGTTTTGATATGATATTTAACACCAATATAGTTCAGTCCTGATTTACCGCCAGCTTCCACAAAGGCAGGATTATACTTTCCAAAACTACCACAAACGACCTTGGCTAAAAAATCACCTTTCGCACTTTGAATTGCCTTTAATCCGTTAGCAGCAGGATGAACGTTGTTAACCCGACAGCCATCCAAAACAGTCACTCCTTTGCCAACAGCAAGCTCGCTCAAACGATGATCCAGCGTAAATCTGCTGATCCCAAACCCACCCATATCCAGTTTCTGATTGAGCATAAACCCCTTCTGCGAACTGATTCCTAGCTGCTTAATTTCAGGTAGATTCATTTCCTGAAGGGGAAGTCCCAATTTGTTGAGAAAGCTCCAGCTCTCCATAGAAATATACTCCCCGCAAACTTTGTGAAAGGGATACTGATTTTTTTCAAAAACCACCACTGCAAATCCGGCATCGGCGAGTTGAATGGCCAGACACAAGCCTGCCAATCCACCACCCACTATTGCGCAGTCGAACTGCCTGCTATTTTCGGACATATCTATTTAAGGATAAACAATAACCTGATGGCGGAATGCCCATTTGTTCTGAACGGTATATTTCTGAGCACCTGCCTTTTGCAAAATTCCTAACCATTCTTTCTTTTTAAAACCTCTCAAAACAGAAAGTGGAGCATCATTTTTCACAAGGTAGGAATTAGAAAACAAGCGTGTGAGCCACTTTATGAAATAATAAGCAATAGGATTGCGCTCCAAATCATTGACAACCAAAATACATCCTTTATCCCGGCAAAACCTGACCAGCTCGACGAGTTGTTCACTAGAAAGATGATGACAGAACAGGCACGCATGTATAATATCCGCATGCTCTATATGGTCAAATACATTTCTGTAATCATCGCAAATCAGAGTTACATCACGACCTTCCAGATTTTCTTCAGCATAATTGATGCATACCGATTTTAGATCCACACCGTACAATTTCAAACCGTACTGTTTCCCTTCATTCCACTTTGCTATACGTTTGAGTGTATCGCCTCCCCCGCAGCCAATATCCACCAGATGCATATTTTTATCCTCTTTTAGAACCTTCTTCAAAGCAGAAAATGAAATAGCATAACCGCCCAGCCAATGATTGATAAAATCAAGTTCTCTCAGATTTTGATACAAATCCTGTGCAGGAATATTTTCCTGATCAAGCAATTCCTTTTCTACAGAACGGTAACTAAACATAGGACAGCTGCATGGTTTCGATACTTAAGCCGGGTCCAAAAGCAGCAGAAAAGATACGGTCACCGGCGCTGGCTACAGTATTTTCCAATACTTGTTTTAAGACAAAAAGGATGGTTGGAGACGACATATTACCGTAGTTTCTTAATACGTCATAAGATGCCTGAAGCGCTGTGGAGTCCAGTTTCAGCGCACTTGCAAAATCGTCCAGAATACGTTTTCCTCCGGGATGTATTGCCCAGTGATCAATTGAGTCCGCATCCAGATCAATTGCTTTAAGCATGGCGGCAATATTCCCGCTGATCAGCCCGGGAACATAGGATGACAAGTTCATGATAAATCCTGTTTCTGATAACTGCCATGCCATATCCTGATATCCGTTATGCAATATCAGAGAGTCAAACTTGTTGATTCTGACATGGGGTAATGATTCGATTTGTGCCTCACTATCCACGAGTACAGCCGCCGCACCATCCCCGAACAGCAAGTTGGAGAGCAGATAATCCTCATTGTACCGCCTTTGAAAATGGATCGTACAAAGCTCTGTACAAACAACCAACACGCGCGCATTAGGTCTGCTCCTGCATATGGCATCCGCATTTTTCAGCGCAATAACTGCTGCGTTGCAGCCCATAAAATTCACGCTGCTTCGCTGGACCGAAGGCGCCAGATCCAAAGCGCGAATCAGCTCAATGTCCAGTCCGGGCGCAAATAAACCTGTACAGGTTACAGTGATCAGGTGCGTTATTTCGGTTTTGATTTGATCGAAATTCTTGATTTTCTTCACAGCCTTCAATGAAAGCTCTGTAGCGTAACGCTTGTACCATTCCATTCTCGCCGACAACGTTGGTTCAGGAAGCAAGGAGCTGTCTTTGGAAAAAAAAACGTAATCCTGATAAGGCTTGTCGAAATCACCGATCACAGAATAACGGTGCTCAATACCTGTCTTCGAAGCCACAATCCGTATCTTCCTCTGATCGGAAATATCTGTGGTAGAAGCTGCATAGAATGACGTAAGTTGCTGCTGTGTATAGCAGTAGTCGGGAACGGCTGTCTCAATAGCGGATATATAACTCAACGAAAATGATTAATAAAAATGAGAACGATGAAACAACTATTCATACACATCGCTGCAATCCAGTTCATACGCATCGTATTGCTGAAATTGGCAGCTTCGGTATTCTTACTCACAGCGAAAAACCAATACAGAAAATAGGCGATTATCGGCAAAAAGAACAACTGTACCAGGTAAAAAATCATTCCATTACCAATATTTACGAAATACAGATAATAACAAAAATTACACAAGGCAAACATCGCCGCCGTGAAAACAAATGTGCCTTTGTATCCCAGTTTATAGCTGAGCGTTACCACTCCGTCTTTCAGATCCTGCTCATGCTGATAGATTTGTGTGAGCGGATAAGCTCCCGCTATCTGCAATGTACATCCGCATAGCAGGAAAATATGAGGTACGGTCAGAGCAAGCGGATGCCCGGCCACAGCCCAATACGACAGATAAAAAGTAAATGCTCCCTGAAAAATGGCTACAGTTAAAAAACCTGCATATGGATATTTTTTTAGTCTGATGATTCTGCTGCTGTAGGCGCGGGATGCTGCTATATAAATGATCAGACACAAGGCAAAAGGAACGTGAACCAGTGTGGCCGCCAGAATAATGGCCGATGCATCCATCACCAGTGTTAGGTGAAACAAAGATTTTGTCGGCATAGGTGGCTTTTCCAGTCCACCGATACTCCCTTCGTCCCGATCCACATAACTATTGTAACCGTTACTGGCAGGATATATCAAAAAATGGATGATCAGAAATGCGATATAAACCTGAGGGGATTGAATGTACTCCGCCTGACTCACCGCGAAGAGAAACAACGGCATCAGAAAAATGAAAAATGGAATACGAAGCAGTTTAATCGTGTTTCTGTCGGGCAACATGAAAATAAAAAATGAATCTGGATGAATATTCCCCAATGTATAAAAAGCTTTGCCAGTAATTGTCAAGGTTCGTCATTTTTAAATAACCTGATCCCCAATCCTATGTTCCTCTCCTATCACAATTAGAATTATATTCACCAATCTAACTCACAAATTGAATATTATTCTAAATTTTCATAAAATTGCAGAATGAATAGCGAATCAGAGATTGTTTTAGATAAAACAGACCTTGCAATACTCAGGCTGATGCAGGAGAATGCCCGGATTTCAAATGCGGATCTGGCTCGTGAGGTAGAAATGGCGCCATCTGCTGTACTGGAGCGTGTCAGAAAACTGGAGCAAAAAAATGTACTGCTTCAATATACAACCCGGCTCAATCCTGCTGCAGTCAATCAGAAGTTGCTGGCATTTATAGCGCTTCGTTCGTCGGATGGTATGGGATGCAATACCACTGCTACAGAACTGGCCAAGATTCCGCAGGTTCAGGAAGTGCATCACATCGCAGGAGACGACTGTTACCTGGTGAAGGTTCGGACGGCTGATTCCGCATCTCTGATGGAACTGATGCGTAATTCGTTCAGTAAAATCCCCAATATCCTGTCTACCAGAACCACCATCGTTTTGGAAACTGTGAAAGAAGCACAACAATTAGTAATTCCGGAAAAATAAACAGACATGAACACCCAGCAGGAAAAAGCGCCGTCTACTTTGATGGTAGCTAGTGCATTCGCCATCGTTTACATCGTGTGGGGATCTACCTATTTTTTTATTCACAAAGCACTTGAAGGTCTGCCTCCGTTTTTTATTGGTGCATTTCGTTTCATTATTGCCGGCCTACTCATGATGGCCTGGGCCCTAATTCAGGGTGAAAATGTTTTTAACTTTAAAAATATAAAACCCGCCATCATTACCGGTCTGCTACTACTTTTTGTCGGAAACGGGGTTGTAATCTGGGTGGAACAGTTTCTGCCCAGTGCCATGGTGGCTATCATGATCTCCTCCTCTCCGATTTGGTTTGTGTTGCTCGACAAACCCAAATGGCAGGAAAACTTAAGCAACAGATCAACCATTGTAGGTTTGATCATTGGTTTTGCAGGGGTAATTTTGCTTTTCAGTGAACGTGTAATGAGCACATTCACTAGTCTCAACAGTGGAAGGGATTTGTTCGCGATGCTGCTTGTTATTATTGGCTCCATGACCTGGGCCGGAGGTTCACTGTACTCAAAGTATAATTCAACACAGAATAGCGCTGTTGTAAACAGTACCTGGCAAATGCTGGCGGCCGGGCTTGCCTTTGCTCCATGCAGTTTACTTTCAGGCGAACTGAACCAGCTGGATCTGTCCTCGGTTCCGACGGGTTCCTGGCTGGCTGTGGTTTATCTGATTATTTTTGGCTCTATTATCGGCTTCAGCGCTTATGTATGGTTGTTGAAAGTGCAGCCCGCAACGAAAGTGAGTACATACGCCTACGTCAATCCTGTGGTTGCGGTGTTGTTGGGCATATTCTTCGCAGGTGAATCCATTACTAAAATGCAGATTCTTGGACTCATCATTATCTTATTCAGTGTATTGATGATTAATCTGAGACAATACAGAGCTGCACGTGCAGCCAGCTGAAATGCAATATTTTATAAAAACAAAATTGAGCGGGATACCAACGTCCCGCTCATTTTGCGTATTAACCTCCTGCTACTTTTTAATGAAGCGTCGTGTGGATACACTACCGTCTGTGGCAGTGATCCGAAGAAGATACAGCCCGCTTGCCAAACTGCTGATATCCACCTTTTGGTTTTTTTCTTTACCTGCCAAAACCAGACTACCTTTCTGATTCAGCACTTTCACATTTGCCACTTTGCTCCAGTCTGAAAAAGTAATGTAGTCAGTCGCAGGATTAGGACGAAGTAATGGTTCATTTGTAAAGCTAAAATCCGTACTCAGAATGGAGCTATAGGCATAGGTCCCGTCCAGATCGGTCATTTTCAATCTGTAAAGATTAATTCCGTTTAACGGGGACCTGTCTGTGAATGTATAGCGTTCTGCTTCATTGCTTGTCCCTTTGGCTGCCACGTCACCGATTGCGCTCCAGCTGGCTTTCGGATTCCTGCGTTCGATAATGAAGCGGTCAGCATTACTTTCAGAGCTGGTTTTCCAGGCAAGATTAGTAAGCTCACCTTCCTTTTTTAACTTAAACTCAGTAAGTTTTACAGGTAGCGGGTAGCTGAAACAGGTATTGTTGAAATTGAGTGTTCCTGTCTGATTAATGTCTCGTCCAATCACCACCGGTCCGTTGATAGCACTAGGGCTACCTGTTGCAGACAAATTAGAGTTCGGAGCCAGAATTCCACCTTCCAGTGTGAAGCCATTCATGAGAATAGCAGTGGCATTGGGAAAGTTCAGTAACGTCTTTTCCTTGTGCGTTGCCACCATACCCGTTCCGCCAGAGGCCAGCGACACACTGCTATTAAGTATATTAATCAAAATTCCTGATCCTGCGGGAATGCTCACGAAATTAATACCCGTGATGGTATTGGTACTTAACGTTACATTAAACACATAATTCCGGACTGTATTATCGCCTGTAAGTGTAAGGGTTGAACCAGAGACAATAGGATCAGGAGCAGAGGAAGCTGGTTGAGATTCGTAACCAGCACTTAATCCATCGTAATGAGACCGCATTCCTGTGAAATTCAATCTGCCCGTGAGGTTGGTGACCGTGCCAGGCGAGGTGACAGTGGGCGCGGGCGTCAGAGCCCCAAGAGCTCCATAGAAGAAATTGCCTTTCAAAGAAGCCTCCTGACCTGAAGTATTGGTATAGGTTCCTTCAACGATAAAATTATCGGATGTAGCCGGAGCGTCCGCCCCCACTCCCACTGTAAAGCCCTGATTGGGACTGTTAAGCGTAAAACTACCGCCTACAGCAAGCCTTCCTTCAGAGATACCGGTAACAGCAGCATAATTTCCAAGGACTATGACATTGAAATTCCCGTTTCCGTTGAAACCAGCCCCAAGCAAATTTGAGGGAATTGACAGGTCGTTGGTACATTGCGCGGACACGGATAAACCATGTAACGAAATCAGACCTGCAGCGATAACAATGACGCAACGTTTTAAGAGGTTGTTGTAATTTTTCATAATGATGTTGAGGTTAAGGATGATGCTAAAAGCTTGGGAACGCTTCCCTGTTTCCTATTTTGCAGTCATCGCCAATATGGCATTTCTGCATTTTTGAGTATTTCGAGCCGGTTTTGCCCATCAGGATCCATTGTGTACAGAGATTTTTCCGAGAAACCGTCATTGCTTGTACTTGTGAAAATAATTTTTGCCCCATTCGGTGAGAAGCGCGCATCCAGATCGTTGTTCCCGCGCGTTTTTCCTATAGATATATCAGAGGATATTCCTGTCGCGATGTCAACTGTAAAAATCCGGGAATCCAGCTGGCGGCCTTCTATGTTTTGAAAGTTGGCAACATCAAGTGTGAACACAGCGGTTTTTCCATCCACCGAAAAATCCGGATTGCCCATTTTACCCGGCCGTCCTGTTACCAATTTGGTAAGTACACCCGTTGCAGGATTCACCATATACAGTTCATTATCATAAACGGTACTACCGGTTACCCTCGCGATGATCCTGTTTCCTTGTGAAGTCCAGTCGCAACCAGCGAAGAATCTGCCGGCAGGTGCCTCCGCTACAACACGTAAGCCACTTCCATCTGTGTGCACCGCGTACAGCTTGTCGTAATAAGGATAAAGAATTTCCAGCCCATTGGGTGACCAACAGAATGAAAGATCCATCAGCGCTACACCCGCAATGGGAACCACTGTAACGCGTTTGAGCTCCTTACCCACTCTGTTTGAGACATATATATGAGGATCCGTATTTACATTGGATATAAACGCAACCTTTTCTCTGTTTGGACTCACAACAGGACGCCAGTTTCCTCCTAACGTCGTCAGCTGAATTGTTTCAGTGCCATTTGATGAAAATATCTGGTAGTTCTGATTGACCTGTCTGCTGAACACATACGGATGATCAGGAACAGGCCGGGTTTTGAATGACCAAACTTCACTGTAAACCGGTTTATTGATGCTGTCAGTCGTAATTACCTGCCAGTAATAGGTTGTAGCATATTCGAGATTATTTACAATCAGCGTATCTACATGTAAGCCCGTCACCATAGGGACAGTAGTAGGCTGCCCTTCTTTAAAAAGTATGACACTGTAACGCAAGGAGTCTTTTTCGGGATCCGAGGTTTTCCATGCCAATACTGTTGAAAGCGGTACTTCCTGAGCATTATCTGCAGGTTTTACGATCACAGGCACCAGTGGCGCTTTGTTCTGGTTATTGTCAAGGCTCAGAAAAACGGATACCGTAGTAGTTTTATTGGCTTCAACTTCTACTGACGACAAATCGCTCTTATACTTGTCTACGGTAGTCTGAACACTGTATTTCCCGACCGGCAAACTGTCCACACGAAAATTACCTTCTGCATCGGGCGTAATATTCTTTCCTGAAGGGCTGATACGAACCAATACGTTTTCCAGCGGCTTTTTTCCATCCAAAGTGAGCACCTGACCAGAGACCGACCCATAAAGTTTAGGTTCAACAAATACCTCTTCTGTACAGGCTGTCAGCATGAGGAACAGAAAAGCGATCAGCGAACTGAAACGCAATAGGATTGAAAGAGAGGATAATATTTTCACGACATTTGAGGGATTTAGTAATTGGAATATCACAAGGATTTGGACTTTGATTTTTTCGAGTAGCCGCCGCCAAGGTAAATGGACAGCCCCATCGTAGCCCGCCAGAAAGAATCGTTGAAAGAGCCACTGATGACCGAGTCAAACTCATCTTTTACGAAGTAGTTATACTGACCTGAAATGTTCAGTCCTACTCCACGCCCAAGTGCATATTCAATACCAACTCCGCCGTTGATCATCCTGTCCTTTTTGCCTTTAAATTCGAAGAAGGCGCTGTTCCGCGTTGCTGTTACACCTGCACCGATTTGCAGAAACGGATTCACTTTTTGCAAAGGCAAAGTTCTGTACTGTAAGTTTACTTCGCTGATCGTAACATCACGTGTGAAGTGTTGCTTTGAGGCGAGGGTCGCGGAGGTGACGTGCAGTTGCAGATTCCAGTTTCTGGTAAGTCCCACATTAAGTGCTCCTCCAAAGCCAAACTTATTCACAGGATTGGCATAATCTCCGGCGTATCTGAGCAAAGAAACTTCGGGCATCACGGAAATGCGGGAGCGTTCTACATTATTACGCGCCCCATATACGTCAGTTTCCTTTGCTTCCTTTTGCTCTACCTCATAATCCTTTAATGCAGTAGTCAATTTGTCGCCACTCTTTGCGTCGGCATTCCAGAGTCCGTCACGCACACCTTCTATAATCATCGATTGAACCGATTTTTCAATTGCCTCGGTTACGGCCATTTGCGATGGTTCATTGGTGGTATATCCGGTTTCAGTTTCCATCAATCGTTTAAATCTCACGAACCTGAAAAGACTTGCATTCACCGACTGAGAAAGAATGGTTTTAGAAGTATAAACGGTTTTAAGGATTTTGCCAGTTTTGGTAGCAACTGCGCGCAGATATACCGTCACACGATCCTGCCGGTATTGGGCCGAACCGCCGGCACCGAAGTACTTAAGTCCTGCTCCACCTGTAATCACGTTGGCATCGTAAGACACGATCCCACCTTCAAGGATGATTCCGGCAAATAAAAGGGGTGGCAGGTTCTCATTCTCAGGCTTAAATTGAGCCATACTGGAACGGATGATTTTTCGCTCATTGAGCAAATTGCTAACGTTCTCACGCTCAATGGCTACAAACCAGCCGCTTTCTTCAAGGGCTTTCAACAGGATATTGGTTGCGCCCTGGGTAACTGCCGTTGAATAGTTGATTCCGTTTTCAGAAGGCTTGTATTGTCCTGTCTGGTCGCGGAACTTGTATACCGCTGCCACCAGTTTCTCGGAGGGAGGTGGCAGTGTGCGTAATGTGGGCGTAAGACCTGTGTCCTCGCCAAGGCGGGCTCTTTTTTCTTTCGTTGGCTGATGAAAGTACGAGCTACATCCGTTAAGAATCACCAAAAAGATTCCGGACAAGACATACAGACATTGCCTCTTCATGAGTAATGGCTTCATTTTGTAGAACAGGAAGAGTGAGGGTTTAAAAAGTTTCTCCGGTTGGAGACTACAGTTTCAGTAGAGAGGTTAATTTTAATAGTACGGCACTGTGATAGAGGTTTCCCCTCCTTTTCCATCGGTGATTCTCACAACCAGACCTTCCGAGCCCGGAGAAACATCCACGACAAAGTCACCATACTGATAGGTTCCTTCCTTGATTCCCTCCTCGCCAAACTGGTTTGAAAAAAGCTGACGGGAAAGTGTGCTGAGAAGTTGCCTGTTGAGGCTGCTTGTGAAATCGGTAAGGGCATCGGTTTCTCTGCCCGTTGCTGATGTTTTGGCAGCCAGAGGATCCTTGGTTTTATCCTGAACCTGTGCTGAAGAAAGCAACCAGTTGTAATTGAATGTGTCTCCGCCAAAAGAAGGATTTTGTGGACGATAGACAAATGACTGAGCGAAAGCAGCATGCTGGAGGAGGAAAGCTATAATAAAGCTTATGTAGTATTTTTTCATAACGTTTGATGATAGGGCTTACTTAAAAGATACCCGTCCCCGACTGATCCCGGGTACCGAGCTGATTCTGAATTTCCTGATAACCGATAAAATATTGCAACACATACTGTACGGCCTCTGCCACCTGTGCCTCCATAGCTTCCAAGCGCGGTTGCACAAACTGCTGCCATACAAGCAAATCACCTACTTTGATCGTTACCATGTTACTTAAACCAGGAGAGGGAATTTCTTCCATTTCAATGATAAGCTCTTCGTTGGCCTTCACACTGGATGCGAACTGTGCCTTACCTGTTGAATCGAGCTGCATACCGCCCCACTGTCTGTAAAATTCTTCGTATAAATCGCGGCCGATTTTGGTTTTGGTATTGTCGAGAATAAACATCGTAGAACCGTTTTCGTCGAACGCAGATTCATCCAGCGGATCCATGGAAAACAGCGCAGCGCTTTCAAGCAGTGACTCTTCAGTTTCAGCCTGAGCAAATGTTTGAAAACCGGCAAATACGAAGAGAACTAACAGAAAAAATCTTCTCATGGCCGGCCAATAAGCGCGTTGCTCTCAATGATAATTCGCATACCGCCACTTTGTTCTATTTTCATAGATTCCAGTGGGGTTATCCCGCCTTCAAAAGTCAGATTGTTCTGGCCGTCCTTCTGATTAATTCTGACATCCACTCCGTTGGAAGTAATGTTATTCATCTGAAGTTGATTACCATTACCTTCCTGATTAAGTAAATATTGACTGTTTTTTCCGACGAAATCCATGTTCAGAACATTTCCATCACCCACCTGGCTGGTCATGATATTATTACCGTTGCCTGTGAGGTTGAGATTCAAAACGTTCTGATTTCCTGTCTGTACGGCGTTAGCATTGGATCCCGGCCTGCCTGTACCGCCATAACCTGTAATCACAGTTATTTTAGCAGGCTCCGGTAAGGCGCTGAGTGATTGAGAAATGGATCCGAATGATGCTTCTCCGGGAATCTGCTGTGCATGTAAAGTGCCGAAACATAGGGCTGTTGGTATCAAAACTATCAGAAAATTTTTCATAACGTTTTGTAGAGGTTAAAATCAATAGTTACTCTTCTTTCTTCTTTTCCGGAGACTGGCTCACTTTTACACTATTACCTCCTCCGCTCTGACGGATCACAACATTGTTCCCCGATCCAGATTGACGAACCTTTACATGACTTGTTGAATCAGCATTGTCAGAATGATACACAATACGATTCCCGTTCTGGTCAATAATCGTTGTCCTGGTATTACCTGCGACAGACGTCCTTCCGGCTGACTGATTGATCTCCACATGGTTTGCGCTGCCTGTCTGGGTTACTTTCAAGCCATCTGCAGTCATTTCAACCGTATCTTTAGATTTTTGCTGGTCTGTCATCGGTTTTTCAACTTTATGCTGAGCATATGCCTGCTGTGAGAGAAAAGCAATAACCATTCCAAAAACACTTTTGATATTCAACACTTTAAATGTTTTCATGATCAATAAAGGTTTGAAACCTGAAATTGGGCGCTCTGGTATGCGTATACTTAGAGCGCCCTGGATTCCATTTGGCAATCAGGTTGCCTGTAGTGCGCTGTTACAGACCGTTTGCCTGGATAACAATGCCACTATTTGCACCACCATTTTGCGTAATGTTTGACATGTGACCGTTACCCGATTGTGTTAGATTAGCAACATTACTATTGCCAGTTTGCCATACGATAGAGTTTTGATCAAAGCCAGATTGGATAACGTCCAAACGGTTGCTATTTCCGTTCTGCCATGATTGGCTTAACAAATCATCACCATTTTGTGAAATGACACCGATGTTGTTATTTCCTGTCTGAGCAGCACCGTAGAAATCGCCCACAGGTCCTGATGGAATACCAGTAACCTTGTTGTCGTCACCGGTTTGCGTCACAGTGAAAGAGTTGCTATTTCCATACTGGTGCAATTTTGCCCAGTTGTCATTTCCGGTTTGTGTCAAAGTTGCTCCATTTAAGTTACCAATTTGAGTAACAAACCCTTCGTTGCGGCCAGTTTGAGTTACGACAGCAGTATTGGTGTTACCTTGTTGCCATACTACAGCATCATTACCAGAAAGAGTATGGCCATCCTGATTAACTTTAGCGTTATTACCATCACCCAACTGATCAACATCTGCTTGGTTCAGATTGTCCACCTGGTCTACATCAGAGATATTGCTGTTACCTACCTGATTGACGTCAGCATCATTAAGACGGCCTCTTTGCAATACATCCGAATTGTTCAAATTACCTGTCTGTACCACGTCAGCTTCATTACCGAAGATAATTGCGCCGCTTTGTTTTACTCTGGAAGTGTTATCATCACCTGTTTGAGTTACCTCCGCGCTATTCAGGTTGTCGTCCTGATCAACCCATGATTTGTTTCTGAATCCATCCTGTTCTACGTCAGCCCCATTTCCTGTACCATTTTGGTCTACATCAGAGGTATTGTAGGCACCGAACTGATCCACTATTGCACTATTTCCTCCAAAACCAGTTCCAACCTGACGTACATCAGAAATATTCTCGGTTCCGTCTTGTTTCACATTAGCTGTGCTTCCGGATAAACCCGTATTTCCACCAGATTGTGTAATTCTTGATTCATTGTCGATGTAATCCTGCTCTACGAACGCACGGTTACCGCGATCGCTTTGGGTCACTTCCGACATGTTGTCATATCCATTTTGATCAATCGTTGAACGGTTGTCGCGTCCCGTTTGGTCAATCTCTGAATCATTTCTTTTACCAATTTGTCCCACAGTAGCTCTGTGATCACGACCTGCCTGGTCAATATCCGACCCGTTTTCATCTCCCAAAGAATTAACGGTTGCCTGCTGACCATATCCACGCTGTTTGATTTGCGAATCATTGGTTCCAATAGTGTAGGGGCTTGGGTTAGACTGAGTAACAGTCGCTCTGTTTTCATTCGCCAATGTAGCCGAAGAATTATTATTACCTTGATCCACATTGGAGTTGTGATTTAAGCCAGTCTGTGTCACAGTAGCTTTGTTTATAGCTCCTCCAATAGCATTGGCTTGCGTAACGTTGGATGTACTGCTTTGTGCGAAAAGGTAGGTTCCTGATAGTAGAAGGGCTACCGATAGTGTAAGTTTTTTCATAATTTTAGTAAAGTGAGAAAGGATTGAAAAAGGTGAAAAATATGGAATAATCTACATTGATAGATTCGCTTTTAATGATCGGCCTGGGTTACGCGTGCCATGTTGGTGGTGCCCGACTGAAATACTGTTGATTCGCTCCCGTTACCCGTTTGTGTAACAATCTGCATATTGTTGTTACCAAACTGATCCGAAATGATTTTCAGATCCGAGCCGTCCTGTGCAAAAACTCCTGTATTGTTATTGCCGAGTTGCAAGGCGCCTGAGACGCTGGTGCCTGTAATCGTATTGTCATTCCCTTCCTGACGTATATGAAAGGCGTTATCGTTACCGATCTGGTTCAGAAGAATATTGTTACCATCGCCGCGCTGGGTTGCATTGGAAGAAGGTGTGCCGGCTAAGCCAACCACACTATTGCGATCCCCTAGCTGTGTAGCATCAAATCTGTTATTATCGCCTTCGGTAACAATCCTGGCATTGTTATCTTTACCGCTCTGGGTAATCATGCTAAAATTATCAGCGCTGTTCCATCCGATTATTTGTTGAAACGCACTATTTCCGTCGGATGTCTGCTGTATCCGGGCTTCGTTATCAGAACCTTCAACGCGTTGCGAAGCATCATTAAAATTACCTGATTGCGTAACAATTCCTTTAGAGTCGACTGCCTGATGTGCTACTTGATCGGATGTGTTGGAAATACCACTCTGGTTCAACGATAAAAAGGATACTGTAGAAACAGACCCTTCAATGCGCTGCAAACCAGCATTTTCTGAGCCATATTGTTTTGAGTAGGTCTCGTTATTCTGGTTAAATGCTCCACTTGATCCAATGTAGGCTTCCAATGTATTTTTTCCATCCTGTATCACCGTGGTGGTGTGAGAATGTCCAAATTGCTCAACTTTGGAATCGCTCTCTTTCAGATTGAAAGCGCTAATGTTTTTCTGGGTAACATCTGTTACATTTTCCTGTGTAGATAGAGTAGCATTGCTCGTCTGGAGAACAGATGAAGAATGTTTACCATTCTGGTTAACAGTACCCTTGTTATAGTCACCTAGCTGTGTTACTACAGAAGAGTTATTTTGGGCAAGCACATGAAATCCGCTCAGTAGCGTTGCCACCGTCAAGGTTAGTTTCTTCATATTTTCTTTCGTTGAGGAGAGTTAACAAGCACCCCATTTTGCCGGTGCTACAGCATTAGTCGTTTGAGAATTACAATTCTCCTGTATTATTCCTTAAAAAAATTTAACATATTTTAGATTAAACTGATAATCAAAGAGTTACAAACAATAAAAATCAAACATTATTCATTTTACGTATAGCTATATATCTATATTTAACATGAATATATTCTACCTAAAGCTTCCATTCATCAGTATTCGAATAGAAATTATTTTGCTACTCTAGAATCAGTTTTAATTATTGTTGATATATTTGCCAACATAAACCCAGTTAATTCTTAAATTATTCCAAATCCTCATTTATGAAAAATTCACTATTAACTAAAATTCGACTGCGAGAAAAGATGTACCCCCAACAAATAATACTAACCCCATCCAGCTGATCATTCCCATGTCTGGCCAGCCAGATCAACATTCCCATTTTACAACACCATCCCAGCCATTCAGGCAACACCAATCACTCAACGTTCCTATCTTGATTTGTCAGAACCTCTTTTCGGGATTCTGATGATGCTATTTGCATTCGGGACGATGATGTAGTTGAGACAATGATCTGTAAATCCATTGTACGTAATAGTCAGGCTTAAGTATAATCCATAGTGTCAGGTGACTTTCCTGATATACATGGAAGTCTTGTGCCCTACCTTTCCGTTGAGTGATTTTCCGCCGGCCGAATAATCCTAAAAAAACAGGAAACCATTCGTAACCAAACATGGGAATGCACTATGAATTATTTTCAGAGTAATTATGATGAAACAGCACTGATTCTGGCACTCAAAAACGGTGGTGTCGAAAGAGAAAAGAACATCAGTAAACTGATCAACGGATACAGAGGTTATATCTTCAAAATCCATTCAGAGACCGGACTCAATGAAAGTACATTGGGCGACTTGTACACCGACACAGTAATGCTCGTACTAAAGCATATTGAAAATGAGACATTCAGAGGAGACAGCCGTCTCTCCACTTACTTCTATAAAATTCTGTATTTTAAAACCGTTGATTTTATCAGACAACATGCTTCGAGTAAAATTGACTATACAGACGAAGTTCCCGAACTCGGGGATGAAGCTCAGAATATTACAGGACAAATAGAGGCACAGGAGGAAATGGGGCAGATTATCCGCCTCCTCGACAGAATGTGCTCACCTTGCCGTGAAATTATTATGGACTGGGCTTATTGGGGTTTTAAACCGGAAGAAATTGGCAAAAAAATCGGGGAGACTGACCCCGTTAAGTATTCAAAGTTGAAGTACAATTGCATTGATAAATTCAAGAAATTATGGCTAAAACGCTTTAGTCATCTGAATTAGAGAAAAGGGGTCAATCTGCTATTTTAGCGAATTGACCCCTATTTTTCATGATGCCAAAGGAACCGGAGACTGAAGCGATAACACATCGTCTGCCTGATCCGACTGGTAAATTCTGATAATCGCCTTCACAATATGATCTATCTCTTCGAGCGTATTGAATTTACTGAACGAAAAACGTACAATTTCTTTATCCGGGTTTTTATAAATAGCACTGATTACGTGCGATCCGCCGCTCCGTAGATTGGAACAGGCGCTCCCTCCGGACACCGCAATTCCTAAATGATCCAGCTGGCTCACCAGGCTGCCCGACAATAATGAAGGAAATGCTACGCTTACGATATTTGAGAGACCTTTGGTGGCCGAACGACTTTCGCCGTTAAACGTGATGCCACCGATAGTCAGGTCATCCAGGCTTTCAATAAAGTGTTTTTTTAATGTAGCAACGTGATTCTGAACTACAGCTCTGCTTTTATAAGCTACTTCAAGTGCTCTGGCAAGTCCAACTATCCCTGCAACATTCTCAGTTCCCCCACGCTGTCCATTTTCCTGTCCTCCTCCTACAATGAGTGGTTTAATCTGATTTCGCTTGTTGATATATATGAAACCTACGCCTTTAGGGCCATGAAACTTATGTGCCGAGCCTACCAGAAAATCGACATTGAATTCAGCCACGTTGATCAATAGCTTACCCATGGTCTGTGTGGTATCAGTATGAAATACCGCATTGTATTTTTCAGCCAGTTCTCCCACAGCCACAATATCTGTAATATTACCAATCTCATTGTTTCCATGCATCAGACTAATCAGTGACTGCGGGTTATTATCCAGTAAATTTTCCAGATGCCTCAGGTCCACGTTTCCGAAGTCGTCAAGTTTTACATAACTGACCTCAATATCACCCGCCTTTTCATGTCTCGCCAAATGCTGCAACACAGCTTTATGTTCAATTTTACTGGTAATAACATGACTAATGTCGTTGGAACGAATGGCACCGGTAAGTGCCAGATTATTTGCTTCCGTGGCTCCCGACATGAAGAATATTTCTTCCGGCGAAGCGCCTATAAGGGCAGCTATTTTTTGCCTCGCAGCAGCGATGGCCTCTCGGGCTGCCCGTCCTGCCCAATGTGAAGACGAAGGATTTCCGTAATGATTTGTCAAATAAGGCAATATAGCCTCTATTACCAGGGGATCAAGCGCAGTTGTTGCTGCGTTATCACAGTATATCTCCATGTGCAATCAAAAAATTAAAATACCAAAAATTAAGACAACCACCTCTGACCGTCTCTTACAACTACTTTTGTGGGATACCGAGATTTATCAATAGAATTAGGTTGGGGCACCTTAAAAAGATAATAGGTTGCCAGAAGATCACAGAGCCTAACCTCTCCCTTCATTCTTTATAAATCTACTAAATCGATAGACAAAGAAAATTTATTGTTTTTAGAAAAGCAAACTGTTTTGAAAATTTTATCGGTATATTTTTTTAATAGCTTGTATCTCAAAACCAAATTCTGATCAAATGGATTTATCGAAACAGCAGAATCAATTGTTGGAGTTTGTCAAACAGTGGCATGGAGATCAGCAGCGAAAGTATGAGCTACTCCCCTATTGGCACCATCTTGTTGCGGTTGCGACATTGGTGAGTGAATATGAAAAAACCGAAGGAGCAATTGAGATAGCACTTTGCCACGATCTTCTGGAAGACACAGCCTGTTCTGTCGAGTCACTGAATCACTTTTTGATATCTGCAGGTTACCCAACCACAATGGCAGCATTCATTACCGCGGGAGTAGTGGGTATGACGGATGTATTTACAAAGGACGCCTACACAGACTTGAACAGAAGTGAAAGAAAAAAACGCGAAGCGGATCGACTGGGCAAAACGCAGGCTATCGTTCACACCATTAAATATGCCGACATGATTGACAACTCGCGATCAATCGTAGCTGGTGATCCGGGATTTGCGAAGGTGTATCTTCATGAAATGGTTGCTATTCTGGATAAGATGCGGCTTGGCAATATTCATTTGTTGATCAATTGTTGCGTATCCCTTGATCGCGCCGGACATGAGCTTCAATCCAAAAAAAGCTAAAGATTGCAAAAAAGAATAATTCGGTTACAACCATTTTCTGCCAATTCTGCTCTTCTCTCTGTAAACACTAAAAAATATAAAATTCTTATCCGCCTTATGAAAATTCCTAAAACCGTTTTACAGGCAGTAGCTGCCGCAGTAGTGATCACAACTGTTACTGCATGCAGTGTAAGTGACGTGAACCCGGAAGGAGAAAAAGTCACTAAGAACAAAATTGTAGATTCATGCCCTGGCTGCGGCATGGGTTGATCACAGCAAATGCGCGAAATTTACTCATCCCTGGCATGTAATCTGGATGCCAATATTCTGTTGGCGTCCATTCCTCTTTTCGAACAGGAAAACATTGAGGCAATTGAATGGTCATTTGATGCCTTATACAAATATGATCAGATACCTCCGTGGTTTGCGGATCTCGTCTCTGAGTATGCACGCAACAACCGCCTTGTAGGTCATGGAATCTATTTCTCCATTTTTTCTGGTAAATGGCTGCCAGAGCAGCAACAATGGCTCAACAAGCTGGCTGTATTCTGCAAGGAATTCAGGTTTGACCACATTTCAGAGCATTTCGGTTTTATGACCGGTGCCGACTTCCACAAAGGTGCGCCCATCAGTATACCTTTTACATCCAAAATTGTTGAATTGGGAGCCGACAGGCTGGCGCGGATTCAGGAGATATGCCAGTGCCCGGTAGGTTTGGAAAATCTGGCCTTCGCCTATTCTTTTAATGAAGTCAAAAAGCAGGGAGAATTTCTGGATTGCCTGATAGAAAAGGTAAATGGTTTTCTGATTCTGGACCTACATAATTTGTATTGTCAGCTTCATAACTTCAGCATATCAGCCAGAGAGCTGCTCAAAGCTTACCCTCTGGAAAGGGTTCGGGAGATCCATATCTCGGGAGGAAGTTGGGAGCAGGGACTTGCGTCAGATCGGAAGATACGGCGTGACACGCACGACGATGCAGTGCCCGAAGAAGTATTCGCACTGCTCAATGACACGATTCCATTGTGTCCTAATCTGAAATTTGTTGTGCTGGAACAATTGGGTACTGGCCTCACAACCGATGAAAGCAGAGCACAGTTTCAGACAGATTTTAACAGAATGGATTCCATTGTCAGGTTACACCGCACAAACAATGCTGACTCGCTGGACAATGATTTTATTCCGAAAGTGCCTCTGCACATTAATACTACTCCTGTGGAAGATGTATTGCTGTACCAGCAGCAGCAGGAACTATCCCATATTCTGGAAACGGCGTCAGATTTGAATCACGCACAGCAACTGCTTTTGGCCTCTTCTTTAAATCGTTCGGCATGGCACATTGATCAGTGGACTCCGGAAATGCTGCATACAGCAATTTCAATTGCTCAAAAGTGGAAAAACGGATTTTAGTCTTTCCTTTCTGACTCTTGGTTTTTCTTTATTTTTTCTAATTTTCTTCTCATATCGTCCTGATTCAGAGACAAGAACCTGCGTCCTGTATCTATCTCTGTGCAATTCCGCAAGTGCCACACTTCTTTTATTCTACGTTTTAGCTTAATTACCGAATATAATGCCACCAATTGACCATTGCACCAAAGCTTGACCTAATTTAAGTTAATATCGGTAAAAAAGCCGCTAAATACCACGAAGTTTATGGCGTAACATAACGGTAATTTTACAAATAGATAATAGCAAGAATTTATATGCTATATACCAGCCCTAATCTTTTGTGATCCGTTACACTTTAACAAACCATGACAGTACCAGCAAGTATCCAGATAGAACCATACAGGTAGCAGAAGACGATAAGAACAGAGCATCTGTGTACCTGATGCAACTATTTACCTAAACTCCGGACGTAATGCAGCTTTTGACGAAAGCCGAATCGCCCGACGCAACATAATCAAACCTGACTTTCACAAGAAAAAAACTTTCTCAAAAAGAAAGGCGGGAAAACTATTGCCTGAACAAAACCAAAATTCTCTTATTCTCAATGACATTTTTTACTCAAATCAGAAGAAATTCAATTGCAGGACTCGGTTCACTCTTCGGCTTGCTGAGCGGTGTTGAGAGCATAGCACAAAAGTCGTTGCCATCATATAAACCGAACCAGACAGAACTACTTGCTTCTTACAAAAGAATGGGACTGTCCGACTCACTTTCGAGAGGGAGTGTTTTGCGTGCAAGCGTGTTACCTGGCTGGCAGGCAGACGGTCAGTCATTCTGGTATAAAAATGTACTAAAGGACAGCCTTACAGAATACATATATATAGATGCAGCCCAGGGCAAAAAGACAAAACTTTTCGATAATGAAAAGGTAGCACAAGCACTTGGCAAAGTTGCTGACAGTACTTTTTCAGCCCCAAAACTGATGCTCCAGGACATCAGACTTGATGCCGCACAAAAAACCATTTTTATTCAGGTAAAGGGAAAGTGGTTTGCCTATAACACAGAAACGAACACGGCTTCCAAAGTGGATAAACCATCTGTTGACAAACCAAAAGAACTGGGTTGGACCCGCCAGAGAAGCCGCTGGCAGCGTTTCAGAGCGGACAGTCTTTCGCCTGATAAAAAACAAAAAGCTTTTGTAAGGAACGGCAATATTTATCTGAGTGCTCCGGACGGCAAAAAATCAAGTCAGTTGACATTTGATGGTAATCCGCTAAAGCCGTTTGGTGAGCTAAGCTGGTCGCCGGATGGCAATTATTTGGTCTGCTACCGTATCACTCCTCAGGAGGAGCGACAAATCAGTATCATACTTTCATCACTTCACAACACCACGCGAGGTGAGGTAAAGACGCGCGGTTACGCACAACCCGGTGATGAGTTTACCAGTTATGAAATGCATGTTATCCATGTCAAAACTGGTAAAACAGTAAAAGTTAAATCTGAAGCGATTGACTTTTTCAACGCTCCGGTCATTCGCTGGAGACACAACGACAACACACATTTTACCTACGAAAAAGTAGACCGCGGCCATCAGCGTTTCCGCGTGATAGATGTCGATGCTGCAACCGGCGATACGCGTAATGTGATAGATGAAAAAACGAATACATTCATTTATCAGAACATGATTTACACGCATTATCAGCCTGAGAAAAACGAAATTATCTGGGTTTCTGAAAAAGACGGATGGCGTCATATCTATCTGGTTGACGAGCTTACTGGCAAAGAGAAAAATCAGATTACCAAAGGAGACTGGGTGGTACGTGATATTGACAGTATCGACACTGCCAGGCGTGAAATATGGTTTCGTGCCAGCGGAATGAATGCCGATGAAGATCCTTACCATATCCATTATTACAGAATCAAATTTGACGGAACGGGACTGGTAAAACTAACCAACCACGCCAAAGCGACCCATCAGCTTTCGTTCTCACCCGACAAAACCTTATATATCGATAATTACTCAACGATGACTTCCCCGCCTGTTACCGAGCTCCGTCGCACTGCTGATGGGTCTCTGGTAACCAAGCTGGAAGAAGCAGATATAGCTCCCTACCTGGCACTTGGCTTTAAGCTTCCTGAAATTTTCAAGGCAAAAGGACGCGACGGTAAAACGGATATCTGGGGTATTGTATACCGGCCAAGCAACTATGACCCGAAAAAGAAATACCCGATCATTGAAAACATTTACGCCGGGCCACAGGATTCTTTCGTGCCTAAGGCTTTCCGCCACTATGGCGAGATGCAAAGTATGGCAGAGCTGGGTTTCATTGTGGTGCAGATGGATGGCATGGGCACTTACAACAGATCAAAGGCTTTTCATGATGTATGCTGGCAAAACCTGGCCGACGGTGGTTTCCCCGATCGTATTGCCTGGATGAAAGCCCTGGCCGCCAAGTACCCGCATGTGGATGCTTCCAAAGTAGGCGTTTACGGTACCTCTGCAGGAGGACAAAACTCCCTGGGTGCGCTGCTCTTTCACCCGGAATTTTATGATGCTGCTGTTTCAGCATGTGGCTGTCACGATAACCGTGTAGATAAGCAATGGTGGAACGAGCAATGGATGGGCTATCCGGTTGGAAAGCATTATGATGAACAATCCAATATTACCAATGCTGCCAAACTACAAGGAGATCTGCTTCTGATTGTAGGTGAAGCAGATACCAACGTACCGCCTGAGTCGACCTACCGTGTTGCCGATGCGCTCATCAAATCAGAAAAAGATTTCGAACTGCTGGTAGTTCCTGGCATGGGTCACAGCGACGGAGGCACTTATGGCCGCCGCAAGAAACGCGACTTCTTTGTCAATAAGCTTTTGGAAGTAACTCCACCGAAGCGCAACAAAGGAATCTGACAATCATAATCAATTCAATTCATAGCCAACAGCCGCAAGCTAAACGCTTATTCTCATGAAAAAAATACTGTTTCTGGTAACCAGTTTACTTCTGATCAACAGCTGTACGCAGAAAACGCAAACCGTACAACAATCGGTACAGGCGGGTGAAAAGGTGGAAGGCCGCCTGGAAGGCCGCCGTATTGAACTCCTCTTTCTGGGGCACGACAGCCGTCACCATTTCTCAGAGAAATTTTTCCCAATGCTTTCTCTGCCATTGTTTCAGAAGGGCATCAACATGACCTATACGTCCGATCCGAACTCCCTGAACAAGGAAACGCTGGATAAGTACGACGGAGTAGTTATTTATGCCAATCATAACCTGATCACACCGGCACAGGAAACAGCCTTAAAAGAATTTGTAGAAGGTGGCAAGGCTATGATTCCTTTACATTCGGCTTCTTTCTGTTTCCAGAATTCTGACTGGTACATCAAAGCAACGGGCGGACAGTTTCACACCCATAAATACGGAACTTTCACTGCACCGATCCTGAAAGCAGATCACCCGGTTATGGCAGGCCTGCAGCCCTTTGAAACATGGGACGAAACGTATGTTCATACCAAAGTGAATCCTGATATTACCATTCTTCAGGAACGCGTTGAAGGCGAGCACCATGAGCCATGGACATGGGTTAGAAATCAGGGAAAAGGACGTGTATTTTATACCGCATACGGTCACGACGAGCGTACCTGGAAGCAGAAAGGTTTTCATGATCTGGTTGCAAATGGTATTCTTTGGGCGGTGAATGATGATGCTAAAAAGGCATTATCCAACTTCAAATTCCCCAACGTAGTATTGAAAGATGCAGATGTACCGAATTACGAAAAACGCGATCCGGCTCCTAAGTTCCAGCTTCCGCTTTCTGCTGCCGAATCTCAAAAACTAATTCAGGTTCCTGTTGACTTCGAGCTTCAGCTTTTTGCTTCTGAGCCGGATGTTGTCAAGCCGATTGCCATGGCATGGGATGAAAGAGGCAGACTTTGGGTGATTGAAACGGAAGATTATCCGAACGAAATCCGTAATGAAGAAGGAACCGGAAAAGACAGAATTAAGATATGTGAGGATACAGACGGAGATGGCAAGGCGGATAAGTTTACCGTTTTTGCAGATGGCTTGAATATCCCGACAAGTTTGACTTTTGCGAATGGCGGCGTCATCGTTGCTCAGGCGCCTCATTTCATATTCCTTAAAGATACAAACGGTGATGATAAAGCGGATGTGCGTGAAAACATCATCAGCGGATGGGGCAAAAGTGATACCCACGCAGGGCCTTCCAACCTGAAATACGGTCTGGATAATAAGGTTTGGGGCGTATTGGGCTATGCAGGTTTCCGTGGAGAAGTGAATGGCAAGCCTTCTAATTTCAGTCAGGGTATTTACCGGTTCGATACCAATGGTAAAAATCTGGAATACATCGGACGTACCTCTAACAATACCTGGGGACTTGGGTTCTCTGAAGATTTCGAAGTTTTCATTTCTACAGCCAATGGAAATTACAGCGGTCACTTCGGCCTGCCATTGGAATATGTAAAGCGTTCTGTCGCGGATGGATCGGGAAATACGGTGTATAAGCTGGATTCGCATTACGACATGAACTACCTGACGCCAAGCCTTCGCCAGGTGGATTTCCATGGCGGGTTCACAGCTGCTGCAGGACATAATCTCTACACAGCCCGCAACTACCCGAAATCCTATTGGAACTCGACCGCCTTTGTATGTGAGCCAACAGGTCGTCTGCTATATCAGGCATTGCTGAAACCACAGGGAGCCGGTTATAAAGAGAAAAACGGTTTCAATTTGCTGGCAAGTTCAGACGAATGGTTCTCTCCCGTACATGCAGAAGTGGGTCCTGATGGTGCCGTTTGGGTGGCTGACTGGTACAGCTTCATCATTCAGCATAACCCTACCCCACGCGGATTTGAAAATGGAAAAGGCAATGCTTACATCAACCCGCTTCGTGATAATAAACATGGGCGTATCTACCGTGTGGTATATAAAAATGCCAAGCCATATACTCCTGTTAAACTTGACAAAAACGATCCTGCTACACTGATAGCCGGACTTAAAAATGATAATATGTTCTGGCGTACGACGGCTCAGCGCCTGATAGTGGAACAAAAACACACTTCGCTTGTTCCTGAACTGATCAAACTGGTCAATGATCAGTCTGTTGATGAAATCGGATTGAATCCTGCTGCTGTACATGCATTGTGGACACTCGACGGACTTGGCGCTTTGGATGGAAACAACGAACCTGCTTACCACACGGTTGTCCGCGCTATGCGCCACGCTTCTGCCGGTGTACGTAAAAATGCAGTGAAACTGCTTCCAAGAAATGACAAAGCCCTTTCCGCTCTGAAATGGACGAACGCATTGAACGACCCTGATCTGAAAGTAAGACTGGCTGCTATTCAGCTCCTGATAGATCTTCCGGCTTCAGAGGAAATTGGCAGAATGCTTTACCTGGCTGGTCAGAATTCTGAAAATGCCTCAGACGAATACATTGCCCAGGCTATTTTCTCAGGAGTTATCAAGCATGAATCAGGTTTTAAACTAGCTGCTGAAAAGCTCAAAGATTCCACGCTGACTGCCCGCATTGAGCGTGGACTGGTACAGGAAACCTACATGCTGAATCTGTGGTCTCCTCCTATTTTCCCTCCGGTGATTACTGAAAAGGAAATCAATATCAAAGCCATCATTACAAAAGCACAGGAAGACCTGTCGGGTGTAGTCGTATCTCAGGGAGATAAAAACAACGGTTACAGCCTCTATATGCAGGATGGAAAACTACACTGGCTTATTAAGCAGGACGGAAAATCGTATCAGGTTACTTCCAATCAAAAACTGCCTAATGACCGCTTTACAGCTGTAGCAACACTTTCTGAAGGTGGTGTAATGACACTCGCAATTGAAGATGAAAAACCAGTAACCGGCAAAGCAGCATCACTATTTTCAAAACCATTTGCGCCCGATGATATCCGTCTGGGTCGCGACAGTCGGGAAAGTCCTGTAGGTGAATACACCAACTCCCGCCTCATGGGATGGCTGGATGTAAAAAGTACGCTGAATCTGAATCAGGTGGTCAAAAACAAACATGAACACAAGATAAGCTCCGCCTCCCCTGCTGTCAAACCAACCGAACTGGGCAAAGGTAAAGGAACGCCCGTAACGATTAACCTGAAGGTGATCGAGCACGAAATGAAGTTCGACAAAAAGAGCTTTACCGTCAAACCAGGTCAGAAGGTGACATTACGATTCACCAATCCAGATTTCATGCAGCATAATTTACTGATTGCCTTACCGGGCAGTTTAGAAAAAGTTGGTAATGCAGCCGATGTACTGGCCCGTGAGCCTAATGCGCTTGAATTAAACTACATACCTAAAATGAGGGAAGTGATGCATGCTACCGAACTGGTAAGTCCGGAAGGAAACGCAACACTGGTATTCATTGCTCCTGAGCAACCCGGAGAATATCCGTATCTGTGCACAGTACCAGGTCACTGGCGGATCATGAACGGAATTATGAAAGTTCAATAACGATAATTAACAAAAAGAGCGCCTACCAATTTAAACCAACATGCCCATGAATAAATAAAGTACAAACTACCAGGCTTTCCCGAAAGCATTCAATCTCAAAAAAGTGAACATCTCTAACCTAATCAAAATGAAAAGAAAATTATCCAGAATTACGCAGCGCATTCCAGCCTTCCTGTTGTACAGCATGGGGCTTATCCTGTTGCTTTCTGCAACGGCCATCGCTGCTGACCGCCAGATTACAGGAATTGTTACTTCTACTGAGGACAACAATCCCCTACCGGGAGTTTCGGTTATAGTGAAGGGAAATAGTACAATAGGTACCGCAACTGACACCGAAGGAAAATTCAAACTGACTGTACCGGAAAACGCAACACTGGTATTAAGTTACATCGGTTACGTAACCCAGGAAGTAGCTATTGGCAGCCAGAGTACTTTCACGATCGCTATGGAGTCAGATCAGAAGTTACTGACAGAAGTGGTTGTCGTTGGTTATGGAACACAGAAAAAGGGAGACGTAACCAGCTCTATTGCCAGTATTAAGAGAGAAGATTTTATTCAGGGAGCTGTCCGTGATGCATCCTCTCTGATTCAGGGCAAAGTAGCTGGTCTTCGTATCACCACACCAAGCGGATCTCCTACTTCCGAAAATCAGATCAACCTGCGTGGTATCAACTCAATCAACGGAACCAGCAACCCTCTTATTCTGATCGACGGAATCCCGGGTGGTTTGAACACCGTCGCTCCGGAAGACATTGAATCTGTTGACGTTTTGAAAGATGGTTCAGCCGCTGCGATCTACGGAACACGTGCTACAGGTGGTGTAATTTTGATCACTACACGTAAGAACCGTTCTGTTACAAATCGTACAACAGTTGAGTACAATAACTATGTGAACTTCCAGACCATCGCACGCCGTCCGGAGCTACTGACTGGTGATGACTACCGTCAGAAAATATCCGAAGGAATTGCTTACACCGATTACGGTGGCAATACAGACTGGTTGAAAGAAATCATGCAGACGCCTGTCAGCCACAACCACAATCTTACTTTCTTCGGGGGCAACAACCAGACCAACTTCACAGGCTCTATCAATTACCGTAACTGGGAAGGGATTTTCCTTCGCTCGGGGCAAAACCGGTTCACTGGCCGTGCGGACCTGAACCACTCGATGTTCAACAACAAGTTGAAAACGAATATCCAGATCATCAACCAGATCACAAGAACTAATGGCGCTGTGAGTCCTGCGGATAACGATGCTGCTTACGGATACATCTACCGTCAGGCTATCATCCGTAACCCTACCGACCACGTAAGAAATGAAAACGGCGGATGGCAGGAAAGAGATGGATACTTCTACGAAAACCCTGTATCGAGAATCATGGAGTCCAATTACGATGCGACTTTCAAAGAGATGCGGATGAGCGGAAGTTTAGATTATGCTCCGATCGACGACCTGAATTTCAAATTGCTTGTATCTAATGTACGTAACGACAATCTGGAAGGTAGTTCTACCACATTTAATCATACCAATACAAGACTAAGTAATCAGAATGCGACTGCATTCAGAGGCACTAGGGCTAATAACGAAAACTTACTGGAGTTTACAGGAAATTATGCAAAAACATTTGGAAAACATCGCTTCACGGTACTAGGTGGTTATAGCTGGCAAGATGCTACCACTGAATGGTTCGACGCAAGCAACTGGGATTTCCCGACCGACGCATACGACTGGAACAAGCTCGAAGCCGGTGGCGCATTACAAAGAGGACAAGCATCTATGAGAAGCAATAAAACCAAATGGCAACTTGCTGGTTTCTTTGGCCGTTTGACTTACAGCATTGATGAAAAATACTTGTTCATGGCAAGTGTACGCCAGGAAGGCTCCTCGCGCTTCGGGGAGAACCATCAATGGGGTACATTCCCTGCTGCTTCTATCGGATGGAGAGTGAGCAAAGAGAAGTTCATGGAAGGCTTCCCGAACGTGTCTGAGATTAAACTGCGTGCAGGTATAGGTGTAACAGGTACTATTGCCGGTGCTCCATATCTGTCTCAGATCAGTTACAACTTTGACCGGGCCCAGGGTGCTTTCATCGGAGGTAAGTGGGTGCCTGGCTTCAACCCGGCACGTAACTTCAACCCTAATTTGAAATGGGAGAAAAAAGAAGAAATCAACGCGGGTATTGACTTCGGTTTCTTCAAAAACCGCATCAATGGATCTATTGATTACTACAGCCGTAACGTAAAGGATCTACTTTACAACTTCCCTGTACCGGTTCCTCCCTACCTGACTTCCAATATGCTCATCAACGCCGGGCAGATGAAAAACAATGGTGTTGAAGTATTACTTAACATGGTTCCGGTTCAAAAGAATGATTTCCAGTGGAACACAGGCTTTACCTACTCTACCAACAGAAACAAGCTGGTAAGTCTTTCTAACGACCAGTTCCAGGCTGCCAATGATTTCTTCGATGCAGGTCATACAGGTGAACCGATTCAAATCATTACGCACAGAGTAAAAGTGGGTGAGCCTATCGGCAGATTCTTTGTGTGGAAGAGTGTAGGAATTGACGACAACGGTGGATGGCTTGTTGAAAACAAAAATGGTGAAGTGATACCTATTGCCAATGCGAAACCTGAGGATCGCCAGTACTATGGAAATGGTATACCGAAGCACACAGCCGGATGGAACAACTCAATTCGCTATAAGAACCTTGATCTTTCTGTTAACATGCGTGGTGCTTTTGGTTTCAATGTATTGAACTACCAGAGCATGTACTACAACAACACCAAGAACAAGGCATACAACATGCTCAAAACTGCCTACGACCCGATTGATGGTAAAATGTTGAACAATGACCTGGTGTATGTATCACACTATATTGAGAGAGGCGACTACTGGAAAATCGACAATGTTACGTTCGGATATTCTTTGCCTGCCAACACAATCAAAGGAATCAAGAATGCACGCATTTTCGTGTCGGGACTTAACCTTGCAACGATCACAGGTTACACAGGTATCGATCCTGAAGGTGTTCGTATCACCGGTTTCGATCCGGGTAATGACCACCGCGACAAGTACCCTACCACACGTACTTTCACAGCCGGACTTAACGTAACATTCTGATCAACAAAAACTTTTTGAAAAGATGAAAAGTAACAACACGAAAATCATTATGCTGGCTTCCATGTTCGGAGCAGCAACGCTATATTCCTGTACAGACCTGAACGAGCAGGTTTATTCTGAGGTACTTGCCAGCAGCTATCAGCCTACAGAAAGAGACTTACCCGCCATTGTGGCCCCCGTGTATTCTTCGCTACGGTCGCTGATGTTGGGATGGCAGGGCTATTTTGATTTACAGGAAGAATCAGCCGATGCCATTGTAACTCCTTCCCGACCTAACGGATGGGACGATGCGGGTACCTACAAACGTATGCATTACCATACATGGACTTCCCTGCAGGATCAGCCAGCAAACACTTGGGCAAGTTCATTCAGAAGCATCACCACCGCCAATCGTGTACTATCGCAGATTGCAGATGGTGAGATTCCCATCACAACCGGTAAAGACGCTACTATTGCAGAATTAAGAGCAGTGCGGGCGCTGGCTTATTACCTCCTGCTGGATAACCACGGGAACGTTCCTATTGTAACGGATTTTAAGGATATCAACCTGCCAAAGCAGAGTACGCGCAAGGAAGTGTACGATTTCATTATCAAGGAACTTACAGAGGTGATGCCCAATCTCAGCGAGAATGCATCTACCACTTACGGGCAAATGAACAAGTGGGCAGCCAAGGCACTTCTGGCCAAGATTTACCTGAATGCGGAAGTATATACGGGCACAGCCGAATGGGCTAAAGCAATAGAGCAGGCCAATGAAGTGATCAACAGTGGCAAGTACATTTTGGATCCTAACTATTCAGATGTATTTACATGGACAAATTTCAACTCTAAGGAGATCATATTCGCTGTTCCTTACGATGAGATTTACGGAACCGGTAACCAGATCCACATGAAAACGCTGGATCCGTTAAGCCAGTCTGTGTATCCGATGAATGCTGGCCCATGGGGAGGAAATTGCGCCGTACCACAATTCATCGATACTTACGATACAGAAGATTCTCGCCTCGCTGATACCTGGATCATGGGTCCGCAAAGAAGTGCTGCCAGTGGAGCTGTCGTAATAACTTACGGCAAAGCGGTGCCAAGTATAGAGGGAACTGCCTCCACTGATGGCTACCGTATCGGTAAATACAAGATTAAACCTAACGCCACCAACTCCCTGGATAACGACTTCCCATTGCTTCGTTATGCCGACGTATTGATGATCAAGGCAGAAGCATTGCTCAGAACCGGGAAAGCGGACGAAGCAGCAATTATCGTTACAGACGTGCGTAAAAGAGCATTCAAAGCAAATCCTGCAAAAGCAACTGTAACCGGTGCAGATCTGGCTAAAGGAAGTAAATACAACTACGGAATTCAGGCTGTGAATGGTACCATCACTGAAGTACAGGGAGGAGACGATGTGAAATTCGGGCGTTTCTTCGATGAGTTAGGTTGGGAGTTTGCTGCTGAAGCACACCGTCGCCAGGACATGATCCGCTTTGGTGTACACCAAACAAAAAAATGGTTCAACCACCGTCCACAGACGCAACAGAGAACCCTGTTCCCAATTCCGCAAAGCGAGCTGGACAAAAACACAAACCTGAAGCAAAACCCGGGCTATTAAGAAGTTCAGTAGAGTTAACCAGTAATCATTTGCTTATTTAATCACTTATAAATCCAATGTTTATGAAAGGTTTAAGAATCATGATTGTAGCAGCCATGCTGCTCGTTACTTCTCAGTTTAATTCTACCACTTCAAAGCCAATGGCGTTGTGGACAAACGGAAACTATTGCGGATACAGCAGCATGCCATTTCACGCAAAAATTAATGTTTATAATGACGTGCCCAATATTGTTGAAATCAGAAATATGTCAGGTGCAATAGTACCGTATACCCTGCATTCGATTAGTATCCAGCCGACTAGTGAAGGTGTTTTTGCTATAAACATCACTATAGGCGGAGTAAATTATGTCGGAGGTGTTTACACATCTCCCTGCTAGTAATAGCAGCAAGACAAGTTAAATTTGGTTAGGTAGTTTATAATCCTGCTTTCAGATCTCCTCAGTCTGAAGCAGGATTTTTCTTTTACATGCAATTTTTGAATTATTATCTATATTTATTCTAAATAATGAAGTACTTTTGTCGCCTGATATGGCGCAAGGGAACGAATATAATGACTGGCACGGACTACTTCAGGGAGATGAAAACTCCTTCATGAGGCTGTACGACAAGCATTATCAGCCTATGTTCAGTTTCGGTCTCACGGTTTGCCATGATAAAGATGTTGTGAAAGATGCCATCCACGAAGTATTCTGTGAACTTTGGGACAACCGT
The DNA here is from genome assembly GCF_003383615.1 of Dyadobacter luteus. Lineage (GTDB taxonomy): Bacteria > Bacteroidota > Bacteroidia > Cytophagales > Spirosomataceae > Dyadobacter > Dyadobacter luteus. The sequence continues at coordinate 39,995 of NZ_QNUL01000025.1, forward strand.
TCCCGCTTTCCGGAAGTGCAAAATGAAAAGGCGTATCTGATGACTTATCTGAAAAGAAAGATCCTCCGCGAAATCGAAAAACAGCAACGCAATTCTCCATTTGACGACTCCCCTACCGCGTTTTTCGAAAAATCTTACGAAGAGCTCCTCATTGAACGTCAGTCGGACGATGCAAATCGTGAACAACTGAAATCTTCGCTGGAACAGCTTACTCCGGGACAGCTTGAAATAATTCAATTGAAGTATTTTGAAATGCTGGACTATGAACAGATTGCAGAAAAATTACAACTGCAACCACGCACTGTTTACAATCAGGTTTCCAAGGCCATGAAAACACTACGTTCTGCATTGAAAGTACTGAGCAGTGTAATTATCGCGATTATATAAATTTTATTACACTCATTTACAGTACATTGAAAAGTTTCTTTTAATGATTCTAAAAAAAGCCTGAAAATACCTGGTAAAAAATAACGTGCCCTTACACTGGTTATCAAATCAGTGTAAAATGCAGTATAAACATTACAAGGCAGAAGACTTTGCAGCAGATGAATCATTCATTGCTTACTACCTCAATCGGGATGCAGAGGCAGTCAGGTTCTGGCAAGAATGGATTAATGACAATCCCGACAGAAAACCAGAAACAGATGCCGCGATACAGCTATTGAATCTTGTCTCAGTAAAATTGCCCGAAAGCGAGTTTTCCGTTGAGCGCAAACGTATGCAGACCTATATAGGTCAGGGTTCAAAAGCGAAAACGATTCCGATTTATGGATACAGAAAATACTGGGTGGCGGCAGCAAGCTTGCTACTTACTATTGGAGTAGCCGCAGCTTATCTGCTCACCAACAAAAGAGTTAACCAAAATGTCCTGACCACCTCCAATTGGGTGGAGCAGGTTAGCCCCAACGGAAAGAAAACACGGGTACGACTGGCAGACGGAACTCTGATCATTCTCAATGGTGGAAGTGTACTCCATTATCCACATTCCTTTGCCAAAGACAAAAGAGAAATCCGGCTGACAGGAGAAGCATTCTTCTCAGTCGCTCACGACACACTTCGCCCCTTTACTGTTCACACCGGCAACTTACAAACCCGCGTATTGGGTACAGAATTCAATGTGTCGGCTTACGTACCTGACGAGTTAGTTACCGTTGCGCTTACCAAAGGTAAAGTGAGGGTAAGTAACGGTACTTCCAATGCCACTCTAGCACCCGGACAAAAGGCAATCTACAAGACCAAGACAGATGGGATAGAAACAGTAAACTTTAATCCTGCTACAGAAACAGGTTGGAAAGATGGCAAGCTGGTATTTGAAAATGCTTCTTTCTCTACCATAGCAAGCGCAATTGAACACGCTTACGGCTACCAAATCGTAGATAAAACCACCCGCGAGAAATGGAATTACACAGGTACGTTTACACAGGAAGATGTGCTGACGGTAGTTGAAAATATCTGCTTCTCCAAACATCTGAATTACACCGTCGACGGGCAAACTATTACCATTACCTCACAGAATGAAAAGTAAAATATATAGCTTGTTGGTTTTGCTGACAACACTATTTACAGCTACACAAGGAAAAGCACAGACAGTCGGCATTAAGCTGAAAGACGCTCCTTTATTAGAAATTTTTTCAGAACTCGAAAAACAAACCGGTGTAAGTTTCAACTACGACGCTTCGGAAGTGAATGTGCGCCGGAGATATGATCTTTCGTACAAAGGTAGTTTGAACGGAGCACTCGCTCAGCTTTCCAACGAAGCAGGATTAATATTTCGCACAGAAGGAAAACGGATTCTGGTACGTCCTGCTGTGAAACGTTTCATGAGCGGAAAAGTCACAGACACTGAAACCGGCGAAGGGATTCCGGGAGTGACCGTCAAAATTGCAAACGGAAAGGTGCTTGCCATCACAGACGTTACGGGTAACTACAGTGGCATACTGGCAGTTGCACAGCCTGCCCGTGCCCAACTTGAGTTCCGTATGCTGGGCATGAAAACAGTGATCTCACCCATTTTGGGTAACCGCATCACCTTCGATATCGCCCTTCAAACGGATTCACATAATATGGATGAAGTGGTGATTACCAATGCCTACACCAATGGAACAGCAAAGGAAGAAGTAATCGGAAGCGTTTCGCAAATTACCGCGAAGGAATTGCAAGTGAACCGCCCCATCGAAAGTATCGACAAAATGCTGGAAGGCCTGGCGGCTGGCGTATATGTAGAGCCTAATACAACACTCGGAACTCCTGTTAAAATCAATATCCGCGGTCAGGGAACGCTGACTGCCATTGGAGGAGGACGCACAACATCGTCTCAGCCACTATTTGTAATTGACGGTATTCCTATTCAGGAACAAAACAGAGGTGACGCCAGCGCAGTATTCAACAACGAGACACTGATTAATCCGATTGCGGGAATCAACCCACAGGATATAGCATCCATTTCGGTGTTGAAGGACGCATCTGCAACAACGATTTATGGTGCTAACGCAGCGAATGGTGTAATCATTATTACTACCAAATCGGGTCAGGAAGGAAAAACAATCGCTAACGTTTCCTACAATACAGGAGTTTCTTCCTTTATCAATAGAATGAAATTGCTGAGCGGTCCGCAATACTATCAGCTCAAAAAAGAAGCATTGATGAACGATGGGTTTACTGAAAGTCAGGCTGCCAACCAATCGGGTAGCCCCACAATCAATACAGACTGGTTGGGACTGACTAACCGGAATGCTACCTATCACAATGTCAATGCTGATCTATCAGGAGGAAAGGCCGGACTCAAATATCGTTTTTCAACAGGATACCCTAACCAGCAGGCAAGCTCAATCGGCAATAGTATTCAGCAGATGAATATGAGTTTGAGAGTGGACAATGTGATTTCCAAAAAATTCAAATTCGGTATTACCCTGTCACCTTCCCTGATGCTGCGCGACGGAATAGACAATTATGCAAATGCCGCCTATTTGCCGCCGAATATTGCTCCTTATGATGTCAATGGAAATTTCAGTGAGTTATTGCTTATTCCGAATCCACTAGCCGTACTGGCTCAAAATACCGACAAGAGTAGTAACCTTACCCTCAATGGAAATGCCAATTTGCACTACAATGTAACCAGCTACCTGACAGTTTCAGGAAGAATTGGTGCCAATTTTCTGCAAGGTAAGCAAATGCTGTATTCATCTGCGAAAAATGCAACAGGCCGGAATGCCGGTGGTAATCTGAGAATATTTGACCGACAATCACTAGGTTGGCTTGGCTACGTACAAGCCAGCTTCGATAAGACATTTGCTACGCGGCACGCAGTCAATGTTCTTGCAGGTTATGAGGTCCAGGACAAAACAACCGTTTTATTGGGCGGAACCGGCATGGGCTTTTCTTATGACCGGATTCGGGAATTGAGTCAGGCTGCCACCCGGAGTTCAGTGTCATCAAAACAAGAAGATGCTACCATTTCCTACTATGCTCAGGCAAATTATAACCTGGATAAAAAGTATCTGTTCACTTCCAGCATTCGGGCTGATCAATCATCCATGTTCGGTAATGACAAACAACTTGCTCTGAACGGCGCAGTAGGTTTAGGATGGATTGTATCGAAGGAACATTTCCTAACAGATCATCACGCGATCACCTTTCTTAAACTCAAAACCAGCTACGGATCTACAGCGAATTCAAGAATAGGCACTTACGCGGCCAGAGGACTTTACAATTTCAGTTATCAGAATTACAACGGAGAGGTAGCCGCCGTTCCTGACGGTTCCTCGGCTGCAAATCCAGACCTGGGTTGGGAAACGAACCTGAAGCTAAATGTTGGTCTTGATCTGACTCTGTTTGACAAGTATTCGATCAATCTGGAATACTACAACAATACCGTTCATGATCTGATTTCTAACATCACAGTGCCTTACGAATCTGGTTACACAGGTATTTCAGCCAATACAGGTAAAATGAGAAATCAGGGCCTGGATCTGACCATCAAAACGAACCCTATTGAGCGAGAGCATTTTATCTGGAATTCCGTATTTCTGATGGGCTTCAATAAGAACAAAATTCTATCATTTAACAACGGATACAGTTCCATTTTCGCAGATCCGGAGGGTACTTCGGGAGATGTGAACGCCGCATCAAAAGAAGGTTACAGCACGTCTGCTATTTGGGGAATCCGATGGGCAGGAATTAACCCGCAAACCGGTCTGGAGCAGTTTTACGATCCGTCAGGAAATATTGTTGACCGTACCACCATCAGAACCTATCCATCTGACAGTTGGGTAGTACTCGGCGATAAACTTCCGAAGTTCCAGGGCAGCTGGATCAATACAATCAATTACAAACAAATGTCTGTTACGATCAATCTCCTTTACTCCTATGGTGCCAACTTCATGGAGCCGGTTACTTACTTTTCCGATGGTCGCAATTTACAGAATAGTAATATGAGCATTAACCTGCTGGATCGATGGCAACAACCCGGAGATGTGGCGGAGGTTTCTAAACTCTCAATCGGTAAAGGACTTGTCAGGAACTCTTCCCGCTATTTACATGATCTGAGTTTCATAAAACTTTCCAATGTCACATTCAATTACAGATTACCAGATTCCGTTACCGGCAAACTGAAAATGAAATCCATGTCGGTGTTTGTGAACGCGACCAATCTTGGTTATTGGTATAGAGAAAAAAGTAGAAAGGATCGTAACGGAATTGCCGAAATACGCTTCAATTATCCTGAAGCACGAACCTTCAATCTTGGACTGAACATAAACTTTTGATCTCAGGCGATACAACGATGAACCGATCATATATCAAATATATTACAGCATTTTCTCTTGCCTTACTCGCAAGTTGCCAGAGGCTACTCGACAAAGAGCCTCAGAACAGGATTTCTCTGGAAGCCACTTTTCAGGATTATGAATCAGCCAAAGTCGCACTTACCGGCGCTTACAGTTCACTATACGCAATGCAATACTACAATGGTTACAGAATGTTATACCCCGATATTACGGGAGGAAATGTAAAGTATTCCAAAATAACAGACGTTATAAAATTGTATGATACCTATAATTTCAGCGCCAGCAGCGATGATACTGAGATGAATGGGACTTACACCTATTTATACAGCATACTGAACAACCTTAACAACATCATTTATTACTCTCCGGGCATCCCGAATGGCACCGAAGTTAACCGTAACCGCCTGATTGCCGATGCTATGGTATTGCGGGCATTGGTACATCTGGATTTACTGCTGATGTTTGCACAGCCTTACAATTTCACTGCTGATGCGTCACATCCAGGTATTGCGATCAACCTGGAACCTATCCTGATCGCGAATTCAATACGTGCCAGAAGCACTGTGGCAGAAAGTTATACAGCTATTGAAAATGATTTGCTTTCAGGTATTGAACTGTTGGCTAAAACACAGGCGATTTTCGCTGCTGGGAATACTAAAAATTATGTGAGTATTAATATGGCCAAAGCGTTACTGGCCAGAGTATATATGCATAAAGGCGATTGGCAAAAAGCATATGACTATGCCGACGAAGTGATCAAAACCAACAGCTACGCATTGTACAACAATGCTGCTTACGTAAATGCATGGACCAAAAAAAATACATCAGAAGCTATCTTTGAAATATCGGTTCCTAACAATACGTCAGGTACAACCTTGGGAAGTTATTTTGATGTAACTACGATAAATGCCTCAGCATCTGCAGCATGGGCTGCATCCACTTCGGATCTACTTACTTTGTATTCAGCTACAGATGTCCGGAATCAGAGCAGCTTCTACAATCCTGCGACAGTCAATTCACTACCCTACTTTTTTTGTAAAAAATATTCCACCGGAGGAGTTCTTGCTACCGGGATTAAAGTATTGAGAATTTCAGAAATGTACCTGATAAGAGCAGAATCTGCTGCAGAACTGGGCAATAACACCACTGCCCTGGCTGACCTGAACACAATCATTCAAAGGGCCGATACGGAGGCAACATCAATAACGATTTCGGGGAAACAGGAGTTGATAGACCGTATCATGCTGGAACGCCGCAAGGAGCTGAATTATGAAGGATTTGCTCTGTTTGATATATCACGACGTAAGCAAAACCTGGTACGCCAGGACTGCGTCGCTATAAAATGCGGACTCACCTACCCGTCCGATTTATTTGTGCTTCCGCTTCCCGCTTCAACAGTTTTGGTCAACCCACTCATGAAACAGAATCCAGGCTATTAATTAGCAAAGAGCTCTTAGTTATTAGCTTGATAAGCATAGAACTTACACAATAGCAACCCACTATAAATCAATCAATTTTCTTTTTAATTCTTATTTATTAACACAATGAAGATTACCAGATTACTTCCATTTGCGTTTGTTACTTTACTGTTCGCCACTTCCTGCTCAGACAGCGAACCTGACACAGTGGTAGTGCCGGAAGTTGAAGTCCAAACTGCCTCCAAAAGTGGTGTAAAGGCGTTCTTTAAGAGTGATGCCTATTACCAGCCCTATGTATATCGATACGATTCCACCACTACAAAATGGACAAGCCGGATCGCTTCACATTTTGCAACAATACCGACAGACACAAGTGCTATCGGTTTCACCAATGCCAATGTAATAGATAGTGGTGTCAACCTGTTTGGAATGGTAACCCTGTATGCTGAGGCGCTGGGGAGCAACAACATAAAGGAAGCAAGGATTAACGCTGAAAAGGTGCTTGAATTTATTCCTTCTGAGAAAGGCTCCAAAACCGGAAAAGTGAAGGTGATCCCACAAGATGTTGTAATTCGCAGAAAAGATGGTGTTGCTAATTCCACTACCAATCCAGCTACTGTGAAGGTAGGTATAAAGGGAGAAGGTACTTATGATGAAGCAACGAAAATGATGGACCTTACCGTCATTTTCAACGAAACGGAAGTTGGTGGAAAGGCTGCCGTTTACAGAAAATACAAAATCAGTGTTGACCCGCAGACGCTCAACTAGATACTTCAGGGCCGGATTATTGTCCGGCCCTAATTTCACCACTCACCATGAAGTTTTTCTTTATTTTTCTTTTTGCCACTTACATTATTGGTTCGGCTTACATCGCTCCGCAGGATTTATCTATTGATGAACTTCGTCAATTGTACAGTAGCGGCGATAGTAAAAATTGGCCCAAACCGGATATTGATTCATCTGTAAAAAATTTCCGGGATATAGGTTTGCTTTCCAAACCGAAGCACCCTGCCTCCAATCCCTATTCTCCGGAGAAAGCAAAGTTGGGTAAAATGCTCTTTTTTGATCCACGGCTATCCAAATCCAAACAAATCGCCTGTGCTTCATGCCACGATCCAGAGCTGGGCTGGGGTGACGGACGGCATTTATCATTCGGTCATGATCGTCAGAATGGAAAACGCAACGCAATGACCATCCTCAATACAGGGCATTACGAACGACTGTTTTGGGATGGTCGCGCAGCGAGTCTGGAAGAGCAGGTTTCATTTCCGGTACAGGATCCAAAAGAAATGGCCCAGAACCTGAAAACCATGGAAAAGAATATTCGTAAGGTGACAGGATACCGGACGTATTTCAAAGAGGCGTTTGGCAGCGAAAACATCACCACAGAAAGAATCCAGAAGGCTATTGCGACATTTGAACGCACTGTAAATAGCAGAACTACGCGATTTGACTCCTTTATTTCCGGGAATGAAAAAGCACTTAGTGATGATGAACTGATGGGATTACATTTGTTCAGAACCAAGGCAAGATGTATCAATTGCCACAACTCTCCCCTGTTTTCCGACAATCAGTTTCATAATGACGGACAGACGCTATATGGTTCAAAAATGGAAGACTTCGGCATGTATAACCACACCGGTGAAAAAACAGACATCGGGAAATTTAGAACACCCTCATTGCGGGAAACAGGCGTAACAGGCCCATGGATGCACCACGGCAATTTCCCGACACTGATGGACGTGATCGAATACTATAATCTGGGTAATCCATCTCCGATTCAAAAACATGTTAAAGTGGATGAACAAATGCGACCAGTAACTTCACCTATCTTACGAAAACTGCAATTGACAAAAACAGAAAAGTTTCAGCTCGAAAGTTTCCTGAAAGCCATCTCGTTCTCTTCTCAAAAAATGAATCCTTTCGATCTTCCGCAGTGATTCCAGGTTGATTCCAGGTTGCCACGGATCACACTAATGCACACAGATTGTCATCAGAATTTACCCTATTCGTGTATCTCTGTGTAATCCGTGGCAAAAAAACATATGACAGATAGGTAATTTCAGCAGATATCTTCTTTTGTGGTTCTAATTATGGCATAGCCGCAAGAACACAATTTATTCTGCAATGATTACCAGTACATTACAAAGAATCTGCCTCGGTTTGCTTATTCCATTCGGAATGATAACTGCAGGCAATGCGCAAAAAATCAACCGCAAACAGGTGGTTGACCGACATAAAGTAGTAGTCAAAACAGCCGATACACTAAGCTCTCTGACAGTTGGTAACGGCTCTTTCGCATTCACCGCCGACGTAACAGGTTTACAAAGCTTTCCAGAATACTATAAGAAAGGTGTACCTCTCGGAACACAATCCGAATGGGGATGGCATAGCTACCCTAACCCGGAAGCTTATAAATTTGAAGAAACATTGCAGGACTACGACCAGTACGGCAGAAAGATCTCCTATTCGGTTCAGGGTAAAAATCAGGAAAGAGGTAAGCAGGCAACAGAATACTATCGTGTCAATCAGCACCGGTTGCAACTGGGAAATGTAGGTCTGGATATCCTGAAAAAAGACGGATCCTTAGCCGGTATTCATGACATCAAAAATATCAACCAGACGCTGGATTTATGGACTGGCAACCTGACGAGCCAGTTTACTGTGGAAGGAACAAAAGTAAGTGTTGTAACGGTAGCCCATCAAAAAGCTGATGCTATTGCCGCCCGGATTCAATCGGATCTTCTGAAACAGGGACGTATCAAAGTTCGCTTGCGCTTCCCCTATCCGAATGGTTTGTTCAAGGATGAAGGTAGCTTTTACGGCAACGGCGACAAACATCTTTCGGATATCCGCAGTCAGACAGAGAACGGTGCTGTGATTCAGCATCAGCTTGACACAACCATCTATTCTGTTTCTACCAAATGGAGAGGCATCGCCAAGGCAGAACAACAGTCAACTCATTATTTTACAATCAGTCCCGCAAAAAATCAGGGCATCTTTGAGATTACTTGCCTTTTCAGCCAGGATCCGCCAGCCTCTGTTCCTTCTTTCGCGCAGACAAAGCTGAGCAGCCAGAAGGATTGGGAGCAATTCTGGTTATCGGGTGCTGCTGTGGATTTCAACGGAAGTACTGATAAACGTGCAAGCGAGTTGGAAAGACGGGTCGTATTGTCTCAATACCTGACCAAGGTACAATGCAGCGGAAACTTTCCTCCGCAGGAAACCGGACTTACTTACAACAGCTGGTATGGAAAACCTCACCTGGAAATGTACTGGTGGCACGCTGCACATTTTGCTCTTTGGGGAAGAACAGAATATCTGGAAAAGAGTCTGGCCTGGTACGATCAAATTGCCGACAAAGGAAAAAAACTAGCGCAACGCCAGGGCTTCGAAGGAATCCGCTGGCAGAAAATGACAGACCACCAGGGTGAAGAATCTCCTTCTTCGGTGGGCTCATTCCTGATCTGGCAGCAACCACATTATATCTATCTGGCAGAGCTTGCTTATCGTGATGGGAAGGATAAAGCAAAACTGGAGCGGTATAAAGACCTGGTATTTGCCACAGCCGATTTCATGGCTTCATTTGCACATTATGATCCTGCTACGAAACGCTATAATCTGGGAAAAGGAATTATTCCGGCTCAGGAATGCTTTGATCCCATGGAAACATTTAACCCTACCTACGAACTCGCTTACTGGAGCTGGGCACTTCAAACGGCTCAGGAATGGCGCACACGTACCGGACTTCCACGTAGCGAAAAGTGGGATGAGATCATTAAAAATCTTGCTCCAATGCCGGTTAAAGACGGAGTATATCTTGCAACGGAAAGTACGCCTGACTGCTACGAACCCGGCAACAGAAGACTGAATGACCATCCTGCGGTACTGGCAGCTTTCAGCACGTTACCTGCCGTGCATGATCTGGATGAGCCAACGATGCTTCGCACTTTTGACCTGGTAGAAAAAGTGTGGAACTGGGATCATACTTGGGGCTGGGATTTTCCACTGGTGGCCATGACGGCAACCCGGTTAAAACAACCTGAGAAGGCCGTAAACGCACTTTTTAAAAACATTACGACCAACAGGTATTTGCCAAACGGACATAATTATCAGGATGGCAGGTTAACAATATATCTTCCTGGTAATGGTGGAATCCTTGCGGCTGTAGCACTGATGTGCGCCGGAAGTGATGGACAATCCGATACTAATCCCGGATTCCCGAAAGACGGTAGCTGGAAGGTGAAGTGGGAAGGTTTAAGTAAGATGCCTTAACTTCTGCAATACAATCAGACTGAGGTTGCGAACGAAATTGGAATTCATTTAATTCAGAATCATCATTGTCTTATTCCGGTGCGCTGCACCTTTAAGCATTGATGATTCTGAATTGTTTGCTACAAGTATTACAGCGCTCTGTGCCTCGTCATTGCATTTGAAATCGGTAGCACTTCCTTATAACATCATCTCAATAAGCGCATTCTCAAAGGTGCAGAGCACCCCAACATTTGTAGAAAAACAAAACCAGGCAAACCGATGCAAGGTGCAGCGCACCGTAATAAAATCTTGGCGCTCAATTTACAACAGTCTCAACACCGATAGTCCTGATCACCTCATCGACGATTTTATCAGATGCCTCCTCGCAGAAGTCCAGTCCTGAATAATCAGGATTATACCCTCCTATATAGGGCACTGCCATGATATAGATTCGTTCGTTAGGCTTTCTATTCTTACCAACCACCTGAAATTCATCATTGATAGTAACTCCGGATACTATCAGGTAATAATGTCCGTCTTCACCTTTTTTGACCTTTTTATTTCCCTCTGACAATTCTTTCTCCCCACTCTCTGCAGATTTAAAGCGTAAGCGAGCCGGGGTGATCGTGTCATTTTCAAACATACTTTTGAATGGAAACGCATCGTACGACAAATGAGGCTGCCCTAAACAATCGATAAAAGTGCGGTAATAAACTTCCTGTTCCTCACCCTGTTCATCTTTGAAACGGTAAGTAATCCCTCCTTTTTCTTCCGGGACTACCTCACTATCATCGCCTACAGAAATAATTTCCAATCTTCCCGCATCATTCAATGCAAGCAACTCTTCACACGAGCTCTGAGGAACAAAAGCGATTACAATCGAAATCAATGGCATCAGCGATTTTTGAAGGCGCTGCATGTCTTCGGCAGAAAAATATTTAGCTGGGTAATTCAGGGCAAAACTCAGCACCGCCAGCATCTCCTTCCAGTGAATTGACTCCCTGTTCCGAATCGATTCCTGCGCCTCTGCATACTCTTCCCTGAACAAATCAAATGCTTCCTTCCTCTCCCGCCTGTCCATCATCTTCTCCACAAACTCTTCAAGTGTGAGGTCTTTTATTTTTGCGTAAAAGTCGGGTTGCTTGTCTTTAAACAGATCCACGAAATCTTTTTCAAAAACATAATCCAATGAAAGAAATCCATCATTTTCCTCGCGGTTCTGGTCGAGTTCCGCTTCAGAAAGTAACGAGTCCATTGACAAAAGTGGTTCTTCCAAATGGAACCTGACCGCAGGTAACAGCCCGTTCCGGGAATGGAGGATTAAACGAAAATCCGGCGATGTCTCAGATGCTACAAAACCGGTTTTACCGTCAGGCAACTTCGTAAACTTACCATTACTTCGTGCGAGCGTCCTTATCGCATCTATAGCTGTTAGTGACGATCCACGTATTGCGATCGTGTGATTGAGTTCGAGCCTTAGTTTGGATGGTGGGTAGGGAGAATCATAATAGCCATCTACTTTTTTCTCATGCTTATCAGGCCATTTGTGTCCGGTGCAAATCACCACTTTGTCAAACTCCTCAATCGCTTTCCCTACAATCCTCACTGCTACCTTTCCTGTTTCTTCATGATCGGAAACATCAATAACCCGTGCTCCGAAATGGACACGTGTTTTGATGCCAACTTTCTCAGCTTTCTCCAGCAGTAATCCGAACTGTGCATTCAGATAATGACCAAAAAATAATCTCGGCAGCACTTTGTATTCGTTGAAGTGATCTTTGTCCATATCGAAGTATCTCAGATAATCGTCGTCCAAAGTCTGCACCCATTCTTCAATCGAAGTAACTATTTCAGGAATCTCATTATCTGAAACATTGGTAATATGTTCCTTGTTTGCTCCCTCGGTGCTATAAGGCATGCCCGATCCCAGCTCTTGTTTTGCTTCAAAAATATCAACTTCGATGTCCTTACGCGCTGATTCCACCAGCTTTTTGTAAAGGAACAAGGCACTGGGGCCTCCTCCAAGAATAGCAATTCTCGTTTTCAATTTCGTATGAATTAACTGTGATCTCGCCACCATAAAGCGGCTCAAAAATTCTGATATAACAATTGTACCAGACTTTTGTGAGGAATGATTTTTATAATCTCCTTCGTAACATGCACAATTCATCGGATTCCATACAACTTTCACAAATCTGGATTTACCCTGTTAAATCATTGGGTGGAGTGCGCTTGAAAAACGCTCAGGTACTGAGGGAAGGACTTAAATATGACCGGCGTTGGATGATCGTGGGTCCGGATGGAAACTTTCTTACGCAAAGAAAATTCCCGGAAATGAGCTTACTGAAAATACAGATGCGGGAAGATGGGTTTAACATCATTTCAGCAAAAGAAAACTGCTCTGCGCTTTTTATTCCTTATAAATCAGAAATAAAAGAATCTTTCGAGGTAAAAGTGTGGAATGACGTTGTATCTGCAGTTCTGGTGAACAAGGAAGCTGATCATTGGCTATCCGAGCGACTACGAATGCCTGTGAGATTTGTTGCGATGAACGAAAATAGCCAGAGAGAAACCTATGTAGAGCCCACAGATAAAAGGTTTCCGATTACTTTCTCTGATGATTTCCCGCTTCATCTGATATCAGAAGCGTCACTGGATGACCTGAATAATCGGCTTTCTCTGCAAGTGGGAGTAGAAAGGTTTCGCCCGAATCTGGTTGTAAAAGGCAACCTTCCCTACAGCGAAGACGAATGGCAAAAATTTCGTATCGGCAATGTCATGTTTGAGAATATTTCAGCTTGTGAACGCTGTATGATGATTAACGTTGATCAGCAAAGTGGTATCAAATCACCGGAGCCACTAAAAACGTTAGCAGGTTATCGCCGGATAGATAAACACATACTTTTCGGGAGAAATATAATTGTTGAACAAACTGGTTCGATACGCGAAGGAGATCTTGTCACTTTTGAAAGGATCCAGTCTCCTGACCTGCCGTTTTCGTAACCATCATCTGTATCGGATAAAAGCTATATACAACATAGTAAATCAATAAATATTTATCGTTTATCAATACATTTAGATTACAATTCAATACATTTGTACTACGATAAACGCTAAACTATGAAATCGGTCAATACGCTTACAATTCCTGCCTTACTGTGCAAGGTGCTGTATTTTTTCATTGCTGCCGCCACGGTTTTTATAACTGTTATTTTCATTCATCTGCAAATTGCCCCATCGTATTATGCCGGATGGAATGCAGAGCTGATGACTCCCAAAAGTATTCTTTCGATTACTACTTTTGAAAGATGGTCTGCTGATCTATACAATGAAAGTACATTGTTATCCTTTGACAAAATCAAAAAAACGTCTCTGTATTTCAACTACTTCCGGGTACTGGCAATACTATATTTCATTTTCCTGACGATAAAGGAATTTTCGAAAATTATCGAGTCTGTAAAGTTGATAGAAACCTTTCACCAAAGAAACATTTTATCATTCCAAAAGATGTTCCGATACCTGCTGGCTACTTCTATTTTGTTCGGTGTAACGATTGTAAACGGTCAGGAGGCAAATCTTTACAGTTATTCAATACAGGTTACGCCCCTCATCCTATCATTCGCCGCTTTAATGATGGCTGAGATATTTAAGCAGGGAAATCAGCTGTTGGAAGAAAACCAATTAACAATCTAAAATGCCAATCATAGTAAATGTAGATGTAATGTTGGCCAGGCGAAAAATGTCTGTTACCGAATTATCGGAACGAATAGGAATAACGATGGCAAACATTTCAATACTGAAAAACGGAAAGGCGAAAGCAATTCGATTTTCAACATTAGAGGCCATCTGTAAGGAACTTGACTGCCAGCCTGGAGATATCCTGGAATATCAGCCTTAATCAGGTTGAGAACTACGACCGGACATCCTCTTTCAGAAGTAATTGTCAATAAATTAAATTTCTTTCTTTTTTGTATAGGCTTTTAGTTTCTTCAGCACCTTCCTGCTAGCCGGAGCAATCGTTCCATGCTTATGATCCTGAGGGATTTTCACCTGTGATGAGATGTTCTCAAACTTGACAAAATCTCTCGTTTTTACGACACCATAGGTTTTGTCCCGGTATTGATCAAAATAAATGAGCCAGTCTTTACCGACTTTCTGAACAGTTGGCCCTTCAGTAAGAAACCCTGTAAATGGCGCTGACACATCCTTGTATGGCCCCAGCGCATGATCCGCATAAGCGACTTTTATATTACGGTTCGGACGGGTATTGTCCTTTAAAACCAACACATACTTCCCTGCCTGCTTTTTTACAATCACAGCATCTATCACACTGAAACCCGGATCCAGAAACAGTGCTGCTTTGCTGAAACTTACAAAATCCTTTGTTTTGGTATAATACATCCGGTGGTTGTTCTTTTCATCCTCCTCTCCTTTTTCAAACTTAAAAGGAATGGTTGACGCCCAGATGATAATGAACTCTCCTGACTGATCGTCATAAAACAGTTCCGGTGCCCATACGTTTACAACTTCCGGTTCATGCTCCATCACAGGGATAAACCGTTGCTGTGACCAGTTGGCAAGATCTTGTGAACTGGCGTAGCCAAAACCTTTGTCCCCTTTCCAGTTCGTAGTCCAAACCAAATGAAATATTCCGTCAGGTCCCTGGACAATAGATGGGTCCCTCATCAGTTTCCCACCGACCTCTGGTTTCAGAAAAGTCCGGTTCAGATCTTCCCAATTGTAGCCGTCGTTGCTGTAAGCTATATGTAACCCATCCGTTGCAGGTTCACGAAAGGATGTGAATACATAACTTTGCTTCTGACATGAACCCAATAGAATTAATGCTGACAGAGCACCTGAAGCGGCAAAACCCCTGAAATTGAAGGTATGCTTAATCATTTTTTGAATTTGACTTATCAATGATAACTGCGAGCAAAATCACCAATCCTTTTACTACCTGCTGCCAGAACGGAGAAACGTTCAGTAATACCAAACCGTTGTTCAATACGCCAATGATAATTGCCCCCTGAACTGTACCGAGAATGCTACCCCGTCCACCCGAAAGCGATGTCCCGCCGATCACTACAGCAGCGATCGAATCCAGCTCATAACTGATACCGGCATTGGGCTGAGCTGAATCGAGTCGGGATGTCACCAGTAAGCCTCCAATTCCCGCCAATGCCCCTGCTATGGTATACACGATGATTTTCACCTTGTTTACATTGATTCCCGACAATTTCGCTGCACTTTCATTTCCTCCGATGGCATAGATATAGCGTCCCAGTCGCGTCTTATTCGTCACAAATAATGCAACAGCCACAATGATTCCTGAGATCCAGACAGGAACAGGAATCCCCAGAAACCAGCCTGTCCCGAAATATAGGAACTTGTCACCCAGGCCACTGATCGGAAAGCCCTGGGTCCATAGCATCGTCAGCCCGCGTGCAACCGTCAGCATAGCCAGCGTCGCTACAAATGGTGGAACTTTAAACCTCGTGATTGTAAATCCACTGAAAGCGCCCAACGCTGAACCAGTAAGCACCCCCGCGAGTACCGCTCCCAATATGGTAAAACCTATATACAGATTATTTGATGGAATTTCGATCCCGTTTTTCAGAAGTCCGGCCGTAATGGCACCGCAAAGTGCAAGCACTGAGCCTACGGAAAGGTCAATACCGGCAGTCAATACGATCAAGGTCATTCCGGTTGAGATACAAATATTGACAGAGATCTGCCGCATCACGTTCCATAGGTTGGATACGGTCAGAAATTTATCTGACAGTATACTCAACCCCAGACAAAGGATAAAAAGCGCGATTAACGATTGGAAGCGAAGTAATCTGGACTTGTATAATGCTATATTCATTTTAGCTGTGCGCTATAGACCGTTCAGTTTTTCCGGTCAATGGATCAGTTTAATTTCTTTTTGTTAAGCTGCGTATACGGATTTGGGAATGGCCGCTTTAAGAATGGAATCTTCTGTGGCATCATTGACGGAAAACTCGGCGGTCAATACACCCTCGGCCATCACCAGCACCCTATCCGAAATGGCGAGAATTTCGGGTAGTTCAGAAGAAACCATAACGATTCCCAATCCATCATCTGCCAGCTGCATAATCAATTTGTATATCTCTGTTTTTGCATTGATGTCAATACCACGCGTAGGTTCATCCAGCAGCAACAGCCGGGGTTTGGTAGCCAGCCACTTGGCCAGTACAATCTTCTGCTGGTTACCTCCACTGAGATTTCCGGCCAATTGCTGTTGTGATGAAGTTTTGATTTTGAGATCGCTGATGTAACGGGTCGTCAGGTCTTCCTGCTTCTTGGTATTCAGCGTTCCAAATTCTTCCATATCCTCCAGGGTGGTAAGGCACAAATTGGTTTGTACGTTCAAGCCCAGTACCAGGCCATCCTTTTTCCTGTCTTCGGGCACCAGCGCCAAACCGGCCTGTATCGCTTTGGCAACTGAATCAATCTGAACGACCTGTCCATCCATAAGCACGGCTCCTTCCACACCTTTGTGTAAACCAAAAATTGTTTCCAGAAGCTCTGTCCTGCCTGCTCCCATTAAACCAAAAAGTCCGACGATTTCGCCTTTCCCAACCTGGAAACTGATATCTTTCAATAGTTTTTCACCCGTTCGTACGGGATGTTTCAGAGAAAGGTTTTTGACTTGTAAAATAGGTTCAGCGCATTGATTTGCACTCTTTTTACGAATCACTTCTATTTTCCTTCCTACCATTTTCTGTATCAGCACATCCTGACATATCCCTTCCATACTGCCCGATTCCACTGATTTGCCATCCCGCAACACGACATAATGATCAGCAATACGGAAAAGCTCATCCAGCTTGTGCGAAACATACACAATAGCCTTTCCTTCATTTTTCAGATCGTCAATGATATCAAAAAGTACTTCCACTTCACTTCCGGTGATTGCAGAAGTTGGCTCATCCATAATAATCACTTCCGCATCAGTGAGCAGTGCCTTTGCAATTTCCACAATCTGCTGCTGCCCCACTTTCAACTTCACAACCAGAGCCTCGGGATTCACATGCAGTTTGAGCCTGTCAAGTAGCTCCTGCGTCCGTTTTCGCATGCGTTTTTTGTCTACTGTCCCATATTGCGTGATCAATTCCCGACCCAGGAAAATATTTTCTGTGACACTCAGATAAGGAATCAGATTAAGCTCCTGATGAATGATAGCAATACCTCTGCGCTGCGCATCGGCAGGGCCGGTAAATCTCACAGGTTCCCCTTTGAACAATATCTCACCTTCAAAGTCGGGATATACCCCGGAAAGGATTTTCATCAGGGTAGATTTGCCTGCTCCATTCTCTCCGATTAAAGCTGTCACTTTCCCTCCTTCCAGTGACATACACACGTCCTGCAAGGCTAGCACTCCGGGAAATCTCTTGGTAATATTTTTGGCAACCAGCATCTTCGATCCGTTTAAAACTCCCGTAACCAGAATAAAGTCTATCGTCGTACACCTGAACTCCCAACCACACAAAGCCCCATTCACTCTTAATTCTCAACTCTTAAATCTTCATTCTTAACTCCTCATTCTTAATTCTTAATTCCACCGGAATCACCTCTACTCGTTTCAGATCCAAATACTCCCTGTTCAGCTCAATGGCCCCATGGAAAGAAACAACGTCCCCTTTTTTCACTTTGGACCTGAATGGTGGAATTACCTTGTCGCGGATAATCTTATTGATTTCGGCAGATACGTTGTTAAAATCCATTGAATTCTCAAATTCGTTGATGTGTAGACTACCAGAAGCATCTCTCACTGCATTGCCGAATACATATTCTGTAGCCAGTCGTAACTCCGGTCTCTGGCCAGCCGAATCAAGCCTGACAATCACTTCGTTTTCATCCACCGATATTACTTCGCCTTCTCCTTTCACCAGAAAATACCTGATATTACCTATTCCTAAGGCATGGGAATACTGCTCAAAAGCTTTGTCTTTTTCAGTTTGCAAAAGGGGTAGAAGTACAT
The DNA here is from genome assembly GCF_003383615.1 of Dyadobacter luteus. Classification (GTDB taxonomy): domain Bacteria; phylum Bacteroidota; class Bacteroidia; order Cytophagales; family Spirosomataceae; genus Dyadobacter; species Dyadobacter luteus. The sequence goes on from NZ_QNUL01000025.1 coordinate 58,456, forward strand.
TGTAGGAAACCGATTTTTTCAATGCAGGAATTAGCCTCGCTGTCCAAAATTCCCCGGCATATTTGGCAGCATTGAATGAACTCGTTCCTGCCTTCACCTCATCCAGAGCCTTGAAATAGACTGAGTTGTACGCGACAACCGCTACTACTGCCAGAAACACGATATATTTAACTGATTTTTTCATATCCTATTCCTTTTTGCCGTAAGCCGCATAATTTTCAATGTTGTCTTTCCTGACCAGTTCCACAGCTACAGGCATTTTTTTAGGAAAATCTCTTTTACCTTTGAAATAAGCATCTGCAAAATTCGCTGCGGTTTCAGCCATCACTTCGGGGAACTGCATACCGGTTGCCATTATTTTCCCCTGCTGAATAGACAGGACTACGTCCTCTGCTCCGTCAAAACCAAATACTTTTACTTTATCAGCCTTACCCGAAGCCACCAGCGCCTGATACGCGCCCATGGCCATAGCGTCGTTTCCACAGAAAACAGCATCAATATCAGGCTGAGCCTGGAGAATGGATTCCAGCACCTCCATGGCTTTGTTGCGATCAAAATCTGCACTCTGTTGCGCCACCATTTTCAGATCAGGATAGTGATCCACTACGCTATGAAATCCTTTAGAGCGGTTCCATGTATTGTTGTCTCCCACCATTCCCAGAATTTCGACATACTTCCCTTTTTTATTGAGCGTCTCCACAAAGTATTTGGCAATCGAAACACAGCCGGAATAGCTGTCTGAGAGTATCTGTGAAGTGGCAGCGTCGTTGGCATTCACTTCTCTGTCCATACAAAAAACCGGAACACCCGCCGCTGTAGCATTTTTGACATTGATAATGGAGCCGTCTGCGTCAGTAGGATTGAATAAAATGGCGTTGTAGCCAGAAGCAATCGCATTTTCGAAGTGATCTGTTTCCTGTGCGGTGTTATTTTGCGAGTCAAATACTTTCGATTCATAACCCAGCTCTTTTGCTTTTGCCTGCGCTCTTTCCGCCAGGAAAACGAACCACGGATTATTCAGAGTGGAGACCACAATGGCTATTTTTTTAGGTTCGTCTGTAGTTTGTCTTGTTTTACAACGGATTAATGCAACTCCAAAAAGGACACACCCCAGCGCTGTCAGACATGATTTTAACAACTTGTTCATTGAAATTTTTCGGGTTAGGAAAAATACGTTAAGACATCAAACCTGAGATCCTAACTATATTATTCAGGAAAAACTGTGACAATCACACGTTGATAGCGTGTCAAAGAAGGCGTACCGTCGTCTGTTACGGCTAAAATGATATGCAATGTTTCTGGTTTTGAAACCTTTGGCGCTACGAATGTAGTTTGCGCAGCTTCTGTATTTTCGATCTTTATCGGTTCTTTGATCACATAAGTTCCAACCTCCGGATAATAGATCCATTTGAAAGATAACTTATTGCCATCAGGATCACTCGATCCGGAACCATTCAGTGTCACAGCCTGACCGCTTTTAGCTGTCAGCTGATTGGCATGTTTTAACAAGGCTTTGGGTGGGTGATTTGCCTCCTTGAAAGGCTTGATCGTCCAGTCCATTCTGGCCGCAAAATCATGCTGAAATGCTTCTCTCCATCGCCACAAGGTAGCCTTGCTGCTCGTATGGTAATTACCATCCACACCCATTACTTCATCGACAGCATCTGTGTAGATTGGGCGTGTTTCGGCCTCGTAAAACCACTTTTGCATACGTGGCGTATACAATTCGTAACGACCGCCCCATCCGCCATATTCAGGATGTTCCGGCTCGTTCAGACCATTCGGAATGAGTCCTAAAAACGAGGGCGTATCTCCTTCCATCAGGAACTTGGTAAAAGGATATTCGGCACCTAGCGGACCATGGTTACGAACGTTTGCATCCAGCCACGGATTGTCGACGATTTCAAAGTTAGCTCCAGTAAAACGGCCATGGAATTTATCTCCGCTTATACCCGACCACAGCGCGTAGTGATAAGCACCTGCAGCATGGTAACCCGGGCTTCCCACATAAAACAAATCCGGGAACGTTTTGCGAATCCACGGACCCGTGTCGTCCTGATCTGAAATGGTATACATTCTGATTTTGGAAACAAACTTTTGTAAATCCTCCGGGGAACGCGTCATTCTTACTTTCCAGAGCGCCTGCGCCAGACAGTTTGCTCCACCCCAAACCGGGATCCAGACGGGCCGTTTGTCCTCTTTGTCAATTACTTTGATAATCCATTCCGATCCTTCTGAGTCTTTGCCTTTTCCAATCGCATCCATGCCGAACTCGGGCAAAGCAGACTTGGTGATGCTATTCAGATATTGTTCTGTCGGGAATCCCTTTTCATGCAAGAGCAGATTGTTCCGAACCTTTCCATAAGCTGTAATGAGTTGCCTGATTTTTTCCGGAGCGACCCTGCTCTTTTGATGAACGGATGTAGTCGCAACTAGGCCTTCTATATCCCATTGATTGGAATAGGTCAGAAACCGCACCAGCGACTGCGTATCATCGGGTTCATTTTCAATATCAGTGAGAATCAACACTCTTCGTTTCTCCGTATCAGCCTGCCCGTGGCATACAAATGCGGAAAAACTCATGAAAGCAAATAGCAAACTCTTAATCAAATTCATATCGAAAGGAATAAATCAGGAATTTAAAAATCAGTTCTGATCTTTAAGCAGATCCAGCGCTACTTCAGCAATACCTTTTTCTGAAATACCATAATGGTCGAAAATCTCCTGTTGAGAGCCAGTCACGGTATATTCATCGGGCACGCCTATGATGCAGAAACGATTTGTAAACTGGTTTTGCAAAAGGAATGAGGCACACGCTTCTCCCAATCCGCCGTATACACTATGCTCTTCCACAGTGATAATCGGTTTTCCTTCCAGGGCTATGTTTTTAAGTTGTGTATAGTCGAGAGGTTTGATGGTATGCATACTCACTACACGCACCGAAATGTCAGACTCACGTTCCAGTTTCGCAGCCGCTTGTATCGCAGGAAATACGGTTTCCCCTGTTGCAATAATCGTCAGATCACTTCCCGTTTTTACGATGCGTGCTTTTCCAAAATCAAAAGTCTTTTCATCCTCTGAAAGCAATTGCATTGATTTCTTCCCAAAACGGAGGTAAACCGGAACGTCACTTTCAGCTGCTAAACGAATGGCTTGCTCTGTTTCAAAATTATCAGCAGGGGCAACGATAATCAGATTATTGATTGTCCGTAAAACGGCAAAGTCGTGCAGACTATGGTGTGTCGATCCCAACGCTCCATAACTTACTCCGGCACTTATTCCTACCAGTTTTACCGGGTTGTCGGAGTAGGCGACATCGTTCTTGATCTGCTCCAGCGCCCTGGCAGTCAGAAAACAGGCAGGAGATACAGCAAAAACTTTTTTACCGGCAGATGCGAGTCCGGCTGATACCCCCACCAGATTTTGCTCTGCGATGCCCACTTCCACAATCTGGTCCGGGAATTTTTTACCAAACGGAACCAATTTTCCGGACCCTCTTGAATCACTCGTAACCACGACAATATCCCTGTCTGTTTCTGCCAGTTGTTGTAAGGTGGCTGAAAAAACTTCAAGATTGGCCTGATTGCCTATAAGTATATTTTCGATCGTTGCATCCACTTTTTAAACATTTATAGTGATGAGTAAAACCCTTATATCGCCGCTTCCGGATCAGCCAATTCGCTCATTGCCAATTCATATTGAGCCGGATCCGGAACGCCATGATGCCATTTCAGCTGGTTTTCCATATAACTGATTCCCTTGCCTTTTACCGTGTGTGCAATGATAAAACTTGGTTTTCCTTTCTCAAATGGCACAGCATCCAATGCTTCCTTTAGCTGGCCGATATCATGTCCGTCCACATGGCGCACAGACCAACCGAACGCTTCCAGCTTTTTATCCACCGGATCAGTATTACAAACACTTTCCGTAGAGCCTGTTATCTGCAGATTGTTCTTGTCCAGGATCGCGCACAGGTTGTCCAGTTTGTAGTGGGCCGCTGTCAAAGCAGCTTCCCAGTTGGATCCCTCGGGCAGCTCACCGTCACCCAGCAACGTAAACACGCGATAATCTTTTCCGTCCAGTTTCCCAGCAATGGCAGTACCTACACTAATAGGTAAGCCGTGTCCCAATGCTCCTGTGTTTTGCTCCACACCGTGTACTTTCCGGGTAGGATGCCCGATGTAGTGCGATTTATACTTACAGAGCGTTTCCAGGTCCGACTCCGGGAAGAAACCTCTTGATGCCAACACCACATACAAAGCCTCCACCGTATGACCTTTACTCTGTATGTACCGGTCACGGTCGGGCGAGCCAAATTGCTGCGGATCCACATTCAGCGTGTGGTTATAAAGCACATTGAGAATATCAATACATGATAAACTACCGCCGGTATGTCCTGCCTTGGCCTCGTAGATGTATTTGAGTATTTTACGCCGGTACTCCACCGATTTGCGCGTAAGTTCCTGTTCCGACATGATGTTGTTGGAGTTAAAGTCCCGGATATTATAATCCGGGAGTATATAGTAAAGCCTTCGGAATATTTAGTACTGCGTCACCAGTTCTTTGTCTGTATGTTGATATTCAGAGGGTTTAAAAGCTGGCTCCTGAAAAAGCTCAACTTCCCAGCCCATATAATTGCCCAATGCTTCTTGCAAAATAGACGCTGTTTTTGAAGCATTCATTACCACGTGATGCTCAAAACCATTACGGCATATATAATTCATCAGTTTTTCAAGATTCGGGATCTCAGCTACCGCCCTGTTTCCGAATGTTTTTAATGTATCGTCTGTAAGCCGTCCTTCTCCCACATAAGCTTTCATAATACCTTTCGGATCATCCGTACTGATACGTCCGAAAGTCAGGGGCATCGCAGGCGTTCTGCCTGACAGCGCGCCGTATGTATTGTGCTCACCTACAGTTGTCCCTAATATTGGAGCCGTACTGATCTCAATATCAGGCAGAAATGATTTCGCCCAGTTACCGCAGTGGAACAGCACGCATTTGTTCTCATCGTCGGCATAGTTATTATTCCAGTCTACCAGCGCACTTGGGGAACCCGAAGCCAGCTGCATGGCGTACATACTCAGAGTACCCGTCACATCCACTTCGCAACCACTTGGCAAACCATTTTCACTCATGATGCTCATACTTGTGCATACGTTACACCCGTAATTTTTCTGCACCGATGTCCAGCATTGAATAGCGGTTGCATCCAAAGCATTTTCCTGCATAAAATCAGAAAGCACCACATCCAGTTTTGCCATTTGAATCAAAGCTTCGTTCGGCGTGCGACCTGTTGGTGCATAGTCACGTATTCTTTGCAGGCGTTGTTGTACCGATGCATCCTGGGCAGTCAGTTTTTGTGCATTGCCTAATATCTCAGACAAATCCACTGTCACCACCGATATGCCATTTCGTTGTAATATTTTCTCACTGTAGCGAACCGTATTGAAACCACCCGGACGTGCTCCAATCGCTCCTATTCTCATACTTCGCAATCCTTTCGTAACTCTGCACACTCCCATGAAGTCTTTCAGGTCGCGGATAAATGCAGGATCCGACGGACGCATCACGTGTTTGCTAGTGAGTGTATACTTAATTCCAAACTGGTACAAATTGTTACAAGCCGAAATTTTACCACACCAGGAGTCCCGTCTTCTTGCTACATCCAGTTTATCCAGATCGTCCGGATAGCCCTGTACAAGTACGGGCACATTCAGTTCCGATAATTTGAGCGTTTCTGCAATACCCCGCTCATCACCGAAATTAGGAAGTATAACCAGTACACCTATGATCTCATCCCGATGCCTCCGAAACAATGCGGCACATTTCTGTGCGTCCTGGAAAGTTTCTACACCGCCCAGCTTGGTTTCTGCTGCATCCAGCATCACCGCATTGATTTTCAGATTCTTCAAAAGATCAATGATCTCTACTCTCGCTTCGGCAACCAGCCTGTCAGGAAAAAAATCTCGGTTACCGATTATTACGCCAATACTTCCTTTTTCGCTCATGGTGATTTGACTTTCAGTTAGCTGCACTTCAACATATAACTGAGATATTGTGTACTATATACTGATGCTCTTTACATCAGCCTGCTATAATCAGCTCAATTTCATTATCGCGGAATAGTTGCTTGTGCTTATCTTCCACACCTGCATCAGTGATGATATAGTCGATCAGCGACAATGCGCCCAAACTTGCAAAAGCACTTTTACCCACCTTGGTTGAGTCCGCAACCAGATAGGTCGTATCTGCTGCATCAATCATGGCCTTTTTAACTACTAAATCACTGATACTCGGATAAGTAAGCCCAGCTTTCAGCGACAAACCTGCAGTAGCAAGAAACAGTTTCTGCACATTCAGACCTTTGAAAAAGTCTGCCGCTTTCTGTCCTGTCAGCGACAATGTTGGTGGCTTAAACTCACCTCCTGTCATAATCACTTCTATACCTGTTTCTGCACCGAGTACAAGCGCAATATTCAACGCGTTGGTAATCACTGTTAAATGACGGTTGCTCCCTCTTAGTTTTTTGGCAATTTCAGTTGTTGTCGAACCCGAATCTAAAATGATCGTGTCACCGTTCTCAATATATTCCAGGCACTTTGCTGCGATCAGTTCTTTTTTGTCCAGATGTTCCTGATTGGCAAGTGAAAAATTCCTTACCTGATCTTCAACATTTTTCAGGAACGCTCCGCCGTGCTCTTTAATCACGAGACCGTCTCTTTCGAGTTTATCCAAGTCCTGCCTGATCGTAACTTCCGTCACTTTGAAGAGTCTGGCCAGATCTACCACCTTGGCCGAACCATCCTCTTTTAACAATTCAAGAATCTTATCTCTTCTTTGGTTTGCCAGCATTGTTTATTCTTTTGTTTTGTTGACCTTTTGTTTTTTACCTAAAAATAGAAGGAAAACAATTAATTCATAACATCACATCAAAAATAAACCGCTTAACGATACAAATAGAAATATTAAACTTAACAAAAGCAAATTTACGAAAACAAAAGAAAATAAAAAGTAATAAGTGAAAATATTATAGTATTATTGTGATATAATTTCCTTGTATTTGCATACCAGAATATTACATGCAATCATTTTTCCAATTCAAAATCCTGTCCATACTGATTTTACTTGTGATCAGTGCCTGTTCATTTGCTCAACCGTTAGCCAGCGAGCTCGAAAGTGAACTACTACCCTTATCTGACCTGTCTCATTTTCAAAAATTGAGTACAACATCCTGGCAGATTGCCGGCAACGTCTCCGCCAGCAGGCATCATTCAGGCAGATTAACTCCTGTTGAAGGAAAAGGAATTCTGACATACACACCTTCTTCAAACTCTGCTCCTCTTGTCAGTAAATTAGAATTTGGTGACATAGATCTGGAGTTTGATTTCCTGCTAAGCCGACAGGCCGGTTTCTCTGTTACATTACATAATCAGCACCAGATCAACATTTCGGATTTGTGGATGAAGTCCGGTGCTGATGCTTATAAGGCTGCCGGATTGTGGCAACATCTGCGTATTCAATTTGTAGGTTCTGAAGGAAATAAGAAGATAGAAAAGGTATTGCTGAATGGACAAGATGTTATCCAACAAGACGATATCATTCACATGCAACCAGCCAATCCTTCTACAAAGACATTTTCAATCAACGGAAAAACAGGTGGATTTGCCATCAGAAATATCCATTATAAAACCTTCGGGACAGAAAAAATAGTGCTTTCTGATCTTGCTTTCAAAGTATATAACGGTCTCCACAAAAACCCGGACACGCTCAATCTTTTACCTGTCAAAAGACAGGGGAAGACGGATACGCTCTCACATCGTGTAGGTGACCGAAAATCGCAATTGGTTTTTGATGGAATGGTAGATATTCCTGCTACCGGAGAATATCTGTTCAGCCTTACTGCCGGCGGAGGTGCGTGGTTATATATTGATAATAAGCAGGTGATCAGTAACAATGGTTCGCGGGATTTTGAAAGGGCTTTTTACAAAAGAACAAACCTGAAGAAGGGAAAATACCCATTTAAACTCGTGTACTCTAATTCTGATGAATGTCTGGTACTGCATTATCAGGGTCCGCAAATACCATGGCAATCGTTGACAACTGCTTCTTCAATGAGACTCAGTGAACACTTTGAGCCACTTGAATATCAGGTCAAAGATAAACCTGCGCTGCAACGAGGGTTTATGATGCACGGTGAAAAAGTAAACCCGTATACAGCCGCAGTCGGATTTGGTGCCAACAACTATGCTTATGACATGCATACCTATAATCTACTTGCGGTCTGGCACGGTAGGTTTATTGATGTAGCCAATATGTGGCGGGAACGCGGGGAAAAGCAACTTGAAATACCACTTGGTGCCAAACTGGAGTTCTCCGGAAAACCGTTGCTCGCCAGATTGAAAGAAAACACAAGTACCTGGCCGGATTCGGCTCAGACATCAGATGGTGTTTTTACTTTGCGAGGTTACAGTCTGGATGACAAGCAGGTTCCTGTTTTTTCCTATGCACTTCAGGATGTTAAAGTTGAAGACAAGATGACGCAATTACCATCTCATGAAGGTCTTGCAAGACAATTGAAAATTCAAAACGCAAATAAAAGAAAGCATTACTATATATTACTGGCAGAAGGCAGGTTTATAGAAACGCTGGCAGATAGCAGTTACGCAGTAGACGACAAACGCTATTATATTGAAAAACTGACTGTTAACAATGCAGTTGCCACCATCCGAAAAAACAACGGCGTTCAGCAACTCATAGTGCCTGTCTCCGTTTCTACTCCTGTTCAGACCATCCAATATAACATCGTATGGTAAAGTCGACCTCCAAAACCCCTACAGCATCGGTGTTTACCAGATTGCTTACTGTTTCGGCATTGCTATGCTCAGGCGTCGCATTCTCTCAAACCGATTTTTCTACAAAAGAGAATCCATTTTATAAATTGACTGACGTGCCCATCCCTGACAGTGTGATGCTGGAAGTGGGCGGACTTGCTTTTACGGATGATGATCGCCTTGGTGTGGCTACGCGCCGTGGTGAGATCTGGATGATTGACGATCCTTATCAGAAGAAAAGTATAAAACCAAAATACACGTTATTTGCTAACGGGTTGCACGAACCTCTCTGGCTTGCATATCGGAAGGGTTCATTTTATACAACACAGCGATCGGAACTTACCAAAATCACTGACACGGATAAAGACGGGATAGCGGATAAATTCAACACAGTGTATTCCTGGCCTATCTCAGGCAATTACCACGAATATTCCTACGGACCACTTTTCCTGCCCAATGGTGATATGCTCGTCACGTTGAACCTCTCCTGGGTTGGTCGCGGAGAAAGCCTTACCAAATGGCGCGGCTGGATGCTCAAAATTACAGAGGATGGAAAAATGACACCCTTCGCAACAGGCATGCGTTCACCCGCAGCATTCGGACTCAACAGCCAGGGAGACATATTCTTCGCAGAAAACCAGGGAGACTGGATAGGGTCAGGACGTATCACGCATTTGAATGAAGGTGATTTTGCAGGCCATCCGGCAGGACTAAAATGGTCGGGAGAACCGGCTTCAACTGTTCATTTAGAACGTTCCTCTTTTGCTGATTCAGTCGGAACGATGTATGATTATGCCCAAGGCAAACCGCATTTCAAATTACCGTCTGTATGGTTTCCTCATACCGTCATGGGTATTTCTACTTCAGCGATTCTTTCTATGGATTCCGATGCATTTGGGCCGTTCAAAGGACAGCTGCTTGTGGGTGATCAGGGGCACAGCAAGATTATGAGAACATACCTTGAAAAAGTGAACGGGCAATATCAGGGAGCCTGTTTTCCATTTCGCGAAGGATTCAGTTCTGGTATCCTCCGCATGGCATGGGGAAGTGACCAATCTCTTTTTGTGGGTATGACGAGTCGTGGCTGGGCGTCTACCGGCAAAGCGCAGTATGGCCTGCAGCGATTGACATGGACGAAGCAGATTCCCATGGAAATTAAAACCATGAGCATCACGACGACGGGCTTTGAATTGGAATTCACCAAACCTGTAGATCCGAAAAAGGCATCCGATACCGATCACTACAAAATGACAGGCTTTACCTACAGTTATCATAAAAAATATGGTAGTCCCGTAATTAATTCAGCTCCGTGCCTGGTACAAAAAGCCGAAGTTTCAGCGGATGGACTGAAGGTCAGTCTAACCGTTTCAGGACTTCGCGCAGGCTATGTGCATGAGCTCAAAATCAATGATCTGAACAGCAAAAATGGAGAAGCGATCTTACATCCACTGGCCTATTACACAATCAACTCATTTCCTGAAGGTACGCAGCAAACCCATCAACATGCTGATCATCAGAAGCCCAATACAACCCCTACTGCTTGCGGAATTGATCCCGACAAATCTGTTCAAAGCCAACCTGCTACCTGGACAGACGGGCCTGATATAACCATTACAATGTCCACAAAACCTGGACTAAAATTTGATCAGGAGCTCCTTGAAGTCAAAGCCGGAAGTAAAGTAAAACTGAGTTTCAATAACAATGACGACATGTTGCATAATCTGGTTATTACATCACCAGGTTCATCAGAGAAGGTGGGGCAGTTGGCGATGGATATGGGTCTGGACGGTGCTAATGCAGGCTACATACCTAATGACAAATCGGTGCTTTTTCACACATGTCTGATACAGCCTGAAACTACACAAAGCATTTATTTCACTGCGCCCGCTCCGGGAGATTATCCTTTTCTTTGCAGTTTTCCCGGTCATGCATTTGTGATGAAAGGGATTCTGCGTGTACGATGAAATTTTGGATGCGTTTTTCTCAATCAGAGAATTTGAAATATGAATAAGAATATATTATTGACGTTAGCGGGCTGGGTGTTTACCTGCGCCGTGTATGCCCAGGGTCAGCAGATGCTTCCACCTGCCTCCGATACCGAGGACTGGTCAGTCAAACCACCGTTAGTAACACCGGGAGATACCTATGCCAAAGCACCCTCTGATGCTATTGTGCTTTATGGAAGTAAAAAAGATATTGTTAACTGGGAGCATCCTGATGGTGCTCCTGCAAAGTGGGAAGCTCATGACGATGCGCTGACTATTGTAAGAAAAGCGACCGACCTTCAGACCAAACAGAAATTCGGGAATATACAGCTGCATCTGGAATGGAAAACGCCCGATCCCACGGAAGACAAAAGTAATAACCGGGGTAACAGCGGCGTATTTCTGATGGGATTATATGAACTTCAGATCTATGAATCTTATAACTACGATACCCGGATTTATTACAACGGTCAGGCGGGAAGTATATACAAACAGCATGCTCCCCTTGTGAATGCAGCAACGAAACCGCAAACATGGCAGACTTATGACATTGTTTTCACCGCACCAATTTTCAATGAAGATAAAACGCTAAAATCGCCCGCTTACATGACGGTATTCCATAACAACGTATTGATTATCAATCACGCTGAAATAAAAGGCCCGATGGTCTATCAGGGTTATCCGAAGTATGAGTACCATGAACCAAAACTACCATTGCGATTACAGGAACACAATAGTCGGGTGAGTTTCAGGAATATTTGGGTAAGGGAATTGTAGGAAACATTAATTGGTATTTTGTAACTTTCTCAAATACAGTTATAACCTATTATCGTAGAAGGTAATAAAACAGTGATAAAAATACCGTTGCTACAAATATAAGCCTAGCAATTATGTCATTGTGCTTTGAACTAATAACATGATCAGGATACTCAATATTCCATCTTCCAACCCCACTTATTTCTGCAAGTAAAGCTGGGGTGACGGGTATTCGTTTCACCTGGTCATATGGAGGCTTGTAAAATAAACCTCCTATATTAAACCCCTCCTCATCACCATGAAAATACCATAGATAGGCATTCATGTCGCCATGGTACCGATCACTAAACTTTTCTATTAACTCATGAAAATCATCCCCTACACAGCCACTGTCTAATATGTCTGTATGCTCCCTAATTTTATCATTGCCGGTCAAATCTCTTACGAATTCCACCATTTCTAAAACTGTAGCCATTTTGCAATTCGTTTATTGCCGATTTAAAAGAACAGCTACTCCTTAACATCTTTATATTTCATTTTTGCCCCGGACAAACCTACTGATAATTTGACATTCACCTGGGAGCCTCCATAATTCCTGATGTTATTCCCCGGGGTTACGGTCACACTTGCTCTGGCAAAATAGCTCGTTTTTTCAAACATGTTTTCAGTATGTTTAAACTTCCTGCTTACTTCCAGTCCAATTACAGGGCTATATCCCCTTGCAGCTCGTTTGTCATCTTTTTCCGCTTTGGAAGGGGTAAATTCGGATAGTCCGTAACCCACATAGGGAACCAGCGCAAAACTCTTATCAATGACTTTCCAGCCATACATTAAATCTGCCCTTGCGTGTGTAGCACGCGTCCCAGCCGCCCAATAACCCTTTGCATCAATCTCACCTTTTGTCCGGCTTGCACCGATACTTATATCCACCAGAAATCTTGAACGTTTTACATCCAGATAAATACCCATTCCTCCGCCCGTCGCATGCTTAAACACTTCTTTTGTTTTATCTGCAAAAAATTCCTGACTTACACTAAGAAACATTCCCCACTGCGTCTGAGGTGCTATAACCACTTCTTTAATTTCGGGTGTGTTAGTCAATAAATCACGAACATTGGACTCCCATACCGGCAGGGCTGAATTACCAAAGAATTGTGAATCCTCACGAAATTGGGTGTAGAGATTCCCTATCTCATCCTTGGTTTGCAAATAAACACTGTCCATTTGGCGATTTAATTCACGAAGCGATCCCCCTTTTAGACCGACCTCATACGCCCTCAATTTTAATAGTTTGCTATGGTATCCACTCAGATCGAAGATAATTTTGGCACGTCTGAGGGTTTCCCGGGTTGTGTCCGGCAAATAAGAGGAGCGATAAAAAAGTACCGCATCGGAGAGCAGACGAAGCTGGTATTTACTGAGATTATTGCTTTCGAACCAATGCCTGTAACGAACATTCACATCCAGCATCTGGCGTGCGGCAGTGGTGTCAATATTAAACCTTTTTGCTTCGAGTGTCACGTCTTTATGCCATCTTAATACATCAGGCTGAGCTGACGCTGCAATTGACACAAAAAGGACAGAAACCAAAACACCTAAACTTTTAAAAATCACAATAGAGGAGTTAAATTGAATCGCAAATAAAGCAAGAACCTGCCGAAAGACAAATCAATCCTCTTCAAACAACCAATCAATATTTGACGCTGCTTTATCACTTTTTGAAACAAGGTTTTTCAGATCAACATTTGTATCTGTAAAACCCAAAACCAGCACTTTTCCTTTCCCAAAAACCAGCGTATGTTTTCCGGAAGGAAAGGTGAAAACATGAATATTCACAGGTATTTTATTAACCGTAAACGCACCGGCAATCTGTACCTCCGCCTCACCGTAATCGTTCGCCGTGGCATCGGTTTCGAGATTGGGTGTACTAAGAAATCCGGATTGACCTGATTGAAAGTAGCCCACCAGCAATTTCACCGGCACATCAGTTTCAAATTCAATTTTTGAATTTTTGGCATATTGATCTTTCGCATTGAATCGTAACGCTTGAAGTTCCGAAAAGGAATCAGGCAAACCTTTCACTGCAGACGGAGTGTCTTTATAGACCTCCTCACCATTTTTCAACTGAAAAGTTTCAGTCTTACGAGTTAAAGCTACGGAAATTGGTGTAATCACTTCGCTGGTATTCCTGCTGCCTTCACCTGCTTTTAATTTCCTCAAATTAATCTTAAAACGCTCCACCTCTTTTTGATAAAATGGTAGCAATTCTACCCAGGTTTTATTTTTACCGCCATCCCCACCAACTGGTATACGTCTCTGAGCTGTTTGCATGCTATTGGCATACAAATAGGTATCTTTTGTAAGCTCAACCAATCTTTTATAATGATCTACGCTTTGTTCAAGATGTGGCAATGCAGCTTCAAGGTCAGACAGTTTTTTTGTATAGGTGTACGTTAAGACAAGTGCCGCCGCCTTCACTTTTTCAGAGAAAAAATCGGCTAGTGCCTGAGTGCAATACACGTCATTTTTTACTCTTCCGAATTCATCCTTGTTCCTTGTAACATGCGAAGCGGCTCTATCAATGGCATCTGCGGCCAATTTACCATGAAGTACTACCTCAGCGATAATCTGAACCGGTGTTTCTCCGATATGTTTCAGCGATTGAAGTTCCTTATCCACATATTCCGTTAGCGTCTCCCCTTCCGGCCCATCTGAATTATACAGCTCCGGCCAAACACGGTATTTCTTTGGATTTACAAGTTGGCTCATTGTCATTCCCAGCGTAAGCGTTTGTCTGTTTCCATTCGTGATCCCAAAACGACGTAACAACTTCGGAGCGATTTCTCCTGCCTGCTCGTAAGCTTCAAGTATATCTTTTCCAGCCTGCCCGGCTCCGAACTCATCGCCCAATTCTCCGCCCCAGTACGCTATCTCCTGTTTGCGATCCCGCCTGCAATTCCAGGCATAACGCGCCCAAGCTTTGTACCAAACCCAATCACGATCAATCTGTAACAAACGCTGGGACGTATGGTCAGCTGTATAGGGCCAATCCCAATACGATGACTCCGGATAAAGATGCAAACCATTCGCACCGTGTATATCATGCATCGCCTGCACACTTTTTTGTATAAAATCTGCCGATCCGTACCGGAAAGGTTCAAGGTTTGCCAATATGTGAACGTTGTCGATATGGGTCGAACCCAGCGCACTCATTTCCCTGTGCATTTTCGTCCAGGGGCCACGTGGCTGGTAAGTAGTAAGTGCTTCGCCGTTGTATTTGTTCATTGTAAATAACGAATTATACAAAGGCAGAGATGCTTTCATCACCAACTGAGGATTTGTATCGTGCCCCCGCAAAACAATAGGTGGTTGTGTAGAAGAGCCCAACGCCGCAAGACCATCTTTCACGCCGGGAATGATCGTTTTTGTAAACCATTCCACATCATTTTCATCGCCCTCCATGGCTTCACCCAAAGTAATGAGCAAACCTACATTCGGATATTTTTCTACAAATGCAGCGATGGACTTGCGCGTGTAGTCTGATAACAATGGTGTTATTTCCCTCTTCCTTTCCTGAGTTGGCATATTATGCTTTTCAGCAAATGGCTTGGAAACGATAATGTTATAAAACATCTGTATCACCCATATTCCACGTTTATCTGCTTCCGTGGTCAAAAAGCTATACAGTTCCTCATTCTTTTTGAAAGTTTGCTCGTCTACCTCCACTGCATACGGATAATCCTTCAGCTTCACCAACGAGGCAAATGGGTGACCGTTCCATAAATACAAGGAATTCAGCCTGTTCTCAACGAGCATATCCAAATACTTAATCCACAGCTCCTTGTCATACAACCATGGAAAGTTTTCCGGCGTGTAAGGATATTCATAAACAGTGCGACCGGGAAGATACTCTGTTTTTTGTATGCCAATGCAGGTTCCGCGAAGCACCATTTCAGGTTGATCTGTAAGATTCAAATTGACTGGTAACGCTCCTTCTGCTGATATTTTATCTGCCAATTCCAGACAACCATAAAGTATTCCTGATTCATCGAAACCTGCCACAATTATGCTTTTATCATCCGAACGAATCACATAACCTTCCTTGCCGGGGGCTTTATCGTTTGCGTTTTGGTATTTGCGCAACTCCTTTCCGATAACCGGATCGTTATATAAGCCAATCGTCACTTTTCGTCCGTTTCGCTCTGACACCGACTTTCTTTCACCTATTCCTATTCCAGCTTTTTCCAATGCACTCCTTAGCTTTTGAACGCCAAATTCCACACGTGGTGCGGCGTTATCCGGAATACTGATAGTTACAGTTTTCGTGGATAGATTTTGCGAACAGACGGATTCTGTTACTCCAAAAACGATAAGAAATAGCAGACTGAGGCAATAAGTTTTCATTGCTTGAATATTCAAATAGTAAGAAATTTAATCTCTAGATGTGATGCTATTACCTATTCCATCTCAATTTTAATCACATGAGCTATATCTGAAGGAATACGCGTTTTACCGGGAATCGTAATGTTTAATCCTTTGTCTGTCAACACACTGTTACACACAACCAGATTTTTCAATCCCAAGAGATTCACAGCTTTCACCTTTCCATCGATACCGCTTTTAGATAATGTTTTCAAACTGAACTGAATATCGGTCTGATTACCATTAGTAGCAATGTCTTTCTCGGTACCTCTGATTTCCCCGGCAGTTACCGGCCAGTCAAGCAAAATAGCATAGATGGTTTTCCCTTTTTGTGTGTAATAGACCTTCTTGCCCGAAGCCAAAGTTTCGCCAAACACTTTGTAAGGACGTGTTTCATATATCGCCTCACCGAAAGTCCACATCCAGCGACCTACTTTATGCACTACTTGCTTTTGCTCTTCCGGGAAAGTCCCGTCGGCCATGGGAGAAAGGTTGAGTAACATCTGTCCGTTTTTACTGACTACGTCAATCAGTGTGTGAACAATCTCCTTGGCCGTACGAATCTCCATGCCTTCGGTATATCCCCAGGAATAGGACAAGCCTGTCCCTATTGAATAATCGCATAACCATGGCTTTTCAATAATCTTATCAGGATTGGAGTTTTCGTGATCTTCCATGCCCACACCCGCCGGCAGATCCTCGCCTTTGTAAGTGACGATCACATCCTGTTGGCGCTTTTCAGCTTCATTGAAATAATGAGCCAGGTACGATTGTATGTTCTTTTCCGGAACCTGTTCAAGCCAGGCATCGTGGTAAATGACGTCAGGATGGTATTTACTCACCAACTCCTTACACTTATCCATCCACATCTGATCCCATTCTTTTTTGTCCATTGTTGAGCCATATAGCTTCGCATACTTCGGATCGGCTCCTGCCCAGCCTGGCTTCAGTTTAACATTGGTGTAATTCAGTTCATGATGTAACGAAGTGAAAAATTTAAGTCCGCGACCACGGATTGCTTTCTCTAATTCACCAACTACATCTCTTTTCGGACCCATATCTTTCGCGTTGAAGGGTGTGAGCTCACTATCCCACATGGCGAATCCATCGTGATGCTCGGCAACGGGTCCGGCGAATCGGGCACCACCTTTTACAAACAGATCTGCCCATTCGTCTGCATTGAAATTCTCCCCCTTGAACTTTGGAATGAAATCGTGATAGCCCAATTTTTCCAGAGATCCATATAAAGCCTGATGTCGCTTATAAGTTCCTAGCTTCGAATAGTCCTGCTTGTCGTTATGCATGTGCTGGATATAGTGTTCATTGTTATAGGCAGGCACAGCGTACACACCCCAATGGCAGTAAATCCCGAATTTGGCATCGCGCATCCAGTCGGGTACTTCTTTGTGTTTTTCGAGTGATTGCCAATCAGCTGTATACTTTTGAGCAATGGCATTCTCCATAACAATAGGAGTAATTAATAGCAGAAGAATCCTGAAAAAATAATCCATTATATTGTTTCAATTTTTGAAATTATATTTTACTTTTAGAAACTATTATGAAGCTTTATCTACACATCAGCAAACATCAATGTGGTCATTATTTCTAAAAAAACGATTCATGAGTATATCACATTTGAACCGCGTGCAAGAGAAGCATTATTAAACTGGTACAAGCATGTTAAAACTGCCGATTGGTCAAAGTTTTCTGATGTTCGAAACACTTTCAATTCTGTAGATTCTGCGGGCAATGACAGGTATGTCTTTAACATTAAAGGAAATGATTATCGGTTGATCGCCATTATTCATTTTGAAGTCAGGACGGTTTACATAGTCTTCATTGGGACTCATTCTGAATACGATAAAATTGATGCATCAAAAGTTGAATACAAGAAATAGATTATGAAAAACGATAAAATCACTTACGATCACGAAACGGACTATAAAAATGCGATGAAAGAGATACTCACCTTAATGAACAAGGGTGAAGGAAATCTTTCTGAAAATGAGACTAACAAACTTCGTCAGATGGCAATTGCTGCTGAAGAATATGAAGACCTCCATTATCCGCTTCCAATGCCAAAGTCTATCTCCGAAATGGTGGAACTCAAACGCTTTCAACTTAAGCTTACACAAGGTGCTCTGGCTGACATGCTCGGTTTGGGGAAACCCAAATTGTCACAAATTCTTAATGGTAAACGCGAGCCGGATGTTTCCTTTTTAAAAGCAGTTTACCAAAAGCTGGGTATTGATCCCGGTTTTTTGCTGGATAATGTATAGGTTGTTTCCTGGTTCAAATATTTTAATCACACTCACCTCGCCAACGGCAGCCAAACGGACATATCATTATGTCCTCTGTTTCCCCACGCATAATAAGGAACAAGCCTTACCGGTACAGATTGAGGCTTTTCGGTTGAAACTTCACGGTACAGACTTTTATTCCACTGAGTCGGACTGATCAAAACACCATCGCCGGTTAAGCTCACAACAGGACTGTTCTCAATCGTGATCTTAGCCGGTTTCAGATTGTTGTTGACGGCAATAGCCACATCAAAAATCGTTTTTCCTTTTGGCAAGTCGGTGGATTCCAGACAGTATACCACGGGTCCTCGCTTCACTGCGACCTGGTTGCGCGTCTCCTCCACCAATGGATTCGATTCAATCAATTTAACCGGCATCGGCAAATCAAGTTCGATTTTATCTCCTGTTTTCCAGTTGCCATTCACTTCAGCATAAGTTCCGGCAACCAATTTTGCAGTAGATGGCTTTCCGTTCACAAGCAATCTGGCACCACTGCACCATCCGGGAATCCGGAAATACAATGCCATTGCTTCCTTCGGAGCCTGATCTATTTTGATTGAAACTTTTCCATCCCATGGATAATCAGTGGTTTGGGATAATTTCAGCTGGCCGCTTTTGAAGCTTGTATTCAGGGTGTTTCCTCCGTACAAATTAAAGTAAACGCCTTTGTCCGAAATACTATAGGCATACTGATTCACCTCTGCTACGGTGCGAACCGTATTGGGCGGACAGCAATTAGACTTGCCGATGTAAGCCACTCTGTCCTTCGACCAGCGCTGCTCAAATGGCAGAGCATCTGAATAAGCCAAAGGATTGGTATACAAAAACTTGTCTCCCTTCAGGTTAATTCCTGACAATACGCTATTGTATAAAGCAAGTTCCACGACGTCTGCATATTTAGCATCCCCGCTGATTTGCAACATCCGCCAGTTCCAAAGTACGTTACCTATGTTCGCACAAGTTTCGTTGTGTGCCGTAAAGTTGGGAAGCTGATAATCGCGGCCATAGGCCTGGTGAATTTTCTGAACATCGTCAGGCTTGTAAGAAGTACCATCCGGCGAAACACCATCGTACAGCGCTCCGCAACCGCCTGTGACATACATTTTATGCTGCATCAGATCCTCCCACATCGTATTGAGTTGTTTCAGTAGCGCCTGGTCTCCGGTTTCTGCGTAAACATCAGCTACGCCTGCATACAGATAATTAGCCCGTACGGCGTGCCCCAGTACTTTTGTTTGTTCCAAAAACGGAATCCTGTCCTGGTTATCATCCGTACCTTCAGTAGCACCTTTGATACTGATCAGATGTTGGACCAGCGTGAGGTATTTCTGCTCATGAGTTGTTCTGTACAGCTCACTTAATCCCATATAATGTGCCGGGCAAATCGCATTGCGGGACTGCTCCGGTGTAGCGGCTGCATAAAAACCAATCAGGAAATCAGCTGCTTTTTTTGCGACCTCCAGCAGAGTGGTTTTACCTGTAGCTCTGTAATGCACACAGGCGGTGGTCATCAAATGCCCGAAGTTATAGGCTTCAAAACTCAGCCTGCTATCAAACATTTTCGATTCTCCCTTTTTATTCTGATCAATAATCGCTTTGGTATAAATGTAACCATCCTTACGCTGCGCCTTGGCAATTACCTCAATAGCATGATCCATCAGAGCATCCAGTTTGGGATCTTTGGTGACGGCGTACATGCCGGCGACTGCTTCCAGGGTTTTGTAGAAATCACCGTCATGGAACGAAGGACCTTTAAAATTCCCTTCCTTCAGACCGGCCGCAATTTCAAAATTCCTGAATGAATGACTAATCTCAGGATCTGTATAAACCTTCCAGATATTGGGAACCATCGTTTCCTGGCAAACCTTAAAACGATCCGCCCAGAAACCTTGTGTCCATTTCACTGCATCCAGATCAGTTCCGTGTAAATGCGCATGGGCACTTTTTGAAGTATTTACCAGTCCCCTGCCCTGTCCATGGGAATTACCGGACACTACAGCGAATGCAACCGTTGCTAAAAGGACATATTTTAATTTGTTCATACTTACTACTTTATACTTGATAACATGGCTTTATTCACTCTAAAACGACTTGGTAGTCAGGTACTCCAGGCTGTACACTGCCTCAATGTCTTTTCTCCCGGCATCAGGTAAATCGTACATCTGATCCGTGGGAGTATCCGCATCCGGGAAACGGCGTGTATCTCCCGTCCGGAAAGCAATGCGACTGAATGACTCTAAAGGTGCAAACAGGATATTATTACCCAAATCTTTTCCATTTACTGACACAGTGTATATACGGGTAGTCACATCAGCCTTCACCACAACCTTGTAGGTTTTGCCGGCTTCATAGGTAAGCAGTTTCTTGTTTCGATAGCCAGCCTTAGTTCTAAAAGTGGCGGCTGAATCAAAAGAAAGGCGAATGCCCGGAGTGCCTTTTGCATCCAGAAATTCAATATCCAGCAGTCCGTCTTGACTTTGCGAAGGTGTAATACTGAATTCCACCATTAGCTTTTTCGTCGCAGGAATTACTCTTTCGACTTTGGCATAGTCAAAAGGATCTGCGTCTTTAAGAACCAGCGCTTTGCCTGACGTATTTCTTTCAATGTCCACAGGTGCCCATTGGGGACTATATACATTCCAATCCGCCAGCTCTTTGCCATCCGGCAACTTTGAAAAATGATCACTTGCATGTACCTCAGTATGATCTTTAATGGGAACCGGAACCATGGAAACCCACATATCCTCCTTGTTTGTGCTGTAGGTGAGCCACAGGTTTCCATCTTTGGAATTACCATCACCTTCAGAAATCCCCCTCACGTATTGCGGACCATAGGACTTATAATTCCCTCCGTATCGCATAGAGGCAATTTCGCCATTAACAAGCAGCAAATTATTATAATCCAATCCATTATCACTCACAGACAATGCTAGTGGCCAGCGAAATTCTGAAGGATTATAAACCGTTACGTATTTGCCGTCCGATGTTTTTTGCCCCCAAATTTTGGCATTGCTATTTACAAATCCCGGAGCTCGTTTGGGATTATACAACCACGATTTACCATTGTCTTTGCTGATGCTTGTCAATGCATTTTTCCAAAGGCCTACCACCCGCCCATCCGGTAAATGATAAGAACTGAATGCTTTATACTCACCTTTGAGTGGAACCAATTCATCGTCGCGGTCAGCTTCCTCGGCCCATTGCTGGGTGGTGAGTGTATTGGTGAGCAGCTGGTCACACGCCTGCACAAAGCCCTTGTCTTTGCTTTTTTTATAAAGCGGATAATCTGCAGGTTGTTTCCAGGATTTATTAAATCTGATAAAATAGATTGGTCCTAGTGTGCCATCCTTATAAATTTCGCGAACCACACGGCCTATACCATTTCCATCATTGGGATCATCCTTGGCATCCAGTGCAATACCGTAGTAACCAAGTGTAAGCAAACGATCATTTTTAGATACAAAAAATCCCATACGCTGATGCATAACCGCATACAGGTCTTTAGCCACACCGGGATATTCCTTCTTGGTTGTACCATCAGGAATTTTGTACGGTGGAAAAATCACTTCCGCCTTCGACCACGTTCGCCCATCTTCCGAAGTCTGCAAAAGCGTTTGTCCGGGCGGTATATGTTCACCTACAGGATTGCTCAGGTAATTGAGATAAAACTTGTTGTTCCAGTAAGCCAGCATCGGAGCATGGTTGTAGGTCCAGGTAACTGAGGTATCTCCCTGTGAATTAGTCCGGTTTGCGCGAAGTGTCTGGTAAGAATGTACTCCAATGGCCGGACTAAGCTGACCGTGATGGTAATCAACATTGACCAGCGTTTTTCCACTATACCGGATCGTGTCCTGAGCGGCAAGCTCAGAACCTGTTAGCGCAAGGAGTACGAAAGAATAGATCGTGTGTTTTTTTTTCATGCCCGTTGAGCATTATCGAGTGGTTGTATAAAACAATATTTACAGATAGTGTCACCAGTAAATATTGTTGCAAATGGATTTCACAAATCAGTAACCCTGATTCTGCGTGATCTTGTTGTTCTGATCTCTTACGATATTGGGAACAGGCAAGACAAGTTTGTTGTCCGTAATATTCTTACCCTTCGTTTTCAGTACTTCTACTGCCCGACCCGTTCTTTTCAGATCAAACCAACGTTGGAATTCGAATGCCAGCTCTACCCGTCTTTCATGTTCGAGTGCCAAAGCAACGGTATTGTATTTTGCAGGATACGACGTTGCACCATATAGTGGCAGATTTGCTCTTTTTCGTACCTCGTTCAGATAACTTACTTCGCCTGTCGCTTCAGTAAGCAGCAATAACAAATCGGCATAACGCAACACCATAAAATTGTTATTTGCAGCAATATCCTGATTGATCAGCGGTGCAGATTTATCCATCCATTTTTTTGGGAAACGTGCCGGAGTAAACACACCTTTGGCATCTACAAACCCGGTATCAATAGAAGCAAACTTTCTACTGTCTCCTGTTTCAAATTCATTCCAGATATCATCTACAGCCTGGTTCATACCAGAACCGTAGAACCCAAGTGCATTGGAATTCGGGAAAAACTCACGATGATAAACGCTGAACGGATGAATCGCCGACCCTCCCAGAAACTGTATCTCAAAAATCGACTCCTTCGTATTTTTCACTTTGGGATCCCACAGCGATGTGTAAGCCGGCAACAGTTCATATTGTTTGCTATCATACACTTCTTTGAGTTCCTTTGCTGCATTGGTCTTGTCTCCTGTCATTAAGTAGGCCTTCCCCAAAAGTGTCTGTGCTGCACCTTTGGTAGCACGACCAACAAGAGATGGAGCAGCAGCCAGTTTGCCTTTAGCTTCCGTCAGATCTTTGATCACCTGGGCCTTTATCTCAGCAGCGGGCGATCTTAGTACATTATAACTTTCAGCTGCTGTAATCGGCTTGATCACAAGAGGTACATCTCCCCAGATCTGTACCATGTTGTAATAGTAAAGTCCGCGAAGGAACAGCATTTCACCTTGCAGTTTTGTTTTGTAATCAGCATCCAGCGTTGCTCCTTCCAGCTTGTCCAGTACAATATTGATGTTGTAAAGTGAGCGGTAGAAATCCTGCCAAAACTGATAAACAAGTGTATTTGCAGGCGCCAGTGTATAGTCCCTGAACTGCCACTTATCAGCCTGGTTACCTGATATATTGTATATCGTGGCATTATCAGCCATCAATTCACCTGCATAGGAAACGGCACCCTGCGGATGGTAAACCGTGTAAAGTGTATTGTAGGCGGCAGTTGCAGCAAGGTCAAAGTCCGCCTTTGTTTTATAAAAGTTCTCTGCATTCGGATTAGATGCCGGTGCGAGTGTCAGAAACGACTCCTTGCAGCCCCAGGAGCCCACAGTAAGACTGACTATTGACAATAAAAGAATTAGCTTTTTCATTGTATATCTCATTTGAAAATGTGCAGAAAACGCACACTCTGTTTGATAAATCGGTGTTAAATATCAGCTTTGATACCTACAGTGATTACTCTCGGAAGTGGATATGAGCCATAATCCACTCCTGCAAATGCTCCCGGAACCGGCGCATTACCGCTCGTGTAAGAACCGGAAGTTTCCATACTGCTACTGTATGAGGTAGTTCCATAAGTCGTGTTTTCCGGATCGTAACCCAGATATTTACTGAACAGATGGACGTTCTCTGCATTCACATAAATCCGCGCATCTTTCATTTTCAGTTTACCTGCCCAAGCCGATGGAATACTGTAGGAAACTCTTATGTTTTTCAGGCGGACAAATGAGGCGTCTTCCACCCAATAAGAAGAAAATTGCTTTTGCAGACCCAGGTAATTCACGCTCGGCTTGAAGTGTTTACCATCTCCCGGATTGCTCTCTGAGCGCCAGTACTGATACATGCTTTCGTAGAAATTTCGACCATTGTCCCAGGTTCCCAGAAAGCGCACATTGTTGTTGGCAATTTCTCCGCCAAAAGAGCCCTGAAAAAGAAATGACAGCTCAAAACCTTTGTAACCCACTGTATTGGTGATACCAGTAATAAAATCAGGCTGGTTGTTACCAATAATTGTACGGTCGGCATCAGTAATCTGACCGTCGCCATTTACATCACGTACGCGGGGATCACCTGGTGTTGTGCTGGAGTGATGCGGGTAGCCATCTATTTCCGCCTGGTTTTTAAACACACCATCAAAGATGTAGCCGTAGAAATTAGAAACCGGTTGACCTACTTCTGTTCTGACAGTCACCACGTTATCAACGTATTGGATTGGTGCATTACCTGGCCCAAGTTGCAGTACTTTATTGCGGTTACGTGAAATATTGAAATCGGTTGTCCAGGTAACAGCACCGGTGAGGTTTTTGCTTGAAATATTCAGTTCCACACCACGGTTACGCATTTTACCAATGTTTGTCAGCTGAGAAGAAAACCCTGTGATATCCGGAATAGGAACGAACAGAAGCATATCTCTTGTGATCGAATTATAGACTTCCGCGGAAACATTCACACGGTTGTTGTATAATCCCAGATCCAGTCCCAGATTGAACTGATCCGTTTTTTCCCATTTCAAAGTGGGGTTAGATAAACCACTCACTTTTAAGCCATTCGCCAGCGTTCCTCCGTTTACATAAGGTGCAGAACCCAACAGACTGATTGCGCCATAGTTAGGAATCTGATTATTACCCGTCACGCCATAGCTCGCTCTCAATTTAAGGTTACTTACTGCCGGAATGGCTGACATGAAAGTCTCATCCGAAATTAACCATCCTGCTGATACCGAAGGAAAATATCCCCATTTGTTAGCTTCACCGAAGCGTGACATTCCATCACGACGGATCGCACCGGTCACGAAATATTTCCCTTTCAGGTTGTATTGTACACGTGCCAGATACGAGATCAGCGACCATTCACTGGCAGTGGTATTTCCGGCAGTTACCGTTCCGGCGTTCAGAGTATGTACCAGATCATTCGGGAAATTATTGGCCGCTACATACATCGTTTCATCCCGCTGCTTCTGCACCGTGTAACCTAAAAGCCCTGTCAGTGCATGATCTCCAAATTTCTTGTCGTACGTAAATGTGTTTTCGCTCAACCAGTTGAACATGTAATTGCTTCCTGCATTCGCCTGGGCTGCCAATACAGAGGAGTAGCCATATTTCTGCTTATCGTTCCAGTAAAAATTATTTCTTGTATTGTATAAATTACCGCTGATACTTGTACGGAAGCGAAGATCTTTAATCAGCTCATATTCCAAAAATCCGGTCGCCAAAGTATTGAATGACTTCCGTCCTTTATCCACTTCACGTGTAAGCGAGTAAGGATGCCAAAGATTCATATCAGCATAGGAAGTAAAACGAAACCAAGTGGAATTCGGATCACGGAAACCGTAGTTGCCATTTTCATTGTATACCGGGAAGTGAGGATTGCTCTGCAGCCCCAAACTGATTACGTCACTTTTTCCTTGTGTTCCTTCCGTCCGGTCAAAAATGGATGTTAAGCCCAGATTCAAACCTAAAGTAAGTTTATCTGTAACAGACGTTCTCACGTTCGAACGAATCGCCAGACGTTTGTAATAGTTCTGATCCAGAACGGCAGTCTGATCCAGGTACGAGCCCGAGAACATATATTGCGTTTTTTCAGTACCACCCGACACGCTCAGTTGCGCATTCACAGAAGGTGCTGTGCGAAACATCGCCTCCTGCCAGTCGGTGCCCTTACCAAACTGTTCGGGATTATTAACGAAATCCTCAGGGATGCGTAAAGTTGCCGGTCTAACGCTGTTAGGATCACCGGCTTTACCGCCCTGTGCCATCCATGCATTGTTCTTAGCATCTTTGTAGGTTTCGATAAATTGTTGTGCATCCATCATTTTCACACGACGTACTACTTTTTGTGAGCCGTACTCCAGGTTCGCACTCACGCTTACCTTTCCGGCTTTTCCAAGCTTTGTCGTTACCAGCACTACTCCACTCGATCCCCGTGAACCATAAATAGCTGCCGAAGATGCATCTTTTAGCACTTCAATCGACTCAATATCAGATGGGTTGATCAGATTAAGGTTAAAGTTTTCCAAAGGGACGCCATCAACGACGATCAACGGATTGGTGCCGGCAGTGATAGAACTGACGCCACGAATTTTAATAACAGGAGAAGCCCCCGGCGCACCCTGAGACTGAGAAATGTTCACACCCGGAAGTGTTCCGGCCAACGATTGCGTTACGTTACTAAATGACCGGTCTTTGAACTTATCATAGTTAATCGAAATCACAGAACCTGTCACTGCACGTTTGCTTTGCGTACCATACCCCACCACGACCACTTCCTCCAGTGACTTATTCTCAGGAGAAATCTGCACGTTAATGTCTGTTCTGTTACCAACAGTTTCTTCGATTGATTTGTAACCTACAAAACTAAAAACCAGTACAGTGGAAGGTCCCGGCACCTCCAGTTGAAACGAACCGTCGGCGTTGGTGGTGGTACCGCGTTGCGTGCCTTTAATCACCACGCTTACTCCCGGAAGGGCATCAGCATCACTGACGCCTGTTACCCGGCCCTTTACAGCGACTGTCTGGGCATGTAGCGCAGGCACAGTCAGCAAGCAGGCAAGAATTATACGTAAGATTGTTTTCATAAACAGTTAATGGATGGGGAACGAGATGGGACTTTTCTTTATTTTCTATTTTTTTCGAAAATTAAGTATTTATTATTAATCAAAAAACATTTTCACATATTTTATGTGTTTTTTTAATAATTAATTGACTAATCGCCTCCATTCAGGCAAATTAATCACCATATAAGAATAGGAGTGATAAATAATAAATAGTTAAAAAAAGGAAATAAAGAAGATTTTGTATAGAACGAGAAGTCTGGGTACATCGTCGTAAATCCAAAGCATGTAGATTGCGACTCATCCGATCGTTGCGGCAACCAAATAGTTAACCAAAGTGTGATATCTTTGACCTGATGCGGTATACGATACATCAAGTATCCTGAAAGGCATGAGGGAGTTTAAAAATCGACGCGACCATACTGTTACCACTAATCCTATTGCAATAACCCATGATAAATAGAAAAGCATTTCTGGTCATTGATATGCAGAAAGGTTCGTTTACGGAACTTACACCCCGTTACGATACAGCCGGCGTGATTTACCGAATCAATCTGATTGCAAATGCATTCCGTGTCAACTCATTACCTGTATTTCTTATTCAGCACGACGGCACAACTGCAGGCAATTTTGTACCTTATACCGAAGAGTGGGAATTATTGGACGAACTTCATGTAGAAGCTGGCGACAATTTGATTAGCAAATTCGCCAATGATGTGTTTTATTGTTCCAATCTTCAATCACAACTGGAACAGCATTCGATTGATGAATTAGTCATATCCGGATGTGCGACAGATTTCTGCGTAGAAGCAACAATCCAATCAGCATTATCAAAGGATTATAAAATAACAGTACTTGAGGATGGTCATACGACCGGAGAAAGGCCGCATTTGAGAGCAGTTCAGGTGGTTGAGCATTACAACTGGGTTTGGAAAAATATGATCCCTACAAAAGGAGCTGTAGTTGTTAAACCACACCACTTGGTTTTAGAAGAATTAGCATAGAGTTGCGAACTGCTAATCAAATCTATTTTGCTCTATATTCTTTGATTTCTTCAATTGTTGTGGCGCTACTTACTGACCTTCTTCTCTGTTGATCGTAATGGCATGGATAATTTTCTGCAATTGCTGGTCCTTTTCGTGGAGCAGATCTTCTAACTCTGTAATTTTCTCAGTATGAGCCTTCTCCTTCTTCTCCAGCTCTTCCCGCTGGCCTGCATTCATTTCCCGCAAAATATAGAGAGTCAGTACGAACAAACCAGCTGTGATCAGTTGAAAGAATTTGTCGTACGACATTACAGCCACCATATAAGTAAGAACAAATACGATAAAACCGATCATGAATCGTGCAATGGCAAACTGTCTGAACATCATTATTATTTGTTTATATCCTCACCAAAAACACCATCCAGGTAAAACCATTTTCCATTTTCGAAAATAAAAGAAGATTTCTCATGGTGCACCTGCAACTTTCCATCTCTGCTACGATAGTGTGCTTTGAACTCCACCGTGTCACCGGTTGCCTCCAATACTTCTAATTGTTTCCAGCTGTTTGACTTGGCCCATTGCTCAATATCTTCCTTCGATGTACTACCCCTCTGTGAGCTGTGCGTAGTTTCGTAGAGATACTGACTGGCAGCCATCACATAGGCACTATAGCGTGAACGCATTAATTTTTCAGGGGAATCTGCCTTAACAACGCCGTTGATCAAAGGAGCACAGCAACGTGAATAGGGTTGTTTATTTCCGCAAAAACAATTTTTCATGATGAACGATTAAACACAATCACACCTGGCTATCACATTGATGATAAACCACTTGGCAAATACCTGGCATTGCCGCTGGTGTAGTTTTAGTAAAGTACAAATACGAAAATACCTATTTTTAAAACATTCATACTAAATCTCATCGCAATATGGCAGCTGCAATATATATTTCCATGCTCATCCTGCTCTGGTATGGTATCAAGGAGGCAAAGAAAAGTAAGCCGAACTGGCACCGTGCTGTTGTGTCCACAATGATGTGGCCTTTCACAATCTTTTATAAAGACAGATAATACAACTTCCTGAATAATCTTAGTGAAGCCCTATCTGTCTGAGCCGTTCAGACCAGATGGAATGATCTTTGTTGTAGTTATGCTATACTTTAAATCAGCATAAGATATGGACAGCATTAATCAACAACAACCCGAAGAAAACCATCAGGATTTATTTGCCGCCGAAGCAGGAGAAAAGATCAAGGAGTTGGCAAGCGCCGCCAACACATGTTTCTTTTGTACCGGAATCAAAACAGGACATCCTTTGAATGTGCGCCCGATGTCAATCCAGAAAGTGCAGGACGACGGCGTATTCTGGTTCCTGAGCGCAGACGACAGCCACAAAAATCAGGAAATCCATGAAAATCCTTATGTACAGCTCTTGTTTCAGGGATCTAAATATTCCGATTTCCTGAGTATCTACGGCACTGCAAGTATCTCCAAAGAAAAAGCAATTATAGAAGAGCTCTGGAGCCCTGTTTTGAAAGCGTGGTTTACAGAAGGAATCGACGATCCACGTATCACAGTCATCAAAGTAGAAACCAAAGACGGATACTACTGGGACAATAAACACGGAAACGCCATCGCCTTTGTAAAAACCCTTTACGGAGCGGCAGTTGGGAAGACATTAGACGATTCCATCGAAGGTCGTTTGGTAACCGAATAACCTCCACTGTATGCAAAGAAAAAGCCTCCCGACCTTGCACATTGCAACCGGGAGGCTTTGCTGTTTCAATTTATCAATAACCAGGGTTTTGAGCAAATTCTCCCTGATTCAAATCCAAAGCGCGGTTTGGGATAGGTCTGAGGATTTTCAAAGCACCATTTACACCTGCAAAAGGATCGTTTCCGTTATTGTACCATTTCCTGACATCCTTGTTGTATTTACGGCTGCGTTCTACCAAAGTTCCGGTACGTTTCAGATCAAACCAGCGGTGGTATTCACCCACTAACTCACGTCCCCGCTCATCCAGAATATATTCCAGATTCACCTGTGCAGCTGTAATACTCAGATCAACTCCGGTTTTTGCGGCTCTTTTTCTTACAGCATTGATACGCTCAGCAGCCAAGGCATTGTTTCCTGACTTGAAATATGCTTCTGCGGCAATCAGATATGTTTCTCCAAGTCGGGCAATAAAGAAGTCGCGGGTACTGCTGGCTGTACCAAACTGAGAAGTCGGGTCATCGAATTTCTTCACAGATGGTGTGTAATTATCCAAGACAACCGTCCGGCCCGCCTCCCACTCTGCGGAATAAGGATAGATGATCGTATTGGTACGTCTTGCCGGATCAGCAGCGCGCCATGCAGTCAAAGCAGCCGGACTATTTACCCATTTCGGTGCATAATAATACTGCACATTCAAGGTATTGCGCTCTGTACTTTTTGTATAATAATCATAATATCTGCTGTAAAAATTGATCATGAAAGTGGCATCGAACCGCGCATCATCCTGTGTGAACAGATCGAAGGTGTACATCGTAGGGCATAACGCATAGGTTCTGTTCGGATAGCCCAATACCGCACCTTGTCCGCCAAAATAGGGACCAAAGTATGCAGACTGTGTATTCCCGCCAGATGTTTCTGTAGGCAATGAACCAGCAGCAAACTGTATTGAAAAAAGGACTTCATTATTAATGTCCTTACCCGGATAAAACAAATCTTCAAAGCTGATCGTCAGCGCTTGTCCCGCTATCGCCGCGTCTGCCAGCGTAGCTGCTGTTTTGAAATCTTCTGCATTACCGAATGTTTCGTAACCACGCGTCAGATGCACCTTTGCCAGCATGTGACGGATTGCCCTTTTGGTTACCCGCCCGAACTCAGCATTCGGTACAGTTTCCTGTACCAATCCCAGAGCTTCGTTCATTTCTGTAATGACGAAATTATACACCTCGCTGGCTGTGTTTCTTTTGAAAGCATCCACCGGTTCGGTAAAACGTTCAGTCACAATACCTACGCCTCCAAACGTCTGAACCGCCAGGAAGTAATAGTAAGCCCGCAAAAATTTCATCTCTCCTTTTCTGGCTCCCAGGGTTGGCGAAGCCGCCGTAATATCGTTGAAGTGAATGGCGGTATTAATAACCTGTATTCCTTTGTATAGATTGGTATAAAAGGCTAATACTTCCGCATCATCTGCAATCAGATTCTGGTACTCACTAATCCCGACAGGCTGCTGGGTTCTGCCTTCCACGTACATATCAGTACCCGCACAAAAAACCCATGGCGCACTGTATACTGATCTTAATGATGAATACGCTGCATTGACAAGCTTTTCGTAACCTTCATTGGTAGCATAATATTGGTCGGAAACGATATTGGATTTATTATCTTCTTTCAGAAAATCGTTGCACGAGCTCATCATAAACATGCTGAGCAGAAGTGCTGTTATTTTAAATATTTTCATTGATCTCAACGATTAGAATTTAAGATTGATACCAAACTGATAGGTGATGGTAGATGGTCCGGTGTTGTTAATCGCACCGGTAGTGGTGTTGCTTACATCCGTTCTCGAAGAAGCATCTATACCACTGGCAGCTTCAGGATCAAAACCGTCAAATTTGGTCCATACAAATGGGTTCAGCACATTCGCGTACACACGAAGGTCTTTGATACCCACTTTTTTCAAAGCTGTAGACGGAAGGTTATAGCCTAAGGAAATATTCTGCACTTTCACAAATGATACATCCTTGTAATAGCCAACCCCATTTACACCTGCCCAGTAGGGTCCGATGTTATTAGGCATTGGATAGGTATTAGAACTTCTCGTCGGTGTCACTTTATTCACCGCCATATAATAATCATTGTTGATTTTATTGGTTCCGCGGTCATTGTAGGCAGTAAACACGCTGTGGAAGGCGCTGTAGACCTGCATGCCCTGACGTGCAAAAAGGGAAGCCGAAAGGTCAAAGTTTTTGTAAGTCAGCTGTGTAGAAAAACCACCTGTCCATTTCGGATCTTTCTGGCCAATAATCCGGCGGTCATCTGTACTGCTGATCTTTCCATCACCGTTGATATCCTGCACTTTAGCCTGCCCCGGAAGCTGACCATACTTGATCGCCTCGGCACGTTCGCTCTCCTGCCATATTCCGTCAAACACGTAAGTGTAGTTGACATTGATCGGCTGATTGATAAACCACCAGTTCCCAACCAAATCCTCTTTCTTATCAAGAAGGTTGATGATTGCGTTCTGATTTCTTGCAAAATTCAGCGAGGTTGTCCATGTAAAATCCTTGCCTCTCACATTCAAGGTTCTGATCGAAAACTCAATTCCTCTGTTACGCACAGAGCCCACGTTATCTTTGATAGATGCCCAGCCCGTTTCAACAGGAATGTTGCGGTTCATCAATACACCATTTGACAGTTTATTATAAACATCGATTGTACCTGTAACACGGTTTCTGAAAAAGCCGTAGTCCAGACCAAGGTCAAACTCTGTCGTACGTTCCCAGGTCAGGTTCGGATTGGCCAGCCTGCTCGGCGCGTAGCCAAGGGCTGTGTTGCCGCCAAAATCGTAAAAAGTAGGGTCACTCAGCGTCATGTTACTCTCATAAGCACTGATGTTATTGTTGTTCCCCGCAACACCTGCACTGAACCTGAGTTTAAGGTCGGATACCTGATTCACTTGTTTCAGGAAATTCTCTTCAGACAATTGCCATCCGATCGCAGCGGAAGGGAAAGTAGACCATTTCTGGCCTTCAGCAAGTTTGGATGAACCATCCCAGCGTGTAGCGAGCGTCAAATAGTACTTGTCCTTCAACACGTAATTCAGACGAGCCATGTAAGAAAGAATCGAAAACTGGCTGAATGCGCTGGTGGCAGCTTGTCTGTTGGTAGATGAACCCAGGTTATAATACGAAGAATTAAATGGCAAATCATTTACCCGCATTCCGTCACTCTCATACCTGTTCTTTTGCATACTGTAAAGACCGGTAAAGGTGAAATTGTGCATGCCGAATGACTTACGAATAGTGGCAATGTTATCAAATATATAGTTCATCGACTGCTCATTCCCTCTTTCAGCATCAGGTAACAATCCCGCTCCAACACCTGTAAGCGAACCCCAGTAGCGCCCGTGACGCTCGAAGTTCAGACTAGGCGAGAAAGTAGAACGTATGTCGATCCAGCTTACCGGAGAATATTGCAGATAAATATTACCTACACCGAAGCTGCGTCTGGTGTTGTTTTCTGTATTGGGTATTTCCAACAGCGGATTAACCGTACTCGTAAAGCTGGAAATGATCGTAGAGTTGGGAACAGGAATCTGTCCCGGACGAAACATCAGACTACCATCCGGATTATACGGACTGAAAAACGGAGCCATGTTTGTAGCGTTTCTTACTGCGTCATCACTACCTCTTTCTGTATTGGTCAGAGAGAAGTTGAAGCTCATCCCGGCAGACCAGTTTTTGCTGATCTTTCCGTCAACACTTGCTTTGAAATTATAACGATCCAGACTTTCATTGATCAGGTTGCCTTTTTCTCCCTGGTAACCCGCTCCGATCAGGTATTGAATAGAGCCATTGTCACTCATTCCTGAAACAGTCAGCCAGTGGTTCGACTGCCGGCCATCTTTTAGAGTAAGTCCGAGCCAGTCGGTATAATCATTATTGGCAACCCTTTCCAAAACAACAGGATTGTTGAGAGATCCGATTGTATTGTCATAGTTTTCGCGATTGGCAATCAGTTCCGGCGAAATAAAAGTATTCTGGCGGTATTCCCAGAACTCCTGTCCGTTCATAAAATCGGGCATACGGGCTATTTTCTTTACCCCCACATATCCATCATAAGAAATGGTTGCTCCCCCACCTTTGATTGATTTACCATTCTTAGTTGTCACCAAAATTACCCCATTCGAGCCGCGGGAACCATAAATGGCGGTTGAGGCCGCATCTTTGAGTACGTCCATTTTGGCAATATCCTGAGGATTCAGGAAGTTGATATCCGATACAATTACTCCATCCACGACATACAAAGGCTGCCCTCCTGCCAAAGAATTCTGCCCACGTATCTGCACTGCGAATCCGGATCCGGCTCTTCCTGAGCCTGCCGAAATATCTACACCGGCAATTTGCCCCTGAGCTCCCTGCAACGGGCTGACGGTTCCCCTCTCCGCAATAGACGTACCTTCAATACTTCCCACTGCCGTTGCTAATTCGGTTTTACGTTGTGTACCATAACCGACTACCACAATTTCTTCTAAAGATTTGTCCTCCTGGACAAGTGCCACAGAAATGCTGGTCTGGCTTCCAACCGGAACCTCCTTGGGAATATACCCTACAAAACTGAACACGAGCACTGTAGTAGCGTCGGCTCCATCCAGTTGATAATTACCATCAGCATCTGTAATCGTACCTTTTTGTGTTCCTTTGATCACAACACTTACGCCGGGCAACGCCTGTTTGTCATTTTCCCCGGTGACGGTACCTTTGATTGTTCTTGATTGCGCACTGACCAGGCCGAAGCTGCCTAGTATCAGCGCCAGAATGAGGGCATAAAACTGTTTCATTAATTTGAATTTAGATGAGTTCCTGGGAACCGAAAGAAAAAACTTTCGATTTTATTCTATTTAATTCTAAAATTAATGCAAATAGAAAATTTAAACAAGAATAAAATCTATAAAAAATAAATTTTTAACATATTAAAATGCAATTAGCGATGCGTTTTCGAACACACCGCTAATTTTCAAAAGTTTTCGAAACAAATTAATTAACAGACAAAAGACTTAACTCATAATAACATGCATCAGGATAGGACTTACTGATCTGTGGGTGTGATACGAAGTGCCAGATAAGGTTTCATGGGAAGTCGTACGGTTTTTCTGTCTTTGTCAAAAATCCGATACGGTTCGGGCGTATTCATTTCAAAAACATCCGGTATCTTTCGGATAGTCATATCCCAGGTGTCAATTACTTCAACTTTAAACTTTTGTCCGGGTTTCGGACCTGCTTTCTTAGGTAGGTTAAAAACCCATTCAGCATTCATTTGCTTTCCGAAATAAACCAGGTAATAGCCATTTCCGGCAGTGGCAGTGTGATGATCTTTCCATGGATCGGCCAATTCCAGAGGCCCGGGTGCTGCCTCGACGATGTTTCTCAGAAATCCGATTCTTGCAGGGCTGCTACCTACAAGCTTTCCACCTTTTGCCCAGAAAACGGTATTGCTTTCATTTTTATAGGTTTCCCCATGCGTTACATAGGTGCCGGCAATAATACCCTGCCAGAAAGCCTCCACCATTTCTTCTCCCCGCAGGTGTCCCCAGCGCTGCGGCAAATCTCCCTCATAACATACCTCATCGTACACCATTGGTCTGAAAAACACATCACGCAACAAAACAGCCCGTCCAAAATCTTCTAAAGCAGAACCGTTCTGAATACTGACATGCGAATACTCTGGTTTCCAGTTGTCATAATAAACACTCCCATTATGAATCGAGCATAAATGTTTGTAGGGATCATTAGCTACCACCGCTTTGGTGTAAACATCCCATGCATCTCGGGGCTTGGTTTTCACATAATCGAACTCGTTGGCGAGCGACCACCATACATTCCTGAAGGAAGAAAGACGGGCAGTCAGATACCTGATGTACCTGAGATCGTTGTTCATACCCAGGCTATCAAAACCCCAATGACCTTTGTCATAAGGATGGAAAATGATAATGTCTGCTTCAATACCCAGGTCTTTCAGATCGTCTATACGCTCTTCAAGGTGCGCGAAGAATTCAGGATTGAATTTTGCAAAATCCCATTTGAATTTCACCTTTCCGTTGGCGCCTTTTGTTTCTTCTAATTTTTCAAATGGGTAATACAAAGGCTCATTCTCTACATTGGAATAGTATTTAGGAAAAACACCAAGCCTCACTTTGTTGAACGGATTTTCTTTGAGCGTCTGTAATGTGGTTTCTTCCAATTCCTTTGGCTGATGCGTCATTGCATATATAGTCGTCCCGAAAGGATAATAACGTTTTCCGTCAGCATATTTAAAATGGAAGGTATCAGCCACCTGTACCGGCCCGTGGTTGTTGCCAGTTGCTGCAACACAATCAAAGCTACCAGACTTTGCATTCAACGCTTTGGTTTTGCTGATCGTTCTGTAGGTCCATTTCCCGGTTCTGTCCGGCATAAAACGCACCTTGTACTTGCCTTTACCGTCATAAAATCCATTGACAGTCTTTTTGACAGCTCCATTCGTAAATTCAGCAGAAATCGTAACGTCGTCAAAAGGATTTCCTGCTTCCGGACCCACAAGAGAGACCTCAAACCTATCCCAAACTTCGACTGAGGATTGCGAAAATCCCAAAGAGCTAAAAAGTAAAATAAATGCAATCAGATGGGTAATAGACTTCATTTTTAAATTTTTATGATAAGTTCCGAATAATCAATTTCTTAAAAAGTAATTCCCCGCGCAATAGCGTGCTGCCATCCTTGGTAATTCACAGCCACACTGGTAACAGCTGCATTCGGATGTGTTTCTGTTCGCGTTGCAGCCAGTTCTTTCAGATGTTCGATATCCCGGAATAAACCGGATTTAAGCCCTGACAGGTAAGCCGCACCCAGCGCAGATAATTCAGCAAGCCCCAGGTTCACAACAGGTTTTTCCAGCAAGTTGGCAAGGAACTGCACCACAAAACCATTCGAAGTAATGCCGCCGTCAATCATCAACTCTTTGAGAACAATGCCTGTATCCGTTTCCATAGCGCTGATCACATCCCTAATCTGATATGGAATAGATTCGAGTCCGGCTCTCACCACATGCGCTTTCTCGGTATCGAAACTGATCCCGACTATCGAAGCTTTGCGCTTCATGTCCCAATGCGGAGCACCCAGCCCGCTGAAAGCCGGAACAAGGTACACACCTCCATTGTCCTCAACACTCTCCGCAAGCTGCTGTGTTTGAGATACGTCGTCAAATACACCTATTTTTTTTAACCATTCGATGGTGGCACCACATGTCACAATAACTCCTTCCAGGGCATATTCAACATGTGATTCAGTACTGTAGCCAATGGTAGTAACCATGCCGTTGCCCGACTTCTGTGGAGCGCTTCCGATATTCATCAAAATAGAAGAACCTGTACCCATTGTGGCCTTGGCAATGCCTGCATAGAAACATCCTTCACCAAAAGCTGCTGCATGCGAATCGCCGATCATGGCGGTGATAGGTATATTTCTGGGAAAGAGATCTCCGAAATTACTTTCTCCAAAATAGCTTGATGAGGCTTGTATTTCAGGCAGATTGAGACCGGACAAACCAAAGTCTTTCAGCAATTGATCATCCCAGGTAAGCGTATTGATATTAAAAAACAGCGTTCTGGAGGCATTGGTGTGGTCAGTCAGGTAGTTGCCGGTAAGCTTGTATAGCAGCCATGTATCGACCGTTCCGAAAAACGCTTTGCCTGAATCAACAGCAGCCTGAACCTTTTCATTGTTTTCATATAGCCATATTACCTTCGTTCCGGAAAAATACGGATCAATCAGCAAACCGGTTTTGTCTTTGATTGTTTCATCAAAACCTTCATTTCGTAAGCGGTCGCATACCGATAAAGAGCGCTTGCATTGCCATACTACTGCATGATGCAATGCTTCTCCCTTTTCATTCCAGACTACAAAAGTCTCGCGCTGATTAGAAATACCACAGCTAACGATCTCTTCGGGCTTACCTCCTTTAGCTACAAAATCTGCCAGACACTTTGTAACGGAGCGAAGTACATTTTGGTAAATTTCCTCCGCATCCTGTTCCACAAACCCGTCGGCCAGATACATGGTTTGCAGCAATTCCGTACCACGGGCAAAAGGCCTGCCGTCCTGATCAAAAATGACGGTTTTGGTACTACTGGTACCCTGATCTATGGCAAGGATGTAAGATGATGGTTCCATAATCAGGAATGAGAAAAAGTTGTCTGACTGAAAATAAAAGCAAATCAAAGAAAAATATTCGAAAGTAAATGAAAATATTTTCATCTTTTATGCAAAAATATTTATTCACCAACCTGCTATAATGATATATTTGTGTCTGAGCAACACCAAAGTGCTGATCTGCTGCAAAGCATGTAACTCCTGAGTCCTTACTGATGAAAACGCAATACTTTTTTAAACTTGCCATTATACTCTTAGTCGGAGCAATCTTCAGACAATTATCGGCGCAGCCATCCCGGTTATCCGCCTACGATGTGGTTTGGAATAGTCAGAGCAAAAATTCCTCTGAATCCATGCCCTGCGGCGGCGGCGATGTGGGATTGAATGTGTGGGTGGAAAACGGAGATGTACTCTTTTATTTGTCCAGGAGCGGGACCTTTGACGAAAACAACCAGATGCTGAAACTCGGACGGGTGCGCCTTTCCGTTTCTTCAGATCCCTTCCGCTCGCCGGCTTTTACACAACGACTACAGCTCTCAACAGGTCATGTCATCATTAAAGGCGAAGACACCACCCTTGATCTCTGGGTTGATGTTTTCAATCCTGTTGTCCATATAGATTTGAAAAGTAAAAGAAATACAAAAATCAATGTCGCCTATGAATCGTGGCGGTTTGAAGATCACTTAATAAAAGGAGCAGAATTCAGAGCGAATTCATACAAAATCCCTCAGAAAAAAGACATTTATACGCATCGTGATAGCATAGCATTCAGCAATAATACCATTCAGTTTTTTCACCGTAATAATCCTGATATCACAAATATTTTTGATTATACGGTCGATGCGCAAGGCATGAAGGCTGTTAAGTCACAAATGTATAATCCACTGATAAACAATACATTTGGAGGAGTAATCTCGGGAAACAATTTAAAAGAGGGTCAGCTTCAAAAAGGAATCTATTCGGAAACACCTTACCAATCCTGGTCGCTAGAAAGCAGTAAGGCTACCGGGAATCATCAGGTCTCCATCGCCATGCACGTTGCTCAAACGCCGACGCTGAGCGACTGGCAAAGCCAGCTTGGAAGCATTGTAAAAACAGCTCAGAAGAATCCTAATGCAGACCGGCAAAAAACCAGAGCATGGTGGGCGCAATTCTGGGAACGAAGTTATATTTTCATTGATGGACAGGATAGTACAGTTTCCCGTAACTATCAGCTTTTCCGTTACCAGCTTGCGTGTAATGCTTATGGTAAATGGCCAACCAAGTTTAATGGGGGACTTTTCACTTTTGATCCTGTTTTTGTTGAAAAAAATTACGCTTCCACTCCTGATTTCAGACTTTGGGGAGGTGGTACTTTTACAGCTCAGAATCAACGGTTGGTATACTTCCCTATGTTTAAAACCGGCGATTTTGATATGCTCAAACCTCAGTTTGACTTCTATCTGAATGCTCAGCGTAATGCAGAGCTTCGTAGTGAGACCTATTGGAAGCACAAGGGCGCCAGTTTTACAGAACAGATTGAAAATTTCGGTCTGCCCAATATTTTCGAATATGGCACGAAACGGCCTGCCGGTTATGATCCGGGTATGGAACACAATGCGTGGCTTGAATACCAGTGGGAAACCGTTTTTGAGTTTTGTCTGATGATGCTGGAAACGCAGCGTTACGAAAACCGGGATATCTCTTCGTACATTCCTTTTATACAAAGTTGTCTTACTTTTTACGATGAACATTATAAAATGCTGGCTTTGCAAAGAGGAAGCAAGGCACTGGATCGCGACGGGCATCTGGTGCTTTATCCCACCTCATCTGCAGAAACTTATAAAATGACCCTCAATTCAACAACAGTGATCAGCGCGATGAAGGTCATTATCCAGCGACTTCTCGAACTGCCTGCCAACTACCTGTCTGATGACCAAAGGCTGGCATTAGGAAATATGGCCAAAAGAATTCCACCTGTTCCTTTGCAAACAATTGATGGTCGTACAACCCTTGCTCCTGCCAAAACCTGGGAGCGGATTCAGAATACGGAAACGCCACAATTGTATCCGGTATTTCCGTGGGGTATCTACGGAATTGGAAAGCCGGGTTTGCAAACTGCCATTGATACCTATAGGTATGATCCCGATGCGGTTAAGAACAAAAGTCATGTAGGTTGGCGACAATACAGCATTTTCGCAGCCAGACTGGGCCTGGCCGGAGAAGCACAGGAGCTGACACGAGAAAAATTCAAAGACGGTCCACATCGTTTTCCAACTTTCTGGGGACCAGCATTTGACTGGACACCGGATCATAACTGGGGAGGCTCGGCGATGATCGGGCTACAGGAAATGCTGATGCAGGTTGATGATAAAAAAATACTCCTACTACCTGCCTGGCCCTCTGATTGGAACACTTCCTTTAAACTCCACGCACCTTACCAGACTGTAGTAGAAGGGCGCGTTGAGAATGGCAAAATAGTAAAATTGAAAGTCACACCGGAATCACGAGCTGCCGACGTTATTATTCATCAACCTGAAAAATAGGTTTTTTAAGATCAGAAAACACGGTAATAAGGGCGGCTCACCAGTGGAGAAAACTGCCAGGGAATATTAAGAAGAATAATCACAAGACCGATTGTAAACCAGATCGCCATGGTTTTGAATTTTACTCTGTCATCCTGTTTTCGTTTGGATAAGGAAGAGCCTATACTGACTAATACGACTGCAACCAGCATCATCAGGCTGTGTTCCATTCCAAAAAAACGAAGCTCTCTGTTATGAATGGCTTCGGCAAAATTACTTCTGAAATAGGCTGTTAGCGGACTTTGAAAATAGAGAACCAGACCAATCGTCATCTGAATATGTGCGAAGGTTGCCGTCCAATGCCGCAATGCGTCATCTTTTTTGGTGTAAACCTTTCCCGACTTCCAACTTTTGTATGTATAAACAGACGCTATTACTAAACTGATCAGAACCAGCCAGCGAATTAGGGAATGTAGGGTCAGTAGTATAGCGTACATGTATGTTCAGGAAGTCCTTCTTACGAATTAGGTTTCGGAAGATGATAAAAAATAACTTTAACGAAGCGAATCGAGATAACTCCTTAATTCCTTCAAATACGGTCTATACACTGATTTGCTATTGGCCAGTTTTCCGAAATTCCGGATGCCCCAGTAGCCCGACATCACAAACAAAGTCACCTGCTCAGCTACAACTTCCTTTCTGACACAGCCATTTTGCTTGCCTTTTTCCAATGAATCGCTCATTTGCTTTTGCCACTGCAATGTCAGCTCATCCAACGCTTTACTGAAGTCCGGATTCCAGGGTGTCATTTCCTGGGTAAAATTAGCTGCCGGACACCCGTATTCTACTTTCAAAAACTCGTTTTCCATCAGCAGGTTATACATCAGGTTATAAATGGCCTCCAAAGGGTCCTGGTCGGTGGTGAGCGGATCAATAAAACCGGCAGAGAGGGCTGGCTTCAATATTTCATTGATAATGGCCAAACCCATTTCATCTTTATTCCTGAAATGGTAATAAAATGCTCCTTTGGTCACCTTGGTAGTTGCCAGAATATCATCTATGCTTGTGGTCTGATACCCGTTTTTATACATCAGCTCAAATGCTTTCTGAAGGATATTTAATCGCGTAGCTTCTGCTTTTTTCATAAATACAATGCCGTTTGCCGCTGCAAAGGAACGAGAAAATAAGTAATAATGAATGCCCGCATCGGAATCCGGGAGCCGGAAAAAAAATGCCCCGCAATCCATTTGAGAACTGCGGGAGCATACACTAATCCACCAGGTTTATCAAAGTATTTTTATTAGATCGGACTATTTGAATTCCTCTTAATCCGCAATTATTTGGCAATGAATTCATTCAGTAGCTGTGTCAGCGCTTCAGCTGAAG
Organism: Dyadobacter luteus; assembly: GCF_003383615.1. Lineage (GTDB taxonomy): Bacteria > Bacteroidota > Bacteroidia > Cytophagales > Spirosomataceae > Dyadobacter > Dyadobacter luteus. The sequence goes on from NZ_QNUL01000025.1 coordinate 100,126, forward strand.
CCTTGCCCTTCTTTTGGATAAATGACTCATCAGTACTGTCTCCTATTTCAAACACCACCGACTCTGCACCATAGGTTTCAAACAAATAACTGAAAGATGTGTACGTGGGCGGTTCGAAATAAAGTGGTTTGATATGCGGTGAATAACCCGGAATTTTTTCGGTGAGCTGCGTCAGCCAATTTGTTATTAATCCTGGCACATTCCCTTTCTTTTCGGGTGTGACTGTGTAATAGATATCGTCATGGGTAGAGTGGAAATCGATGGCAGCAAGCAACTTTTCACCTTCAGTAATCTCCTTTTTCAAGTAATCTCTTACTGCTCTGGTTTCGGGCTGGTTGAATGATGACCAGTCACGGTTCAAATCAACCCCTCCTGCATTGTGTCTCCAGAATCCTTCGTCCACACCATCAGGATTCAAAAGTGGCAAGACGATGATCTGAAAATCTTTCCGAAAGCTGCTCACATCTTTGCCTTCGGACAGCAGGGATTCTACAAAAGCAGTCAGTGCTTTATGCCCCGTAACTTCCGGCGGATGCTGACGGCCCAATACCAACAGATAATTTTTGCTTTGCGAATTACCAAACGAAAAAGCCTGAATAGGTTTACCCAAAGTACTTTTACCAATGCTGAAGCTTTTCACTTGTTTCTTTTTTTCCAGCTGAGAAACCCAATTTGCCACATCGGAAGAAGTAGTCAGCTCCTGTGCCGCAATCCAAAGTGTGTCCGAACCGGGCTTCACTTCGTAAAGCTTTATTCCATTGACAGTTTGAGCCTCTAATTGCTGCCAGTGTTTCCGATCTTTACTCACTTTCGGTTCGTAACGGTGACGCACATTTCCCGCGTAGGAAAATGAGAAACGGACAGGCTTGTCATTTCCTGACCAAACTTTAAATGCATACCAAGGGCTGGCATTCACGGGTGTATTCTCCGGCTTGATATGAATGTCGTATACTCCATCATCCTTTTTGGAGACGGCATTTAATCTCGCTGCTGTAAATTGATTAGACAAAAATACCTTTTCACTTTCGAAAGGGAAAACAGCTTTAATTTGCTTCTCTACTGGCTTGCTTTCGGTGGGTACACCTTTAATGGGTTCTTGTCCCTGAAACTTACGGGCAGGCGGTGTAGCAGGGGTTTGCGCTGAGCCAACAAAAGGCAGGAAAGGAAGCAAAGCTGCTGATAAAACTTTGGTTGCTAATTTCATAAATGAATTAATAAATTCGTGTCTGACTATTGGCCTTTCGGCGGCTGTAGCAGATTATTTTCAAAAGATATTTTTTAATATCTGACTCAGGTTACCTGACTAGTACATGGTTTAACAAATATACTGCATCGAAATTAAATATTTAATCTATAGCTTTTATAGATTTATAATTATCTACAATCAGTGTAATTTATGAATATCGAGTAGGAGGAAAATGAAAGTTTTCCTCCTTTCATTTTCCGTCCTCTCACACCACCGTGCGTACGGGCCTCGTA